>NZ_CAJMZJ010000003.1:0-581709 GCF_905220295.1 Paraburkholderia sp. J76
TTTAAATGGAAGCGCGGGCAAGCATTCACTAACGGACGGACGCAGAAAAGCACCCTCCGGCCAGTTCGACTGGCCGCAGCAAGCTTCAGGCAAGAGCCGCCGGCGAACTGTGGGCGCGAGCTTCAGTGCCTGCGGCGAACCCGGTCGAGGACGTGATGCTCGGCCAGCCAGTGATGCATCATGCCTTCGCCCTCGTGCTCCTTCCGGTAGGCACGCGATTCGAAAATCGATAGCCCAAGCAGAACCAGCAGGCCCACAGCAAGTCCGACCAGTCCCGCGATAGTTTCGGCATCCATGGCAGCCTCCTGTCGATTGCAGCCATGTCCGTATCTTAGAACAGTGTCGCGGCAGAAAAAATAGCGAGTTCGGCGCTCCACTACCCGCATGAAGCGCCGATCGGATCAACATTCAGAAAGGATTTGAGGCGATGTCCCGTGTTTATCTGGCCCTTGCAATGGCCGCCTTGCTTTCGGCATGCGCCGACAACGCAACGTCACACCGCCACGGCACCCCGCCGCAGGATCCGCCCGACTACCACGGCGTGCCGACCGACGATCGGCCACCGATGATGATCGACAACCCGGCGCCAGCTCATTAAGCGCCGCCGCTTTGCGTCACTGACGTCAGCGCAGTTGTACGGAGACAGGCCCAATTGCGCCGCTGATGCGCGACAGCAAAGGTAAAAGCGTCAGGCCGCGTGAGGCCATGAAGACAAGCAGGGCGATCCATAGCCCATGATTGCCGAGCGGCCCGACCAGCGCCCACGACGCGCAGAGAAACACGGCCAGCGACACTGCCATGGCTTGCATGAGTTCGCGTGTGCGCGTCGCGCCGATGAATACGCCGTCCAGCAGAAAACCCCAAACGGAAATGAGCGGCGAAAGCGCGGCCCACGGGAGGAATGCTTCGGCGGCGGCGCGTACCGCTGGCTGATTGGTTAGCTGCCCGATGATCCACGGGCCGCAGACCCAATAAACCGCGGAAAAGCCGAACGCGCCCAGCGCTGCCCAGAACAGGTTGATCTTCACGGCCTGTCGGAACGCATCGCGATTTCCCGCGCCAATCGCCGCGCCCACCAGCGCCTCGGCTGCATGGGCGAACCCATCAAGACCGAAGGCCATGAAGGTCTGGAAGTTGAGAAGAAGGGCGTTCGCGGCAAGAATCGCATCGCCTTGCTTCGCGCCCATATGCGCGAACCACCCAAACGAGCCCAGCAGACAAAGCGTGCGCAGAAAGATATCGCGGTTGATCGCGATGAGGCGCTTGAGCGCCGCGGGTTCGAGCACGGTTTGCAGCGCAAGCGGCGCGAGACCGCGAGGACGTAGGCGCCACAGCACGCAGGCTCCGAAGACAAAACCGAACGTGTCCGCCGTTGCAGTCGCCGCGCCGATCCCGGCGATGCCCCATCGGAACCCGTACACATAAGCGAGCACGGCTATGACGTTCGTCAGATTGATAAATATCTGCGAAAGCAACGCAACGCGCACGCGCTGTGTACCGAGCAGATAGCCGAGCACGACGTAGTTCGCCAGAGCGAATGGCGCGGAGCCGATGCGCGCGAGGCAGTAGATTCCGGCATTGCGTTGTACCTCGGCGCTGCCGCCAATGGCCGCGAGCGCGTACCGGATCAAGGGTGATTGAATCAGCAGGATCGCGGCGCCGATCGCGAATGCCAGCACCAGGGCCCGCACGACATTCGCGCGCAACGCGGCGAAATCGCGGGCGCCGTAGGCCTGCGCGACGAGTCCCGTCGTCCCCATGCGCAGGAAGCCGAAGCCCCAAAAAACGAAGTTGAAGAACAGGCCGCCCAGTGCGACGCCGCCAAGATCGGCCGCGCTGCCGAGATGCCCTGCCACGGCTGTATCGACGGCGCCGAGGATGGGCTGCGTGAGATTGGCGAGGACGATGGGAAACGCGAGCGTCAGCACGCGCCGATGCCAGCCACGCTGTTCGGGTAGGGCTTCGGCGGCGCTCAAGCGCGTTCCTGCACGCACACCCACGGCGAAACGACGACCGCCCACAGCTCCGGCTTGCGAGCCGCGTAATCGGATGCGGTCTCTGCCTGCATGCGTGCCACGAGGCCGGAAGACAGCCATTGCGTGACGACTGCACTGTCGTCGTTGGCGATGGCCTCGGCCACGCTGACGAGATCGAGGTCACGCGCCACGCTCAAGAGTTTGCCTTGCGCGAAGAAGCGTTCGAGATCCTGCCAGTCGATTTTGGCGGTTTCACCGAGCAGCCTGGCGTACGTCGAACTGGGATTGGCGTCGTCGATAGTCATGGTAATGGGGAGTCCGTTGCGGCCGATACTATAAACGATAGTCCGCCTGCCGACCGTCGCCGGGATTTGCCCGAATAGCGATGGCACATCGGCAACATTAATCACATTAATAGCCGAAATCCGCAGTCGCGGTGCCAAAGCCTCCGCGATACGCGTTATTAAATCAGTCAAACGTCTGATCTAAGCGTGCTGCGAATTGGTGTTTCAAATATGTACACCTCATGTAATAAATGTATTGTTGCGTGCGTTTGCCCACTAACGGCGGGGTCATCGAAAATCCGGAAAGTGCCGGGCTTTAAATCGATGCGTCGGCGTTGCCGAAAAATCTCAAGCGGCAATTCGCAGCGCCCTGAATCGCCCACCCAGCAAGCGTTCATGGCTGTTGGTCACTTGCCGCTCCCTGTCGCTGAAGCGGCGTTCCCACGCGCAGGAATAGTTGATTCGGCGTGCTGATTCGCTTCAAAAAAGTGATGCGACACATAATCCGTGCGCCGTAGCACATTTTCGCGCTAATTAAGTGATTGCGCCGCAGGAAGCCCGTTGATAGATTGCGACTCGGCGCATGGTAAACCGGTCCTTTGCCGATATGCGCCAAACCCCCGTTAGCCCGGCGCCATGCCGGGCTTTTTTTCGTCTATTGAAATGGCTGGCCGGAGTGGCTTGTCTCAACGCGCAGGGAGTTGTCGCGTGGGATCGATCGAGCGCCCCTGGTATCGCAGTTCGAAATGCAGCATCACGCGATCATTGTCGCTGCTGCCCATTTCCGCGATCTTCTGGCCCTGCGCGACGCTCTGACCTTCCTTCACGAACAAGGCCTGGTTGTGCGCATAGGCCGTCAGGTAATCGCCGCTGTGCTTGATGATCAGCAAGTTACCGTAGCCACGCAGACCATTGCCTGCATAGACCACGGTGCCGGGCGCTGCCGCGACGACGGGCGTGCCGGCCGAATTGGCGATGTCGATGCCCTTCGAATTGCGGCCGTCGAAGCCGCGAATGACCTGGCCGCTCGTCGGCCAGACAAGGGAAATTGAGGGCGCGGCCGCTGCCGACGGCGCGGATGAGTCGGCGGACGAGGTGTCGGCGGCGTTAGCCGCCTCGCGCGGAGCCGTTGCCGCGCTACGTGGCGCGCTGCCGGTGCGGGCGCTTGCCGAACCGGCGGGCGGCTCCACGCGCAGGACCTGGCCGACTTCGATGGCGTCGGGATTCGACAGATTGTTCCAGCGCACGATGTTCTGCACGGACTGGCGATTGCTGCGCGCGATCTTGTACACGGTGTCGCCACGTTCCACGCGGTAGAAGCCGGGTCCGACCGGAGCCGATCCGCATGCCGCGAGCAACGCAACGAGCGCCGCACATGCCATCCGTCTGATTCCTGATGCCAACATTGAACCTCGCATGACCTTGCCGCGACGGAACAAGACCCGTCGCGCTGGCAAAACGCCTGATTCTAGCGGTTTTGCCAACGCAACTGGGGTTTTGCCTGACGAATGGCTGACGCAAGTGGCAGCCTGGAACCCGTGCCGGTCCCATAGGGACCCGCAGGCGAGATTAGCCGCCGAGCATTTCGACGCCCATGCGCAGCGTCGCCGTTTCCGTTTGACCCGGTGCGAGCCAGCGCAGGCCGAGCCCGTTGTGGATAGCGTCGGGCAGACCCAGCCAGGGCTCGACGCAGTAGAAGTCGGAGTCGGCGGCTTCCGTCCACGTCGTCACGGCGTACCAGGGAAGCGAGCCGGGCCGGTTCAGATCGATGGTCACCGCGCGGCCGAGTCCCGGCGCAACGAGGCGCACCGGCGTTGCGGGCGGCGTCGGCTCGAGCACGTGGAAGCGGTCGATAATGCTGGCGTCGTCGAGCCGGTATTGCGCCTTGCCGGGTTCGGGCGCGCTGATCGAACCGTCCGCAAGTTGGTGACGGCGCTGGGCGCCCGGCAAGTCGAGCGTGGTTTCGGCGCGCTGGGCATGCGGCAGCGCGAAATAGAAATGATGGCCCGCATACCACGGAAGCGGGTCCGCGCCCGTATTTGTTGCGCGGAGCGTTACGTCGAGCGTCTGCGCGTCGGCGAGCCGGTAGATCGCTTCGAAGCGAAAGGAGAATGGGTAGCCCGCGCGGGTGGCGTCGGAGTCGACGAGCGTCATGAGCAGGCCGTGTCCGTCGCCGTCGACCTGCGCCGCAAACGGCAGATCGCGCGCGAAGCCGTGCATCGGCAGATCGCGGACGACGCCTTGGGCGTCGCGCCAGCGCCCAATCTGGCCGTCTACGCGATGGCGGCCGAGGAAGGGGAACAGCAGCGGATTGCCGCCGCGCACGCGCGCCGGCTCGGCCCAGTTCGCATTCTCCGGCCACACGATGACCGGGCGGCCGTCGACGTGCCACGAGAGCAAACGGCCTCCGGCCCACGGCGCGAAACGCAGCGTCGAGGCACCGAGGGTGAGAGTGAGGATGTCCTGTTCTGAATGAGCGTTCATGGGCGGCCCGGGAATGGGTGGCAGGAAGGGCGGCGCGGATGCACCGGGAAGGCGGATTTTGCGCCGCTTTCTCATGCGTGAAAACCCTCGTCGGGGAAAGCGCGGGTGTCGATGGAGGGCAAGAGTCAGCATAATCCGCATGACCGTGCGGTAGCGCACAGAGAATTTTCGCAGGAGACTTCCCATGGACCTCGCAATGGCAATGAGCATGGCCCTGTTCAGCCTCTTTGTCGGCAGCAGCGCGTACTTCTTCTACAAAATGGCGCGCTGATCGCGCCGCCTTTCGTTCTCCCGCACTCGGTTCACGCGCCCATTCGCGCCAGAACCCATACATTCGCAGCCAGGTTTGTTGCGACGCAGTAACTTTTCCGACAAATCTCTCTCCACGCTTGGCGCTGCAATATGGCCCAGGCATAATCGGTGCGCTTTGCCGCACCGACTCCGCACGGTCCGGCCCCTTACACCACCATTACGAGGATCCGCGCGTGAGTCTCTGGTTTCTATTCTTCCTGAGCGTGTTGCAGGGCGTTACCGAGCTGTTTCCGGTGAGCAGTCTCGGCCATACCCTGCTCGTGCCGGCGCTGTTCGGTATGCACATCGACAAGCACGCGCCGCAATTGCTGCCGTTCCTCGTTGCGCTGCACCTGGGGACCGCCGTCGCGCTGCTCTGGTATTTCCGGGAGCGCTGGGTCGCGTTGATCAGCGGCTTCTTCGGCTCGCTGGCCGGCCGCAAGAACGACGATGGGCATATGATGTGGGCGCTCATCATCGGCACGATTCCGACGGGTATCGTGGGTCTCGTGCTCGAAAAGCGCATCGAGGCCATCTTTCACGACCTGCGCATTGTGGCGGCCGCGTTGATGGTCAATGGCGTGCTGCTGTGGTTCGGCGATCGCCTCCAGCGCGCGCGCGCGCATCGTCCGCCCGAGAAGCTTACGTTTCGCCAGGCATTTCTCGTCGGCCTCGCGCAGATCGGCGCGCTCATTCCTGGCTTTTCGCGCAGCGGCCTCACGATGATCGCCGGTAACGCAGCGGGGCTCACGGCCGAAAAGGCCGCGGAGTTCTCGTTCCTGCTCGGGACGCCGATCATCTTCGCCGCCGGCGTGCTCGAACTGCCCAAGCTCTTTCACGCGCGAGATCAATTGATGACCGCTGTGGTTGGCGGCGTGCTCACCGGTATCGCCGCGTGGTTGAGCGTGAAGTTCCTCATGAAATATTTCGAGGGACGCGGGCGCCTCGCATCGTTCGGTGCGTATTGCCTGATCGCCGGCGCGATTTTTCTCGGCTGGTTCGCGCTCCATCAGCAGCCGGTTTAATTCTGGCATGAAGGCCGTTGGCAGGCGCAATGAGCAAGGGGAGACCGTGTGAGGGGATCGCGGTATAATCCAGCCCCGTCTTCGCGCGGCCCGCTTGCGGCCTTGCGCATGTGCACGCGACAGTAGCTCAGCTGGATAGAGCATCGGCCTTCTAAGCCGAGGGTCGGGGGTTCGAGCCCCTCCTGTCGCGCCAGTTTTCAGATACGCAAAAGCCCGGTCTTCCTAGCCGGGCTTTTTGCTTTTTCACATCCGTTATTCGACGATCAGACGTCTTTCCGCCCTTACAGCTTGACGTCGAGCGCGTTGGTCAGATCGCCCATCGGCTGTGCGCCGTTCCGTTGGGCTCTTCTGCAGATGAATCTCAACGCGGATCCGCCGTTCGATCGCGAGGCGGGCGACCCGCCGGTGTTCAGCAGCGCCGAAATCAAGGACGTGATCGCGTTTTCTCGACACGCTCACCGACGGCTGGCAGCCGGGCGCCCACTGAACATACGGAGCGCCGCTTCAGACGCCCGCGATCAGCAGGCAGGCGCCGGTGAGTACGACGAAGGACACGAGCAACGCGACCGTGCCGATGCGCACCGTGGCATCCGGCCAACCTGGCGCGCGCGCGGGGCGGATGGCCAGGTTCGGGCCCGGCGCCTCCGTTTGCGGCGCGTGCGTGTAGTGCGCGACGAAAGACATCAGGCCGATGCAGAGAAGGACCAGCAGGATCGCGAAGACCTTGAGTGCAATGGTGTAGGTCATGTCAGAGATTTCCTGATGGCGTGTAAGTGGGCGACCGACCCATCGTAGTCATCGGGCATAGCCCCCACCATCAGACCAATCCGAAAAGGAACCGGCCGCCGCGGCGCGCGCGGCCTTGCTGGGCGAGCCGAAAAAAGGGCGCGTGTTATGCTTTTCGCCGATTCCGTCAGTCCGTCGAGGAGAACACACAATGTCCCGAACCCTGCACACGCTGAGCGCCATGGGCGCGGCGCTCGTTGTCACCATTGGCATGGGCAGCGCGCATGCCGCCAACCTGGGTTTTCTGAACAACACGCCCATGTCGTTCATGAACCAGGCGGACTACAACTCGCTCCAGAACGCCGTGCGCGATGCCGTCGAGCACAAGGCCGACGGCGAGAGCACGACGTGGTCGAACGAGGGCTCGCACAATGGCACGCGTATCAACTCGACCATCACGCCGTCGAATACGCAAAAGGAAGGCGACAAGACGTGTCGCGACACGGAAGTCGTCATCACCGCGAAGGGCCAGTCGATGACGCTGCATCCGCACTTCTGCCGCAAGGGCCAGGGCGCGTGGGTTTTCCAGAAGCAGCACTGAGCGCGCGGTGAACGGCAAGATCGTTTCGTGCGGCATTGTGCTGCTCGATCCTGAAGGCCGCGTGCTGCTCGCGCACGCAACCGGCACGAATCACTGGGACATTCCGAAGGGGCAGGGCGAACCCGGCGAGACGGAATCGCAGAGCGCGCGCCGGGAGATGGTCGAGGAGACCGGCATCGAAGTCGCGGCGTCGCGGCTCGTCGATCTGGGGCGCTACGTGTATCGGCGCGACAAGGATCTGCATCTCTTCGCCGCCCGCGCCCGCGCCGACGAACTCGACCTCTCGCGTTGCGTTTGCGTGTCGCTTTTTCCGCGCCGCGAAGATGGCGTGATGATTCCGGAAATGGACGCCTGGCGCTGGACCGTACCTGGCGAAGTGGATCGCTATGCAAGCCGCAGTCTTGCGCGGCTGTTCAACACGACGCTCTCGCTCGCGGAACTGCATCGCAGACTTTGAGGTTGTTTCGCCAGGCGCTCCTGTAATGAAAAAAGCCCGCACGGTTCGTGCGGGCTTTTTGCTTGCTGCCCGATGCGGCGCGAGGCGCGAGCCTTACTTGCCCCAGCTATCGCGCAGACCGACGATGCGGTTGAACACCGGCGCACCCGGCTTCGAATCGTAGCGGTCGGCGACGAAGTAGCCGTGGCGCTCGAACTGATAGCGGTCTTCAGGCGCGGCGTCGCGCGCGCCCGGTTCCAGGTACGCTTGCACCACGCGCTTCGAATCGGGATTGAGCGCTTCGAGGAAGTCGCGGCCGCCCGCGTCGGGTTGCTCTTCGCGGAACAGGCGGTCATAGAGGCGCACTTCCGCCGGCACCGCGTTGTCGGCGCTGACCCAGTGAATCGTGCCCTTGACCTTGTAGTTGCTCGCGCCTTCCGTGCCCGATTTGCTGTCGGGGAAGTAGTTGCAATGCACGGCCACGATATTGCCTTCGGCGTCCTTCTCCGCACCCGTGCATTCGACCACGAAGCCGTACTTCAATCGCACCTTGTTGCCCGGGAACAGACGGAAGTAGCCCTTCGGCGGTGTTTCCTGGAAGTCCTCGCGCTCAATCCACAGTTCGCGCGAAAACGCGAACGCGCGATTGCCGCGCTCGGGATGATGCGGGTGAACCGGCGCGCTGCACGGCTCGGACTGGCCTTCGGGATAGTTGTCGATAACAAGCTTGAGCGGATCGAGCACGGCGGTCGCGCGCGGCGCCTTGTCGTCGAGATCGTCGCGCAGCGCGCCTTCGAACACGCTCATGTCGATCCACGAATCGACCTTCGTCACGCCGATGCGTTCGCAGAACAACTGGATCGCTTCGGGCGTGAAGCCGCGGCGGCGCACGCCGACGATGGTGGGCATGCGCGGGTCGTCCCAGCCGTCCACGTGGTTTTCGGTCACGAGTTGCAGCAGCTTGCGCTTGCTCGTGATGGCGTACGTGAGGTTCAGGCGCGAAAACTCGATTTGCTGCGGCAGCGGGCGCGTGAACACGCCGGCGTCGGCCAGTTCGTTGAGCACCCAGTCGTACAGCGGGCGGTGATCTTCGAACTCCAGCGTGCACAGCGAATGCGTGATGTTTTCGAGCGCGTCCGAAATGCAGTGCGTGTAGTCGTACATCGGGTACACGCACCATTTGTCGCCGGTGCGGTAATGATGCGCAAAGCGGATGCGGTAGATCACCGGGTCGCGCATGTTGAAGTTCGGCGACGCCATGTCGATCTTCGCGCGCAGCACGTGCGCGCCTTCCTCGAATTCGCCCGCCTTCATGCGGCGGAAGAGGTCGAGATTTTCGTCGACGGAACGATCGCGGAACGGCGAGTTCTTGCCGGCTTCCGTGGCCGAGCCGCGGTTCGCGCGCATCTCTTCCGGCGACTGGCTATCCACGTACGCCTTGCCGCGCTGGATGAGCAGTTCGGCGAACTCGTAGAGCTTGTCGTAGTAGTCGCTCGCGTAGAAGAGGTACTCGTGATCGGCCTTCTTCCACTCGAAGCCGAGCCACGTCACGGCGTCGATGATCGAGTTGACGTACTCGACGCTTTCCTTTTCCGGGTTCGTGTCGTCGAAGCGCAGGTGGCACACGCCGCCGTAGCGCTTCGCCACGCCGAAGTTCAGGCAGATGCTCTTCGCGTGGCCGATGTGCAGATAGCCGTTCGGCTCCGGCGGGAAGCGCGTTTCGACGCGTTGCGCCCACTTGCCCGACTGATTGTCGTCGTCGATGATGTTGCGGATGAAATTGGATGCCGCAGGCGCGTCCGTGCGGTCGGCGTCTTTACGTTCGGTATTCATGCGAAAAGGGAGTCGTTCGAGGGCGCCCGTCAAAAGGATAAAAGCGCGTAACCGGGCACCCGATGGTGTCTTCCATTCTACCTGACGCGACCCGCCGTGCCAGTCCCGGTGCCGGATCGTCGCGCGGACCACAACAACGCGAGGAGAAAACGTGACGATGAACGAAACGCCTGTACTGGTGCTGCCAGGCTATATGGATTCGGGGCCGGGGCACTGGCAGACGCTCTGGGAAGCCGCGCACGCGGGCTTTACGCGCGTGCAGATGCCCGACTGGATGCACCCGGACTGCGACGCGTGGTGCGCGGCGCTCGAGGCCGCCGTACAGCGCGCGCCTGCTGGCGTGCGATTCGCCGCTCACAGCCTGGGCTGCCTGACCGTGGCGCACTGGGCCGCGCATCACGCGAGCGCCGCGACGCGCGCGAAGGCGGCCGGCGCGCTGCTGGTGGCGCTGCCCGATCCGCGCGGTCCCGAATTTCCGCGCGCGGCGCTGGGCTTCGATCCGGTTCCGCTGGTGGCGCTGCCGTTTCCGAGCGTCGTAGTCGCCAGCACCGACGATCCTTACGGCAACGCGGAGTTTTCCAGGCGCTGCGCGCAGGCGTGGGGCAGCCGCTGGATCGACATCGGCGCGCGCGGCCATATCAACGCCGAAAGCGGGCTCGACGACTGGCCTCAGGGCCTGGAGTGGTTGATGTCGATGGGCAAGCCGGGCGGCGCCGACTAGCCGCCCCGCGCCTCACGCTCACACCACGCCCTTGTCCCGCAGCGCCGCCACCTGATCCTCGCCGTAGCCGAGCACTTCGCGCAGCACCGCATCGGTGTGCTCGCCGAGCGTGGGCGGGTGGCTCGTCACGCGCGGCGGGGTCTCGCTCATGCGGATAGGGTTGCCCACGAGCCGCGCCGTGCCGCCCGATGGATGCGGCACGTCCACCTGCAACCCGCGCGCGATCACCTGCTCGTTCTCGAACACCTCCGCCAGGTTGTTGATCGGCCCGCACGGCACGCCCGCGGCCTCGAGCGCGCCGATCCAGTCGGCTTTCGTGCGCGCGCGGATCAGCCCGGCGACGACCGGCACGAGCGTATCGCGATGGCGCACGCGCGCCGGATTGGTCGCGAAGCGCGCGTCGTCGGCAAGCTCGGGCTGGCCCGCGACCTCGACGAACTTGCGGAACTGTCCGTCGTTCCCTACCGCGAGGATGATCCAGCTATCGCTCGTCTGGAATGCCTGGTAGGGCACGATGTTGGGGTGCGCGTTACCCCAGCGCGCAGGCGGATTGCCGCTCGCCAGGTAGTTCGAGTTCATGTTCGCGAGCATGGCGACCTGCACGTCGAGCAGCGCCATGTCGATGTACTGGCCCACGCCCGTGCGGTCGCGGTGCGCGAGCGCCGTGAGCACGGCAATGGTCGAATACATGCCCGTCATCAGGTCCGCGATCGCGACGCCCGCTTTTTGCGGACCCCCGCCCGGCAGCGCGTCGCGCTCGCCGGTGATGCTCATGAAGCCGCCCATGCCTTGCACGATGAAGTCGTAGCCCGCGCGCGAGGCGTAGGGTCCCGTCTGTCCGAAGCCGGTGACCGAGCAGTAGACGAGGTCGGGCTTCACCTCGCGCAGCGATTCGTAGTCGAGCCCGTACTTCTTGAGTTGCCCGGCCTTGTAGTTTTCCAGCACGACGTCGCTTTGCGCAGCCAGTTCGCGCACGATGCGTTGCCCCTCGGGCGTGGCGATGTCCACCGTCACCGAGCGCTTGTTGCGGTTCGCGGCAAGGTAGTAGGCGGCTTCGGCGGTGTCCGCGCCCCCGGGCGTTTTCAGGTACGGCGGCCCCCAGTGGCGCGTGTCGTCGCCGGCGCCGGGGCGTTCCACCTTGATCACGTCGGCGCCGAAGTCGGCGAGGGTCTGTGCGCACCACGGTCCGGCGAGGACGCGGGTGAGATCGAGTACGCGGATATGGCTGAGAGCGCCCATGCTGTGTCTTCCAATGTCGTTCTGAGGCGGGCCGCAAGCGCACAGGGCGCGCCGGCCGAAGCCCCTCATGGTAAGCGAAAAGGCGCGGCGCGCGCCAATATCCGGTACACTGTTCCGCAGTGCGGAACAGCTTGGGCCGACGTCTGACATCGCCACAGGGCGTGTCGCGCCCATGCAAACCACGCCAGCCGCGCCGCCGCGAGCGCGCGGCGATCCCGTATAATCGTTCGATTCAGCGTCGGGTTTTTCGCCATTATCCGGCGCCCCGACCACGACAAAGATTCAGCACAGTACGCCCCAGGAAGGACCCAACGCACGCCATGAAAGCCGCCGACATCCGCGAGAAATTCCTCAAGTTCTTCGAATCGAAGGGCCACACGATCGTGCGCTCGTCGAGCCTCGTGCCGGGCAACGACCCGACACTGCTCTTCACCAACTCGGGCATGGTGCAGTTCAAGGACGTGTTCCTCGGCACCGAGAAGCGCCCGTACTCGCGCGCCACGACCGCGCAGCGCAGCGTGCGCGCGGGCGGCAAGCACAACGACCTCGAGAACGTCGGTTACACGGCGCGTCACCACACGTTCTTCGAGATGCTCGGCAACTTCTCGTTCGGCGACTATTTCAAGCGCGACGCCATCCACTACTGCTGGGAACTGCTGACCAGGGTCTACGCGCTGCCCGCCGACAAGCTCACGGTCACCGTCTACCAGGAAGACGACGAAGCCTTCGACATCTGGGCGAAGGAAATCGGCGTGCCGGTGGAGCGCATCATCCGCATCGGCGACAACAAGGGCGCGCGCTACGCATCGGATAACTTCTGGCAGATGGCCGACACCGGTCCCTGCGGTCCGTGCTCGGAAGTGTTCTACGACCACGGCCCGGAAATCTGGGGCGGGCCGCCGGGATCGCCTGAAGAGGACGGCGACCGCTTCATCGAGATCTGGAATCTCGTGTTCATGCAGTTCAACCGCGACGCGCAGGGCAACATGACGCCGCTGCCCAAGCAGTGCGTCGATACGGGCATGGGTCTCGAGCGCCTCGCCGCCGTGCTTCAGCACGTGCACAGCAACTACGAGATCGACCTGTTCCAGAACCTGATCAAGGCCGCCGCGCGCGAAACGGGCATCGGCGATCTGGAAAACAACTCGCTGAAGGTCATCGCCGACCATATCCGCGCGTGCTCGTTCCTGATCGTCGACGGCGTGATTCCCGGCAACGAAGGCCGCGGTTACGTGCTGCGCCGTATCGTGCGCCGCGCGATCCGCCACGGCTACAAGCTCGGCAAGAAGGGCGCATTCTTCCACAGGCTGGTGGCGGATCTCGTCGCCGAAATGGGCGCGGCGTATCCGGAACTGGCCGAAGCGCAGCAGCGCGTGACCGATGTGCTGCGTCAGGAAGAAGAGCGCTTCTTCGAGACCATCGAGCACGGCATGTCGATCCTCGAAGCCGAACTCGCCGATCTCGAAGCCAGGGGCCACAAGACGCTGTCCGGCGAACTCGCGTTCAAGCTGCACGACACGTACGGCTTCCCGCTCGACCTCACGGCCGACGTGTGCCGCGAGCGCAACGTGACGGTCGACGAACCGGCGTTCGACGAAGCCATGGCGCGTCAGCGCGAGCAGGCGCGCGCGGCGGGCAAGTTCAAGATGACGCAGGGCCTCGACTACTCGGGCGCGAAGACCACATTCCACGGTTACGAGGAAATCGCCTTCGACGACGCGAAGGTCGTCGCGCTCTACGTCGATGGCGCAACGGTCAACGAAGTGAAGGCGGGTCAGGACGCCGTGGTCGTGCTCGACCACACGCCGTTCTACGCGGAATCGGGCGGCCAGGTAGGCGACCAGGGCGTGATCTCGAACGCGAGCATCCGCTTCGCCGTCGCCGACACGCTCAAGGTTCAGGCCGACGTTGCCGGCCACCACGGCACGCTCGAACAAGGCACGCTCAAGGTGGGCGACGTGGTGAAGGCGGAAATCGACGCCATCCGCCGTGCCCGCACCGCGCGCAACCACTCGGCCACGCACTTGATGCACAAGGCGCTGCGCGAAGTGCTCGGCTCGCACGTGCAGCAGAAGGGCTCGCTCGTCGACGCCGATAAAACCCGCTTCGACTTCGCCCACAACGCGCCGATGACGGACGACGAAATCCGCCGCGTGGAGCAGATCGTCAACGCGGAAGTGCTCGCGAACGCGCCCGGCATCGTGCGCGTGATGTCGTACGACGACGCGGTGAAGGGCGGCGCGATGGCGCTCTTCGGCGAGAAGTACGGCGACGAAGTGCGCGTGCTCGACCTCGGCTTCTCGCGCGAACTCTGCGGCGGCACGCACGTGCAGCGCAGCGGCGACATCGGCCTGTTCAAGATCGTGATGGAAGGCGGCGTGGCGGCGGGCATCCGCCGCGTGGAAGCGATCACGGGCGACAACGCCGTGCGCTTCGTGCAGGACCTCGACGCGCGCATCAATGCGGCAGCGGCGGCGCTCAAGGCGCAGCCTTCGGAACTCACGCAGCGCATTGCGCAAGTGCAGGATCAGGTCAAGTCGCTGGAAAAGGAACTGGGCGCGCTGAAGTCGAAGCTGGCGTCGAACCAGGGCGACGAACTCGTGGGCCAGGCCATCGAAGTGAACGGCGTGCACGTGCTCGCCGCGACGCTCGACGGCGCCGACTCGAAGACGCTGCGCGAGACCGTGGACAAGCTCAAGGACAAGCTCAAGAGCGCGGCGATCGTGCTGGCGGCGGTGGACGGCGGCAAGGTCAGCCTGATCGCAGGCGTGACCGCCGAGGCGAGCAAGAAGGTCAAGGCCGGCGAACTCGTGAATTTCGTCGCCCAGCAGGTGGGCGGCAAGGGCGGCGGCCGTCCCGACATGGCGCAGGCGGGCGGCACCGAGCCGGCCAACCTGCCTGGCGCGCTCGCGGGCGTGAAGGGCTGGGTCGAAGCGAAGCTGTAATACGGCGCGTGGCGGCTTGAACGCCGCTTAGCGACGAAAAAGGGTTGTCCGTGAGGGCAGCCCTTTTTGTTTTTGGCGCGGCTCAGACGGCCTGCAGGCCCGCGGGCGTGGCTGCGGCTTCGCTCGGCGAGGGCAAGGCCGCACTGCCCGAGCGTTGCGCGTGCTCCAGCAATGCCTCCTTCAACGCGCCGAGCGCGGGCGAAAAATGGCCGCGCCGCCAGACGAGCAGCGTGTCGATCCGTCCGAGCTTGCCGAGCGAGTGCACCGTGACCTCGTCGGCGCTACGCTGCAGATCGAGCACCGAGCGTGGCGCGACGGCTACGCCCGCGCCCGCCGCCACGCACGCCACGATCGCGTGATACGAGCCCAGTTCCAGCACGCGCGACGGCCGGATGCCGTGCTCCAGATACCAGCGCTCGACATAGGCGCGATACGCGCAGCCGCGCTCGAACGCCACGAGCGTGGAAAGCGCGATATCGCCTGGCTGGCGGATGGGCCGGTGGCCGCGCGGCGTGAGCATCACGAGTTCCTCGCGATACACGGGCGCGTGGTCGAACACCTCGGGATCCGGCAGGCCAGCGAGCGGCGTGGCGATCAGCGCGGCATCGATTTCGTATTCGCGCAAGCGCTCGACCAGCGCGCCGGTCGTGCCCGTTTCCAGTTCGAGCGTGACGTCGGGCCACGCCTGGTGATAGTGCGCAAGCAGACCGGGCAGACGGCTCGCGGCCGCGCTCTCCATGGTGCCCAGGCGCAGGCGTCCCGTGGGACGTCCAGCCTTGAGCGCGTGGCGCGCTTCGTCGGCGAGCGCGAGCAGACGCTCGGCGTAGGGCAGCAACGTTTCGCCAGCGGGCGTGAGAACGAGGCGGCGGCCCTCGCGCGTGAAGAGCGGCGTGCCGAGCTGATCTTCGAGTTGCTTGATGCGCGTGGTCACGTTCGACTGCACGCGGTTAAGCTTGGCGGCGGCCCGCGTCACGCCGTTTTCGCGCACGACCGCCCGGAAAATCGCCAGTTCGGCGAGGTCCATCGTTCTCTCCTCGAAATGCTTCGATTCATGATAATTCATTTTTCGTGAACGTTGGAATCGCCTAGGATAGTAGGCAGTCGCTTAACTTCCTGAACTCATGACCGATCACGCTCCCCACGCCGTTCCCCGCGCCATTCCCGTTCCCCAGCCCCGTCCGCATGCAGGTCGCCGCGCGGCGTTGGCCTGCATGGTAACGCTCGCCGTCGCGCTGGGCGTGGGACGATTCGCGTTCACGCCGCTCTTGCCGCTCATGCTGCATGGCGGCGCGCTCGATCTGCGTCATGGCGGCTGGCTCGCATCGCTGAACTACGCGGGCTACTTCGTGGGCGCGGTCAGTTGCGTCGCGCTGCGCGTCGCGCCCGCCAGAATCGTGCGCGCGGGCCTCGTCGCCACGGCGCTCCTCACGCTCGCGATGGGCGCGACCCAGCAGTTCTGGATCTGGGCCGTGGTGCGCTTCGCGGCGGGCGCGGTGAGCGCGTGGACGTTCGTGTTCGCGTCGCAATGGGGGCTGCGGCGGCTCGCGCAACTGGGCGCGAACGAGTGGGGCGGCGTGATCTACACCGGCCCGGGTGTCGGCATCATCGCGACCGGGTTGTTCGTGAGCGCGGCAGGCGGTCTCGGCGCGCGCACGGGATGGATCGGCTTCGGTCTCATCAGCGCGCTGCTCGCGGCGCTCGTCTGGTCGACGTTCGGCGAAGACACGCGCGCACTCGCGCCGCGTCCCGCCGCGAGCGCTGCGGCAAGCGGCGCGCGCGAGCCGCACGCAGGGCGCCGCGCGGACGCCTTCTGGCTCGTGCTGCTCTACGGCGTGCCGGGCTTCGGCTACATCATCACGGCGACGTTTCTGCCCGTGATCGCGCGTCACGCGCTGCCCGGTTCGGCCTGGCCCGACCTGTTCTGGCCGATGTTCGGCGCGGCGCTGATCGCGGGCGCGCTGCTCGCCGCGCGCTTCCCGCTGCATTGGGACAACCGCCTGATGCTGGCGGGCGCGTACGTGCTGCAGGCCGTGGGTATCGCGCTTGGCATCGTCTGGCCCAACGCTGCGGGCTTTTCGTTCGGCAGCGTGCTGATTGGCTTGCCGTTCACGGCGATCACGCTCTTTGCAATGCGCGAGGCGCGTCTTCTGCGCGGCGAACGGGCCGCCGCGCTAATGGGCTATGCGACGGCCGCCTATGGCATTGGCCAGATCGCGGGGCCGCTCGTGGCCGCGCCGCTCGCGGCATCGACGGGCTCGTTCTCGCCTTCGCTGTGGCTCGCGGCGCTGGCGCTCGTGGCCGGTGCGATTGGGCTCGTGTGGCGCGTTTGGCATACGCGCTAGCGGTGGCCGTCAGGCCGCGCGGTCCGCGCGCTGCGTGCAACGAGGGCAGCCACGGCAGCGAGGCCGCACGCGCACGCCGATAGCGCACTAAAATGGTCGCTTTCGCGCAAACCGCAAACCGCAAGCCGCGAGCGCGCCCGCCGGGCCGCGCGGCCGCTTCCCGCGCCATCGACCCCTGCCTTTCCCATGAGCGACTACCAGTTTTGCCCGCGCTGCGCCACGCGTCTGACCGAGCGCGCCGATCCCGCCCACGAAGGCGGCCGCGTGCGTCTCGCCTGCCCGGACGACGCCTGCGGCTACGTCCACTGGAACAATCCGCTGCCCGTCGTGGCGGCGATCGTCGAATACGAAGGCCGTATTCTGCTCGCCCGTAACGCCGCGTGGCCCGTAGGCATGTTCGCGCTCATCACCGGCTTTCTCGAAAACGGCGAGACGCCCGAGGAGGGCATCGCGCGCGAAGTGCTTGAGGAGACCTCGCTGCGGGCCGAGAGCGTCGAACTCGTGGGCGTGTACGAGTTCATCCGCAAGAACGAACTCATCATCGCGTATCACGTGAAGGCGTCGGGCACGATTGCGCTCTCGCCGGAACTGCTCGAATACCGCCTCGTCGAGCCCGCGAAGCTGCGGCCCTGGCGCGCGGGCACGGGCCAGGCGCTCGGCGAATGGATGCGCCGGCGCGGCCTGCCGTTCGAGTTCGTGGAGCGTCCCGGCCAGTGATGGCCGCGTATTCCGCTGTGCATTTTTGCCACGCCTTTGCCGGATTTCCTCGATGAACCGACCCGTCACCGTCGCCCGCTCCGGGTATCGCCATTTTCTGCCCATCGGCACGCGCTGGATGGACAACGATGTCTACGGCCACGTGAACAACGTCGTCTACTACAGCTATTTCGATACCGTCGTGAACGAGTATCTGATCCGCGCGGGCGCGCTCGATATCGAGCACGGCGCGACGATCGGGCTCGTGGTCGAAACGCAATGCAACTACTTCGCGCCGCTCACGTTTCCGGAGCGCGTGGAGGCGGGGCTGCGGGTGGCGCGGCTCGGTTCGTCGAGCGTGCGCTATGAGGTCGGGCTGTTCCGCGAAGGCGAGGATGCGCCCGCGGCGCAGGGTCATTTCGTGCACGTCTACGTCGATCGCGCGACGCGCCGCCCCGTAAGCGCATTGCCCGATGCGCTGCGCGCGGCGCTCGAGCCGCTCGCGCGGGACTAACCTCGGCTAACCGCGTCCTCGCGCGCGACGCTGACGCGCTCGAGCGCCGTCATCGGGCCGAGTTGCGCGAGCGTCTGCAAGTGCGCCGCGTTGCGCACGAAGAACGAGCCCGCAAAGCCGAGCGAATTGACGGAGATTCCCTCGACGTATTCCACCACGCGCGGCACGACCAGCATCCAGCGGCGCGTGACGAGCAGGTTATACGGCGCGCCCTGATGCGCAACGCCGCCCACATCCAGGGCGGGCACGCCCGCGGCGTCCAGCAGCGCGCGATAGCAGCCGAGTGCAACCTGCGCGGCGTCGTGCGCCGCGCGCGGGTCCGCGGGGGGGCCTGGATCCCGGGCGAGATCGATGCGCGCGAACGCGTGGCGAAACGGGAGCCCCGGCACGATCGCGATGGGACGCGCGCCATGAACCGTCTGCGCGGCGCCCAGCAGCGTTTCGAGTGGCGCGAGAGGCGGTCCGTCACCCACGAGCGGCAGCGGCACCAACTGCAAATGCTTGTGCGACTGGCTCGCGCCCGCAGCCGCGCCGCCGTTGTAGAACGCGAGGCCGTCGACTTCGCGCAGCGCGTCGATCAGCGCGGCGAAGTCCGCCGCATCGAGCAGCGCTTCCTGCGGTTCGTAGCGCCGCGTCACGATCAGCAGATGCCGGTCGATCACATTGAACTTGTTGAGCAGCGCAACGTGCGTGGGCGAGAGATCGGCGACGAAGAGATCGGCCTCGTAAGGCAGGAACGGATCGCGCGGCGGCTGGGAACCGGACGCTGCCGAAGTCTGCGGCGTGAGCCGCGCCGCCTCCTTGCGCGCGAGATTTTCGGCCACGCGCACGGAAAAGCGCATGCCGCCATCGTCGATGAAGGTATGTGCGGTCTCGATGGAGTGAAGCGCGCCGCACGCGAGCGCATGCGCCGTCTGCCGCTCGATCGCCGCGCGCAGCGTTGCCATCGGCGCTCAGGCCTTGTAGCCGATCGCGCGCAGCAGGTCCTTGCGCCAGCGCACGTCGTCCCCGGCTTCGACGCCGAGCGGCGGCATGCCGTCCACCACGCCGACGATGCCGCGCCCCTGGTCCGTCTCGGCGATCAGCACCTGCGTGGGGTTCGCGGTGGCGCAGAAGATGCGGCAGACCTCGGGCACGGCCTTGATCGTATTGAGCACGTTGATCGGGAAAAAACCGTCGCCGAGAAAGACGATGAAGCAGTGGCCCGCGGCGATGCGCAACGCGTTTTGCGTCGCCATTTCGATGAGCGCGTCCTGCGTGCCCGAGCGCCGCACGAGTCGCTTGCCCGATGCCTCGCAAAACGCGAGGCCGAACTGGATGCCCGGCACGGCGCCATAGAGCGCCTCGTGCAGATCCTCGACGGACTTGATGAAGTGGGTCTGCCCGAGGATGAAGTTGGTCGCTTCGGGCTTTTCGATCTCTACCGTGGACAGTTGCATGGCGAACCTCGCGAGCGGACGGACCTGGCCGGCGGCGGCCAACCTCAAGCCTAGTACGAAGTCGCGGCGAGGCAAAGCGCGTGCAGGCGCGCAAAGCACAACGGCCGGCGCCCCGAGGGGCGTCCGGCCGTTTCACGGATGCGCGACGAGGCGCCCCTTACGCGGCTTTCTTCGCGCGCTTGCCTTCCACGTCGGGCAGCAGAATGGTCAGCACGCCGATGAGCGGCAGGAACGAGCAGACCTTGTAGACGAAGCCGATGCTGGTGGCATCCGCCAACTGGCCGAGCACCGCCGCGCCGATGCCGCCCAGGCCGAACGCGAAGCCGAAGAAAAGACCCGCGACCATGCCCACCTTGCCCGGAATCAGCTCCTGCGCGTAGACGAGGATGGCCGAGAACGCCGAAGCCAGCACCACGCCGATGATCACCGTCAGCACGCCGGTCCAGAACAGGTTGGCGTACGGCAGGAGCAGCGTGAAGGGCGCGACACCGAGAATCGAGACCCAGATCACGTACTTGCGGCCGATGCGGTCGCCCACCGGGCCGCCGATGATCGTGCCCGCCGCAACGGCGGCGAGGAACACGAACAGATGAATCTGCGCGGCCTGCACGGAGAGGTGGAAGCGGTCGATCAGATAGAACGTGAAGTAGCTGTTGATGCTCGCGAGGTAGAAGTACTTCGAGAACACGAGCAGCACGAGAACGGCGATAGCGCCCGCCACGCGGCCGCGCGAGAGCACGACGTGCGGCACCTCGGCGCGCTTTTTCTTCATCGCGGGATGGGACTTGTACCAGCGGCCGATCTGCGTGAGCACGACCATGCCGACGAGCGCTGCCGCCGAGAACCACGCGATGCTGCGCTGGCCGTGCGGAATGACGATCGCCGCGGCGAGCAGCGGCCCGAGCGACGAGCCCGCATTGCCGCCCACCTGGAAAAGCGATTGCGCGAGACCGTGACGGCCGCCCGAGGCCATGCGCGCCACGCGCGACGATTCCGGATGGAACACCGACGAGCCGCAGCCCACCAGCGCCGCCGCCACGAGCAGCACGCCGAAGCTCGGCGCGACCGACATCAGCAGCAGGCCGCACAGCGTGAAGCCCATACCGACGGGCAACGAGTACGGCAACGGCCGCTTGTCCGTATAGACGCCCACCAGCGGCTGCAGCATCGAAGCCGTGATCTGGTAGGTCAGCGTGATGAGGCCGATCTGCGTGAACGACAGCGAGAAGTTGTCCTTGAGCATCGGGTAGATGGCGAGGATCAGCGACTGGATCATGTCGTTGAGCAGGTGCGAGAAGCTGATCGCACCGAGCACCGAATAGACGGTGCGTTGCACGGCGCCCGCGGCGGGAGCGGCAGCGCCCGGGGACGAACCCGCGGCGGCGCCGGACAGGGCGCGCTTGTCGAGACTGGTTTCCATGTTTTCGGCAGCAGAGAAGTATTCAGCGGGCGCCAACTCCGGGCGGGCAGCGGCGACGGCATGAAAGGACATGTATAAGAGTTATGAGCGCAGTGTAATGTGTCTTGCTCGAACTGTACGGACAAGTTTTGTCGAGAATCGGACAGCTCCTGATGCGTCCTGGCCCTGCGGCTCAGTGTCGCAAGGCGTGGAGCCGATCCCCGAAATCGGTGCGCGATTTTTGGCGTCTCTTTTTGGCCATGTATAAATCGCCGATAGGTGCGCTCACGAGGCGCGCAATACGGGGCCGGAATGCGAACTGCGCCGCGCGCAATGCGGTTGAACGCAGAATTAAAGATTGCGCGACGGCGTGCCGTAGACCGGAGTTCAGGCGTAACGCAAATCACGAACGATGGCGTCAGGCCGGACAACAAAGCAGAAACGCTGGAGACCGAAAAAGATGAAAGCAGTATCGCAAGGCGGCAGGCACGCGGGGTTCGTGCCGCAGGATCCAGCAGCAAGCGCGGGGAACGCGCAGCAACGCAATACGGGCCGCGCCGGCGCGGCAGCGCGCGGTTCGTCCCCCGGTTCGTCCCACACTTCGCGGCTTTCCGTGAAGGCCACGCTGCGCCTCGCCTTCGCGCTCGTGCTGATCGGCACGCTCGCCATCGGCGCGATTTCGCTCGCGCAGATCAGCCGTCTCAACGGCTCGACGCAATCGATCTACGAACAGGGCTACGTCGCGAGCCGCGCCGCCGAAGAAGCGCGCGGCCACATGCTGCGTGCGAGCCGCGCCCAGAAGATGCTGCTCACCGCGACCACGGCGCGCGAGCGCGACGAGCTGGGGCAGGATATCGACAAGGATCTCGGCTCGCTGGAGCGCGGCATGAGCCAGTTGCAGCAATACGCGCAGGAGCAGGGCGGCGACGCGCTCGCACTGCAAAAGAAGCTCGCGGATGCGACCACGGCGTGGAGCGGCCATCTGCGCGACTTCGTAACGCTCGTGAAACAGCAGCCGCTCGATCTCTCGCAGATGAGCTGGCAGGTGGGCACGCAGGACGTGTCGCTGCTCGTGGAGACCGGCAAGCTCGAAACGCTCGTCAACGACCTCGTCGAGCAACGCGGCACGGCCGCGAAAGCCACGATCGGCAATGCCGAGTTCATCTTCAAGTCGTCGTTCGTGATGATGGCCGTCGCCACCGTCGCCATGTTCGTGTTCGCGTTCTTCGTGAGCGAATGGGTCGTGCGCCGCATCGCGCGGCAACTGGGCGGCGAGCCCGCGCACGCCAAGGCCATCGCAGCGCGCATCGCGGCTGGCGACCTCGCGCAGCCCGTCGCGGTTCACGCGCGCGACGCGGCGAGCATGCTGGGCGCGCTGCGCGACATGCAAAAAGGCCTTTCGACAACGGTCGCCGAGATCGCCGCGAGCGCCGAGGCGATCGCGTCTGCCTCGGGCGAAATCTCGACCGGCAATCTCGATCTCTCGCGCCGCACCGAAGAACAGGCCATGGCGCTCGAACGCACCGCGAGCAGCATGGAGCAACTCACGTCCACGGTGCGCCTGAACGCCGAAAACGCGGAACAGGCCAGCACGCTCGCGGGCAACGCCTCGGCCATCGCGGAGAAGGGCGGCTCGGTGGTGGGGCGCGTGGTCGCGACCATGCAGGAGATCAACGACAGCGCGAAGAGCATCGCGGACATCATCGGCGTGATCGAGGGCATTGCGTTCCAGACGAATATTCTCGCGCTTAACGCCGCTGTGGAAGCGGCGCGCGCGGGCGAGGACGGGCGCGGCTTCGCGGTGGTGGCGGGCGAGGTGCGCAGCCTCGCGCAGCGCAGCGCGGCGGCGGCCAAGGAGATCAAGGCGCTGATCGGCGCATCGGTGGAGCGCGTGTCCAATGGCTCGACGCTCGCGCAGGACGCGGGCTCGACGATGGACGAAGTCGTGAAGGCCGTGCGGCGCGTGAACGACATCATCGGCGAGATTTCGGCGGCTTCGCGCGAGCAGCGCTCGGGCATCGAGGAAATCAGCCGCGCGGTCACGCAGATGGACGCCGGCACGCAGCAGAACGCGGCGCTCGTGGAAGAGGCCACCGCCGCGGCGCAATCGCTCGACGATCAGGCGAAGGTGCTCAAGCGCCTCGTGGGGAAATTCCGGCTCGCTTGACGCGCTTTCCAGTTCGTTGCGGGCGCAACGAAGAACGCCGCGTGGTTCATCGCGCGGCGTTTTTTTATGGGCGCGTCACTTCGCGTCGCGCTTGATGATCCATTCGTGCGCCGGGTCGTTATGGAAGTGCCATTCGCGCGTGGGGCCCGCCATCACGTTCAGATAGTACGAGTCGTAGCCATAAGGCACGACCACGGGGTGATAGCCGCGCGGCACCATCACGACGTCGTGATTCTCCACGGCCATCGTTTCGTCGAGATCGCGCGAGTCGGTGTAGACGCGCTGGAACGCGAAACCCTGCGGCGGATCGAGCCGGTGATAGTACGTTTCTTCGAGCGCGCTTTCCTGCGGCAAGCGGTTGGCGTCGTGCTTGTGCGGCGGGTAGCTCGACGAGTGGCCCGACGGCGTGCGCACCTCGACCACGAGCAGCGATTCAGCGGGCGCGTCTTGCGGCAGGACATCGCATATGTAGCGCGTGTTCGCGCCCTTGCCGCGCGTGGAGCGCTTCATCTGCGCGGGCTCGATGAGACGAACGGGCAGCGTGCCCTTTGCGGGCGCGCTCGCCACGCCCAATTCGGCGGTGCGTTTTGCGCGCACGGTCGCTTTCACGCCGGGCGGCACGTAGAGCGCGTACGGCGCGGCGTCTTCGAACACGCTGTCGCGCGAGCCGAGGCTCGACCAGCGCTCGCCCCCCGCTTCGATGTCCACCGCGCCCGAGAGCACGACAATGCAGCTTTCGCGATCGGGCTCGGATACGTAGACGATTTCATCCGCTTCGAGCCGGTAGGCGGCGAAGCCGACATAGCGCCAGCCCGCGGTGTCGGGCGTGACGCGCGCGATAGACTGGCCTTCGCGCGCGGCCTTGACCAGCAGAGTCATGCTGCCTCCTTCGATTGGGTGTCCGTAGCATCAACGAGCGCGCGCAGCGTGCGATAGCCCTTTTGCGCATACTCGTACGACGGTGCGATCACGGGGTCCTGCTCGGCTTCGACCACGAGCCAGCCGCGATAGCCGTGCCGCTTCAGGCGCGCGATGATCGCGGGGAAATCGACGGCGCCGTCGCCAGGCACGGTGAACGCGCCTGCGAGCACGGCGTCGAGAAAACTCCAGTTGCGGTTGCGCGCGAGCTTCATGACGGCGGGGCGCACGTCCTTGCAATGCACATGGCACACGCGCGCAATGTGCTTGTCGAGTTCGGCCACGGGGTCGCCGCCCGCAAAGGTCATGTGGCCCGCGTCGAACAGCAGGCCCACGGCGTCGCTCGTGCGCGCCATGAGCTTGTCGACGTCGGCGGGCGTTTCGACGTAGGCGCCCATGTGATGGTGATAGGCGAGACGCACGCCGCGCGAGAGCGTATGGCGCGCGAAGGTGTCGACGCGCGCGGCGTACTCGTCCCACTGCCGGTCGCTGAAAAAACGCGGCCGCTGGTAGAGCGGGCGCGGCGCACCCTGGATCGAACCGGCGACCTCGCCGTACACCATCGCCGTGGCGCCATTCTGCGCGAGCAGGTCCAGATGCCTTTCGACCGCGGCGATTTCTTCCTCCACGCTGCGCCGCGCGAGCATGCCCGAGTACCAGCCGGAGACGAGCGATAAATCGTACTGCGCGAGGAGCGCCTTGAGCGCCTGCGGCTCGCGCGGAAACTTGTTGCCTAGCTCGAAGCCCTCATAGCCGATTTCGCGGCCCTCGGTCAGCGCTTGAGACAGCGGCGTCTCGCCGCCGAGCGTTGGCAGGTCGTCGTTCATCCACGACAGCGGGTTGATGCCGATGCGTACTTCAAATGCGCTCATGTGCGCTCCTCGATGTCTGCGTCGTCAGGCGCGTGGTGCGTTGCCGTTGTCGTCGTCGCCGGGCGTGGCCTGGCTGGGTTGGGCGCGGCCGCCGCGCTGGGCGACCTGTTCGTCGTAGCGCTCGCGCGCTTCGCGCACGGTTGCGCGCGTGGACACCTCGGGCACGGCGACTTCCCACCACCAGCCGCCTTCCTCGGTCGTGCGCGCGGGGTCGGTGTCGATGCACACGACGTACGTGCGCGACGCGGCGCGCGCGCGTTGCAGCGCCGCTTCGAGTTCCGCGATATTCGCCACGTGTTCGGCCTGCGCGCCGAGCGAGCGCGCATGCGAGGCGAAGTCGACGCGCGGCGCGCCGAGCGGCCCTTGCGCGCAGTCGTCGAACAGGTTGTTGAACGGCGCGCCGCCGCAAGCCTGCTGCAACCGGTTGATGCAGCCGTAGCCGCGGTTGTCGAGCACGACGACGATGAGCTTCGCGCCCAGCATGACCGAGGTGGCGATCTCGCTGTTCATCATCAGATAGCTGCCGTCGCCCACCATGACGACGACCTCGCGATCGGGCCGCGCGAGCTTGGCGCCGAGGCCGCCCGCGATCTCGTAGCCCATGCACGAATAGCCGTATTCGACGTGATACGCGCCGGGCTGGCCCGCGCGCCATAGCTTGTGCAACTCGGCGGGCAGCGTGCCGGCCGCGCACACGACGATATCTTCGGTGTACGAACGGCTCGACGAGCGCTGGACCGCGCCGATCACATCGGCGTCGTAGGGCAGGCAGTGGCGCTCCTGCGGCGCATGCGTGAGGCGTTCGACGCTCGCGCGCCACGCGTCGGCGAGACGCCGGGCGTGCGCGGTCCAGTTCGCGTCGGCGCGCCAGTTGATCAGCTCGTCGTTGAGCGCGGCGAGCGCCTGGCGCGCGTCGGCCTGCACGGCGAGGCCGTTGTGCTTGAGCGCGTCGAAGGCGTTGGCGTTCACGCCGATCACATGCGTGTGCGCAAACAGCGAGTTTGAGCCGGTCGTGAAGTCCTGCAAACGCGTGCCCACGGCGAGCACGCAGTCGGCGTCGCGCGCGAGTTCGTTGGCGGCGGGCGAGCCTGTCACGCCGAGCGCGCCCACGTTGAGCGGATCGTCCCACGCGAGCGAGCCCTTGCCGGCCTGCGTTTCGGCCACCGGAATGCCGCGCGCGGCAGCGAGCGTCTGCAAGGCCTGCGAAGCGCGCGAATAGAGCACGCCGCCGCCCGCCACGATGAGCGGACGTTTCGCGCGATGCAACTGCGTGAGCGCCGCGTCGATCTCGGTCTGCACAGGCGCGGGCGCGTGGAACGTCACGAGGCGCGGGGTGAAAAAGCTGGCCGGATAGTCCCACGCCGTGGCCTGCACGTCCTGCGGCAGCGCGAGCGTGACCGGGCCGCAGAGCGCGGCGTCGGTGAGCACGCGCAGCGCGCGCGGCAGCGCGGTGAGCAACTGCGCGGGATGAACGATGCGGTCGAAGTAGCGCGAGACGGGCTTGAGCGCGTCGTTCGCGGAGAGGCCGCCGTCGTGCGGGTCCTCGATCTGCTGCAATACCGGATCGGGCTCGCGCGAAACGAAAATGTCGCCTGGCAACAGCAAAACCGGCAGACGGTTCACGTGCGCAAGCGCGGCCGCGGTGACGAGGTTCGTCGCGCCCGGGCCGATCGAGGTCGTCACCGCCATCATGCGGCGGCGAAAGTGCGCCTTGGCGTAAGCGATCGCGCTGTGCGCCATGGCCTGCTCGTTATGCGCGCGCAGCGTTGGCAGTTCGTGCCGGTACTGGTAGAGCGCTTCGCCGATACCGGCCACGTTGCCGTGACCGAAGATCGCGAACACGCCGCCGAACAGCGGCTCGGTGCGGCCCGAACCGTCTTCGCTCGCCACGCGCTGCGCGGCGAGGTAACGCACGAGCGCCTGGGCCGCCGTGAGCCGCACGGTGTTGGCGTGCGCGCTGGCCGTCGCGTTCGGCGCGCTTTCCTGCGAGGCGTAATCTCCGGGGGCGCCAGGAGCGATACGTTGGTTCATGCCGCCTTCTCCTCGTGGTTGTCGTGCGCGCCCTGCGCATCGGCCCGCGCGGCGCGCCATGCGCCGATCAGCGTTTCGAAGGCGCGGCGCGCGCGGGCGATCACTTCGTCGTCGCCGATCTCGCCGGCGAGCCACGCCACGCTCGGCTCGTAGAAAATCGAGCGGCCCACCGTGAAGCCGCGGCAGGTGGCCGACGCGGCCGCCGCGCGAAAGCCTTCCGCGAGCTGGTCGATAGGCGCGGAAAGCCCGAGCAGCACGACGCCGCGGCAATACGGATCGCGCGCGGCGATCAGCGCGTCGATGTCGCGCCATTGCGCGGCGCCCGTCGGTTCGAGCTTCCACCACTCGGGGTAGATGCCGATGTTGTAGAGCCGCTTGAGCGCGCGGCAGACCGTATCGGGCGCATTCGGCTTGCCGTTGAGTTTCGGCGGAATCACTTCGAGCAGGAGTTCGTGGCCGCTCGCCTGGGTGGCGTCGTAAAGCGCGCGCAACTGCGCTTCCTGTTCGAGACGCTGTTCGATGGGCTCGTCGGGATGAAACTGCACGAGGCACTTCACGGTGTGGTCGATGGGCCAGGACGCGAGCGTCGTGCCGATCGAGCGGCCGTGGTCGAACACGAGCGGCACGGAACCCGGCAGCTCGACCGGGCGGCCGATCCACCAGCCGCGGCCCGTCGCGGCGTTGAGCGCGTCCTGGCCGTAGCGGTCGTCGATCAGGACTCCGATGCGTCCCTCCAGACCGAGCGTGCGTTCGGTCTGCGCCACGGCCTCGACAAAAAGATTCTTTAGATGCGAAATGCGCGCTTCGCTCACGCCCGCCTGCTGCGCGAGATCGAAGAACTGGTTGCGATGATCGAACGCGAAGCCGAGCACTTCGTCGTGCCGCTTGCGCGCGGGCGTCACGCGATGCAGGCGCGCGAGCGTTGCGTCGCGGTCGGGTCGGCGCATGCGTACGGGGTCGGCGGCCGCTTCGCGCAGGAAGTAATCGAGTTCCACCGGCGTGGGCATGGCGGGCGCGCAGCCGTGCCGCGAGACGACGAGCGCGCCGCATGCGTTGGCCGCGCGCGCGCAGTCTTCGAGCGAGGCGTCGCGCAGCCAGCCCGAGAGGAAGCCGGAGGCGAACGCATCGCCGGCGCCCAGTACGTTGAGCACTTCGACTTCCACGCCGCGCTGCATCGGCAGATCGTCCATCGAGGCGGGCACCGCGCCCTCCACGATCTGGCAGCCGAGCGGCCCGCGCTTGACGAGCAGCGTCGCGCCCGTCACTTCGCGCACGCGCGCGAGCGCATCGACGAGCGTTTCCTTGCCGCCCGCAATGCGGAATTCCTCCTCGGTGCCGATCACGAGATCGAAATGCGGCAGGATGCGCTGCAAATGCGCGCTCACGCCTTCGCTCGCGACGAAACGCGTCTCGCCATCGGCCTTGCCCGTGAGGCCCCACAGCACGGGGCGGTAGTCGATGTCGAGCACGGTGCGCACATTGTTGCGGCGCGCGTAGTCGAGCGCGGTGAGGCTCGTTCGGTTCACCTGCTCCGTCGAGAAGTGCGTGCCGGTAATCAGGAGTGCTTTCGATGAAGCGATGAAGGCTTCGTCGAAATCGCCCGAATCGACGGCCATGTCGGCGCAATTCTCGCGATAGAAGATGAGCGGGAACGTGTCGCGGTCTTTCAGCCCCAGCAGCACGAGCGCGGTGAGGCGTTCGTGGTCCACGCGCACATGGCTCGTGTCGCAGCCTTCCTTCGCGAGCGTTTCGACGAGAAAGCGCCCCATGTGGTCGTCGCCCACGCGCGTGAGCATGGCCGGCTTCAGGCCGAGACGCGCGCAGCCGAAGGCGATATTCGCGGACGAGCCGCCCAGATACTTCGCGAACGTCGAGACGTCTTCGAGCCGCGCGCCCACTTGCTGTGCGTAGAGATCGACGCCGAGGCGGCCGAGGCAGACGATGTCGCGGCTGCGCCCGGCAGCGAAGCGGCCCGGAGTCGAACGGGTCGGGGTGGAATGAGTCAGGGCCATGTGTATTCCTGTTGGATGCTGTGCCGTGCCCGCGTGCTCAGATGGTCGCGCCGTCGAGTTCGGCGATCATCTTCTGCATCTCCGCGCCGCCCGCCATCATGTCGAGCACTTCGTTCTTGCTGATCGTGTCCTTCGTAAAGGTGCCAAGCGAGCGGCCGCGATTGAGCAGCGTGAACGAGTCGCCGATAGGGTAGGCGTGGTGCACGTTGTGGGTGATGAAGATCACCGAAATGCCCTTCGCGCGCGCCGCATGAATCAGCTTGAGCACGTTGAAACTCTGCTTCACGCCGAGCGCGGCGGTCGGCTCGTCGAGAATCAGCACGCGTGCGCCGAAATGAATCGCGCGTGCGATGGCGAGGCACTGCTTCTCGCCGCCCGACATCGTGCCGATGGCCTGATGCGGATCGCGCACATGGATGCCCATTTCCGCGAGGCGATCCTTCGCGATTGTTGCGCTCGCATCGAGATCCATTACGTTGACGAAGCCGAACAGCTTCTTCTGCGGCTCGCGGCCCATGAAGAAGTTGCGCGCGACCGAGAGCAGCGGCACGAGCGCGAGGTCCTGATAGACGGTGGCGATGCCGAGATCCAGCGCATCTTTCGGCGAATCGAACAGCACGGGTTTGCCGTCCACGAAATACTGGCCGGAAGTGGGCGCGTGCACGCCGGCAAGCGTCTTGATGAGCGTGGACTTGCCCGCGCCGTTGTCGCCGAGCAGGCAGTGCACCTCGCCGCGCTTTAAGCGCAGCGTGACGCCGTTGAGCGCGATGACCTTGCCGAAGTACTTGCTGACGTTCTCCAGCGCGAGAATCGTGTCGCTGTTTGCCGTGTCTTGTGTGGTGCTGGTGGTATCGGACATGTGAGCCTCCGGCTTACGATTGCGCGACGCGGCGGCGCACGTAGTGATTGAAGAGCACGGCAATGAGCAGCATCACGCCGAGGAACACGCGGAACCAGTCCGAATCGATGTTCGTGTAAGTGATGCCGATCTGCACGACGCCGAAGATGAGCGCTCCGAACGCCGCGCCAATCACCGAACCGTAGCCGCCCGTGAGCAGCGTGCCGCCGATCACCGCGGCGATGATGGCTTCGAACTCCTTCTGAAGACCGCGGTCGGCGGCGGCCGAACCGATGTCGCACACTTGCAGCACGGCGAAGAGGCACGAGCAGAACGCGGTGAGCATGAAGAGCGAGATTTTCACGCGCTTCACGGGCACGCCCACGTTCTTGGCGGCGTTGGCGTCGCCGCCCACGGCGAGAATCCAGTTGCCGTAGCGCGTTTTCGCGAGCACGAACGCGCCAATGGCGACGAGCGCGAACCACCAGAGAATCACCTTCGGCACGCCGGGCACGAGCGGCTGGCCGTTGTCGAGCATCTTGCCGATGCCGACATGCGCGAGCGCCACGAACAGGCCCTTGAACGCGGTGCCGTGAAAGAGCAGGTTGGTGATGAAGTCGGCTCGCGCCACGTCGCCCACACCCGAGACGATGGTGCGGTCGGCGAACATGATCGAGAGCGCGAGGGTCAGTCCACGCAGGATGAAGAGGAACGCGAGCGTGACGATGAACGAAGGCAGCCGCGTGCGCATGACGAGGTAGCCGTTGAGTGCGCCGAGGGCCGTGCAGCCCACGAACGCGAACAGAATCGACAGCGCGATGGGCCAGTGAAAGTACATCGTGGGAATGGCCACCATCATGCCGGCGAAGCCGATCATCGAGCCGATGGAGAGGTCGAACTCGCCGGCGATCATCAGCAGGCACGCGCCGACGCTCAGGATACCCAGGTAAGCCGCGACCTGGGACCAGTTCATTACGCCGTCGAGATCGAACATGCCCGAGCCGCCCGCGCCGATCGCGAAGACGGCGAAGACCAGCACGGTGCCGGAAATCGCGGCGAATTCGGGCCGGCCGAGCAGATGGCCGAACCACGATTCGCGGCGCACGCGTTCGTCGCTGGCGCCGGGCGTCGGCGTGGGCGTGTCTTGCGCGCCGCTCTCCGGTGCGTGCGAGGGGAAGTGTTTGCCGGCTACACCCATGATGTCTCCTTTATCTCGGCCGTGTGAGGCGCACTGGCACCTGCCGGCACCTGCCTCGAATCGAGAATGCCCGAGCGCATTCCCTGCAAGCGACTGCCTTGCAGTAAAAGCAACACGGTGAATGGCGCGCGGCGAGGCTGGCGAGAGGCGATGCGCATCGGAAGATGCTAGCCGCCGCCGCGCGTGACTGACGAAAAATGCTTAGCGGTACTGACCTGCGTACTTCACGACCTTGTCGAGATTCTCCTTGGTGATGAAGCCCGGACCCGAGCGGATATTCTTCGGACCATACGAAGGTTGCAGGCCATAGGTTTCGAGACGCTGCTTGAACTTCGGATTCGCTTCCAGAATCTGGCGGATCTTCTGCGGGTCTGTGGTGTGTTCTTTCTTCACGATGGCGAGCACGGCCACGGGGATATAACCCTGCAGGTACGGCTGCTGATCGATCGCGAACTGGATGGTGCCCGCGCGGATCGCCTTGGCAATGTCATCGGAGAAGTCGAACGTGCAGAAGTAGATCTTGCCCGCGAGGCCCATCTGCTGGACCGCCTTGAGCGTGGCGGCGGCCGGCACCGGGCCGAGCGTGAGAATCGCGCCCGTGTTCGGATGGTTGCGCAGGTACGCGCTCACCTTCGACTGGATTTCGGTCGGGTCCTGGCCGGAGTCGATCGTCGAGGACTTGTAGTCCACGCCGATGGCGTCCGCGAAACCGCGGCAGCGTTCGAACGACACGGCGTTGGTCGCGAAGTGGTTCACGCACAGAAACGACTTCACGCCCGCGGCCTTGGCCTTTTCGCCGGCTGCGTGGCCGGCCACATATTCGGGCTGACCCACGTGCATGATCGCGCCGAGCTTCGCGCTCTGCTCCTCGGTGCCCGAGTTGATCGTCACGAGCGGAATCTTCTTTTCCGTGACCTTGCCGATGGCGCTTTTCAGCACGTCGTAATCGGCGATGGTGACGATCACGCCGTCGTAGTTGCGCGCGGCGGCCTGTTCGATCAGGCGCGACATGTCGGCGATGTCGCCGTTGGGCGGATTGCGGTAGTCGGTCTCGACGTTCCAGTCTTCGTCGGCCTGCTTGATGGCGTTCTTGATCGTGTTCCACCACGAGTCGGAATCGGGCGCGTGGCTGATCAGCACGAAATGCGCGTCGGGGGCGGCTTGCGCCGTTTGCGCGCTCAGCACGGCCGCGCCTGTCAGTCCCGCGGCCAGCGCGAGCATTGCGGCCAACCTTCGGAGCGTGGTCTTGCCCTTGCGTTGATTCATTGTCTCCACCTTTCTCGGTCTGTCGTTCGTTCTTGGGGTGAGCGTCGCAGCCGTGCTTTTTACTTGCCGCTTGCTACCGGGTGCCGATACCTGCACCAACCGCCGCGCTCATCGACAAGAGTAGGACATCGCCTCGCGACTTGCAACGGAAATTTCATTGCAAATAAAAATGGAAAATCTGTTCCATTCGCGTGACGCGCTGCCTATAATCGGCTCCGTCGATATGCCGTGGGATCGAGGCCTGGTAAGGCTTTGCGGCAGTGCGACAACCACGCAAGGAAGACAATCATGGCGGATGACACAACCGACGCCGTAGCGGGCGTGGACGAATTGATGCAGCGCATCGCGCAGGACTACGAGGCGCTGCCGCGTCAGCTAAAAAGCATCGCGACCTACATCGAGCAACATCGCGCGAGCGTGATGATGGACCGCACGAGCGATATCGCCGCGAGTTGCGGCGTGCATCCCTCGGCCGTGGTGCGCTTTGCGCAGCGCTTCGGGTTCTCGGGCTTCTCCGATCTGCAGGCGGTGTTCCGGCAGGCGTATGCGGGGCAGGGCGCGTCGGCCACGAGCTATCAGCAGCGCATTCGCCAACTGATCGACGCCAACGAGGGCGAGGCGAGCCCGGACATGGGCGGCGCCGTGGCGCGCGAATTCATCGGCGCGTGCCGCAACGGGCTCGACGAACTCGAAGCCGGCCTCGACGGCGCGCAGTTCGACGAGGCCGTGAAGATGCTCGAACTGGCGGACAACATCTACGTGATCGGCGTGCGGCGCTCGTTTCCGGTGGCGAGCTATATCGTCTACGCCTTGCAGCACACGCGCAAACGCGTGCATCTCGTTTCGGGTCTCGGCGGCATGTATCACGAGCAGATCCGCAGCGTGAAGAAGGGCGACGTGGTGATCGCCATCAGCTTCGCGCCCTACGGCAAGGAGACGCAGTACTGCCTGCGCACGGCGCAGCAGCATCACGCCAGAACGCTCGTCATCACCGACAGCCAGCTTTCGCCGCTCGCGCGCCACGCGAACGCGCAACTCTATGTGAAGGAGGGGAGCGCGTTCGCGTTCCGCTCGCTCACCAGCACTTTCTGCCTGTGCCAGGCGCTCTTCATCGCGCTTGCGTACCGGCTCGAACTCAACGTGGAAGAATCGACCGACACTGGAGGATACGATGACTAGTGCAGCAAGCGGAGCCGCGAAAACGCTGGATGTGGCGGTATTCGGCGCGGGGCGCATCGGCCGCATTCATGCGGGCAATCTCGCGCGCCAGGCGGGCGTGCGCCTGAAGTACGTGATCGACGTGAATCGCGAAGCCGCCGCCGCGCTCGCCGCACAGTACGGCGCGCAGGTCGTCGACGTGGACGCGGCATTCGGCGACGCTTCGATCGGCGCCACGGTGATCTGTTCGAGCACCGATACGCACTCCGAACTGATCCTGAAATCGGCGGCGGCGGGCAAGCCTATCTTCTGCGAGAAGCCCGTCGATCTGACCATCGAGCGCGCACGCGCCTGCGCGCAAGCGGTCGAGCGCGCGGGCGTCGTCGCCATGATCGGCTTTCAGCGCCGCTACGATCCCACGTTCGCCGCGCTCAAGACGCGCCTCGACGCGGGCGAGATCGGCACGCCGGAAATGCTGATCGTCACGAGCCGCGATCCGGGCGCGCCGCCGGTGGAGTACATCAAGCACTCGGGCGGCATCTTCAAGGACATGCTGATTCACGACTTCGACATCTTCCGCTGGATTCTCGACGACGAAGCGCTGAGCGTACACGCCACGGGCAGTTGCCTGTCCGATCCGGCCATTGCCGATGCGGGCGATATCGATTCGACGGCGGTGACGATCCGCACGAAGCGCGGGCGCCTTTGCCAGATCAACACGGCGCGGCGCGCGGCTTACGGCTACGACCAGCGCTTCGAGGTGCTCGGCAGCGAGGGCATGCTGCAGGCCGGCAACATGAAGCCCACTGAAGTGGTGGCGTGGACGAAGGCGGCGGTCGCGCAGGACGTGCCCGAGGCGTTTTTCCTCGAACGCTACCGCTCGGCCTACGCGCGCGAGATGGCGCACTTTCACGAAGCGGTCACGCAGGGCGTGCCCGTGCGCACGTCGGTCGCCGACGGGTTGAAAGCGCTGGAACTGGCCGAAGCCGCCTCGCTGTCGTGGCGCGAGGGCCGTGTGGTGATGCTCGGCGACTGAACCGGAGACGAACATGCAGGCAATCGATCGTGCCCGGCCGTTGCGCGTGGGCGTGGCGGGACTGGGGAGGCTGGGGCGTCGGCATGCGCAGAACCTGGCGTATCGCGTGCCGGGGGCGGCGCTCGCGGCCGCGTGCAGTCCGCTCGAAGCGGATCTCGCGTGGGCGCGCGAGGCGCTGCCCGCCGCGCGCCTGTATGGCGAGTACGCCGACCTGCTCGCGGATCAATCGGTCGATGCGGTGTGGCTCGTCACGCCTTCCGCATTGCACGCGGAGCAGATCGTGCAGGCGCTCGAAGCGGGCAAGCACGTGTTTTGCGAGAAGCCGCTTTCGCTCGACGTGGCGGAATGCGAGCGCGTGGTGAACGTGTCGCTTCGTCATCCTGAGCATCAGGTGACCATCGGTTTCATGCGTCGCTTCGATCCCAGTTATCAGGATGCCTGGTCAAAAGTGCAGGCGGGTGCGATCGGCAGGCCGTTTCTCGTGCGCTCGCAGACCTGCGATCTCAACGATCCCGAAGGCTTTTTCGTGCGCTTCGCGCCCACTTCGGGCGGCATTTTTCTCGACTGCACGGTGCACGATATCGACGTCGCGCGCTGGCTGCTGGGCAAACCGCGCGCCACGCGCGTCTACGCCGCGGGCGCGATTGCGCTGCACGAATGCCTGCGCGAATCGGGCGACGTGGACAACGGCGTCGCGATCTGCGAGTTCGAGGGCGGACGTCTCGCGATGTTCTACGCGTCGCGCACGATGGCGCACGGCAACGACACCTCGAGCGAGGTAATCGGCACGGCGGGCGCGCTCGCCATCGGGCGCATCCCGCGCGCGAATCGTGTCGAGGTCTACGACGCGACAGGCGTTCGCAGCGAATGCACGCCTGCGTTCTTCGACCGTTTCGAAGCGGCGTTCCTGATCGAGGCGCAAGCCTTCGTCGCCGAAGTCGCGGCGCGCAACGCGGATGGGGCGCAGAAGGAGAGCCTTGGTGCGACGCTCGAAGACGCGCTGGAGGCCACGCGCATCGGCCAGGCGCTGCGCGAGTCGTTGCATACCGGGGCGGCGGTCGCGCTGTAACGCGGGCGGCGATCGTGGGCCAGGCGGCGGTTGGCGCGGCTGCGGTAAAATCGACGTTATTGCCAGCGCCGTCTCACGCCGCGACGGTGCGCCACTGAAGGATCCAACCCCGATGCAGATTCAGGTTCACAAGGAAGTGGATGCGCGCGGGCTGAACTGCCCGCTGCCGATCCTGCGCGCCAAGAAGGCGCTCGCCGACATGGAAAGCGGCCAGATTCTCAAGGTCCTCGCGACCGATCCCGGCTCGCAGCGCGATTTCGCAGCGTTTGCGAAGCAAACCGGCAACGAGATCGTGGAAAGCACGCAGCAGGACAAGACGTTCGTGTTCCTGATGCGCCGGCGCTGAGCGTATCGACGGATAAAAAAATGGCCCGCATGAGAACATGCGGGCCATTCTTGTTTCTACTGCGCCAGGGCGCTTTAGCCTTCCAGCACCGGATTACGCGTACGCAGATACTCGTCGAAATCGGCGCCGACTTCCGGGTGGCGCAGCGCGAATTCCACCGTCGCCTTCAGGTAGCCGAGCTTGCTGCCGCAGTCGAAGCGCGTGCCGTGGTACTTGTACGCGAGCACCTGTTCGTCGGCGAGCAGGGACTGGATGGCGTCGGTGAGCTGCAGTTCGCCGCCCGCACCGGGCTTGATCGACTTGAGATGGTCGAAAATGCGCGGCTTGAGCACGTAGCGGCCCACCACGCCGAGGTTCGACGGCGCGACTTCGGGCGCCGGCTTCTCGACGATGCCCGAGAGCTTGACGATCGAGTCTTCCCATTCCTTGCCGTCGACAATGCCGTACGAGCGCGTTTCCGAGGGCGGAATCTCTTCCACGCCGAGCACGGAGCTATGGTAGTGATCGAACACCTCGACCATCTGCTGCATGACGGGCGGGGTGCCGTAAAGCAGGTCGTCGGCGAGAATCACGGCGAACGGGTTGTCGCCCACGAGCTTTTCCGCGCACAGCACGGCGTGGCCCAGGCCGAGCGCTTCGGGCTGACGTACGTAGAAACAGTCGACGTTGTTCGGCTTGATGTTGCGCACCAGTTCGAGCAGCTTGGCCTTGCCGCGCGCTTCGAGTTCGGCCTCGATCTCATACGACTTGTCGAAATGGTCCTCGATCGCACGCTTGCTGCGGCCGGTCACGAAGATCATCTCCGTGATGCCGGCGGCCACGGCTTCTTCGACCGCGTACTGGATGAGCGGCTTGTCGACCACGGGCAGCATTTCCTTCGGGCTGGCCTTCGTGGCCGGAAGGAAGCGCGTGCCTAGGCCCGCTACGGGGAATACCGCTTTTGTCACTTTCAGCATGTCTTTAGTCCCTGTCCTGGTGCTCGTGCGACGCCGCGGGTGCGGCGTCACGCGTTACAGCCTGTGGCCGATATGGCCGCTCAGGCCGGCAACCGCGCGAGTTGCGCGGTCAGCTTGTCCAGCGTTGCCTGGTATTCTGCCAGTCTCTTCTGCTCCTGCTCAACAACCACGGGCGGTGCTTTTGCTACAAAACTGTCATTTCCTAGCTTAACCTTGCACTTCGTCACCTCATTGCCAAGGCGCGCTATTTCCTTGGACAGCCGTTCGCGTTCGGCGGCGACGTCGATCTCCACCTTCAGCACGAGCTTGTCCGTGCCAACGATAGCAACTGGCGCGCCTGCCGAGGCGGCGTCGAGCGCGGCTTCGTCGGCGATGATCTGGACCTCCGAAAGCCGCGCGAGCGCCTGCGCATAGGGCGCGAACGTCGCGAGGCGCTCCGCGTTGCCCGTGGCGAGCAGCGGTACCTTCGTGGCGGGCGAGAGGCCCATTTCGCCACGCAGGTTGCGGCATGCATCGATCACGGCCTTAAGGTCGGCGGCCCACTGTTCGGCGCTTTCGTCGATCTTCTTCGCTTGCGCCACCGGGTAACGCTGCATCATGATCGATGCCTCGCCTTCGGCTGCGCCTTGCGGGTACGCGTCGGTGAGCGGCGCCACCTTCTGCCACAGCGCTTCGGTGATGAACGGAATCACCGGATGCGCGAGGCGCAGCACCGTTTCCAGCACGCGCAGCAGCGTGCGGCGCGTGGCGCGCTGCTGCTCGGGCGTACCCGTCTGGATCTGCACCTTCGCGAGTTCCAGATACCAGTCACAGTATTCGTCCCAGACGAACTTGTATATGGCGTTGGCCACGTTGTCGAAGCGATAGTCCGCGAAGCCCTTCGCGACTTCGGCTTCCACGCGTTGCAGGAGCGAGACGATCCAGCGGTCGGCCTGCGAGAAGTCCGTGTAGCCGCCGGGGCCGCAATCGCCGGGCTGGCAATCGCCCGGCTTGCCGAAACCGCAGTCGTGGCCTTCGCAGTTCATCAGCACGAAGCGCGTGGCGTTCCAGAGCTTGTTGCAGAAGTTGCGATAGCCCTCGCAGCGCGCGAGGTCGAAGTTCACGTTGCGACCGAGCGTGGCCATCGAGGCCATCGTGAAGCGCAGCGCGTCGGTGCCGAACGCGGGAATGCCGTCCGGGAACTCCTTGCGCGTCTTCTTTTCGATGGTCGCGGCCTGCTTCGGGTTCATCAGGCCCGTGGTGCGCTTGGCCACCAGCGCTTCGAGGTCGATGCCGTCCACGATATCGATCGGGTCGAGCGTGTTGCCCTTGCTCTTGGACATCTTCTGGCCTTCGGCGTCGCGCACGAGGCCGTGCACGTACACCGTGTCGAACGGCACCTTGCCGGTGAAGTGCGTGGTCATCATGACCATGCGCGCCACCCAGAAGAAGATGATGTCGAAGCCCGTCACCAGCACGGAGGAGGGCAGGAAGGCCTTCAGTTCAGGCGTGTCCGCAGGCCAGCCGAGCGAGGAGAACGGCACGAGCGCCGACGAGAACCACGTGTCGAGCACGTCCTCGTCGCGCTTGAGTGCGCCCTTGTAGCCCCTGGCGTCGGCCTGCGCGCGCGCTTCTTCCTCGCTCTTCGCGACGAAGATCTCGCCGTTTTCGCCGTACCACGCGGGAATCTGGTGGCCCCACCAGAGCTGACGCGAGATGCACCAGTCCTGGATGTTCTCGAGCCACTGGTAGTAGGTGGTCGTCCAGTTTTCCGGCACGAACTTGATCTGGCCGTTGCGCACCACATCGAGCGAGGTTTCGGTGATCGACTTGCCGGGGTTGAACGTGCCTTCGGGGGCGGCCTTCGTCATCGCCACGAACCATTGGTCCGTGAGCATCGGCTCGATCACCACGCCCGTACGGTCGCCGCGCGGCACCATCAGCTTGTGCGGCTGCACCGAGTCGAGCAGGCCCAGCGCCTCGAAGTCGGCCACCACCTGCTTGCGCGCCTCGAAGCGGTCGAGTCCGCGATATTTTTCAGGCGCGTTCTCGTTGATCTTCGCGTCGAGCGTGAGGATCTCGATCCTCGGCAGGCTGTGGCGCAGGCCCACCTGGTAGTCGTTGAAGTCGTGCGCGGGCGTGACCTTCACCACACCCGTGCCGAATTCGCGGTCCACGTATTCGTCGGCGATCACCGGGATTTCGCGGTCGGTGAGCGGCAGCTTGACCATCTTGCCGATCAGGTGCGCATAGCGCTCGTCTTCCGGGTGCACCATCACGGCCGTGTCGCCGAGCATGGTTTCCGGGCGCGTCGTGGCGACGGTCAGCGTGGCCGAGCCGTCCGCGAGCGGATAGCGCAGATGCCACAGATTGCCGTTTTCCTCTTCGCTCGCCACTTCGAGGTCGGAGACGGCGGTGAGCAGCACCGGGTCCCAGTTCACGAGGCGCTTGCCGCGGTAGATCAGGCCCTGTTCGTAGAGACGCACGAACACGTCGCGCACGGCGGCGGACATCTTGTCGTCCATCGTGAAATATTCGCGCGACCAGTCGATCGAGGCGCCGAGGCGCCGCACCTGGCCCGTGATGGTCGAGCCCGACTGCTGCTTCCATTCCCACACGCGCTCGACGAACTTCTCGCGGCCGAGGTCGTGGCGCGAGACCTTCTGCGCGTCGAGCTGGCGCTCGACCACGATCTGCGTGGCAATGCCCGCGTGGTCCGTGCCCGGCACCCACAGCGTGTTCTCGCCGAGCATGCGATGGTAGCGCGCGAGGCCGTCCATGATCGTCTGGTTGAACGCATGCCCCATGTGCAGCGTGCCGGTGACGTTGGGCGGCGGCAACTGGATCGAGAAGTTGTTGCGGCCGGGCTCGAAGGTCGCGGCGGCGTAGCCTCGACGCTCCCATTCGGGGCCCCAGTGGGCCTCGATCGTCTGGGGCTCGAAGCTTTTCGCTAGCGTGCTGTCGCTCATGGGTGGAATCTGCCGAAAAAAGGATGCGGAAACGTTCGATTATAAGGGGAAGTCCTCCCGGAGCCGACGCTGCGCCGGGTTCGGGGCGCGCAAGACCGGCGCGTGCGCGCGCACTTATAATGGCGGTCTGCCATTCATCGGCGCGTTCGCGCGGCGCGCTTCGTGCCGCGAGCCGCCCCGCGTAACCCCAGCGCCTCGTCCCTTTTTTTCGCCCCATGCCCGAACTGCTCGCGAACCTGAACCCCGAACAACTCGCCGCCGTGACGTTGCCCAACGAACCGGCGCTCATTCTGGCCGGGGCCGGCAGCGGCAAGACGCGCGTGCTGATCACGCGCATTGCGTGGCTGATCCAGCAGGGCATGGCCTCGCCGTCCACCATTCTCGCCGTGACCTTCACGAACAAGGCCGCGCGCGAAATGTTGGGCCGCCTTCAGGCGATGATGCCCATCGACACGCGCGGCATGTGGATCGGCACGTTCCACGGCCTGTGCAACCGCATGCTGCGCGCGCATTTCCGCGACGCCGGCCTGCCGCAAACCTTCCAGATCCTCGATACGGCCGACCAGCTTTCGGCCATCAAGCGTCTGATGAAGGGCCTGAACATCGACGACGAGAAATACCCGCCCAAGAACTTGCAGTACTTCATCAACAACGCGAAGGAGCAGGGCCTGCGTCCGAAGGACGTGGACGTGAGCGACGACTTCAACCGCAAGTTCGTCGAACTCTACGAGGCGTACGACCAGCAGTGCCAGCGCGAAGGCGTGGTCGATTTCGCCGAACTGCTGCTGCGCTGCTACGAACTGCTCGCGTACAACCCGCCGCTGCGCGCGCACTACCAGGCGCGCTTTCGCGACATCCTCGTGGACGAGTTCCAGGACACCAACAAGCTCCAGTACGCGTGGCTCAAGCTGCTCGCGGGCCCTGGCAACGCGATTTTCGCGGTGGGCGACGACGACCAGTCGATCTATGCGTTTCGCGGCGCGAACGTCGGCAACATGCGCGACTTCGAGAACGAATTCCGCGTGAAGCACATGATCAAGCTGGAGCAGAACTACCGCTCGCACGGCCATATTCTCGATGCGGCCAATTACCTGATTGCGCATAATTCGCGGCGTCTGGGCAAGAATCTGCGCACCGACGCGGGCCACGGCGAGCCGGTGCGCGTGTACGAAGCGGCAACCGACTCGCAGGAAGCGGGCTGGATCGTCGAGGAGATTCGCGCGCTCATCAACCAGGGTCTGGCGCGTCACGAGATCGCCATTCTTTACCGCAGCAACGCGCAGTCGCGCACGATCGAGCACACGCTTGTCAATGCGGGCGTGCCGTACAAGGTGTATGGCGGCCTGCGCTTCTTCGAGCGTCAGGAAGTCAAGCATGCGCTCGCGTATCTGCGTCTCATCGACAATCCGAACGACGACACGGCGTTCGCGCGCGTCGTGAACTTCCCCACGCGCGGCATCGGCGCGCGCTCGATCGAACAGCTTGCCGACGCGGCGCGTCTCTACAACTGTTCGATGGCCGCGGCCATTCCGTACGTGACGGGCAAGGCGGGCACGAGCCTCGGTTCGTTCGCCAGTCTGGTCGCGAAGATGCGCGCCGAAACCGCGCAGATGAGCCTGCCGGAAACCGTCGAATACACGGTGCGCATGAGCGGGCTCGCCGAGTTCTATCAGACCGAGCGCGAAGGCCAGGACCGGCTGGAGAACTTGCAGGAACTCGTGAATGCCGCCACGGCGTTCGTGAGCGAAGCGGGCTACGGGCTCGACACGCCTGCGCGCTCGATTCCGTTGCGCCCGGGCGCGAGCGCGGTGCCCGAGATCGTCTCCCAGGACGGCGAGATCGAAGTGCTCGACGCGCCCGCGATCACCGACCCCGCGCAGAACCCCGACCTCATGACGCCGCTTGCGGGCTTTCTCTCGCACGCGTCGCTCGAAGCCGGCGACAACCAGGCGCAGGCGGGCCAGGACGCCGTGCAACTGATGACGGTGCACGCCGCGAAGGGCCTCGAATTCACGGCGGTGTTCATCACCGGCCTCGAAGAGGGCCTGTTCCCGCACGAGAACAGCGCGATGGAAGCCGACGGTCTCGAAGAAGAGCGCCGCCTGATGTACGTGGCGATCACGCGCGCGAAGGAGCGGCTCTATATCTCGTTCGCGCAGAGCCGCCTGCTGCACGGCCAGACGCGCTACAACGTGCGCTCGCGCTTTTTCGACGAACTGCCGCAGGAATCGCTCAAGTGGCTCACGCCCAAAGTGGAAGCGGGCGCGCGCTGGGGCGGCCGCTCCGACAACGCAGGCTGGGGCCGCGACTGGTTCGCGCGGCCGGGCGGCGGCGAGGGCGGCGGCAACGCGGGCAACTACGGCGGCGGCCGTCGCGAGCGCGACGCCTATATCGCCGACAAGAGCCCGGCGCCCGCGTTCGCCAACGAGCAGCGCGCAGCCGAAACGGGCTTTCGCGTAGGCCAGGGCGTGTTCCACACGAAGTTCGGCGAAGGCACGATCACGGCGCTCGAAGGCAGCGGCGCCGACGCCAAGGCGCAGGTGCGTTTCAAGCGTCACGGCGAGAAGTGGCTCGCGCTGGCGGTGGCCAGACTTCAGGCCGTTGAATAACCCCGCACCTCTTTTTCGACGATGAACGATTCGACTCAAGCGTCGGCTCAAGCGAGCGGCGCGGCCGCCCGCCCGCTCGGCGTGCTCGCCGCGCTGCCCCAGGAACTCGGCGATCTGATCGCGGCGATGCAGGCCGAATCGGGCGTGGTCACGCGCACGTTCGGGCGGCGCGACTACCACCTCGGCACGGTGCACGGCGCGCCTTGCGTGGTGACGCTCGCGCGCGTGGGCAAGGTGGCGGCGGCCGCCACGGCGAGCGCGCTGATCCATGCGTTCGATGTCGAAGCCATCGTCTTTACGGGCGTGGCGGGCGGCGTGGGCGAGAACGTGCACGTGGGCGACGTGGTGGTGGGCGAAACGCTGCTCCAGCACGACATGAACTGCGAACCGATCTTTCCGCGTCATGAGATTCCGCTGCTCGGGCGCGCGCGCTTCGACGCCGAACGCGCGCTCGCCGATGCGCTTGCCGCCGCCGCCGCGCGTTTTATCGCCGAGGAGGGCGCCGCGCTCGCCGCGCATTTCGGCGCGGCGTTGCCGCGTCTGGCGAGCGTGGCGCCGCAGGTGCACCGCGGGCTCGTGATCAGCGGCGATCAGTTCGTCGCGAGCGCGGTTGCCGTGGACGCGCTGCGCGCGCTGTTGCCCGATGCGCTCGCCGTGGAGATGGAGGGCGCGGCGATTGCCCAGGTCTGTCACGAGTACGACGTGCCTTGCGCGGTGGTCCGCACGATCTCCGATACCGCCGACGAGCACGCGAGCACCTCGTTCTCGAGCTTCCTCACCGATATCGCGGGCACGTACTCGACCGGCATTCTCAAGCGCTTTCTCGCCGCGTACCGGCCGCTCGCGCGCTAAGCGATCAGCCCTCCGCCGCGCCGTTATCGGCGCTCACCGCCTCGCGAATCGATTGCAGCGCCGACGCATCCTCGATGGTGGGCAAGTCGCCCGGCTCGCGTCCTTCGGCGAGCGCGGCGATCGCGCGGCGCAGGAGCTTGCCCGAGCGCGTCTTCGGCAGCATCGGCACGAAATGCACGCGCGCGGGACGACCGATCGCGCCGAGCTGGCGGTCCACGGTTGCGCTCAGCGAAGCCGCGAGCTTGCCGGCCTCGGCGGGATCGGCAGCCGCGTTCGCGTCGCGCAGCACCACGAAAGCCAGCGCCGCCTGACCCTTCACCGCGTCGTTCACGCCCACCACGGCCACTTCCGCGACCGCCGCGTGCGACGAGATCGCCTCTTCTATTTCGCGCGTGCCGAGACGATGCCCCGCCACGTTGATCACGTCGTCGGTGCGCCCGAGGATCGTCACGTAGCCGTCGCTGTCCTGCACGCCCCAGTCGAACGTCGAATACACCTGCTGGCCGGGCACGCTTTCCCAGTACGTTTTCACGAAGCGCGCATCGTCGCCCCATACGGTCTGCATGCAGCCCGGCGGCAACGGGTAGCCGAGCGTGATCACGCCTTTGTCGCTTTGCTCGCAGGGCTCGCCCGTATTTTCGTTGCGCAGCACGAGGTCGTAGCCGTAGCAGGGCACGCCCGGCGATCCGAGCTTTTGCGGCAGCGGATCCACGCCGCGCTGGATGGCCAGCATTGGCCAGCCGGTCTCGGTCTGCCAGTAGTTGTCGACGACGGGTTTGCCGAGGGCGCCTGAGATCCACTCGGCCGTGGGCCCATCGAGCGGTTCGCCAGCGAGAAAGAGCGTGCGCAGGCTCGAAAGATCGGCGGCACGCATGAGCGCCGGGTCCTGCTTCTTGAGCACGCGAATGGCCGTGGGCGCCGTGAACATCAGGTTGATACGGTGCTGCTCGACGAGACGCCACCAGATGCCGCCGTCGGGGCGCACCGGCGTGCCCTCGTACATCACCGTGGTCATGCCCGCGAGCAGCGGCGCATAGATGATGTAGCTGTGGCCCACCACCCAGCCGATATCCGACGCCGTGAACATCGTGTCGCCGGCGCGCCCTTCGAAGATGTATTCCATCGAAGCCGCGAGCGCCACCGCGTAGCCGCCCACGTCGCGCTGCACGCCCTTGGGTTTGCCCGTCGTGCCCGAGGTGTAGAGGATGTAGGAAGGCTCGTTCGATTCGAGCCATTCGCACGGAATCTGCACGTCGTAGTGCTGCTCGCGCAGCGGCTCGTAGTCCACGAGATATGGTGCGTTCAGCCGCTCGGGTGCGAGCTGGCGGTCGATCAGCAGCACCTTGGGCGGTGCGTATTCGGCGCGCGCCATCGCTTCGTCCACGAGCGGCGTGTAGTCGATCACCTTGCCGCCGCGCGCGCCGGCGTCGGCCGTGACGAGCAGCGCGGGCTTCGCGTCGTCGATGCGCGCGGCCAGGCTCGGCGCCGCGAATCCGCCGAACACGACCGAGTGAATCGCGCCGAGGCGCGCGCAGGCGAGCATGGCGAACACGGCCTCGGGAATCATCGGCAGATAGATCAGCACGCGCGCGCCGCGCTGAACGCCGAGCGAGCGCATCACGGCGGCCATGCGGTTCACTTCGGCATGCAGATCGGCATAGGTGTAGCGGCGCTCGATGCCGGTTTCGGTCGAGACGTAGACGAGCGCATTCTGGTGCGCGCGCGACGTGAGGTGGCGGTCCACGGCGTTGAAGCACAGGTTCGTGCGGCCGCCGCAGAACCAGCGCGCGAACGGCGGGTTCGAGCGGTCGAGCACCTGCTCGAACGGCGTTTCCCAATGGATACGCTCGGCTTCGCGGCGCCAGAAGTCGTCGGGGTTGGCGACCGACTCGCGGTGAAAATCGCGGTAACGCATGACTACCTTCCTCCCGTGCTGATGATGCAGGCGGCCAGCGCAGCGAGCCGGGGCAACGAACCGGATCTGGCGCAGTTTTTCAGGATAGTGCAGTGCAATGCGCGCGGGCAACGGGGGTTCTCCCGCGGGTCGTTCAGGACGGCCGCATGCGGCTCGCCCGTTTCGGCCTGGGTGCGGCGCTCAGGCGCGCCTGTCGGCATGCGCGACCCGCGGCAACGGGGCGGCGCGCCAACGGCGCAGCCAGTGCCGCGCGGTTTCGACGATCTCGTCGAGCTGGGCGTGCACCGTGCTCGACAGGCACTCGCCGTAGGCGTCGCCGCCTACCGGCTGCACGCCGATCAGGACGATCTCGCGCGGCGAGCGGCCACTAAGCTGCGCGCAGGCGAGCGCGGCGGCGAAGCCCATGCCGATGCGTTTCGGGCAGCGCGTATAGAGGCATTCGGCCGCGGCGTCGCCGGTGAGCACGCAGAGCGCGCCAGGCGCCAGGCCGAAATCGAGCGCGGTGAGCACCATAAGCCGCTGCGCGGATTCGACGACCGGCAGCAGCGAGCGCCCGCGCGTGCCGCCTTCCACGAGTTCGACCTGCGCGGGCCAATCCCAATACGTTCCCAGCCTCTTGAGTGCGTGGACCCCCATGCCCGCATCGCCCCATTGCACATTGCCGAGGCCGAGCACGACCACGCGCTGCGCTGCGGGCGCCGGGCGGCTGACGAGCCCGGCCAGCGCGCGGCGCGCAAAGGCGCGCACGGCGCCGTCGTCGCGCGGGGCTCGCGGTATGCCGCCGATTTCGTGCGGTCGATGCAGGCGAAGGGTCACGTTGATGGCTGGAAGGGTGAGTGTACGAATAGGAATAATCCGAGTTATTCGCTAAACCTCCGTTGATGTATATCAATCGAGATAGGTTTTATCGTGATAAAGGCATAGTTTTGCAATGCTCACCGATTCGCCGTCAGAACAATGTGCGGGAGGGGCTAACACTCCGTCTGCCCGGAGCAACAAAAAAGGGAGCGTCAAACTGGCGCTCCCTCTCTTGATGTGCTTCGGCGTGCGCTGTTAGCGCGTCGTCACGTTCCAGGCTTCACGACCACCGTGCAGGTCGTGCCGGCGGCGAGCACCATGTCGGCCGGCACCTTGTCGATGTGGATGCGCACCGGCACGCGCTGCGCGAGCCGCACCCAGTTGAAGGTCGGGTTCACGTCGGCGAGCAGTTCGCGGCTTTGCGGATTGTCGCGGTCGTAAATGCCGCGCGAGATGCTTTCCACGTGGCCTTCGAGCGTGCCGCCGCTCATCAGCTTGATATCGGCCTTGTTGCCCACCTTCACGTGCGGCAGCTTGGTTTCCTCGAAGTAGCCGTAGACCCAGAACGAATGGCTGTCCACTACGGCAAGCTTCGCCTGGCCCGATGTCGCGTAGTCGCCCTGGAACACCTGGAGGTTCGTGATGTAGCCGTCCACCGGCGAGACCACGCGCGTGCGTGCGAGGTTGAGCTTCGCGGCGTCGAGCGCGGCGATGGCCTGCTGGTACTGCGCCTGCGCCGAGTTCGCCGCGTGCGACGCGTTCTCGCGGTTTTCCTGCGAGACGACTTCGCTGTCCATGTCGGCGCGGCGGCGCGCGTCGTCCTGGCGCATGGTCAGCTCGGCCTTGCGCGCGGCCACGGCGGCCTCGGCCTGCTCGACGGCGATCTGATAGTGCGAGGGGTCGATCTGCATGAGCAGGTCGCCCTTGTGCACGAACTGGTTGTCCGTCACGGGCAGCTCGACCACGGCGCCGGAGACGTCGGGGGCGATGTTCACCACTTCGGCGCGCACGCGGCCGTCGCGGGTCCACGGCTCGTCCATGTAGTGCACCCACAGGACGCGCCCGACCAGAATGGCGACGACGAAGATGATGGCCGTCGCGATAAAGCCAATGAGGTTGCGGATTGTCATGATTCGGTTGATTCGTTCAGCGATGCCTTCAGCGGCGCATTTAGTGATAAATCGCGAGGCCGAGCACGCAGCACACGACCACGAGCAGGCTCACGCGAAAGAGGGAGGGGTGCCACACGACCCGGTAGAGGCCGGTTCGGGCCAGCATGGAATCGAGCACCCAGGTGATGGCCGCGCCCAGAATGAAGAGCAGCACGATCGCCGGGATATAGGCGTCGAGAAACGCGACGTCACGAGGCATGGTTGGCTCCTTGAGTTGGGCCACGGTTCGCGCCCTCGCTGCCCGCGTAGGCCGCGAGCGGCGATTGCGGGTCGATGAGCGCGGTGCGGATGAAATGCAGATGGCTCTGGATGCGCTGCAACTGGTGGCGCTCCTCGCGAGGCGGCGTGTCGCCGTGCGCTTCGGACCTCCACATGCCTTGCAGCACGGTCTCGCTTGCGTCGATGGCGTGCGCTGTCGCTGCGAGCGCATCGCGGTAACGCGCCTCGCCCGGGCGATCGAAAAGCGCGCTCACGGTTTTGAGCGTCGCGTCGATCGCCACGCGCCAGGCCGTTCCCCGCGCGTAGTGCGGATGCGCGGGCAGCGCGGCCAGTTCGTGGCGCAGATCGAGCGCGGCGTTGCCCACTTCGAGCGTCGAGAAGAGCCAGCGCAGCGTGTCGCGGCATTGCGCTTCGTCGTTGCCGGCGATCGACGAAAGCTGGAACATCAGATCGCGCGCGCCGCTCTCGAAGCGGTTGCGCAGCCCTTTCAGGCGCGCGCGGCAAGCCTGCACCGCGCCGCCGCGCAGGTCGGCCAGCAGCCGCCGGCGCAGCCACGGCGTGGAGGGCGGCAGGAGCACGGCGAACGCGAGCGCCGAGACCGCCATCGACGCGATGAGCGCGAGCGCATCGTTCATATAGCTGCTGGGGTTGTACTGCACGACGTTGTCCGGCCCCGCGAGAAAACACAGGAAGATGCAGTAGCCCACGCCGTAACCAACGTACTTCGGGCGCGTCGTGAGGAACACGCCGAACGCGAGGGCAGGCGCGAGCGCGACGCACAGCATCGCGAAGCCGTCGATATGCGGAAATACGCCGAATGTGAGCACCATGCCGACGAGCGATGCGAGCACGGTGCCGAGCGCCATCTGCGTGGCCATGCGCGAGGGCTGCGGCGCGGACGAGGCGAGCGCGCAGGTCGCGGCGGCGTTGAGCACGAGGGTCGAGCCGCTCGGCCATGCGGTGGCGATCCAGAACGCGCCGAGCAGCGTCATCACAATCGCCGCGCGCAGTCCCGCTACGCCAGCCGCGATCAGGTTCGTCTTCGGCACGTAGCGCGCGATCCATTTTTCGCGCGAATGCGTATCGACGGCGAGCGAGGCGTAGGTGGCCGTGTACTCGGTCATTTCGTGCACGAAGCGGTAGAGCAGCTCCGTGGCGGTGTCGAAGTCGAGCAGGCGCGCGTTGCCTTGCGCTTCGAGTTCGGTGCGCGTGGCGCGCACGCGTTTGGGCAGCGCCGAGCGATAGTCGTCGAGCTGCTTCGAGACGTGCGTCGCGTCGGCGGCCGTGAGCACCGGCTCGCCCGCTTTCGCGAACAGCGGCGCGATCTCGCGGAAATACGGTTCGAGCGCATCGACGGTGGCCGACGAGCCATCCGCGCGCAGGCGGTTCATCAACTGATGCAACGCGTGAAAGCGCGTGGAGGCCGTCATGAACTCGGTGTTCAGACGCGCGAGGCGCCCCGAGCGCATGCGCGCGTCGGGCGACTCGAACACGGCCATGCTGCGGTTCGCCTCTAGGCCCACGACGTCGACGACGAAGCGCGCATTGCTCGCTTCGATGTGCGAACGATCGATACGCCCGGCCAGCGCCGCCGAAACATAATCGACGAACGATGAGAAACGGCGCCGCACGTTCGAGCGCAGCAGCTCGCCCGTAAACTGCGGAAACACCACGGCGCTCACAAAACCCGAACACAGAATGCCGATCGAGATTTCGCCCACGCGCGTCATCGCCGACATGAACGCGCCATCGGGATGCTGCGAAGCCGGAATGCCGATGAGCGCCGCCGTATAGCCCGCGAGCACGAAGCCGTACGAGCGGAAGTTGCGGTTGCGCGCGGCGCCCGCGGTGCACACGCCGACCCACAGCGCCGTCGAGACAATGAAGAGTTCCGGCTGCTGCGCGAAGAGGCCGATCAGCGCGAGCATGACCACGAGGCCCACGAGCGTGCCGCAGATCCGGTAGAAGCTTTTCGCGAACACGGGACCGCTTTGCGGCTGCATCACGATGAACACGGTGGTCATGGCTGTGCGCGGCTGCGGCAGATCGAGCTTCATCGCGATGCCGAGCGCGAGCAGCGCGGCGGCGATCGCCTTGAAGAGATAGAGCCAGACGAGGCCGTCCGTGCGCGCCCAGTCGGCGAGCGCGGTATAGAGGCGTTGGCCGCCTGGCTGCGAGGGTGAGGAGGTGGACGCTTGCATCGCCGGGCCTCAGTGCGGCGCGAGCAGCGCGGCGGGCATGAGCGGCACGTCACGCGTTTTCTTGCCGTGCGCGGGCAGTTGCTCGGCTTCGGTCGGCCCCTTCGCGGCGGCATCGCTCGATGCGTCGATCATGCCGCCGCCCAGCGCCGCGACGAGCGTGGCGTGCGCGGCGAGACGCCCGGCCTGGATGTGCGCGACGCCTTCCTGCGCGCGCAGCAACTGCGTTTGCGCGATCAGCACGTTCACATAGTCGGTCAGACCGCGGCGGAAGCCTTCCTGTGCAAGATCGTAATTGCGTTGCGCGGCCGCGACCGAGCGGTGCGCATCGTCTTCCTGCGTCGCGAGCGAGCGCATGCGCACGACCTGATCGGCGATTTCCTTGAGCGCGGTGACGATCGTCTGGTTGTACTGATCGACCGCGATGTCGTACGCGGCGGACTGCGCGCCGAGCTGCGCGCGCAGGCGTCCGCCGTCGAAGATCGGCAGCGAGAACGCGGGGCCGGCCGCATAGCTGCCGCTCATCGACTTGAGGAACTGGAACAGCGGGCCGGCCGCCGCGTAACCGCCCATCGAAACGAGCAGATTGACGTTCGGATAGAAGTCCGCCTTGGCGACGTCGATGCCGCGCGCCTGCGCGGCGACGAGCCAGCGCGCCGCGACCACGTCGGGGCGATAGCCGATCAGTTCGGCGGGCAGCGCCGAGGGCAGGCCCGCGGGCGCGGCGAGCGAGAGCGCGGGGCGCTGGATCGTCTCCCCGGCGCCGGGACCCTTGCCCGCGAGCGCCGCGAGCCGGTTCTTGCCTAGCGCGATGGATTCCTCGAGCGCGTCGATCTGGCGTTCGTACTCGGGCAGCGGCGTTTGCGCCTGACTCACTTCGAGCTGCGTGCCGATGCCGCCCGCCAGGCGCTTTTGCGCGAGCGTGAGAATGCGCTGTTGCTGCGCGAGCGTTTGTTTCGCGATGTCGAGCAGCGCGTAGTTCATCGACATCTCGATGTAGGTGCGCGTGACGTTGACTTCGAGTTCGAGCTGCGCCGCGCGCGCGTCGGCGGCGGTGGCGTGCGCCACGTCGAGCGCGCGCTCCGCGTTGTTCCTGTCCTGGCCCCAGAGGTCGAGGTGATACGAGAGGCCGAGCGTGGCGGTGTTGTTCCACGTATTCGCGCCCGCGAGCGGCCCCGGTCCGTAATAGACGTTGTCGGACCATTGCTGACGCTGGATGGACGTGCTGCCGTTGATTTGCGGCAGGAGCCCGGCCTGCGCCACGCCCACCATCGAGCGCGCTTCGCGCACGCGCGCCTGCGCGGCGGCAAACGAGGGGTTGCCGGCCACCGAGGCTTCGATCCAGGCGTTCAGTTGAGGGTCGTTATAGCCGCGCCACCAATCTCCGGCGGGCCAGCCTGCGTCGGTATTCGCCGCGCGGATCGCCGAACCGGCGTCGAGTTGCGCGGGTTGCGCCGGCTTCGCCTGCGGTGCGATGCCCCCGGTACTGGCGCAGCCCGCGATTATCAACGAGAACGTAAGAACCGAGAGTGCGGCGAGTCCTTTCGGTACCGGAGACTGCACGATTTACTCCTTTTCTTGACTATGAATCACTGTGCGTCATTATATTTTTTGCGGGATTGATGAATAACTGGTAAGGATGCAAGGCATTTTTACGAAACATGAGACAATGGGTCTTACGGGATATGTAACAATTCTGTGTCAGATATAGGATTGGTATGGATACGCTTCAAAACATGCGTGTATTCGTGCGGGTGGTGGAGGCGGGCAGCTTCACGGGCGCGGCGCAATACCTGAACACGACCACGGCTTATGCTTCGCGCGCGGTATCCGATCTGGAGGCGCATCTGCGCACGCGGCTTTTGAACCGCACGACGCGCCGCATCGCGCTCACCGAGGCGGGCGAGCGCTACCTCCAGCGCTGCGAGCAGATCCTCGCCTACGTCGATCAGGCCGAAGCGGAAGCCGGCGACGCCCATGCGCGCCCCGCAGGCAAGCTCAAGGTCCACGCGATGACGAGCTTCGGCCAGCACTACGTGGTGCCGGCGGTGGGGCAGTATCAGTTGCTCTATCCGGACGTGCACGTGGAACTCACGCTCGCGCAGCGCATGCCGGACCTGCTCGACGAGGGGTACGACGTCGCCCTCGTGCTCGCCACCGACCTGCCGGACTCGGGCTTCGTCTCGCAGCGCATTGCGAGCGCGTTCAGCATCGCGTGCGCATCGCCCGCGTATCTGGAGAAGCGCGGTGTGCCGCAAACGCCCGCCGATCTCGCGAACCATACCTGTCTGCAGTTGGTGACGCCGGTGTTCCCGAGCGCGCAGTGGCAGTTCACGGGCCCCGAAGGCGCGTGCAGCATCGAACTCGGTCCCGCCACGTTCCAGGTGAACGTGGCCGAGGCGATGGCGGTGGCCGTGCGCGAGGGCATGGGCGTGGGCCTGCTGCCGATCTATTCGGCGATCAGCGGTCTGCGCAGCGGCGAACTTCAGTGGATCCTGCCCGAGTACAAGTCGCAGGAGATGAACGTTTTTGCGGTGTACCCGTCGCGCCAGTATCTCGACGCGAAAATCCGCACCTGGGTCGAACTGCTGCGCGAGAGCCTGCCTTCGACGCTCGCGCGCGACCAGAACGAGTTGCGCCAGTTCGCGCGCACCTGAGGCAAACGCATTTGCGCCCGATCAAGCGGCGCATACGGGCTGTGACAGCCTGTTACAGCTTGCGCACATGGCAACACTTGCTTACGCCCGGCGGCGCGGCGGCTTGGTAAGGTAGCGGGACTGTTTTACGCAACCTTCAACTCATACGCCAATACCGGGATTGACATGGATACGCATCTGATGATCGGCATCGCCGTGATGATGGGCCTGATCGGCATCGCGGCCTCGCGCGATCTGCTGCGCATGCGCCGCGCGCAACTGCAGCCCGTGACGCTGCGCGTGCGCCACGACGACTAACGCATACAGCGGGCGCATCTGCTTCGCCGGGCGTTGCCAGATTCTCGCTAGATTTCCACCACCTTGTCCCATGCAAAAGCCGGATTCTCCGGTTTCCCCGTACGGCGGTCGCGATAGCCGCGCGGGTTGCACACCACGCGCGTGCCGTTGACCGTGTAGTCGAAGCACGTATGCGTGTGGCCGTGTATCCATAGCGCGACGGGCGCGCGCACCAGCGCGTCGAGATCGTTCACGAATCCCGCCGACACCAGATCTTCCGCATAGCGCGGCGCGAGGCTTTGCCTGTGCGGCGCGTGATGCGTGACCACGATCGTCTCGCCCGCGAAGGGCCTGGCCAGTTCCGTTTCGAGCCACGCCCGCGAGCGCGCGTGAAGCGCGAGCGAGTCCGCCGGCGTGAAGTCGCGCGCATTCGCTTGCGGGCTATCCGGCCACGACACCTGGATCAATCCGCGAAAGTCGAGCATCACGCGCATGGCAGCCGCGATGGCGGCTTCACGCGTGGCAGCGTCGGCGCCGAAGAGCGCGAAGTCCGCCCACAGCGTGGTGCCGAGCACGCGAAAGCGGCCCGCCGGATCGACATACACGCCGTCGTTGAGGAAATGCACGTTGTCGAGCGTGGCGGCGGCGTCGCGCATCGCGGTTTCCAGCGCACCGAGTTCGCCGTCGTAGTATTCGTGATTGCCGGGCACGTACACCACCGGCACCTGCGGATCGAACGTTTGCGCCGCCCAACGCAGCCCGAGCCCGTGATTGTGGATGTCGCCCGCGAGCACGACGAGATCGGCCTGCGCATGCGGGATCGTGTCGGGCTCGTCGTATTCCAGATGCAAGTCGGACAGCACGCGGATCTTCAACACAATGTCGGCTCCTGGCGTTTTGAGCGCCGCTTCTAGTGCAGCACTTTCCCCGGATTCATGAGGTTCTGCGGATCAAGCGCGCTCTTGATCGCGCGCATGAGCGCGAGTTCGACCTCGCTCTTGTAGTGCATGTTCTCATCGATCTTCAACTGCCCGAGGCCGTGTTCCGCGCTGATCGTGCCGCGATGGCGATCCACGCTGTCGTAGACGATGCGGTTCAGCGTCTTTTCGTTTTCGGCGAGGAACTGTTGGGGATCGCCGCCCGCGGGCGCCTGCACGTTGTAGTGCAGATTGCCGTCGCCGAGATGGCCGAAGGTGACCATGCGCGCGCCGGGCACCGTGCGCGCGATCTCGGCGTCGGTTTCCTCGATGAAATGGCCAATGCGCGAAATCGGCACGCCGATATCGTGCTTGATGTTCAACCCTTCCTGCGCCTGCGCGAGCGGAATGTGCTCGCGAATGTTCCAGAACGCCTGCGACTGCGCGAGGCTTTCGGCGACTACGGCGTCTTCCACGAGACCCTGCTCGAGCGCGTCTTCCATGAGCCGCTCGAAGAGGGCGCGCGCGTGTTCCTCGCTTTCGTTGTCGGACAGTTCGAGCAGCACGACCTGCGCGTGATGCTCCGCGAACGGATAGCGCAGTTGCGGGAAATGGCGCCCGACCAGCTCCATGCAGAAGTCCGACATCAGCTCGAAGCCGGTGAGCAACGGCCCGGCGTAGCGCTGCGCGAGCGCCAGAAAGTCGAGGGCGGCATGCGCCGAGCCGAGCGCCGCGAGCGCGGTGACGCGCGCGGCCGGCAGCGGATGCAACTTCATGACGGCCGCGGTGATGATGCCGAGCGTGCCTTCCGCGCCGATGAAGAGATCGCGCAGATCGTAGCCGGTGTTGTCCTTGCGCAGCCCGCGCAGGCCGTCCCAGATCTGGCCTTGCGGCGTGACGACTTCGAGGCCGAGACACAACTCGCGCGTGTTGCCGTAGCGCAGCACGCCGGTGCCGCCCGCATTGGTCGAGAGATTGCCGCCGATCGTGCAACTGCCTTCGGCGGCAAGCGACAGCGGGAACAGGCGGCCCGCATCCCTCGCGCGCGCCTGGACTTCGGCGAGGATCACGCCGGCTTCCACGGTGATCGTGTTGTTGTGCGCGTCGATCTCGCGCACGCGATTCAGGCGCCGCAGGCTCAGTACGGCCTGGTTGCCGCTCGAGTCGGGCGTCGCGCCGCCCGCGAGGCCGGTGTTGCCGCCTTGCGGCACGAGCGCGACGCGATGCTCGTGCGCGAGCTTCACGAGCGCGGCGACTTCCTGCGTATTGGCCGGGCAGAGCACGGCGAAGGCCGCGCCCTGATAGCGGCGGCGCCAGTCGGCGAGGTAGGGCGCGGTGTCGTGCGCGTCGGTCAGCACGTATTGCGCGCCGATGGCGGCGGCGCAGGCGGCGAGGAAGGCTTGACAGGCGGTCGGGGTGGAGTCGGTCATGATGTCTCGGAGATTCGCGGCTCGCGCCGGGCTGGCGGGCGCGCCGCGATTGTCGTTCAGGCGCGAGGCTCAAATGCCTAGTGTGACACGGCGATAGCCTTCACGCAGCGCTCGCGGGCAACGCGCCTGCTCAGGGCGACTCGTGCCTGGCAAGCTTTTCGGCCTGCTTGTGAGCCTGCTTGTGAGCCCGCTTATACGGTGCGACATACGCAAGCGCACACGCGAAAAAGCCGAAAGCCAGCGCGACTTCCACCCAGCCCAGCAGGTTGCCGGGCGCGGGATCGGTCATGCCGCGCACGATGCCTTCCGCGAAGTAGAGCAGCACGAGCATCGCCGCCCACTGCAGCGTGTAAAGCCGGCGTCGCAGCACGCCGGGCAGCGCGAGGGCGAGCGGCACGGCCTTGAGCACGAGCGCGCTGCCGCCGGGACGCAGCGGCGCGAGCCGCCATTCCCACGCAACGCACAGCAGCGTGAGCGCGGCGAGCATCGCAAAGGCGCCGAGCGCGGCGCCGCGACGCGGGGCGATGGGCTCGGTCACGCTTGCGTTCATGGCCGCTGGCCGTATTCGGTGTTGGCGAGCGCGAGCGCCGCGCGCGCGAGCCGCACGCCTAGCGCGCTCGCGAGCGTCTTTTCTTCGGCGCTCAAGCCGTGGCCGCGCGCGTCCGGGCGCGCGTGATGCGAGGCGCCGTAGGGCGTGCCGCCGCCCTGCGTGGTCGTGAGCGCGCTTTCCGTGTAGGGGATGCCCACGAGCAGCATGCCGTGGTGAAGCAGCGGCAGCATCATCGAAAGCAGCGTGCTTTCCTGGCCGCCGTGCAGGCTGCCCGTCGACGTGAACACGCAAGCGGGCTTGCCCGCGAGCGCGCCCGAAAGCCACTGCGGCGTCGTGCCGTCGAGGAAGTACTTGAGCGGCGCGGCCATGTTGCCGAAGCGCGTGGGCGAACCGAGCGCGAGACCCGCGCATTCTTCGAGATCGCGCAGTTCGACGTAGGGCGGCCCGTCGGCGGGGATATCGGGCGCGGTGGCCTCGCAGACAGTAGAGACGGGCGGCACCGTGCGCACGCGCGCTTCGGCGCCGGGAACGCTGTCGACACCCTGAGCGATCGCGCGCGCGAGTTCGCGGGTTGCGCCATGTCGACTGTAATAAAGCACAAGAATCGGTTTCATCTGGCCTCGTCGGTGGACGGGATATTATAGGGGCTGGGTTTGCCGCCCATGCGGCTCCTGGCGGGCGCGGCAAGCGAAGTGTTCACGGTGGCGAGGAAGGCGGGCGAATGGATGTGCTGTCGAGGGTGAGGATCGATCTGGGTATCGTGAAGCGGCTTGCGCGTTTCGCGGCGCGGCGCAGCCGTGAAGATCGCATTCCGCAGGTCGCGGGCAGCCTGACTTTCACCACGCTGCTCTCGCTCGTGCCGCTCGCCACGGTCGCGTTCGCGCTCTTCACCGCATTCCCGATCTTCGCTTCGTTCCAGAGTTCGCTGCAGACGTTTCTCGCCGACCACCTCATGCCGGCGCAGATCAACAGCCAGATCTTCAAGTATCTGAACCAGTTCGCCTCGAAGGCCAAGGGGCTCACGACGATGGGCATGATCGTGCTCTTCGTCACCTCGGTCATGACCATGATGACCGTGGAATCGGCCTTCAACCTGATCTGGCGCGTGCGCAAGGCGCGGCCCTTCGCGCAGCGCGTGCTCGTCTACTGGGCCATCCTCACGCTCGGGCCGATCCTGATCGGCGTGAGCCTGTCGATCTCCTCGTACGTGTTCACGCGTTCCGCCGTGATCGCGACCGAGCAGCACGTGTCGGGCATCCTCGACTGGATGCTCATCGGCGCTTCGCTGCCGCTCACGGCGCTCGCGTTCACGATGCTCTACGTGTACCTGCCGAACTGCCGCGTGCAGTGGCGCGATGCGCTGGTGGGCGGCATCGCCGCGGCCATCGCGTTCGAGGCGGCCAAGCGCGGCTTCGGCTATTACGTGCGCCGCATTCCGACCTATACCGCGGTTTATGGCGCGTTCGCGGCGGCGCCCATGTTCCTGCTGTGGATGTACCTGAGCTGGTTCATCACGCTCGTGGGCGCGATGATCACGTCGGCGCTGCCCGAAATCCGCACGGGGCGCTTCGACCGGCCACGTTTTCCGGGCAGCGACCTGCTCGACGCGCTCGAATTGCTCGCAGGTCTCGCCGATGCACGCGACGCCGGCGAGCCCGGGCGCACGACCGAGCAGCTCGCACAGCTTTTGCGGCGCGACCTGGCTACGGTCGCACGGCTGATCAACGGTCTGGAAAAGGACGAACTCGTGGGGCGTCTCGAGCAGGACGAACGCGCGAAAACGCTGTTCCTGCTGATCGGCAATCCCGCGCGCATTTCGGTCGCGGGCATTTTCAACCGCTTCGCGATCGATCGCGAGGAACTGGCGTATCAGCTCAAGTCGAGCACTATCGACGCGCACCTGCTGCTGGGCGCGCTCGACAACGACAAGCTCGCCATTTCGCTCGCGTCGCTGCTTGCCGCGCGGCGTGTGCCGGCGCTGACGGAAGAGCACCCGCCGGGACTTCCGCATCCGGCGGCGTGACGATGCGGCGCGCCCGTGCGCGGCGCGCCGTGCGGCGCATTCGAATCAGAGCGAAATCTTGCCGCGGCAGATATCCGCGAACATGACCCAGTCGCCCATCAGGCTATAGATGGGGTGGCGGAAGGTGGCCGGGCGGTTCTTCTCGAACCTGAAATGTCCGACCCAGGCGAAGCCGTAACCGCACACGACGGCGAGCGGCAGCCAGAGCCAGTTGCCGGTGGCGATCGCCATGCAGACGAAGCCGATCACGCCGAGCGAGCCGATGAAATGCAGCCGCCGATTCGTGAGATTGCTGTGCTCGCTCAGGTAGAACGGATAGAACTGCGCAAAGCTCGAAAAATGCTCGGTATGCGTGGTGGGTTGCATCGTCTCCTCCTTGCCGCGTGAGCACGCGGGGGATGGTTCATGCCGCCATTTTCCGGCGTTCCGAACGACCGTGCAACCAGGGCTCGCGTTAGCTGTTGCCCGCGCGCGGCGCTTGCTGCGTTGCAAAAGCATAGAGCGCGTCGAGCGTCGCGTCGGGCTGCTCGGTCATCAGCGCGTGGCCCGCGTCGAGCGTGATCGTATCCACGGGCGTGCCCGCTTGCGCGATTGCCGTGGCGAGGGCGCGCGCAGCGCGCGGGGGCGTCATCGCGTCGCGTTTGCCGACGATCAGGCGCACCGGGCAGCGCACCTTCGCGGCGCTGGTCAGTCCATCCGCGTAGGCGTTGCACGCCGCGAAATCGGTATGGAAAAGCTGCGGCTCGCCGCGCGCGGAGGCTCGCTCCATGAGGCGCCCGTTCATGCCGCGCAGCCAGAAGCCGGGCCCGGGGCTCGACGGCTTGGCGGCGAGCGTCGAGTGCGACCACGCATTCACGAGCGCGATGGCCTCCGGCTCGCGCTCGCGCGCGGCTTCGAGCAAGGTCGGCGCCACGGTCATCGGGAACGCGGTGGCGAGCAGGGCGATGCGCTGAGCGCGCTCGGGATGGCGCGCAGCGAATTCGAGCGCGACGAGCGAGCCCATGCTGTGGCCGGCGACGAGAGCCTGCGGTGCATTGAGCGCGTCGAGCAGCGCGGCCAGCCAGTCGGCGAGCGCGCCGATGCTCGTGAGCGCCGGGCCCGCGCTGCGCAGGTGGCCGGGCAGATCGACGGCCAGCGCATTGAAGCCGTGGTTCGCGAAATAGCGCGATTGGAGCGCCCAGACGCTGTGGTCGTGCTGCGCGCCGTGGACGAACACCGCGAACGGCAGCGCGCGGTCGATCGCGCGCGAGGCCGTGTAGACATAAACCGGCTTGCCGGCGACATCGACGATCATGACGCCTCCTTGCCGGCGCCCTTGGCCTTGGACGCATCCGTTTTCTGCGACGCCTTCAGCGCGCGCTTGAGGTCGTCGACGAGATCGGCGGAATCTTCGAGTCCGATCGAAAGCCGGATCGTCCCTTCCGCAATGCCGGCGGCGGCAAGCGCGGCGGCGTCCATGCGGAAATGCGTGGTCGAGGCCGGGTGGATCACGAGCGAGCGCGCGTCGCCGACGTTGGCCAGATGCGAGAACAGCGTGAGCGACTCGATGAAGCGCTTGCCCGCCGCGCGTCCGCCGCGCAGGTTGAAGCTGAACACGGCGCCCGCGCCGCGCGGCAGCAGGCGTTTGGCGAGCGCGTAATCGGGATGGCTCGGCAGTTCGGGCCACGCGACCGATTCGACCGCCTCATGCGCGGCGAGAAATTCGACGATGCGCCGCGCGTTCGCCACATGCCGCTCCATGCGCAGCGGCAGCGTTTCGATGCCTTGCAGCAACTGCCACGCGGCCTGCGGATGCAGGCACGCGCCGAAGTCGCGCAAGCCCTCGCGGCGCGCGCGCAACAGGAAGGGCGCCACCGTGCTCTCCTCGCTGAACACCATGTCGTGAAAGCCCGCATAGGGCTCGGTGAGTTCGGGAAAGCGGCCCGACGCGTCGAAGTCGAACGTGCCGCCATCGACCAGCACGCCGCCGATCGTCGTGCCATGGCCGCCGAGGAACTTCGTGGCCGAGTGATAGACGAGATCCGCGCCGTGCTCGAAGGGCCGCAGCAGGTAAGGCGTGGTGAACGTCGAATCGACGAGGAGCGGCACGCCGTGGCCATGCGCGATGTGCGCGAGCGCCTCGATGTCGAGCACGTCGAGGCCCGGATTGCCGAGCGTCTCGCCGAACAGCAGGCGCGTGTTGGGCCGCAGCGCGGCGCGCCAGGCGTCGAGATCGCCGGGCTTGACGAAGGTCGTCTCGATGCCGAAGCGCCTGAGCGTGTAGTGCAGCAGATTGTGCGAGCCGCCATAGAGCGCCGCCGAGGCGACGATGTGCGATCCCGCGCCCATCAGCGTGGCGATCGCGAGATGCAGCGCCGCCTGGCCGCTCGCGGTGCCGATCGCGCCCGCGCCGCCTTCGAGCGCGGCCACGCGTTCCTCGAACACCGCGACGGTCGGATTCGAGATGCGCGAATACACGTGGCCCGCGCGCTCCATGTTGAAGAGCGCGGCGGCGTGGTCAGTATCGCGAAACGAGAACGAAGTGGTGAGATAGATCGGCGTCGCGCGGGCGCCGGTGGCGGGATCGGGCGCCGCGCCGGCGTGCAGCGCGAGTGTGTCGAAGCGGGTATCCGGAGTCAATGCAGGCGTCGAGGACATCGTGGCGGCGCGGCCGGCGCGAACCGGCCTGGTGTCGAAGGTGAAGGGCATCGTAACACCGGCGGCGGGGCGCGGGGGCGCGCCGCCGGGCGTTTCTGGGCATGACGAAGGCCCTCGGGAGCGGCGGGAACCGCGCCGGAAAACGCCTCGCAACGGCTTTCGGCAGACGTTTCGGGGCCCCGCGGACCGCCCGCCGCGCGGCTTTCCTTTTAACAGTCTTTCCGCTAGGATCGAATCAGGTAGCCATCTTTTCAGCATTTCCCCCATTACTAGCGGCATTCCTGGAGACACATCATGCGTGTCAGCGACATCCTCAAGGTAAAGGGCAATACGCTCTATACCGTTACGCCCGATACTGCGCTGCACGAGGCAGTCAATACCATGGCCGAGCACGATATCGGGTCGCTCGTCGTCATGGAGTACGGCGATCTGGTCGGCATGCTCACGTTCCGCGAGATCATCCTCACGCTGCGCGCCAACGGCGGCAGCGTCGGCACCACGACGATCCGCAAGGTCATGGACGATCATCCCATCACCTGCACGCCGGAAACCGAGGTCGACGAAGTGCGCCGCATGATGCTCGAACATCACGTGCGCTACCTGCCGGTCATGGAAAGCCGCTCGCTCATGGGCGTGATCTCGTTCTACGACGTGGCGAAGGCCGTGGTGGAAGCGCAGGGCTTCGAAAACAAGCTGCTGAAGGCCTATATTCGCGACTGGCCCGAAGAGGAGCGTCAGCCGGCGCGTTGAGCGTGGGCCGTTTCCCTGCGGTGGTCAGCATGAAAAAGCGCGCGTCCGGCGCGCTTTTTCGCGTCTGGGCGCCATGAATTCCGTCAGTGCGATTCCTGATCGATGAACGATAGACCGATGCCCGCAGCGCAGCGCGACGAGCGCAAAGCGCACCACGACCACGCTTCGCAATTCACGCTGCTGCGCCAGCGTCGTTTCGCCCCGTTTTTCTGGACGCAGTTTCTCGGGGCGATGAACGACAACGTCTTCAAGATCGGCTTCACCTCGCTCGTTACGTATCAGGCTGCGCGGTTTTCGGGCGTCGATCCGAAGACGGTTGCCTTCCTCATCTCGGCTATTTTCATCCTGCCGTTCGTGCTGTTTTCCGCGACTTCGGGTCAGGTCGCCGACAAGTACGACAAGGCGACGCTCACGCGCTGGGTCAAGACCTTCGAGATCGCGGTCATGCTGATCGGCGCGGCCGGCTTCTGGATGCACAGCGCGCCGCTGCTCTACGCGTGCACCTTCCTCATGGGCGTGCATTCCACCGTGTTCGGGCCGGTCAAGTACGCGTATCTCCCGCAACGGCTCGCGCCCGACGAACTGGTGGGCGGCAACGGGCTCGTCGAGATGGGCACGTTCGTCGCGATCCTGCTCGGCACGATCGTCGGGGGCGTGGCGGCGGGTATCGGCGCGATGGATGCGACGTCCGCGACCGTGGTTGAAGGACCGCCTGCCGGCGCCTGGTGGCTCGGCGGCATGTGCATCGGCATCGCGCTGGCGGGGCGTGTGGCTTCGGCCTTCGTGCCGCCGTGCGAGCCATCGCAGCCGGATCTGCGCATCAACTGGAATCCGTTCACCGAAACCTGGCGCAACCTGGGTCTCGCGCGCGGCAATCGCACCGTGTTCCTGAGTCTGCTCGGCATCTCGTGGCTCTGGTTCGTCGGCGCGACGTTTCTCGCCTCGTTCTTCAATTTCGCCAGGGACGTGATGTCGGCCGACCCCGACGTCGTGACCTTGCTGCTCGCGATGTTCTCGCTCGGCATCGGCTTGGGGTCGCTGCTGTGCGAGCGGCTTTCGCGGCGGCGCATCGAAGTGGGCCTCGTGCCGCTCGGCTCCATCGGCATGAGCGTGTTCGGCATCGATCTGTTCTTCGCGAGCCATGCGCTGCCCGCCGCGCCCCATCTGCTTTCGGTGGGCGAATTCCTGCGCACCGCCGCGCACTGGCGCGTGCTCGCGGACCTGTTTCTGCTCGCCATGTTCGGCGGCTTCTACAGCGTGCCGCTCTACGCGTTGATCCAGAGCCGCAGCGCGCCGAGCCACCGCGCGCGCATCATCGCCGCGAACAACATTCTCAATTCGCTCTTCATGATCGTCTCGGCACTCATGGCGATGGCGCTCACGTCCGCGGGCGTCGGCATTCCCGGCATTTTTCTCACCACGGCGCTCCTCAATATCGTCGTGGCGGCCTATATCTACACGCTCGTGCCCGAGTTCCTGCTGCGATTCATGGCGTGGGTGCTCGTCCATACCGTCTACCGCGTGCGGCTCGTGCATGCCGAACGCATACCGCGCGAGGGCGCGGCGGTGCTCGTCTGCAACCACGTGAGCTATGTCGATGCCATCGTCATCATGGCCGAGAGCCCGCGGCCGATCCGCTTCGTGATGGATCGGCAGATCTTCCGCTCGCCGTTCCTCGGCTGGGTGTTCCGTCATGCCAAGGCCATTCCGATTGCGCCCGCGCACGAAGACCCGTCTGCGCTCGCCGCCGCTTACGACGCATGCGCGGCCGCGCTGGCCGAAGGAGACCTCGTCTGCATCTTTCCCGAGGGCAAGCTCACGCGCACGGGCGACATGAACCCGTTCCGGCACGGCGTGACCGAGATCTTGGGGCGCACGCCGGTTGCTGTCGTGCCGATGGCGTTGCGCGGCCTCTGGGGCAGCGCGTTTTCGCGCTTTCCGGCGTCCGGGCAGGAGCGGCCCCTGCGGCGCGGCCTGACGAGCCGTTTGACGCTCGCGGTGGGCGAGCCGATCGCGGCCGCCGACGCCACGCTGGAGCGTTTGCAGGAAACGGTGGCGGAACTGCGCGGCGCGCGGCGCTAATGCGGGCTCGCCCGACCGCCCGGTCGGGCGTCGCTGCGCGTGGGCTGGCATAATATTGGATTACCCGATTCACTTTGGACGACCGCCATGTCCGGCAACACGCTCGGTACGCTTTTCACCGTTACCACCTTCGGCGAATCCCACGGTCCGGCCATCGGCTGCGTCATCGACGGCTGCCCGCCCGGCCTCGCGCTGACCGAAGCCGACATCCAGATCGACCTCGACCGCCGCCGTCCCGGCACGTCGCGTCACGTGACGCAGCGCCAGGAGGAGGACAAGGTCGAGATTCTCTCGGGCGTTTTCGAAGGGCGCACGACGGGCACGCCCATCGCGCTTCTGATCCGCAATACCGACCAGCGCAGCAAGGACTACGGCAACATCGTCGAGACCTTCCGCCCCGGTCACGCCGACTATACCTACTGGCAGAAATACGGCATTCGCGACTATCGCGGCGGCGGCCGTTCCTCGGCGCGCCTCACGGCGCCCACGGTCGCGGCGGGCGCCGTTGCGAAGAAGTGGCTGCGCGAGCGCTTCGGCGTGGAAGTGCGCGGCTACATGCGCGCGCTCGGCGAGATCGACGTGCCGTTCGTGAGCTGGGAGCACGTGCACGAGAATCCGTTCTTCGTGCCCAACGCCGACGTCGTGCCGCAACTCGAGGACTACATGGACGCGTTGCGCAAGGACGGCGACTCGATTGGCGCGCGCGTGAACGTGGTGGCGAGCGGCGTGCCGGTGGGGTGGGGCGAGCCGCTCTTCGACCGGCTCGACGCCGATATCGCGCATGCCATGATGGGCATCAACGCGGTGAAGGGCGTGGAGATCGGCGCGGGCTTCGCGAGCGTCGCGCAGCGCGGTTCGGTGCACGGCGATGAACTCACGCCCAACGGTTTCCACGGCAACCACGCTGGCGGCGTGCTCGGCGGCATAACGACCGGGCAGGACATCACCGTTTCTATCGCCATCAAGCCGACCTCCAGCATCCGCACGCCGCGCCGCTCGATCGACAAGGCGGGCGAGCCCGCGACGGTCGAGACCTTCGGCCGCCACGACCCATGCGTGGGCATTCGCGCGACGCCGATCGCCGAGGCCATGCTCGCCCTCGTGCTGATCGATCATGCCCTGCGCCACCGCGCGCAGAATGCCGACGTCGTCGTGACGACGCCGAAGATCGCGGCCAGCGACGAGTGACGCCGACCGGTACGGCGTGAGCCGAACTCGTTGCGCGGGCAACAAAAAACCGCTTCGGGCTCGCACCTGAAGCGTTTTTTTTTGCGTCCTGCCGAACTTACATGTTCGGATAATTCGGACCGCCGCCGCCTTCGGGCGTGACCCACACGATGTTCTGCGTCGGGTCCTTGATGTCGCAGGTCTTGCAGTGCACGCAGTTCTGCGCGTTGATCTGCAGGCGGTCGCTGCCGTCGTCGTTCTTCATGAACTCGTACACCGCAGCGGGGCAGAAGCGCGCTTCGGGGCCCGCGTAGGTGCGCAGGTTCACGTTCACGGGCACGCTCGCGTCCTTCAGCGTGAGGTGCGCCGGCTGATTCTCCTCGTGGTTCGTGTTCGAGATGAACACCGAAGAAAGCCGGTCGAACGTGAGCTTGCCGTCCGGTTTCGGATACTCGATCGGCTTGCACTGCGAAGCGGGCTTGAGCATCTCGTGGTCGCGATGCTGGTGATGCAGCGTCCACGGCACGTTGCCGCCCAGCAGCTTCTGCTCGATGCCCACCATCAGCGTGCCCAGATACAGGCCCTTGCTCATCCACTGCTTGAAGTTGCGCGCCTTGTACAGCTCCGTGTAAAGCCACGACCGCCTGAACGCTTCGGGGTACGCAGCAAGTTCGTCGCCCGTGCGCCCGGCCTGCACGGCTTCGAACGCCGCATCGGCCGCGAGCATGCCGGTCTTGATCGCCGCGTGGCTGCCCTTGATGCGCGAGGCGTTCAGAAAGCCCGCATCGTCGCCCACGAGCGCGCCGCCCGGGAACACGAGTTTGGGCAGCGACATCAGGCCGCCCGCCGTGATCGCACGCGCGCCGTACGACACGCGCTTGCCGCCTTCGAGGTACTTGCGGATTTCCGGATGCGTCTTGTAGCGCTGGAATTCCTCGAACGGCGAGAGATACGGGTTCTGGTACGCAAGGCCGACGACAAAACCCACCATCACCTGGTTGTTGTCGATGTGGTACAGGAACGAGCCGCCGTAGGTGTCCGATTCGAGCGGCCAGCCGGCCGTGTGGATCACGAGGCCCGGCTGGTGCTTCGCCGGATCGATCTCCCACAGTTCCTTGATGCCGATGCCGTAGACCTGCGGGTCCGCGTCCTTGCCGAGCTTGAACTTCTCGTTCAGTTGACGGCCCAGATGCCCGCGGCAGCCCTCGCAGAACAGCGTGTACTTCGCGTGCAGCTCCATGCCGAGCTGGAAGTTTTCGGTGGGCTCGCCGTCCTTGCCCACGCCCATGTTGCCGGTGGCGACGCCCTTCACGGAACCATCGTCGTTGTAGAGCACTTCGGCAGCCGGGAAGCCGGGGAAGATTTCGACGCCCAGCGCCTCGGCCTGCTGGCCCAGCCAGCGGGTGACATTGGCGAGGCTGATGACGTAGTTGCCGTGGTTCTTGAAGTTGTCGGGCAGTGCCCAGTTCGGCACGGATTTAGCCCCCGTTTCGGAAAGAAAAAGGAACTTGTCCTCGGTCACGGGCACGTTCAGCGGTGCGCCTTGCTCTTTCCAGTCCGGCATCAGCTCGTTCAGGGCACGCGGATCCATGACCGCGCCCGAGAGGATATGCGCCCCGATTTCCGAGCCTTTCTCCAGCACGCAGACGCCGATTTCAGCGCCCTTTTCCGCGGCCAGCTGCTTCAGGCGGATCGCGGCGGACAGCCCGGCGGGGCCGCCGCCGACGATCACCACGTCGTATTCCATCGACTCGCGTGGGCCGTATTGCTCCAAAAGACTTGCGGGGGTCATCAATGCTCCTCTTGCCATTAGAATGCTTTTTTCGGGTTCGTATTGTCGGGTAACGTTCCCCGTGCCGCAACCCAACAGGGTAACATTAGCACGACCGTTCTATTCTAAGGCGCCGGATTTGGCGTGGCCATCAAGGCCGCGTTCTGGCGCTTATTCACCTTTGAACAGGAACCGGAAATGGGCCGTTCGATCAATCTGGAAGGCAAGGTCGCGATGATTACGGGGGCCTCCAGCGGGCTCGGCAAGCGTTTCGCCCAGGTGCTCTCGCAGGCGGGCGCGAAAGTCGTGCTTGCGAGCCGCCGCGTGGAGCGCCTGAAGGAGCTGCGCGCCGAAATCGAGGCGAACGGGGGCGCGGCGCACGTCGTGTCGCTCGATGTGACTGACTATCAGAGCATCCGCTCCGCGGTCGCGCACGCGGAAACCGAGGCGGGGACCATTGACATCCTGGTCAACAACTCGGGCGTTTCCACCACCCAAAAGCTCGCCGACGTAACGCCAGCCGACTTCGAGTACGTATTCGACACCAACACGCGCGGCGCTTTCTTCGTGGCCCAGGAAGTCGCCCGGCGCATGATCATGCGCGGCAACGGCGGCGGCGCGAAGCCCGCGTACCGCATCATCAATATCGCTTCGGTGGCGGGCCTGCGCGTGCTGCCGCAAATCGGCCTGTACGCGATCAGCAAGGCGGCGGTCGTTCATATGACGAAGGCGATGGCGCTCGAATGGGGCCGCCACGGCATCAACGTGAACGCGATCTGCCCAGGCTATATCGACACGGAGATCAACCATCACCACTGGTCGACGGAGCAGGGGCAAAAGCTCGTTTCGATGCTGCCGCGCCACCGCGTTGGCAAGCCGGAGGACCTGGACGGCCTGCTGCTGCTGCTGGCCGCCGACGAGTCGTCGTTCATTAACGGCTCGATCATCACCGCTGACGACGGCTTCGGGCTCACCTGAGCGCAGGCGAGTCCGGCCGCCGGCCGGCATTCCGTTTTTTAGCAACAACGAGAAGTCGAAGTGCAATGAGTGACTACCACCCCGTATTTGAAATGACCATGCCGATCCGTTGGGGCGACATGGACGCGTTCGGCCATGTGAACAACACGGTCTATTTCCGCTACATGGAGCAGGTGCGGATTTCCTGGTTCGAGCATCTGGGCGTGGCCGCGGAGAGCGGCGACGGCCAGGGGCCGGTGATCGTCAATGCTTCGATGGAATTCCTCAAGCAACTGCATTACCCCGGCGACATCGTTTGCACGATGACGGTCGGTCAGCCAGGCCGCAGCAGCTTCGACACCGGTTTCGAACTGCGCCGCGCCGACGAGCCGGACGCTCTCTACGCACGCGGAAATGCGCGCTGCGTGTGGATCGACTACGCGGCGGGCAAATCGGTGCCGATTCCCGACATGCTGCGCGCGACCATCGAGCATGCGGGCCTCGTCAAGTCCGACCGGGTAGGTTGAGCGCCGGGCGACCCGGGCCGCCCGGCAAAGCGCGCCCTTACTGGCCGAGAAGCCGTTGCAGCAGTTCGGTGGCGTTGCCCGTGTCGTACTTGCGCATGAGGCGCGCACGATAGACGTCCACGGTGCGCGGGCTGATATCGAGAATTCGCCCGATCTGCTTGCTGGTCTTGCCGGTAACGAGCTGCGCGGCGATCTCGCGCTCGCGCGGCGTGAGTTCGATAGCGACGCGGCGCGTCGCGCTCAGGTCTTCAAACGTCCAGACGCCCGCCGCGTGTGGCTCGGTGCGATCGAGCGAGCGCCCCGTGACATGACACCAGAATAGTTCGCCGTTGGCGCGCTTCATGATGCGGTCGTCGGCGTAGCTGCCTTGCGCTGTCATGATCGGCGGAATGCGCGCGCCAATGCGCTCGAACTCGTCCGCCGAAGGGTAGAGCACCTGAAACGACTGGCCGATCAGCGTCTCGCGCGCGCAGCCGAAGATGGCGGCGACCTGCTCGTTGCAATCGACGATGGTGCGCTCGCGCGCAAGCACGAGGCCGATGGGCGCGAGATGGAACGCGGTCTGGTAGTCGAGAGCGGAGCGTTCGACGGTTTGGGTGGAAGCGGCCATGGCGGACGGTGCGGGTATTGCTTTATGTAGTTTTGCGTATTGTGCCGCAACAGCGGGGCAGCGTACGCTTTGCACCCAACGGAGGAGCAGTTTTCAAAGCTCGCGCGGCTCGTTTGGGCCCGTGCGCGCAGCCCGGCCGGGCTGCCGGCTTCACGGCAACGCCACCGGGGCATGACTAGAATTGAGCGGCCGGACGCGCTCGACGTCCGCGCGACAAACCGGATTGGCGGATTTCCATTCGAGGAAGGGACACACTGATGAACAAGGTCTACAAAAGCGCGGCTGCCGCGCTCGAGGGCATCGTCAAGGACGGCCAGACATTCGCGGTTGGCGGCTTTGGCCTCTGCGGCATTCCTGAAGCGCTGATCGGCGCACTGCGCGATACGGGCGTGAAGGGCATCACCTGCATCAGCAACAACGCGGGTGTGGACGGCTTTGGCCTGGGCCTGCTGCTGGAGACGCGCCAGATCAAGAAAATGATCTCGTCCTACGTGGGCGAGAACAAGGAATTCGAGCGTCAGTATCTGTCGGGCGAACTCGAACTCGAATTCACGCCGCAAGGCACGCTGGCTGAAAAGCTGCGCGCGGGCGGCGCGGGCATTCCCGCGTTCTTCACGAATACCGGCTTTGGCACACTGATCGCCGAAGGCAAGGAAACGCGCCAGTTCGGCGACAAGCATTACGTGCTCGAGCATTCGCTCACGGCGGATGTCGCGCTCGTGAAGGCATGGAAGGCCGACAAGTCGGGCAACCTGGTTTTCCGCCGCACGGCGCGCAACTTCAACCCGATGTGCGCGATGGCGGGCAAGATCACCGTAGCGGAAGTGGAGGAGATAGTCGAGAACGGCGCACTCGATCCGGACGCCATCCATACGCCGGGCATCTTCGTGCAACGCATCGTGCTCAACGCGCATCCGGAAAAGCGTATCGAACAACGCACCGTGCGTGCAGCATCGAGCAACCCGGCGGGAAACTGAGGAAGGAGACCGATCATGGCATGGAATCGTGACGAAATGGCCGCGCGCGCGGCGAAAGAACTGCAGGACGGCTTCTACGTGAACCTCGGCATCGGGCTGCCCACGCTCGTGGCCAACCACGTGCCCGCAGGCGTGGAAGTGTGGCTGCAGTCGGAAAACGGCCTGCTCGGCATCGGCCCGTTCCCGACCGAGGACGAAGTGGACGCCGACATGATCAACGCAGGCAAGCAGACGGTGACGACGCTGGCGGGGTCGTCGATTTTCTCTTCCGCTGACTCGTTCGCGATGATTCGCGGCGGCCACATCAACCTGGCGATCCTCGGCGCGATGCAGGTGAGCGAGAAGGGCGATCTGGCCAACTGGATGATCCCCGGCAAGATGATCAAGGGCATGGGCGGCGCGATGGACCTCGTGGCGGGCGTTGGCCGCGTGGTCGTGTTGATGGAGCACGTCGCGAAGGGCGACCAGCACAAGATTCTCGAAGCCTGCACGCTGCCGCTGACTGGCGTGGGCGTGGTCGATCTCATCATCACGGACCTCGGCGTGATGGAAGTGAGCGAGGCCGGACTGAAGGTGACCGAGCTTGCACCGGGCGTGACGGTGGACGAGATCAAGGCCAGGACTGGCGCGCCGCTCGATGTAAGCGCCGTGAGCTGAATGTCGTAGCGTAAGCATGATTTGCGGCGGGCGAGACTTCGGTCTCGCCCGTTTTGTTTTGCGGTGCTTGCATTGTTGCGCGTTGGCGTCGCGTTGAAACGTCGGCCAAACGGCATAGGCCGGATGGGAGAGGGGGGCGGTGTTCGGAACGCTGCCCAGCGCGGCGCGAAGCCCGGCCTGAGGCGCCACGGGGTACGGTTTGCGTGCGGCGTTGCGGCCGATGGCGCGGGGCAAAGCCGTTTACAATCGGTCGAAAGCCTTGATGCGCCTTCGAGCGAGGATCCCGCGATGACCGAATCGACCGCCGTGCCGCGCCAGCAATACGTTCAGTGTCTCAGTCCCGCGGGCCTGCACCGCATCGCGTACACCGAGTGGGGCGCCCCCGCCAATCCGCGCGTGCTTGTATGCGTGCACGGGCTCACGCGCTCGGGGCGCGACTTCGACCGCTTTGCCGCCGCAATGGCCCACACGCACCGTGTCGTGTGCCCGGACGTGGCCGGCCGGGGCCTCTCGTCGTGGCTGGCCGACGCACGCGGCTACGGCGTCGCGCAATACGTGGCGGACATGGTCACGTTGATCGCGCGCACCGGCGTCGAGAAGGTGGACTGGTTCGGCACCTCGATGGGCGGCCTGATCGGTCTCGCGCTCGCGGGGCTGCCGGGTACGCCCATTGGCCGCATGCTGCTCAACGACATCGGGCCGCATATCGAACCTGCGTCGCTTGCGCGTATCGGCGAATATGTGGGGGTTGGCGGGACTTTCGCCACGCTCCAGCAAGGGATCGACAACGCGGCGCTTCTTGCCGCCTCGTTCGGGCCGCTGAGCGTCGAGGAATGGCGCGAGATCAATACGCCATTGCTGCACGAAGTGGAGGGGCAGTGGCGCTACCGCTACGACCCGCGCATTTCGGAGCCTTTCAAGGCAACTACGCCGGAGCAGAACGAAGAAGGCGAGAAGTTCCTGTGGCGCTCGCTCGCGGCGTTCGAAGGGCCGGTGCTGGTCGTGCGCGGAGCGCTTTCGGACCTGCTGTCGCGCGAAACGGTCGCGAAAATGGTCGAGACGGGACGCAACGTATCGAGCGTCGAAATCGAGGGCGTGGGGCATGCGCCCGCGTTCCTCGCGGCCGACCAGATCGCGATCGCGCGCCGTTTCTTCGACGGGGATGCCCCTCGCGCGTCATAATATGAGATTCGCCGGCATATTCGGGCCCGCAGTCATGCGCACCGGATGGCGTCGGCGCGGAAGTCGACCGTTTTTCACTTCTCAACAGGAATTTTCATGGCAGTCATTCGTCACCACGTTGGCCCGCGTCTCTCGGAAACCGCCATTCACAACGGCACCGTCTACCTGGCTGGCCAGATCGCCGAGGACACGAAGCAGGACATCGGCGGTCAGATGCGCGAGGTGCTCGGCCACATCGACCGTCTGCTTGGCGAGGCGAACAGCGACAAGTCGTTGCTCCTCTCGGTGCAGATCTATATTGCCGACATGAAGGATTTCCCCGGCATGAACGCCGAGTGGGACAAGTGGGTCGCGCAAGGCGCGACGCCGCCGCGCGCGACGGTCGAAGCGAAGCTCGCGAATCCGGAATGTCTAGTCGAAATCGTCGTGGTGGCCGCGCAGCGCGATTGAGCGCGAGTCGTTCAGTCGGCGTAATGTCCTGGCGCTTGTTTGATCATCTTTGTTGTCGCCCGTCCGGCATGCCGGCGGGCATCGTCTCATGAGTAGCGAAACCGTTCCGCCCGCCCCCGTGGTTGCCGCCGATACCGGCGCGCTGCCGTCGCTCGACGACGCGCTTGCGTTCGTGCGCGCGCACACCGGCGACGCACGTCTTTCCACGGGCGAGCCGCTCATCGAGCACGCGCAGGGCACGGCATCCATCATGAGCCGGCTCAACGTCGATCCGCCCGCCGTGCTCGCGGCGGCGCTCTTCAATCTCGCGCCGCATCTCGACGATCCGGAAGCGACGCTCGAGGCGCAGTTCGGTGCGGAAGTCGCGAAGCTCGTGTTCGACGTGCGCAAGCTGCTGCGGCTGGGCACCGTGAGCCAGCGCGCGGCGCAGCAGGCCGTGCCCGAAACGGGCCGCGAAGGGCGCGACGCCCAGGCAGCGCGGCGCGCGCAGGTGGAGTCGCTGCGCAAGATGCTGCTCGCGTTTGCGCAGGACATCCGCGTCGTGCTGATCCGGCTCGCGTCGCGCCTGCAGTCGCTGCGCTTTTACGCGGCGGCGAAGATCACGCCCGCGCCGGAGATCGCGCACGAAACGCTCGAAATCTACGCGCCGCTCGCCAACCGGCTCGGCATCTGGCAACTGAAGTGGGAACTGGAAGATCTCGCGTTCCGCTTCCAGGAGCCCGATACCTATAAACGCATCGCGAAGCTGCTGGACGAGAAGCGCGTGGAGCGCGAGAGCTACGTGTCCGAAGCGATTGCGCGGTTGCAGAGCGAGCTGGCCGCGGCGCATATCCCGGCTGACGTGAGCGGGCGGCCCAAGCACATCTACAGCATCTGGAAAAAAATGCGCGGCAAGGAGATCGACTTCTCCGAGCTTTACGACGTGCGCGCATTCCGTGTGATCGTGCCGGACATCAAGGATTGCTATACGGTGCTCGGCATCGTGCACAACCTCTGGCAACCGGTGCCGAAGGAGTTCGACGATTACATTTCGCGGCCCAAACCCAACGGCTACCGTTCGCTGCACACGGTGGTGATCGGCGACGACGGGCGCGCGTTCGAAGTGCAGATCCGCACGCAGGAAATGCATCAGTTCGCCGAATACGGTGTGGCCGCGCACTGGCGCTACAAGGAGGCCGGTTCGAAGGGTTACGGCGGCCAGTTCAGCGCGAGCAGCAGCTACGACGAGAAGATCGCGTGGCTGCGCCAGTTGCTTGCCTGGAAGGACGATGTTTCGGATGGGCGCCAGCCGTGGGAGCAGTTGCGCCAGGCCACGCTCGACGACGACCACATCTACGTCCTCACGCCGCAGGCCCGTGTGATCGCGCTCCCGCTCGGCGCGACGCCGCTCGACTTCGCTTATCACCTGCACAGCGAACTGGGCCATCGCTGCCGCGGCGCGCGCGTGGACGGCGCGATGGTGCCGCTCAATACCCAGCTTCGCAACGGCCAGACGGTCGAAATCGTCTCGGTGAAGGAGGGCGGTCCGTCGCGCGACTGGCTCAACCCGCAGCTTGGCTACCTGCATAGCCCGCGGGCGCGCCAGAAGGTGCGCGCGTGGTTCAACGCGATCGAGGCGCAGGAGAACATCGCCAACGGCCGCGCGATGGTGGAAAAGACGCTGCAGCGCGAGGGCCGCACGTCGGTCAATCTCGATCAGCTCGCGGCCAAGCTCGGCTTCAAGTCGCCCGACGACCTCTTCAGCGTGGTCGGCAAGGAAGAGTTCAGCCTGCGCAACGTCGAGCACGCGTTGCACGACGCGCCCACGGCCGAGCCCGAAGAGGAGACGCCCGAACAGCTCACCAAGCGCGCGAGCGGCGCTAACGTCGCGCATGGCGGGTCGTCGGGCGTGCTGGTGGTCGGCGTGGATGCACTGCTTACGCAACTCGCGCGCTGCTGCCGCCCCGCTCCGCCCGACGCGATCAGCGGTTTCGTCACGCGCGGCAAGGGCATGTCGATCCACCGCAGCGACTGCCCCACCTTCCGCCGCATGGCCACCCGCGCGCCCGAGCGTGTGCTGCACACCACGTGGTCCGCCGACGTGATGGGCGGTCGCGGCCAGTCGGTCTATCCGGTCGATATTTCGATCGAGGCCACCGACCGCCAGGGGTTGCTGCGCGACATCTCCGAAGTGTTCGCGCGCGAGAAAATGAACGTGATCGGCGTGAAAACCCAGTCGCGCCGCAATGCGGCGTATATGCAGTTCACGGTGGAGGTGTCGAATTCCGCGCAGATCCAGCGCGCGTGCGTGCTGCTGGGCGAGGTGGGCGGGGTGCAGCGGGCGTCGCGAAGGAGTTGAAGCGGCAGGACGGATTGCCGCGCTGCAAAAAAATGCTTGCCAAGTGCGCGGGTACTTCATATAATCTTTCTTCTTCAGGCTCGTAGCTCAGCTGGTTAGAGCACCACCTTGACATGGTGGGGGTCGTTGGTTCGAGTCCAATCGAGCCTACCAACGAAATCGAGGTCGCGGCGAGTGTGTTGCCGAGGCTTCAAATGCAGTAAAAAGCGCTACGCGCTCAAGGCGAATACGGTTATGACACCGCGAACGTTTACCGAAACTACTTCGGAGCGACGCTAGTCGAGGACCTCTTTCGCCTCTGCAGTCTGGTTTGAAAAGTGAATGCGGCCCCTCGAAAGCGGGGCCGCATTTTTTTTCGCCGCGAAGTTTTCCGCGGTCTGTTCCCACGAACAATACGTTGTGCCTTTGCGGCACTTCTGGAGAAGAACATGGTTGCGATACGTCTGCCCGACGGTTCGGTTCGACAGTACGATCATCCCGTCACGGTCGCCGAAGTGGCGGCTTCGATCGGCCCCGGTCTCGCGAAGGCGGCGCTCGGCGGCAAGCTCGACGGCGAACTGGTCGATACGTCGACGCTGATCGATCGCGACGCATCGCTCGCCATCGTCACGGACAAGGACGCCGACGGTCTCGACATCATCCGTCATTCCACGGCGCACTTGCTGGCCTACGCGGTTAAGGAGCTGTATCCGGAAGCGCAGGTCACGATCGGGCCGGTGATTGACAACGGCTTTTACTACGACTTCGCCTACAACCGTCCCTTCACGCCCGAAGATCTCGAAAAGATCGAAAAGCGCATGCAGGAACTCTCGAAGAAGGACGAGCCGGTGTCGCGCCGCGTCGTCACGCGCGGCGAGGCCGTGGACTACTTCAAGAGCATCGGCGAGAAGTACAAGGCCGAGATCATCGAGTCGATTCCGGGCGCGGAAGAGATCAAGCTGTACTCGCACGGCGGCTTCACGGACCTGTGCCGCGGCCCGCACGTCCCGTCCACGGGCAAGCTGAAGGTCTTCAAGCTCATGAAGGTCGCGGGCGCCTACTGGCGCGGCGACTCGAAGAACGAGCAACTGCAGCGCATTTACGGCACGGCCTGGACGAAGAAGGAAGACCAGGATCAGTATCTCCACATGCTCGAAGAGGCCGAAAAGCGCGACCACCGCAAGCTCGGCAAGCAACTCGACCTGTTCCACATGCAGGACGAGTCGCCGGGCATGGTGTTCTGGCACCCGAAGGGCTGGACGCTCTGGCAGCAGGTCGAGCAGTACATGCGCGGCCGTCTGCGCGTGGCCGGATACGACGAAATCAAGACGCCGATGATCATGGACCGCTCGCTGTGGGAAGCGTCGGGCCACTGGCAAAACTATCGTGAAAATATGTTCACGACGGAGTCCGAAAAGCGCGACTACGCGATCAAGCCGATGAATTGCCCGGGTCACGTCCAGGTGTTCAACCACGGCCTGCGCTCGTACCGCGATCTGCCCCTGCGCTATGCGGAATTCGGCTCGTGCCATCGCAACGAGGCGTCGGGCGCGCTGCACGGCCTCATGCGCGTGCGTGGCTTCGTCCAGGACGATGCGCACATCTTCTGTACGGAAGACCAGATCATCAGCGAGTCGATCGCCTTCAACACGCTGGCGATGAGCATCTACAAGGATTTCGGGTTCGATCACATCGACATCAAGCTGTCGCTGCGCCCGGAGTCGCGCGCGGGGACGGATGAAACGTGGAATCGCGCCGAACATGGCCTGCGCGAGGCGCTCACGGCCTGCGGCCTGCAATGGGAAGAGTTGCCGGGCGAGGGCGCGTTCTACGGCCCGAAGGTCGAGTACCACATCAAGGACGCACTTGGCCGGTCGTGGCAGTGCGGCACGCTTCAGCTCGACATGGTCCTGCCGGAGCGCCTTGGCGCCGAGTACGTGGCCGAAGACAACAGCCGTCGCCGCCCGATCATGCTGCATCGCGCGATCCTCGGTTCGATGGAGCGTTTCCTCGGAATTCTGATCGAGCACCATGCCGGCGCGATGCCGCCGTGGCTCGCTCCGGTGCAGGCCGTTGTGATGAATATCGCGGAAAGTCAGGCCGAATATGCCGCTAATCTGGCCCAATCGTTGCAAAAACAAGGGGTTAGAGTGGTGGCCGATTTGCGCAACGAGAAAATTAGCTATAAAATACGCGAGCACACGCTTGAGAAGGTCCCGTACCTGCTTGTCGTCGGCGACAAGGAGCGTGAAGCACAAACGGTAGCCGTGCGTGCCCGTGGCGGCGTCGATCTGGGTGTCATGCCCGTCGGCGCATTCGCTGAGCGTCTGGCGCAGGACGTCAAGACGTTCAAGTAAGCCACCTGGCAGCGCGGCTCGTTTTTTTAATTTTTAGAGGAAACGTAACATCGCTACGGATAAGTCGCATCGCATCAACGGTGAAATCACTGCACCCGAGGTGCGTCTCGTCGGAGTCGAGAACGAGCCGCTCGGTATCGTAAAGCTGGCTGATGCGTTCCGCATGTCGGAACAGCAAGACGTCGATCTGGTTGAAATTGCCCCCCAGGCAGTGCCGCCCGTGTGCCGCCTGATGGACTACGGCAAGTTCAAGTACCAGGAATCGAAGAAGCAGCACGAAGCCAAGCTGAAGCAGAAGGTCATTCAGGTCAAGGAAGTCAAATTCCGCCCGGGTACCGATGACGGCGATTACAACGTCAAGCTGCGCAATCTCATCCGCTTCCTCGATGAAGGCGACAAGACGAAGATCACGTTGCGTTTCCGCGGCCGCGAAATGGCTCACCAGGAAATCGGTATGCGCATGCTCGAGCGCCTGCGCACCGACCTCGAAGAAGTCGGCCAGGTCGAGCAAATGCCGAAGATGGAAGGGCGCCAGATGATCATGGTGCTCTCGCCCAAGAAGAAGAAGTAATCCGGCGCGCCGCGCGGTCGTTCGATGCGCGGCGGTCGAAAGCAGTTTTCAATGACGTCTTCGGCGCCCAGGTGCGGAAGGCGGCAAGCAGGTTCCGGAACGGCGCCCGCGCGCTGCACGTGAAGTGCGGCAAACGGGCGTTTTTCCTGAAAGCGGCGGCAAGCTTGTTTTTCAAAAGCCAGCCAGTCGCCAAAACAAGTGGAGTGGGTTTCGAAGGGCGGAGTCCCGGCAACGCGTGCGAACGTCGAGCCAACCGCACACCCATGTCCATCAAATAATGGAGTTGTCTGTCATGCCGAAGATGAAGACCAAGAAGAGCGCTGCAAAGCGCTTCGTGGTTCGTCCGGGCGGTACCGTCAAGCGCGGTCAAGCCTTCAAGCGTCACATCCTGACGAAGAAGACCACCAAGAACAAGCGTCATCTGCGTGGTGCAACGGCCGTTCATGATTCCGATCTGAACTCCGTGCGCGCAATGCTGCCGTTCGCGTAATCCTCAACCGATAACTCATAGGAGCGAAACATGCCTCGAGTCAAACGTGGGGTTACCGCACGGGCCCGCCACAAGAAGATCATCAACCTGGCCAAGGGTTACCGCGGCCGTCGCAATAACGTCTATCGCATCGCCAAGCAGGCGGTCATGCGCGCTGGCCAGTACGCCTACCGCGATCGCCGCAACAAGAAGCGTGTGTTCCGCGCACTGTGGATCACGCGTATCAACGCGGCGGTGCGTCAGCACGACATGACCTACAGCGTGTTCATCAACGGCCTGAAGAAGGCTTCGATCGAACTCGACCGTAAGGTTCTGGCTGACATGGCTGTGTTCGACAAGGCTGCATTTGCTGCGATCGTCAAGCAGGTGAAGGCCGCCGTCGCTGCCTAAGCGCTGGTAAGCATAGGTATTGCGCAGGTTCGTTGCAGCAGATATTCCGGTCGTTTCGGTGATGCTGCAACAAAAACGGGGCTCCTCACCGAGCCCCGTTTTTGTTGGTAATCACGCTTCTTGCGCCGCTTCATGCAGTGTCTTCGCGCCGTCGTCGCCGGGCTTCATTATGGCGTGCCGTGAGCGCGGAGATGCTCCAAGTCTCAAACTCTGACGCTGAAAAGATGGGATCAATGGATCTGGACCAGATTGTTGCCGACGCGCAAAGCGCGTTCGCTGGCGCGCCCGACGTCAACACGCTCGAAAACGAAAAGGCCCGCTTTCTCGGCAAGTCCGGCGCGCTGACCGAACTGCTCAAGGGCCTGGGCAAGCTCGACGCCGAAACGCGCAAGACCGAGGGCGCGCGCATCAACGCCGTCAAGCAGCAGGTGGAAGCTGCGCTCAACGCGCGCCGCCAGGCGCTTGCGGACGCGCTGCTGAACCAGCGTCTCGCCGCCGAGGCGATCGACGTCACGCTGCCGGGCCGCGGCACGGGCACGGGCAGCCTGCACCCCGTGATGCAGACGTGGGAACGCGTCGAGCAGATCTTCGGCTCGATCGGCTTCGACGTGGCCGACGGTCCCGAGATCGAAACCGACTGGTACAACTTCACCTCGCTCAACAGCCCGGAAAATCATCCTGCGCGCTCGATGCAGGACACGTTCTACGTGGACGGCAAGGACGCCGACGGCCGTCAGCTTTTGTTGCGCACGCACACGAGTCCGATGCAGGTGCGCTACGCGCGCACGCACACGCCGCCCATCAAGGTGATCGTGCCAGGCCGGACGTATCGCGTGGACAGCGACGCCACGCACTCGCCGATGTTCAACCAGGTCGAAGGCCTGTGGATCGAAGAGAACATCAGCTTCGCGGACCTGAAGGGCGTCTACACCGACTTCCTCAAGAAGTTCTTCGAGCGTGACGACATTCAGGTGCGCTTCCGTCCGTCGTACTTCCCGTTCACGGAGCCTTCGGCCGAAATCGACATGATGTTCGAGCACGGCAAGAACGCCGGCAAGTGGCTCGAAATCTCGGGCTCGGGCCAGGTGCATCCGACCGTGATCCGCAACATGGGCCTCGACCCGGAGCGCTACATCGGCTTTGCGTTCGGCAGCGGCCTCGAACGCCTGACGATGCTGCGTTATGGCGTGCAGGATCTGCGCCTGTTCTTCGAAGGCGATCTGCGCTTTTTGCGCCAGTTCGCCTGAACGAAGCGACGCCGCAGCGCTAATTTCGTTAGCAGCGCGCGAGGCGGACGCAGCACCGGAAGACGGTGCGCGAGAACCCTTCGCTGTGGTCACAATCTGTCTGGAACGTAAAACCAAATGCTATTCCCCGAATCCTGGCTGAGAAGCTTTGTCGATCCGAAGCTCACGACCGATGAACTGGCCCACGCGCTCACGATGGCCGGCCTCGAAGTCGAAGGCCTGCGCCCGGCCGCGCCGCCCACCACGAAGATCGTCGTGGGCCGCGTGCTCGAAGTCGTGAAGCACCCGGACGCGGACAAGCTCAATGTCACGCAGGTCGATGCCGGCACCGGCGCGACGCTGCAGATCGTGTGCGGCGCGCCTAACGTTGCGCCCGGCATCAAGGTGCCGGTGGCGCTCGTGGGCGCAGAACTGCCGCCCGCGGAAGAGGGCGGCAAGCCGTTCGCGATCAAGCTCTCGAAGCTGCGCGGCGTGGAAAGCCAGGGCATGCTGTGCTCGGCGCGCGAACTGAAGCTCTCGGAAGACCACAGCGGTCTCATGATCCTGCCGGAAGACACGCCGATCGGCCAGGACATCCGCGAAGCGCTGAATCTCGACGACACCGTCTTCGAAATCAAGCTCACGCCGAACAAGGCCGATTGCCTTTCGGTGTACGGCATCGCGCGCGAAACGGCGGCGATCACGGGCGCGCCGCTGCAGGCGCCCGTGTATCCGAAGGTCGAAGTGAAGCTCGACGAAAAGCTGCCCGTGAAGATTTCGGCGCCGGACCTGTGCGGCCGCTTCTCGGGCCGCGTGATCCGCGGCGTGAACGCGCACGCGAAAACGCCGATGTGGATGGTCGAGCGCCTCGAGCGTTCGGGCCAGCGCAGCATCTCGGCGCTCGTCGATATCTCGAACTACGTGATGCTCGAACTCGGCCGCCCGTCGCACGTGTTCGATCTCGACAAGATCCACGGCTCGATGGACGTGCGCTGGGGCAAGAAGGGCGAAACGCTCAAGCTGCTCAACGGCAACACGGTCGAAGTCGATGAAACCGTGGGCGTGATCGCCGACGATCGCGAGATCGAAAGCCTCGCCGGCATCATGGGCGGAGACAGCACGGCCGTCACGCTCGACACGACGAACATCTATCTCGAGGCCGCCTTCTGGTGGCCGGACAGCATCCGCGGCCGCTCGCGCCGCTACAACTTTTCGACCGATGCAGGCCATCGCTTCGAGCGCGGCGTGGACTGGTCGACGACCGTCGAGCACATCGAGCGCATCACGCAACTGATCCTCGACATTTGCGGCGGCGCTGCCGGCCCGATCGACGATCAAACCGTGAACGTGCCGAAGCGCGAGCCGGTGACGATGCGTGTGGCGCGCGCGAACCGCATCATCGGCGTGAAGATCGGCGCCGATGAGATCGCGCAGATTTTCACGCGTCTGGGCCTCGCGTTCGAACGCAACGTTGACAAGGCGGGCGAGGACAGCTTCAGCGTCACGCCGCCGCCGTACCGCTTCGACATCGAGATCGAGGAAGACCTGATCGAAGAAGTCGCGCGCATCTATGGCGTCGAAAAGATTCCGGCTCTGCCGCCGGTCGCGCGCAGCGAAATGCGCGCCACCAACGAAACGCGCCGCTCGATCCACGCCATTCGTCACGCGCTCGCCGCGCGCGACTACGCCGAGACGATCAACTTCAGCTTTGTCGACGCCGAGTGGGAACAGGACTTCGCGGGCAACGCGAATCCCGTGAAGCTGCTGAACCCGATCGCGAGCCAGCTCTCGGTCATGCGCACGACGCTGTTCGGCAGCCTCGTCAACGTGCTGCGCCACAACCTCAACCGCCGCGCGGACCGCGTGCGCGTGTTCGAGGCGGGCCGCGTGTTCCTGCACGATCCGTCGATCAAGGCAGGCGAGATGACGGTGGAAGGTTTCGCGCAACCGAAGATGATCGGCGCGCTCGCCTACGGTCCCGCGCTCGAAGAGCAGTGGGGCGCGCAGACGCGCGGCGTGGACTTCTTCGACGTGAAGGGCGACCTCGAAGCGTTGTTCGCATCGCTGGGCGCGGTCAAAACGCCGCGTTTCGTGAAGGCCGAGCATGCCGCGTTGCATCCGGGTCGTAGCGCGCGCATCGAAGTCGATGGCAAGTCCGTGGGCTGGATCGGCGAACTGCATCCGCGCTGGATGCAGAAGTACGACCTGCCGCACGCACCGATGCTCTTCGAAGTCGAGGCCGACGCGCTGATGGCGCGCGAGCTGCCCACGCCTGCGGAAGTCTCGAAATTTCCGCCGGCGCGTCGTGACATCGCTCTTGTTGTCGATCAAAAGATCGAGGTGCAAGCGTTGCTCGACGAGTTCCAGAAGGGCATGCAAGACGAGGCTTGCCGGATTGTGCAGAGGGTTGCGCTTTTCGATGAATTTCGTGCAAAATCAAATACTTCCGGACTTGGCGCGGACGAGAAAAGCCTTGCCTTCCGGGTGACCCTGCAAGATACTGGCGGAACCCTTCAGGACGAAACGGTCGATGCGGCCATCAAGTCCCTGGTGGATCGCCTGGCTCGAGTGTATGGCGCCCGGTTGCGCGGATAAGCTCCTCGGCTCATCACGTACCGACATCGGCTACCGGTTGGCGAGGTTGCAAGTCAACCCCGCAACCGGCAGCGCGCCATTTCATAGATAGATGAACGAAATGAACTCGAGTGATTTCGAAGCCCTTCTTGCGGCACAGCGTAGCGCCATGATTCGCGACATTCCTGCCTCGTCGGCAAGCGCCACGAACGACACGCCCACGCTGACCAAAGCCGAACTCGCTGAGCTGCTGTTCGACAACGTCGGTCTCAACAAGCGCGAAGCGAAAGACATGGTCGAAGCCTTCTTCGAAGTGATTCGCGACGCGCTGGAAAGCGGCGACAGCGTGAAGCTGTCGGGCTTCGGCAATTTCCAGTTGCGCGACAAGCCGCAACGCCCCGGACGCAATCCGAAGACGGGCGAGGCGATACCCATCGCGGCGCGTCGCGTTGTGACGTTCCATGCGAGCCAGAAGCTCAAGGCGCTCGTGGAGAGCGGCGCCGAGGCAAGCTTCCCGCGCTGATGCGTTGAGCTTGTCTGCCCGCGGCGGTGGCAATATGGCGGGCGTGAACGAATAAGTAGAAATAGCGGACTTCAAGGACCCAGGCGGCGACGCCTCATTGCGCAACCACCACCACGGCAAACCGGCGATGACATCGACAAGCGAAAAGGTCGTCTTGCCTCCCATACCCGCCAAGCGCTACTTCACCATTGGCGAGGTGAGCGAGTTGTGCGGCGTGAAGCCTCACGTGCTGCGGTATTGGGAGCAGGAGTTCACGCAGTTGAAGCCGGTGAAGCGGCGCGGCAACCGTCGTTATTACCAGCATCACGAGGTATTGCTGATCCGTCGCATTCGCGAACTGCTCTACGAGCAGGGCTTCACGATCAACGGCGCGCGCAATCGGCTCGACGCGCACGGTGCGGCGGCCGACGAAGCGGGGCAAGCCGAAGCCGTGGGTGCGCCCGCCGCCGAAGGCACGACCGCGCTCGTGGACGTCGATCAGTTGCGCAAGGAATTACTGCATGTGCTCGATGCGCTTGGGCGCTGAACAGCCGCGCTGAAGGGATGCATGCGGGACGTTCACGAATTACTCGCGAAGCGGTTCTAATTAGAGAAACTCTCTGTTATACTTTCTAGCTCTCGGGGCGTAGCGCAGCCTGGTAGCGTACCTGCATGGGGTGCAGGTGGTCGGAGGTTCAAATCCTCTCGCCCCGACCAAAAATAGAGCCCGCGTAATCGAAAGATTACGCGGGCTTTGTCTTTTGGGCTTCAACTTTTTGCGCGCTGCAAAACGCGTGGCGCAATAACACCGCAAGTTCCGGCTGTTAATTTTTCTCACATATCGGTGAGAATCCTTCGTTATACGGCGCGCGCCGCTCGCCTTACGATACGCGTACTTCGCACACGCGATCCGTATCATCGCGCGCCCGCGCGCAACCCCGTGCTCACCCAGCGCCGCCCCACATGAACCCGATCGAACTCGCCCAACTGGTCTTCCTCGCCGCCCTATGGGGCGGCTCGTTTCTGTTTATCCGCGTCGGCGTGGCCGATTTCGGCGTCGCGCCGCTCATGGCGCTGCGCGTCGGCATCGGCGCGGTGTTCCTTCTGCTCGTGCTGTTCTCGCGGCGCCCCGCGCGCGAAGCGCTCGGCACGCTGCGCGAACGCGCGTGGCCGCTCTTCGTCGTCGGCATTCTCAATTCGGCCGCGCCGTTCTGTCTCTTCGCCTGGGCCGAACTCACGCTCTCCGCGGGCGTCACGTCCGTGATCAACGCGACCACGCCGCTGTGGGGCGCGGTCGTCGCGTATGTCTGGCTCAAGGATCGTCTGAGCGGCCTGCGCGTGGTCGGTCTCGTGATCGGTTTTGTGGGTGTGCTCGCGCTCGTCTGGGATCAGGTCGTGACGCACGCCGGCGACGGCGCGTCCTCCACCGGCGCGGCGCTCGCCGCCCTTGCGGCTCTGGTCGCCTCGGCGTTGTACGGCGTTGCCGCGAGCTATACGAAGCGCCATCTCACGGGCGTCGATCCGCTTACGGTCGCTGCCGGGACGATGACAGGCGCGACGCTCGTGCTCGCGCCGATCGCGCTCGTCACCTGGCCTGCCGCGCCTGTCTCGCTGCATGCGTGGGGCGCCGTGCTCGGCCTCGGCGTGGCGTGTACCGGCGTCGCGTATCTGCTGTTCTTCCGGCTGATCGCAGCGGTCGGGCCGGCGCGCGCGATCACGGTGACCTTCGTGATCCCCATCTTCGGCATTCTGTGGGGCGCGCTCTTTCTCGGCGAGCGCGTGTCGATGGGCATGGTCGAGGCGTGCGCCGCGATTCTCGTGGGCACCGCGCTCGCGACCGGTTTCGTGAAACGCCTGCCGGGTTTCGCCGCGCGTCGCAGCGGGGCAGGCGCGGAACGCTAGCTGGCCGACGCCCGCATCGATCAAGCGGCCGCGCGCGGTACCCCTTTGACTTCGCGGCGCTCGCCACGTCCGATCGGCAGCGTCGCGACGATCACCGTCCCCAGCACGAGCAGCACCGCGGAATAGATGAGCCCCGCGGCATAGCTGTGCGTCGCATCCTTGAGCCAGCCCACGACGAGCGGATTCGCCGCCGAGCTGATATTGCCGATCGCGTTGATCACCGCGATCCCCACCGCGCGCGCTTGCGGCGTGAACGCCTGATCGGGCGTGGTCCAGAAAATCGACATCGCCGTATACGATCCCGCCGATGCCAGGCACACGCCGAGCAGTTGCACGAGCGGCGCGCCGCCCTGCGCCGTCAGCACGCAACCGAGCCCCGAAAGCAGCATGGGCGCTGCGAGATGCCATTTGCGTTCCTGCCGACGATCCGAACGTCGCCCCCACGCGATCATCGCGACGATGGTGACGATCTGCGGAATCGTCGCGACGAGGCCCACGGTGACGTTGCTCGCCCCGGCGCTGAAACCCTTCACGATCAGCGGCGCCCATACGGCGACCATGGCGAGCGTGTTGACGAGGCAGAAGTACGCCGCCGCGAAGCGCAGAACCACGGGCGAGCGCAGTTGCTGCCAAAGGCTGCGCTCGCGCGCCGTATGCGGCATGGGCGCCGTGGGCATAGCGAGGGTATCCGTGGGCTCGGCAAGCGCGGCTTCGAGCGTGCGTTTTTCTTCCGCGCTGAGCCAGCGTGCGGCGCGCGGCGTGTCGTCGAGGTAGAAGAACGCCACGCAGCCAAGCAGCGCGGCGGGCATGCCTTCGAGCACGAAGAGCCATTGCCAGCCGGCGAGTCCCGCGTGGCCGTCGAGTTTGAGGATGAAACCCGAGACCGCGGAGCCGAGCGCGGCCGTGACGGGCATGGCGATCATGAAGAGGGCATTCGCCCGGGCGCGCCACGCGCTGGGGAACCAGCAGGTGAGATAGAGCAGCATGCCGGGCAGGAAGCCCGCCTCGGTCACGCCGACCAGCATGCGCAGCCAGTAGAGCGTGGTGGCGTTGGTGGCGAACATCGTCGCCGTGGAGGCGAGACCCCACGCAATCATGATGAAGCTGATCCAGCGACGCGCACCCACGCGCGCGAGCATGAGGTTGCCTGGAATGCCGCACGCGATATAGGCGACATAGAAGAGGGTCGTGGCGAAGCCGAACTGAGTGCTCGACAGCCCGAGGTCCTTCATCATCGTGAGGCCCGCGAAGCCGATGTTGATGCGGTCGAGGAACGAGACGACGAACAACAGGAACAGGAAGCCGAGCAAATGGCGCGAGACCTTGCGCGTGACCTGTTCGGTGGCGGCGGCGCAGCTTGACTGCGCTTGCGCGGAAGTGTGCGGCACGCGCGAAGCATGCCCTTGCGGGTTTGGGCTCATGTGTCTCCTCCTAAGCGCCGGGGGCGTGAGCGTGGCAAGGCTTATGGCTTTGTTGTTTGCCGCGGATCACAGGTCTCGCGGATTATGCGAGGGGCTCGCGCGCGCTCTGTCCACAATTTGGGTACAGCTACGTGTCGCGTTCGACGGCGTTCGGGAATACCCGAATCCACGCGGCGCGTGGATTAACACGCGGGAATGTCCGCGCAATGCGCGAATCAGAAAATCGTTATTACGAATTTGAACGCCCGATAATCGAAAAGCTGTGATTCAGGCGGATTCGTACCGGCGATAAGCGCGTTCGTTTATTCGACGTTAAACTGCGCTCTCCGATACGCGTGGGTCATTAGTGAACATTGCAGCGCGATGTCATTCGTCCTTATGCAAGCAAGAAGATTCGTCTGGCGCACTCGCGCGGTACGTGGGGCGCTGGCGGCGCTTTGCGCGCTCGGCGCGGCCAGCGCGCACGCGGACAACACGTTTGGCGTTCAACTCGCAGCGGGTGTCGCGGACCACGACGTGAAAAAGCTCGACCTCGGTCTCGTCTGGGACCCGGGCTTGCAGTGGTGGCATATCGGCGGGTATCACTTCACGCTGGTTGGCGAGGCGCACGTTGCTTACTGGGAGTTGAACTCGCCCGACGCCGTTTACTCGCATATCTGGGAATACGGCGTGACGCCGGTATTTCGCTTCATCAAGGATAGCGGCTGGTTCAGGCCGTTCATCGAGGCGGGCGTGGGCTTTCACTTTCTTTCGCACCTGCGTCAAACGCCTGATCGCGCAACGTCCACATCGTTCCAGTTCGCGGACATGGTCGGCGTGGGCGCGCAGTTCGGCGAGCACGGGAATTTTCAGGCGGGCTTTCGTTTCCAGCATCTCTCGAACGCGGATATCAAGGAACCGAATCCGGGTGCGAACTTCAGTCAGATCTATTTCCAGTACAACTTCTAGGGCGCATGTGGGCCTCCGGGCCGCGCTCCCCCCGTCATGCGAGTTCCAGCCGATTCCCGCAACCCGTTACACTGTGGGTTTTGGTGCGGTGCACCACGCGTTGCGCCGCATGCCCGGCATTTTTTATAGCGACACGCCGGCGTCGCAGACAAGGAGTGAGGACGAGGCATGGCAATCGAATCGGTAGGGATCGTGGGCGCGGGGACGATGGGCAACGGCATTGCCCAGGCGGTGGCGGTGGCGGGGCTCAAGGCGGTGATGATCGACGTCACCGATGCGGCGCTCGCCAAGGGCGTCGCCACGCTCACGCACAGCCTGGAGCGGCTCGTCTCGAAGGGCAAGCTGGAAGCCGGCGCGCGCGACACCGCGCTCGCGCGCATCGAAACAGCCACCGACTACCAGCGTCTCGCGAGCGTCGATCTCGTGATCGAGGCGGCGACCGAGAACGCGGAACTCAAGACGCGCATTCTCAAGCAGATCGAGGCCGCGGCGCGCCCCGACGCGATCATCGCCTCGAACACCTCGTCGATCTCGATTACGGCGCTCGCGACCACGCTCGCCGATCCGTCGCGCTTCATCGGCATGCACTTCTTCAACCCGGTGCCGATGATGCCGCTCGTCGAGGTGATCCGCGGCCTGCAAACGCGCCCCGATGTGGCCGAGTCGGTGCGCGAAATGGCGCTGCGTCTGGAAAAGACGCCGATCGCCGTAAAGAATGCGCCTGGTTTCGTGGTGAACCGCATTCTGGTGCCGATGATCAACGAGGCGTTTTTCGTGCTCGCGGAAGGCATTGCGAGCGCCGAGGAAATCGACGCGGGCATGAAGCTCGGCGCCAATCATCCGATTGGCCCGCTCGCGCTGGCGGACCTGATCGGCCTCGACGTCTGTCTTTCGGTGATGGACGTGTTCCTGAAGGATTTCGGCGACTCGAAGTATCGCGCGTGTCCGCTGCTGCGCGAGATGGTCGCGGCGGGCCAGCTCGGGCGCAAGACCGGCCGCGGCGTGTACCAGTACGACAAGGTCTCCTGAAGCAGCGTGCCCGGTTTCAGGCGAGCACGCTCACGCGGTATTGCGTGACTTGCTGATAGGTCTTGCCGGGCCGCAACACCACTTCGTCGCAGGCGGGCGGTTCCATGTTGATCTGGTTCGGGAAGCCGCCCGCTTCGAGGCACAGCCCCGCGTAGCGCGCGCACGTCGCGCCCCGGCGTCCCGGCTGACCTTCCAGATAATTCCCCGTATAAAGCTGCAGGCCGCGCTGGTCGGTCGAGACGGCAAGCTCGCGCCCGCTGCCGGGCTCGTAGACGCGCGCCACCGGCCGCACGGGCCAGCGGCCCGGCGCGGCGTGCAGCGTGCCCGCCGTGCTCTCGGGCGCGCGCAGCACGTAGCAATGGTCGAAGCCGCGTGCGCGCTCGAGTTGGGCGTTCGGCCAGTCGAGCCGCGCGCCGAGCGGCGCGCCGTGGCGGAAGTCGAACGCGCTGCCCGAGACATCGGCGATACGCACCGGCACCAGTTGCGGATCGACTTCGAGAAACGCGTCGGCGTCGATCGTCAGCATGTGGCCGCGAATATCCGGGCTCGTTTCGCCGGAGAGGTTGAAGTAGCCATGACTCGTGAGATTGAGCGGTGTAGGCGCGTCGCTCACGCCTTCGTACTCGAGCGTGAGCGTGCCGTCGTCGTCGAGCGTGTAGCGCACCTGCACGCTCACGTTGCCCGGAAAGCCGCCGTCGCCTTCGGGCGAGTCGAGCCGCAGCACGAGCGAGCCCCGGTCCTCTTCCACCTGCCACATCTGCCGGTGAAAGCCGTTCGCGCCGCCATGCAGCAGGTTGCCGTTCTCGTTGCGATCGAGCGAATAATCGATACCGTCGAGCGTGAAGCGCGCCCCCGAGATGCGGTTGGCCCAGCGGCCGACCAGGGCGCCCATGTACGTGGTGGCCGCGAGATATTCGGCGGGCGTGTCGTGGCCTAGCAGGATGTCCGCGAGGAGGCCGGCGCGATCGGGTGCGAGCCACGAGACGAGCGTCGCGCCGAGGTCGCTGACCGTCACCTTCATGCCCTGCGCGTTGCGCAGCGTGTACAGCCGCACGGCGTCGCCGCCGGGCAGGGCGCCCCACGGTTCGGAAGTCAGATGGGCAGCAAGAGTGTTCATGAGCGGAAGAAAACGTATGAAGTTAGCGTGATGGCCCCGGCGCTGCAAAAGCCGCGTCATTAAATGGACAGGCGGCTGCCCGAAGCGTTCGCAACACTGTCCTGATATTCGCGCGGCGTGCATCCCAGTTCGCGCCGGAACACCGCGTACATGTATTGCAGCGACGTGAATCCGCAGCGGATGGCCACTTCGGCGCTCGAGGCGTCGCGGCTCGCGAGCATGGCCTTCGCGGCATCGAGCTTGTGGCGCAGGATTTCCTGGTGGACCGTGCACTGGAGTTCGCGCCGGAAATATTCTTCGAGCGACGAGCGCGACACGCCCACGTAGTCGGCCACCTGCTCGGTCTTGATGCCCTGGCACGCATACTGCCGGATGAAGTGACGCGCCCGCATGACGTGCGGGCTCGACAGCGGTTCGTGCCGCGTCGATTCGAGCACGTTGATGCCGACGGGCGGAACGAGAATGCGTTGCCCCGGAAAACGTGCGCCGCGCAGCATCTGGTGCAGCAAGTGGGCGGCTGTCTTGCCCATTTCCTCGGTGCCCTGAATGACCGACGAGAGCGGAATACGCGTGAGCGTACGGGTGAGCGGATCGTTGTCGATGCCGATGATCGCCACCTGCTCGGGCACGGCAATGCCGTGAATCAGGCATGCCTGAAGCAAATGTCTCGCCCGCGCGTCGGTCACGGCAATCACGCCCACGGGTTTGGGCAGGCTGTGCAGCCAGACGCTCAATTGCTCGATGTGCTGGTTCCAGGCGCTGGCGCTGGTGGCCTGACCGCGGTAGATCGGCGCCTGCAGGCCTTCTTCGCGCGCGATCGCCTGGAACGCGAGTTCGCGCTCCTGCGCCCAGCGGTTTTCCTGCGCAACCGGCAGGCTGTACATCGCGAGATTCGGCAAGCCCGCGCCGATCAGATGCGTCCACGCGAGCGAGACCAGTTTGCGGTTGTCGGTCGCGATATAGGGCACGTCGGCGGGGTAGTGGGCGGCGTCTTCGAACGACGAGCCCACGGCGACGACGGGCAGCGGGCAGCCGCGCAGGGCGTCGGCTACGGCGGGGTCGTCGAAGTCGGCGATGATGCCGTCGCCATCGAAGCGCTCGATGCCCGCCAGGCGGCAGCGGAAGTCTTCTTCGAGAAAGAGGTCCCACGCTACGCGCGTGGAGCGCAAATAGTGGCCGATGCCCGCAATGATCTCGCGGTCGTACACCTTGTTCGCGTTAAAGAGCAGGGCGATGCGGTGAGGCGTCTGGGAAGCGGGGGCGCGGGTCATGTCATGTTGGCGGCTTTCGCCTGGCGTGGTGCGCCGGCGCGTAGCCGCCATGTCTCCAGTTCGGGCGCGGTGCGCGCAAATGAGCGCCGCGCTACGATGTCTCTCGCGCCTGTGGCGCGTCGTTTTAAGCGTCCGGTTATTTTAGGCCCACATTCGGGTTCGCGCGCGCCCCGGCCGCGCCAGTCGGCAGGAAACATTAAAGGTCTCACGCAATTTCGCAATTGCCGCGCTTTGCACGTCGCGGGCAGTATGGCGTCACACAGAGGGATGCACGCTGCGCCGCTGCGCTGCAACAACATTGGAGACATCATGTCGTATTTCGAACATATCCCCGCTATTCGATACGAAGGCCCGCAGTCGGACAATCCGCTTGCTTACCATCACTACGACCGCACCAAAAAGGTGCTCGGCAAGACGCTCGAGGAGCATCTGCGTATCGCCGTGTGCTACTGGCACTCGTTCGTCTGGCCCGGCAACGACATCTTCGGTCAGGGGGCGTTTCACCGGCCGTGGCAGCAGCCCGGCGACGCCATGGAGCGCGCGCGCCAGAAGGCCGACGCAGCGTTCGAATTTTTCTCGAAGCTCGGCACACCTTACTATACGTTCCACGACACCGATGTCGCTCCGGAAGGCAAGGACCTGAAGGACTACACGGAAAACTTCAGGCGCATGGTCGACTACCTCGGCGAGCGCCAGCAGTCGAGCGGCGTGAAGCTGCTGTGGGGCACCGCGAACCTGTTCTCGAATCCGCGCTACGCGGGCGGCGCCGCCACGAATCCGAACCCCGAAGTGTTCGCGTATGCGGCCACCCAGGTTTGCCAGGCGCTCGACGCAACGCGCAAGCTGGGCGGCGAAAACTATGTGCTATGGGGCGGCCGCGAAGGTTACGACACGCTGCTGAATACCGACCTCAAGCGCGAGCGCGAACAGTTTGCGCGCTTCCTTTCGATGGTGGTCGAGCACAAGCACCGCACCGGTTTCACCGGCACGCTGCTGATCGAACCGAAGCCGCAGGAGCCGACCAAGCATCAGTACGATTACGACGTCGCCACGGTGCACGGTTTCCTCACGCAATATGGTTTGCAGAACGAAATTCGCGTGAATATCGAGGCGAATCACGCGACGCTCGCGGGCCACTCGTTCCATCACGAGATCGCGACCGCGTTCGCGCTAGGCGTGTTCGGCAGTGTCGACGCGAATCGCGGCGATCCGCAAAACGGTTGGGACACCGACCAGTTCCCGAACAGCGTCGAGGAACTCACGCTCGCGTTCTACGAGATCCTGCGCCACGGCGGCTTCACGACAGGCGGCATGAATTTCGACGCGAAGGTGCGCCGTGCGAGCGTCGATCCGGAAGACCTGTTCTACGGCCACGTGGGCGCGATCGACATACTGGCGCTCGCGCTCGAACGCGGTGCGGCGCTCGTGGAAAACGACCGGCTCGAGCAGTTCCGCGCTCAGCGCTACGCGGGCTGGGACAGCGAATTCGGCCGCAAGATTCTCACGGGCGGCTATTCGCTTTCGTCGCTCGCCGCCGACGCGCTCGCGCACGGCATGAATCCGCAGCACGCAAGCGGCCAGCAGGAGCGGCTCGAGAATGTCGTGAACCAGGCCATTTACGGCCAGCGCTAACGGCGCAGCGGCGCGCGAAAAAAACGCCTGAAAAAACATTAGCGCGCGCCGTCAAATTCGCAATTGCGCCAGTTTCCATAGAAGGCAAACTGGCGCAAAAAAGAAGGACGGAGACATGTTCATCGGTATCGACCTCGGCACGTCGGGCGTGAAGGCCGTGCTGCTCGATCGCGCGGGCGACGTGCTCGGCAGCGCGAGCGCGCCGCTCACCGTGAGCCGGCCGCAGCCGCGCTGGTCGGAGCAGGCGCCGCAAGACTGGTGGCTCGCCACGCAGAGCGCATTGCGCGCACTCATCGACGAGGCGCGCGGGCGCGGCATCGACCCCGAGCGTATCGAGGCGCTTGGCCTCACGGGCCAGATGCACGGCGCGACGCTGCTCGACGCCCAGGGCGAGGTGCTGCGTCCCGCCATCTTGTGGAACGATGGTCGTTCGGACACCGAATGTGTCGAACTCGAACGGGCCGTGCCGCAGTTGCACGCCGTCGCGGGCAATCTCGCGATGCCGGGTTTCACGGCGCCGAAGCTGCTCTGGGTGCGCAAGCACGAGCCGGAGATCTTCGCGCGCATCGCGCATGTGCTGTTGCCGAAAGACTATTTGCGCTGGCTGCTCACGGGCGTGTTCGCCACCGATCCCTCCGACGCCGCCGGCACGCTGTGGCTCGACATTGCGAAGCGCGACTATAGCGAGACCTTGCTTTCGGCATGCGGCCTCACGCGCGCGCAAATGCCGGACGTATTCGAAGGGAATCAGGTCACGGGCCTGCTTCGGCCCGAACTCGCGCGCCAATTCGGTCTGCGCGAAATTCCGGTCGTGGCGGGCGGCGGCGACAACGCGGCGGGCGCCGTGGGCGTGGGCATCGTGCGGCCCGGCGACGCCATGCTGTCGCTCGGTACGTCGGGCGTCTATTTCGCGGTGTCGGACGGTTTTCTCGCCAATCCCGATTCCGCCGTGCACAGCTTCTGCCATGCGTTGCCGCATACGTGGCATTTGATGTCGGTGATGCTCAACGCGGCGAGTTGCCTCGACTTCACGGCGCAGCTTACCGGATACGAAAGCGTCGCCGCGCTGCTCGCCGACGCCGAGGCGAATTCGAACGCCGGGCGCGACGCGCGCCGTCCGTGGTTCCTGCCGTACCTGAGCGGCGAGCGCACGCCGCACAACAACGTCAACGCGAAGGGCGTGTTCTACGGCATGACGCCGCAAACATCGCGCGCCGATCTCGCCAACGCGACGCTGGAAGGCGTGGGCTTCGCGCTGCTCGACGGGATGGACGCGCTGCACGCGGCAGGGCTCGTGCCCGAAACGATTACGGTCATTGGCGGCGGCTCGCGCAGCGCCTGGTGGACGCAGATGCTCGCCGATATCAGCGGCCGCGCGCTCACGCTGCGTGCGGGCGGTGAGGTGGGGCCGGCGCTGGGCGCCGCGCGCCTCGCGCATCTCGCGCTCGAGCCGGGCGCGTCGCTCGACGAAGTGTGTCCGCAACCTCCCGTGCTGGCGATTCGCGAGCCGGATGCCGCTCGCCACGCCTGGTACCGCGACGCCCGCCGTCCAACCTTTCGCGCGTTGTATCGCGCGCTCGAACCGGTTTTCGCAACCGGCGCCTGAGTAGCGGCGCCGGCGCAGAAAAAACTGCGCGGCCAGTGTAGTCGTGCAGTCGATTGGTAGTCCTAAAGTGATACCGCACGCTGTGCCGTTTCGCGTGTGTTTCGCAATGACATTGGCAACACCCCGATAACCATCGCCTGCGGCGGCGACGCGTACGCGCGCGTCTTTCGCATCGGCATCAAGAGGAGTATGGAGACATGAATTTCGCCAAACGTCGTTCAGTGCTGAGTTCGCTCGTATGTGGAGCCGTGCTCGCGAGCCTGTCGCTTGCCGCGCCGCTCGCGCACGCCAGCAAGGATCATCCGGAGATCGGCTTCTGTATCGACGACCTGCGTGTCGAGCGCTGGTCGCGCGACCGCGATTATTTCGTCGCCGCCGCGGAAAAGATGGGCGCGAAGGTGTCGGTGCAGTCGGCCGACGCCAGCGAAGAACGCCAGATTTCGCAGATCGAAAACCTCATTTCGCGTGGCGTGGACGTCATCGTGATCGTCCCGTTCAATTCGAAGACGCTTGGCAACGTCGTCGCCGAAGCGAAGAAGGCGGGCATCAAGGTCGTGTCGTACGACCGCCTGATTCTCGACGCCGATATCGACGCGTACATCTCTTTCGACAACGAGAAAGTGGGCGAGCTTCAGGCGAAGGGCGTCTACGATGCGCAGCCCAAGGGCAACTACTTCCTGCTGGGCGGCGCGCCGACCGACAACAACGCGAAGATGCTTCGTGAAGGACAACTGAAGGTTCTGAAGCCCGCCATCGACCGCGGCGACATCAAGCTGGTCGGCCAGCAGTGGGTGCCGGAATGGAGCGCGTCGACGGCTCTGCGCATCATGGAAGACGCGCTCACCGCGAACAACAACAAGATCGACGCCGTCGTCGCCTCGAACGACGGCACGGCGGGCGGCGCAATCCAGGCGCTCGCCGCGCAGCATCTCGCGGGCAAGGTGCCGGTATCGGGCCAGGACGCGGACCTCGCGGCGGTCAAGCGCGTGGTGGCGGGCACGCAGACCATGACGGTCTACAAGCCGCTCAAGCTCATCGCGGGCGAAGCCGCCAAGCTTGCGGTCGATCTCGCGAAGGGCCAGAAGCCCGCGTACAACGCGCAGTACGACAACGGCAAGAAGAAGGTCGATACGGTGCTGCTGCAGCCGACGCTGCTCACGAAGAGCAACGTGGACGTCGTCGTGAAGGACGGCTTCTACACGCAGGCGCAACTGGCAAGCCAGTAACGTTCACGGCCAGACGGCCCGCGCGCTCCCGAAGGGCGCGCGGGCCGTCGCAGCGAGTAACCAGCGTATGACCGAACCTTTGCTGACGATGCGCGGCATCGTCAAGTCCTTTGCGGGCGTGAAAGCGCTCGACGGCATCGACCTCACGGTGCGGCCCGGCGAATGCGTGGGCCTGTGCGGCGAGAACGGCGCCGGCAAATCCACGCTCATGAAGGTGCTCTCGGGCGTGTACCCGCACGGCACCTGGAGCGGCGAGATCCGTTGGGAGGGCGCGCCGCTCGAAGCGCAGAGCGTGCGCGACACCGAACGCGCGGGCATCGTCATCATCCACCAGGAATTGATGCTCGTGCCCGAGCTAACGGTGGCCGAAAACATTTTTCTCGGCAACGAAATCACGCTGCCGGGCGGCCGCATGAATTTCGCGGCGATGTACCAGCGCGCCGACGAATTGCTGCGCGAGCTGAACATCGACGCCATCAACGTGGCGCAGCCTGTGATGAACTATGGCGGCGGCCATCAGCAGCTCATCGAGATCGCGAAGGCGCTGAACAAGCGTGCGAAGCTGCTGATTCTCGACGAGCCGTCGTCCTCGCTCACGGCGGCGGAAACGAAGATCCTGCTCGACATCGTGCGCGATCTGAAGCGCCGCGGCGTGGCGTGCGTCTACATCTCGCACAAGCTCGACGAGGTCGAAGCCGTGTGCGACACCGTGAGCGTGATCCGCGACGGCCGCCACGTGGCCACCGAGCCGATGGCGGCGCTCACCACCGATCGCATCATCGCGATGATGGTGGGGCGCGAGATCCGCAATCTCTTTCCACGCGAGCCGCACGACATCGGCGAGGTCGTGTTCGAGGCACGCAACGTGACCTGCTACGACGTGACGAATCCGCGCCGCAAGCGCGTGGACGACGTGTCGTTCGCGGTGCGGCGCGGCGAGATTCTGGGCGTGGCGGGGCTCGTGGGCGCGGGCCGCACGGAAACGATGCAGGCGATCTTCGGCGCGTATGCGGGCGCATGCACGGCGACGGTGGTGCTCGAAGGCAAGCCGCTGAAAATCCGTTCGCCGCTCGACGCGATCAATGCGGGCATCGCGATGGTGCCCGAGGACCGCAAGCGCCACGGCATCGTGCCGCAACTGGGCGTGGGGCACAACATCACGCTCTCGGTGCTGCAACGCTTCTCGAAGCGCGGACGCATCGACGAGGCCGCCGAACTCGACACGATCCGCACGGAGATGCAGCGCCTTTCGGTGCGAGCGGCGAACCCCATGCTGTCGATTGCGAGCCTCTCGGGCGGCAACCAGCAAAAGGCGGTGCTCACCAAGATGCTGCTCACCGACCCGAAGGTGCTGATCCTCGACGAGCCGACGCGCGGCGTGGACGTCGGCGCGAAGTACGAAATCTACAAGCTGATCTTCCAGTTGGCCAAACGCGGCGTGGCGATCGTGATGGTGTCGTCCGAGTTGCCCGAGGTGCTGGGCATCAGCGACCGCGTGCTCGTGATCGGCGAGGGCGAGTTGCGCGGCGACTTCGTCAATGAAGACCTCACGCAGGAAGACATTCTTGGCGCGGCGATCCAGAGCGTGCGCGCCCAACCCGATATAGCGAGTGCAGTATGACCCCCGACGTCACGACCCAAGGCGCGCGCGAAGAACTACCGCAAGCCGGCAACGGCTTCGCCATGCGTTTCCAGCAACTCTTCGCGCGCTACAAGATCCTCGCGCTGCTGCTCGCAGTGGCCGTGATCTGGCTGTTCTTTTCGCTGCTCACGCATGGCGCGTTCGTCACGCCGCGCAACGTGTCGAACCTGCTGCGGCAGATGTCGATCACCGGCATGCTCGCGTGCGGCATGGTGTTCGTCATCATCGCGGGCGAAATCGATCTTTCGGTCGGCTCGCTGCTGGGCTTGCTCGGCGGCGTGGCCGCGATTCTCGACGTGAACCGCGGCTGGCCCATCGGCGCGACGGTGCCGGCGGTGCTCGTGCTCGGCGTGCTGGTCGGGCTTTTCAACGGCTGGTGGTCCACGTATCGCCGCGTGCCGTCGTTCATCGTGGGTCTCGGCGGCATGCTCGCGTTTCGGGGTGTGCTGCTCGGTATCACGGGCGGCTCGACCATCGCGCCGGTGTCCGATCACTTCGTGTTTTTAGGCCAGGGTTATTTGCCGCGCGTAGCCGGCGACGTGCTGGCGCTCGCGCTCTTCGTGCTGCTCGCCGTGCTCACGGTGCGCCAACGCGCGAACCGCAGGCGCTATCAGTTGAGCGTCGTGCCGCTCTGGCAGGACGGCGTGAAGATTGTCGGTGCGGGCGCGATTTTGCTTGCGTTCGTGCTGATGCTCGACAGCTATGGCGGCATTCCGGTGCCCGTGCTGCTGCTGCTCGCGCTGCTCGGTATCTTCACATGGATCGCCACGCAAACCGTGTTCGGCCGCCGCATCTATGCGGTGGGCTCGAACCTCGAAGCCACGCGTCTTTCGGGCGTCAACACGAACCGCGTGAAGCTCGTGATCTTCGCGCTCATGGGGCTCATGTGCGCGTTCGCCGGCATCGTCAATACGGCGCGTCTCGCGGCGGGTTCGCCCTCGGCGGGCACGATGGGCGAACTTGATGCGATCGCCGCGTGCTTTATCGGCGGCACGTCGATGCGCGGCGGCTCGGGCACCGTGTATGGCGCGCTGATCGGCGCGCTCGTGATGGCGAGCCTCGATAACGGCATGTCGATGCTCGACGTGGATGCGTACTGGCAGATGATCGTGAAGGGCGGCATTCTCGTGCTCGCCGTGTGGATCGACGTAGTGTCGGGCTCGAACCGCCGCTGAACAACCTGCGGCCATTCGATAGCAAACATGCCGATGGAATCGGTCTGATCAAAGTGTTCTTGCACCGCGCATGACATTCGACGCAACACCGCGAAGCCTCGCAAGCGGATGATTGTCACGCGCAGTTGCTCTCCTCGCGCGCCTGCGAGCGCGCCCTCAGGGCGGGACTGAATGTCCCGCCCTTTTTCTTTGCACGCGGCGCGTTGCAGGTTCGACGCGTTGGCAATCGTTTCCTGCCACAATCGTTTGCACCTGTGCCGGGCGGCGTTCGCACGCGACGCGCGCGATCCATTCCGTCCGCAAGGTTATCGTCAGCCACAGCACGGCGCGGCAGGTGTTTGCGCGCGTGCTCGCCGATGTGTCGCTTTGCTGGTGCAACCGCTGCATGAACGGTCGCGTTGCACCGAATCGCGCCGCGAGGTTGTGCGAGGATTTTGCCAACTACGGCGGCGCGATTCCGATCTTCCGGAGACAAGCCGACCATGCCCACACTTTGCGAAATCTGCAATACCCGGCCTGCCGTTGCGCGCGTGACTGTCGTGCAAAACGGGCAGCGCAAGTCCATGTCGATCTGCGACTACGACTACCGCCAACTGATGCGTCACCAAAGCATGCTCAACCCGTTCGACTCGCTGCTGGGCGGCAGCGGACTGTCGCGCTTTTTCGGCGGACAGGGCGGCGAGGACGAGCATGACGACGACGGACACGATCTCGCCGCCGAGGTGCCGCGCGAATCCGTGGACGCGACCGATGCGTTCAGCGAGCAGACGCTCGAAATCCTGCAGCGCGCCGCGGAAAAAGCCCACGAATTGCAGCGTAACGAACTCGACACCGAACATCTGCTGTACGTGCTCGCCGACACCGATGTTTGCGCAGCACTCCTGAAGGAGTTGAAGCTCTCGCCGCAGGACATCAAAGGCTATATCGATCAGCACGCGCAGAAGGGCACGGCTTCGCCCGACGCGCCTATCGACAAGATGACGATTTCGCCGCGCCTGAAGAAAGCGTTTCAGTTCGCGTTTCAGGCGTCGCGCGATCTCGGCCATTCGTATGTCGGCCCCGAGCATCTGCTGATCGGTCTCGCTGCCGTGCCCGACAGCATTGCGGGCACGCTGCTCAAGAAATACGGCGTCACGCCCGAGGCGTTGCGCCAGAAGGTCGTGAAGGTCGTGGGCAAGGGCGCGGAAGATGGCCGCGTGGATGCGCCCACGGGCACGCCCACGCTCGACAAGTTCGGCCGCGACCTCACCAACATGGCGCGGCAAGGCAAGCTCGATCCCGTGCTGGGCCGCGCGCAGGAAATCGAGAACACGATCGAGGTGCTCGCGCGGCGCAAGAAAAACAACCCGGTGCTGATCGGCGAGCCCGGTGTGGGCAAGACCGCCATCGTGGAAGGGCTCGCGCAGCGCATCGTGAACGGCGACGTGCCCGAGGTGCTGCGCGGCAAGCGGCTCGTGGAGGTGAACATCAACTCGATGGTCGCGGGCGCGAAATATCGCGGCGAGTTCGAGGAACGCGCGAAGCAATTGATCGACGAGGTGACCGCGAAGCACGACGAACTGATTCTCTTCATCGACGAATTGCACACGATCGTCGGCGCGGGGCAGGGCGGCGGCGAAGGGGGGCTCGACATCGCCAATGTGCTCAAGCCCGCTTTGGCGCGCGGGGAGTTGAGTCTCATCGGCGCCACGACGCTCAACGAGTACCAGAAGTACATCGAAAAAGACGCGGCGCTCGAACGGCGCTTTCAGCCCGTGCTCGTGCCGGAGCCCACGGTGGAGCAAACCATCGTGATCCTGCGCGGTCTGCGCGACAAACTCGAGGCGCACCATCAGGTGACGTTCGCCGACGACGCCTTCGTGGCCGCCGCCGAGTTGTCGGACCGCTACATCACGTCGCGCTTCTTGCCGGACAAGGCGATCGATCTCATCGATCAGGCCGCGGCTCGCGTGCGCATCGGTTCGACCTCGCGCCCCGCCGACATGCAGGAACTCGAAGCGGAAATCGCGCAGCTCAGGCGCGAGCAGGATTACGCGTCTTCGCGCAAGCGCTTCGACGAGGCCAAGGGATTCGAAGAGCGCATCAACGAAAAGCAGACGAAGCTCGACGAACTCACCGAAGCGTGGCAGCGCAAGACCGGCTCGGAAACGCTTGAAGTCACGGTGGCGTCCATTGCGGAAGTCGTATCGCGGCTCACCGGCATTCCCGTTGCGGACCTCACGCAGGAAGAGCGCCAGAAGCTGCTCAAGATGGAAGAGACGCTGCGCGAGCGCGTGGTGGGGCAGGAGGACGCCGTGGTGGCCGTGAGCGACGCCGTGCGCCTTTCTCGCGCGGGCCTCGGCCAGTCGAATCGGCCGATCGCGACCTTCCTGTTCCTCGGGCCGACCGGCGTGGGCAAGACCGAGCTTGCGAAGGCGCTGGCGGAAACCGTGTTCGGCGACGAGCAGGCCATCATCCGCATCGACATGAGCGAGTATATGGAGCGCCACGCCGTGGCGCGGCTCATTGGCGCGCCGCCGGGTTACGTGGGCTACGACGAGGGCGGCCAGCTCACCGAGCGCGTGCGTCGCCGGCCGTATAGCGTAATTCTGCTCGACGAGATCGAAAAGGCGCACGCCGATGTCTACAACGTGCTGCTGCAGGTGTTCGACGACGGGCGCCTGACCGATGGCAAAGGCCGCGTGGTCGATTTCAGCAACACGATCCTGATCGCCACGAGCAACCTGGGCGCGTCGATCATCATGGACAACCTGGAGCGCCCCGAGAAGTCGCGCCTCGACGAGAAAACGGTCCGCGCGGAACTCATGAAGGTACTCAAGGGCCATTTCCGGCCCGAGTTCCTTAATCGCATCGACGAGATCATCGTGTTCCATGCGCTCTCGCGCGACAACATTCGCTCGATCGTGCAGATCCAGCTCGAACGCGTCACGCGCACGGCGGCGGCGCAAGGCATCACGCTGTTGATGGGGCAAACGCTGATCGATCATCTCGTGGAGGCCGGCTATCAGCCGGAATTCGGCGCGCGCGAACTCAAGCGGCAGATTCGCCAGGAAGTGGAAACGCGCCTTGCGAGGGAAATACTCGGCGACGCGCTGCAGTCGGGCGATACCGTCGAGATCGGTTACGACAAGACGAACGAGGAAGTGACGATCAGCAAGATCGCCGTGCCGCCCGACGTAAAGGAGAACAGGACGCCGAAGAAGCCGAAGAAAGCCGAGTCCCCGCCGGTCGATGAAATCGCGAACGAAATGGCCGCCGACGACATGGAAGGCGACCCGCCGCCTCCGCCCAGGAAGAACGGCAAGGGCGCGGGAAAGACGAAGCCGGCTTGATCGAACCGTACACACGCCGGCGCACCGAAAAGTGCGCCGGTTTTTTTCGCGCGTGAATGATTCGGCGTCCGTATCAACTGGATGCGATGTGCCACCACGCTGGCAGCAGCGCGCGTACGCCGGGCTGCGCGAAGCGGTCGTCGAGCAGATGCACGACGCCGCGATCGTGCTCGGTGCGGATCACGCGCCCCGCGGCCTGCACGACCTTGCGCAGGCCCGGAATGAGGTACGTGTAGTCGAAACCATCGCCGTAAAGCGTATCCATGCGCGCGCGCATCGCCTCGTTTATGGCGTTCACCTGGGGCATGCCGAGCGTGGCGATGAACGTGCCGATGAGGCGCGTGCCCGGCAGATCGATGCCCTCGCCGAATGCGCCGCCCAGCACCGCGAAGCCAATGCCGCGGCCGCCTTCCACGAAGCGCGCGACGAAGGCCTGCTGGCCCGCTTCGTCCATGGTGCGCGACTGCAGCCACACGTCCACCTGGGGATGGCGAGCCATGAATGCATCGGCGGCTTGCTGCAGATAGTCGTAGCTGCTGAAAAAGCACAGATAGTTGCCCGGGCGTTCGGCATACTGCGCCGACACGCGCGCAACCAGCGCGTCGAGCGATCGTTCGCGGTCCTTATAACGCGTCGAGATATGGCGCGCGATGCGCACGTCGAGCTGCTCGGCGCGAAACGGCGTGTCGATGTCGATGTTCACCGTGTTGGCGGGCAGGCCGAGCATGTCGCGGTAGTAATGCGTGGGCGAGAGCGTCGCCGAAAAGAGCGTCATGCTGTGCGCCGTGGCGATGCGGGGGCGCAGCGCATCCGCCGGCACGATGTTGCGGATCGCAAGGGTCGAGCGCGGGCGGCGCGTTCCCGGCTGCGCAAGCGGCGTGACATCGAAGAGCGAATGCGTATCGAAGCGCTCCGCAATGCGCGTGAAGTGCAGCGCGTCGAAATAGAAGCGTTCGAGTTCGGCGTCGCGCATGAGGGCAGGTTCGGCAAGCTGATCGCCGATCGCTCCGATCACGTCGCCGAGCGCGGCCACGAATCCTTCGGGCAACGCGTCGCTCGCGCGCCAGGCGCCGGGTAGCACCGCGTTTTGCGCATTCCAGTGTTTTTGCAGGCGCGCAATCGCACGCTTGAGCGGGGGGCTCGCCGCGCGGCGCACGGTGTCGAGGCGCGTTTGCACGAGTTCCGCCGAGTACATCGCGCGGGCGCGCTCGGGGAGATTGTGCGCTTCGTCCACGAGCACGCTCGCGCGCCACTGGTTGTGCACGGCCAGCATGAACAGCATCGCGCTCGCGTCGAACCAGTAATTGTAATCGCCGACGATCACGTCGCTCCAGCGCGCCATTTCCTGACCCAGGTAGTAAGGACAGACGGCGTGCTCGCTCGCCACTTCGCGCAGCGCCGCGCGATCGAGACGCACGCGTTCGAGCGCGGCGGCGCGCGCGGCGGGCAGGCGGTCGTAAAAGCCGCGCGCGAGCGGGCACGATTCGCCGTGACATGCCGCCTCGGGATGCTCGCAAGCCTTCTCGCGCGCAACGAGTTCGAGCACGCGCAGGGGAGCGTTCGCCTGTTGCGGGTGGGCGGCGGTTTTGTCCTGTGTACTTTCTTGGGTGTTTGTCAGCGTTGCCAGCGCATCGAGCGCCAGTTGGCGTCCCGAGCTTTTCGCGCTCAGAAACACGACCTTGTCGATCGCCGCGCGCGGGCAGGCCTTCAACTGCGGAAAGAGCGTGCCGATGGTCTTGCCGATGCCGGTAGGCGCCTGCGCGAGCAAACAGCGCCCCTGCGTGGCCGCGCGCCAGACGGCTTCGGCCAGATCGCGCTGGCCGTGTCGAAACTGCGGATGCGGCAGGCCAAGCGCGGCGAGCGCGGTGTCTCGCGCGGACCGGTGCGCGCTTTCCTGCTCGGCCCATGCGACGAAGCGGCGGCATTGCGTTTCGAACGCGGCGCGCAGTTCCGACGCGCTCGCATGTTCGACGAGCGCCGTCTCGCGGCCAGAACCAATTTCGTAGTACACCAAAGCGAGTTCGAGCCTGTCGAGGCCGAGCTTCTCGCACAGGAGCGCGCCATATACGCGCAACTGCGCCCAGTGCAGCGCGCGCTGATTCTCGCGCATCGCTTCGAGATCGCCGCGATAGGTCTTGAATTCTTCGAGCCGGTGGCGCTCGGGATCGTAGCCGTCGGCGCGGCCGCGCACGGTGAGCGATTCGAACGTGCCGCAAAGCGCGATTTCCGTTTCGAAGCCGGGCGGACGTCGAGCCGCGATGGCCGCGTGGCCGGCACGGCCGTCGCTCGCGTCGGGCGAGGGCGTGAAGCGCAAGTCGAGGTCGCCGCGCTTCGCGGTGAACTCGCATAGCGTGCGCACGGCAACGGTATAGCTCATGGCGCGGACAACGCCGTTGCGGCCATTGCTTCGGCGAGGACGGGCCAGCGCACCTGCAGAACGGAAACGGGCATGTCGTGCCGCACGCAATACGCAAGCCAGCGGCGCTGGTTGTCCTGCAGGCGGTCGCCGGGGCCTTTTACCTCGATGAGTTCGTAACGCCGCTCATGCGGCCAGAAGCGCACGAGATCGGGCAACCCCGAGCGATTGGCGACCGGTTCGCGCAGCAGCCGCTCGAACCACAAGCGCAGGTGCGCGGCGGGAAAGCAATCGAGGGCGAGCGCCAGCAGTTCGTCGCTCAGCGCGGGCCATGCGACGAAGGGCGACTGGATGCCTGCTTTATCCGCATAGCGCCGCGAGATCGAGTCGCGGTAGGCGTGCGTTTCGAGTTCGGCGAGGCATGTTTCGAACTGCGAAGCGCGGCGCGCGACGAAGTCGGCGGCGTAAAGATCGGCGGGGCCGCGCTGGAACGGATGGAAGAACGCGCCGGGCAGCGGCGCGAACAGCGCGGGCCAGCAGAGCAGGCCGAAGAGCGCGTTGATCAGCGTGTTTTCGACATAGAACACGGGAGCTTGCGGCGTGGCGAGCGCGGCGCGCGCGGCTTCCTCGACGCGCACGGCTCGCGGCGCCGCCGGCAACACGAGCGCGATCTGCGTGAAGCCCGGATCGGCGTTCGTCTTCGATCGCGATCTCGTGCGCGCGAGACGCCCGAGCGTGCGCGCCGCGCGCTGCGCTTCCTCTTCGTTCGCGGGCGCATCGGCAATGGTCTGCGCGAGCGCGAGCGCTTCTTCGCGGCGGCTCAGTCGTTCGAGCACGCGCACGCGTCGATAGCGCGACTCGGGATGCCCGCAGTCGAGATAGGCGCGCCACGCGAGTTCGGGTTCGCCCGCGCGTTCGGCGGCAAGGCCTGCCGCGTGGCGCAGTTTGTCGTGGCGCGCGCGCAGCCACGCGTTGGCGTGCGTGCGCGGCGCCAGCGCGTCGAGCGATTCGAGTGCTGCGGCGATGGCGGCTGCGGCGTCCCGGTCCTGGGCCGCGGCGGCGCTGTCGAGACCGTCGCGGCAATCGCGCAGCGCCAGGTACGTGTCGATGTCCTCGCGCCGCTGGAACGCGCGCGAGGCCAGATCGAAGGGCACGCTTTCGTAGCGATAGACGCCGAGGTCGGCGAGCACGAACTCCGACCAGTCCTGACGCAGGTTGCCGAAAAACATGAGGCGCAGGCGCTCGCAAAGCGAGGCGCTCGCGAATAGCAGCACCGTGTCGGCTGACGCGGGGAACCATGCGTGCCAGTCGCGCGGGTCGGGTGCGTTCGCGTAGTGCGCGCGGTAGTGCTCATCGAGCGCTTCAAGCAAGGCCGCGCGAGTGACGCGCGGCTCGTTCGCAACGCCGAGACGCACGGCGAGCGCTTGCAGTTCGGCTTTCGTCACGAGCGCGGCGAGCGCGTCGAGATCGAGCGCGGGCGTGACGTCGAGCCAACCCGCCGCAGCCAGCGGGGCCGCGGCCGCGCGCGGGCAGCCAATCTCGCCGTACGCAAGACGGCTTGCGCGGAAATGGGGTCCCTTGCGCATCAGCATGCGCACGAAGAGGGCGCGCGACGCTCGCGGCATTCGGGCGAAATCGTCGACGAAGCGGCGCTCGGCGTCGTCGAACAGGTCGGAGCAGCGCGCATCGAGCCACGCGAGCGCGCGCTCGAAGTTCGCGAGGTAGTACAACGGATCGGGAGAATCGGGGAGCACGCGCGGCACTGTATGGATATACAGCAGCGATGATAGCAGGCTCGCGGGTGGCGCGAGCGCCGCAAGGGAGCGCCGTAAGGATTCCGCGCACCGTAGGCTACAATTGCCGCAGCCTGAAAAACGGATGAGCAATGAACAAACGTAACGCATGCTTCGCCGGCCTCGCGGCCGCCGTCACCCTGCTCGCGGGATGCGCGGCGCAGTACCGCAACACCGGCTCCTGCGAAGAGGAGATGCGTAACCGCCTGGCCGGCACGACGTTCGGCGACCTGAAAGTCACGCATAGCGCGACGACGTATCGTGGCGCGCGCGTGGTGATCGAAGGGCAACTGGAGAACGGTGCGGCGTCGGGCGTCGTGGTTGCGTCGGCGCCTTATGGGGCGTCGGCATCGGCGGCTTCGGGCGCGTCGGCGGCCGCGTCCGCTACACGGCAGAGCGCCGGGGAGGCGCCCGCGGTCACGGCGCCGGCAGTGCAGGCTGGTGCGTTGCCCGGCACGATTTCGGTTCCCAGCGCGCCCACGGCGCAGGGCGCGGCGGGTGAGAAGCCGACCACGCCGCTCGCGGTGCTGGTTGCCAAGCTCGGCATCAAGAAGCCCGTCGTTATGCCGACGGCCGCGGAGTGCACCTTCGACGAGTCCGGCCTCGCGACGTTCCGCTGGCTCGCGCCTGCGCCGCTCGCCAAAACCACGCCCGCCCCGAACGCCGCGACGGACTAACGCGCCCACTCGCGTTCGCTGTTGCGTTTCGTCGTCCGCGCAATCCGCGCTTATGAAGGCCTCGCTAGAGGCCTTCGTCGTTTGCGACGTGCGCCGCCACCGGCAGCGCGTTCAGAACGCGAAGAACGGTCCGTCGCCCGCAGGCGTGACCTGCGAGGCGATCGCAGTAAACACGCGCCGCCCGAAGAAGAACGGCAGCCCCCAGCCGAACGCGTTGGCGTTGTAGCCCGCCAGATTGCTGAAGGCCCAGTTGCCGCTCGCGAGGAGCGTAGTCGAACTCGCGACCGAAAAGGTCACGGATGCGCCCACGCCGTCGATGCCCGCTATCGTCGCGCCGAGGCTCACGGGCGAACTCGGGCAGTACCAGAAGCCGCAGCGCGTCATCGTTGCGCTGTTGAAGTACAGCGCGTTCGAACCCGTGTCGAGATAACTCAGCGAGTAGACGGTGCCGTCCGATGTGGTCGTCTTCACGTAGCCGGTGCCCGAGTTCGCCCGCAGCACGGTCGCGCTGCCGAGCGCGTTGTTGGCCTGCGAGCCGATGCCGAAGATCATCGACCCGCTTACCGCGGACGCGCCGCTGTCCGCCACGGCCGGCAGGTCGATGACCACGCCGTTGTTGTCGGTGGCAAAGGCCGCCACGGGATTGCTGACCTGCTGCGCGAGCGGCTGTGCGCTCGCCGTGCAGCCGCTCGCCGGGCACGCGTAGTACCACGGCGTGATGGCCGCCCTCACGCAGGACGCGCCGCAATCGGCGCTGAACGGCCCGACGCCGAGGATGCCGTTCGAGCGCAGCGTCGTGGCGCTGTTCATCGCGAGCCCGCTGCCGGCGCAGCCCGCGGGTGCGGAGGCGGGCACGGCCGGGTCGGCGATCAACTGGACCGGCAGCGCGGCGGCCACTTCGCCCGCGAGTTTCACGTCGGCGCTGCGCACCGCTCCCCACGTATAGCCCGTGCCGAACACGGCGCATTCGCCCGCGATGCCGGTGCCGGCGCCGGCAGGCACGGCGGGCAACGCGAAGCCCGCGGGCAGCGCCGAAGCGAGCAGACGCAGGCCCTGCGAGCCGGTGTCGACCTGCACGTTGTCGACGGTCGCGCAGGTCGTGGTGCCTGGCACGCACACCGTGACGCTCGCCATCAGCATGTTGCGCGTCGAGGTAGGCGTCGGGCCGACGGTGATGGTCACGACGTTGGGCGTGGTCGATTGCGGCACTGTGCCGCTCGTGCTGGTGGTCGAAGGCGTGCTCGCGGAAATGGGCGCGCTCGCGGAGGCCGGGGCGCTGGCGGGTGCGCTGGCGCCCGTGGCCGGGGCAGCGGTTCCACTGCTGCCACCTCCGCCGCCACAGGCCGTCAACAAGCTGCAAATCAGGAACAGTGCGGCAGGCGCAATGCTTCGGCCGATGCGAGATGCGCCTGACGGGCGCGGCCGGCGGCCCTTCATTGCAGGTCCCCGACGCTCACACCTGCGGGCAGCGCGGCCGGCAGCCACGCGCGCCCCGAATAGGCGCGCATGTGACCGGCCGTCTCGACCACGACCTGCGCGCCGTCCACGCGCGAGGCGTGCAGGCCGTCACGGCCCGCGGCGTGAAGCGCCGCGGCGGCGCTGCGCCAGTCGGCTGCGTAACGGCCCAGCAGCGCTTGTACGTCGGGCTGCGCCGGCCCTTGCCACGTGTACGCGAAGGTCGTGCCGCTGGCGCTCCCCGCGTATTCGTTGATGGTCGTGCCGTCCTCGTCGACGTAGCTGATGACGCGCGCCGCGCCGCCGCCGACGGTGCGCTGCGTGGCGCCGGGCGGCACCGCTGCGATCTCGCCGAGCGCCGCGCTGGCCGGCGCGGCGGCGAAGCTCAGGCAAGTGAGCACGCAGGCGAAGGCCGCGGCGCGGCCCGCCTGGATGAGGCTGCAAGTCTTCATGACGCTCTCCGGTGCTGCTTTTTATGAATCTCTTTTTTGAGATTTCGATGGGAAATTAGCACCGGGGTCGTTGTCGCAAGTCACTCAGGTGAGAAGGGTGACGACGCGCAAAGCGGCATTTTGGCGCCGGCTGGCGTTAGTCCCTTGATCCCAAAGGAGTTTGGCGGGGAGCCAACAGGCTGGCTGTGCCGGGTCAAATGTGGATGAATGTTACGGCGAGGTCGGTTTGACGAATCGGGCGTGGGGTCCTGCGTCCATCGCCGCTGCGGATGCCCGGCCTGGATTGCGCGCTTACCCGCGGTTTTTGCACAGCGGGCCGCCGGACCGGTAAAATGTTTGGTTGATCCACGGAAACTGGCCGTGGCGTAGCCGAAGGGATTACCCGAACATGAGTGATTTTCATCAACGTCTTGCCGCGCGCGCGCTTGCGCTTCTGATGGCGGGCGGGCTGGTCGCCGGCTGCAGCTCGCCGACGCCAGGCAAGATCGATTACCGTAGTGACGCCAAGGCGAAGCAGTCCTCGCTCGCTGTGCCGCCGAACATGCTCGACGAAGCGTCCGACCAGCGCTCGCTCGCGCCGCAGGGCGGCGAAACCTCGCTGTCCTCGCTCAAGCAGACCCAGGCGGCCGCGCCGCAGTCCGATCAGAGCCAGGTGGATCCGCGGGTGCCGGGCATGCATATCCAGCGTGACGGCACGGAAAGCTGGCTTGTCATCGAGAGCCGCACGCCCGACCAGGTCTGGGCGCAGGTGCGCCGCTTCTGGCAGGAACAGGGCTTCCTGCTCGTGGTCGACCAGCGCGACAAGGGCGTGATGGAAACGGACTGGAACGAAACCCATCCGAAGATCAGCGACGGCCTGATCCGCAACACGCTCTCGTGGGCCACGGGCAATTCATACGTGACCGCCGAGCGCAACAAGTACCGCACGCGCCTCGAAACGTCGCCCGCGGGCGGCACCTATGTGTTCATCAGCCAGAAGGGTCTGAGCGAACAGCTCACCGGCACCAATAACGACACCAGCAAGTGGGTGCCGAAGCCCAACGATCCCGCGCTCGAAGCCGAGTACCTCAAGCGTCTCATGATGACGCTCGCGAACGCGAAGCCGGGCGTGCCCGACGCGCAGGTTGCAGCCGAAGCCGACGCCAAGGCCAATAGCAAGGGCACCGACGCGAAGGCGAAAGGCTCGGACGCCGCAGCCGCCGCCGTGGCCGCGCAGAACGTGGCGGCCGTGGGCCAGCAATCGGGCAGCGGCTCGTCGAACTCCGGCGCGCAGGGCACGTCCGGCCAGTACAGCTCGACGGAACTCACGCTCGGCGAACCGTACGACCGCGCCTGGGTGCGCGTGGGCATCGCGCTCGATCGCGCCAACTTCACGGTGGACGACCGCGATCGCACGAAGGGCATCTACTACGTGCGCTACGTCGATCCGAAGGATCTGAGTTCGGACGAGCAGGGCTTCTGGAACCAGATCTTCCACGGCCGCAAGGAAAAGGTCGCGAAGCAGTACAAGCTCAACGTGCGCGCCGTGACCGACAATCAGACGCGCATTGCGATCGTGGACGACAACGGCCAGATCGACTCGTCGCGCCCGGCGCAGGAGATCATGGGCCTCGTGGTCGACGAACTGCATTAAGCCCGGCGCTCAGGGCGGCATCGGCTGGCCCTGAACGACGTAGCCAAAGAAAAACCCGCCTGCGCTTTCGCCGCGCAGGCGGGTTTTTTTCATTCAGGCGCGCTCAAGACTCAGTGCGGAATCATCCACGTCAGGACGTTCTGCTGCAGCCACACGAGAATGCCGAGCAGCACCGTCAACAGAATCGAGTGCTTGAAGGTCTTCGCGAACACGTGGCCTTCCTGGCCCTTGAGATCGGTCGTGGCGACGCCCGTCGCGATGTTTTGCGGCGAGATCATCTTGCCCATGACGCCGCCCGACGAGTTGGTGGCCGCCATCAGGATCGGATTGAGGTTGAGCTGCTTTGCGGCCACCACCTGCAGGTTGCCGAACAGCGCGTTGCCCGAGGTGTCGCTGCCCGAGAGGAACACGGCGACCCAGCCAAGGAAGGCCGAAACAAGCGGAAAGAACGCGCCGACCGACGCCACGCCCAGACCCAGCGTATAGGTGAGCCCCGAGTAGTTCATGAGGAACGCAAGCCCGACGATGGTCGCGACCGTGAGAATGGCGATGCGCGTCTGCACCCACGTATCGACGATTGCCTTGCCGAAGTCGGCGGGTTTCAGTCGCACGACGAACGCGGTGATGATCGCCGCGACGAGAATCGCCGTGCCGGTGGCGAGCGGCTGGAAGTCCCAGATCGCGCCATACGGGGTGTTGTAGAGCGTGATGTAGACGGCCTTGTCGAGGCCGGGCCACGGCACTTTCACGTCGCCGATCGTGAAGACCTTCGCGACGGTCCAGATGATCACCACGGCCGCGACGATGATCCACGGATACCAGCCCTGCGCGCCCGTCACGGTGCCGCGCGTTTCGGCCGCCCGATCGACCTTGATCGAGAAGCGCGGATCGGCCGCGGGCTTCCACACGCGCAGGAACAGGATCGTGAGGATCAGCGAAACGAGCGACGAGAGCACGTCGGTGAGGCTGTAGTTGATGTAGTTGGACGTGATGAACTGCGTGATGGCGAAGCTGCCGCCCGAGACGAGCAGCACCGGCCAGATGCGCAGCATGCCGCGCCCGCCCGCGTAGATCGCGATGACGTAGAACGGCAACAGCAACGCGAAGAACGGCAACTGGCGGCCGACCATCTGGCCAAGCAGGTCCGAGGGCAGGTGCGTGACTGCGCCGAGCACGGTGATCGGCACGCCCAGCGCGCCGAAGGCCACCGGCGCCGTGTTGAAGATGAGCGTGAAGGTCAGGGCTTCGAGCGTGGGGAAGCCGAGCATGATGAGCAGCGAACTCGTGATGGCGATAGGCGTGCCGAAGCCGGAAATGCCTTCGAACAGCGCGCCGAACGAGAAGCCCACGACGACGAGCACGATGCGCCGGTCGTTGGGCAGATTGTCGAGCAGCCACATGCGGAACGCCGCGAAGCGGCCCGAGCGCAACGCGATGTTGTAAAGCAGGATTGCCGTGACGACGATCCACATCACGGGCCACAACGCGAACACTGCGCCCGCGAGCACCGAACTGATCGCGAGATTGACCGGAAACTGCCAGCCGGCGATCGCGACAATCAGGCCGACCACGAGCCCCGCGAGCGAGGCTTGCCACGCGGGCCGCCGCGCCCAGCCGAGCAGGGCGAGCACGGTGAGAATGGGCAACACGGCGACGAGAAACGAAAATAGCAGCGAATTGCCGATGGGGGTCAACAACTGGTGGAACATCACGTCTCCTTTATGCTGGTTCGTTATCGGCGCAGCAGTGCGGCAGCGTGCGCCGGGGCGCGTCGTCGGCTGTGGAGTTCGGTGGCCGGCCAGGCGGCCGAGTTAAGGCGGCGCTTCAATCCCCGCTAGCCCACTTGGAGGATAGATAACGCGACGAGAGCGTCAAGGAGGGAAAGTACGGTCCGGCACCGTTTTGCGGGGGATTTCGCGTCGCGGTTGCGTGCCTGGGCGTCAGTGATGCCAATGTCCGCCGCCTCCGCCCCAGTAGCCGAAGCCGAACGAGACGGCGGGCGCGCCCCAGCCCCAGCCGTACGCGGGGTAGGGGTAATACGCGGGGTAGGTGGCGGGATAAGCTGGATAGGCCGGCCACGTGGGCACGGCGAGCGCGACGGGCGGAGAAGGATAGAGTGGCCCCGGATACTGCGCGTCGGGCACGGCGACAGGGGTTGGCGCGGTTTGCTGGGTGGCCGCCACGGGCACCGTGCCGTAATAGTAGGGGCCGTAGCCGTACGGGGAATAGTAGTAGCAGCCGGAAAGCGACAGGAGCATGCTCGCGGCAGCGATCATCGACACAGACGGACGTTTCATGGCGCGCTCCGCGGGTGGCGAACGGCCGCGCGGGTTATATCGTCTTCAGGCTTGGGCCGTTCGATCGTTCGACTTTACGCCGTACCTCGGCGTTTTGCGCACGTTATTGCTGGAGGCCCAAGGCTGTACCCAAGGCTCAAGCAAACGCGGCGCAGCCCCTGAGGGTCTGCGCCGCGCATCCTTCCCTGATGCACGCCTTGAGCGGCGTGTTGCCTGTCGTGTCGTGTTCTGCTTTTTTTACTTGCCAACCTGGTTGCCGATCACGCCGCCTACTGCCGCACCGCCCACGGTGGAAAGCGCATTGCCGCCAATCGCGGCGCCGGCCGCGCCGCCCACGCCTGCGCCAATGACCGTATCGCGATCGCGCGTCGACATGCCGTCGCAAGCCGAAAGACTGCCCAGCATGGCAACGAGCGTCGTTACCGTCAGCAGCGTGCCTGCACGTTTGAGCGTTTTCATTTCCGACTCCCCACGCATGTGCGTTTGAGTGTGCGGTACGACATACGCGGAACGCGCACATCGCCCCTCCAATACCTTTATCGTAGGCAGGCGACCCGTATCCAGGTGTGTGCGCTTGTCAGCGAGTTGTGCGAGTCGTTAGAAAATGTTTCGGCGGGCCGCGAGGGCCCGCCGGGCGGGGCAAGCGCTTACTGGCGCTGATAAATCTCCGCGCCTTGCTTGACGAACTCGACGGCCTTCACCTCCATGCCCTTCTTCAGGGCCTCGTCGTCGCTCATACCCTGCTTCGCGGCGAAGTCGCGCACGTCCTGCGTGATCTTCATCGAACAGAAGTGCGGGCCGCACATCGAGCAGAAGTGCGCGACCTTGGCCGAGTCCTTCGGCAGCGTTTCGTCGTGGAACTCGCGCGCCTTGTCCGGATCGAGACCGAGGTTGAACTGGTCTTCCCAGCGGAACTCGAAGCGCGCCTTGGAGAGCGCGTTGTCGCGCACCTGCGCGCCCGGATGGCCCTTCGCGAGATCGGCCGCGTGCGCCGCGAGCTTGTACGTGATGATGCCGTCCTTCACGTCGTCCTTGTTCGGCAGACCCAGGTGTTCCTTCGGCGTGACGTAGCAGAGCATGGCCGTGCCGAACCAGCCGATCATCGCGGCGCCGATGCCCGAGGTGATGTGGTCGTAGCCCGGCGCGATGTCGGTGGTGAGCGGCCCGAGCGTGTAAAAGGGCGCTTCCTTGCACCAGTCGAGCTGGAGATCCATGTTCTCCTTGATGAGCTGCATCGGCACGTGGCCCGGGCCTTCGATCATCACCTGCACGTCGTGCTTCCACGCGATCTGCGTGAGTTCGCCGAGCGTCTTCAGTTCGCCGAGCTGCGCTTCGTCGTTGGCGTCGTAGATCGAGCCGGGACGCAGGCCGTCGCCAAGCGAGAAGCTCACGTCGTACTCCTTCATGATTTCGCAGATCTCTTCGAAATGCTCATAAATGAAGGACTCCTTGTGATGCGCGAGACACCACTTGGCCATGATCGACCCGCCGCGCGAGACGATGCCCGTCATGCGGTTGGCGGTGAGCGGCACGTATTGCAGGCGCACGCCCGCGTGGATCGTGAAGTAGTCCACGCCTTGCTCGGCCTGTTCGATGAGCGTGTCGCGGAACATTTCCCACGTGAGATCCTCGGCCTTGCCGTTGACCTTCTCGAGCGCCTGGTAAATCGGCACCGTGCCGATCGGCACCGGCGAATTGCGGATGATCCACTCGCGCGTTTCGTGAATGTGCTTGCCGGTCGACAGATCCATGACCGTGTCGCCGCCCCAGCGGATCGCCCACGTCATCTTGTCGACTTCCTCGCCGATCGACGACGTGACCGCGGAATTGCCGATGTTCGCGTTGATCTTCACGAGGAAGTTGCGGCCGATGATCATCGGCTCGCTTTCCGGGTGGTTGATGTTCGCGGGGATGATGGCGCGGCCACGCGCGATTTCGTCGCGCACGAATTCGGGCGTGATTTCCTTTAGCGCGTTCTCGCCGAACGCCGCGGCGCCGAATGCCTGGCCCGGATGCTGGCGGCCCATCATCGCGGCGAGCTTCGCGCCGTTCGGGCCGCTTTGCTTGAGGCTTTCCAGATATTCGGCACGGCGCTGGTTCTCGCGAATCGCGATGTATTCCATCTCGGGCGTGACGATGCCCTGGCGCGCGTAGTGCATCTGCGTGACGTTCTTGCCTTTTTTCGCGCGACGCGGCGTGCGGTGCAGGCCCGGAAAACGCAGTTCGGCGGTGGCCGGATCGGCGGCGCGCTCGCGGCCGTATTCGGAGGAGAGGCCCGGCAGCGCTTCGGTGTCGCCGCGCTTTTCGATCCAGTTCTGGCGCAGCGCGGGCAGGCCCGCGCGAATGTCGATGCTGGCTTCCGGGTCGGTGTACGGCCCCGAGGTGTCGTAGACATAGACCGGCGGATTCTTCTCGCCGCCGAAGCCCGTAGGCGTATCCGCTTGCGTGATCTCGCGCATCGGCACGCGGATATCGGGCTGCGAACCGGTCACGTAGATCTTGCGGGAATTGGGCAGCGGCGCGATCGCGGCTTCGTCGACGTGCGCGTTGGCGGAAATGAACTTCGGATTCGCGTTCATGCGTCTCTCTCCATGGAAAGCCAAGTGGGAACAACGGCTTAGCAGGAGACGAGACGGAACGTGGACGGACTTCGCTGTGATGGGTGAGGCTTGAGCGATGTTGCGAAGTCCGGACGCTTCCCTGCGCTGGCATTATCCAGATCAGGTTCAAAGGGTATTTCTCACCCGCGAAATACGCTGCACGACTTTCGTTCGATGCGGCGCATGACGCAGGACCCCCGCGTAAGCAAGGCCAAACGATACACCGCGCTGCGACGATCTGGCAAGTGCCTTCGCCAGTGAGATGTGCCAGGCGCGAACTGGCGCAGCTTGCGGCGGCTTACAACGTGAAATCGTTCGAAGCTTCGGGCTGAAACAGGATGCGCTCGATTTTCAGCGTTTCGACCGCGCCTCCCGGCGTGGTGAAGCGCACGCTGTTGCCGCGCTTCGCGCCGAGGAGCGCGAGACCCGCGGGCGAGAACACGTTCAGCCGCCCGGCGTCGACGTTCGCTTCATGCGGATAGACCACGGTGTACGTGAGCGCTTCGCCGTTGCGCTCGTCCACGAGCGTCACCTGCGAGTTCATCGTGACGACATTCGTGGCCACGTCGCGCGGCTCCACGATCGCGGCGTGCTCGAGCAATTCGTCGAGCATGGCCAGGCGTTCGGGCGCGGCGCCCGGCTCTGCGGCGCACTTCTCCAGGCGGGCGACATCGAGTTCGGTGAGGTAGCGCATTTTCTTCGACATGGCGGGTCTCCTTGCGATCCAGAAAAAGTCGAGGTTAGGGCGAGGGCTGGCGGCCCAGATAGCGCGAAGGGGCGCGGGGCCGCAGCGGGGCGCAACGGATCGGCCCGGAGCCCGACCGAACGGCTCCGATAAGGTGGGGAGGCGGGTTCAGTGCGGGCGCCGGGCGGCGCAGAGCGGGGCCGACAGCGCAGCGGACAGTGACGGCAAGGCGCGCGGGCGGGTGGACACGGATCTCGGCGCCAGTCGCTCGCGGGCCGGCCGCAAGCGCGCCGGCGCGCTGCGAAGAGCGCGCGGCGGCAAGGCGGGAGCGGGAGGCGAAACGAGCGAAAACATGGCGGGCGGCGTGTCTCGAACAGGTAATTGAAAGTTAAACGTAATACTCGATCATGCTAGCACGATCTCACAAAGCCGGCGCGCGCGTGGACGCGCTGGCTTTGCAGTGAGCACAGTCTAGAGCAAACGCCATGACGCAGCGCGCATAAAGCCTACTGAAAGCCGCCGCAACGACCGGCGATACTGCATAATGCGGGTCGCCCGTCCCGGGTGTCCTTCGTACTCCGACTTTTTTGCGTTCTTGCGCACCTGCACCATGCTGTCGAGCTTTACCCGTCCCGCCGCCTTGCCGCCGGGGCGCCCGCGGTTCAGCCATTCACGCGCCGCGGCGAAATGACGATGCCTCCCCCTTTGCATTCTCGCGTGAATTCTCGATCGTTCCTCGCCGGAGCCCTGCGGGCCGCAGCGGCGCTGTGGCGTTTTGTGCGCGGCGTGCGGCTGCCGCAATCGCGCGCCGGGCGCGTCGCGCTTTCGCTTGGCGTTGTCTACTTTGTCTGGGGCTCGACGTATCTCGGCGTGAAAGTCGCGCTTGACTCGTTTCCGCCGCTGCTGCTTTCCGGCCTGCGTAATCTGCTCGCCGGCATCGGCCTGTTCGTGTTCGCCATGCGCCGGCGACCCGTCATGCCGACGCTCCTCGAAGTGCGCAACGCCGGCGTGGTGGGCACGCTGCTCGTCGGTCTGTCGAGCGGCATGCTCGCTTACGGCATGCGTACCGTAGGAACCGGCACGGCGGCCGTGATGGTCGCGACGGTGCCGCTCTTTGCTACCGTGATCTCGGCGGTTACCGGCCGGCGCGTGGCGAAGGCCGAATGGGCCGCCGTCGCGCTCGGGCTCGTCGGTATTGCGATTCTCAGCCATGGCGGCGGGGCTTCGGGCTCCGCGGGCGGCAGCCTCGCTATTCTGTGCGGCGCGCTCTTTTGGGCGATCGGCGCGCATCTGGCGGGCAAGCTCAGATTACCCACGGATCTCTTTATCGCGACCGCGCTGCAAATCGGCCTCGGCGGCGCCATGTCGACCGCGGTCGCGTTGGTCACCGGCGAACGCATGGGCGAGTTGCATTTTTTGCCGCTCGCGGCATTCCTCTACCTGATGCTCATCGGCACGATGGCGGCCTACGTCGCGTATGGCTATCTGATCCGCCATACCAGCCCGCTCGTCGCGAGCAGTTGCATGTATGTGAATCCTGTCGTTGCGGTCGCGCTCGGCGCGCTGCTGCTCGGTGAGCCGGTCACGGGCGGCACTGTCGTCGCGACCGTGCTGATTCTCGGCAGCGTGGGTTTGTCCTTTATCTTCGACGACCGCCGCCGTACGTCCTGAATCCTCGCGTCCCGTTAGACACATGCACGCGGCCGCTGCGCATCCGAAGATGCGCAGCGGCCGCGTTTTCTTCGTTCCCCGGCGATCAACTGATCAACTGTTACTTCGCCTTTTCCGCGGAGTTCGTGAGGGCGTGGCCGCCTGCGGAAACGTCTTCGCCGGCACCCGCCATCGTGTTGCAGGCGGAAAGTCCTGCCAGCGAAGCGGTAACGAGAAACAGGGCAATCAGGCGTTTCATGAGGAAGTCCTCCACGGTGTCTAGGAATCCCCTCTACAGCACGTGGCGTGCCCGGTCATTTATGCCGCTTGCGGGGGCTGCGAACAGGCGCCGGGTCCGCTGCTTGCGCAAGCACTGACGCAGGCGCGACGTAGCGCAGCACATTCGCCGAAAAGACGACCGCAGGAGGACTACGCCATGCTTCACTACGCCATCGTGTTTTTTATCATCGCGATTATCGCCGCGGTGTTCGGCTTCACCGGCATCGCTGCGGGCGCGGCCGAGATCGCCAAGATCCTGTTCTACATCTTCCTCGTGGTCTTCGTGGTCACGCTGCTGCTTGGCGTGATGCGCGGATGACGCTCGCGACGCAAAACCGACGCCGCTCAACCCCACTCATGCATGCCCTATTCGAAGGAGAGTCAGATGTCGAAGACATACGCTACGTTTGAGTTCGACCTCAAGCGCGTGCGCGATGAAGCGCGCCGCAATCTCGATCAGGGATCGGTCACCCCCGATTACCCTGCGAATCGCGAAACGGTCATCAAGCTGCTCAACGATTCGCTTGCCACGGAACTCGTGTGCGTGCTGCGCTACAAGCGGCACCATTACATGGCGAAGGGCATCGAATCCGAGTCCGTGGCTGCCGAGTTCCTCCAGCACGCGAACGAGGAGCAGCAGCACGCCGACATGCTCGCGGCGCGCATCGTGCAACTGGGCGGCGAGCCCGATTTTTCGCCGGCGACGCTGGTCCAGCGCTCGCACTCGGAATACAAGGAAGGGGCCGACCTGAAGGACATGATCCGGGAGAACCTGATCGCCGAGCGCATTGCAATCGAAAGCTATCGCGCGATCATCAATTATCTCGGCCACGACGACACGACCACGCGGCGCATCTTCGAGCAGATCCTCGCGACGGAGGAGGAGCACGCCGACGATATGACCGACCTGCTCGCGCGCGGCTAGCGCTGCCAGCCGCTCAGGCCGGGCTGGTCAGGCCAACTTGAGCCGTCAGGAAGAAGCCTCTGCGCCCGCGCCCACGCGCGGGCGCGTTGCGTGGTGAATCCAGCCTGCGAGCGCCGTGAACGCGAGGCCGGCCCCGCACACTCCCATCCAGCCGAACGCGTGCCAGGCAGTCACGCCCACGGCGGAGCCGGTGGCGCCGCCAATGAAATAGCAGACCATGAACACGGTATTCACGCGGCTGCGCGCCTCGGGGCGCAGCGCATAGATACGCGACTGATTCGAGATTTGCGCCGCCTGCACGCCGACGTCGAGCACGATCACGCCGATCACGAGGCCGATCAGGCTCTTTCCCGAGAACGCGAAGATCACGAACGCGAGCGCCATCAGCACGATCGACATGGTGATGACCGCGCGCGGCCCGCGCTTGTCCGCGGAGCGGCCTGCCATCGGCGCGGCGAGCGCGCCCGCGGCGCCGACGATGCCGAACAGGCCGGCCGCCTGCGGCCCGAGATGGAAGGGCTCACCCGCGAGCAGCAGCGTGAGCACGGGCCAGAAGAGGCTGAACGCGGCGAACAGACATGCGCCCGTCGCCGACGCCTCGCGCAGGCCGGGCAGTTCCAGCACGAGATGCCACATGGAGCCGAGCAGCTTGCCGTAGCCGAGCGACGAGGTGGGCTGGCTCTTTGGCAGCTTCTTCACGATCACGACCGCAAGCACGAGCAGTGCGACGATCGACGCCCCGAACACCGCGCGCCAGCCGAAGTACTGTCCGACGAAACCGGCCGCCGTGCGCGCGAGCAGGATGCCGAGCAGGAGCCCGCTCATCACGGTGCCGACCGCGTGGCCGCGCGCCTCGGGCGGCGCGAGTTCGGCGGAGAACGGCACGGCCTGCTGCGCGATGGTGGCGAGGATGCCGATCGCGAGGCTCGCGCCGACCAGCACGGCGAGCGACGGCGCGGTCGCCGCGACGAGCAGGGCGACGCACAGGCCGGCCGTTTGCAGCAGGATGATGCGGCGGCGGTCGTAGCGGTCGCCGAGCGGCGCGAGCAGCAGCATGCCGGCCGCGTAGCCGAGCTGGGTACCCGCCGGCACGGCGCCGATCCACGCGGCGCCCGCCGGAAAGCTCTGGCGGAAGTCGTCGAGCAGCGGCTGGTTGAAATAGATGTTCGCGACCGTGACGCCCGCGATGGTCGCGAGCAGGAGCAGCAGGCCGCGCAGCGACTGGCTTTCGCCAGCGGTTGCGGAATCGGGTGTGGACATGTGCGAATGCGGGCGGCGCCCGGTGATACGGAAGGCAGGCTTCGAGCGTGCCGATCATACCGGAGCGCGCGCAAACGCGCTGGCGGCGCGGGAGAGCGCCGCCGGTCGCGCATTCAGCCGCGCATTCAGCCGCGCATTCAGCCGCGCCTTTAGCCGATTAGCTCGCCCGAGGGCTCGTGAAACGGATATGGGCCGTCGAATGTCTCGACATAACCGTGGTGCGTCACGATCCCGCCGTGTGGCTCGTAACGATGCAGCGCAAAGGCGGCCGGTTCGAGCGTGAAGGTGGAAGGCGCATCGGGCGCGAGGTCGAGCGTGACCTGATGCGCGGGCGCGGGCACGGCCGAGGCGATCGTGCCGCCGAAGCGCACGAACATGGGCCGGTGCACGTGACCGCACAGCACGCGCTCGACATTCGGGTGCTGCGCCACGAGCGCTTCGAGCGCGCGCGCGGCGCCGCGCTCGAGCCCGATCGCATCCATATGGCCGATGCCGCAGTCGAACGGCGGGTGATGCAGCGCGACGACCACGGGGTTGCCGCGCGCCGCGTCGAGTTGCTGCGCGAGCCACGCGAGGCGCGCTTCGCAGAGCGTGCCCGCGCTTTGCCCCGGCTGCATGGAGTCGAGCGCGATCACGCGCAGCGCACCGAGGTCTGCGGCGTACTGGATGAACTCGCCGCCCTCGCGCAGTTCGGGCCGCTCGGCAAACACTTCGCGCAGCGGCTCGCGCGCGTCGTGGTTGCCGATCAGGAGCCAGTACGGAATCTCGAGCGTCGCGAGCAGCGTCTTGAGGTGCCGGTATTCCTCGACGGACCCCTGATCGACGAGATCGCCCGTCATGAGCACGGCGTCGGGGCGCGGCGTGAGCGCTTTCAGCCGCGCGATGGTGCGTGCGAGGCTCGCGGCCGTATCGACGCGGCGATAGGCGAGCGCGCCCGGCGGCTTGATGTGCAGATCGCTGATCTGGGCGAGCAGCATGGTTGTCCTCGTTTTGTAAGAATTACGCGAGCGCGATGAGCGCTTCAGGGGCGATCGAGATGCCGACTGGCGTGCCGCGCGCCAGCTCGATGCGGCCCGCCACGTCGACGAGCAGGGCATCGGGCGCGGCGCCGCCGATCGTGAGACGCGTGCGCTCGCCGAGAAACGTCGCCAGTTCGATCACGCCGCGCAATTGTGCGCCGGCGGGGTCGGCGAGCGTGGCGTCTTCGGGGCGAAAGTAGAGTTCGGCGGCACCGCCCGTGTGGGGCGCGCTCGCGGGCACTGCGCCCCCGCTGGTGCGCAGCATGCCGCCGTGCCATTCTCCGGCGATGCGGTTGAGCGTGCCGACGAATTGCGCGACCGCGCGGCTCGCCGGCTGGAAGTAGACCTCACGCGGCGTGCCGATCTGCTCGATGCGGCCCGCGCTCATCACGACGATGCGGTCGCCCAGTTCCATCGCCTCGGCCTGATCGTGCGTGACGTAGACCGTCGTCACGCCCAGTTCGCGCAAGAGCGTGTTCATCTCGCCGCGCAGCGTGTCGCGCAGACGCGCATCGAGCGCCGTGAGCGGCTCGTCCAGCAGCAACACACGCGGGCGCGGCGCGAGCGCGCGTGCGAGCGCCACGCGCTGGCGCTGGCCGCCCGAAAGCTGGTTGACGGGCCTGGCCGCGTGCGCTTCGAGACGCATCATCGCGAGCAGTTCGTCCACGCGCGTGCGCGCGTCGGAGGCGGGAACGCGCTGGATCTTCAGGCCATAACCGATGTTGCCGCGCACGTCGAGATTCGGAAAAAGCGCGTAGTTCTGGAACACCATGCCGACCCGGCGCCGCTCGATGGGCAGCGCGGTCACATTCTCGTCGCCGAAGACCACGTGACCGCCCGCATCGGGCGTTTCCAGACCCGCGATCATGCGCAGCGTGGTGGTCTTGCCGCAGCCGGAAGGGCCGAGCAGCACGAGCGTTTCGCCCGCTCCGATAGCGAGGTCGAGCGGTTCGAGCACGCGCGTACCGCGAAACGTCTTCGCGCAGCGCGTGAGGGTAATCGGGACCGGTTCGAGTTTCATTCGGAATCCTTGCTGTTCGTTTGCCGGCCGGCGAGTCCTGACAGGCGCCGCTTGCCGGACGGTTTTTCTGAGGCGCCCGGTCCATCCACGCCGAGCCACTGCATCGCGACGAGCAGCGGCATCGTCATGAGGAAAAACAGGATCGTGTAGGCGCTTCCCACTTCGATGCGCAGCGACGCGTAGGTGTCCGCGAGGCCCACTGGCAGCGTTTTGGTATCGGGCGTGTGCAGCATCCACGTGAGGTTGAATTCGCCGATCGAGAGCGTGAGCACCGCGAGCGCGCCCGCCACGATGCCGGGCCGCGCGTTGGGTAGCACGATGGTCGTGAAGCGCTGCCAGAAGCTCGCGCCGAGGCTCGCGGCGCCTTCTTCGAGCGTGCGCAGGTCCGCCTGTGCGCAAACGGCCGCCACGGGCCGCACCATGAACGGCAGCGTGAATACCACGTGGCCGACCACGATGAACGCCGCGCTCATGCGAAACGTGCTGAAGCCGCCGTACACCACGAGCAGCGCGAGCGCCGAAGCGAGGCCGGGCAGGGCGACGGGCAGCACGAGAAACTCTTCGATCACACGCGAGGCACGCGTGCGGCTGCGCGCGAGCGCATAGCCCGCGGGCACGCCGGTCACGAGCGTGACGACGAGCGTGGCGGCCGCGACTTCGAGCGAGAGGAAGACGCTCGCGTGATACTGCGTCCAGACCTGATCGAGCCAGCGCAGCGTGAGGCCGCTCGCCACGCCGCGAAAGTAGTTGACGGTAAGCCCGGCGAGGATGGACATCACCACGGGCACGACGAGAAACGCACAGGTGGCGAGTGTGACGAGCCATTGCGCGCACGCAATCCACGTGCGCGTTGAGGGCAGCGCGAAGCGCCGCCGCGCGGCGGGCGGCCGCTCGGGCGCATCGTGCATCTCCTGCGCAGCCGTTGCGGCGTTGATTGCCGAATTCATTCTGGAGTCCTCCAAAACCAGGGCCTGCTCATGCAGTGGCCGCGACGGCCGCGCCCGTCACGCTGCGCGCGAGCGTGAGCACCGCCCACGTGACGAGACCGAGCACGATCGAGAGACCCGCCGCCGTCGCCATGTTGGCGTTGAGCGTGAACTCGGTATAGATCGTCATCGGCAGGACGTCGATATCGGTGGCGAGCGTGAACGCCGTGCCGAACGCGCCCATCGCGGTCGCGAAGCAGATCGCGCCTGCGGCGACGAGGCCGGGCGCGAGCGCGGGCAGGATGACGTCGCAGAGTACGCGCCACGACGACGCGCCAAGCGATCGTGCGGCCTCTTCGAGCGAGCCGTCGAGCTGGCCGGCGCAGGCCATCACGGTCACGATCACGCGCGGGATCGAGAAGTACAGGTAGCCCGCGAAGAGTCCCGCCATCGAGTACGCGAACACCCAGCGCTCGCCGGCGAGCCGCATGGAAAGCGCGCCGATGAGGCCCTGGCGGCCCGCGAGCATGATGACCATGAAGCCGACCACGACGCCCGGAAACGCCAGCGGAAAGGTGAGCAGCGCGACGAGCGTGCGGCGCCCGGCGAACGCACGCCGCGCGAGCAGCAGACCGCAGATCGTCGAGATCGCGAGCGTAGCCGCGGTCACGGCGGCCGAGAGCGCGATGGTCGCGCCCAGACTGCGCATGTAGCGGCCATTCGTTAGGAGTGCGCGATAAGTGTCGATGAGGTGGCCGTCGGCGCTCACCTGGACGAGCGCGATCATCGGCAGCAGCCAGAATGCGAGGAACACCGCGAGCGCGGGCGCGATGAGCGCCACGCGCCAGCGCAGCGGGAAAGTGAGGTCATGCATGGAAGTGATCGACAGGGATATCAGTGCATGATCTGCAGATAGCGCTCGCCGAAGGCTTGCTGCTGTGCAGCCATCTTCGCGAAGTCCACCGGTTTTGCGCGTGCGTAGTCGCTCGCGGGCAGGAACTTCGCAGCCGCTTGCGGGGAGAGCGCGCTCGCGCGCACCGGTCGCAGGTACGCATTGGCCCAGAGCTTCTGGCCTTCGTCGGAGAGCACGAAATCCAGCACCTTCTTGCCGTTCGCTTCGTGCGGCCCGTTTTTTACGAGGCTCATCACATAGGGCACCGAAATCGTGCCTTCCCTGGGAATCACGAACTCGACGTTCGCGTGGTCCTTGTATTTGGCGCGGTAGGCGTCGAAGTCGTAGTCGAGCAGGATGGGAATTTCGCCCGACAGCACGCGCGCGTAGGCGGTCTGCTTCGGCACGATCGGCTGGTTGGCCCTGAGCTTGCCGAACCATTCGAATGCGGGCTGGAAGTTGTCGAGCGTGCCGCCCAGCGCGAGATTCACAGCCACCGCGCCCGCATAGCCCACGAAGGCGCTCGACGGATCGAGGTAGCCGACCATGCCCTTGTACTCGGGCTTGAGGAGATCGGCCCACGAACGCGGCACCGGCTTGCCTTCGAGCGCGTCCTTGTTGACAAAGAAGCCGAGCGTGCCCGAGTGAATGGCGAACCAGTAGCCTTGCGGGTCTTTCAGGTCGGCGGGAATGTCGTTCCAGCGCGCGGGCTTGTACGGCGTGATCACGCCCTTGTCCTTCGCCTGGAATGCCGAAGAAACGCCGAGATAGACAACATCGGCAACGGGACTCTTCTGCTCGGCCATCAGTTGTGCGATCGATTGGCCGGAGTTCTTGTTGTCGAACGGCACCCGAATGCCGGTTTCTTTCTGGATCGCCTGGATCTGGCTTTCCCAATCGGCCCACTCGGGCGGACAGTTGTAGCAGATCGCGGTTTGATCGGCGTGTGCCGCGAGCGGCGCGGCGAGACCGGCAACGAGTGCAGCGGCGGCGAACGGCAGGGCGCGGGACCAAGGCGCCAGGCACCGCGCGGGCGCGGCGAGCGCGCGCAGGGCGGCGCGTACGGACACAAGCGAAAGCGGGCCGGCAAAGGCGAGTCGGCGGATCACGGCGGGTCTCCAGGTAGGTTGCGAGAGCGTTCTGGTGGATGAAGGCCGCATGCGTGCACGGCCCCGATTGTCTGGCTTGTTCGTTCGATTCGTAAGCGATGCTAACTACATAGGAAAGCTGTTCACGAAAGCGCGCGACCGAATGCGCTTGCGCGCGCGCCGAGCGGCGCGTGGGCGATCGCCGTGATGGTGCCGCCTGCGCGCACCGTATGCGGCAGCGTATTGGCGAGCGGTCCCGCATAGTGGCCGCCGATGCGCGCCATCAGGCACTGCCACGCTTCGCGGCCGATGTCGCCATTCGGCGTGCCGATGCTCGCGAGCGGGGGCGCGAGCAGTTCGCCCATCGCGAGGCCGTCGAAACCGAGAATCGACATGTCCTGCGGCACGCGCATGCGCGCGCGGCGCAGCCCGCGCATCACGACCATGGCGAGCAGGTCGTTGCTGCAGAACAGCGCCGTGGGGCGCGCGGGCCCGCTCGTCAGATGCGCGAGTACCGAGGGCGCGAGGTCTTGCGCGTTGAAATCGATTTCAAGGGCCGGCGCCGGCGTCAGGCCCGCCTGCTGCATCGCGAGGGCATAGCCGGCATGGCGTTGGCGCGCACGATCGGAAGCGGCGAGCGTGCCGGCCAGCATGAGGATGCGGCGATGGCCGTGCGCGATGAGCATGCGCGCGCCGTCACAGGCGGCCTGGTGATTGTCCACCGACACCGAAGGACGGCGCTTCGTGTCGTTGTGCATCAGCACATAGAGCGGGCCGTTCGCGTCGAGTTCGTCGAGCAGGGGGTGCGTATCGGCGTCGGCGACGGTCAGGATCAGGCCCTCGACACGTTGTGCGCGCAACGTTTCGATCGCGTGACGTTCGCGATCGGCGTCGTATTGCGTGGTCATCAGCATGAGGCGCAAGCCCTGCGCGGCCGCGAGTTCGTCGATGCCTTGCAGGCACTCCGCGAACACCGGATTGGCGAGCGTGGGCAGCACCACGCCGATGAGACGCGTGCGCTCGCCGCGCAACTGGCGGCCGAGCGGGCTCGGGCGGAACTTCAGCGCGTCGATCGCCTCGCGCACCCGCGCGAGCGTGACGGGATTGACGGTGTGAGGCGCATTGATCGCGCGCGACACCGTGGCGATCGAGAATCCGGCGTGTGCGGCGACATCCTTGATGGTTGGCGTCATGCGAGCGGCCCCGGCGTCGTTGTAAACGTTTTCGATGGGGCCGATTATGAAAAACGCGTATGACCGTGAGATGACGGATGCGGGCCGAAGTTGCGCCTTGGGACGCGCGCCGCGCAATGGTAGAATCGCGTCCGCCCTGCCGGGGTGATGAAATTGGTAAACATAGCGGACTTAAGAAACGATTGAGTGCCCGACCGGAAACGGCCGGTGCAGAACCCCTCAAATTCGGCGAACCCCCTGGGCCTTGAAGCGCGTTGCGCGCGAGGCGCCGAGGCAACGCCGAGCCAAGCCGGCTGCCGCCACGCGGCGGCCAGGAAGGTGTAGAGACTAGACGGGGGGCGCCTAAGGCATGGTGCGGCGTGAGATACGCGGCGCTCGGCGACGGCGAAGGCATAGTCCAGCGCACGAACGCGCGTCCCTGCGAGGGCGTGCGGCGTCGAAAGACGTGGTGTGACGAAAATCCGCCGCCTAACGGCTTGCCGGTTCGAGTCCGGTCCCCGGCACCAGATGTTGTTCCAGTGAATCCCGCTGGAATCCGGAAACCCGCGAATGCTTAAGGCTTCGCGGGTTTTTTAATTCCCCACACGTTACCTCCGTGCGGACGCACGAACGGGATTAGTGGCGGCGAGGAGAAAAACGAAAAAGGCGGGGAGAAAGCTCAAGGCAGCCGCGCAAAAATAGCGGCGCGAGAATGATCGGTGAAGCACTGCGCCGCAACGAGGCGCTTGTGCACTCAACGACTCCCGATCTTCCCGGTTACCGGATTGATCAGCCTTGCGAATCCGAACAATGCCGCGATGCCGAACGGGCAGGCGATGAAGAATGCGGTCAACATGACTCCGCCTAAACGTAACAAAATGTATCGTCAGTTTAGCGCGGCGATGCGATTTGGGTATCAGGGTGAACGACAACAAACTATTGCGCCATCGCGAGCAATCTGAACTGAAACGCCCGTCTGGCGCGGCTCAACCGGAAGACGGTGCGCAGCGCATTAGATGCAGTCGAAGATTACCTCTACTGTTTGCGACGTCATGCCGCGTACGCCCTCTGAGTGGACTTCGACGGTGTGTAACCGCTTCTTCCGCTTTTCGCAGTAGTCCTCGGCTTCGCTGAGCCCGGCTGCGCGCACGTGGTTCCACGAAACCAGATCCCAGCGCGCGCGGCTCGTGACGGTGAGATGGCCATCCTGTCTCGAATTAACGGCAGTTACCGACGTGCACGCCGTCAGCACGCTGGCTCCAAACAACAGGACGTAACCTTTCATAGATTCTCCGTGGTCCGCGAGCATTCTCGCCGCCAGCCCGGGCATTGGCAACCGGAAGCGGTGCGCTCCGTCGCGCTAGGGTTGCTTGACGCAGTGGAACGCGGCCGTGCCGTAAGGCACTGTCACGAGGGTTTTCCCGCGCAGTTGGGGCTCCGAATCGATGAGTGCGCGCAGTTCGGCCTCGATACGGGCCTGCTCCCCGGAAGGTAAGGCCGCAATAAAGCTCGTGGATTTCACGCGCGCGATGATGACGTCCTCGGGCGAGCCGGTGTGGCCTTGCATGAAACGTTGTTCGTGCAGCGGCCCGAATCCTGCAAACGGGAAGGCGTTGCGCCATTGGCCCGTGTAATAACGGGGCGTGTCGCCTTCGGCGCGGTTGACAATGGCGTCGAGCCGCGCGACCCACTCGACGCTCGCGTCGCGCAGATTCCAGATCAGGCCGAGACGGCCGCCGGGTTTGAGCACACGCAGAATTTCGGCGAGTGAGGCCGCATTGGCGAACCAGTGGAACGCCTGCGCGCAGACGACTGCCTCGACGCTCGCATCGTCGAGCGGGAGCGCCTCCGCCGTGCCTGCGCGGGTATCGACTTCGGGTAGCGCGGCGGCGAGCTTCGCCCGCATGGCGGCCACGGGTTCGACGGCGATCACGTGCGCGCCGGTCTCCAGCAGGCGGCGCGTGAATTTACCTGTGCCGGCGCCCAGGTCGACGACTGTCGCACCGGCGGCAAGGCCGAGCGTCTCGCGCAGCCAGGCGTTCACTTCGGGCGGGTAATCGGGACGGCCGCGGACATAGAGGTCCGCTGCGGCGGGCGTGTAGCCCTGTTCAGCCGAGTGATGGACGGCGTTAGGCGGGTTGGTCATGAGCGCGCTCCGGCGTTGGGTCCGCGAGCGAGCATAGCACCGCGCCCCGCGCCGGCCAAAGGCGCGCGCGTCGCGCAACGCGCCCGGATGGGCGCGGTGCGCCGGGGTCAGTCGTGGGCGATCTGGTCGCCGACTTGACCCTGGCCTGAAACGAGGCACGAAGAGAGGAAGTTTTCGCTCTGACTGTTCGCGCCGCGTTCGCCGAATCCGTGCAGGAGTGCTTCGGCCTTCACGAGTGCGGAACCCTGGGCGCAGGTCAGCGAGCCAGCCTCGTGAGCCTGCACACGTGTCATGGCCCGGTTCGCGAGGAGGAGTGCGAGGACGATGACAACACCAACATTGAATGCTTGTCTCATGATTTCGTCTCCTTGTGCATTCAGACTATCTCAGCCGTTCGGCGTCCGAATCCAGGAGTTTCCCGGCGATGCACTGCAGCACATGTGCCCCGCAAAAATGCGCTTTCATGCGGGTTGCGTAATGCTTCGGCATCCTTCGCTTGCCCCTTGCGCGCCGTTGCGCCTTTGGCGGCGCGGCGCCGGAAAAACGCGCCGGTGTGCAGGCTGAAGCGCTGCGCCGCAACAATGGCGCGACGCGTCAGATTCGACGTCTGCTAACAAATGTAGCGCCCCCGCGCCGCGAGCGCCGCGTGGCACATCGACACGGTGTGTTTTTGCACAACGGACACGTGCCAGCCCCCATGCGGCACCTTTTTCGCGGACGCCGGCTTCTCCTTGAAATACGCCGGAGCTTCCTGCAAGATCGACGCCCGCTCTCTTTTTTCCGTGCGAGGTAAATCCATGCAGTTGATCGGCATGATGGACTCCCCCTATGTGCGTCGCGTCGCGATTTCGCTTCATGTGCTGGGGCTGGCGTTCGAGCATCGCAGCGTTTCGGTATTCCGGCAGTACGACGAATTTGCCCGGATCAATCCCGTCGTGAAGGCGCCCACCTTCGTTGACGACGACGGCACGCAACTAATCGATTCGACGCTGATCCTCGACTATCTCGACCGCAAGGTGCCCGCCGCGCAGCGGCTCATGCCGGAGGAGACGCAGGAGCGCACCTTCGCGCTGCGCGTGAACGGCTTCGCGCTCGCGGCCATGGAAAAGACGGTGCAGCAGGTCTACGAACGCGAATTGCGCCCGGCCGAGCGCCAGCATGAGCCGTGGTTCGAACGCGTGAACACCCAGATGCACGCGGCGTGGGCCGTGCTCGACCAGCTCGTTGCGGGCCGCGACGGCTGGCTGTGCGCGGGCCGCATCACGCAAGCCGACATTACCGCTGCCGTTGCGTGGCGTTTCAACCAGTACATCTTGCCCGGTTCCGCCGACTCCGCGCGATATCCCGCGATCGCCGCGCTTTCCGCACGCGCCGAAACGCTGCCGGCATTCGTCGCCACGCCGCTCGACTGAATCGCGCTTCGGCGAGCCTGGTGGCGCGGCTAAGTGCGACGCCGCGCCCAAGGCTGCCGCGTGCGTTTCGATTGTTTGCGATTTTCGACAAGTGACTTCGCGGACTGCCCATTTATCCGCACTCGCTGCATTCCTAGAATGACAACATCGAATGACCCTGCGTCAGGAGGACGCGGGGCATGCAGCGGGAGCGGTCATGAAAACCTTTATCGAACGGCAGTTGTATCAGCCAGCGTTGGTTCTGCCGATGGTGGACCTGATGCAACTGATGGTGTCGCTCGACTTCAACATGGGGCAAGTCGGGCTGATGGTGGCGACGCGCGGCGCGCGCGCCGCATTCCAGCGCTCGCGTGAACTCTGGAACGCGGGCCACGGCGAATGTGCGCCCGGCGATTGTGTACATTGATTGTGTGCATTGGTTGCGCGCGCACCGAATTTTCCCCATTCAGGCACAGGGTCTCTAACCCCCCATTCACCGAACGCCTGACGCAAGCGCATTGAGCGTTCGCCAATCCCCCTGACGCGCAGCGGCTTCGCCCGTTTGCTGTTGTGACGTCACCCTGTGAGCCGCCTCGACGTGCGAGGCGGCTCTTTTTTTCGCCGTCGATGCGTACCCGATTCGGAGAAACACGCTGCGGGCAGCGGCGGTTCGTCGCGCGTAAGATGGCGCGATGCGCCGCTTTTCGCGAATCGCGGCTCAACTCCCGTGAACGGCAAAGGAGGGCGGCATGGCACAACGTTTCGATGCGATTGTGATCGGCACGGGGCAGAGCGGGCCGCCTCTCGCGGTGCGCCTCGGAGAGAGCGGCCGCAAGACGGCGGTGATCGAGCGCGCGTTGTTCGGCGGGACCTGCGTGAATGTGGGCTGCACGCCGACGAAAGCGTATGTCGCCTGCGCGCGAGCCGCCCACGTCGTGCGCCATGCTGCGGACTTCGGCGTGCATATAGCCGGCAAGGACGCGCAACCCGGCGACGTACACGTCGATCTCGCGTTCGTGAAGGCGCGCAAGGAGCGCATCATCGAGGCGTCGCGCGATGGCGTCGAGAACTGGCTGCGCGAGGCGCCGAACGTGGCCGTGTTCAAGGGCCACGCGCGATTTACGGGTGCGCATGCGGTGCGCGTCGCGGCGCACGAAGGTACGCAGATCGATCTGGAAGCGCCCGAGATTTTCATCAACACGGGCACGCGCGCGCACATTCCTTCCATTCCCGGTCTCGAAACGATCCGCTACGAAACCAATTCGACGCTGCTCGCGCTGGAGCAACTGCCCGAGCATCTGGCGATCTGCGGCGGCAGCTACGTGGCGCTCGAGTTCGCGCAGATGTTCCGCCGCTTCGGCAGCCGCGTGACGGTGCTCGTGCGCGGGCAACGCATACTCGCGCGCGAGGACGACGATTTTTCGCGCGCGGTGCAAGACGTGCTCGCGCGCGAAGGCGTGGCCTTTCGCTTCGGCGTAGCGCCGCGCAGCGTCGCGCCGCTTACAGGCAACGGAGGCCAGGCAGGCGTGCGCATCGCGCTCGACGATGGTCCGCTCGATGCTTCGCATCTGCTCTTCGCCACGGGGCGCCTCCCGAACACCGACGATCTGGGGATCGACGCCGCGGGCATCGAGCGCGACGCCCACGGTCTCATCGCTGTCGACGGTCAATTGCGCACGCAAGTTCAGGGCATCTGGGCGCTGGGCGACATCAATGGCCGCGGGGCGTTCACGCACACTTCGTACGACGACTTCCAGATTGTCGCGGCGAATCTGCTCGACGGCCAATCGCGCAGCGCCGACACGCGCATTCCCGCCTACGCGGTGTACGTCGATCCGCCGCTCGCGCGCGTTGGTATGAGCGAGCGCGAAGTGCGCGAGCGCGGCAAACCCGCGCTCATCGCCACCATGCCCATGTCGCGCGTGGGCCGCGCGCGCGAACGCGGCGAGACGGATGGCTTCATGAAGGCGCTCGTGGACCCGCAGACGCAGCGTATTCTCGGCGCGGCGATCTTCGGCATCGAGGGCGACGAGGCGATCCACACGTTCATCGACACGATGACGGCCGATGCGCCCTACACGACGCTGCAATACGCGATGCACGTCCACCCGACCGTGAGCGAGCTGGTGCCAACCTTGCTCGACGGCCTCAAACCGCTTGAATGAGCGCTATTTCATGAACGAATCGAACACCGCCGCATTCGGCAATCTCTTCGGCAATCTCTTCGCGGGCATCGATCACAAGGCTGATGAAGAGCGCATCGACACGCTCGTTTCGCGCGACGGCGTGCTGATCGAGCGCATCGTCTCCACGGGCCAGACGAGCCCGCCGGGCTTCTGGTACGACGACGCGCGCGAAGAGTGGGTAGCGCTTCTGGCCGGCGCGGCGACGCTGGAGTTCGAGGATACGGCGCAGCCGCCGCGCCGCCTGCTGCCCGGCGACTACGTGCATATTCCGGCGCACTGCCGTCATCGCGTGTCGTGGACCGATCCGACCGTGCCGAGCGTGTGGCTGGCGATTTACATCGGCGCGGCGCAAGAGGCGGCCGACGGGCAGGCGTGAGCGCGGCGATAATCGGCGCTATTCAACCGAAACGAAACGTCATGTCCGCGAAATATCCCCTGCGAGTCGCTTTGGTGTCCGACACGCACAATCTGCTGCGTCCCGAACTGCTGGCCTTCGTTGAGGGCGCGGACGCCGTCGTGCATGCGGGCGACATCTGCGAGCAACGCGTGCTCGACACGCTCGCGGCCATCGCGCCGCTCACCGCGGTACGCGGCAACAACGACCACGGCGCGTGGGCACAGGCGTTGCCCGTGCAGACTACCGTCGTACTGGGCGGCGTGAGTCTGGCGGTGGTCCACGAACTGCGTGACCTCGAAGGCGATCTCGCCGCCTTGGGCATTGGCGTGGTCGTGAGCGGACATTCGCACAAGCCTGCGCTGGAAACGCGCGACGGCGTCCTGTACGTGAACCCCGGCAGTGCGGGGCCGCGCCGCTTCAAGCTGCCCATTTCGGCGGCCGTGCTGACGATCGGGAAGGACGGAACGGTGCACGTCGAACACGTCAATCTCATCGAATAGAGCGAAGCGGGCGCGCAAGAAAAAAGGCCAGCGCGAAGCTGGCCTTTGTGCATTTCAGCGGCGCGGTATTACGCGCGCACCTATTACGCTCACACCTGTTACGCGCGCACCGCGTTGGCGACGGCGTACTCTTCGTCGAGTTCGCGCGCGAGACGCACGCCGCGCAGCACCGCATGCGCTTCCGCCTTGGTGCTCACGCTCGGCGCCGAGCCCGGCAGCGGGCGGCGCGCCGTTTCATGCAGCGCCAGCACCGAGACGATGCCGACCACGGCCGCGCCCATCAGGTAGTACGCGGGCATCATGAGGTTCTGCGTGTGCTCGACGAGCCATGCCGCCACGAGCGGCGTCGTGCCGCCGAACAGCGACACCGACACGTTGAAGCCGATGGCGAGCGCGCCGTAGCGGATCGCGGTCGGGAACAGCGCCGGCAGCGCGGACGGCATCACACCCGTGAAGCACGAGAGCAGCGCGCCGAGAATCAGGAGACCGAAGAACACCGGCACGAGCGCGCCCGTCTGGATCAGCGTGAGCGACGGGATCGACAGCAGGATCAGGCCCACGCAGCCCGCGAGCATCACCGGCTTGCGGCCGACGGCGTCGGAAAGACGGCCGAACGCGAGCGTCATCGGCATCATGAGCACCATCACGATCAGCACGAGAAAGAGGCCGTGCGTCTCGTTGAAGTGCAGCGTCGCCGAAAGGTAGCTCGGCAGATACGAGAGCGCCATGTAGTCCGTCACGTTAAAGATCAGCACGAGGCCCACGCACAGCAGGAAGGGGCGCAGATGCTGCGTGAGCAGCGAGTTCAGCGTGAGCTTCGGGCGCGCGTGCTCTTCGGCTTCGCGCAGTTCGGCTTCGCGCTTGAACGCGGGCGTTTCTTCGAGCTTCATGCGGATATACAAACCCACGAGGCCGAGCGGACCCGCGATCATGAACGGCACGCGCCAGCCCCAGTCGAGCAGTTGCTGGTGCGAGAGCACGGCGGTCAGCACGGCCACCGTGCCCGCGCCGAACACGTAGCCGATCAGCGTGCCGAATTCGAGGAAGCTGCCCATGAAGCCGCGGCGCTTGTCGGTGGCGAATTCGGCGATGAAGGTCGCGGCGCCCCCGTATTCGCCGCCGGTCGAGAAGCCCTGGACGAGGCGCGCCACGAGCAGCAGCGCGGGCGCGGCAATGCCAATCGACTTGTACGACGGAATCAGGCCGATGGCGAAGGTGCCGCAGGCCATCATGATCATCGTCATCGCGAGCACGCGCTGGCGGCCGATCTTGTCGCCGAGCGGCCCGAACACCATGCCGCCGATCGGGCGCACGAGGAACGCGGCCGCGAACGTGCCGAACGTGGCGATGAGCTGCGCCGAGGGGCTGCTCGAGGGGAAGAACACCTGGCCGAGCGTGACGGCGATGTAGCTGTACACGCCGAAGTCGAACCATTCCATGGCGTTGCCGAGCGCCATGGCGGCGACGGCGCGTTTGAGGAGGCTTTTGTCGACGATCGTGATGTCGTCGAGCGTAAGGTCGGTTTGGGCCGACGAGCCGGAGGTGGAAGCGGTCAAGGTCTGCATCTCCAATGACTGCGACGAACCCATAAGGGCCCGCCACGGTTGCCGGAGAGTGCCGTTTCGCGATAGCGGCGACATTTCGCGCCCGGCGCGTCACATGAGGGGACGCGGGCGGGCCGGTGGCGCATCGCGGAAGGCGAGCGGCGCACGAAAGCATTGCTGAAGTGTCGCGAAACGACACTCGGACGAATTGTGTTTAACGTTGCGCCTGCGTGGCCGTGGAAGGGGGGCAGGACGCATGAGGACGCTGGACCGGCACGAAGTGCATCAGTGAAGCGCCGCTGAAACGAAAAAGAAGCCCGCGTGGCGGAGCGTTCCTTTTGTCATATGCGCATTCGGGTTGACGGCATTTTTGGGTGCCGCTTTGACTAACTACCCGTATGCAATTGATGGCTAATGCCTGTTGAACGAGGCCACATGATAGCACGATAACGGAAGATCGTGCAAACCCAGGCATCTACGGGGAAGCGGGGAGCGGGCCGCAGGCCCCATCTGGCGGGGGATTGCGCCGATTCGACGGAACCGTTTCTGAAGCCTTGAGAGCGCATGAAGCGCATAAAAAAACCGCGCCGGAGGCGCGGTTTTTGCAGGGGCGTTGGCTACGTTTGTGCGTGCCCGGCTATGCCTTAGCCTTCGGTCGGCGGCACGAAACCCGAAGCCTGGTCGGCGCCCTCGCCAAAGAAGTACTTTTCCGTCTGCTTCATCAGGTACTGACGCGCGCGCGGATCGGCCATGTTCAGGCGGTTTTCGTTGATCAGCATGGTCTGCTGCTTGAGCCAGCCCTGCCACGCTTCCTTCGAAACGCTCTCATAGATGCGCTTGCCGAGTTCGCCCGGCAGCGGCGGAAAGTCGAGTCCCTCGGCTTCCTTGCCGAGCTTCGCGCATTGGATCGTACGGGCCATGCTGTGCTTCTCCTGTAGTCGTATGTGGGGTGGGCCGCGCCGCTCAGAGCTGTTTCATCAGCACGAGCGATTTGCGCTGCCAGTTGTAGAGGCGGCGGCGGTCTTCGGGCAGGTCGTCCACCGTTGCCTTGACGAAGCCGCGCTTGAGGAACCAGTGTTCGGTGCGCGTGGTGAGCACGAAAATGCGCGTGAGCCCGCGCGCCCGCGCGCGCTGTTCGATACGGCGCAAGAGGCGTTCGCCGTCGCCCGAACCCTGCGCCTCGGGCGAGACCGTGAGGCATGCCATCTCGCCGATACGCTCCTGCGAATACGCGTAAAGCGCCGCGCAGCCGAAGAGCACGCCATCGTGCTCGATCACCGAGAAGTGGTCGATGTCGCGCTCGATCTGGTGACGGCCGCGCCGCACGAGCGTGCCGTCGCTTTCGAGCGGCTCGATCAGCGTGAGAATGCCGCCGACGTCGTCGGGCGTGGCCTCGCGCAGGCTTTCCAGGTTCTCGTACGAGATCATGGTGCCCACGCCGTCGTGCAGGAACAGTTCGAGCAGCAAGCCGCCGTCGAGCGCGTAGGGGATGATGTGCGCGCGGCCCACGCCGCCGCGGCAGGCGCGAATGGAGTGCTTCAGATAGAAACCCTCGTCGCCGAGCACGGTGCCGCCTTCCTGCAGCTTGTACGCGTCGTCGAGCGACATTTCGCGGATCAGCTCGCCTTCCTCGTCGATCAGGCCACGCGTTTCCGTGAGGAAAACGATCTTGTCAGCGCGCAGCGCGATGGCCGCCGCCGAGGCGACGTCTTCCATCGACAGGTTGAACGCCTCGCCCGTGGGCGAAAAACCGAGCGGCGAGAGCAGCACGAGCTTGCGGCTCGCGAGCGAATGGCGGATCGAATCGGCGTCGACCTTGCGCACGACACCCGTGTGCTGGAAGTCCACGCCGTCGAGAATGCCGACCGGGCGCGCCGTCACGAAGTTGCCCGACACGACGCTGATGTGCGCGTGCGCCATGGGCGTGTTCGGCAGACCCTGGCTGATCGCGGCCTCGATGTCGAGACGCACTTCACCGGCCGCTTCCTTCGCCGATTCGAGCGCGCGGGCATTCGTGATGCGCATGCCGTGAGAGAACTCGGACTCGACGCCGTGCAGGCTCATCTGCTCTTCGACCTGCGGGCGCGAACCATGCACGAGCACGATCTGGATGCCCATGGCCTGCAGGAGGGCGATGTCGGCGACGAGCGCGTTGAGCAGGTTCTGGTGCACGACCTCGCCGCCGAAACCGACGACGAAAGTCTTGCCCTGGAACGCGTGGATGTAGGGCGCGACCGATCGCATCCAGTCCACGAATTGCGCGTGCTGCGCAACGAGCTGCGAGTCGGAATCCGCGGCGGCGGCGGAGGCCGGCGCGCTGGCGGTGGCGGGGACGAGGTCGGTTTGGGAATTCATGCCCGGGATTATAATGCGCCCCCATGTCGAATGTACCCAAAAGACCTGCCTCGGCGCAGGGCAGCAACACCCCGGCCGGGACGGAAACGGCGCCGGACGGCGCGAAAGCGAAAAGCGCGTCGCAGAAGTATGGCGACGGGCAAAAGAGCGCGTCGTCGGACAAGCTTGCCGCGCTCATGGGCGGCGGCGCGCTGGGCGCCGCGCGCGTGCAGGACAAGCGGGCGGCGCAGGCGCAGCAGGTAGCCAGGCCGGAAGACGTGCCTCGCGATACACGCAAGCCTGAGCCACCTCGCGAGGCGGGAAAATCTTCCCAGCCGGCGGGCGGCGAAACAAATCGCGTGCCGCAAAGCCAGCAACGCGCGCAGCAAGGCGAGGCGCGTGCCCCGCGCAAGCCGGACGCACCGCGCGACGCGCGAGCGCCGCAGTCAAAGGCTGCGCAGCACGCGCCATCCGGAGACGCGGCGCGCGAGCGCACGCAACGCGCGCCGCGCGATGCGTTGGGCAGCGCACCGCAGAAGCCGCCGCGCAATCCTTCGCCGCAGCAAAAGCCTGCGCAGCAGAACCCACAACGCGCGCCGCGATCCGAAGCAGTGCGCGAACGCGACCAGTCTGCGCAACGCGCCGCCCGCCCCGGCAACGAACGCAGCGAAGCCGCCGAAGCCGCCGAAGCGGCCGCGCGCAAGCCGCGCGGCGACCGTCCGCCGCGCGCCGCGCGCGCCAACGTCGAGCCGAACAAAATCCCGCCCATCGCGTTCTCCGAAGCGCTGCCCGTTTCGGGCCGCCGCGAGGAAATCGCGCGCGCGATTGCGCGGAATCAGGTCGTGATCGTGAGCGGCGAAACGGGCTCGGGCAAGACCACGCAGTTGCCGAAAATCGCGCTCGCTCTGGGCCGCGGCCTCGGCGCGGGCGGCACGGGGTTGATCGGCCATACGCAGCCGCGCCGGATCGCGGCTTCGGCCACGGCGCGCCGCATTGCCGACGAACTCAACACGCCGTTCGGCGAGGTGGTCGGCTACAAGGTGCGCTTCACCGACAATCTCTCGCCAGGCGCTTCGGTCAAGCTCATGACCGACGGCATCTTGCTCGCGGAGACGCAAACCGATCCGCTGCTCAAGGCCTACGACACGATCATCATCGACGAGGCGCACGAGCGCAGCCTGAACATCGACTTCCTGCTCGGCTATCTGAAGGAGATCCTGCCGCGCCGGCCCGACCTCAAGCTGATCGTGACCTCCGCGACCATCGACGCCGATCGCTTCGCGCGCCACTTCGGCAGCGACGAAAAGCCCGCGCCCGTGATCGAGGTGAGCGGGCGGCTGTATCCCGTCGAGGTGCGCTACCGGCCGGTGCAGGAGGACAGCCCGGCGGTCAGGAACGCGCAGGGCGCCGCGCCTCGCGAAAGCAAAAAGTCGCAACGCGATACAGATCGCGACCTGATGGAAGCGATCGTCGATGCCGTGGACGAACTTTGCCGCGAAGGCTCCGGCGACGTGCTCGTGTTCCTGCCCGGCGAGCGCGAGATTCGCGACGCCGCCGAAGCGCTGCGCAAGCACCATCCGCCGCACACGGAAATTCTGCCGCTGTTCGCGCGGCTTTCCGCGCAGGAGCAGGAGCGCGTATTCAAGCCGTCGAACGCGCGCCGCATCGTGCTCGCAACCAACGTGGCGGAAACGTCGCTCACGGTGCCGGGCATACGCTATGTGGTCGATACGGGCCTCGCGCGCGTGAAGCGCTATTCGTATCGCAACAAGGTCGAGCAGTTGCAGATCGAGTCGATTGCGCAGGCCGCCGCGAACCAGCGCGCGGGCCGATGCGGGCGTGTTGCCGACGGCATCTGCATTCGTCTTTACGAAGAGTCGGATTTCATCGCGCGGCCGCGTTTTTCCGATCCGGAAATCCTGCGTTCGTCGCTCGCCGCCGTGATTCTGCGCATGAAGTCGCTGCATCTCACGGCAATCGAGACGTTCCCGTTCATCGAGCCGCCGCCGGGCCGCGCGATCGCCGACGGCTATCAGTTGCTGGGCGAACTCGGCGCCGTGGACGACGACAACGCGCTCACGCCGCTTGGCCGCGAACTCGCGCGTTTGCCGCTCGATCCGCGCGTGGGCCGCATGATTCTCGGCGCGCGCGACGAGCAGGCGTTGCGCGAAATGCTGATCATCGCGAGCGCGCTTTCGGTGCAGGACCCGCGCGAGCGGCCCATCGAGGCGCAGGAGCAGGCCGACCAGGCGCATCGCCGGTTTGCCGACGAGCGCTCCGAGTTTCTCCAGTGGCTCAAGATCTGGGCATGGTTCGAGGAAGCCGTCGCGCACAAAAAGTCCAACCGGCAATTGCTCGATTCGTGCCGTGCGAATTTCCTCTCGCATTTGCGTCTGCGTGAATGGCGCGACGTGCACTCGCAACTGCTGACGGTGGTGCGCGAACACGGCTGGCGCATCAATGAAGCCGACGCGACCTACGAGCAGATTCATCACGCGCTGCTCACGGGTTTGCTCGGCAACATCGGTCTCAAAGCCGACGACGAGCCCCATTATCTCGGCGCGCGCGGCATCAAGTTCCACTTGTGGCCCGGTTCGGCGCTCGTGAAGAAAGCGGGCCGTTGGGTCGTGGCGGCGGAACTCGTCGAAACGAGCCGCCTCTACGCGCGCTGCATCGCGAAGATCGAGCCCGAATGGCTGGAGAAAGTGGGCGCGCATTTGCTGAAGAAGTCGCTTTCCGAGCCGCATTGGGAAAAGCGCGCGGCGCAGGTGAGCGCGTTCGAGCGCGGCGTGCTTTATGGCTTGCCCGTGTATCAGCGCAGGCGCGTGGCGTTCGGCAGGCAGGACCCCGCGCGTGCGCGCGAACTCTTTATTCGCGGTGCGCTCGTCGAAGGCGAGTTCGACACGAAGCTCGCGTTCTTCGCGCACAACCGCAAGTTGCTCGCCGACATCGAGCAACTGGAACACAAGTCGCGCCGCCAGGACGTGCTGGTGGACGACGAACTGATCTACGGCTTCTACGATCAGGCGATTCCCGAAGGCATTTACTCGGGCGCGTCGTTTGAGCGCTGGTATCGCGACGAGGTGAAAAAGAGCGGTCAGCCCGAGGACAAGCTGCGTCTCCTGTATCTCTCCCGCGACGACCTCATGCGCCACGAAGCGGCGGGCGTGACGACCGACTTGTTTCCGAAGCGCATGACGATGTCGGGCGTGGCGATGGCGCTCACCTATCACTTCGAGCCGGGCTCGCCGCGCGACGGCGTGACGCTCGCGGTGCCGCTCTACGCCCTCAACCAGGTCGATGCGCGCCGCTGCGAATGGCTCGTGCCGGGCATGCTCAAGGAAAAGGCGCAACTGCTGCTGAAGTCGCTGCCGCAGAAGCTGCGCCGTCATTGCGTGCCGCTGCCCGAGTACGCGGCCGGTTTCGCGGAGCGCACGGGGGGCGAGCGCTTCGGCGCGGGTGGCTTGCTGGAGGCGTTGATCGCCGACGTGCGTGAGCAGAAGCAGGTTCAGCTAAAGACTGCCGATTTCAAGCTCGAGACGCTGCCCGCGCACCTTTTCATGAACTTCAAGGTGATCGACGAGCACGGTCGCCAGCTTGCGATGGGCCGCAATCTCGCGCAGTTGCGCGCCGAACTCGGTGCGCAGGCGCAGCAGCAATTCCAGAAGCTTGCCAGCGCGACAGCGCTCGCCGCGCTGGAAACGCACGCGCAGGGCGGCGATGCCGGCCAGAACGCTCAAGCCGGGCCCGGCGCAGGCGCGAACGCGCCGCAAAAGAGCCTTGCGCCACACACGCCCGCCGCGGGCGACGCCACGCCTGCTACGGCGCTCTACGAAAACCTCACGACGTGGAATTTCGGCAAGCTGCCCGAGTTGCTGGAAATCCGCCGTGGTGGGCAGACGCTGTTCGGCTATCCCGCGCTCGTCGATCGCGGCACGCATTGCGACGTCGAAGTGTTCGATTCGCCGGAGGAGGCTGCGCGCATCCATCGCGCGGGTTTGCGCCGACTGTTCGCGCTGCAGTTGCGCGAGCCGATCCGCTATCTGGAGAAGAATCTGCCGGGCCTGCGCGAGATGGCGATGCAGTTCATGGCGCGCGCCACGCAGGAGGAACTGCGCGACCAGCTTGTCGAACTCGCGCTCGACCGCGCCTGCCTGCAAGACCCGCTGCCCGACGACGACGCGAGTTTCCACGCGCGCAAGGACGAAGGGCGCGGGCGGCTCTCGCTGCTCGCGCAGGAAATCGCGCGGCTCGTGGGGCAGATCCTCGCCGAATATGCGTCGCTTGCGAAGAAGCTCGTGCAGGCCAGGGCGTTCGGCGCGCCCGCTGCGGACATGCAGGCGCAGGTCGATGCGCTCATCAGCAAGCGCTTCATTCTGGAGACGCCCTATGCGCAGCTCGTGCATTTCCCGCGCTATTTGAAGGGCGTGGCGCTGCGTATCGACAAGCTGCGCGCCGACCCCGCGCGCGACGCGCGTCAGGCCGCCGAATTCCAGCCGCTCGCGCAGCAGTACCAGCGCGCGCTTTCGCAGCGTGGCGGCGTGTTCGATCCGCGCCTTTCGGAATTCCGCTGGCTGCTCGAGGAGCTACGCATCTCGCTCTTCGCGCAGGAGTTGCGCACGCCGATGCCGGTTTCGGTCAAGCGTCTCTACAAGGTCTGGGAGTCGATGCAGCGATAGGCCGCATCTGTCACCGCATCTTCGGCATTACGGGACATAACACTTGTTCGAAAGGGACGCTAAATTGCGTCCCTTTCACATTTCAAGGGCCCTACGTCAACCTTGCACGCAAGCAGACGTTCTACAATCACGAATCTGCCCGGGAACGATTCTTCATGCCGAACAACAACACATTTCGCCGCGTCGCCAGCCAGGCCGCCGCTGTCGCGCTCGCCTGCGCCGCGCTCGTTTCAACTGCCGCTCACGCGAACAACATCATCGTCCTCAATTCGGGGGAAGCCACGCTGAGCCTCATCGACGACAAAACGCACGAAGTCGTCGGCACGGTGCCCACGGGCAAGGAACCGCATCACCTCTTTCCCACGCCGGACAACACCTCGCTCATCGTCGCGAATTCGGTGTCGAACAACCTGTTGTTCGTCGATCCGAAAACCGGCAAGCCGCAGCGCTGGGTCGAAAACGTCGAAGACCCGTATCAGCTCGGCTTTTCGCCCGACCGAAAATGGTTCGTGACGACGGGCCTGCGCCTCGACCGCCTCGACATCTACAACTACGCGGGCGGCAGCAACATCACGCTGGCGAAGCGCCTGCCGCTCTCGGCCATGCCGAGCCACCTGGCATTCACCAACGACAGCCGCACGGTGTTCGTGTCGCTGCAGGTGTCGGGCGAAATCGCAGCGGTCGATCTGCCGACGCAGAAGGTGCTCTGGAAGATGAAGGTCGGTGCCGCACCGGCCGGCCTGTGGCTCACGCCCGGCGACAAATACCTGCTCGTCGGCATGACGGGCGCCGACTATGTGGCGGTCGTGGACTGGCGCAACCAGAAGGTCGTCAAGACGATCCAGGTGGGCAAGGCCGCGCACAACTTCCGCTCGCTCGCGGACGGGCGCCACGTGCTGGTGTCGAGCCGCGTGGCGAACGTCATCAGCATCATCGACGAGGAAACGCTCGAAAAGACCGGCGAGATCAGCGGTCTGATGCCCGGCCCCGACGACATGGAACTGACCGCGGACAAGCGCTACCTCTGGGTGACGTTCCGCTTCGCGAAGCACATCGGCCTCATCGACATGCAGACGAAAAAGCTCATCAAGACCATCGCCGTGGGCCGCTCGCCGCACGGCATCTACTTCTACGATCGCGCGCCCGTCACGGCGCCGAACGGGGCGTAAGAGACCATAGGATCATGGGACCGGAGGGCGCGTGGACATGGTGGCGTCGGTGCTGGCAGTGATTGCGCATGCGGGGCAGGCCGTCGTTTCGGGTGCGGACGACCTCGTGTCGTGGCTCCAGACGCTCCTCTACGTCAATGCGATCCAGCCCATGCTTTTTCACGCCGGCATGATGGACGTGGACGAGGACACCTACGACGCGCTCTACTGGGTGATCGTGGGTGTGCTCGAAGTGGGCCTGATGTACGCGCTGCTGCGCCCGCTCGAAGCGCTCGTGCCGGCGGAAAAATGGCGCGACCGCAAGGGCGTGGGCGTGGATGCGCTCTACACGTGGGTCACGCGCCTCGGCATTCTGAACCTGCTGTTCTTCTTCACGATGCAGCCGTTCTTCGACCGCGCGCAGAGCGCGCTGCGGCTCATGGGCGTGAAGACCGTGGACCTCGACAATCTCTGGCCGGGCGTGACCACGCAGCCGCTTGTGGCGTTCGCGATCTACCTCGTGGTGCTCGACTTCTTCAGCTACTGGTATCACCGGCTTTCGCATCGCTACGGCATCTGGTGGGAACTGCACGCCGTGCATCACAGCCAGCGCAAGATGTCGCTCTGGTGTGACGACCGCAACCATCTGCTCGACGTGATCGGCCAGTCGTGCATGTTCGCCGCCGTGGCGCTCGTGATCGGCGTGCCGCCCGCGCAGTTCGTGGTGCTCGTGGCGCTCACGAACTTCGTGCAGAGCGTGCAGCACGCCAATATTCGCGTGCATTTCGGCTGGCTCGGCGAGCGGCTCGTGGTGAGCCCGAGTTTTCACCGCCGCCATCACGCCATTGGCTACGGCCACGAAGGCACGCACTACGGCTGCAACTTCGGCGTGCTGTTCCCCTGGTGGGACATGATGTTCGGTAGCGCATCGTTCAATCGCGAAATCGAGCCCACGGGCATTCGCGACCAGCTCGAAGGCGCGCGCTATGGCGAGGGCTTCTGGGCGCAGCAGGGTTATGCGCTCGGCCGCATCGCGCGGCGCCTGCGTTCGCGCTCCCGGCCGGCCACCGTCGCGAAGGCCGAGGCGCGCGACGACGCCACCGTGACCTGAGCGCCGGCGCGGCGCCATATCCCCGTCATCTCACCCGTCTTACCCGCCGTGCGCGCGGTGGTTTATGCTGTCGGCTTGGTCGCCCCGATTTCGTCGACACCGTGCTCTCCACTCATCCCTTTCACCGTATTCCGCTCGCATGAATGATCTGTTGCGCTCGTTCGGACGCGCGCTCGCGAGCGTGTTCCATCCCGCCATGCTGCTCCTCACGTTCGTGCCATTTCTCGCGGCTGCGGCGGTGTGGGGCGCGGTGCTTTACGTGTTCTGGCAGCCGCTGCTCGACCTCATGCGCGGCGCGCTCGCGAACTGGTCGTCCACGGCCTCGCTCTATCATCTTTTCGACGCGCTCGGCTTCGGCTGGCTGCGCGCCACGATCGCGCCGTTTCTGGTCGTCATCCTGACGATTCCGCTCATCGTGATCACGGTCCTGTTGCTGATCGTCGCGATCTCGATGCCGCGCGTGATCAGCCATCTTTCGAAGCGCCAATATTCGATGCTCGAAATGCGGCGCGGCGGCAGTTGGTACGGCAGCCTGTTCTATTCGCTCGTGACGACCCTCGTGTGCCTCGTCGTGATGATTCTGACGCTGCCGCTCTGGCTCATTCCGCCGTTCTTCGCGCTCATTCCCCCGCTGCTCTGGGGTTGGCTCACGTATCGGGTCATGACCTACGACGCGCTCGCGCTGCATGCGAGCGTCGAGGAACGCCGCGCGCTCGTGCGCAGCCACCGCCTGCCGTTGCTCGTGATCGGCGTGGTGAGCGGGCTGCTCGGCTCGTTGCCCACGGCGATCTGGGCCGTCTCTGCGTGGCTGCTGCTGTTTTTCCCGGTGCTGGCGGCGGTAACTATCTGGATCTACGCGTTCATTCTGGTGTTCACGGCGCTCTGGTTCGGACACTACTGCCTGCGCGCGCTGCAGCGCATGCGCGCGCACGAAGTGCAGCGGGCCGCCGGCGACATGACGATCGCGCACTAACCCAGCACAATCCAGCGAGGCGACACATGGCATTTGGCGTCATCATCATCGGCGACGAGATTCTCTCGGGGCGCCGCTCCGACAAGCATCTGCCGAAGGTCATCGAACTGCTCGGCGCGCGCGGGCTTTCGCTCGAGTGGGCGCAGTACGTGGGCGACGATCCCGGGCGCATCACCGAGACGCTGCGACGCTCGTTTGCTTCGGGCGACATCGTGTTTTCGACGGGCGGCATCGGGGCGACGCCGGACGACCATACGCGCCAGTGCGCGGCGGCGGCGCTGGGCGTGCCGCTCGCGTTGCATCCGGACGCCGAGGCGGCGATCCGCGAGCGCATTCGCGACATGCATACGGGCGCCGATCCCGTGAACTTCCAGTCGCCCGAGAATCTGCATCGCTTCCAGATGGGCACGTTCCCGCAAGGCTGCGAGATCATCCCGAACGGCTACAACAAGATTCCGGGCTTTTCGATTCGCGAGCACTACTTCGTGCCGGGCTTTCCCGTCATGGCCTGGCCGATGATCGAGTGGGTGCTCGACACCAGGTACGCGCACCTGCATCACCAGACGCCGCATGCCGAGAAGTCGCTGCTCGTGTTCGAGCTGCCGGAGTCGACGCTCACGCCACTCATGGAGCGCATCGAGCGCGATTTTCCGGGCGTGCGCGTGTTCAGCCTGCCGAGCGTGGGCGATACGGAGCGCGGCGGTATCTACGCGCGCCGGCATATCGATCTGGGTGTGAAAGGCGAGCCCGAGGCCGTGGCGGCCGCCTTCGTGAAGCTGCGCGAGGGCGTGCACGAACTCGGCGGCGATGTAGTCGAGCCGGCTGCGGCCGGGTAAGGGGCGTCCTCCGATCGCTAGCGTCGCGGCGGCCCGCGCGGGCTTTTGAGTCAACGAAGGAAGATGCGCCGTCTACGGCAGGCGGCGCATCATCTGTGTGTCACACGGCGGGCTCAGAGTGGCCCGTCGGGTCGGCGCGGGGTCAGGAGGCTTAGGCGCCGATCCACGGCAGGCCGCGGAAGCACCAGCCGGTGACGGTCTTGCGGTGCCCCTGGCCGTCCTTGTCGCCTTCGAAGCCTTCGAGCAGGTCGTAGGCTTTCGTAAAGCCGGCCTTGGCGGCCTCGATGGCGGCGAGCTTGGAGCGCGCGGCGCTGCGGCACAGGAATAGCACGGGCGCGTCGGCTTCCACGGCGCTCTTGAGCTGGGTCAGGAACTCGGCGTTGGGCACGCCGCCCGGATAGCGGGTCCATTCGACGTGCGAATACTGGCCGTCGCCCACCACGGGACGGCCGACCCAGTCGAGTTCGGCGCGCGTGCGCACGTCGACGAGGCGCGCGCGCGGGTCGAGCTGCAGAAGCTCGAATGCCTCTGCGGGCGACACCGCGCCCGCGTAGGGCAACTGGTTCTCGACGCGGCGCTTCTCGGCCTGGGCGTACAACTGTTCGAGCGTACTCATGACAACGGATCTCCTGTTTCGCGTTGGGCCAAAAAACCATTCTAGCGCGTGGGGACGGAGCCGGTGGCCCGCTCGGGACAAGGCAGAATCACCGGACGTGTCTTGACCGTCATGCATTGAATTGGTGCGTAGAAAGTGTTTTGCACCATAATGGAGAAAGTTTCGCGCGCCAAATTCGGGATTGCACGAACTTGGTGCCGATGAGCCGCGAGGGTCGCGGCTCCGCCAAGGCGCAGCGCACGATTTTCGAGTGCAAGTGCGCGTCGCCAAAGGGTTTTGCGCCACGTTGGCGCATGCATGGCACGGATGCTGCTTTATACGTCGCGATCGATTCGCAGCCGGCCAGCCGGGGTCAGCGGGACAGACCTGGAAGGAGGCGGCCGGCGGGGATCAACAAGATTGGGACGGCGGCAGCGTTCGCCGAAATCGTTAATCAGGAGAATAGGTTATGAGTAAATCCGTGGCCGACGTCATGCAGCTCGTCAAGGACGAAGACGTCAAGTTTGTCGACTTCCGCTTCACGGACACGCGCGGCAAGGAGCAACACGTCTCGGTTCCGCTGTCGGCTTTCGAAGAAGACAAGTTCGAGTCGGGTCATGCGTTCGACGGTTCGTCGATCGCCGGCTGGAAGGGCATCGAAGCTTCGGACATGCTGCTCGTGCCGGATCCGAACACGGCGTTCATCGACCCGTTCTACGAAGAATCGACGCTCGTGCTGACCTGCGACGTGGTCGAGCCGGCCGACGGCAAGGGCTACGAGCGCGACCCGCGCTCGCTCGCCAAGCGCGCGGAAGCCTATCTGAAGAGCACGGGCCTCGGCGACACCGCCTTCTTCGGTCCGGAGCCGGAATTCTTCATTTTCGATTCGGTCCAGTGGAACACGGACCAGTCGGGCTGCTTCGTGAAGATCGGTTCGGATGAAGCACCGTGGTCGTCGGGCCGCGAAATCGAAGGCGGCAATACGGGTCACCGTCCGGGCACGAAGGGCGGCTACTTCCCGGTTGCGCCGGTCGACACGTTCCAGGACATCCGCTCGGAAATGTGTCTGCTGCTCGAACAGATCGGCATTCCGGTCGAAGTGCACCACCACGAAGTGGCGGGCCAGGGCCAGAACGAAATCGGCACGAAGTTCTCGACGCTGGTGCAGCGCGCGGACTGGACGCAGCAACTGAAGTACATCGTCCACAACGTGGCGCACACGTACGGCAAGACGGCGACGTTCATGCCGAAGCCGGTCGTCGGCGACAACGGTTCGGGCATGCACGTTCACCAGTCGATCTGGAAGGACGGCCAGAACCTGTTCGCGGGTAACGGCTACGCAGGTCTCTCGGAATTCGCGTTGTTCTACATCGGCGGCATCATCAAGCACGCTCGCGCGCTGAACGCCATCACGAACCCGGGCACGAACTCGTACAAGCGTCTCGTTCCGCACTTCGAAGCACCGGTCAAGCTCGCTTACTCGGCACGCAACCGCTCGGCGTCGATCCGTATTCCGCACGTGTCGAACCCGAAGGGCCGCCGTATCGAAACGCGTTTCCCGGATCCGCTCGCCAATCCGTACCTGTGCTTCTCGGCACTGATGATGGCGGGTCTGGACGGCGTGCAGAACAAGATCCACCCGGGCGAAGCCGCCGACAAGAACCTGTACGACCTGCCGCCGGAAGAGGATGCAAAGATCCCGACCGTGTGCGCCGGCCTCGACCAGGCGCTCGAAGCGCTCGACCAGGATCGCGAGTTCCTGACGCGCGGCGGTGTGTTCACCGACGGCATGATCGACGCGTACCTCGCGCTGAAGGAAAGCGAACTGCAACGCGTGCGTATGACCACGCACCCGGTCGAGTTCGAACTGTACTACTCGCTGTAACCGGCGATGGCGCTTCGCTGGATTGACCGCAGCGAAGCGCCGGTACTGACGATTCGCAGGATGTCTGGCGAAGATCTCGAAGGGACGGCGGTGCCGTCCCTTTTTCGTTGCGCCGCTTTGTCGATTAACGACCAGGACTGCTGCTGGCGCGCCGCATGGCGGCCGGCCTGAAACATGGTGCTCAAGAATCTGATCAAGGCAAGAAAGGGCCACGCCGAACCGCTCTCCGACGACGCGCCGCTCGTCGAGTCGGGCCTCTTGCCCGGCTTCGAGGCGCTGCCCACTGTCGTGCTCGTGCTCGACAAGCGCACGCTGCGCGTCGCTTTCGCGAATCCTTCGGCGGAGGCGATGCTCGATCTTTCGCGCCGTCAACTCGCGCAGATGGCGTGGTCCGATCTTTTCTCGAACGCGGCCGAGTTGCTGTCGACGATCGCATCGATCGCCGAGCATCGCTTTCATGCGACGCGGCTCGACGCTTCGCTGGAACGCCCCGGCCGCGAGCCGCTGAACGTGCACGTGGTCGTGGGCTTTCTCGAAAGCGCACCCGACTACGTCCTGCTCGAACTCTTCGAGAACGAGCGGCACCTGCGCAGCGACCGCGAGGAGCGCATTCACGACCTCACGGCCGTGAACAAGCATCTGATCCGCAATCTCGCGCACGAGATCAAGAACCCGCTCGGCGGCATTCGCGGCGCCGCGCAACTGCTCGAATTCGAACTCGGCGCGCTGGAGCGCGACGAACTGCGCGAATACACGCAGGTGATCATCAAGGAGTCGGACCGGCTGCAGACGCTCGTGGACCGGCTGCTGGAGCCGCACCGACATCCGCATATTGTCGGCGACGTGAATATTCACGAGGTGTGCGAGCGCGTGCGCGCCGTGATTCTCGCGGAATTCCCGCGCGGCCTCACGATCGAGCGCGACTACGACGTGAGCGTGCCCGACCTGCGCGGCGACAAGGAGCAACTGATCCAGGCACTCCTGAATATCGTGCGCAACGCGGCGCAGGCGCTGCGCGAACGCATTTCGCAGGGCGATGCGCGCATCGAATTACGCACGCGCGTTGCGCGCAAGGTCACGATTTCCAAACGTTTGTGCAAGCTGGCATTGGACTTGCATATCACCGACAACGGACCCGGCATTCCCGAGGATATTCGCGACCGCATCTTTTATCCGCTCGTCTCCGGGCGCGAGGATGGCAGCGGTCTCGGCCTCACGCTCGCGCAGACGTTCGTCCAGCAGCACGACGGACTCATCGAAGTGGACAGCCGGCGGGGTCACACCGAGTTTCAGATTCTGTTGCCGCTAGATAACTGAAGCTGTTTATAGATTCACCGATACCGCACGCCACCAGGACTTCTGACCGATCTTATGAAGCCGATCTGGATAGTAGACGACGACCAATCGATACGCTGGGTGCTCGAAAAGGCCCTTGCCCGCGAAAACTTCGCGACCCGCAGCTTTGCGAACGTGCGCGAGGCCGCGAGCGCGCTCGATCACGACAGCCCTCAGGTGCTCGTCTCCGACATCCGCATGCCGGGCGGCTCGGGGCTCGAGCTGCTGCAGACCGTGCGCGAGCGCGTGCCGGGCTTGCCCGTCATCATCATGACGGCGTTCTCGGACCTCGACAGCGCCGTCGCCGCCTTTCAGGGCGGGGCATTCGAGTATCTCGCCAAGCCCTTCGACGTCGACAAGGCCGTCGAACTGATTCGCCGCGCCGTGGACGAAAGCATGCGCGGCGAGCAGCAGTGGGACGAGCGTCCCGCCGAAGCGCCCGAGATGCTCGGCCAGGCGCCGGCCATGCAGGACATGTTCCGCGCCATCGGGCGGCTGTCGCATTCGGCGGCGACCGTGCTCATCACGGGCGAGTCCGGCACCGGAAAGGAGCTTGTCGCGCGCGCCTTGCACCGGCATAGCCCACGCGCGAACGGTCCGTTCATCGCACTGAACACCGCGGCCATTCCGAAGGATCTTCTGGAATCCGAACTGTTCGGCCACGAGCGCGGCGCGTTCACGGGCGCGCAGGCGATGCGCCAGGGGCGTTTCGAACAGGCCGAGAACGGCACGCTGTTCCTCGACGAAATCGGCGACATGCCATTCGATCTGCAAACGCGTCTCTTGCGCGTGCTGTCGGATGGGCAGTTCTACCGCGTGGGCGGACACAATCCGCTGCGTGCGAACGTGCGCGTGATCGCGGCGACGCACCAGAACCTCGAAACGCGCGTGCGCCAGGGGCTCTTTCGCGAGGACCTGTATCACCGGCTCAACGTGATTCGTCTGCGTCTGCCGGCGCTGCGCGAGCGCAGCGAGGACATTCCGTTGCTCACGCGTCACTTCCTCCAGAAAAGCGCGCGCGAACTAGGCGTGGAGCCCAAGCGCGTTTCGGACGAGGCGCTTGCCTGGATGTCCGCGCTGCCGTTTCCTGGTAACGTGCGCCAGCTCGAGAATCTCGCGAACTGGCTCACGGTGATGGCGCCCGCGCAGACCATCGAGATCAAGGATCTGCCGCCTGATCTCGTGCCCGCGCATGGCTCGTCGGGCGCGGCGGTGCATCTCGCCGATGTTTCGGTTGGGGCCGAAGCGGGCGCCGTGACGCATGGCGCGGGCGGCGTGTCGCATGGCGGCGGGGGCGTGGCGGGCGCGGTCTTGCCCGGGGCGCCCGGCGGTGTCGCGGGCGGCGTGGTGTTCGGGACACCGGCGTTCGGCGCGGCCAACGGCGTCGCCACTGCCGCCGTCTCGCCGCTGAGCGTGTGGGAGAGCGGTCTGCGCACGGAAGTCGCGCGTTTGCTGCGCGAGAACAGCGCCGACGTCATGGACGAACTCTCGCGGCGCTTCGAAGCCGCCGTGATCCGCGAGGCGCTCGACTTCACGCGCGGGCGCAAGGTCGAAGCCGCCGAGCGTCTTGGCATCGGCCGCAACACCATCACGCGCAAGATCCAGGAACTCAATCTGGAATGAGCGTTTGAGGGCGAAGCGCATCGGGTCGCCGGCCCGATGTGCGGTGCGCCTGCGCGCGCACAGGGCATAATCGACGCTGTTTTCCTGTCGACGACCGATCATGCCCGTGACTTCTCCCTGGCCCGCCGAGGCCGACCCGTTCCTTTCGCTCGAATCGCTCGACGATCCCGCCGTGATGGCGTGGGTCGAGTCGCAGAACGCGCGCACGCGCGCCGCGTGGCAAGGCGGCGCGCGTTTCGAGGCGCTCGAAAAGCGCCTCGCGCAGGCTTACTTGCCGCGCGAGCGGCCCGTGATCCCGAGCCGCTGGCAGGAGTGGGCCTACGATCTCTGGGAGGACGAGGACAATCCCAAGGGCTTGTGGCGCCGCGCGCTGTGGGCCGACTGGCGCGCTCACAAGCCGCAGTGGCAAACGCTTGTCGACTTCGACGCGCTCGGCGCGAAAGAGGGCATGCCCTGGGTGTGCGCGGGCATCGACATTCTCTATCCGGACGGCGACCGCGCGCTGATCCAGCTTTCCGATGGTGGCTCCGATGCGGTGATCGTGCGCGAGTTCGACATCGAGAAGCGCGAATTCCTCGCCGATGGTTTCGCCATTGCGAAGGAAGGCAAGCACATCATTTCGTGGATCGACCGCGATACCGTGTATCTCGGGTGGGACGCGGGCGGCAGGAGCGGCAAGAAGATGCTCACGCGCTCGGGTTATCCGCGCGAGGTGCGCCGCTGGACGCGCGGCACGGCGCTCGCCGACGCGCCCGTGGTGTTCAGCGGCGAGTTCGACGACATCAGCGTGGAGGGCGATTACGACCCGGTCGAGAAGCGCCACGACGTGGTGCGCAGCGTCGACTTCTTCGATTCATATACTTATCGTCTGGATGCGCACGGCGACTGGCAGGTGTACGACGTGCCGACGCATGTGTCGGTCGGGGCCTGGCATGGCTGGCTGCTGCTCGAGCCGCGCCTCGACTGGACCATTGCGGGCGTGACGTATGAGGGCGGCGCGTTGCTCGCCATCCGCGAAGAGGCTTTTCTAGCGGGCGATCGCGCGTTCACGGCGCTGTTCACGCCCACGCCGGTCACGTCGGCGTGCGACTGGACCAATACGCTGAACGTCTTGATCGTCTCCTGGCTCGACGATGTCGAGAGCCGCACGATGCTCTGGCTGCCGCAGCAGGAAGAGGGCGCATGGCGCTGGGAATCGCGCGTGTTTCCCACGCGTGCGAGTTCGCAGGTGGATGTCTCGCCGATCGAAGACACGCTCAACGACGAGGTATTCGTCGACGTGGACGATTACCTGCAGCCGCCCGAATACTGGCTCGCCGATCTCGCGCAAACCGATCTCCAGCAGTGGGAATTGCTCGACCGCTGGCCCACGCAGTTCGATTCCGGGCCGCTCACGGTGATCCGTGCTCATGCGCGCTCGGCCGACGGCACGAGCGTACCGTTTACCGTCATCGGCCCGAAGGCCGTGCTCGAAGGCGAATCGCGCAAGGCGTCGCCGTGCCTGCTCACGGGCTACGGCGGTTTTGCCATCGCGCTCACGCCGCAATATCTCGTGGGCTCGGGCATCGGCTGGCTGGAGCAGGGCGGCGTGGTGGCGATCGCGCACATTCGCGGCGGCGGCGAGTATGGCACGGCCTGGCACGTCGAGGCGCAGCGCGAGCATCGTCAGCGCTCGTTCGACGACTTCATCGCCGTGGCCGAACAACTGATCGCAGATGGCTATACGAGCGCGAGGCAACTGGGCATCAAGGGCGGCAGCAACGGCGGACTGCTCGTGGGCGCGTGCATGGTGCAGCGTCCCGAACTGTTCGGTGCGGTGGTGTGCGAAGTGCCGTTACTCGACATGCAGCGTTATCCGCTGTTGCATGCGGGCGCGTCGTGGATCGACGAGTACGGCGATCCTGAGGATACCGAAGAATCGCGCGCGCTTGCCGCTTATTCGCCTTACCATCGTGTGAAGCCGGGCGTTGCGTATCCGCCGTCGCTGTTCACGACTTCGACGAGCGACGACCGCGTGCACCCCTCGCACGCGCGCAAGATGGTCGCGCGCATGGAGAAGCAGGGGCACGCGAACGTCTGGTATCTGGAGAACACCGAAGGCGGACATGGCCCGGGCAGCGATTCGCTCGAACGCGCCGAGTACGACGCGCTCGTCTATCGCTTTTTGTGGACCACGCTCGCGGGGAACTGGTAAGGCGCGCGTTCAGCCCACGATATCGAGCGTGGCGATCACCGGCGTGTGATCGGACGGCTGCTCCCACTTGCGCGGCACCTTGTCCACTTCGCATGCGGTGAGGTGCCCGGCAAGCGCGGGCGAGAGCAGGATGTGATCGATGCGCAGGCCCGCGTTGCGGCGGAAAGCGAACATGCGGTAATCCCACCACGTGAAGAGTTTGTCGGGTTGCTCGAACTGGCGGAACGCATCGACGAAACCCAGTTCGATCAGTCGGCGAAACTGCGCGCGTTCTTCGGGCGAGACGAGATTCTGGCCTTCCCAGGCCTTCGGATCGTGCACGTCGCGGTCTTCGGGCGCGATGTTGTAATCGCCGAGCAGCGCGAGCCTGGGGTAGCGCTGCATCTCCTGCGCGAGCCAGTCGTGCATGGCGTCGAGCCATTGCAGCTTGTACGCGAACTTTTCGGTGCCGGGCGCCTGGCCGTTCGGGAAGTACGCGCTTACCACGCGCACGTCGCCTATGGTCGCGGCGATCACGCGCTGCTGCGGATCTTCGAAACCGGGAATGTTGCGCACGATCGTGGCTTCATCGACGAAGAGTCCTTCGCGCACGAGAATGCCCACGCCGTTATAGGTCTTCTGGCCCGCGAACCAACTGCGATAGCCGTGCGCCGCGAGATCGGCGCGGGGGAATTTGTCGTCGGTGAGCTTCAGTTCCTGGAGACAGAGCACGTCGGTCTTGCTCTCGTTGAGCCAGTCGATGACGTGCTGCAAACGGACCTTGAGGGAATTGACGTTCCAGGTAGCGATTTTCATGTGAGGCTCGATAGGATGACGGTGTGCTTTCCGGGCACTTCGGCGCCATTATCGCCTGCTTCGCGAAACGGGCGGCAGTGGCCTTGCCTCGAAGTCGCTAGTGGACGCCCGGTTTCAGGTATCGTGGACCTCGCCGCGCGTGAGCCAGGCCGCGCGAATTCACATAAAGGAGACATGATGGGCGACGTCAAGGTGCAATTCCTGTTCGACTTCGGCAGTCCTAACGCATACCTGTGCCATCGGGTGATCGGCGGCATCGAAGCGCGCCAGCAAGTGCGTTTCGAGTACGTGCCGATCCTGCTTGGCGGACTGTTCAAGCTGAGCGGCAATCGCTCGCCCGGCGAGGCGTTCGCGGGTATCGAGAACAAGCAGAAGTTCATGATGCTGGAGATGCGGCGCTTCATCGAGCGGCATGGGCTCACGGCGTATCGGCGCAATCCGCATTTTCCGGTGAGTACGCTGCAGATCATGCGCGGCGCGATTGCGGCGCAGCGCAATGGCACGTTCGAGCGCTACGTCGACCGCATGTTCGCGCACATGTGGGAAGAGGGCCTCAAGATGGACGATGCCGCCGTGATCCGCGCGGCGCTGGAGGCGGACGGTCTCGACGCCGCGGCATTCGAAACGGCGATCCAGGACGCCGATGTGAAAGCCGCGCTGCTGGCGAACACGCAGTCGGCGTTCGAGCGCGGCGCGTTCGGCTCGCCCACGTTTTTCGTCGGCGAGGAAATGTACTTCGGCAAGGACCAGTTGCGCGATGTCGAAGAGGAAATCGCGCGGGTGAAGTCGCGCGCGTAGGGCGCGCTTCATAACGAGGCGAGGCGGGCGCGACGTCGTCGCTCCTGCCTCGCGCTACGCATCAAAGCGCGGCCTGCTCCTCGGCTTGCGGTGCGGCGACCACGGCCAGACGCACGCGCGCCGCCTCGTATTCGCGCTTCAAACGCGCAATGAGTTCGGCGGCCGGCAGAACGCTTTTCACCGCGCCGATGCCTTGGCCCGAGCCCCAGATGTCCTTCCACGGCTTCACGCGCGTCGAGCCGAAATTCATCGCCGACGGGTCCGATTGCGGCAGCGCTTCCGGGTCGAGGCCGCTCGCGACGATGCTCTGGCGCAGATAGTTTCCGTGCACGCCCGTGAAAAGATTCGAGTAGACGATGTCGCCCGCGCCGCCTTCGACGATCATCTGCTTGTACGCGTCGACGGCATTCGCTTCGTGCGTGGCGATGAACGCCGAGCCGATATACGCGAGATCGGCGCCTGCCGCCTGCGCGGCGAGAATCGCATTGCCGTTGCCGATCGCGCCCGAAAGCAGCAGCGGGCCGTCGAACCATTCGCGAATCTCGTGGATGAGCGCGAACGGCGAGAGCGTGCCCGCATGGCCGCCCGCACCGGCGGCGACGGCGATCAGCCCGTCGGCGCCTTTTTCGATGGCCTTCTTCGCGAACGTGTTGTTGATGACGTCGTGCAGCACGATGCCGCCCCATGCGTGGATCGCATGGTTGACCTCTTCGCGCGCGCCGAGCGACGTGATGACGATCGGCACCTTGTATTGCGCGCACACGCCGAGGTCGTGCTCGAGGCGGTCGTTCGACTTGTGCACGATCTGGTTCACGGCGAAGGGCGCAGCCGGCGCGTCGGGATGCTTCGCGTTGTATTCGGCGAGCTCGGTGGTAATGCGGTCCAGCCACTCGCCAAGCACGTGCTCGGGCCGCGCATTGAGCGCCGGGAACGAGCCGACGACGCCTGCCTTACACTGGGCAATCACGAGATCGGGATTCGAAATGATGAAGAGGGGCGAGCCGACGACCGGGATCGACAGGCCGCGGCGCAGCACGGCGGGCAGGGACATCCATATCTCCTTGACTGGAGCGGCGGCCAGGAGCGGCGGCCGCTGCGTGTTTTGTTGCGTGATTCGTTGCGCCGGCGTGAGCGCCGGCTGGCAGGCCTAAACATAGCAAAGCCATCCAAACTATGCAACCAGTTGCATAGGGGGATAATTCGGTCCGCAACGCTTCCGGGGGCGGGCGGGGCGTGGTTTAGAATCGCCGCATGTCGACGCCGCACGCCATCCTCATCGCCTTGCTGGAAAAGCCTTCGTCGGGCTACGACCTCGCGCGCCGCTTCGACCGCGCCATCGGCTACTTCTGGCACGCCACGCATCAGCAGATCTATCGCGAACTGGGCCGCATGGTCGAGGCAGGGTGGGTGTCGGTCATCGAGGACGAGACGGCGGCCGTGTCGCGCAAGAAGGTGTATTGCGTGTTGCCGGTGGGACGCGAGGAGGTGTCGCGCTGGGTGCGCGAAACGGCGCTCGACCTCGACTCGCGGAACGTGTTCCTGCTCAAACTGCGCGCCGATGCCGTGATCGGGCCGCTCGGCCTCGCGCAGGAGCTTGCGCGGCTCATCGAAGAAAATCGCGCGCGGCTCGCGACGTATCGCGAGATCGAACAGCGCGATTTTGGAGCGGCTTCGCTCACGCGCGGGCAGCAGTTGCAGTATGCGATTCTCCAGGCGGGCATCCGCACGCAGGAGATGTGGCTTGCCTGGGCGCAGGAGCTGCAGCCGCTCGTGGAATCCTCGCTGACGTAGGGAGATTCGACGGGATGTTTCAATCGCGTGAAAAAGATGTTTGACGGAATGGTCCTGGTCCCTTATAATTCTTTTCTCTGACGGACGCGGGGTGGAGCAGTCTGGCAGCTCGTCGGGCTCATAACCCGAAGGTCGTAGGTTCAAATCCTACCCCCGCAACCAGTAGCAGATAGCAGCAAGGCATTCGTGCCAAACATAAACCCGCTCCGAGCGGGTTTTTTGTTGTCCGTCGATCCGGGACGCCCCCCACGCTGGGCTCATCTCCCATCTTCCACGCTCAATCGAGCACTTCGAATTCGCTCGCCGTTGGCGGCGAATCGTCGTATCTCCCGGTCTTTTCCCATCCACAGCGTTTTCAGACGCGTCCGATGTTTCGCCAGGTGAGCGCGCGCAACCATTCCGAAAAGTGAAGAGCTAACAAGAATGGAAAAACCGGCTTCCCCTCCTTCCGACGCTTTAGCGTCCGTCGTGAAATCACTGCAATCTGAAGGCATTTCGTCGGCACAACGTCTGGCCGCCGCATTCGATCAGGCGGGCCACACGGCGTTCCTTGAAGCGGACCTCCTGTCTGGCGTGGGTATCACCGTGGTTGCAACAGGCGAAGCCAGTCGGGAAGCCGGCTGCGGCAACGCGGGCGAAAGGCTCATCCGCCGCGCGATATTTTCCTTTGCGAATGGGCGTCACGGCGCCTCGTTCGATCTCTTCGCACGGGCGATACAAGCCGTCGCACCCGAGGTAGCACTGGGCTGGGCGCAGTGGCTGGCAACGGAGCTTCAGAGCCGCGCGGCCGCAATAGCGCTGCTCAACGCGCTTGCGACAGGCCTACCGAACGACGCGAGGACGCAATGGCAAATCGCGTGCATCGTGGCCGAATGGCCCGACGAGTTTTCGCGCAAGCTGCGCCAGACGACATTGTCGCGTGCATGGCAGGTCAATCCGGCGGTTGACCCGGCGTTGCCCGTTCAGTTCGTGCTCGACAGGCGGTTCGCCGGCGATTGGGACACGGTGGAGAAAGTATGCGCTGCGCAACTTGCCATCGATCCCGGGCATACCGAATTTGCGTGGCAATTGGCCTGCGCACAATGGCGACGCTACGATCCGGTCGCGGCGGAGAAGACCATGCGTCGGGTCGATGCTGTGCTGCCGCGAAATTCTGCCGTCCTGACCGCAATCGCGCAGTTTGTCGCGGAGCAGGCGCGCTACGGGGCCGCGCAACGCTTGTACCAACGCGCGCTGGAACTCGATCCCTCGTCGGTAACGCCGGCTGTGGACCTCGCCGAACTGGAGTTGCGCGAGGGTGACTGGCGGCGCGGGTGGGCCCGCTACGAAGCGCGGCTTCGGCGAACGGATCGCGCCGACAGAAGCGTTGTGGTCGTAATGGCGCGCGTTGCTCCGCTCTGGACCGGCCAACCGTTGGCAGGCCGCACGTTGCTTATCTATAGCGAACAAGGCAACGGCGACGATATCCAGATGATGCGGTTTATTCCGGCGCTCGCGGCGCGCGTGAGCAAGGAAGGCGGTCAACTGGTTCTGGTGTGCAGGCGCGGACTGTACCCCTTATTTGCGCGCCACTATCAGCCGTGCATCGAGCTTGAGTCTGGCGCGTTTGCGCAGTACGGCGGCCCCGACTACTGCCTGCCCATCATGAGCGTGCCCTTTGTTCTTCGGCTCACGCCAGACCAGGTGCGCGGCGCTCCCTACCTGAAGGCAGACGCGGCGGGCATCGCGGCGTGGCGTTCTCATGTGAGAGAGCGAACGCCACGACCCGAAGCGCGGCAAATCGGTCTCGTGTGGCGCGGAAGTCCGACTCACCGACGCGACGCGCAGCGCTCCATACCGCTTGAACAGCTTGCCCCTCTGTTCGCCGTTCCCGGCATCGTCTTCCATCCGTTGACGCCGGGAGGCGTCGCGCTCCCCGAGAACGTCCCGCACTGCGATTTGACGGGTGATTACCGGCGCGGTTTCGAGGACGTCGCCTCTCATGTCAGCGCTCTCGATGCCGTCGTTACGATAGACAGTGCGCCGCTGCATCTGGGCGGCGCGCTTGGCGCGCCGGTGTACGCCATGCTCGATCATGTTTCCCATTGGGCGTGGGGGACTGCCGAGACACAACGGTGGTACGAGAGCGTTACGTTGTTCCGGCAGCCTCGGCCGGGCGACTGGGAACCGGTAGTCAAGCGCGTCGCGGCGGTGCTGGCGCGTTTAAACGCGCCGGCCGTGCCGCTCTGACTGCCGGCCCGGCGAGCGCATTACCGGAGTTCGCCGATCGCCCAATCCACCGCGGCCTGCGCATGCAGCGCGGTGGTATCGAACACGGGCAATGCCGAGTCCTTCTGGCCGATCAGCAGCGTAATTTCCGTGCAACCGAGAATCACCGCCTGCGCGCCGCGCGCAGCGAGGTCGTCGATCACGCGCTGATACACGCGACGCGACTGCGCGTCCACATTGCCGTGACACAGTTCGTCGTAGATGATGCGATGGACGTCCGCGCGATCGCGCTCGTTCGGCACGATCGCTTCGATCCCATGCGCCTCGCGCAAGCGCCCCACGTAGAAGTCCTGTTCCATCGTGTAGCGCGTGCCCAGCAGTCCCGCCCGCGTGTAGCCCGCGGCGCGCAACGCCTGGCCGGTCGGGTCCGCGATATGGAGAAAGGGGATCGCGATCGTCGCCTCGATCGCCGCGCACACGCGATGCATCGTGTTCGTGGCGAGCAGCACGATGTCGGCGCCCCCGCGTTCGAGCTGTTGCGCGGCCTCGGCCATCTGCGCGCCTAGCGCGTCCCAGTCGCCGGCGCGCTGGAGCGCTTCGACCTGCGCGAAGTCTACGGTCGCCATCAGGCTGCGCGCGTTGTGATGACCGCCCAGGCGCGCCTTTGCGTGGCGGTTCAGCAGCCGGTAGTACTCGGCCGACGATTCCCAGCTCATCCCTCCAATCACGCCGATCGTTTTCATCGATTCGTTCCTCATGCTCGTGGACTATTGGCCACACGAGTATAGGCCCGCGCCGCTAGCCGTCCAGAGACGGTGTGGCCGATCCCGAGCGGTACGGCAGGCAGATAAAGGCCACGGACGCCAGGCGCATGGAGAAGACGCGGGCCACGCCGCTGGCGGCGTCATTCTGACGCCGATAGAATCGACGCGAGTCGAAACGAAAGCGCCACGCCACCAGGCCAGAACAAGGAGCCGCAGATGGACCTGATCATTCGCCGCGCGGTGCTCGCGCAAGCGCATCCCGCCGGGTATCCCACGGTGGATATCGGCATCGAGGCGGGGCGCATTGCCGCCGTGGAGCCGCAACTCGCCACGCAGGCACGCGAGGAGATCGATGCCGCGGGCTCGCTCGTGAGCGCGCCGTTCGTCGATGCGCATTTCCACATGGACGCCACGCTCTCGTATGGCCTGCCGCGCGTGAACGCGTCGGGCACGCTGCTGGAAGGCATTGCGCTGTGGGGCGAACTCAAGCCGCATCTCACGCAGGAGGCGCTCGTCGAGCGCGCGCTTCAGTACTGCGACTGGGCCGTCGCGCGCGGACTGCTCGCGATCCGCTCGCACGTCGATGTGTGCGACGCGCGGCTGCTCGCGGTCGAAGCGCTGCTCGAAGTGAAGCGCCGCGTCGCGCCGTATCTCGATCTTCAGCTCGTGGCGTTTCCGCAGGACGGCGTATTGCGCAGCCCCGGCGCGTTCGACAATCTCAAGCGCGCGATCGGCATGGGCGTGGACGTGGTGGGCGGCATTCCCCATTTCGAGCGCACGATGGCGGAAGGCGCCGAATCGGTGCGCCTGCTCTGCGAGTTCGCCGCCGAAAAGGGCCTGCGCGTGGACATGCATTGCGACGAATCCGACGACCCGCTTTCGCGCCACATCGAAACCCTCGCGGCGCAAACGCATCGGCTAGGCATGCACGGGCGCGTGGCTGGCTCGCATCTCACGTCGATGCATTCGATGGACAACTACTACGTGAGCAAGCTGATTCCGCTCATGCGCGAGTCGGGCGTCGCGGCGATTGCGAATCCGCTCATCAACATCACGCTGCAAGGGCGCGCCGATACCTACCCGAAGCGCCGCGGCATGACGCGGGTGCCCGAGTTGATGGCTGCGGGCGTGACCGTCGCGTTCGGCCACGATTGCGTGATGGACCCGTGGTACAGCTTCGGCTCCGGCGATATGCTCGAAGTGGCGCATATGGGCCTGCACGTCGCGCAGATGACGGGCACCGACGCCTCGCGCGCCTGCTTCGACGCGGTGACCGTGAATGCCGCCGCGATCCTCGGACTCGAAGGTTATGGCCTCGCGCCCGGTTGCGCGGCGAACCTCGTGGTGCTCGACGCGCGTGACCCCATCGAGGCGATCCGCCTGCGCGCGGCGCGCCTCGCGGTCGTGAGCCGGGGCAGGGTGGTGAGCCGGCAACCTGCGCAGCGCGCGGCGCTCTCGCTCGATGGGCGTCCGGAAAGCGTCGATTTCAAGCTGCATCGATAAAACGCCGGGCAATAAAAAACCGCGCATGGGTTGCACACCCATGCGCGGCTTTGGTTCGGACCGCTTACGAACGGATCACGCTTGTTGCTGTGCCGGCGGCTGTTCCATGCCGTTGTGGCGCAGCAGCGCATCGATGTTCGGCTCGCGGCCGCGGAAGGCCTTGAACGACTCCATCGCCGGGCGGCTGCCGCCCACTTCCAGAATTTCCTTGCGGTAGCGCGTGCCGGTCGCTTCGTCGAGCACGCTCGACTTCGCGGCTTGCGCGGCTTCCTCGAAGGCGGCGTAGGCGTCGGCGGAAAGCACTTCGGCCCACTTGTAGCTGTAGTAGCCGGCCGCGTAGCCGCCCGCGAAGATGTGGCTGAACGTGTTCGGCCAACGCGAGAACGGGGCCTGCGGAATGACGTGGTAGCGTTCGTTGATCTCGCGCGCCAGGTCGTTCGCACTCTTGCCCTTCGAAGCGTCGAAATCGACGTGCAGCGCCATGTCGAACATCGAGAACACGATCTGGCGCAGCGTGCCCAGACCGCTCTGGAAGTTCTTCGCGGCGAGCATCTTGTCGAAGAGTTCACGCGGCAGCGGCTTGGCGGTCTCGACGTGCGAACTCATTTCGCGTACGACGTCCCATTCCCAGCAGAAGTTTTCCATGAACTGCGAGGGCAGCTCAACGGCGTCCCACTCCACGCCGTTGATGCCCGACACGCCTAGCTCGTCTACACGCGTGAGCATGTGGTGCAGGCCGTGGCCGAACTCGTGGAAGAGCGTGATGACTTCGTCGTGCGTGAAGCATGCCGGGCGCCCGCCGACGGGTGCCGAGAAGTTGCACGTGAGATACGCGACAGGCGTTTGCACGCCGTTGCCTTCGAGCTTGCGGCGCGAGCGCGCGTCATCCATCCATGCGCCGCCGCGCTTGCCCTCGCGTGCGTACAGGTCGAGATAGAACTGCGCGACGAGCGTGCCATCCGCGTTTTCCACGCGGAAGAAGCGCACGTCGGGATTCCACACCGGTGCGCTGTCGGGGCGGATGCGCACGCCGAACAGCGTTTCCGTGACCTTGAAGAGACCCTGCAGCACGAAGTCTTCCGGGAAGTACTGCTTCACCTCGTTCTCCGAGAACGAGTAGCGCTTCTGGCGCAGGCGCTCGGCGGCGAACGCCATGTCCCAGGGCTCGATCTGCGCGAGGCCCAGTTCGCTTGCGGCGAATTCGCGCAGTTCTTCCCAATCCTTTTCGGCGTGCGGGCGGGCGCGCGTGGCGAGGTCTTCGAGGAAGCTCATCACCTGCGCCGGCGTTTCGGCCATCTTCGGCGTGAGCGAGACTTCGGCGAAGTTGTTGTAGCCGAGCATCTTCGCTTCTTCGGCGCGCAGTTTCAGTTGCTCCTCGACGATCGCCGTATTGTCCCATTCGGCCTTGCCGCTACCGTAGACGGGGCCAAGTTCGGACGCGCGCGTGACGTAGGCGCGATACATCGTCTCGCGCATCGCGCGGTTTTCCGAATACTGCAGCACCGGGAAATACGAGGGGAAGTGCAGCGTGAACTTCCAGCCTTCCTTGCTCTCACGCTCGGCGGCTTCGCGCGCGGCGGCGACGACGTCCTCGGGCAGGCCAGTGAGTTCCGCTTCGCTCGTGGCGTAAAACGCGTAACCGTTGGTCGCGTCGAGCACGTGGTCGGAGAACGCCTTGGCGAGCGCGGCCTGGCGCTCCTGCAGCTCGGCGAAGCGCGGCTTCTGGTCTTCGGGCAGTTCCGCGCCCGAGAGGCGGAAGTCGCGCAGCGAGTTGTCGAGAATCTTCTTGCGCTCGCCCGAAAGCAGCTCGAACGAGTTGTGATTCGTGATGGCCTTGTACTTCTTGAACAGTTCGAGATTCTGGCCAACGCTCGACCAGAACTCGGTCACGCGCGGCAGGTTCTCGCCGTGGGCGGCGCGCAGTTCGGGTGTGTCGGCGACCGCGTTGAGGTGACCGACCACGCCCCAGGCGCGCGAAAGCGGCTCGCTCGCGCGCTCGACCGGTTCGACCACGTCGCTCCATTGGGAGGGCGTCATGGGTTGCGCGGCGCGTTCCACAGCGGCCTTCGCGTTCGCGAGCAGGACGTCGAGCGCGGGCGTCACGTGTTCGGGGCGGATTTCGCCAAAGCGCGGCAGTCCGGTGAAGTCGAGGAGCGGATTGTCGGAGGGGGTAGTGGCCATGATGCTTCCTGTTCCTGTCTGTCGCGGGTTAGGGGACCGGGGTGCGGCATGCGCGCGCCCGATAGCCAGAGTATTGGGGCGCAAGGCGCGCTTTCCAACCGGGTTATCCGAGCAAATTAACAGATGTGGCGCGGTGGCGGCAAAATCCCGGCCCGCGTTGCCCGCGCCGCAAAAAGAAAGCGGCCCGGATGGGCCGCTTCGGGGAACGTCATGCGGGTAGCGCGTGCTCGCGCCGGGCTTATGCCGCGGCGGCACGCTCCGCCGCTTCGATCGTGTTCACGAGCAGCATGGTGATGGTCATCGGGCCGACGCCGCCAGGCACCGGCGTAATGAAGCCGGCGACCTCCTTCAGGCCCGCGAAATCGACGTCGCCGCAGAGCTTGCCGTTGTCGTCGCGGTTCATGCCCACGTCGATGACGGTCGCGCCGGGCTTGATCATGTCGGCGGTCAGCACGTTGCGCTTGCCCACCGCGGCGACCACGATATCGGCGTCGCGCGTGTGCTTCGCGAGGTCGCGCGTCTTGCTGTGGCAGATCGTGACCGTCGCGCCTTTTTCGAGCAGCAGGAGCGCCATCGGCTTGCCGACGATGTTCGAACGGCCGATCACCACGGCGTTCGCGCCTTCGAGCGGGATCTGGTACTCCTCGAACATCTTCATCACGCCGTAGGGCGTGCAGGGGCGAAAGAGCGGCTGGCCCGTCATTAGCGCGCCCGCGTTGGCGACGTGAAAGCCGTCCACGTCCTTCTCGGGCGCGATCGCCTCGATCACCTTGTGGCTGTCGATGTGCTTCGGCAGCGGCAGTTGCACGAGGATGCCGTTGATCTTCGGGTCGCGGTTCAGCTCGTCGATGCGCTTGAGCAGATCGGCTTCGGAAAGCGATGCGGGATAGCGGTCGTACGACGAGTGGAGGCCGTTGTCTTCGCAAGCCTTGATCTTGTTGCGCACGTAGACTTCGCTCGCCGGATTGTCGCCGACCAGCACGACGGCGAGTCCCGGCTGATGGCCGCGGGCGGTGAGGGCGGCGGCGCGGGTGGCGACTTCGGCGCGCAGTTTCCTGGAGAGGGCGTTGCCGTCGATGAGGGTGGCAGTCATGGTCGGTCGGGCTCGAGAGTGGGCAATGCGGGCTAGTGTATGGCGCGAGCGTCGACGCGCGTGGAGCGCGGACGGGCGGCAAAGGCGGGCGCCATTCGAAGGCCGATATTATACCCGCGCGGCGGGCGCGTTCAGGCCTGAACGGTCGATCAGAGAGGGGGAGGGTTCGCGGCCGGGTGTCGCGAGAGGCCACGATAGGTCACGGGCTGTATTCGTGCGCCGTGGCGCGCGCGAATGCAGCCCGGGAATGCGCGTTTACTGCTGCGCTTGTTGCGGCTTGTTGGAGAGCGCGAGACGCAGCAGGTCGGCGACCGTGTTCACGTTGAGCTTCTCCATGATGTTGGCGCGGTGCGCCTCCACCGTCTTGATGCTGATGCCGAGGTCGTCGGCGATCTGCTTGTTCAGGCGCCCCGCGATGATGCGCTCGAGCACCTGGTGCTCGCGCGCGGTGAGCTTGCCGAGGCGTTCGGCGGCGGCGCGCTGCTGCTGGACGTTGCTGCTTTCGTTGCGCGCCTTGTCGAGCATACGCTCCACGAGCTTGCGCAGTTCCGCTTCGTCGAAAGGCTTTTCGATGAAGTCCATCGCGCCCTTCTTCATGGTCGAGACGGCCATGGGCACGTCGCCGTGGCCCGTCACGAAGATGATCGGCAGCGAGGCGTTATCGGCGATCAGGCGCTCCTGCAGCTCGAGGCCGCTCATGCCCGACATACGCACGTCGAGAATCAGGCAAGCGATCTGGCCGGCCTGTTGCGCGGGCTGGTATCCCTCGAGGAACTCCTCCGCGCTATTGAAGCACTGAACGCGGTAGCCGTTCGCTTCGAGGAGCCAACGCAGGGAATCTCGTACGGCCTCGTCGTCATCGACAACAAAGACAGTTTCCTGGGTGGTGACTGGGCTGTTCATGGCTCTCCCGTAACGGTTTGTGGAGTCGGTTCGTCGGTGTTCCGCGAGGGGGTGTCCGATTCGCCGATAGGCAGACTGCAATGGAACGTTGCGCCGCTGATGTGGCCGTCGGGTTCGACGTTATTGACCACCCAGAGACGCCCGCGGTGCGATTCGATGATGGAGCGGCAGATGTTCAGGCCCATGCCCATGCCGTCCGACTTGGTGCTGTAGAAAGGCTCGAAGAGGCGCTCGGCCGTGGCTTCGTCCACGCCCGGGCCCTGATCGACCACGCTGATGCACACGTTGCCGCCTTCGCGCTTCACGATCACGCGGATCACCGGGTCGGTCGCCGCATCGGGCAAAGTCGGGCGCGCTTCGGCCATGGCTTCCGCGGCGTTCTTCAGCAGATTGACGAGCACCTGTTCGATCAGCACCGGATCGACGTAGATCACGGGCATGCGCGAGCGCATGTCGGTCACGATGCGGATGCGCCGCTTGCGCGCCTCGATCTCGGCGAGGCCAACGGCGTCGGCGACGATATCGGCCACGCGCGTGGCCTGGCGCTTGGGCTCGCTGCGCTTCACGAATTCGCGGATGCGCTTGATGATCATGCCCGCGCGCACGGCTTGCTGGGCTGTTTTCTCGAGCACGGGCAGCAGGTTGTCGGGCGCGGCGCGGCCCGACTTAACGAGCGCGACGGTGCCCGAGGCATAGTTGTTGATGGCGGCGAGCGGCTGGTTCAGTTCGTGCGCGAGCGACGAGGCCATTTCGCCCATCGTCATCAGGCGGCTCGTGAACTGAAGCTTTTCGTCCTGCTGGCGGGCCAGTTCCTGCGCCTGCTTGCGCGTGGTGATGTCGGTCGCGATCTGCATTTGCGCGAGATGGCCGTCCACCCACTGAATGTACTGGCGGCGCACCTCGAACCACTTCTGGATGCTCTCGACGTAGACTTCCTGCGCGTCCGCCGTGCTCTCGGTGAGCGCGGTGGCGGGCAGGCCCGCGAAAGCGTCGACCATGTCGATCGAGTCCGAGGAGGCGCTGGCCGAATCGAAGCCGCCGCCGCCCGCGAGTTCCAGGTGGCCGTCCGGGCGGATGCCGAACAGGTGCCGGTAGTAGCGGTTCGCAAACAACAGTTCGGCTTCGTCGGCGGCGAGCACCGAAACGGCGGCGTCGAGGCTTTCCAGCACCGTGGTGAAGCGCTCGTGCGCGGCGGCGAGTTCTTCGCGCGCGCGCTTGGGCTCGGTGATGTCCGTCATCGACGACATCCAGCCGGTCTGGCGGCCCGAACTGTCGATGAGCGGCGAGACGTAGAGCCGCGCGTGGAACTGCGAGCCATCCTTGCGGCGCACGCGCAATTCGAAGCCCGACGAGGGCGCCTTGCCGCGCAGCGTCATGTCGAGCTGGCGCTGCATTTCGGGGTAGGCGTCGCGCGGCCAGTAGGGGAACGGCGCGTTCTTGCCCACCAGATCGCTTTCATCCCACCCGGTCATGCGGCAGAACGCCGGGTTCACGTGCGTGATGCGCCCATGCATGTCGAGCACGCGCATGCCGATCAGCACCGAATTTTCCATCGCGCGCCGGAAGAAGGCTTCGGCATACAACGCCTGCTGCGCCTCGAAGCGCTGGCGCGTGTGTTTCCAGAGGCTCCAGAGGCTCCACAGCACGAAGCACGACAAACCGGCGACCAGCCACACGAGCGTGTTGTTCGTGAAGTTGGTCATCTGCGGATACGAGTACACGCGCACGGAAACGCCCTGGCCCGGCGGATCGAGCGGCAGGTCGTAGTACACGTCGCGCGGCAGGCGCGGACGCGTCGAGGTCGTGGCGAGTTCGCGGTTGTTCGCGTCGAGAATCGAGATCTTGTACTTGGCAGACAACTCGGGCGGGATGTCGTGCTTCAGGATGCCTTCGACCGAGAACACGGCCGCGATCGAACCAAGGAACTCCCGATCGCGGTATACCGGCGTTTGAAGCGTGATGTAACCGTTACCGACGTCGTCGTAAATAAGCGGCGAATACACCTGGCGGCGTGTGGCGCGCGCCTCGGCGAAGGCGGCCTTCACGGCCTCGTCCATTTGCGCGTCGTTGGGCTTGGCGAGCCGCTGGCCGAATACCGGCATCGCCGTGTTGGGCCAGCGCGGTTCCTCCTGGCTCGTGTACCAGTTGAGATAGAGGATCTCGGGATGGCCCTGCATGATGTCCGTGGTGGACGTCTGGAAGTACTGCGGATCGCCGTGGCCCGCGGCGAGGTCGCGAGCGAGCGCCTGCAACTGCTCCTGCGCGCCTGTCATGGAAAGCCGGATCTGCTGCTGGGCCCACGCCACGTTGCGGTAGAGCGTGTCTTCCTGCTGCTGTTGCTCGCGGCGGTTCAGGCTCCACAAGATCAGGCTCATGACGATCAGGAACACGAGGATCGACAGGAGCGGCGTCAGCAAATAGGAATTCGACCACCAGGGTCCGTGGTGCCAGCGGGATGGCGACGACTCGCCGGGCGTTCCGGGCGGCCGCGCCGAGCGTGCGAAAAGCCGTTCGGTCAACATGGCAAGGATTGTAGCTCAGCGTAAGACACGGAAATGCCGCGAAAAAAGCTGTAAATCGCCGATAAACGTGCGCAAACTGGCCGTTATGAGCCCAGGGGCGCGAACGATTAAGCGTGCGCTGCAGCAATTTTTCGCATTATAAAATCGCATCTCGCAATTCGAAAATTTTGTTGCGCGAAGGTCAGGGGGGTTATTACAATCGCCCCGAAGCTGCTGCGGTTGGCCCGGTCACGTCGCAAGCGTCGCCGCCCGCATGGTCCGATCAACAGCGTTCCCCTACATCCAGGAGACGAGCATGTCCGCTGTACCCGACGAAGTCCTCAAGTACGTTGCCGCCGACAAGGACGAGGATCCCCAGGAAACCGCCGAATGGCTCGAAGCGCTGGACGGCGTCATTTCGACTATCGGTCCTGATCGCGCCCACTACCTGATCGAAAAGCAGATCGAATTCGCCCGCGTACACGGCGAGCATCTGCCGTTCTCGGCGAACACGCCGTACATCAACACGATCCCCGTCGCCAATCAGGCCAGGAACCCGGGCGACCAGGACATCGAGCACCGCATCCGCTCGTACACGCGCTGGAACGCCATGGCCATGGTGCTGCGCGCGGGCAAGCACACGAACGTGGGCGGCCATATCGCCTCGTTCGCATCGGCGGCCACGCTTTACGACGTCGGCTACAACCACTTCTGGCACGCACCCTCCGCCGAGCATGGCGGCGACCTCGTGTTCGTGCAGGGCCACTCGTCGCCGGGCGTCTACGCGCGCGCGTTCCTGCTCGGCCGCCTGACCGAAAAGCAGCTCGACAACTTCCGCCAGGAAGTGGGCGGCGAGGGCATCTCGTCGTATCCGCACCCGTGGCTGATGCCGGACTTCTGGCAATTCCCGACCGTCTCGATGGGCCTCGGCCCGATCATGGCGATCTATCAGGCGCGCTTCATGAAGTACCTGCAGGCGCGCGGCATCGCCAAGACCGACGGCCGCAAGGTCTGGGCCTTCCTCGGCGACGGCGAAACGGACGAGCCGGAATCGCTCGGCGCGATCGGCATGGCCGGCCGCGAGCGTCTGGACAACCTCGTGTTCGTCATCAACTGCAACCTGCAGCGTCTCGACGGCCCGGTGCGCGGCAACGGCAAGATCATCCAGGAACTCGAAAGCGAATTCCGCGGCGCCGGCTGGAACGTCATCAAGGTCATCTGGGGCAGCCGCTGGGACGCGCTGTTCGCGCGCGACAAATCGGGCGCGCTCATGCGCCGCATGATGGAAGTGGTCGACGGCGAGTACCAGACGTACAAGTCGGAGTCGGGCGCGTTCGTGCGCGAGCACTTCTTCAACACGCCCGAACTGAAGGCGCTCGTCGCCGACTGGTCCGATGACGACATCTGGAACCTGAACCGCGGCGGCCATGACCCGCACAAGATCTACGCGGCGTTCCAGGAGGCATCGAACTCGAAGGGCCAGCCGACCGTCATTCTCGCGAAGACGATCAAGGGCTATGGCATGGGCGAAGCCGGCCAGGCCATGAACATCACCCACCAGCAGAAGAAGATGCAGGTGGATCAGCTCAAGAAGTTCCGCGACCAGTTCCGCCTGCCGATCACGGACGAGCAGATCGTGGACGTGCCGTACCTCACGTTCGAGGAAGGCTCGAAGGAACTCGAATACATGCGCCAGAAGCGCATGGACCTGGGCGGCTACCTGCCCGCGCGCCGCCAGAAGGCGGAGTCGCTGCCGGTGCCGGCGCTCGACGTGTTCGAGCCGCTGCTCAAGGGCACGGGCGAAGGCCGCGAGATTTCGACGACGATGGCGTTCGTGCGTATCCTCAACATCCTGTTGAAGGACAAGGCGCTCGGCAAGCGCGTCGTGCCGATCGTGCCGGACGAGTCGCGTACGTTCGGCATGGAAGGTCTGTTCCGCCAGATCGGTATCTGGAATCAGCAAGGCCAGAAGTACGTGCCGGAAGATTCGGATCAACTGATGTTCTACAAGGAATCGGAAACCGGTCAGATCCTCCAGGAAGGCATCAACGAAGCCGGCGGCATGTCGGACTGGATCGCGGCCGCGACGTCGTACTCGACGCACGGCGAAATCACGATTCCGTTCTACATCTTCTATTCGATGTTCGGCATGCAGCGCATCGGCGACCTCGTGTGGGCCGCGGGTGACATGCGTTCGCGCGGCTTCCTGCTGGGCGGCACGGCGGGCCGTACGACCCTTAACGGCGAAGGCCTGCAGCACGAAGACGGCCACTCGCTGCTGTGGGCGGCTTCGGTGCCGAACTGCGTGAGCTACGACCCGACGTTCGGTTACGAACTCGCCGTCATCATGCAGGACGGTCTGCGCCGCATGGTGCAGGACCAGGAAGACGTGTTCTATTACATCACGGTGATGAACGAGAACTACGAGCATCCGGCGATTCCGCAGGGTGACGAAGTCGCGAAGGACATCATCAAGGGTATGTACGCGTTCCGTAAGGGCGACGCCAAGGCCAAGGGCCCGCGCGTTCAGCTCATGGGCGCGGGCACGATCTTCAATGAAGTGATCGCCGCCGCCGACCTGCTCAAGAACGACTGGGGCGTCGAAGCCGACCTCTGGAGCGTGCCGAGCTTCACGGAACTCGCGCGCGAAGGTCACGAAGTCGAGCGCTACAACCTGCTGCATCCGACCGAGCCGCGCCGCGAATCGCACGTCGAAAAGCTGCTCAAGGGCACGGAAGGCCCGATCATCGCGTCGACCGACTACGTTCGCGCGCTGGTCGACCAGATTCGTGGCCTCGTGCCGCGCAAGTTCGTGGTGCTGGGCACCGACGGTTTCGGCCGCTCGGACACGCGTGAAAAGCTGCGTCACTTCTTCGAAGTCGATCGTTACTGGACGACGGTTGCCGCGCTCAACGCGCTCGCGGACGAAGGCAAGATCGAGCGCAAGGTGGTTGGCGAGGCAATCGCCAAGTACAACCTTGATCCGTCCAAACCCAACCCGATGACCGTCTAACCCATCACCCCCTGTGCATGGCATGCGCGCCTCCCCGAAGCGGGGAGGCGCGTCGTATGCGGCCCCGGAGACAAAACAATGAGTCAAGCGATCGAAGTCAAGGTGCCGGACATCGGCGATTACAAGGACATTCCTGTGATCGAGGTGCTGGTGAAGGCGGGCGATACCGTCGAAAAAGAACAGTCCCTCATCACGCTGGAATCCGATAAGGCGACGATGGACGTGCCGAGCCCCGCTTCGGGCACGGTCAAGGAAGTGAAGGTCAAGGTCGGCGACAACGTGTCGGAAGGCGTGCTCGTTCTCGTGCTGGAAGGCGAAGGCGCGGCTGCGCCCGCTGCCGCGCCGGCCGCGAAGGAAGAGAAGCCCGCCGCGCAGCCCGAAAAGGCCGCCGCGCCCGCGCAAGCCGCCGCGCCGGCTCCCGCGCAGCAGCAGGCCGCGGGCGGCGGCGTGCAGAGCGTGAAGGTTCCCGATATCGGCGACTACAAGGGCGTGCCCGTCATCGAGATCGGCGTGAAGGTCGGCGACCGCGTCGAGAAGGAGCAGTCGCTCGTCACGCTCGAATCGGACAAGGCCACGATGGACGTGCCGAGTCCGGTCGCGGGCGTCGTCAAGGAAATCAAGGTCAAGGTCGGCGACGAAGTGTCGGAAGGCACCGAGATCGTCGTAGTGGAAGCGGAAGGCGCCGCGGCTCCTGCCGCCGCACCCGCGCAGAAAGCGCCGGTCGAGCAGCCGTCCGACTCGCCGCAGGCCGCACCGGTCAAACCCGCGCCGGCCGCGCCGTCGGCACTTGCGCAGGCGCCGATCATTCCGGCAGGCGAAGGCGGCACGCGCCGTCCGAGTCATGCCTCGCCGTCCGTGCGCAAGTTCGCGCGCGAACTCGGCGTGGACGTTGCCCGCGTGTCGGGCACGGGTCCGAAGGGCCGCATCACGCAGGACGACGTCACTGCGTTCGTGAAGGGCGTGATGACGGGCCAGCTCGCGGCGCCGGCTGGCGCTGCCGCCGCACCTGCCGGTGGCGGCGCGGGCCTGAATCTGCTGCCGTGGCCGAAGGTCGATTTCACGAAGTTCGGTCCGATCGACACGCAACCGCTCTCGCGCATCAAGAAGATCTCGGGCGCGAACCTGCACCGCAACTGGGTCATGATCCCGCACGTCACGAACAACGACGAAGCGGACATCACCGACCTCGAAGCGCTGCGCGTGCAACTGAACAAGGAAAACGAGAAGGCAGGCGTGAAGTTCACGATGCTCGCGTTCGTCATCAAGGCTTGCGTCGCCGCGCTGAAGAAATTCCCGGCTTTCAATGCCAGCCTCGACGGCGACAACCTCGTCTACAAGCAGTACTACCACATCGGTTTCGCCGCAGACACGCCGAACGGCCTCGTCGTGCCGGTGATCCGCGACGCGGACAAGAAGGGTCTCGTCGACATAGCGAAGGAAATGGCCGAGCTGTCGAAGCTCGCCCGCGAAGGCAAGCTCAAGCCGGACCAGATGCAGGGCGGCTGCTTCTCGATCTCGTCGCTCGGCGGCATCGGCGGCACGCACTTCACGCCGATCATCAACGCACCGGAAGTGGCGATCCTCGGCCTTTCGAAGAGCGCGATGAAGCCGGTGTGGGACGGCAAGCAGTTCGTGCCGCGCCTCACGCTGCCGCTGTCGCTCTCGTACGATCACCGCGTGATCGACGGTGCGGCTGCCGCGCGCTTCAACGCGTACCTCGCTTCGATCCTCGGCGATTTCCGCCGCGTGATTCTGTAAAACCGATCTGACCGGCTCTCGCCGCCGCGCCGCACGTTCATCGCGTGTGCGTGGCGGCCGGCGCGGCCGGCCATCCTTTAGGGGTAGGGGACACCATGAGTCTCGTCGAAGTGAAAGTGCCGGATATCGGCGACTTCAAGGACATCGACGTCATCGAAGTCAACATCAAGGCGGGCGACGTCATCGAGAAAGAGCAAACCTTGCTCTCGCTCGAATCGGACAAGGCCACGATGGAAGTGCCCAGCGACGTCGCGGGTACCGTCAAGGAAGTGAAGATCAAGGCCGGCGACAAGGCGTCGCAAGGCACGGTGATCGCGCTGGTCGAAGCGTCCGAAGGCGCGGCCGCGCCCGCCCAGGCACCGAAGCAAGCCGAGGCGCCCAAGGCCGATGCGCCGAAAGCCGCCGAAGCACCGAAGCCAGCCGAAGCACCGAAGGCAGCCACGCCCGCGCCGCAAGCGGGCAGCTTCAGCGGCAACGCCGACGTCGAATGCGACATGCTCGTGCTCGGCGCGGGTCCCGGCGGTTATTCGGCGGCGTTCCGCTCCGCCGACCTGGGCATGAAGACCGTGCTCGTCGAGCGTTATTCGACGCTCGGCGGCGTGTGCCTGAACGTGGGCTGCATTCCGTCGAAGGCGCTGCTGCACACGGCGCTCGTGATCGACGAAGCCGAAGCGCTCGGCTCGCACGGCATCACGTTCGGCAAGCCGCAGATCGATCTCGACAAACTGCGCGACTTCAAGTCGGGCGTGGTCAAGAAGCTCACGGGCGGTCTCGCCGGCATGGCGAAGGCGCGCAAGGTCGAAGTCGTGACGGGCGTGGGCGCGTTCCTCGATCCGAATCATATGGAAGTGACGGGCGAGAGCGGCAAGAAGATCGTCAAGTTCAAGCAGGCGATCATCGCTGCGGGCTCGCAGGCCGTGAAGCTGCCGTTCATGCCGGAAGATCCGCGCGTGGTCGATTCGACCGGCGCGCTGGAGCTGCGTCAGATTCCGCAGAAGATGCTCGTGATCGGCGGCGGCATCATCGGTCTGGAAATGGCCACTGTCTACGCAACGCTCGGCGCGCAGATCGACGTGGTCGAAATGCTCGACGGTCTGATGGCCGGCGCCGACCGCGATCTCGTGAAGGTCTGGGAGAAGTTCAACGCGAAGCGCTTCGCGAACGTCATGCTCAAGACCAAAACGACGAAGGCCGAGGCGAAGGACGACGGCATCTACGTGTCGTTCGAAGGCGAAAAGGCGCCGGCCGAGCCGCAGCGCTACGACCTCGTGCTGGTCGCCGTGGGCCGCTCGCCCAACGGCAAGAAGATCGGCGCGGACAAGGCCGGTGTGGCGGTGACGGATCGCGGCTTCATCGAAGTCGATAAGCAGATGCGCACCAACGTGCCGCACATCTTCGCGATCGGCGACGTGGTGGGCCAGCCCATGCTCGCACACAAGGCCGTGCACGAGGGCCATGTGGCGGCGGAAGCGGCGCACGGCGAGAAGGCGTACTTCGACGCGTTGCAGATTCCGTCGGTGGCTTACACCGATCCGGAAGTGGCGTGGGCCGGCAAGACCGAAGACCAGTGCAAGGCTGAAGGCATCAAGTACGGCAAGGCCGTGTTCCCGTGGGCCGCTTCGGGCCGCGCGATCGCCAATGGCCGCGACGAGGGCTTCACGAAGCTGATCTTCGACGAAGAAACGCATCGCGTGATCGGCGGCGGCATCGTCGGCCTGAATGCGGGCGACCTCATCAGCGAAGTCTGCCTCGCCGTGGAAATGGGCGCGGATGCGACCGACATCGGCAAGACGATTCACCCGCACCCGACGCTGGGCGAATCGATCGGCATGGCCGCCGAGCTGTACGAAGGCGTCTGTACCGACCTGCCGCCGCAGAAGAAGAAGTAAGCTCGTGCCGCGCCGCTCGTTGCGGCGCGCATGAAGAAACGGCGCACTCCGCGAGGGGTGCGCCGTTTGCATTTGGGGTGACGCTCGGTGCTGCGGGTGTTGCGAGAGGCGCCGGAGCGTAAAAAAGATTCCCGGTCGGTGACCGGGCAAGGCATGCCGGGCGGCATGCCGGAGCGTTCAGGACCGGCGCCCGGTGCGCTGCTGCATCGGCGCGCACCGGTTCAGCCTAAAACGTTCAGACCGTCTTCTTGACCGAAGCGGCAGCCGAGCGCGATGCCTGGGTGGCGGCCTTGCTCGCGGCAGCGGTGGCGGCGTTGAAGTTGCTTTCCGCCATTTCCACGGCCTGCTTCGTCGCCTTGTGGACCGTTTCGTAGGTCGTGTTCGCGGCGTTGATCGCCGACTTGATCACGGCGACTGCGGTTTCCGAGCCAGCCGGGGCGTTCTTCGCGACGTTGTCGACGAGCGATTGAACCTTGCGATTCTGCTCTTCGTAATGCGCTTCGGCGACCTTGGCAAACTCAGCCTGGGTGGCCGAGGCGATTTCGTACACGTGACGGCCATACGACAGCACTTTTTCGGTCAGCGGCTGGGCATAGCTCGATTGCAGGGCCAGGAATTCCTGCGCGTCCTTCACCGACAGTACGCGCTGGGCGTGTTCCTGCGATTCCGCCAGATTCGAGCGGACGGCCTGAAGGTTCAACTCGACGAGCTTTTCCACGCCTTCGAATGCCTTGCCGGTAAGGCCGAACAGGGTTTCGAGGTTGGCTTTCTGGGCAGCGGCGAATTGCTCAGGGGTCAGCAGACTCATGTTTACGCTCCTGGATGTCGGCGGCCTTCGTGGGTCGCCTGAAGTAAATGGCACGGCGAGGGTGCTCTGTCGCTCGCTTTGTGCGTCGCAACATTGACTCGATTTTAGGATGATGAACAAGAAAGTCAAGATTTTTTGGTGCGTCGCACAATGTCGATAATTTATTATTAAACAGACACTTATGCTTCGCGCATGGGCGCAGGTGCGACAACCGCGCCGATGCCCCGGCGCGCGGGGGTTCGCGCCGTCGGTGGGGCGCTGCGCGCAGGCTGGCGCGAGCACGGAAATGCGCCTTCTGGCAAGATGCGGCATGGATTGCATGAATGCGCCTATAGGACTTTACCTAGGTGCGTACACCGAATTCCTACATGGAACGTTAAGGATCCATTGCAGTCGAACGCGGGTCGCGCGGCACGGCGGCACGGGTGGTCAGACAATCTCAGCCGTATTTCCTCAGTTCAAGTTTCGTACGCCGAACGCCGTTAACGCAGCAAGCGCACTGTGCGTGCGCCGCAAACGTTGTCAGCGAAGCGGCGTCGTGCGAGAGGAGCGGCTTGGCAATTGTCTGACTTCATCGAATGCGGGAAGTGCATTGGCTTGCTCAATCGACGGTCATACTTCGGTTTAATGAGCGCCGATAAGTGCTTCAATTTGCGAAATTTTCGTGGTTTTACTACACTTGGCGAACGATCCCGCCGCTCCATCAAGAACACCAATGAAATCCGACAAGCTCCTGTCGTTCTCACTGATGCCGTCGTCGGTTCTCAGCACCGCGTTGTCGGTCGCTGTTTCCGTTGCGATCAGTGCGACGCTCGTGGCGCCTGAGGGCGCTTTTGCTGCGTCGCAAGACGCCGCACCGGCCAAAACGGTCAAGGCGAAAAGAGTCGCCAAAAAGGTTGCGAAGGCCGAGCCGGAAACGGCAAAGGCCAAAAAGGCGGGCGCAACCCGCACCGTCGCCGCGAAGGACGACGATGCGCGTCCTGCGGCGAGAAAGCGCCGCGTCACTTATACGATGAACGGCCGCCATCATTCGGCGGTGCGCCGCGTCGCGTTCGAACCGCGCCAGCCGACGGTCGGTCAGGCGTTCGGTCTGCACGAGACGCCCGACTCGTTGATGCTGCGCTCGGGCGTGGGCTACGTGGTCGACCAGAACACGCTCGAACCGCTCTTCGACAAGAACTCGCACGCCGTCGTGCCGATCGCCTCGATCTCGAAGCTCATGACCGCGATGGTCGTGCTCGACTCGAAGGAATCGCTCTCGGAGCCGATCGAAGTCACGGACGAAGATCGCGATTACGAGAAGAACACGGGCTCGCGTCTTTCGGTGGGCTCGGTGCTTTCGCGCGAAGACATGCTGCACATCGCGTTGATGGCCTCGGAAAACCGCGCGGCGGCGGCGCTCTCGCGCTATTACCCGGGCGGGCGCCCGGCGTTCATCGCGGCGATGAACGCGAAGGCTAAGCAGCTCGGCATGACCGATACGCACTTCGAGAATTCCACGGGGCTCACGAGCCACAACGTCTCGACCGCGCGCGACCTCGTGAAGATGGTGAACGCGGCTTACCAGTACCCGATGATTCGCCAGTTCTCGACCGACCGCAGCTACGACGTGTTCACGGGCAAGCGCAATCTCGCCTACAACAGCACGAATGCGCTGGTGCGCAATGCGTCGTGGGACATCGGCCTGCAGAAAACAGGCTTCATCAACGAAGCGGGCGAGTGCCTCGTCATGCAGACGACGATCCACAATCGTCCGGTGATCATGGTTCTGCTCGATTCGAGCGGCAAGTACTCGCGCTTCGCGGATGCGACGCGCGTGCGCACGTGGCTCGACAATGGCGGCGCCGATCAGCAGCCGCGTATTACTAGCGCCGACGCGGGCGGCCCAGGCACCTGATGCCGCCTTTACGGATCGACCCTGCAAACGCCCCGCAACTGCGGGGCGTTTTGTTTTCTGATGCGTGCCGGCCGCCCTATGACGATCGGCTGACTGTCTCGTCGTTTGGTTCATTGGCAACATGGTTCAGTGAACGGTGGCCTGGCGCCCAATCCCGCTTGACTGCAGCGCGCGGCGACGCCGGACCTTGATAGTTGTCAATTGACAACCGATCTAACGATGCATACACTGAGCTTGTCGATGAGACGATCGCACCCGAAGAAAGAGATCGAAGCCGTACTTGCTTATGCCGAGAAACAGGGTTGGTTAGTTCAACCAGGTAAAGGCCACGGGCATGCATGGGGACGAATGTACTGCCCATACAACGACGCTGCCTGTCGCTGCGGGGAATTCTGCATCACGAGCATCTGGGGCACGCCGCGTAATGCGGGCAATCATGCCTATGTGCTCAAACGGGTCGTCGACAATTGCACGACACATCGTATCAACGCGGCATCCGCATGTGCGGCGGCCGAAGCGCCGGAGTAGCACATGAATTATCTGTTCACGCTCAAGTACCAACTGGCGGTGGAAGACAACGATCACGAGGAACTCGTGGAGCGCCTGGCCGCGGCAGGCTGCGACGATGCGACTATCGGTGTGGGAGTGCCTGGCCGAATCGCGCTGACGTTCACGCGCGAGGGTGCCAATGCATGTTCGGCAATCTACACGGCGCTGCAGGACGTGAAGCGGGCGGTGCCTGCCGCGCGCCTCGTGGAAGCCGCGCCAGATTTCGTCGGCCTGACCGACGCCGCCGATCTGACCGGCATGTCGCGCCAGAACATGCGCAAGCTGATGCTGGGGCACGCCGCGGAATTCCCTCAGCCCGTGCACGAGGGCAATCCGTCGCTATGGCATCTTGGCGACATCCTGGCGTGGCTTAAGGAACGCGACGGTTACAGCATCGACCTCGCGCTGCTGGAAACGGCGCGAATGGCAAAGCAGGTGAATCTGGCAAAAGAAGCGCGCCATCTCGACACGAAGCTGAATCGGCAGCTCGATGAACTGGTAGCCTGATGCAGGCGAAGAAGCAAAAAAAAGCGGAGGGGCATGCCTCCGCGTTTCTTGATTCCGCTTCGCCCGGATTTCAGGCGGGCTGCACGTTGCCTTCAGCGGGCTCTGGATGATAGCCGAGCGATTCCGAAATCGTGAGCGCCGTCTTGCTCAATTGGCCAAGCCACGAATCCTGCAAGCGGTCCGCCGGTGCGGAAAGCGAAAGGCCCGCCACGAGTTTGCCGGTGTCGTCGTAGATACCGGCGGCGATGCAGCGTACGCCCAGTTCAAGCTCTTCGTTGTCACGTGCGCAGAATTGCTGGCGGACATGGGCGAGTTCGCGCTCGAGGCGTCCGAGGTCGGTGATGCTGTTGCGCGTGTGACCCGAAAGACCCGTGCGTGTGGCGTAGGCGCGCACGCGGTTCGCTTCGTCGGCGGCGAGAAAGAGCTTGCCCACCGAAGTTAGGTGCAACGGGGCACGGCCGCCAATGGCGCGCACCACCTGCATGCCCGAGCGCTCCGAATAGGCGCGTTCGATGTAGACGATCTCGTCGCCCTGGCGCACGGAGAGGTTCACGGTCTGGCCCGTGAGGCGGTGCAGTTCGCGCATGGGCGTGAGCGCCGCGTCGCGTACGGAAAGCCGCGCTTTGACGAGGTTGCCGAGTTCGAGCAGCCGCATGCCAAGCCGGTAGGTGCCAGGATCGGAGCGGTCGACGAGACGGCAACTGACCATATCGTTCAGGATGCGGTGCGCAGTCGAAGGGTGCAGTTCGGTGCGGTGCGCAAGTTCCTTCAGGCTGACAGGGTCGCTGTGCGCGGCCAGCGCGTCCAGCAGGCGCATCATGCGCTCGATCACCTGAATCGAGGTCTTCGGATCTGGATGGGTGTCGCTCATGAGTTCAGATTCGTTTGACACGTGAGGCGGAAAGGGCATTGTATCTCGTATTGTGAAAAAAGTAAGCGGTAGGGCGGCCCTCCGCGCTGCACCGCGGCATCGCGCGCGCCTCGCACGGGGATGCAGACCTGCGTTGGTAGCGGCCGCGAAACAGCGGATAATCGGGGACGGTTTTAACGAGGAGTTCCCATGCGAGTCGGTCTGTTCGTCACCTGCCTTATCGACACGATGCGTCCGGAAATTGGCTTTTCCACGCTCAAGTTGCTCGAAGAGGCGGGCTATGAAGTTGTAGTGCCGCCCGCGCAAACCTGCTGCGGCCAGCCGGCCTACAACTCGGGCGAGCGAGCGCTCGCGCGCGATCTCGCGGAAAAGACGCTGCGCGAATTCGAGCAGTTCGACTATGTCGTCGTCCCTTCGGGTTCTTGCGGCGGCATGATCCGCGTGCACTATGGCGATCTGTTTCGCGACGATCCGGAATTGATGGCGCGTTACGGCAAGTTGCGCGAGCGCGTCTACGAACTCACGGATTTCCTCGTGAATGTCGCAAAGGTCATGCTGCCGCAAGGGGAATTCAGCGGGCCGGTTACTTATCACGACTCGTGCTCCGGGCTGCGCGAACTTGGCGTCAAGGCGCAGCCGCGCACGCTGCTCGCCCAGCGCGGCGTTGAAGTGTGTGAGATGAAGGACTGCGAGCATTGCTGCGGCTTCGGGGGCACCTTTGCTGTGAAGTACGGCGACATCTCGACGGCCATTGCGGACGAGAAGTGCGTCAATGTGCAGGCGAGCGGTACTGGCACGGTGGTGTTAGGCGACCTCGGCTGCATGTTGAATATCGAAGGTCGCCTGCGCCGCACCGGCGACACCACCACGCGCGTGCTGCACATTGCGCAGGTGCTGGCCGGCGACGTGTGACGCGCCGCCGGTTGCTGTCGCATCTCTTGCGCGGAACGTACGAATACCCCCACAGACCTCGCCGAACACCGCACAACCTCGCCCTCACGCCATGCAAGTCCAATCGATGCAGTTCAAGGCGCGCGCCGGTCAGAAGCTGGCCGACCAGCGTCTGCAGCACAATCTCAAGAAACTTTCGACCAAGTTCGTCTCGGCGCGCGCCGAGGCGATTACGGCGATCGATTTCCCTGCCACGCGCGCGGCGCTCAAGGCGCGCCGCAACCGTGCGCTCGAGAATCTCGACGTCTGGCTGGAGCAGTTCGAAACAGAGGCTTCGCGGCGCGGGGTGACCGTGCTCTATGCGCAAACGGCGCAAGATGCGGCGAAGCTGGTCGCGGACATCGCGCGGCGCCACGACGTGCGCAAGGTCATCAAGACCAAGTCGATGGTGTCGGAGGAAATGCGCCTCAATACGGTGCTTGCGGAAATGGGCGTGCAGTCCATCGAGACCGATCTTGGCGAGTACATCCTGCAAATCAACGACAACGAGCCGCCCAGTCACATCATTGCGCCCGTCGTCCATAAGGACAAGGACGAGATCGCCGATCTTTTCGCGAAGACGCACGACAAGCCGCGCCTGACGGAAATCCCCGATATGACGCGGGAGGCGCGCGAAGTCCTGCGGCCGCACTTTCTCTCCGCCGATATGGGCGTGACGGGCGGTAACTTCCTGATCGCGGAAACGGGCTCGGTCGTGCTGGTGACCAACGAGGGCAACGAGGGCATGTGCACCGTCATGCCGCGCGTCCATGTGGCGGTAACGGGCATCGAGAAGGTGCTGCCTACGCTCGAAGATCTCGCGACCGCCATGCGTTTGTTGCCGCGTTCGGCAACGGGGCAGGCCACGTCGAACTACTTTTCCGTTCTCACCGGCCCGCGCGGGCCCGAGGAGCTGGACGGCCCGGAGCACATGTACGTCGTGCTGGTGGACGGCGGCCGCACTGGCCTGATTGGCGGCGAGTTTCAGGAGATGCTGCGCTGCATTCGTTGCGGCGCGTGTATGAACCACTGTCCGGTGTATCAGAAGGTGGGCGGCCATGCTTACGGGTGGGTCTATCCCGGCCCTATGGGCTCGGTGCTCACGCCGAGCTACGTCGGCATCGAAAAATCGCTCGATCTTCCGCAGGCCGCGACGCTCTGCGGGGAATGCAACAGTGTCTGCCCGGTGGGCATTCCGTTGTCGGACTTGCTGCGCAAACTGCGCGAGAAGCAGACCGAGCGGCATCTGCGGCCGTGGCGTGAGCGCGCGGCGTTGGCCGCGTGGGGCTGGCTCGCGCTGCACCCAACGGCCTACGCGCTGCTCACCAAACTGGGCGTGCGGATACTCGAGCGCATGGGCGGCCGGGCCAGGCTCATTCGCAAGCTGCCATTCGCGCGGGGCTGGACCAATGGGCGCGACATGCCCGCGCCGGTCGGCCGCACCTTCCGCGAGTTGTACGCGGCGCGGCACACGCATCTCGACACGACAAAGCGCTCCCAACAGGCCTGATGCGCGCCCGGCGGTCAAGCTCAGGTCGCCGACTATTTAAGCTGGCGCAACAGTGTGTTCGTCCGGACCGGGTTTTTCCTGATTGCGACTCTCTATATCATCTCGACTGGCGATAGTGCGTCCGCAGCTATCGCTTCACAGTCGATAGAGAGTCGCATCATGAGAAAGAAAATAACGGTGTACTGGCCGCTGGCGCTGATCGTGCCGCTCGCGGTAATTGCATGGATCCATGCATGGAAAACTGCCGAGCAGCAAATGCCGCTCGCCGCCGATCAGGTCACAGCAGAACTCGCCCGCGCGGTGTCTTACGGGCTCGTGGGCAGCGAAGGCAAGACGCCGGTGAAGGCGATGAGTGGTCTCGCGCCGCTGCCGCGATCGAACGCGATCTGATGATTGCCCCCGCGCGCCAACGCGCGGCGCAGCGCGCGCTTCGTGCGCTTTGTATAATTTGAGATTCGCCGCCGCGCGCTAAACGTTGACCGTTGCACCCGTTCCCACGAATGAAAAAGGTTTCCGTCTGCTTCGTTTGTCTTGGCAACATCTGCCGCTCGCCCACGGCCGAGGCCGTGATGTCGCGCCTCGTGGACGAAGCGGGGTTGGCGGGACGCATCGAGATCGATTCGGCGGGAACCGGCGACTGGCACATCGGCCAGGCGCCCGACGAGCGCGCCCAGCGGGCCGGTGTCCAGCGCGGCTATGATCTTGCGCCGTTGCGCGCCCGGCAGATCGCGGCGGAGGATTTCCGCCGTTTCGACGTAATCGTGGCGATGGACGATGCCAACGTCACCGCGCTCCGGGATGTGTGCCCGGCGAGCGAGCGCGACAAGATTCGCCTGCTGATGGAATTCGCCCCTCAGGCTGACGGGCGGATTGTAGTTGACCCCTATTTCGGCGGCGATGCGGGCTTCGAAACGGTGCTCGATCAATGCGAGGCCGGTTGCGCGGGTCTGCTCGCGGCTTTGCGGCCGCAGCTCGTGGATTGCCGGATGCAGAAATCGGCTCATTTTTGCGATTCGCTGCGCACGTAATAACCCAAATCGCGACGGTGATACTTGACTAAACTAGTCATGTATTTATACTTGACGAAAATTGTCGAGAATTGCGGTTCCCCCTACATCATGAGACTCACCACCAAAGGTCGTTTCGCCGTCACGGCGATGATTGACCTGGCGCTGCGCCAGGAGCAAGGCCCGGTGACGCTTGCGGGTATCAGCCAGCGCCAGCACATCTCGCTGTCGTACCTCGAACAACTGTTCGGCAAGCTGCGCCGTCATGAAATCGTCGAATCGGTCCGCGGGCCGGGCGGCGGGTACAACCTTGCGCGCCGCGCCGAGGACGTCACGGTCGCGGACATCATCATTGCCGTGGACGAGCCGCTCGACGCCACCCAGTGCGGCGGCAAGGGCGCCTGCGAGGGCACCAAGCAGCACGACGGCCACTGCATGACGCACGAACTCTGGTCGACGCTGAACCAGAAAATGGTCGAGTACCTCGATTCGGTATCGCTGAAGGATCTGGTGGACAAGCAGCGCGCCCGCGAAGGCGCAGCGCCCGCCGTTCTGCGCGATCGCCGCGCGCAGGCGCCGGCGGTGGAGCCGGTCAGGACTGTGCCGCTGGGTCCGAACTCGATCTTCAACATGGCGGGTTCGTAGGGCTTTCGAGCGCCGCCAGACCGCCGCAGTCGGCAAAACAGACAATACAGCGCAGCACACAAGATTCCCCGGAGCGATAGATGAATAACGACATTCCCCACCTGCCCATTTACATGGACTACAGCGCGACGACGCCCGTCGACCCGCGCGTGGTGGACAAGATGATTCCGTATCTGCGCGAGCAGTTCGGCAATCCCGCGTCGCGCAGCCACGCCTACGGCTGGGACGCGGAGCGCGCCGTCGAGGAAGCGCGCGAGAACGTCGCGGCGCTCGTCAACGCGGATCCGCGTGAAATCATCTGGACCTCCGGCGCGACCGAATCGGACAACCTCGCGATCAAGGGCGCGGCGCACTTCTACAAGAGCCGTGGCAAGCACATCATCACGGTGAAGACCGAGCACAAGGCCGTGCTCGACACCTGCCGCGAGCTTGAGCGCGAAGGCTACGAAGTCACGTATCTGGACGTCAAGGACGATGGTTTGATCGACCTCGAAGCGTTCAAGGCCGCGCTGCGTCCCGACACGATCCTCGTTTCCGTCATGCACGTGAACAACGAGATCGGCGTGATCCAGGACATCGAGACGATCGGCGAAATCTGCCGCGAAAAGGGCATCATTTTTCACGTCGACGCCGCGCAATCGACGGGCAAGGCGCCCATCGACCTGCAAAAGCTCAAGGTCGACCTGATGTCGTTCTCGGCGCACAAGACTTACGGCCCGAAGGGCATCGGCGCGCTGTACGTGCGTCGCAAGCCGCGCGTGCGCATCGAAGCACAGATGCACGGCGGCGGTCACGAGCGTGGCATGCGCTCGGGCACGCTGGCCACGCACCAGATCGTCGGCATGGGCGAGGCGTTCCGCATCGCGCGTGAAGAAATGGCGACGGAAAACGAGCGCGTGCGCATGCTGCGCGACCGTCTGCTCAAGGGCCTCTCGGAAATCGAAGAGACCTACGTGAACGGCGACATGGAAAAGCGCGTCCCGCACAACCTGAACATCAGCTTCAACTTCGTCGAAGGTGAGTCGCTGATCATGGCGGTGAAGGATGTGGCGGTGTCGTCGGGTTCGGCGTGTACGTCGGCATCGCTCGAGCCGTCGTATGTGCTGCGCGCGCTCGGCCGCAACGACGAACTGGCGCACAGCTCGATCCGCTTCACGGTGGGCCGTTTCACGACGGAGCAGGACGTCGACTACGTGATCAACCTGCTGAAGACGAAGATCGCCAAGCTGCGCGAACTCTCGCCGCTGTGGGAAATGCACCAGGACGGCATCGATCTGTCGACCATTCAGTGGGCCGCGCACTAAGGTGCGCAGGGCAGTTCCCGGCGCGCAGTTGTCAACGAATAACGAACCGGCCGCAGCGCAATACAAATGCAGCGCGGCCAACGAATTGAAGGAGTGTGATCATGGCATATAGCGACAAGGTTCTGGACCACTACGAAAACCCGCGCAACGTTGGCTCGTTCTCGAAGGACGACGACGCGGTGGGCACCGGCATGGTCGGCGCGCCGGCGTGCGGCGACGTGATGAAGCTGCAGATCCGCGTGGGCGCGGACGGCGTGATCGAAGACGCGAAGTTCAAGACGTACGGCTGCGGCTCGGCCATCGCTTCGAGTTCGCTCGTGACCGAATGGGTGAAGGGCAAGACGCTCGACCAGGCGCTCGACATCAAGAACACGCAGATCGCCGAAGAGCTGGCGCTGCCGCCGGTGAAGATCCACTGCTCGATTCTCGCGGAAGACGCGATCAAGGCAGCGGTTGCGGACTATCGCCAGCGTCACACGAGCGAAGCGAAGGCCGACGCGGCGTAATCAAGCGCAGCGCAGACGCAGGACGGCGCCGGACCAGTTGGTGCGGCGCTCCGGGACTAACGATTTTGGATGCAGCAGGGTTGCGTCGCGACGCAAGGGAAGGGCAAGCCCCACCCGGCGGCGCGAGGCGCGGCGAAGATGCTATGGCAATTACGTTGACTGAAAAAGCGGCACAGCACGTGCAAAAGTACCTGACCCGTCGCGGCAAGGGCGTGGGTCTGCGTCTTGGCGTGCGCACGACGGGCTGCTCGGGCCTCGCGTACAAGCTCGAGTACGTCGACGAACTCGCGCCCGAGGACAACGTCTTCGAGAGTCACGGCGTGAAGGTCATCGTCGACCCGAAGAGCCTCGCGTATATCGACGGCACGCAACTCGATTTCGTGCGCGAAGGCCTGAACGAAGGCTTCCGGTTCAACAACCCGAACGTGAAGGACGAGTGCGGCTGCGGCGAGTCCTTCCGCGTTTGAGCCCGCGTCGAGCGGTGAAAAGGCGGCCTGTGCCGCCTTTTTGATTTTGATGGCCGCCGGCATCTCTTAGAGCCCTTCATAGCCCCACAAGAACGTTCCCGCCGATGAGCACGCCTTCCACGCCCGCCCGCTCGCTTTCCGATAGCCACTTCGTGCTGTTCGGCCTGCCCGAGCAGTTCGCAATCGACGCGAACGCGCTCGACCATGCCTACCGCACGGTGCAGGCGCAGGTGCATCCCGACCGCTTCGCCGCGGCCGGAGAGGCGCAAAAGCGCGTCGCAATGCAATGGGCCACGCGCACGAACGAGGCGTACCAGACGCTGCGCGATCCGCTCAAGCGCGCGAAGTATCTGCTGCATCTGCGCGGCATCGACGTTGGCGCGGAGAACAACACCGCGATGGAGCCCGCGTTCCTCATGCAGCAGATGGAGTGGCGCGAGGCGATCGAAGACGCGGTCGGCGCGAAGAACGTCGAGGCGCTCGATGCACTCGCGGGCGAACTGCGCGACGACGAACGCGTGCGCTTCACGAAGCTCGCGGCGCTGCTCGACAGCGGCTCGAACCAGGCAGCGGCAGAAGCGGTGCGCCAGCTCATGTTCATCGAGCGCGTGGCGGACGAGATCGACTCGCAGATCGAGCGGCTCGAAGGCTGATACGGATATCGGGCGCTCGCGCCCACCAGGTTAAAAAGCAGATCACACAGATGGCCTTACTGCAAATCTCCGAACCCGGCATGGCGCCGGCGCCGCATCAGCGGCGACTCGCCGTCGGCATCGACCTCGGCACGACGAACTCGCTGGTCGCCGCGGTGCGCAGCGGCGTGCCCGACGTGTTGCCCGACGAAGACGGCCACGCGCTGCTGCCTTCGGTCGTGCGCTATCTGGCGAACGGCGGCCGCCGCATCGGCCGCACGGCGAAGGCGCAAGCCGCCACCGATCCGCGCAATACGATCGTCTCGGTCAAGCGCTTCATGGGCCGCGGCAAGTCCGACGTCGAAGGCGCCGCCAACGCGCCCTATGACTTCGTCGACGCGCCGGGCATGGTGCAGATCCGGACCGTGGACGGCGTGAAGAGCCCCGTCGAAGTCTCGGCGGAAATCCTTGCGACGCTGCGCCAGCGCGCCGAAGACACGCTCGGCGACGAACTCGTCGGCGCGGTCATCACGGTGCCGGCGTATTTCGACGAAGCGCAGCGCCAGGCGACGAAGGACGCCGCACGTCTCGCGGGGCTGAACGTGCTGCGTCTGCTCAACGAGCCGACCGCGGCCGCGATCGCGTACGGACTCGATAACGGCGCCGAAGGCCTCTACGCGGTCTACGACCTCGGCGGCGGCACGTTCGACCTGTCGATTCTCAAGCTCACGAAGGGCGTATTCGAAGTGCTGGCGGCCGGCGGCGACTCGGCGCTCGGCGGCGACGATTTCGACCATGCGCTCTTTGCGTATGCGCTGGAACAATCCGGGATCGAGCGCGCGACGCTCGCCCCTGAAGACGTGCGCCTGTTGCTCGACCGCGTGCGCGATGCGAAGGAAGCGCTCTCGTTCGCGCCCGAGGCGCGCATCGAGGCGACGCTGTCGACCGGCAGGGCAATCGCGCTGACGATCGACGAGCCGCGCTTCGAAGCGCTCACGCAAGCGCTCGTGCAGCGCACGCTCACGCCGACGCGCAAGGCGCTGCGCGACGCGAAGGTGGCGGCGAAAGACGTGAAAGGCGTGGTGCTGGTGGGCGGCGCGACGCGCATGCCCGTGATCCGCCGCGCCGTGGAGCAGTACTTCGGCCAGGCGCCGCTCACGAATCTGGACCCGGATCAGGTCGTCGCGCTCGGCGCGGCGATCCAGGCCGACCTGCTCGCGGGCAACCGCGGCGGCGAGGACGACTGGCTGCTGCTCGACGTCATTCCGCTCTCGCTCGGTGTGGAAACGATGGGCGGACTCGTCGAGAAGATCATCCCGCGCAACTCGACCATTCCGGTCGCGCGCGCGCAGGACTTCACGACCTTCAAGGACGGCCAGACGGCCATGGCGATCCATGTGGTGCAGGGCGAGCGCGAACTCGTCGCCGACTGCCGCTCGCTTGCGCGCTTCGAGCTGCGCGGCATTCCGCCGATGGCGGCGGGCGCGGCGCGCATTCGCGTGACTTATCAGGTGGATGCGGACGGCCTCTTGTCCGTGTTCGCGCGCGAGCAGCTTTCGGGCGTGGAAGCGTCGGTGGTGGTGAAGCCGTCCTACGGTCTCGCCGACGACGACGTGGCCCGAATGCTCGAAGACAGCTTCAAGACCGCCGAAGTCGACATGCGCGCCCGCGCGCTGCGCGAGGCGCAGGTCGAGGCGCAGCGCATCATCGAGGCGACGAACGCCGCTTTGGGCGCCGATGGCGAGTTGCTCGACGAAGCCGAGCGCGCCCAGGTCGATGCGTTGATCGCCGCGCTCGCGCAAGTCGCGCAGGGCGAGGACGCCGGCGCGATCGAGGCGGCCACGAAGTCGCTTTCCGAAGGCACCGACGAGTTTGCGGCGCGGCGGATGGACAAGGGCATCAAGCGCGCGCTGGCGGGCAAGAAGCTCGACGAGATCGGCTGAAACCGCGGCTGGATTCGCGGCTGAAGCCTCAACAGCTTAAAGGCGAACGCGTCATTAGCAAACGGCGCGGGCGTGCGTGCTTTCCCGATGTGGCAGAGCGCGCACCGACAGTAGAATGGGCACATGCCGCCGTCGGAGGCGGGGCATGCGCCCGATATGAAAGTTATTGGATACGGAAATCACAATGCCTCAAATCGTGGTGCTGCCCCATGTCGAACTGTGTCCTGAGGGCGCGGTCATCGACGCCAAGCCGGGCGAGAGCGTGTGCGACGCGCTGCTCGAACACGGCATCGAAATCGAGCACGCATGCGAGAAGTCGTGCGCCTGCACGACCTGTCACGTGATTGTGCGCGAAGGTTTCGATGCGCTCGTGCCGTCCGAGGAAGACGAAGACGATCTTCTCGACAAGGCGTGGGGACTTGAGCCGACGTCGCGGCTGTCGTGCCAGGCCATAGTGCCGGAGAACGACGACCTGGTGGTCGAGATTCCGCGTTACTCGATCAACCACGCGAAAGAAAACCACTGAGCCACTGAACACGAGGAGGAGCGCACAGCCATGAAATGGACCGATACGCAGGACATCGCGGTGGCCTTGACGGACACCCATCCAGAAGTGGATCCGCAGTACGTGCGCTTCACCGATCTGCACCGCTGGATCACGCAGCTCGACGGTTTCGACGACGACCCGGAGCGCTCGAACGAGAAAATTCTCGAAGCGATCCAGGCCGCGTGGATCGAAGACGCGGGCTACTGATTCCGGCTACGCCCGGCAAACGGGCGAGAAAAAAGGCGATTTGCCCATACGGCAAATCGCCTTTTTGTTGCGCGGCGAGGTTCGGTGAATCAGCCCGCGACCAGCGCGCCGTTTTCCACACGCACGCGTTCACCCTGCTGGAACGGCGGCGCTTGGTGATACGTGAAGTAGCGCATCTTCCCGTTCTCCATCCGTACGCGTACGGAATAGCTCGTCGAGCTGCGCAGATGCTTTTCGACCGAGTTGCCGGCGACGCCACCACCCAGCGCGCCCAGCAGCGTCATGGCCGTGCGGCCGTTACCGGAACCGAACTGGTTGCCCACCACGCCGCCCGCCACCGCGCCGCCGACCGCGCCGATACCGGTGCCATGGCCCTCATGCTTGACCTCCGAAATCGCGACGACCGTGCCGCACGTCGAACACGCGGGCTGGGCGGGCGGCGCTTCCTGTGCGTACTGCTGCTGCGGCGGTGCGGCCGCCGGGGCGACGGGTGCCGGCGCTTGCTGTTGGGCCTGCGGCGCAACCGGCTGCGGCTGCGCCGGCGCGCTCTGCGCATATTGCGAGGCCTGGGCGGGCTTCGTCGAATCGACGACCGGCGGCTGGGAAGCCGTCGTGGCCGTCTGGCCCATCTGGCCCGTCTGAACCTGGGCGCTCTGTTCTGCGGTGCTGGAAGCCCGCGGGAAAACGCCGGTGATAGCCGCAGTGGCCGCAAGGCTCGCGATGATCACGGCAGCCGCGGCGGCGGCGATAAGCGGGTGAAGGCGGCGTTTCGGTGTGGTCGGATCGGTTGTGTTCATGACAGGCTCCGTCTTTGGCAGAGTTGGCTCTCTGTGTTTCTCTCGTGGAACCCAGTGTGAGCCAATCCCATTCACTGCGCGTTTCAATTTGTAACCCTGCGCGTTGGGAGCGCCGCGCCGAAAAGGGCGCAATCGTCGCGAAGCATTGCACAGGGCGGTTTTCCACGCGAAGGCAATTCGCGTACCTGGTGGGGGTCGCCGCACCCCGGAGCAGGTTTTACCGATGGTTACAACCACGAGCGGGCCGCCGCCAAAAGAAAACGGGGCGCACGCGGTACGAACCGCATGCGCCCCGTCATGGCAGGCCAATGCCCTTGCTTAGTCTTCGCGGCGCAGGTGCGGGAAGAGGATCACGTCGCGGATGCTGGCGCTGTCAGTGAGCAGCATGATCAGGCGGTCGATGCCGATGCCGCAGCCGCCCGTCGGGGGCATGCCGTACTCGAGTGCGCGGATGTAGTCGGCGTCGTAGAACATCGCTTCTTCGTCGCCCGCGTCCTTCTGCTCGACCTGCTTCTTGAAGCGGGCGGCCTGGTCTTCCGGATCGTTCAGCTCCGAGAAGCCGTTGGCGATCTCGCGGCCCGTGATGAACAGCTCGAAGCGCTCGGTGATGCCCGGCAGCGTGTCCGAGGCGCGCGCGAGCGGCGAGACTTCGACCGGGTAGTCGATGATGTAGGTCGGCTCCCAAAGCTGGGACTCGGCGGTCTCTTCGAACAGCGCCAGTTGCAGCGAGCCCACGCCAGCATTGAGGAACTGCGGCTGGTTCGCGTCCACGCCGAACTTCTTCAGTTCCGCGCGCAGGAAGGCGGCGTCGGCGAGCTGTTCGTTCGTGTACTGCGGCGCGTATTTCTGGATCGCCTGCACGATCGTCAAGCGATGGAACGGCTTCGACAGATCGAGTTCGCGGCCCTGATACGTGAGCACGGCGGTGCCGCTCGCGTCGATGGCGGCCTGGCGGATCAGTTGCTCGGTGAAGTCCATGAGCCAGGCGTAGTCGGTGTACGCGGCGTAGAACTCCATCATCGTGAATTCCGGATTGTGACGCGGCGAAACGCCTTCGTTACGGAAATTCCGGTTGATTTCGAATACGCGCTCGAAGCCGCCGACGATCAGGCGCTTGAGATACAGCTCGGGCGCGATGCGCATGAACATCTGCATGTCGAGCGCGTTGTGGTGCGTGACGAACGGCTTCGCGGCCGCGCCGCCCGGGATCGGGTGGAGCATCGGCGTTTCGACTTCCATGAAGCCCGCGTCGGCCATGAAGCGGCGCACCGACGAAATGGCCTTCGTGCGCGCCTGGAACGTCTGACGCGCTTCCGGCGTGACGATCAGGTCGACATAGCGCTGGCGATAGCGCATTTCCTGATCCGAAAGGCCATGGAACTTGTCCGGCAGCGGGCGCAGCGCCTTCGAGAGCAGACGCAGTTCGGTGACGCGCACCGAAAGCTCGCCCTTGTTGGTGCGAAACAGCACGCCTTTCGCCGCGACGATGTCGCCCAGATCCCACTTCTTGAACGCGTCGTAGGTCGTCTCGCCCACGTCGGCGGGCGTGATGAAGAACTGGATCTGGCCCGAGCCGTCGCGCACCGTGGCGAAGCTCGCCTTGCCCATCACGCGCTTGAGCATCATGCGGCCGGCAATCGCGACTTCGAGCGGCGCGGCTTCGAGCGCGTCCTTGTCGGTGTCGGCGTAGTCGCGCTGGAGGTCGGCCGCGTGATGAGTGGGGCGGAAGTCGTTCGGATAGGCGACGCCTGCTTCGCGCAGCGCGCGCAGTTTCTCGCGGCGCTCGGCGATGATCTGGTTGTCGTCGAGTTCGGGCGCGGCGCTGGGCGCGTTCTGCTGGGTCGGTTCGGTCATGATGGCTCGGAGTTCTTTGATTCGCAGGTGTTTCGGCGAGTTTTCGGGGCCGCGGCCCCGGCGTGATCCTTCGCGGGACACGGCGCGCATCGCGCGCAAATAAGCGGACTTCGGTTCCTGCTGCGCGTCGCTCGCCTCGCGGTCGTTGCGGGCGGCGCAGCAGGAGAGGGCGGCATGCGGTGTTCTGCAGCGCCCGCGGCGTGCGGGAAGCTTACACGCCCTGTTTCAGGCTCGCGCTGATGAAGGCGTCGAGATCGCCGTCGAGCACGGCCTTGGTGTTGCTGATTTCGACGTTGGTGCGCAGATCCTTGATGCGGCTGTTGTCGAGCACGTAGGAGCGAATCTGGTGGCCCCAGCCCACGTCCGACTTGCCCGCCTCGAGCTTGTCCTGTTCCGACTGGCGTTTGCGCATTTCGGCTTCGTACAGGCGCGACTTCAGCATGGCCATGGCTTCGGCGCGGTTGCGGTGCTGCGAGCGGTCGTTCTGGCACTGCACGACGATGCCCGACGGCACGTGCGTGATACGCACGGCGGAGTCGGTCTTGTTGATGTGCTGACCGCCCGCGCCCGAAGCGCGGTACGTGTCGATGCGCAGATCGGCCGGATTGACTTCGATCTCGAACGAGTCGTCGATTTCCGGATACACGAATACCGACGAGAACGACGTGTGACGGCCGCCGGAAGAATCGAACGGCGACTTGCGCACGAGGCGGTGAATGCCGGTTTCGGTGCGCAAAAAGCCGTAGGCGTATTCGCCTTCGACCTTGATCGTCGCGCTCTTGATGCCGGCCACGTCGCCTTCGGACTCTTCGAGCACTTCGGTCTTGAAGCCCTTGCGCTCGCAGTAGCGCACGTATTGGCGCAGCAGCATGGAAGCCCAGTCGCAGGCCTCGGTGCCGCCGGCGCCGGCCTGGATGTCGATGAACGCGTTGTTGGGGTCGGCCGGATTCGCGAACATGCGGCGGAACTCGACGTCGGCCACGCGCGCTTCGATTGCCTGAGCGTCGGTTTCGATGGCGACGAGCGTGTCCTCATCGCCTTCCTCGCGGGCCATCTCGAAGAGATCCTGCGTGTCGCGCGTGTCGTTCTCGATGCCGTCGAGCACGTGCACGACGCCTTCGAGCAGCTTCTTTTCCTTGCCGAGACCCTGGGCGTGTTTGGAGTCGTTCCAGACGTTGGGGTCTTCGAGTTCGCTGTTGACTTCGACGAGCCGTCGGGCTTTTACGTCGTAGTCAAAGATACCCCCGTAGCTCGCCCGCGCGCGTGCGCAGGTCCGCCAAAAGGGCTTCGATCGCGTTGAGACGTTCCGCTTCCATTTGTATCGTGATCCGGCGTGTAAAACATTGAATTATAGCTGATTGGACCCGGATCAAGGGCGGCACGGGCTGATCGGGCGGCCCGCGCCCGCGAGTTCGAATCGCGCTTAAAGCGCCGCGTGCTCCACGACTAGCTGCACGCGCGAGACGCCGTTCCAGGTGTCGCGCACGAGCCGGTAAGCGACGGTCGTGTGCTGCGGCAGCGATTCGGTATGGTTGAACCAGATCGCGTTGAAGCGCTGGCGACCGCGCAGCAGTTGCAGCTTGAGGTGCTTGTCTTTGACGAGCGCCTGCGAAGCCACCTCGAATTCGCCCGAGAACACGGGCGCCGGGAAGCCCTGGCCCCATACAGCGGCGTCGAGCATTGCCACGAAATCGGGCGTGAAATACGCGTCTTCGAGATCGCCATCGGTTTCGACGATCCGCGCGAGCGCGTCTTCCGTGAGCCACTCGCGGCCCACGCGTTCGAACGCGGCGGCGAAGCGCGGCACGTCGGCGGCGGCGATCGTCATGCCCGCGGCCATCGCGTGGCCGCCGAACTTGTGGATGAGGCCCGGCTCGCGCTTGCTGATGAGATCGATGGCGTCGCGCAGATGGAAACCGGGGATCGAACGGCCCGAGCCCTTCACGAGTTCGCCGCCATCGTCGGCAGGCGCGAAGGTGAAGGAAGGGCGATGGAAGCGCTCCTTGAGCCGCCCCGCGACGATGCCGATCACGCCCTGGTGCCAGCCTTCGTTGAACAGCGTGAGCGTGGCTTTGCCATGCGGATCGACATCGGCCAGATCGGCAAGCGCCTGTTGCTGCATGCCGGCCTCGATCTCGCGTCGCTCGCGGTTCATCGAGTCGAGCTGCTGGGCCAGTTCCCACGCGCGGCCCACGTCGTCGGTGGTCAGGCATTCGATGCCGAGCGACATGTCCGAGAGGCGGCCTGCCGCATTCAGGCGCGGCCCAAGCGCGAAGCCGAAGTCGAAGCCCGATGCGCTTTTCGCGTCGCGGCCCGCTGCGCGAAAGAGCGCCGCGATGCCCGGCTGCATGCGGCCGTTGCGCACGCGTTGCAAACCCTGCGCGACGAGCACGCGGTTGTTGCAGTCGAGCTTCACGACGTCGGCGACGGTGCCGAGCGCGACGAGATCGAGCAGGCCGTCGAGACGCGGCTCGGGCTTGCCGTCGCTGAACGCGCCGCGCTTGCGCAATTCCGCGCGCAGCGCGAGCAGCGTGTAGAACATCACACCCACGCCCGCGATGCATTTGCTCGGAAACTCGCAGCCGGGCTGGTTCGGATTGACGATGGCGCGCGCGTTGGGGAGCGTGTCGCCGGGCAGATGGTGGTCGGTCACGAGCACTTCGATGCCTAGCTCGTTCGCGGCTTCGACGCCTTCCACGCTGGCGATGCCGTTATCCACCGTGATCAGCACGTCGGGCGGCCCGCCCTTGCGTTGCGCGGCGAGCGCCACGATTTCGGGCGTGAGGCCGTAGCCATACTCGAAACGGTTCGGCACGAGATAGTCGATCTGCGCGCCGAACATGCGCAGGCCGCGCACGGCTACGGCGCAGGCGGTCGCGCCGTCGCAGTCGTAATCGGCGACCACGAGCATGCGGCAGTCGGCTTCGAGCGCGTCGGCGAGCAATTCGGCGGCCTCGTCGAGGCCCTTCATGCCCGCGGGCGGAATGAGGCGCGCGAGGCCGGTTTCGATCTCGTCGGGCTGGCAAACGCCGCGCGAGGCGTAGAGGCGCGCGAGCACCGGATGCAGGCCGTGGCGCACGAGCGCTTCGGTGTCGGCGGGCGAGCAGGCGCGGGTGACGATTCGGGTCATGCGTGAGCGCGGAAAAGAGAGGTCATTCGGAAATCATTCGATAAAGAGCGACGCGAACAGGCGGCGCCGCCAGAACTTGCGCAAATCGCCGCGCGTGATGGAGAGCGTGACCGAGCCGGTGTCGCCGCACAGCGTGAGGTCGAGCGCGGCGAGCGCGCCCGTTTGCAGCGCCGCGAGCGCGGGTGCGAACCAGTCGCGCTCCAGTTGCGCGAACGCGGCGTTCCAGCGGCCCCAATCCTGCTGGATAAAGGCGGCCGAGAAAGGATCGAGTTCGACGAGCGTTGTACCGGCTGCCGAACCATTGTTGAGCGACGCGAAGGTTGCAGGCGCCGCGCCGACTTCGACCTTCGCGGCGAGCGCGAGGCCGCGCGTGGCGGCCGCATCGGAGTGCACGCGCGCATACGGGCTCGTGACGGGGCGCAGCGCGCCTTGCGCGTGGAACCAGATCGAATTGACCGCGGGCAGGCCGCGCGCCTCGCGCGCCTCGTTCACGGGATGCTCGAACCACGCCATCTGCACTTCGTTCTGCACCTTCATCCAGGCGCGCGAGCGCTGACCCGAGTGCGCCTCGTGCGGCAGCCAGATTTCGATGTTGCGGCCGCTCGCGCGCAAGGGCGAGGCCCCCGCGAGCGTCCCAAACGCTTGCGAGGAGAGATACCAGCGCTGCGGTGTGGGAGCCTCGACGCGCAAGCCCAGTTCTTCTATCAGCGGACGGGCGACGGCGTAGAGCGTGGCGGCGTCGGCGTCGGCGAGTTCCAGCGAGGCGGGGTCGATCAGCACCAGATGGTCGTGAGCGATGCGCACATGCACGGGCTGCACGCACGCCCACGTGGCGTCGCCGGGCGCGCCGCCGTCGGCGAGCAGCATGTAGGGCGCAAGCGGCGCTTCGTCGTCGGCGGCCGGCGCGGGTTTTGCGGCGTTCGTGTTCGCACTCGCAGCGCCGAGCGCGCCGAACTGGCGCGCCACCCAGCGCTCGTGCGGCAGCGTGCGCTGAAAGTCCTCGCCGATCACCTGCTCGCCGAGCGTCGCGCGCGCAACCAGTTTCGCAAGCGCCGGATATTCGAGGCCCGCGAGCGCGGTGGAGGCGGCCGCCGCTGAGGGCAGGGCAAAAGGAACGAGGAGATGGAGGCGGTCGGCGGGCATGATGGTGCGCATTGTACTTCGGCGCCTGGCGCGCCGGGCGGCCTTCGGGCGTGTCGCTTCGGCCTCGCAATGGGCCCGCGACGCTCGCTGTGCGGCACTTGTGGACGAAATGCGGCTCGAAGGAGAGGGCAGGCGGGCGCCTCGCGCGGCGCGGTTCCCATACGCGAAAGTCCGTGGAGGCTCGCCAGTGTGGCAAACTTCGCGGTTGATCGCCGCCCGAACCGGCACGATATTCTCCGGATGTCCGGCGCAGCGGCCTCAGGGTCAACTGAGGGTCAACTGAGGGTCAACTCAGGTTAATACGGCGCCGGAGCGCAACGAAGACGCAAAAAGGACTCGCTTGAAACTTCCCTACGAATGGCAGATAGGCTGGCGCTACACCCGCGCCGGCAAACGCACGACCGGCAACGGGTTCATCTCGTTCATCGCGCTCATTTCGATGTCGGGCATCGCGCTCGGCGTCGCGGCGCTGATCGTCGTGCTCTCGGTGATGAACGGCTTCCAGCGCGACGTGCGCGACCGCATGCTTTCCGTGCTTGCGCACATCGAGATCTTTTCGCCCACGGGCACGATGCCCGACTGGCAGCTCACGGCGAAGGAAGCGAAGACCAATCCCGAGGTCATCGGCGCGGCGCCCTACGTGGACGCCCAGGCGCTCCTGACTCGCGGCGACAGCGTCAACGGCGTCGCGCTGCGCGGCATCGAGCCTTCCGAAGAGCCGCAGGTTTCCGACATCGGCAAGGAGATGAAGGCGGGCAGCCTGAACGACCTCACTCCCGGCAGCTTCGGCATCGTGCTCGGCGCGGACCTCGCCGTGAACCTGGGCGTGACGGTGGGCGACAAGGTCACGCTCGTCGCGCCCGAGGGTTCGGTCACGCCGGCCGGCATGCTGCCGCGGCTGAAACAGTTCACGGTGATGGGCGTGTTCGAGTCGGGCCACTACGAGTACGACAGCACACTCGCGCTCACCAACATCCGCGACGCCGAAGTGCTTTATCGCCTCGGCGCGCCGAGCGGCGTGCGCTTGCGCCTGAAGGACATGCAGCGCGCGCCGGCGGTGGCGCGCCAGCTCGTGCATACGCTTTCGGGCGACCTCTATATCCGCGACTGGACGCAGCAGAACAAGACCTGGTTCTCGGCCGTGCAGATCGAAAAGCGCATGATGTTCATCATCCTCACGCTCATCATCGCGGTCGCGGCGTTCAATCTCGTTTCGTCTCTCGTCATGACCGTCACCAACAAGCAGGCCGATATCGCGATCCTGCGCACGCTCGGCGCGCAGCCGGGCTCCATCATGAAGATCTTCGTCGTGCAGGGCGTGACGATCGGCTTCGTGGGTACCGGCATCGGCATTGCGCTAGGCTGCCTGATCGCGTGGAGCATTCCCTGGAGCGTGCCGGCGATCGAGCATCTGCTCGGCATCCAGTTCCTGCCGCCTTCGGTGTACTTCATCAGCGAGCTGCCTTCGGAACTTGTGCCCTCCGACGTGATGCGCATCGGCGCGATTGCGTTCGTGCTCTCCGCGCTCGCCACGCTCTACCCGAGCTGGCGCGCGGCCAAGGTTCGTCCCGCGGAGGCGCTGCGCTATGAATGACCGTCAATCGCTCGTCGCCGCGGCTGGCGACTACCCGTACGTGCTCGAAGCGCACGGCGTCTCGAAGGTGTTCGGTCAGGGCTCGCTTGCCGTGCAGGTGCTGCACGACACCGATCTGAAAGTGAAGCGTGGCGAGAAGCTCGCCGTGGTGGGCGCATCGGGCTCGGGCAAGAGCACGCTGCTGCACGTGCTCGGCGGCCTCGACGAGCCGGGCGCCGGCAAGGTCTCGGTGCTCGGCAAGCCGTTCACCGAGCTTTCCGAGCGCGAGCGCAACGAACTGCGCAATCGCGCGCTAGGTTTCGTGTACCAGTTTCACCATCTGCTGCCGGAGTTTTCTGCCCTCGACAACGTGGCGATGCCGCTGCGCATTCGCCGCGTGACGCAAGAAGACGCGCGCGCCGAGGCGATGCAGATTCTGGAGCGCGTGGGCCTCTCGCATCGCGCGCGCAACCGGCCGGGCGAGCTTTCGGGCGGCGAGCGTCAGCGCGTGGCGATTGCGCGCGCGCTCGTGACGAAGCCCGCATGCGTGCTCGCCGACGAACCCACGGGCAACCTGGACGGCGCGACGGCGGACACCGTCTTCAACCTGATGCTCGAACTCTCCGACCAGTTCGATACGAGCTTCGTGATCGTCACGCACGACCCCGATCTCGCGGCGCGCTGCGACCGCATCGTGCGCCTGCGCGACGGCATGCTGCACGAGGAACCGGTCGTGCCGGTCTGAGCTTCCCGCGAGCACACGCCATGTGGATCGACACGCACTGTCACCTCGACGCCGCCGAGTTCGATGCTGACCGCGATGCGGTCGCGACGGCGGCGCGCGCGGCGGGCGTGTCGCGCATCGTGATCCCGGCGGTGGCGCGCGAGAACTTCGCAGTGGTGCGCGCGCTTGCGCACCGAACCGAGGGCGCGGTCTACGCACTCGGCATCCATCCGCTCTTTACGCCACGCTCGCGCGACGAAGACCTCGAAGCGTTGCGCGGCGAGATCGAGGCGAGTCTCGACGATCCACGCTTCGTCGGCATCGGCGAGATCGGGCTCGATTACTTCGTGCCGGGCCTCGACGAGGCGCGTCAGCAGCACTTCTACGATGCCCAGTTGCGCCTTGCGCGCGAGTTCGATTTGCCGGCGATCTGCCATGTGCGCAAGTCGCAGGATCAGGTGCTCAAGGGGCTGCGCCGCAACGGTGTGAAACGCGGCATCGCGCATGCGTTCAACGGCAGCTTTCAGCAGGCGCGTGCGTTCATCGATCAGGGGATGCATCTGGGCTTTGGCGGCAACGTGACGTTCGAGCGCGCGCTGCAAATCCGCAGGCTCGCGGAGCAGTTGCCGCTCGAGGCCATCGTCATGGAAACCGATGCGCCCGATATCTCGCCGGCCTGGCTTTATCGCGAACGCAACACGCCCGGCCAGGTGCCGCGCATCGGCGCCGTGCTCGCGGGCTTGCGTGGCTTGAGTCCCGAGGAAGTCGCCCTTGGCACGACGGCTAACGCGGCGGCTGCGCTGCCGCGGCTCGCGCTTTCGTCTGCATAATCGTTAGCAGGGTGGCGTGCACGCCGTGCATTCTGCGCGGCGCGATCGACGCGGTTCGCGCCTTCGGCCCCCTCGTTGCGAGGAGGCAGGATGTGGGCGACAGGATGCGGTTTCGCGCTGGGCGTGATTGCCTTGCAGCGGCAGGCTGCATTACCGGGATGGGGCGGGTGGGCCGGGCTCGTACTCGCGACCTTGCTTGCGGCCGGGTGGGCGGCGTGGGCGCTCAACGCAGATGAATCTGCCCGTTTTTCCGGGCGGCGCTGGCGCACCGCGAGCGGTTGGGCGGCGCTGTGGCTCGCGGCCGGATGCGCGGGCTTCGGCTACGCGGCCTGGCGCGCCGAACTGCGGCTCGCACAGACGCTTCCTGCTGCCTGGCAGGCGCGCGATCTGAACATCGCCGGCTATATCTCCAGCTTGCCTTCTTACGGCGCAAACGGCGCGAGCTTCCTCTTTCGTGTTGAATCGTGGGAGACGCACAAGGCCGCCGCGCCGCTGCCGCGATTGATCCAGTTGTCCTGGGTGGCGCGCGAAATGCCGCTGCCGCCGCTCGTGCCTGGCGCGCGTTGGCGCCTGGCCGTCCGGCTAAAGCGCCCGCATGGCAATGGCAACTTCGGTCTGCGCGACACGGAGGCTGCGCTGCTTGCGCGCGGCGTGCGAGCAACGGGCTACGTGAGCGATCCGGCGCATGCCGTGCGTCTGGGCGTTGATGCTTCCGGCGTCGGTGTGCGCATCGAGCGGGCGCGCGCCGCGCTGCGTGCGCGCATCGACGCGGTGCTCGGCGATGCGCCGCATCGCGGCATTGTCATCGCGCTCGCGACCGGCGCGCAGGATGCGGTGAGCGATGCCGACTGGCGTCTCATGCGCAATACGGGCACGAGCCATCTGGTGGCGATTTCCGGGCTGCATCTCGCGTTCGTCGCGGGGCTAGCGGGGTGGGTCGCGGGGGCGCTGTGGCGGCGCGCCCGCTGGCGCGGAGTCGAGGCGCCGCTTATCGTGCCCGCGCAGAAGATTGCCGTGGCGGGCGCGTTGCTCGCGGCGGCCATCTATGCCGCGCTCGCGGGCTTCAATGTGCCCGTGCAACGCGCGCTCTGGATGCTGGCGGTCGTCGCGCTCGCGCTATTCACCGGGCGCGAGATCGCACGCTCGCACGTGCTGGCATGGGCGCTCGGGCTCGTGCTGTTGCGCGATCCGTGGGCCGTGACGGCCGCCGGCTTCTGGCTCTCGTTTTGCGCAGTCGGCGCGATTCTGTTCGCGGCGAGCGGCGTGCCGCGCCTGCGCCGGGAAGCGCCACAAGAGGCTTGCGCGGCTGACGCCGATCCGATGCGCGACCGAACTGAGCCTGTACCGACGCAAACGGTGCGCGACGGCTGGTTTCAACGTCTCGCGTCGACGACTCTGCCGCTCGGCGGCTGGCGCGCGCGCATTGCCGCGCGCCTGGGCGATAGCGCTCGCGTGCAATGGGCCGTGACGGTTGCGCTCGCGCCGCTCACGGCCTACTGGTTCGCGCAAATACCGCTGATCGGACCGTTCGCCAACGCGTTTGCGATTCCGTGGGTGAGCATGCTCGTCACGCCGCTGGTCATCGGGAGTGCAGCGCTGCCCGCGCCCATCGACGCGCTTGCGCTGCGCGCGGCGCACACCTGCCTCGACTGGCTTTGCGTGGCGCTGGGCGCCCTTCAAGGCTTGCCGTGGGCGGTTTTGCGACTGCCGCAACCCGGCGCGTGGCCGCTTGCCTGCGCGGCGGTGGGCGTCGCGTGGTGTCTCGCGCCGCGCGGCTGGCCGCTGCGCTGGCTCGCGCCGTTCACGTGGCTGCCGTTACTCGTGCCCGCGCCCTCGGGGCCGCCGCCGGGCGCGTTCCGGCTTACGGCGCTCGACATCGGGCAGGGCACGTCGGTGCTCGTCGAAACGACCGGGCACCGTCTGCTTTTCGACGCCGGCCCGGGCCCCGAATCGACGCAGGCGGGCGAACGCATCGTCGTGCCGTATCTGCAGGCGCACGGCATCGGGCGCCTCGACGCCGTGATGATCAGCCACGACGATTCCGATCATTCGGGCGGCGCTCAAGCCGTGCTCGATGCCGTTGACGTAGGGACATTCGTGGCCGGCATTCTGCCCGCGCATCCGCTGTGGGCGAGCGCGCGGGCAACGGGCGCGCAGACCGTGCAGTGCGCCGCCGGACAGCGCTGGCGGTGGGACGGCGTCGACTTCGAGGTGCTATGGCCCGACCCCGGGCCGCTCGCCGGCAAACCCAACGCGCATTGCTGCGTCCTTCGGGTGACGACTTCGGCAAGCGCGGCAAGCGGTGCGCGAGCGGGTCCGGTTTCCGCGCTGATCGCCGCCGACATCGAAGCGGGCGTCGAGCGTACGCTGATCGCGCGCGATCCCGGGCGGCTGCGCGCGCAGGTGCTGGTCGTGCCGCACCACGGCAGCCGGACCTCGTCGACTGAACCGTTCCTCGATTCTGTCTGGCCGCTCGTCGCATTATTTCAGGTAGGCTATCTCAACCGCTTTCATCACCCGAATCCGGGCGTCTACGCGCGCTATGCGGCCCGTCATATCGTGCTCGCGCGCAGCGACGCAGACGGCGCCGTTCGCGTCGAGGCGCGACCCGGCGCGCTCGCCGTCGAGCGCTTTCGCGATACGCAGCGGCGCTACTGGATGGACGCGCCCACGCCGGACTGAAAGCGCGGGGCAGATAGAAACGCGAACGAAAACGATCAACAAAATAGAGAGACAAGCCGCCTTTGAAAAACGTCATCCATTTCTCGCACGCAAACGGCTTTCCCGCTTCGACGTATCGCACGTTCTTCGCCGAACTGGGCGACAACTACGAACTGCGCTACATCGAGCGCATCGGCCATGACGCCCGCTTTCCGGTTACGCGCGACTGGCCGCACCTCGTCGAACAACTGCTCGACGACATTGGCCGCACCTACGAGGAGCCCGTATGGCTCGTCGGCCATTCGCTCGGCGGCTATCTCTCGCTGATGGCGGCGCTGAAGAAGCCGCAGTGGGTCAAGGGCGTCGTGATGCTCGATTCGCCGGTGATCGCGGGCTGGCGCAGCAGCATGCTGCGGATCTCGCAGTGGACGGGCCTCGACGAGCGCATCTCGCCTGCCGCCGCCACGCGCACGCGCCGCACGAACTGGGCGAGCCGCGACGAAGCCTGGCGGCATTTCCATTCGAAAACCGCATTCGCGCGCTGGGACGAGCGCGTGCTGTCCGACTATGTCGACTTCGGCATTCCTCAGACCTCGGTCGACGGCGCACGCACGCTCGCCTTCGACCGTCACACCGAATACATGATCTACCGCACGTTGCCGCATACGCTCGGCGCGCGACTCGTGCATGGCTCACCCGTGCCCGTGAGTTTTCTGGCGGGCACGCAGTCGCGCGAAGTGCGCCAGGTCGGACTCGCGGCGACACGACGCATCGCGGGTGAGCGTTTCGAGTGGATCGAAGGCAGTCATCTGTACCCGATGGAGCGTCCGATCGAGACCGCGCGCGCGGTGCAGCGCATGCTCTACGCCATGGAAAACGGAGCCTGAGCGGCGGCTTTCCGGCGCGGTTGCCTGCAGGGCCGCGCAGAGCGCGGGGCAACGCGTTGCGCGTCGTTTCGGCTCGCTCAAAATTCAGGGTTAGCCCTTGGTTTCAGGTATAATCCGTTTTTCCCGCGAGCATCCAGCGATGACCAAATATGTTTTCGTCACCGGCGGCGTAGTTTCCTCCCTTGGCAAGGGTATTGCCGCCGCCTCCCTCGCCGCGATCCTCGAATCGCGCGGTCTCAAAGTCACCCTCCTCAAGCTCGATCCCTACATCAACGTCGACCCCGGCACGATGAGCCCGTTTCAGCACGGCGAAGTGTTCGTGACGGAAGACGGAGCGGAAACCGACCTCGACCTCGGCCACTATGAGCGCTTCATCTCCACGAAGATGCGCAAGGCCAACAACTTCACCACGGGCCAGATTTACGAATCGGTGATCCGCAAGGAACGCCGCGGCGACTATCTGGGCAAGACCGTGCAGGTCATTCCGCACATCACGAACGAAATCCAGGCATTCATCGAACGCGGCGCCGCATCGGCCACGTGCGGCGAGCCGGACGTGGCGATCGTCGAAGTGGGCGGCACGGTGGGCGACATCGAGTCGCTGCCGTTCCTCGAAGCCGCGCGTCAGATGAGCCTGCGCCTTGGCCGCAACAGCGCGTGCTTCGTGCACCTCACGCTCGTGCCGTTCATCGCCACGGCGGGTGAACTCAAGACCAAACCCACGCAGCACAGCGTGCAGAAGCTGCGCGAAATCGGCATCTATCCGAACGTGCTGCTGTGCCGCGCCGACCGTCGCATTCCCGACGACGAGCGCGCCAAGATTTCGATGTTCTCGAACGTGCCCGAAGACGCCGTGATCTCGGTGTGGGACGCCGACAGCATCTACAAGATTCCGCAGATGCTGCACGACCAGGGTCTCGACTCGATCGTCTGCGACGAACTCAAGCTCTCCGCCAGGCCCGCCGATCTGTCGATGTGGGCGGAAATGGTCGAAAAGCTCGAGAATCCGCAGCACGAAGTCACGATCGGCATGGTCGGCAAGTACGTCGATCTGACCGAGTCGTACAAGTCGCTCATCGAAGCGCTGCGCCATGCGTCGATCAAGACCTCGACGAAGGTGAACATCGAGTACATCGACTCCGAGCAGATCGACGAAGAGGGTGTCGAGAGCCTCAAGCATCTCGACGCGATTCTCGTGCCGGGCGGTTTCGGCCGTCGCGGCACCGAAGGCAAGATCAAGGCCATCCAGTACGCTCGCGAAGCGAAGGTGCCGTACCTCGGCATCTGCCTCGGCATGCAGCTCGCCGTGATCGAATTCGCACGCGACGTGGTGGGTCTGAAGCACGCGAACAGCACCGAATTCGATCCGGACACGCCCGACCGCGTCGTCGCGCTCATCACCGAATGGGCCGACCGCGAAGGCAAGGTCGAAAAGCGCACGGAAGACTCGGACCTCGGCGGCACGATGCGGCTCGGTTCGCAGCGTTGCCCGATCAAGCCCGGCACGCTCGCGTCGGAAATCTACGGCAAGGACGTGAACGAGCGTCACCGTCACCGTTATGAAGTCAATAACGGCTACGTGCCCAAGCTCGAAGCCGGCGGCCTTATCATCAGCGCCCGTACGCCGACCGAAGATCTGCCGGAAATGATGGAACTGCCGCGCGACATGCACCCGTGGTTCGTCGGCGTCCAGTTCCACCCGGAATTCACGTCCACGCCGCGTGACGGCCATCCGCTTTTCAAGGCTTTCGTCGAAGCGGCAGTCGTGCACCACGAGGCGCACGCCGAGGAGAAAGCATGAACCTGTGCGGTTTCGAGGTCGGTCTCGACAAGCCGTTCTTCCTGATCGCGGGCACCTGTGTCGTCGAATCTGAACAGATGACGATCGACACGGCGGGCCGCCTGAAGGAAATCACGTCGAAGCTCGGCATTCCGTTCATCTACAAGTCGTCCTACGACAAGGCCAATCGTTCGAGCGGCAAGTCGTTTCGCGGCCTCGGGATGGACGAAGGCCTGCGCATCCTTTCCGAAGTGAAGCGCCAGCTCGGTCTGCCCGTGCTGACCGACGTGCACTCGGAAGAAGAAATCGGGCCCGTGGCTTCGGTCGTGGACGTGCTGCAAACGCCCGCGTTCCTGTGCCGCCAGACCGACTTCATCCACGCGTGCGCGCGCTCGGGCAAGCCGGTCAACATCAAGAAAGGCCAGTTCCTCGCGCCGCACGACATGAAGAACGTGATCGACAAGGCACGCGAAGCCGCGCGTGAGGCGGGTCTGTCCGAAGACCGCTTTTTCGCCTGCGAGCGCGGTGTTTCGTTCGGTTACAACAACCTCGTCTCGGACATGCGCTCGCTCGCTATCATGCGCGAGACGGGCGCGCCGGTCGTGATGGACGTGACCCACTCGGTGCAGTTGCCGGGCGGTCAGGGCACGAGTTCGGGCGGCCAGCGCGAATTCGTGCCGGTGCTCGCGCGCGCGGCCGTGGCCACGGGCGTGGCGGGTCTCTTCATGGAGACGCACCCGAATCCCGCCGAGGCGAAGTCCGACGGCCCCAACGCCGTGCCGCTGAACCGCATGGCGGATCTGCTCGAAACGCTCGTGACGCTCGACCAGGCGGTCAAGCGCACGCCGTTCCTCGAGAACGACTTCAGTTAAGCAGGAAAGTAGGTAGTACGGCGCGCCGCTTCGATTGCATGAGCGGCGCGATGGAGGAGCAGCGCGGCGCAGGACCGCGCGGATAGCAGTGTCATGTAACGACATCATGCTGTGCGCAACGGAGCCAACGCACCGCGTTCGAAGTACAAGGCAGCGTGGCAGCGTATCGGTCACTGGAACGTGACCGTCGCGCTGCGGCAAGTTGAACCCGGCGAGCACGCAGCCTGTCCCATGTGACGGTGTGCCCCGAGCGAGCATAGAAACTGTGCCTCGCGGGCCGATGCAGCAGACGGCGCAGCTCGCGCAAGAATTACTGTCATTTCCTGAGGAAACCATGAGTGCAATCGTAGATATCATCGGTCGCGAGATCCTGGATTCGCGCGGCAATCCCACCGTCGAATGCGACGTGCTGCTCGAATCGGGCACGATGGGCCGCGCGGCGGTGCCGTCGGGCGCGTCGACCGGTTCGCGCGAAGCGATCGAACTGCGCGACGGCGAAGCCGGCCGCTACAACGGCAAGGGTGTGCTCAAGGCCGTCGAGCACATCAACACCGAAATCTCCGAGGCGATCATGGGCCTCGACGCGTCGGAACAAGCCTTCCTCGACAAGACCCTGCTCGAACTCGACGGCACCGACAACAAGTCGCGCCTTGGCGCGAACGCGATGCTGGCCGTTTCGATGGCCGTCGCGAAGGCCGCCGCTGAAGAAGCCGGCCTGCCGCTGTACCGCTACTTCGGCGGCTCGGGCGCGATGCAACTGCCGGTGCCGATGATGAACATCGTCAACGGCGGCGCGCACGCGAACAACAGCCTCGACATTCAAGAATTCATGATCGTGCCGGTGAGCCAGCCGACCTTCCGCGAAGCGCTGCGTTGCGGCGCGGAAGTGTTCCACGCGCTCAAGAAGATTCTCTCGGATCGCGGCATGAGCACGGCAGTCGGCGACGAAGGCGGTTTTGCGCCGAACTTCGGCAGCAACGACGAGTGCCTTTCGACCATTCTGCAAGCCATCGAAAAGGCTGGCTACCGCGCCGGTGAAGACGTGCTGCTCGCGCTCGACTGCGCAGCGAGCGAGTTCTACCACGACGGCAAGTACCAGCTCGCGGGCGAAGGCCTGCAACTGTCGTCGACGGAGTTCGCGGACTATCTGGCGAACCTCGCCGACAAGTTCCCGATCGTGTCGATCGAAGACGGCATGCACGAAAGCGACTGGGCAGGCTGGAAGACGCTGACCGACAAGCTCGGCAAGAAGGTCCAGCTCGTCGGCGACGACCTGTTCGTCACCAACACGCGCATCCTGAAGGAAGGCATCGAGAAGGGTATCGCCAACTCGATCCTCATCAAGATCAACCAGATCGGCACGCTGACGGAAACCTTCGCGGCGATCGAAATGGCCAAGCGCGCGGGCTACACGGCCGTGATCTCGCACCGCTCGGGCGAAACCGAAGACTCGACGATCGCCGATATTGCCGTGGGTTTGAACGCGGGTCAGATCAAGACCGGCTCGCTCTCGCGCAGCGACCGTATTTCGAAGTACAACCAGTTGCTGCGCATCGAGGAAGATCTCGGTGATATCGCCAGCTATCCGGGCAAGTCGGCGTTCTATAACCTGCGTTAAGCGGAACCAGCGCCGGCAGCGGCCTTGCTGTCACCTTTCGTCCTCTCTCCGCCGCCCTGCGTATAGCGCAGGGCGGCGTGTATTTATCCGGCACCTTTCATGCGGCTTGTCACTGCAGTTCTGATCATCCTGCTCGTGTTGATCCAGTATCCGCTCTGGTGGGGCCATGGTGGCTGGCTGCGCGTGCATGAGCTGCAGCAGCAGCTCGCGCAGCAGCAGAAGCAGAACGACGACGAGAAACTGCGCAACGAACGCATTGCGGGCGAAGTGCAGGATCTGCAGAACGGCACGGCGGCCGTCGAGGAGCGTGCGCGCTACGAGATGGGCATGGTGAAGGACAGCGAGGTGTTCGTGCAGTTCGTCTCGCCGAACCAGACGCCGCCGGCCACGCCGAGCGGTTCGTCGAATACCTCCACGCGCGGCCAGATGTCGGCGGCGCCGGTGAGGGTGGTGCCGAACCCCGTTTCGCGCGTGCCCGAGAAGAAGCACGGGCACGGGAAGGAAGCGAAGAAGGCGGGTTAAGCGCGCCGCTCGAGTAAAGCAGTGCGCGGCCAAACAAAAGGCGCGACATCGAGCCGCGCCTTTTTTCGTTGTGCGCGTTTGCGCCGGTAAGCCGCGCGATTACCAGCCCCAACCGGGATACCCGTAGCCGATACCCGTACCCCACCCGCGCCCCCAGCCGCCGCTGTAATAGCTGCCGTAGACGGTAACGGGCGGCGCATAGGCGCGCGACCAGGCTTGTGCGGCCGCTTCGGCGGCCATGGCGTTGTCTTGCTCGGCGAGCACCTGATGGTCGATCGCGTCGTAGCGCGCCTGTTCGTCGGGCGTGAGCACCGGCGCGGCGGCGGGAAGGCCCGACTGCGTCGCGGGCAGCCGGCTGTAGATCGGCGACGGCCCCGGCGGGTCCAGCGTGCAGCCGCTTGTCATCCCGATAGCCGCGCCGAGCGCCGCGAGTACGAGTAGCCCGCTCGCGCGCGGCATGCGGTCGCGCAACCGAAGTCCGAAGCGTTTGTTCTTGATCATGCTTCTCTCCATCTGTCGGACGCCTAACTAATTTTGAGATGGCGGCAGGTCCGCATTTCGATCCGGTTCCCGCGCCTGACTATTCGCCGTTGTAGAAAGCGGCGCAACACGCGTCGCGCCGCATAGACGTTATCGCCTCAGTTTGCCTTAATGGCGTCGCTCAGCGGCGGGGCTCACGCTTTCTGAGAGCCCCGTCACGGCAAAAAGTTGCGCGACGTCCACCGGGTCGAACTCGTAGCGTTGATTGCAGTAGTCGCAATGAATTTCGACATGCCCGCGTTCCTCGATCACGCCGTCGACTTCCTCGCGGCCCAGCATCTTGAGCATCGCGCCCACTTTCTCGCGCGAGCACGAGCACTGGAAGCGGGGCGCCAGCGGTTCGAAGTGACGCACGTTCTCTTGCCAGAAAAGGCGGCGGAACAAGGTTTCGCCGTCCTCCTTGAGCATTTCGTCGTGCGTGAGCGTGCCGCCGAGCGTGCAGACGCGCTCCCACGTATCGAGGTCGTGCTCGCCCTGATGCGGCACGATGCCGCCGTCGCCCGGCAGCTTCTGCAGCAGCATGCCGACCGCGCGGTCGTCGTTCGCGGCGAGCCAAAGGCGCGAGTCGAGCTGTTCCGAGTGATGCATGTAATGTTCGAGCACGGCCGCGATCGACTTGAGCGGACCGTCTTCGCCGTTCAGCGGCACGATGCCCTGGTAGGGCTGCTGACCCGGCTGCTTTTTGGCGGGATCGAGCGTGATCACGCAGCGGCCCTGGCCGTCCGGATTCACGAGGTCGGCGAACGTAAGTTCTTCGCCAAGCGGCAGGGCGTTTTCGCCCGTGAAGTCTTCGCCCAGGCGCGCGGTGGCGCGCATCGTCAGATCCGAGCCGCACTGCACGACCAGCATCTTCACAGGGCCGTCGCCGAAGATCTGCATGATCAGCGTGCCGTCGAACTTGAGATTCGCCGAGAGCAACGCGCACGCCGCCATCATCTCGCCGAGCACGGTGCGCACCGGCGTCGGGTACTGGCGGCGCTTGAGCACTTCCTGCCACGTGTTGCCCAGCGAGACGATCTCGCCGCGCACCGGGGCGGCGCTGAACATGAATTTTTGCAACTGGTCGTTCACAATCTTTTCCTTCGTTTGAATCGGGGCGGCGCGGCCCGTGCTTGCGACTCCCACCCGTGGCTCTCAGCCGATGCGGACGAGCTGCGCCTTGAAATATTCGCGGCGCTGCGCGTAGACATCCGCGTTGCGCTTGAGGCCCGCGATATCGGCCTCCGTGAGTTCGCGCACGACTTTGGCGGGCGCGCCGAGAATGAGCGAGTTATCGGGGAACACCTTGCCTTCCGTGACCACCGCACCCGCGCCAACCAGACAGTTGCGGCCGATCACCGCGCCATTCAAGACCACGGCCTGAATGCCGATCAGCGCGCCTTCCTTCACGGTGCAGCCGTGCAGCATGGCCTGGTGGCCGACCGTCACATTCGCTTCGAGCGTGAGCGGGTAGCCCGGGTCCGTGTGGAGCACCGCGCCTTCCTGAACGTTGCTGCGCGCGCCGACGGTGATCGGCTCGTTGTCGCCGCGCAGCGTCGCGCCGAACCAGACGCTCGAATCTTCGGCCAGTTCGACCTTGCCGATGACGGTCGCGTTGTCCGCGACGAACACGCTTTCGTGAATGGTCGGTGCGGCTTCGCCAAGCTTGTAGATGGCCACGGTGGGGGGTCTCCTGATATTGGGGGATGCTGCCGGTCTGCTGGCGCCGCGCAATGGGTGTGAGCGACACGAGGCAGGTGAATCGCGTATTGTAAACGGTTGCGTGCACGGTTCGCTCGGGGCAGGTTTGGGCGGCTTCGCGCAAAGGCTTTGGGTTCCCCGCTTTTCAGTCCCTGTTTCTTCTGCCGATGAATTCCGTTTTCTCCGCCTCCTCCTGGCGCGTCGCCGCGCTCGATGCGCTGCGCGAGTGCGACCCGTTCGCGAAGGCCGACGCGGTGCGCGCGCTGCACGCGCAAAGTCAGGCTCAGGCCGCGGAGCCCCGCTGGGAGCCGCAACTCGCCATTCCCGCGCCGTCGGGCTTGCCGGGCCGCCCCGCCGAGCCGCCGCTCGTCGAGCCGCGCGAACTGCAGCGCCGCAGCATGAGCACGCCGCAGGGCCGCGTGGTGTTGCTGCACGCGCTGGCCCACATCGAATTCAATGCGATCAATCTTGCGCTCGACGCGGTGTGGCGCTTCCCTGCCATGCCCGACGCTTTCTACGCCGACTGGCTCAAGGTCGCGGCAGAGGAGGCGTATCACTTCTCGCTGCTGCGCGCGCGGCTCGCCGATTATGGTCACGCGTACGGCGACTTTCCCGCGCACAACGGCCTGTGGGAAATGTGCGAGCGCACGAGTGCCGACGTGCTCGCGCGCATGGCGCTCGTGCCGCGCGTGCTGGAGGCGCGCGGCCTCGACGCCTCGCCGCCCATTCGCGCGCGCCTGAAGCAGGCCGGCGACGACGAATCGGCCGCGATCCTCGACATCATCCTGCGCGACGAAGTGGGGCACGTGCGCATCGGCAACCATTGGTTCCGCTACCTGTGCGAATCGCGCGGTCTCGACCCGCACGCGGCGTGGCTCGCGCTCGCGCAGCAGTACCACGCGCCGCGCATGCGCGGGCCGTTCAACTTCGAAGCGCGCCGCTCCGCGGGCTTCGACGAAGCCGAACTGGACGCACTCGCGGCCCAGGATGCCGCGGAACAGGCCGCTACGAGAAAGTCAACCTAGCGTCAATTCGACGAATGATCTTTCGCAATCGCCGGGCGCCTATATAATCGAACGATCATTCTTTTTTGCGGCAGCGCAAATGAACCAATCCCGTTCCGAATACGTCGACGTCAATGGAATCCGGCTGCATGTGCGCCGCTGGGGCGCGGAGGGCGCGCGTGTGCTCTTCATGTTGCATGGCTGGATGGACGTGGCAGCGTCGTTTCAGTTCGTCGTCGATGCGCTCGATGCGCGCGGCGGCCCAGGTGCCGATTGGCAGGTAATCGCGCCCGACCTGCGCGGCTTCGGCCTCTCCGACTGGCCAGTCGCGCAGGGGCAGGGCAGCAACTACTGGTTCCCCGACTATCTCGCCGATCTCGACGCCCTGCTCGCGCACTACGCGCCCGAGGGCCAGGTGGATCTCGTCGGGCACAGCCTCGGCGCGAACATCGTGTGCCTCTATGCGGGCGTGCGGCCCGAGCGCGTGCGGCGCGTGGTCGACCTCGAAGGCTTCGGGCTGCCGGCACCGGCGCCCCGACAGGCGCCGGGTCGCATGCGCGAATGGCTCGACGAAATCCGCACGCCGCCGCAACTGCGCACGTACGCGTCGCTCGACGAGGTGGCCGCGCGGCTCGTGAAGACGAATCCGCGTCTGATTGCGCCGCGCGCCCGCTTTCTCGCGCAACACTGGTCGAAGCCGGACGGCGAGGGCGGCTACGTGCTGCTCGGCGATCCGGCGCACAAGATGCGCGGCCCGCTGCTTTACCAACTGGACGAGGTGATGGCGATCTGGTCGCAGGTGAGCGCGCCGGTGCTGCACGTCGAAGCGGCCGGCTCCGAAACGCTCGCGCGGCTCGCGGGCGCCGTGCCCATCGACGAATTCAAGAAGCGCTTCGAGGCGTTCCCGGACTGGCGCGAACGGATCGTCGAAGGGGCGGGGCACATGGTGCATCACGACCAGCCCGAAGAGGTCGCGCGCCTGATCGAGGCGTTTTGCGCCTGAGCGCCGCGCGGCGCACATTGAGCGCTTGTTGGCGGGGCGCGCACGCTTCGGGTGCCCCCGACGACTTCACTGCGTTGCAGTAAAATGAGCGTTCATCTTTCCCGTGCCTCCAATGAACGCCGATCTTCACTGTCACTCCACGGTTTCCGATGGCCAACTGGCCCCCGCTGCGGTCGCGCAGTTGGCGAAAGCGGGTGGCGTGAACCTGTGGGCGCTCACCGATCATGACGTGCTCGGCGGCCAGCGCGAGGCGCGCGAGGCGGCCGAAGCGCTGGGCATGCGCTATTTGAGCGGCGTGGAGATTTCGGTGACCTGGGCCTCGCGCACGGTGCATATCGTTGGCTTGCACGTGGATACGGAGTGCGCCGCGCTCGTCGAGGGGCTCGCGCGCACGCGCGACGGCCGCGCGGCCCGCGCCGAGGCGATCGGCGAGCGGCTTGGCGAACTTGGCATTCCCGATGCGTACGAAGGCGCGCTCCAGTATGTCTCGAATCCCGATCTGATCTCGCGTACCCACTTCGCGCGCTTTCTCGTGGAAAGCGGCCGCGCCCAGAACACCCAGGACGCGTTTTCGCGCTGGCTCGGCGACGGCAAGCCCGGTTATGTCGCGCACCGCTGGGCGAAGCTCGCCGACGCCATCTCGTGGATCAAGGCCGCCGGCGGCGAGGCGATCATCGCGCATCCGGGCCGCTACGCTTACACCCAGCTCGAATTCGACACGCTCTTCGGCGAATTCATCGATATGGGCGGCAAGGCCATCGAAGTCGTCACGGGCAGCCATACTCCCGACCAGTACGCCGAATACGCGGCCGTCGCGCGACGCTTTGGTTTCGAGGCGTCGCGCGGTTCGGACTTCCATGCGCCGGGCCCGGACGTAATCGAGCCTGGCACGCTGCCGCCGTTGCCTTCCGATCTCAAGCCTGTCTGGGAGCGATGGCTGTAGGCTGCGCCCGGCGCGCGACCCGCTGACTCCGCCCCCTTGCTGCACGGCGTTTCGCGCCGGTCGACCGTTCTCGCACCATCCCGCTGTTTTTCATTGACGCTGTTTTTCATTGACTCGTCGGCTGATTACTGCCATGTCCCAGTTCTTCCGGCTTCATCCAGAAAATCCGCAGCCACGCCTCGTCAAACAGGCGGTGGAGATCATCCGCGACGGCGGTGTGATCGCCTTGCCGACCGATTCGAGCTATGCGCTCGCCGCGCGCATCGACGACAAGCACGCGGCCGAGCGCCTGCGCCGCATTCGCGGGCTCGACGAAAAGGCGCTGCTTTCGTTGATGGTGCGCGACCTGTCCGAACTCGCGAACTTCGCCATGGTGGACAACCGCCAGTACCGGCTCATCAAGTCGGTGACGCCGGGGCCGTACGTATTCGTGCTGGTCGCGACGAAGGAAGTGCCGCGGCGGCTCTCGCATCCGTCGCGCAAGACGATCGGCCTGCGCGTGCCCGGGCATCCGATTCCGCTTGCGATTCTCGAAGAACTGGGCGAGCCGCTGCTCGCCTCCACGCTGATCCTGCCGCCCGACACCGAGCCGCTCAACGACCCGGAAGAGATTCGCGAACGCCTCGAAAAACAGCTCGATCTCGTGATCGACGGCGGCGCGTGTCCGTGCGAACCGTCCACCGTGATCGATCTTACGGGCGAAGAGCCGGTGCTCGTGCGGCCGGGGCGGGGCGCGCTGGCGCCGTTCGGCATCGCAGAAGAAGAAGCGTGAAGGACCCTGCGCGGCATGAACGAGGCCTGAGCGCATCGACGCATTGATACAATAGCCCGCCATGGAAGCCAATCTGATTCAGACGATCGTCGTCTACGCGTTGCCCGTGATCTTCGCGATCACGCTGCACGAAGCCGCGCACGGCTACGTCGCGCGCATGCTCGGCGACAACACCGCGTACGTGCTCGGCCGCGTCTCGTTCAACCCGATGCGCCACATCGACCCGATCGGCACGATCGCGATGCCGCTCGTGCTGTATTTCCTGACGAACGGCGCCTTCGTGTTCGGTTACGCGAAGCCCGTGCCGATCGCCTTCAGCAATCTGCGCAATCCGCGCTGGGGCACGCTGTGGGTCGCGGCGGCCGGCCCGCTGTGCAACTTCGTGCAGGCCATCGTATGGGGCGTGTTCGGCGTGGGTCTCGCGGTGTTCGGCGTGGATGAACCGTTTTTCACGCGCATGGCCGCCGCCGGCGTGGGTGTGAATCTCGTGCTCGGCGTGCTGAACCTCTTTCCGCTGCCGCCGCTCGACGGCGGCCGCGTGCTCGGGGCGCTTTTGCCCACGCGCGCGAGCATTGCGCTCGCCCGTATCGAGCCCTATGGTTTCATCATCGTGATGGGGTTGCTCGTGAGTGGCATCTTCACGCGATTCTGGCTGCGCCCGCTTGTAAGTCTAGGTTACGACGCGGTCACCGCCATCCTTACCCCACTTGTATCGCTCCTTTCATAACATCATGTTCCCAGACCGTATCTTCTCCGGCATGCGGCCCACCGGGTCGCTGCACCTCGGCCACTATCACGGCGTGCTGAAAAACTGGGTGCGCCTGCAGTCCGAGTATCCGTGCTTCTTCTGCGTGGTCGACTGGCATGCGCTCACCACGCACTACGAAACGCCGGATGTCATCGAGAAGAACGTGTGGGACGTGCTGATCGACTGGCTCGCCTCGGGCATCGATCCGAACCAGGCCACGCTGTTCATCCAGAGCCGCGTGCCCGAGCACGCCGAACTCGCGCTGCTGCTCGGCATGAGCACGCCGCTGTCCTGGCTCGAACGCGTGCCGACCTACAAGGAGCAGATCGAGAAGCTGCGCGACAAGGACCTCGGCACGTACGGCTTCCTCGGCTACCCGGTCCTGATGGCCGCCGACATTCTGCTGTACCGCGCCTCGCTCGTGCCGGTCGGCGAAGACCAGGTGCCGCACGTGGAAATGGCGCGCGAAATGGCGCGGCGCTTTAACTACATGTACGGCCGCGAGCCGGGCTTCGAAGAGAAGGCCAACGAAGCGGCGAAGAAGCTGGGCGGCAAGCGCTCGAAGCTCTATCACGAGCTGCGCAGCGCCTATCAGCAGGAGGGCAACGAAGAGGCGCTCGAACAGGCCCGCGCGATGCTCTCGGAGTCGCAAAGCCTGTCGATGAGCGATCGCGAGCGTCTGTTCGGCTACCTCGAAGGCTCCCGCAAGATCATCCTGCCGGAGCCGCAGGTGCTGCTCACCGAAGCCTCGCGCATGCCGGGCCTCGACGGCCAGAAGATGTCCAAGTCGTACGGCAACACCATTGGCCTGCGCGAAGACGCCGAGTCGATCACGAAGAAGGTCCGCACCATGCCGACTGATCCCGCACGCGTGCGCCGCACCGATCCGGGCGACCCGGACAAGTGCCCGGTGTGGCAGCTCCACCAGGTCTATACCGACGAGCAGACGCACGACTGGGTCCAGAAGGGCTGCCGTTCGGCGGGCATCGGTTGCCTGGAATGCAAGCAGCCGGTGATCGAAGGCATTCTGCGCGAGCAGCAGCCGATGCTCGAGCGCGCGCAGAAGTACATGGACGACCCGTCGCTGTTGCGTGCAATCGTCGCGGACGGTTGCGACAAGGCGCGCAAGTTCGCCAACGAAACCATGCGCGACGTGCGCGAGGCCATGGGCCTCTCGTACAACTGACCCGGCCGATGACGTCGACGTCTGCCGCCGGTTCGCTGGCCCACGGGCTTTCCGAACCTTCGCGCTGGGTGCGCCGCTGGGCGCACCTCATCGCGGCCGGCGGCACCGTGCTCGACGTGGCCTGCGGCGCGGGACGGCACGCGCGATGGCTCGCGGCGCGAGGTCATCCGGTCGCGGCGCTCGATCGCGACGCGGCGGCGCTTGCCACACTGAAGGATGTGGCGGGCGTCGCAACCGTGGAGTGCGACCTCGAAGGCGCGCCCTGGCCGCTCGCGGCGCACGCCTGCTTTGCGGCCGTGGTCGTCGCGAACTACCTGCATCGACCACTCATGCCCCGTCTCATCGAGGCGCTCGCGCCGGGCGGCGTCCTGATCTACGAGACGTTCGCGCAGGGCAACGAGACTGTCGGAAAGCCATCGAATCCGGCTTTCCTGCTCGCGCCGGGCGAATTGCTGGCGGTCTGTACGCCCGCGCTGCGGGTTATCGCCTATCAGGACGGATTTCTTTCGCAGCCGCGTGAGGCGTATATTCAGCGCATCTGCGCCGTACGGGAAAAAACGCCCTCAGCGTCCTCCGAAAGAGCCGGTAATCTACCGGAGAACCAGGTCCTACCCGTAGCGCGTTACGATCTGACCGGCTAATCCGCTACAATCGCGGTTTAACCGACTCATTTTTCTGGCGTTTCATGGCTAACGGCACTCAGGACGGCATTACGCTGCAAGGCAGCATTCCCGCGATCGTCACCCCCATGCACGAGGACGGCAGTCTCGATCTGCCGGCGTTCCGCAAACTGATCGACTGGCACGTGCAAGAGGGGACGGATGCTCTCGTGGTCGTCGGAACGAGCGGGGAGTCCGCCACGCTTGACGTCGAGGAACACATCCTGATGATCCAGACGGCGGTCGAGCATGCCGCCGGCCGCATGCCGATCATCGCCGGTGCGGGCGGCAATTCCACCGCCGAAGCCGTCGAACTCACGAAGCACGCAAAGGAAGTGGGCGCGCACGCGTCGCTTCAGGTCGTACCCTATTACAACAAGCCGACCCAGGAAGGCATGTACCGTCACTTCGCGAAGATCGCGGAGGATGTGGATCTGCCGGTCATCCTCTACAACGTCCCGGGCCGTACGGTCGCGGACATGGCGAACGAGACCATCCTGCGTCTGGCCGAAGTGCCGGGCATCATCGCGGTGAAGGAAGCGACGGGCAATATCGACCGCGCCGCGCACCTCATCAAGCATGCGCCGGACGGCTTCAGGATTTTCAGCGGCGACGATCCCACGGCGATCGCGCTGATGCTGCTCGGCGGCCACGGCAACATTTCGGTGACCGCGAACGTCGCGCCTCGCCAGATGAGCGACCTGTGCAAGGCCGCGCTGGCCGGCGACGCAAAGGCGGCGCGCGCGATCCACATGAAGCTGTTGTCGCTTCACAAGAACCTGTTCATCGAATCGAATCCGATTCCGGTGAAGTGGGCGCTGCAGGAACTCGGCCGCATCGAAGGCGGCATCCGACTGCCGCTCACGCCGCTCGACGCGCGCTACCACGACGTGGTGCGCACCGCGCTGCGCGAAGCCGGCCTGGCTGGCTGATTCGATCAGCCAGCCGCCGATTTTTCAACCGACGCCGCCACGGCCCAACCGCCCAATCACTGAAAGACCTCGGACCGAACCCGGACCCAACGTCTCGCAGAGCAAGGCTTAGCGTTCCCGTATCACGAAGGCCCACATGAAACGTTCCGCTTTTTCCCTCCACGCAACCCGCATGGCGGTGCTGGCGCTTGCACTCGGCTCGCTCGCAGGCTGCGAGTCGCTGAACGACATGTTCGCGTCCGATCGCGTCAACTACAAGGACACGCCGAGCGCGCCGCCGCTGAATGTGCCGCAGGACCTGTCGTCGGCGCCGAACGACCAGAAGTATGTCGCGCCGCCGCCCACGGTCACGCTTGGCGGCGCCGCGCAGCGCACGGTCACGCCGGCCGGCAACGCCACGCTCGGCGTGCCGGATGCGCAGGATCCGTTCGGCATGCACGTGGAGCGCGACGGCGACCGCCGCTGGCTCGTGGTCGACGGCCGCTCGCCTGACGACGTCTGGCCGCAGTTGCAGGAATTCTGGACGGAAAACGGCTTCACGCTGACGACCGACTCGCCGTCCACCGGCATCATGACGACCGACTGGGCCGAGAACCGCGCCAACATTCCGGACGACTGGTTCCGCCGCACGATCGGCCGCGTGATCGACTTCGCGTACTCGTCGGGTACGCGCGACCGCTTCCGCGTACTGGTTTCGCGCGGTCCGGACGGTCAAACCGATATCTCCGTCACGCATAACGCGATGGAAGAAGTGCTGACGGGCCAGGACAAGACGGGCTCGAAGTGGGTGGAGCGCCCGCGCGACCCGGCGCTCGAAGCCGCGTTCCTCGCGAAGATCATGCAGAAGTTCGGCCTGACCGACGCGCAGTCCAAGCAACTGCTGACCGATGCGCGCCCGTCGACGGCCGGCGTCAAGGTCGCCGCCGGTCCTGACGGCACGACGCTCGACCTGCCCGAAGCGTTCGACACCGCGTGGCTGCGCGTGGGCCTCGCGCTCGACCGCACGAACTTCACGGTCGACAACCGCGACCGCGAGAAGGGCCTCTACTACGTGCGTTACGCCGACTCGATGCAGGAACTGAAGGGCGACGGCCTGCTCGGCAAGCTTTTCTACAATCCGAAGAAGGCCGCGAAGGATCAGGGTCCGGAATACGTCGTGGCGGTTCGCTCGACGGGCAATTCGACCCAGGTTGCCGTGGTGGACCCGAACGGCCGTATCGACACCTCGTCGGACGCGCAGCGTATCGTCTCCGCGCTCCACGCGCAGTTGAACTGACGTGCGCTGACATGCGATTTGCGAGCCTCGGCAGCGGCAGCGAGGGCAACGCACTGGTCGTAGAAGCAGGCAGCGGCACGACGCCCACGCGCGTGCTGCTCGACTGCGGATTCTCAGCGAAGGAAGTCGAGCGCCGCCTCGCCCGCGCGGGGCTGGCCGCCGACTCGCTCACCGCGATTCTCATCACCCACGAACACAGCGATCACGTCGGCAGCGCGCTTACGCTGGCGCGCCGCTGGTCGATTCCGCTTTACATGAGCTGGGGCACGGCGCAGGCCGTGGGCGCCGACGATGCTGCGGGCGTCGAGCTTAACGTGCTGTGGGGCGACGAGACGGTCGAAATCGGCGAACTCGGCGTGTTGCCCTACACGGTGCCGCACGACGCGCGCGAACCGTTGCAATTCGTGTTCAGCGACGGTGCGAGCCGGCTCGGCGTGCTCACCGACGTCGGCGAATCGACGCCGCATATCGGCGCCGTGCTGAGCGGTTGCGACGCACTGGTGCTCGAATGCAACCACGACCTCGCGATGCTTGCGGCGAGCCGCTACCCGGCGTCGCTCAAGGCGCGTATTGGCGGGTCGCATGGTCACCTGAACAACGAGGCGGCCGGAGGGATTCTCGCGGCGCTCGATCGTGCGAAGCTGCGGCACTTGATTGCCGCGCACCTGAGCCAGCAGAACAATACGCCGGAGCTTGCGCGCGCGGCGATGGCCGCGGTTCTCGGAAACGCAGCGACGGAAATCGGGGTGGCTTCGCAAGCTGAAGGCTTCGCCTGGATTGCACTCTAGGTTCCAGCGTTCAGACGAAAAAAAGCCCATGACGAAAGTCATGGGCTTTTTGCTTGGCGGGGCGAGAATCTCTTCATCCGGCCCCGTGAGGGTTTGATTACAACTTAGTTCCGGTTGCCGCCGAAGATGCCGAGGATGGCGAGCAGGTTGGTGAACACGTTGTACAGGTCCAGATAGATCGCGAGAGTGGCCGAGATGTAGTTCGTCTCGCCGCCGTTCACGACGCGCTGGACGTCGAACAGCATGTAGGCCGAGAAGATCGCGATGGCGAGCACCGAAACCGTGAGCATCAGCGCGGGCAGTTGCAGGAACATGTTCGCGACGCCGGCGAGCAGGATCACGATCACGCCCATGAAGAGCCACTTGCCGAGGCCCGAGAAGTCGCGCTTGCTGACGGTGGCGATGGTGGCCATGGCGGTGAAAATGATGCCGGTGCCGCCGAATGCGAGCATGATGAGCTGCGGGCCGTTCGAAAAGCCGAGGATGAACGAGAGCAGGCGCGAGAGCATCAGGCCCATGAAGAACGTGAAGCCGAGCAGCACGAACACGCCGACCGAGCTGTTCTTGGTGCGCTCGATGGCGAACATGAAACCGAACGCGATCGCGAAGAACGCTAGCAGGCTCATGGCCGGGCTGGTGGCGGCAAAAAGCGAGAAGCCGGTCGCGACGCCCACCCACGCGCCGAGCACCGTCGGCACCATCGACAGCGCGAGCAGCCAGTAGGTGTTGCGCAGTACGCGGTTGCGGGTCTCCGCCGAGGTGACGGTGCCGCCGCGGCCGAAGTTATAGGGATACTCGTTCATGCTTTCTCCTTGCGTGAGACGCGTGGGTGAGGGTGCGCAGGTGCGCGGTCCGCTCCCCCATAAGATAAGTGTGCCGACCCAGAGTTTCAACGGGTTGCCACACAGTTTCCGTTATGTTTGCACCGCGGTTCGCACAGCGGGTTACCCAGATTATGCCGCCAATCTTAAACCTCTCTGAAAGGTACGCCAACGCGGCGCCCGATGCCCGGTTTGAGCGCGCGTGCCCCGGATTGATGGCTTATGAGGGTTCAATCGCAATCATACATGGGAACATGCTACAATTGCGGATTCATTTAAATCTGTAACCTCTTAATTTTCTGGAGTTTTTATGGCGATCGAACGCACCCTGTCGATTATCAAGCCGGACGCAGTGGCGAAGAATGTGATCGGCCAGATCTACAGCCGCTTCGAAAACGCTGGTCTGAAGATCATTGCCTCGCGCATGGTTCACCTCTCGCGCGCCGACGCCGAGAAGTTCTATGCTGTTCACGCAGCGCGCCCGTTCTTCAAGGACCTCGTCGATTTCATGATCTCGGGTCCGGTCGTGATCCAGGTTCTGGAAGGCGAGAACGCTATCCTGAAGCACCGCGATCTGATGGGCGCAACCGATCCGAAGAAGGCTGAGAAGGGCACGATCCGCGCCGATTTCGCCGACAGCATCGACGCGAACGCCGTGCACGGTTCGGACGCCGCTGAAACGGCTGCCGTGGAAGTCGCGTTCTTCTTCCCGCAAGTCAACGTCTACTCGCGCTAAGCACGCGCGAGCAGGCTGCAGTAGTAGCATAGGGTCGCGAACGGCGATGACGCTCACCGTCCAGCCCCCGCTTCCGCGTAATTGCGCAGGCAGCAGGGCACCGCGGGCGGTGAGCGCGCTCTCGCACTGAAATGGCAGGATTCGACATGACGAGCAGTTCCACCGTCAACCTTCTCGATCTCGACGCCCAAGGGCTCGTCGCCTATTGCGAGAGCCTGGGCGAGAAGCCGTTTCGCGCCAAACAGCTTCAGCGCTGGATCCATCAGTACAACGCCGCCGATTTCGACGGCATGACGGATCTCGCCAAATCGCTGCGCGAGAAGCTCAAGGGGCGCGCCACCATCGGCATGCCCGGCATCATCAGCGACAACGTTTCCTCCGACGGCACGCGCAAATGGCTTGTGGACGTCGGCAACGGCAACGCGGTCGAAACCGTGTTCATCCCCGAAGACAACCGCGGCACGCTGTGCGTGTCGTCGCAGGCGGGATGCGCGGTCAATTGCCGGTTTTGCTCCACCGGCAAGCAAGGTTTTTCACGCAATCTCACCACCGCCGAGATCATCGGCCAGCTACGCATGGCGGAGTTCGCCCTGCGTGCCTCGCTTCTGGGCGCGGCAGGCGGGCGCGCGACCGGCGGTGACGGCAAGGGCGAGCGCGTCATCACGAACGTCGTGATGATGGGCATGGGCGAGCCGCTTCTGAACTACGACGCGGTCGTGCCCGCCATGCGCCTGATGCTCGACGACAACGCCTACGGCTTGTCGCGCCGGCGCGTCACGCTCTCCACGTCGGGCGTCGTGCCGATGATGGACCGTCTCGGGGCCGAATTGCCCGTGGCGCTGGCCGTCTCCCTGCATGCGCCGAACGACGCGCTGCGCGACGAACTCGTGCCGCTCAACCGCAAGTACCCGTTGCGCGAGTTGATGGCGGCGTGCCAGCGTTACCTGGAAGTCGCGCCGCGCGACTTCATCACGTTCGAGTACTGCATGCTCGACGGCGTCAACGACACCGAAAAGCACGCGCGCGAATTGCTCGCCGTGACGCGGGACGTGCCGTGCAAGTTCAATCTGATCCCGTTCAATCCGTTCCCCGAGTCGGGCTTGCTGCGCTCGAAATCGGACCAGATCAAGCGCTTCGCGCAGATTCTGATGGATGCGGGCGTGGTCACGACCGTGCGCAAGACGCGCGGCGACGACATCGACGCGGCCTGCGGGCAGCTCGCCGGCGAGGTGCGGGACCGCACGCGCCTGGCCGAGCGTATGGGCCGCAGCGCGGCCAAGGTCATCGAAGTACGGCCGGTTCAGCACTGAACCGGCATGAGGAGGGCCCACGGCGGCGCGCGGGGGAAACGCGCGGCCGTGGGCAGTAGCACAAGAAACGTTGCAGAAGCGATCGGATGCGGCCAAAGGTCTCACGGCTGGCCGCGCATTTTGTTATAAACGGTCTGCGAATCGGATAGAGGCGAGGCGGGACGCGCCCCACCGGTTCCAGTATTGAAAAGAATCGACGCAAGGACTTTGGGATGAGCGAGCCGCAGCACCCTTTCGGGACAGACGGAACCGACAGCAGCGCAGGTCGTTCGGCGCCGGGCGCGACGCCTTCGCCGGTGCAGGCATTGCCCGACACGCTGGCCGCCGCCGGCGCGCGTCTCGCGCAGTTGCGCGAGGCGAGGGGTTGGGCGATCGAAGATGTCTCGGCGCGCCTGAAAGTGGCGGTGTCGAAGCTGCGCGAACTCGAAGCGGGCGATACCAGCCATCTGCCGGACACGACGTTCGCGCTCGGCGTGGTGCGCGCCTACGCGAAGTTGCTCGGCGCCGATCCCGCGCCGTTCACGCAGGCGCTGCGCCGCGAGCGCGGCATTGCGCAGCCGGATCTGTCGATGCCCGCTTCGGCTGGCTCCGATCTGCCGCGTGGCCGCGTCTCGCTCTCGCTCGGCGGCGGTGGCGCGCGTGCTCCGCGCCGTCGCGCCTCCTGGCTGTGGGGTGTGGCGCTCATCGTGATCGCGGTGCTGGCTATTTCCATGTGGCACACGAATAGCGGCGAATCGTCGGTGTGGTTTGCCCGCCTGAAGGCGATGGCGAACGGCGCGAGCGCGCAGCCGGGCGCGTCGTCGCCCACGGTGACGCAGGGCGTGGCGACCGGTAGCGGTGGCGCGTCGGCTGTCGAAGGCGCCGATCAATCCGCGGCGCCCCAAGGCGACGCAAACGATGCGGGCGAGAACGCCAATGCCGCGCCCGATCAGGGTGCCGGGGCGAGCGCGCCGCAGGCTGCGCAACCGGCGCCGCAAGCCGCACAACCGGCGCCGCAAGCCACGAAGCCCAACGCTGCGAGCGCAGCGCAGGCTGCGGCCGTTGCCAACGCGGCAAGCGCCGCGCACGCGCAGGCGGCGAGCGCGGCGGCTGCCCAGAACGCGGCGGCCGACAGCGGCGCGGATACCTCGACGTTCGCGATCCGCGTGACGCAGGACACCTGGGTCAGCGTGCGCCAGAAGGATGGCAAGGAAGTTTTCTCGGGCATGATCCATGGCAGCGACGCACGTGAGATCACCGGCACCGAGCCGCTCAAGATCACTGTGGGCAACAAGGCCGGCATCGAGTCGATGACCATCGACGGCCAGCCGGTCGACACGTCGAAGTACGCGTCGGCGCGCGGCAATGTCGCGCGCTTCGTGCTGCCCTGATCAAGACATGGCATGCGTCGCGGCCAGGCAAGTCTCGTTGCCGGCCGCGACGCTTTTTCAACGCTTATTCAATTCACGCGGTGCCGCCGCCTATCCGTTCGCGAAAAGCAGTTCGCGAAAAGCGGTTGGCGAAAAGCACGCGTGAGGCGTAAATGGGTTTTTCGATGCAAAGCGAAACGCAATCCTCGACAAGCAACAGTCAGATCTGCTCGACCGAACCGGTCCTCGGCGGCCACGCGCCGCGCCGCAAGTCGCACGCCGTGCATGTGCGCTGGGGCGGCCAACTGGTGACGATCGGCGGCGACGCGCCGGTGCGCGTGCAGTCGATGACCAACACCGACACGGCGGACCCCATCGGCACCGCCATCCAGATCAAGGAACTCGCGCAGGCGGGCTCGGAACTGGTGCGTATCACGGTCAATACGCCGGAAGCGGCGGCGGCCGTCCCGCACATCCGCGAGCAGCTCGACCGCATGGGCGTGATGGTGCCGCTCGTCGGCGACTTCCATTACAACGGCCACCTGCTGCTGCGCGACTATCCCGCCTGCGCGGAGTCGCTCTCGAAGTACCGCATCAACCCGGGCAACGTGGGTCAGGGCGCGAAGCGCGATACGCAGTACGCGCAGATGATCGAAGCGGCCATCAAGTACGACAAGCCCGTGCGTATCGGCGTGAACTGGGGCAGCCTCGACCAGGACCTGCTCGCGCGCATGATGGACGAGAACGGCGCGCGCAAGACGCCGTGGGAAGCGCAAAGCGTGATGTACGAAGCGCTCATCCAGTCGGCCATCGGCTCGGCGGAACGCGCGGTCGAACTGGGCCTTGGCCGCGACAAGATCATCCTGTCGTGCAAGGTGAGCGGCGTGCAGGACCTGATCGCCGTGTATCAGGAACTCGCGAAGCGCTGCGATTTCGCGCTGCATCTGGGCCTCACGGAAGCGGGCATGGGCTCGAAGGGCATCGTCGCTTCGACGGCGGCGCTTTCCGTGCTGCTCCAGCAGGGCATCGGCGACACGATCCGCATCTCGCTCACGCCGGAACCCGGCGGCGCGCGCACGGGCGAAGTCGTGGTCGGCCAGGAAATCCTGCAGACCATGGGCCTGCGCTCGTTCACGCCGATGGTCATCGCGTGCCCGGGCTGCGGACGCACGACCAGCACGCTGTTCCAGGAACTGGCTTCGCAGATCCAGGGTTATCTGCGCGCGCAAATGCCGGTTTGGCGCGACGAATATCCGGGCGTCGAGACGATGAACGTTGCCGTGATGGGCTGCATCGTGAACGGCCCGGGCGAATCGAAGCACGCGAACATCGGCATCAGCCTGCCCGGTTCGGGCGAGAACCCGGCGGCGCCGGTGTTCATCGACGGCGAGAAGGTGAAGACGCTGCGTGGCGAGCGTATCGCCGAAGAGTTCCAGCAGATCGTGAGCGACTACGTCGCGCGCAAGTACGGCAACGCCGAAGCGACGAACTGAGCCACGCGCTCGATCCGCTCGCAGCTACAACCGAATAAAGCCAATACGCAACGCAATGACTGAACAAAAACGCAAGCCCGAAAAGCTCACGGGCGTGAAGGGCATGAACGACATCCTGCCGCAGGAGGCAGGGCTGTGGGAATTCTTCGAAACCACGGTGAAGTCCATGCTTCGTTCGTACGGCTATCAAAACATCCGCACGCCGATCGTCGAGCATACGCAGCTCTTCACGCGCGGCATCGGCGAAGTGACCGACATCGTCGAGAAGGAGATGTACAGCTTCACCGACGCGCTCAACGGCGAGAACCTCACGCTGCGTCCCGAAGGTACGGCCGCTGCCGTGCGTGCGTCGATCGAGCACAACATGCTCTACGACGGTCCGAAGCGCCTGTGGTACATCGGCCCGATGTTCCGTCACGAGCGCCCGCAGCGCGGCCGCTATCGCCAGTTCCACCAGGTGGGCGTCGAGGCGCTCGGCTTCGCGGGTCCCGATGCGGACGCCGAAATCATCCTGATGTGCCAGCGCCTCTGGGACGATCTCGGTCTCACCGGCATCAAGCTCGAGATCAACTCGCTTGGCGTAGCTGAAGAGCGCGCTGCGCATCGCGTCGAACTCATCAAGTATCTCGAGCAGCACGTCGATCTGCTCGACGAGGACGGCAAGCGCCGCCTGTACACGAACCCGCTGCGCGTGCTCGACACGAAGAATCCCGCGCTGCAGGAGATCGCGGACAAGGCGCCGAAGCTGATCGACTTCCTCGGCGAGGCCTCGCTCGCGCACTTCGAAGGGCTGCAGCGCATCCTCAAGTCGAACAACATTCCGTTCAAGATCAACCCGCGTCTCGTGCGCGGTCTCGATTACTACAATCTGACCGTGTTCGAATGGGTGACCGACAAGCTCGGCGCGCAGGGCACGGTCGCGGCGGGCGGCCGTTACGATCCGCTGATCGAGCAACTGGGCGGCAAACCCACGGCGGCGTGCGGCTGGGCCATGGGCATCGAGCGCATTCTCGAACTGCTCAAGGAAGAAAACCTCGTGCCGGAAGAAGATGGTTGCGACGTCTACGTCGTGCACCAGGGCGAGGCTGCGCGCGAGCGGGCGTTCATCGTCGCGGAGCGTCTGCGCGACACGGGCCTCGACGTTATTTTGCATTGCAGTGCCGATGGTCAGAGCGCGAGCTTCAAGTCGCAGATGAAGCGCGCGGATGCGAGCGGCGCGGCGTTTGCCGTGGTGCTGGGCGAGGACGAAGTAGCGCGGGGCGAGGCCGGTGTGAAGGCGCTGCGCGGCACGGCCGCCCAGACCCGCAGCGAGCAACAAACGGTAGCGCTTGAGGACTTGACCGAATATCTGATCAATGCGATGGTTGCATCCGCCGAAGACGGCGACGACTAAAAAGGGCCGCCTCGCCACGGCTGCCCGCGTTGCCACGCATTGGAAAACAGGCTTCAGAATAAACGAGGAATCGCTACGCGATGAGTTACCACGACGAACAGGAATCGATCGAGAGCTTCAAGGCATGGTGGGGGCAGTGGGGTAATGCCACTACGTGGGTCGTGCTGATCGTTCTGCTCGCGCTCGCTGCGTGGAACGGCTGGAACTTCTGGCAGCGCCGCCAGGCGGCGGAAGCCTCCGTGCTGTACGACCAGGTGCAGCAAGCCGCGAACAGCGGCGACAAGGCCATGCTCACGCGCGTGGCGTCCGACATGGAAGACCGCTTCGGCGGCACGGCATACGCGCAGATGACGGCGCTTGGCGTGGCCAAGGCGCTCTATATGACGGGCGATACGGCGGGCGCGAAGGCGCAGTTGCAATGGGCCGCCGATCACGCGAAGGACGACGAATTCCGTCAGATCGCAAAACTGCGTCTCGCTTCGCTGCTGCTCGACGAAAAGGCCTACGATCAGGGCCTCGCGCTGATCCCGCAGCCCGATTCGGGTCCGTTCAAAGGCATCGTCGCCGACGGCCGCGGCGATTTGCTGGCTGCGGCCGGCAAGCGCGACGACGCGCGCGCGGCCTACAAGGTGGCGCTGGATAGCCTGCCGAAGAGCGACGCCTCCGAGCGCCAGTTGATCCAGTTCAAGCTGGACGCGCTCGGCGGCTGAGTTGCCGCCCGGATTGCAGCCCAGATTGTGAAGCGTGCCGAGCGTGCGCGCAGCATTGCGAAACTATTCAAACCAACTTCATTCATGCGTCGTTCACCGATGAATCTGCTGAAACGAACCGTTGTGCCCGTCGCTATCGCGATGACCGTCCTGGCTCTCGCAGCCTGCTCATCGACGAAAGACGTGCGCCGCGTGCCGGTGCCGCTGACCGAATTCAAGCCGGCGCTGGACGTCCAGCAGGTATGGAAGGCGAGCGTCGGCAAGGCCGGTCGCTACCTGTTCTCGCCGGTCGCCGTGGGCGACGCCGTCTACGCGGCGGGCGAAAACGGTTCGGTCGCGAAGATCGACGCGGCTTCGGGCAAGGACATCTGGCGCACGAAGCTCAAGGACGACCTCTCGGCGGGCGTGGGTAGCGACGGCAATCTCACGGCTGTCGGCGGCCTGAAGGGCGATGTCTACGTGCTCGACTCGAACGGCAAGCTCTCGTGGCAGGCCAAGGCGCCGGGCGAAATCATCTCGCCGCCGCTCGTCGGCAACGGCCTCGTGATCGTGCGCACGATCGACGGGCAGATCGTCGCCTTCAACGCTCAGACGGGCGAGCAGAAGTGGATCTATCGCAACCGCGCGGTGCCGCTGAATCTGCGCGTGTCGTCGGGCATGACGTTCGCGGGCGATCAGGCCGTGCTGGCCGGTTTCCCCGGCGGCTCGTTCGCGGCGATCAACCTGCAAAGCGGCGACGCCTTCTGGGAAACGCCGGTTTCGTACCCGAAGGGCGTGACCGAGGTCGAGCGGATCAATGACGTGAGCGGTCCGCCCACGCTGGTCGGCGCCACGACCTGCGCGGTCACGTTCCAGGGCCAGCTTGGCTGCTTCGACGCAAACTCGGGCCGTCCGATGTGGCAAAAGGCGTTCTCGAGCACGAGCGGTATCGCGCAGGACGAAACGACGGTGGTGGGCGGCGACGACTGGTCGGTCGTGAAGGCCTTCAGCGTGTCGACGGGCGAGCCGGCCTGGACGAATGAAAAGCTCAAGAGCCGCGACGTGAGCGTGCCCGCATTGCTGGGCCACGCGGTCGTGCTCGGCGACTTTGAAGGCTACGTGCATTTCCTCTCGCTCGACGACGGCAGCTTCGTCTCGCGCGTGAAGACCGACGGCAGCCCGATCACGGCTGCGCCCGTGCTCGCCGGCAACACGCTGGTCGTGCAAACGAAGGACGGCGACCTGTACGGCCTGCGTCCGCATTAAGCGCATTCGTTGCGGCGGCACCTTCGGGGCGCGCCGCAGATGCGGCGCTCCGACGCATGCAGATGCGCGAGGCGCCGGAGCCGGCAGGTTCCGATGGCTCATTCGCTGGCCGGCTCAAGCCGGCCATGCGCATTCTGGAACGGCGGCGCGCACGACCCGCCGTTCACCCGCTGTTCACCCGCGGTTTATCGTTACCGCCGCCTGGCGGTTGCGCGGCGCCAGCCCCGGGCGCCTTGCGTTTTCGGCTCGGGGTCGCGGCCCCGCCCGTGAATTTCGTGATAATTTGCAACTGATGCAGCCCCGCAGGCGCAGGGCTTGCCGCGCAGCGCGCCGGACTCTCCGGCGCTGCGCCTTACTGTAGAAAAGATCAGATGAAACCCGTAATCGCCCTCGTCGGGCGCCCCAATGTGGGGAAATCCACGCTGTTCAACCGGCTCACGCGTTCGCGCGATGCGCTGGTGGCCGACCTGCCTGGCCTCACGCGCGACCGCCACTACGGTGAAGGGCGCACGGGCGACCGCGCGTATCTCGTGGTCGACACCGGCGGCTTCGAACCCGTCGCCAAGGACGGCATTCTTCATGAAATGGCGCGCCAGACGCGCCAGGCAGTGGAAGAGGCCGATATCGTCGTGTTCATTTGCGACGGCCGCAACGGCCTCGCGCCCCAGGACAAGCACATCGCCGATTACCTCCGCAAGACGGGCCGGCCGATCTTCCTCGTGGTGAACAAGGCCGAAGGCATGAAGTACAGCGCCGTGGCCGCCGACTTCTACGAACTCGGTCTCGGCGACCCGCGCGCGATTTCCGCCGCGCACGGCGACGGCGTGACGGAAATGATCAACGAGGCGCTCGAACAGGCGTATGCCGACCAGCCCGAGGAAAGCGAAGAGGACGCCGCGAAGCACGGCATCAAGATCGCGATCGTCGGACGCCCGAACGTGGGCAAGTCGACGCTCGTCAATACGCTGATCGGCGAAGACCGCGTGATCGCGTTCGACATGCCGGGCACGACGCGCGATTCGATCTATGTGGATTTCGAGCGCAACGGCAAGAAGTACACGCTGATCGACACGGCCGGCCTGCGCCGCCGCGGCAAGGTGTTCGAAGCGATCGAGAAGTTCTCGGTGGTGAAGACGCTGCAGTCGATCGCCGACGCCAACGTGGTGATTCTGCTGCTCGATGCGCAGCAGGAAATCTCGGACCAGGACGCGCACATCGCGGGCTTCGTGGTGGAGCAGGGCCGCGCGCTCGTGGTAGGCGTGAACAAGTGGGACGGCATGGACGACCACGCGCGCGAGCGCACCAAGCACCACCTGCAACGCAAGCTGAAGTTCCTTGACTTCGCGGAAATGCGCTTCATCTCGGCGACGGAGAAGTTCGGCATCGGCCCGCTGATGCGCTCGGTGGACGACGCCTATGCCGCCGCCATGGCGAAGCTGCCCACGCCGAAGCTCACGCGCGCGCTCATCGAAGCCGTGGAGTTCCAGCAGCCGCGCCGCCGCGGCCCTGTGCGCCCGAAGCTGCGCTACGCGCACCAGGGGGGACAGAACCCGCCGATTATCGTCATTCACGGCAATGCGCTCGACGCCGTGACGGAGACCTACAAGCGTTATCTGGAGAACCGTTTCCGGGAAACTTTCTCGCTCACCGGCACTCCATTGCGCATAGAGTTTCGCTCGTCGACGAATCCCTATACAGAGAAGTAACCAGGCTGTTGGCGACCAGCGTTCGCTACCCCGCAAAGGCCGCCTGGCCGAACCGCCAGGAACCGCGCGGGGGAACGAGAATCAGCTATAGTGTAGCGATTGGTGGTGGATTTCTTTTTCTTCATCCCAATATAAGTTAAACCTGCAAAAAAATACGGAGTTTGCTATGAGCAACAAAGGGCAATTGTTACAAGACCCGTTTCTAAACGCGCTGCGCAAGGAGCACGTGCCTGTTTCGATCTATCTGGTCAACGGCATCAAGCTTCAAGGGAACATCGAATCGTTCGACCAGTACGTCGTGTTGCTCCGTAATACGGTTACGCAAATGGTTTACAAGCACGCCATCTCCACGGTGGTTCCGGCCCGTCCGGTGAACTTCCACCCGGATACGGAAGCGTCCTGACCCATGACGCGGCCGGCCCGGGGCGCCTCGCAGGCAGCTCTGGTCCGGCCGCTTTCATTTTGACATCCTCTAATTTGATCAACGCCGCACTCGTCGGCATCGACTTCGGCAAGACCGACTTCGAAGCCAGTCTCGAAGAACTCAGCCTGCTCGCCAAAAGCGCGGGCGCCAGTCCCGTCGTCACGCTCACCGGTCGCCGCTCAAGCCCCGATGCCGCCATGTTCATCGGCAGCGGCAAGGCCGATGAACTGCGTCTCGCCTGTGAAGCGAACGACATCGAAATCGTCATCTTCAATCACGCGCTGTCGCCCGCCCAGCAACGTAATCTGGAGCGCGCGCTCAATCGCCGTGTGGTCGATCGCACGAGCCTCATTCTCGACATCTTCGCCCAGCGCGCCCGCAGCCACGAAGGCAAGCTGCAGGTGGAGCTCGCGCAACTGCAATACCTCGCCACGCGCCTCGTGCGCGCCTGGACTCACCTCGAGCGCCAGAAGGGCGGTATCGGCTTGCGCGGCCCCGGTGAAACGCAGCTCGAAACCGACCGTCGATTGATCGGCGAGCGAATCAAGATGCTTCAGGGCAAGCTTGCGAAGCTGCGTCGCCAGCACGGCACGCAACGGCGTCAGCGCGAGCGCACCCGCACGATGTCGGTGTCGCTCGTGGGCTATACGAACGCCGGCAAGTCCACGCTCTTCAACGCGCTCACGAAGGCGCAGGCCTACGCGGCCGACCAGTTGTTCGCGACGCTCGACACGACCTCGCGGCGCCTCTGGCTCGGCGACGAAGTGGGGCAGATCGTGCTGTCCGACACTGTCGGTTTTATCCGCGAGTTGCCTCACCAGCTCGTCGCCGCGTTTCGCGCGACGCTGCAGGAAACGGTTCAGGCCGACCTGCTGCTGCACGTGGTCGACGCGTCGAGCGCCGTGCGCCTCGACCAGATCGACCAGGTGAACGGGGTGCTGCACGATATCGGGGCGGACACGATCCGTCAGGTGCTGGTCTTCAACAAGATCGACGCCGTGCCCGAACTGGCGGCCCGCGGCGGAACGGTCGAGCGTGATGAATATGGTAATATTTCGCGCGTCTTTTTGAGCGCACGCACGGGTGTCGGACTTGACGCGCTGCGCTCCGCCATCGCCGAAATCGCGACTGCCGAGCCGCTTGCCAATGCGTCGCAGTCCCTGGCCGCAGACTGGAGCGCGGTGCAGGAAGAACCTCGCCGGGAACCCGAACACGAGCGCTGAAGCGCGCCCGGCGTTGTCTTGCACGCAAGGCCGGCCCGGCAGCTCAGATGGAATCCGCACGCAATTGACCCGCTGTCTACTCTGGTGAACGAACACAGGTGAACGATTACAACAAGCGGACTGGCTGGCAGCGCGCACGCGCCATTTTCTCGCTGAACGACCCGCGTTGGGGTCGGGGCGACGGCAATGGCCAGCGCTCTGACGACGGGCGCCGCCCGTCGGGCAATAACGGCAACAAGGGCGGCAACGGCGACAAGGGCGACGGTCCGCCGGATCTCGACGAAATGTGGCGCGACTTCAACCGCCGCGTGTCCGCTTTGTTCGGCCGCAAGGGCAAGGGGCCGGGCGGCTTCGGGCCGCGCCCGGACAATGGCCAGGGCGCGCGCATCGGCGTGGGCATCGTGCTCGGCGTGCTCATTGCGATCTACGTGGGCAGCGGCGTGTTCGTCGTCCAGGAAGGCCAGGCCGGCGTCGTGCTGCAGTTCGGCCAGTATCGCCACACGGTGGGCCAGGGCGTGCACTGGCGCATGCCGTATCCGTTCCAGACGCATGAAATCGTCAACGTCGGTCAGATCCGCACGGTCGAGATCGGCCGCACCAACCTCGTGCGCCCGGCGAACGTGAAGGACGCGGCGGTCATCACGCACGACGGCGACATTCTCAACGTGCGCCTTACCGTGCAATACCAGGTCAAGCAGCCAACCGACTACCTGTTCCGCAGCGTCGATCCCGACCTCACGGTCACGCAGGCGGCGCAGGCGGCGGTGCGCACCGTCGTCGGCGCGCGCAGCACGAACGACATGCTGTATGCAGACCGCGAGCCGATTCGCGCCCAGCTTGCCGACTCGATCCAGCACGCGCTCGACGAATATAAGACGGGCCTCGGCGTGACCGGCGTAACGATCCAGAGCGTCTCGGCGCCCGATCAGGTGCAGGCGGCGCTCGACGACGAAGCGAAGGCCCGCCAGGACCGCGACCGCGCGAAGCGCGATGCGCAGGCCTATGCCGACCAGTTGCTGCCGCGCGCACAGGCCGACGCCGCGCGTCTCATCGACGAAGCCAAGGCGTACAGCGAGCGCGTGGTTTCGCAGGCGCAAGGCGACGCGCAACGTTTCACGCAGGTCTACGAACAATATGCGAAGGCGCCGGCTGTGATTCGCGAGCGCATGTATCTCGAGACGATGCAGCACATCTATTCGAATGCGACGAAGGTGTTCGTCGACAGCAAGTCGGGCAACAACGTGATTTACCTGCCGCTCGACAAACTCGTCGACATGACGCGTCAGCGCGCCGCCGTGGCGGCGGGCGCAACGGGCGCGGCTGCGGCCTCCGCCTCGGGCGCTGCTGCTGTTGGCGGCGCCGCGGCAGGCGCGGCTTCGGATGCCAACGCGGCTTCCGCGCCGGCAGCCGGCAGCGACGCACAGCCCGTTGTTCAGCCGACTGTTCAACCGACTGTCCAGCCGGGCGTCCAGCAGCAGGGCGCCGCTCCCGCCACCACGGCCAGCGACGCGGCTGCCGCCGCGAGCGACGCCTTCCGTTCGCGCGATGCGTTCCGCTCGCGCGGCCGCGAAAGCGACGTGCAATAAGGGGAGCGCCACTATGAACAAGATCATCGCGCTCGTCGTTGCCGTCGTGGTTGTCGTGCTGGTTGCGTCGTCGGCCATCTTCATGGTCGACCCGCGCCACGTCGCCATAATTTCCTCCTCGGGCGGGGCCAACGCCACGCTCGCGGGTCCCGGGCTGCATGTGAAGCTGCCGCCGCCGTTCCAGACCGTCACGTTCATCGACACGCGCATTCAGGCGTTCGATGCGCCCGATGCCGACCGCTACACGACCTCGGACAAGACCGAACTGCTCGTGAACCCGGTCGTGCGCTATCGCATTTCCGATCCGCTCAAGCTTTTCGCGGCGACGAAGGGCGATGCGCAGACGCTTTCTGACCGCCTCGCTTCGCTCTCGCGCGACGCGCTCGGCGACGCGATCTCGAAGGTCACGCTCACCGAGGCGCTCGCGCAGCAGGAAGCCATCGCCAACGGCGCGCGCGACGCGCTCAGGCAAACCGCCGCCGCGCTCGGCATCGACGTGATAGCGATCGAACTCACGCGCGTCGATTACCCGCCGGAACTCGCGCAGACGATCTTCAAGCGCATGAGCGCCGCGCGCGAACAGGCCGCTGCCGAAATTCGCGAGAAGGGCGCGGCCGAGGCGCAGCAGATCAAGGACGACGCGGAGCGCAAGCAGCAGGGCGTGCTGGCCGATGCCTACGCTCAGGCGCAAGCGATCAAGGGCGAGGGCGACGGCAAGGCCGCCGCGATTGCCGCCGAGGCGTTCGGGCGCGACCCGGACTTCTACCGGTTCTATCAAAGCATGCTCGCGTATCGCGAGAGCTTCCGGCCCGGCGACGTCATCGTGGTCGATTCGTCGAGCGACTTCTTCCGCTTCATGCGTGGTCCGAACGGCGGCGCGAATAGCGGAGACAACGCTCCGGCTTCCGCCAACCCGCGCAAACACTAGACAAAACGAGACACATGCGCCGCGCACTGCGCGGCGTCTTTCTTCGCATGGACATAGCTGGCTCCCTCTTGCTCGCGATCGCGCTGATGCTGATTATCGAGGGCATGTTCCCGTTCGTCTTCCCGACGGCGTGGCGTGACACATTCCGTAAAATCGCGGAACGGCCGCCCCATCACATCAGGATCGGCGGCCTCATCGTGATGGCGCTCGGGCTCGTATTGCTGATGCTGGCGACGTGACGACCTGATGGCCTGATGGTCTCGCGCCGCCGCTGTCTTCCGATGCGGCGTGCGCCTGACGTTTTGGACGGATTCCGAATTATCGGGCCGCGTGGCGTTTCGTCGCGCGCGGCCCCCATTTGTGGCAGGACTCAACCGATGTCGACCTGGTTACTCCCCGAGAATATTGCGGACGTGCTGCCGTCCGAAGCGCGCAAGATCGAAGAGCTGCGCCGCCGCCTGCTGGACCGTTTCCGCGCCTATGGCTACGAAATGGTGATGCCGCCGTTGCTCGAGTATCTCGAGTCGCTGCTCGTGGGCAGCGGGCGCGATCTGAACCTGCGCACATTCAAGCTCGTCGATCAACTGTCGGGCCGCACGCTCGGCCTGCGCGCCGACATGACGCCGCAGGTCGCGCGCATCGACGCGCATCTGCTGAATCGCCAGGGCGTGACTCGCCTGTGCTACGCGGGCAACGTGCTGCACACGCTTCCGCGCGGCCTGCACGCCACGCGCGAACAGATCCAGACCGGCGCGGAAATCTACGGCCACGCCGGTCTCGAAGCCGACCTCGAAATCCAGCAGTTGATGCTGGATGCACTGCGTCTCGCCGGCCTCGCGAAAGTGCGCCTCGACCTCTCGCACGCGGGCGTGCTCGCGGCGATCTTCGAAGCGGACCCGGCTGCCGCGGCGCTCGGCGACGCTTTGTATGAAGCGCTCGCTGGCAAGGACGTGCCGCGCCTCGCGGAACTCACGCAGAACCTCCAGGCCGCCACGCGCGACGCCCTGCGCGCGCTGCCGTCGCTCTACGGCGACGCGAGCGTGATCGACGAGGCGCGCGCGCGTCTGCCGGCGCTGCCGGGCATCGCTCGCGCGCTCGACGACCTCGCGTTCCTCGTGCGCGAGATCGAGGGTGCGGAACTGATGATCGACCTCGCGGATCTCGGTGGCTACGCGTACCACAGCGGCGTGATGTTCTCGGCTTACGTGGACGGCGTGCCGAACGCCGTGGCCCGGGGCGGCCGTTACGACAAGGTGGGTGAGGCCTATGGTCGCGCTCGCGCGGCAACGGGCTTCTCGCTCGATCTGCGCGAAGTGGCGCGTATTTCGCCGGTGGAGGCGCGCAGCAGCGCGATCCTCGCGCCCTGGCGCCATGACGAGGCGCTGCGCGCCGCGGTCGTCGCGCTGCGCGACGCGGGCGAGGTCGTGATCCAGGCGCTGCCGGGCCACGAACACGACATGGACGAGTTCGCCTGCGACCGCGTACTCATCGAGCGCGACGGTGTCTGGGTCGTCGAAAAGCACGCCTGATGCCGCGTTCGGGTGCACTTCGGCGTGCGTGCGCGACCCCGTCGCACACGCGCGTCGAAGTGCACCTCGCATTGCGCATGCCGTTGAGTGCAAAAGGAAATTCCGCGAAATTCGGGAAAAAAAGGCGGCCTTGCCGCTGAACCCAGGTAGAATACGTTTTTAACCAGCTAACGAAACACCATGTCTGCCAGCGCAGTGAATGTAACCCCGGGACGCAATGTCGTCGTCGTGGGCACCCAATGGGGCGATGAGGGCAAGGGCAAGATCGTCGACTGGCTGACGGATCACGCGCAAGGCGTGGTGCGTTTCCAGGGCGGTCACAACGCCGGCCATACGCTCATCATCGGCGGCAAGAAGACCATTCTCCGGCTGATCCCGTCGGGCATCATGCGCGCCGGCGTCGCCTGCTACATCGGCAACGGCGTGGTGCTCTCGCCCGAAGCGCTCTTCAAGGAAATCGGCGAGCTGGAAGAAGCGGGCGTCGACGTTCAGAAGCGCCTGTTCATCTCCGAAGCCACCACCCTCATCCTGCCGTACCACATCGCCATCGACCAGGCGCGCGAAGCGAAGCGCGGCGCTGCGAAGATCGGCACGACCGGTCGCGGCATCGGCCCGGCCTACGAAGACAAGGTGGCGCGCCGCGGTTTGCGCGTGCAGGACCTGTTCGAGCCGGAAACCTTCGCCGAACGCCTGCGCGAAAATCTCGACTATCACAACTTCGTGCTCACGCAGTACCTGGGCGCGCCGGCCGTGGATTATCAGCAAACGCTCGACACGATGCTCTCGTACGCCGATCGTCTGAAGCCGATGGTCACGGACGTTTCGCGTCGCCTGTACGACGTGAATCACGAAGGCGGCAACCTGCTGTTCGAAGGCGCGCAAGGCACGCTGCTCGACATCGACCACGGCACCTATCCGTTCGTCACGTCGAGCAACTGCGTCGCGGGTGCGGCGTCGGCTGGCGCAGGCGTCGGTCCGCAAAAGCTCAACTACGTGCTCGGCATCACCAAGGCGTACTGCACGCGCGTCGGTTCGGGCCCGTTCCCGAGCGAACTGTACGACGCCGACAACGCCGATCGCCAGGAAGAAGTGGGCCTCACGCTCGCGAAGGTCGGCAAGGAATTCGGTTCGGTCACGGGCCGTCCGCGCCGCACCGGCTGGCTCGATGCCGCCGCGCTGCGCCGCTCGATCCAGATCAACGGCGTGACGGGTCTGTGCATCACGAAGCTCGACGTGCTCGACGGCCTCGACGAAGTGAAGCTCTGCGTCGGCTACAAGGTCGCTGGCCAGGACGTGGACATTCTGCCGCGCGGCGCCTCGCAGGTGGCCGCATGCGAGCCGGTTTACGAGACGTTCGAAGGCTGGAACGAAAGCACCATCGGCATCACGCAGTTCGACGCGCTGCCGAAGAGCGCGCAGGCGTATCTCACGCGCGTGCAGGAAGTCGCCGGCGTGCCGATCGACATGGTTTCGACCGGCCCGGATCGCGACGAAACGATCCTGCTGCGTCATCCGTTCAAGGTCTGAGTAGCAAGAAGGCAGAAGCAAAAATGATTCAAATGATGGACCCGCGCAACGACGAAAAGAACCTGTGGGTGGGCTGGGACGAGTATCACCGGCTGATCGAACTGCTCGCGCTCAAGGTGCACGAGTCGCGCTGGAAGTTCGACCAGATCCTGTGTCTCGCGCGTGGCGGCCTGCGCGTGGGCGACCAGCTCTCGCGCATCTACGATCTGCCGCTGGCGATCCTCGCAACGAGTTCGTATCGCGAAGCCGCGGGCACGGAGCAGGGCGACCTGGACATCGCGCAATACATCACGATGACGCGCGGCCACCTGGAAGGCAACGTGCTGCTCGTCGACGATCTCGTCGATTCGGGCGTCACGCTCGCTCGCGTGCAGGAGCATCTCAAGGAGCGTTACCCGGCGGTGACGGGCGTGCGCTCGGCGGTGCTCTGGTACAAGGGCTGCTCGAAGGTCACGCCGGACTATTTCGTCCAGCATCTGCCGACCAATCCGTGGATCCACCAGCCGTTCGAGGAGTGGGACACGGTGCGCCCGCACAATCTCGGTGCCTGGATCAAGCGCGGTTTGCAGCAGGCGCAAGACGGGCAGAAGTAATCGGGCGTTGTACCGCCGCCGGTTTTTCGGACCCGAGGCGCACAGTTCCAGAGACGGAGTCTTCACGGCTCCGTTTTTTTATGCGCATCGCTCACGTTCCCGAGCGCCGGCGCAGGCGGGCAGACGGCATCTGGGGCCGGTGCTAAACTGCGCGGGGACAAGGGGATGTCGCAGTGCCGCGACGACCGCTCGGTTTCCGCCGCAGCCCGGTTTAGAATAGCGCTCGTTTTTTCCGCCTCGCAACGGATTACCGCGTATATGACAACTAGCACACACGTGGCCAAGCAGCCGCTACCTACTCTCGCCGTAGCGGCCATCGGCGTGGTGTTCGGCGACATCGGCACAAGCCCGCTGTATTCGCTGAAAGAGGCGTTCAGCCCGTCACACGGCATTCCGCTCAACGACACGTCCATTCTCGGCGTCATCTCGCTGCTGTTCTGGGCGATCGTGATCGTCGTGAGCGTCAAATATGTCCTTTTAGTGATGCGCGCCGACAACAACGGCGAAGGCGGCGTGCTGGCGCTCATGGCCCTCGCCATGCGCTCGTTCAGCCGCAAGAGCAGGTCGGCCGCGCTGCTCACGGCGCTGGGCATCTTCGGCGCGTGCATGTTCTATGGCGATGCCGTTATCACCCCGGCCATCTCGGTCATGTCGGCGGTGGAAGGCCTCGAAATCGCCGCGCCCAAGCTTTCGCATCTGGTGCTGCCGCTTACGATGGTGATCCTGATCCTGCTGTTCTGGATCCAGCGGCACGGCACGGCGCTCGTCGGCCGCCTGTTCGGCCCGATCATGGTGCTCTGGTTCGTCACCATCGGCGTGCTCGGCGTCTCGCGCATCGTGCAGGCGCCCGGCGTTCTCGCCGCGTTCAGCCCGTATTACGCGGTCAGCTTCATGGGCGCGCACATGCTGCAGGCCTACGTGGTGCTCGGCTCGGTCGTGCTGGTGCTGACCGGCGCGGAAGCGCTCTACGCAGACATGGGCCACTTCGGCGCGAAGCCGATTCGCTGCGCCTGGTACACGCTCGTGATGCCTTCGCTCGTGCTCAACTACTTCGGTCAGGGCGCGCTGCTGATGCAGAACCATCGCGCGATCGAAAATCCGTTCTTCCTGCTGGCGCCCGATTGGGCCTTGCTGCCGCTCGTCGTGCTCTCCACGGTGGCGACCGTGATCGCCTCGCAGGCCGTGATATCGGGCGCGTACTCGCTCACGAGTCAGGCCATTCTGCTCGGCTACGTGCCGCGCATGAAGGTGCTGCACACGTCGGACCTCGCCATCGGCCAGATCTACGTGCCGGTCGTGAACTGGATGCTGCTCTTCATCATTCTTTGTATCGTCGTTGCCTTCAAGAGTTCGGACAATCTGGCCGCCGCGTACGGTATCGCGGTGACGGCGACGATGGTGATCACCACGGTGCTCGTCGCCGTCGTGATGACGAAGGTGTGGAAGTGGAACAAGGCGCTCGTTGCCTGCATCATCACGGTGCTGCTGGCCGTCGACCTCGGTTTCTTCGGCGCGAATCTGCTGAAGGTCGAGGAGGGTGGCTGGTTGCCGCTCGGCATCGGCGCGCTGCTGTTCTTCCTGCTGATGACCTGGTTCAAGGGCCGCATGATCGTGAAGGACCGCACGGCCGCCGACGGTATTCCGCTCATGCCTTTCCTGCAGGGGCTGCTCGCGCATCCGCCGCATCGCGTTTCGGGCACGGCCATCTACCTCACGGGCAGCGAATCACTCGTGCCGGTGAGCCTCCTGCACAATCTCAAGCACAACAAGGTGCTGCACGAGCGCACGATTTTCCTCACGTTCGTGATCCGCGACATTCCGTATGTGGCGGACGCGGAGCGCGTGACGGTGAAGGATATCGGCGGCGGGCTCTTTCTCGTGAAGGCCGATTACGGCTTCAACGAAACGCCCGACGTGCAGGCGGTGCTCGACGAAATTTCGCGCACGCACAACATGACGTTCGAGATGATGGACACGTCGTTCTTCCTCGCGCGCGAAACGGTCGTGCCGACGCAACTGCCGGGTATGTCGATATTCCGCGAGCGCGTGTTCGCGTGGATGCATCAGAACGCCGCGAAGCCTACCGACTTCTTCAGCATTCCTGCGAACCGCGTGGTCGAACTCGGGACGAAGATCGAAATCTGATACCGCTGCGTTTCGACGGGCAACAAAAAAGGCACCCACGGGTGCCTTTTTTGTTGCGTGCGCAACGTGAGCCGCTGCGGCCCGCGTTGCTTCGTACAGACGTTAGCGTTGCTTGAGCTTCGCGAATGCCGCCGCCATCGCGCCGGCCGGTTCGGCATCGCGCGAACGCTGGCCGCTGCCGCGGTTGTCGCGATTTCCGCTGCCGCGATTGTCGCGATTGCCCGGCTGGCTAGCGCCGCTGCTGCCGCCACTGCGCGACGCGCCCGCGCCCGCGCTTGCGATGTCGTCGTCCAGACGCATCGTGAGTGCGATGCGCTGACGCTTCACGTCGACGTCGAGCACTTTCACCTTCACGACCTGGCCGGCCTTCACGACTTCGTGCGGGTCCTTGATGAATTTCGTCGACATGGCGGAGACGTGCACGAGCCCGTCCTGATGCACGCCTACGTCGATGAACGCGCCGAACGCGGCGACGTTCGTCACGACGCCTTCGAGCAGCATGCCCGGCACGAGGTCGGACACTTTCTCGACGCCGTCGCGGAACGTCGCCGTCTTGAACTCGGGGCGCGGATCGCGGCCCGGCTTTTCCAGTTCGCTCAGGATGTCGCGTACCGTCGGCAGACCGAAACGTTCGTCGACGAACTCGGTGGGCGCGAGTCCCGACAGCGCTTCGCGGCTGCCGAGCACGTCGCCGATCGTGCGCTTGATTTTCGCGAGCATGCGCTCGACGACGGGGTACGCTTCCGGGTGCACCGACGAGCGATCGAGCGGATTGTCGCCGCCGTTGATGCGCAGGAAGCCCGCCGCTTGCTCGAACGTCTTGTCGCCCAGACGCGGCACCTTCTTCAGATGCTCGCGCGAAGGGAACGGGCCGTTCGCATCGCGGTAATCGACGATATTGCGCGCGAGCGTCGAATTGAGGCCGGACACGCGGGCGAGCAGCGCCACGGAGGCTGTGTTCGCATCGACGCCCACGGCGTTCACGCAGTCCTCGACGACAGCGTCGAGCGAGCGCGCGAGTTCGCGCTGGTTGACGTCGTGCTGATACTGGCCCACGCCGATCGCCTTCGGCTCGATCTTCACGAGTTCGGCGAGCGGGTCCTGCAGACGGCGCGCAATCGATACGGCGCCGCGCAGCGACACGTCGAGTTCGGGGAATTCCTTCGCCGCCAGTTCGGACGCCGAATAAACCGACGCGCCGGCTTCGGAAACCACGATCTTCTGCAGCTTCAGTTCGGGGTGCCTGGAGATCAGTTCGCTCGCGAGCCTGTCGGTTTCGCGCGAGGCCGTGCCATTGCCGATGCTGATCAGTTCCGCCTGTGTGTGCGCGGCGATGCGCGCGAGCTTCGCGAGCGAGCCGTCCCAGTCGCGGCGCGGCTCGTGGGGGTAGATCGTGTCCGTGGCGAGCAGCTTGCCCGTGCGGTCGACCACGGCGACCTTCACGCCCGTGCGCAGGCCCGGATCGAGGCCGATCACGGCCTTGGGACCCGCGGGAGCGGCCAGCAGGAGATCCTTGAGATTGCGCGCGAACACGCGGATCGCTTCGTTTTCGGCCTGCTCGCGCAGGTTCGTGAGCAACTCGTTTTCGATATGCGGCTGCACCTTCACGCGCCAGCACCAGCGGCACACGTCGGAGAGCCATTTGTCGGCCGGACGGTTCTGGTTCGCAATGCCGAAGTGGCGGGCGATCATCGCTTCGCCCGGATGCGGCACCTGCGCGTCCTGCTCGCCGCCAAGGCCCAGCTTGACCATCAGCACGCCGGCGTTGCGGCCGCGGAAGAGGGCGAGCGCGCGATGCGACGGCACGGTCTTGATGGTCTCGGAATAGTCGTAGTAGTCGCGGAACTTCTCGCCTTCCTCGTTTTCCTTGCCCTCGACCACGCTCGACATCACCACGCCCTGGTTGAAGAGCCAGTCGCGCAGCTTGCCGAGCAACTCGGCCGTTTCGCCGAACTGCTCGGAGAGGATGTCGCGCGCGCCGTCGAGCGCGGCCTTCACGTCGGCGACGCCCTTTTCCGCGTCCACGTACTGTGCCGCTTCCGTTTGCGGATCGAGCAGCGGATTCGCGAGCAGCGCGTCGGCAAGCGGCTGCAGGCCGGCTTCGCGGGCGATCTGCGCGCGCGTGCGGCGCTTGGGCTTGTACGGCAGATAGAGGTCTTCGAGGACCTGCTTGCTGTCGGCGGCTTCGATGGCGTTGCGCAATTCGTCGGTGAGCTTGCCTTGTTCCTCGATGCTCGCGAGGATCGACGCGCGGCGGTCTTCGAGTTCGCGCAGATAGAGCAGGCGCTCTTCGAGCGTACGCAGTTGCGTATCGTCGAGATTGCCCGTGACTTCCTTGCGGTAGCGGGCGATGAACGGAACGGTCGAGCCTTCGTCGAGAAGCTGCACGGCGGCTGCGACCTGGCGCGGCTGCACGCTCAGTTCAGTGGCGATACGCTGGACGATCTTGAGTGCTACGGTTTCCGTCATAGGGTCTGGATATTCCTGCGAGGATCGGTTTGCGGTCCGGCGGCCGATGCGGGCTCGAGGGCCCCGGGGCGCGAGGTGTGCGAAAAGGCACGTTGCGGGACGCGCCCGCCGGCCGGTGGAGCGGGGCATTTTGCCATAAATGGCCGAGCGCTCAACCCGGGGGGTGTTAGAATTTCAGCCATGTTCCGCTGCCCACAGAAGACGTTGACGACCTCCCGCTTCTCCCCTGATTTGCCTCTTGCCCGGTTTTGCGCGCCTTCTGGCGTCACTCGGCGGCTCCCCGCTCTTGGGGCAATGTGTGCCGTCGCGTTGAGCCTCGTGGCGAGCGTTCCGGCCCTCGCGCAGGCGGTCGGGGTATCGGGCCCGCTACAGCAGCAAGGTGCGGCAGCTACGCCGGCAATGCCGCTCGCCGCATCCGCTGCGGCTGTGAACGCCGGCGCGCCGCAGAGCGATTTCGACGCGCGGCAACAGGTGCTGGACCGTCGTACCGCGGAGAACGACTACCAGTTTGCAGTCGCGCAGCACAACTGCTACAGCACGTTTTTCGTGAATCATTGCATTGGCAAGGCGCGCGACAAAATGCGTGTCGTGCAGGCCGATATTCGCCGCGAGCAACTGGCGCTCGACGACGAAAAGCGCGCCGCGCACGCGCAGCAGCGCGATCAGCAGGCCGCGTTGCAGCGCGCGCAGGACGAAGCCAATGCGCCGCAGCGCGCCGCCAATGAAGCGGCAAGCGCGCAGGCGTTTGAGCAGAAGCAGCAGCAACACGCGCTCGATCAGGCGCAGCGTCAGGCCGAGGCCCCGCAGCGTGCGGCGAACGAGCAGGCGTATCAGGAAAAGCAGCGCCAGCACGCGCTGGCCCAGGCACAGCGCCAGGGCGAGCAATCTCAGCGCGATGCGAACCAGGCGGCATACGACCAGAAGCAGGCGAACTACCAGAATCAGCTTGACGAAGCGCGCCGCCAGGGCGAGCAAAAGGCTCAGGAGCGCGCCGACAAAACACAGCGCTATCAGCAGAAGCAGGAAGACGCGGCGAAGCATAAGGCCGATGTCGAAGAGCGTCAGAAACAGGCGGCCGAGAAGGCGCAGCAAAAGCAGCAACAAGAACAACAGCAGCAGCTACAGCAAAAGCAGCAGCAGGAACAACAACAGCAGGACCAGTAGCACGAGTAGCACGCTTTTTTCAGCCGGACTGCAACCTCAGGCGCGTCGTCCTTCGCAAGCGCGCGCCGCATATGTCGAGGAGGCGAGCATGCGCGAGCATCGTGAAGTCAAGGCCGAGGTCCTTCGTGACCGCATTCTGCAACTCGAATCGGAACACGGCGATCTGGACCGCCTGATAGACAGGATGTCCGACACCCCGGACTATGACGATCTCGAACTGCAGAGGCTGAAGAAGCGCAAGCTCAAGGTCAAGGACAACATCCTCCTGCTGCAACTGCAGCTGGACCCCGATTCAACGAAGACTTCGGACGGGCACGCCTGATCCCGGTCCCGGCAGGCGCCGGGGCGCGGCAGTCGGCGGGTCGCGCCCTTCCGGACCGAGCAGGAACCGCTTGCCTTGAATTCAACGACCGTTTCCCGTTCCCGGCCCGCGCGCGAAGGCGGCGCGCCGGAGGCCGACGCGCGCGCGACGCCAACAGCCGCGCCGCCGATGTTGAGCGCACGCCGCGCCGCCGAGCTTGAACAGCTTTTCGCGGCCGACGGCTTGCTCGCCCGCGAGATCGACGGCTATCGCCCGCGCGCTGCGCAGATCGAAATGGCGCGCGCGGTCGCGGCCGCAATGGAAGCCGCCGCGCAATCCCAGCCCGATCCCGCCATGTTCGAACTCCAGTCGCGCCCGGCGCGGCGGCTCGAACGCGGCGCGCCGGCGCAGCCCGGCGCCGGGGAAGCGGTGGGCGCCGCAGCCGAAAACGGCGACAACACGCTGATCGTCGAGGCGGGCACGGGCACCGGCAAGACCTATGCGTACCTCGTGCCGGCCATGCTGTGGGGCGGCAAGGTGGTCGTCTCGACGGGCACGAAGCACTTGCAGGACCAGCTCTTCGCGCGCGACATTCCCACGGTGCGCGACGCGCTTGCGGTGCCCGTGAGCGTGGCGATGCTCAAGGGCCGCGCCAACTATCTGTGCCACTACTACCTTCAACGCACGGCTGACAACGGCCGGCTGCCGTCGCGCCAGGAAACCGCGTATCTGCAGGAAATCGTGCGTTTCGCGAAGATCACGCGCTCGGGTGACAAGGCCGAGCTTGCGAGCGTGCCCGAGACCGCGGCGGTCTGGTCGATGGTCACGTCGACGCGCGATAACTGTCTTGGCCAGGAGTGTCCGCATTACAAGGACTGCTTCGTGATGCAGGCGCGCCGCGAGGCGCAGCAGGCCGACATCGTGGTGGTGAACCACCATCTGTTCTTCGCCGACATCATGCTGCGCGACACTGGCATGGCCGAACTGCTGCCGAGCGCGAACACGATCATCTTTGACGAAGCGCATCAACTGCCCGAAACGGCTACGCTCTTTTTCGGCGAAACGCTGTCCACCGCGCAGTTCCTCGAACTCGCACGCGATTGCGTGGCCGAAGGCCTGAGCCATGCGCGCGACGCAGTGGAGTGGGTCAAGCTCGGCGCGGCGCTGGAGCGCGCCGCGCGCGACGTGCGCCTCGCGTTCAAGGAAGATTCGCTGCGGCTGTCGATCACGCAGTTGCCCGAGGATCATCCGCTCTTCGATGCGCTCGACGCGTTGCAGACCGAACTGGGCGCGCTTGCCACGGCGCTCGCGGGGCAGGCTGAACGCGCCGAATCGCTCGGCGCCTGCTTGCGCCGAGCGCGCGAACTGCAAGGCATCCTCGCGGGCTGGACGGTGCCGCAGGGGGCCGCCGCGCCGTCGCGCGAAACGCGCAGGCCCGATGCGGACGGGGGAGACGAAAGCGCTCACGCCGCGGACAACGCAGACGAAAAAGTCCGCTGGGTCGAGGTGTTCTCGCATACGGTGCAGTTGCACGAAACGCCGCTTTCCGTGGCGCCGATCTTCGCGAAGCAGCGCGCCGGCGTGCCGCGCACGTGGGTCTTCACGTCGGCGACGCTTTCGGTGCGCGGCGACTTCACGCACTACGCCGCGCAGATGGGCTTGAGTTCGCGCCGCTCGATGACGCTGCCGAGCCCGTTCGACTACCCCACGCAAGGGCTGCTTTACGTGCCGCGCAATATGCCGCAACCGTCGTCGCCGCAGTTCACCGACGCCGTGTTCGACGCGGCGCTGCCGGCGATCGAAGCGTCGGGCGGCGGCGTGTTCATGCTATGCACGACGTTGCGTGCCGTCGATCGCATTGCGCAGAAGCTGCGCGACACGATCGAAGCGCGCGGCTGGAATACGCCATTGCTCGTGCAGGGCGACGCGAGCCGCACAGAGTTGCTCGAGCGCTTTCGTGCCTATGGCAATGCCATTCTCGTGGGCAGCCAGAGCTTCTGGGAAGGCGTGGACGTGCGCGGCGATGCGCTCTCGCTCGTGGTCATCGACAAGCTGCCGTTCGCGCCGCCCGACGATCCGGTGCTCGCGGCGCGCCTCGATGCGCTGGCGAAAAAAGGTCTGAGCCCGTTTGCGGTCCACCAGCTTCCACAGGCGGTCATTACCCTCAAGCAGGGCGCGGGGCGCTTGATTCGCGCGGAAACCGACCGCGGCGTGTTGATGATTTGCGACACCCGTCTCGTCGACAAGCCGTATGGCCGTCGTATCTGGCAAAGCCTGCCGCCGTTCAAGCGGACGCGGGAGATCGAGGTGGTGCAGGCGTTCTTCGAAGCGAAGAACGAGGAGGCGCAGGAGCAGGGCGAGGCAGGCTAAGCCTTCAGCATGCGCGTTGCATAACAAAAAAGCCACGAATGTGAGTTCGTGGCTTTTTTGCTTGCCCGCCGTATGTCCGCAGCGCGTTTGACGCAAGCAGCAGACTGTACGGCGATTCGCCGCGATACCCGCCGGAACCGGAGTTCCGGACGAGCGTCGCGCGAACGCAACTTACTGGCTTGCGCCCGAAGCAGCAGCCGGAGCCGAAGCGCCTGCGTCCGAAGCAGCAGCGCCAGCGTCCGAAGCAGCGGCGGTAGCCGAAGCAGCAGCGTCGCTCGCAGCAGCAGCAGCGCCCGAAGCAGCAGCTGCGGAATCCGAAGCAGCAGCAGCCGGTGCCGAAGCAGCAGCAGCATCGCTAGCCGGCGCAGCAGCCTGGTCGCTGCTCTTGTTGCACGCAGCCAGTGCAACAGCTGCCAGCAGGGATGCTACGAGGAGGGATTTCTTCATGATCACGTCCTTTTATGGTTAAAGGTAAGCAACAGCGCAAAATAATACCGGTAAATGTGCCCCAACACCGACCTGAGCCGCTGGTGGAGACGCACTGCAAGAGCGTGAATCTTCCCTACGGCCTGGCCGGAAATTATAGGCACTTTCGTATCGACCGTCGACAAATCCGGGGACAATACGTTGTCTTTCTCATACAAGCACTATCTTAGTACGGTATAACAGTCCGAAGCGCTTAGGCAAGCACCCCGACCCGAATCCAGCCCGCACGATACCACTCGTGTAGTAACGCTGTCACACACGAATCGTGTGAGAGTGTTACAAAGCGTTTCCCGTCTATAGAGCGTCCGTCGGCGAGTGCCGGCAGCCACTTTCTTGCTTCTTTGAGCAAGTACTGTTCCCCGTTCAGGTAATACGACCGCGAATCGTAAAGCAGGATTGTCCTGCGGTCGAGTCTTATCCCGCTTTTTGCCGCTTGCGCAACGAAACGGGCTTCGTCGAAGGGTTTTTCGGGGGCGTCGAACACCACGTTGGCTTTCGGTTCGGACAGCCAGGAGCCGACGAACGAGGAGACGTCGGCGCCGCTCCAGCGCACTTTAGCAAGCACGCCGGCAACACGCTCCACGAGTGCCGGCGGCAACTGTGCGGGATGCGCAACGGCGGGCTGGTCGGGGTCGCGGTAGAGCGCGGGCTTCGCGTGCGCCTGATCGGCGCCGCGCTCGGCGAGCCAGTAGAGGAACTGGCTCGTCAATTCGTTGGTGGAAGGCGATCGAAAGCCGATCGAGCACGTCATGCATTCGCCTTCGGCGACGCCGTCGTGCGCGATATGCGGCGGCAGGTACAGCATGTCGCCCGGTTCGAGCACCCACTCTTCTTCCGGTTCGAAGTTCGCGAGAACCTTGAGCGGCAGGCCTTCCTGCAGCGACAGGTCGCGCTGCGCGCCAATGCGCCAGCGGCGCTTGCCGTGAACCTGCAGCAGGAAGACGTCATACGAATCGAAGTGCGGTCCCACGCCGCCTCCGTCCGATGCGTACGAGATCATGAGGTCGTCGAGTCGTGCATCGGGCGCGAAGCGAAAGCGCTCGAGCAGGGCGCGCGCGCGGTCGTCGTGGAGGTCGGCGCCTTGCACGAGCAGCGTCCACTGGCGGGTCTTCGGCGAGGGCAGTTCGTCGGGGGAGAATGGACCGTGTTCGAGCGCCCAGCGGCGGCGGAAATGCGTGATCAAACGCGACTCGACATCGTCGCTGTCGGCGAGCGCGAAGAGCGCGTCGCGCGAGAGCGGGGCTTCGATGCCGGGAATCGCCTGGCGGATCAACAGCGGCTTTTTCTGCCAGTATTTGCGCATGAATTGCGCCGGCGTCAGGCCGCCGAGCAGCGGCGTGGCGACATCGGGCGCGGGGCATGCCACGGGGAGGGAGGCGCGCCGCTTGCGCGCGTCCACCGGGTGGTCTGGGGACCGCTTCGGCATCGTATAATGTGGTCTGTAATCTGGAGGAACGAATGAAAATTGCAAAGGACACCGTCGTGTCGGTCGCTTACAAGCTATCGGATGCGCAGGGCAATCTGATTGAGGAAAGCGACGAGCCGATGGTCTATCTGCACGGCGGCTATGATGGCACGTTCCCCAAGATCGAGGAAGTGCTGGACGGCCAGGAGCCTGGCTTCGAAACCCAGATCCAGCTTGAGCCGCAAGATGCTTTCGGGGAATACGATCCCGAACTCGTGAAGATCGAGCCGCGCAACCGCTTTCCGGAGCCGCTCGAAGTCGGCATGCAGTTCGAAGGCACGCCCGAAGAAGGCGACGAAGATCTCGACACGCTTATTTACACGGTGACGGATGTCGCCGAAGACAAGGTCGTGCTCGACGGCAATCATCCGCTGGCGGGCATGGCGCTGCGTTTCGCGCTCACGGTCAAGGAAGTGCGCGTCGCGACCGAAGACGAAATCGAACATGAGCACGCGCATGGCGCGGACGGCCTCGAAATCGTCGACGAAGACGAAGAAGACGACGGCGACGAAGGCAACTCGAAACCTACCCTGCACTAAGCCCCTGCACCAAGCCCCAAGCTTCTGCATTAAGCGCCAGTCAATGCGCGAAGCCGCCCGACGCCGGTGCGCCGGGTGGCTGCAGCGGGCTGCCGCTATTCCCACCTTCCTGGCCGTTCTGGCCATTCGTACCATTTAGTCCATTCTCACCGGCGCCAGGCGTTGCGGGTGCAACGTCGGGCGATTGCGGCATGCCCGGAATTTCGGTCACGTCCGGCATCGACGAGACCTCGGGCATTTCCGGCATCGCGGGCGCCGCTCCGGCGCCAGGCAGGTTCGACGGCGGCTGCGCGGGCAACATCGGCAGATGTTTCGGTACATCGCGCACGCTCACGCGCAGCGGTGTGCGGCGCGACATGTCGGCGTCCACCTGCAGCCATTGCGTCATTGGATCGCGCAGTGAAAACGCGATGCGCGTGACGTTTTCTATCTTTGCTCCCTTGTCGTTGCGCAACGGCTGATCGATCGTGAAGCCGTGCGCGAGCTTCGAGTCGTCCGCATTCACGATGATGATTTGCCCACGGAAAATCTCGGCGAGCTTCAGGAGGCTGCGGCGCAACTCGAGATAGCCGTCGCGCGGCGCGCGGTGAAAGCGCAGCCACGCGAAGCGGTCAGGGCGCTCGTAGTGCTCGGGCATCGCGTCGGCCTGCATGAAGATGACGATCGCGCGCGCGTTGCGTCGCTTCGCATACTCGCCCGCATGTTCCAGCCAGAAGCCGTTCGCAATCACGCGGTCTTCGAACTCGCCGTTGCGGCCGCCTGCATTGAGATAGTGATTATTCCCGTCCGGCACGTTCAGCCCAATGAATACGGTATCGCCTAGTTGCCAGCGCACATTTTCACGATACGGGCGGAAGCGCGACACCTCGCTCTCGCGCGTGAGCGTCAAGGGAGTCTGGCCGAGTGCGTTGGGATCGGAGAAGAAGTTCTGGCGCAGGAAATCGAGCCGCTCGGCGGGGTCGTAGGCGCCCGAGCCGTTCATGCCGCAAGTGACCCAGTCGCGTTCGCCGGGCACGAACACGACGGGAGAGCGCGACGCCTCCAGGATGTCGTGCCGCCGCTCGTAGAGATGGTCGGCGCAGGTTTCGCGGGCGCCTTTGAGGTTGCCGTCGTACACGGTGAAGGCAATTTGCGGATCGCGGCCGATTGCGTCGAGTAGCCGCTGCGCCCACGCTTCGTCGGACTGCGAGGTGAGCGCGTTCGCCACGACCGCGAAGGCATAACGGGGTGCCTGCGCCAGCGCCGTGAGCGGCGAAGCCAGCGACGATACCAGCATCAACGCGCACGACACACGGCGCATTATTTTCAGATAGCGCGAACGGCGGCTGCCGCGGCCCGGCGGTTGCGGTGGCCGCGGCAGCGTCGCGAGGCGACGCTCAGCGTTTGGCGTCCGGCGCTGTGGCCAGCTCATGCAGTTCGTACAACAGGTCGAGCGCGTCGCGCGGGCGCAGTTCGTTCGGGTCGAGTTCGCGCAGGCGCTGCGCGACGAGCGCCGCCCCGCGATCCTCCTCCACGGCTGGCGCGGTGCGGTCTTCCAGGTATGCCGCTTCGTCGTCGTAGTCGGCGGCGGGCGCGGCGAACAGGTCGAGTTGCGGCGTGGGTTGGCCTGCCGATTGCTGCTCCAGATGCACGAGATGTTTGCGCGCGGCGCGGATCACGGCGGCCGGCACACCCGCGAGTTGCGCGACCTGCAAGCCGTAGCTCTGATTCGCCGGCCCTTCCTGCACCGCGTGCAGGAAGACGATGCCGTGGCCGTGTTCGACGGCCGAAAGATGCACGTTCGCCGCCTGCGCGAATTCGGCCGGCAGTTGCGTGAGTTCGAAGTAGTGCGTGGCGAAGAGCGTGTGGCAGCCGTTGTGCGCGAGCAGATGCCGCGCGATGGCCCACGCGAGCGCGAGGCCGTCGAACGTCGATGTGCCGCGCCCGATCTCGTCCATCAGCACCAGACTTTGCGGCGTGGCGTCGTTGAGAATGGCGGCGGCTTCGGTCATCTCGACCATGAAGGTCGAACGGCCGCCCGCGAGGTCGTCGGCGGCGCCGATACGCGTGAAGATGCGGTCGATCGGGCCGAAGCGCGCATGCTTTGCCGGCACGTAGCTGCCCACGTAGGCGAGCAGGGCGATGAGCGCGGTTTGCCGCATGAACGTCGATTTACCGCCCATGTTCGGGCCGGTGATGAGCAGCAGCTTGCGCTCGGCGCAAAGCTGGCAGTCGTTGGCGATGAACTGTTCGACCTGCGCTTCGACGACGGGATGCCGGCCTTGCTCGATCTCGATGCCGGGTGCGTCCGTGAACGTGGGGGCATTCCAGTCGAGCGCGCGGGCACGTTCCGCGAACGCGGCCAGCAGGTCGAGTTCAGCGAGCGCCGCGGCCACGCGCTGGCAGTCGGGAATGAAAGGCAGCAGCGATTGCAGCAGCGCGTCGTAGAGCGCCTTTTCGCGCGAGAGCGCGCGTTCCTGCGCCGAGAGCGCCTTGTCCTCGAACGTCTTGAGTTCGGGCGTGATGTAGCGCTCGGCGTTCTTGAGCGTTTGACGGCGGCGATAGTCGTCGGGAACCTTGTCGGTCTGGCCACGCGTGACTTCGATATAGAAGCCGTGCACCTTGTTGTACTCGACGCGCAGATTGCCGATGCCGGTGCGCGTGCGTTCGCGCGTTTCGAGGTCGAGCAGGAACTGGCCGCAGTTCTCGGAGATGTCGCGCAGTTCGTCGAGGTCCGCGTCGTAGCCGCGCGCGATCACGCCGCCGTCGCGCACCATCGCCGCGGGTTCCGGCGCGACCGCGCGCTGCAGCAGCGCCGCGCACTCGGCCGGCGGTTCGAGCGCCTCGGCGATGTGCGCGAGCAACATGGCCGCGCCGCTTGCGGCCGCCACCTGTTCGCGCAGCGCGGGCAACGCCGCGAAGGTGTCGCGCAGGCTGGAAAGATCGCGCGGTCGCGCCGAAAGCAACGCGAGCCGCCCCGTGATGCGCTCGACGTCGGCGATCTGGCGCAAGGCGCCGCGCAACGTATCGACGCTCGCATGCGCAGGCGCTTCGAGCAGCGCGCCGATGGCCTGCTGGCGCATCTGCGCGATCGCGGCCTGGCGCGGCGGGTGATGTAGCCAGTGGCGCAGCAGGCGGCTGCCCATGGCCGTGCTGCACGTATCGAGCAGCGAGCAGAGCGTGGGCGATTCGGTGCCGCGCAGCGTTTCGGTGAGTTCGAGGTTGCGGCGCGTGGCCGGATCGAGCCCGATGTATTCCGATTCGGCTTCGACCTTCAGGCTGCGCACGTGGCGCAGTTGCTGGCCCTGCGTGGCCGCGGCATAAAGCAGCAGCGCGCCCGCCGCGCCGCAGGCGCTCGTGAGCGTTTGCGCGCCGAAGCCGTCGAGGCTCGCCACATCGAGCTGGTCGCACAGGCGCTGCTTGCCCGAGCCAATGTCGAAATGCCAGGCGGGCACGCGCGTGAGCGCGCGCGAACCGGCGGGCGGCGCCCATGCGGCGGTTTCCGCAGGCATTTCCGCGACGAGCATTTCCGCGGGCCGGATGCGTTCGAACGCCGTGGCGACCTGTTCCGGCGCGACTTCCGCGAGACGCAGTGCGCCGCTCGCGAGATTGAGCCACGCGAGGCCGACGTTGACGGTCACGCCGCGCCGGTTGTGGCCGGGGCAGACTGCCATCAGGTACACGTCGTTTTTGTCGGACAGGAGCGCTGCGTCCGTGAGCGTGCCGGGCGTGACCACGCGCACGACCTTGCGCTCGACTGGCCCCTTCGACGTGGCCGGGTCGCCGATCTGTTCGCAGATCGCCACCGATTCGCCCAGCTTCACGAGCTTCGCGAGGTATTGCTCGACCGCGTGATGCGGCACGCCGGCCATCTTGATCGGATTGCCCGCCGACGCGCCGCGCTGCGTGAGCGTGAGGTCGAGCAGGCGCGCGGCTTTCTCGGCGTCTTCGAAGAACAGCTCGTAGAAGTCGCCCATCCGGTAGAACACGAGCGTGCCCGGATGGTCGGCCTTGATGCGCAAATATTGCTGCATCATGGGAGTGTGTTGCGCGATGTCGGCTGCGCCGGCGGTGTGTGTAGCCATCCTCGGTGTCTTGCTAGGGGTTCAGGGCGTGAGTTTAACGCGCGCCGATTGCATGTAAAGCCAGCCTTTCGGCTAACGCCGTTTCCGCGGAGCCAGTCATTCGTCGACGAGCGCCTGCAGGTCCACGGTGCGCGCGTTTGCCGCACTGCGCCGCATGGCGAGCCAGATCAGCGTGGAAACGAATACGCCGAATACGACGATGATCCACTGCACAGGCACCTTCGCGGTGAGCAGCAGCGCATACGCGCCGAGCATGAACAGCACCGCGAGATTCTGGTTGAAGTTCTGTACCGCGATCGAGTGCCCCGCCGAAAGCAGCGTCGCGCCGCGATGCTGGAGCAGGGCGTTCATCGGCACGATGAAAAAGCCGGCGAGCACGCCGAGCAGCACCATCAGCGGGTACGCGAAAAGCAGATAGAAGGGCACGATGAATGTGCCGAAGCGCACGCCCATGCCCTGCGGAAAGAGGCCCTTGCTGTAGAACGCCATGCCGATCGCCACCGCGCCGCACAGCACGCCCACGGGCAGCACGCGCAGCGAGGCGCGCAGCGACACCCACGCGGCGGCCGCGCCCGCGCCGAGCGCGATGCCGAGCCCGGTCACGCCCTGCATCACGGCGGCTTTCGAAAGCGAGAGTCCGAGGTTCGCGTCGGCCCACTTGAGCACGAGCAGTTGCAGCGTGACCGCCGCGCCCCACATCAGGGTCGTGACCCAGAGTGCGATCTGGGCGAGCTTGTCGGTCCAGAGCACGTTGAAGCTATGCGTGAAATCGCTCAGAAGCCGCGCGGGCTCCTTGAGGCGGTTTTCGTAACGCGCGAGCGTGTCGGGAATGGCGATGTTGATGATCGCGGCGCACACGTACGTGATCATCACGGCGAGCATCGCGAGGTCGGCGGCCGAGTGGATGAGCGGCAACCGATGATGCGTGACGAAGCGCCCGGCGTAGGTCGAAACGAGTGCGCCGCCCATCATCGTGCCGACGATGGTGGAGAGCACCGTCGCCGATTCGAGCCACGCGTTGGCGGCGACGAGTTTTTCGGCCGGCAGCAATTCCGTCAGGATTCCGTACTTTGCGGGCGAGTAGGCCGCCGCGCCGAAGCCGACCACGCCATACGCGATCATCGGATGCACGCCCGCGATCATCAGCAGGCAGCCGCACGCCTTGAGCGCGTTCGAGACGAACATCACGTGGCGCTTTTGCAGGGCGTCGGCGAACGCGCCGACGAAAGGCGCGAGCACCACGTAGGAAATCGTGAAGAAGATCTGCAGGAGCGGCGTCACCCAGGCGGGCGACGCAATTACCGTGAGCAGCGCAATCGCCGCGATGAGGAGCGCGTTGTCGGCGAGCGACGACACGAACTGCGCGGCGATTATCGTGTAGAAGCTTTTTTTCATCGGATGCGTACGTGGTCCGCTTGCAGTCAGGCCACGGCTGATACGGACAGACGACAAAAAAGCGGCCGAAGCCGCTCGATGCGCATGGGGGAGCCCGGCGCTGACCCGGCGCGCGCTTCGCAGGCGTCGCGGCGGAACAACGCTTGCACCGCGACGCGCATGGGCGCTTACGCCGCTTTCGTGACGCGCGTGTACTTCGAGAGGATCGGCACCATCTGCGCGTAGACCTTCGGGTTGCCCGCGACGACTTCGCCCACGTGCAGGAAATCCGAGTCGCCCGTGTAGTTGCCGATCAGACCGCCGGCTTCCGTCACGAGCAGGCCGCCCGCGGCGACGTCCCACGGATTGAGGCCCTGTTCGAAGAAGCCGTCCATGCGGCCGGCCGCGACGTTGGCCAGATCGAGCGCGGCCGCGCCCGGGCGGCGCAGGCCCGCGCACGCGTTGGTCATTTCGGCGAACAGTTCGCAGTAGCTGTCGAGGCCGTTCTTCTCGCGGAACGGGAAGCCGGTGCCGATCAGGCCGTCGGCGAGACGGTCGCGACGGCCCACGCGGATGCGGCGGTCGTTCAGGAACGCGCCGCGGCCGCGCGAGGCGGTGAAGAGATCGTTGCGCGTCGGATCGTAGACCACGGCCTGCGTGACGAGGCCCTTGTGCGCGAGCGCGACCGAAACGCAGTAGTACTGGAAGCCGTGGATGAAGTTGGTGGTGCCGTCGAGCGGATCGATGATCCACTGGTATTCGGATTCGTTTTCCGACAGGCCCGATTCCTCGGCGAGGATGGAGTGATCGGGGTAGGCGGTCCTGAGCGTTTCGATGATGGCGGCTTCGGCCGCTTTGTCGACTTCCGTGACGAAATCGTTGTGCTGCTTCTTCGCGACCTGCACGAGGTCGAGGTCGAGCGACGCGCGGTTGATGATCTGTCCGGCGCGGCGCGCGGCCTTGACAGCGATGTTGAGCATGGGATGCATGAGCCAGGATCCTTGTTGTCCGGCGCTCGCGAAGGCTGGATGCGCGCCGGTGGTGCAAAAGATAAAAGCGTCTAACGATTGGACAGGGCGCGGGCCTCGAAACGGACCTGCGGAACCTGTCCCGTCAACGGAGACGAATTGGATAAGAGCGGGGCGCGGCGGCGCTGTTTGCCGGCAACTGGCCAGCAGGTTGCCCGGCGTCTGGCGGGCAGCCATGCGGCTGCACGATTGGCCCGACGCGCGCGAAACCGCCATTTTACCCGAGTCTCGGCGTTTCCATGGCTTCTCCCGGGCAGGATATCGGGATTTTCATGGATATGACGTTCGGCCAGTGTGCGCGCCTGCTCAAGCTCGAAGCACGGCGGCGGCGCGAGGCGCGCTAACATAGACATTCCAATTCCTTTTTCGCGGTTAGAGAACCATCTTGACGCACCCCGATTCGCCCGATTCGTCCGACTCTCCCGTAACTTCGCCGGCTTCCGGCGATGCGCACGAGCCGCTGCGCGGCGGCTTCACGTCCACCCGCTTCGTGCTCGTCGAGCCGAGCCATCCCGGCAACGTCGGCGCGGCGGCGCGCGCGCTGAAGACCATGGGATTCTCGCGCCTCGTGCTGGTGGCGCCGCGCGTGCCGCAGGTCCACTGCGACCCGGAAGCCGTGGCGATGGCGAGCGGGGCCGACGACGTGCTCGCGGCCGCCCATATCGTGCCGACGCTCGCCGACGCGCTGGCGGGCGTGCAATGGTCGCTCGCGCTCACGGCCCGCACGCGCGAGTACGGGCCGCCGCCCGCCGCGCCGCGCGAGGCGGTGCAGCACGCGTGCCGGCAGGTGGCGCACGGCGGCGACATCGCGCTCGTGTTCGGCAACGAGCGCACGGGTCTGTCGAACGACGACGTCGAGCGCTGCAGCGCGCTTGCCCATATTCCGGCCAATCCCGCCTATAGCTCGCTCAATCTTGCCCAGGCGGTCCAGGTGCTCTCGTACGAGCTTCGCCTCGCTTATCTCGGCGAGAGTGCGCCCGCCCCGGCGTTGGCGGCGGCAGGCGGCGCGGCCGCGACCTCCCAGCCCGGCGGCGGCTCGCCGCTCGCGACGAGCGACGACATCGAGCGCATGTACGTGCATCTGGAAAATGCGCTCATCGCGCTCGAGTTTCTCGATCCCGCCAATCCGAAAAAACTCATGTCACGCCTGCGGCGCCTCTTCGCCCGCTCGGGGCTCGAGCGCGAGGAGGTCAATATCGTGCGCGGCATCGCCAAGCACATTCTCATGCTCAAGGGCAAAGGCGACGGTAAGGGCGAGAGCCGCTGATTCCCGGCTGCGGCGTCCGACCTTGCCGCCCGCGGGGACTTCCGACCTCCAATCGGCTTTGCGCCTACAATCGGCTGAACCCGGCTAAAAATTCATAAGCAAATGCGCGCGGCTGCAATAGCCGCTGCGCCGTTTCCCCATGTTTCACACGTTTTTAGCGTGACTGCCATGTTCAAGAGACTTCGCGAAGACATTGCCACGATCCGCGAGCGCGATCCCGCCGCCCGCAGCGCGTGGGAGGTCCTGACCTGTTATCCGGGTCTGCATGCGCTCGTGCTGCATCGCTTCGCGCACGCATGCTGGCGCGCGAAGCGCCGCTGGCTTGCGCGTTACGTTTCGCAGATCGCGCGTTTTCTGACAGGCATCGAGATCCATCCGGGCGCGACCATCGGCCGGCGTGTGTTCATCGATCACGGCATGGGCGTCGTGATCGGCGAGACGGCCGAAGTCGGCGACGACTGCACGATCTATCAGGGCGTCACGCTCGGCGGCACGTCGCTTACGCGCGGCGCCAAGCGCCACCCGACGCTCGGGCCGGGCGTCATTGTCGGCGCGGGCGCAAAGGTGCTCGGCGGCTTCACGGTGGGCGCCGGCGCGAAGATCGGCTCGAACGCCGTGGTCGTGAAGCCGGTGCCGGAAGGCGCGACGGCGGTGGGCAACCCCGCGCGCGTCGTCGCGCCCGCGAAGACCGCGCCGGCGCAGATGAGACCGGCTTCGGCGCGCGAAGGCTTCTTCGCGTACGGCATCACCCCCAACGCGGACGATCCCGTTTCGCTCGCGATCCACGGACTGATCGACCACGCGGCCACGCAGACGCAGCGCGTCGACGCCATCGTGGTCGCGCTGGAGCGGCTCGGCGCGCGTCTCGAGGCGCTGCATGGCGCCGACGCGGCACTCGCCGAATTGCGTCGTTTGTCGGAGGGACTGGAATGCGGCGCCTCTCAAGCCGAAGCGGCGAGCCGCGAGGAAGCGAAGGCGGCGGCGCGCGTTTGACGCGTAGAGCCGCCAAGGCGCTGGAAGCCGCGCACTTCAGTCCAGCGGCAAGACCCTGAACCCTTCGGCATCCACGCGCAGATAACCGCCGCGTGGCTTGCCGTGATCGAGATCCCAGTCGGGCAAAACCCAACGCGTGCCGCCGGGCTCCTGGTGGCGCGCCGGCCTGTGCGTGTGGCCGTGCACGATGGTGTTCGCACGCGCGCGCTTGAAGAGCGCCGCCACGCCTTTGTCCGTGACGTCGTACTTGGGCAGCCGCGGCCCGCTGCGCTTGTTCTCGCTCGCGTGGCGCGCACGCTCGGCGATCGCGCGGCGCCAGCGAAACGGCCACGCGAGAAACAGCAACTGCACGAGCCGGTTGCGCGCGAGCTTGCGAAAAAGCTGATAGCCGTGATCGTCGGTGCACATCGCGTCGCCGTGCGCGAGGGCAAGACGCGTGCCGAACGCGGTGATCGCGATGGGATCGGGCAGCCAGATCGCGCCCGCGGCTTTCATGAAGCGCTTGCCCATCAGAAAGTCGCGGTTGCCGTGCATGATGTAGAGCGCGATGCCGCGCTCGGAGAGCGTGTGCATCAGTGCGGCCATGCGCGCGGGGAACGGATCGGAGAGCATGTCGTCGCCGATCCAGTATTCGAAGAGGTCGCCGAGTATGAACACCGAGTCGGCCTGATCGGCCGTGACCCGGATGAAGCGCTCGAACGCGGCGACCGTACGCGGAATCCCTTCGTTCAGATGCACATCGGAAATGAACAGGAACGGGCGAGCCGCGTGCGGGCGCTTGCCCTCGCCGGGCACGCCCGCGGCAGCGTGTCGTAAAGCCTTTTCCTGCAGCATCGATGAAGGGTGTGCGTGAGAGTTGAGTGAAGCTTATTCGACGACGACGGCCTTCTCGATCACGACGTCATCGACCGGCACGTCCTGATGGAAGCCCTTCGAGCCCGTCTTGACCTTCTTGATCTTGTCGACCACTTCGAGGCCTTCCACGACCTTGCCGAACACGGCGTAGCCCCAGCCTTGCGGCGTCGGCGACGAGTGGTTCAGGAAGTCGTTGTCGGCCACGTTGATGAAGAACTGTGCCGACGCCGAATGCGGGTCGTTGGTGCGAGCCATGGCGATCGAGCCGCGCTCGTTCTTCAGGCCGTTGTTCGCTTCGTTTTCGATCGACGCTTCGGTCGGCTTTTGCTTCATGCCGGCGTCGAAGCCGCCGCCCTGGATCATGAACCCGTCGATGACGCGGTGAAACACCGTGCCGTCGTAGTGGCCGTTCTTCACATAGTTGAGGAAGTTGGCGACCGTTTTCGGGGCCTTCTCGGCGTTCAGTTCGAGCTTGATGACGCCGTGGTTCGTGTGCAGTTCGACCATGATGGATCCTTTGCCTGTGGCTGGGGGAATGAACGTCGCTGCATCGGCAAGAGGCGGGGCGTGGTGCCCGACGCGTGTGCCGGCGCCGCGACGTGCGACGGGTGAGGGCGGCGTTGCCGCCCGGTTAGCCGATGATTAACTGGCGTGTTGCCGGCGTTTTACGTGCTGACTCATTTGGCGACTACGGTTGCCGACTCGATCACGATTTCCTTTTGCGGCACGTCGGCCATCGGGCCGCGCGAGGTGGTGGGCGCCGCTTCGATCTTCTTCACGACGTCCATGCCCTGCGTAACTTTGCCGAACACCGCATAGCCGTTGCCGTCCGGGTTCGGATAGTCGAGGCCGGCGTTGTCGACGGTGTTGATGAAGAACTGCGCGGTGGCCGAATTCGGGTCGCTCGTGCGCGCCATCGCGATCGTGCCCGTGAGGTTCTTCAGGCCGTTCCTGCTTTCAAGCGCGATGGGCGCGCGCGTGGGCTTCTCGACGAAGCTTTGCGTGTAGCCGCCGCCCTGGATCATGAAGCCGCGAATCACGCGATGGAAGATCGTGCCGTTGTACTGGCCGGCCTTCACGTACTGCAGGAAATTGTCGACGGTCTTCGGCGCCTTCTCCGGATAAAGCTCGACGCGAATGTCGCCTTCACTGGTCTTGAAGAGCACTTGCGGATGCGCGGCGGCCAACTGGCCGTTTTGCGCAAAGGCGGGTGCGTTCGCGATCAGGGCGGCGCTGCCGAGCGCCAACATCAACCATTTCATGAGTATCCTCGGAAGTGCGGGAAAAACGTGTCGCAGCGCGCGAGCGCGCCAGGTGTTGGTTCGAAGGCTAGTTGGACGGCGCGGGCGACGGCGCCACGAAAGGCGGCATCGCGAGCGAGCCCGTCTGGCCGCCGAACTGGTACGCGGGGTTGCTGAGCGCAGGCACGACGGCCGACGGGCTCACCCCGGATGCACTTTCTGCCGCTACTGCGCCTGACTTCTTCGGCGCGGGCGGCGGCGAGATGATCTTCGCGATGTCGGCCTGGCGCTGCTGCGTGGCGCCGCTCGCATGGCCGAGCGTTTGCGCGCGGCGGTATGACGCATCGGCCAGACGCAGATACAGATCGCCGAGATTTTCCCACGCGAGCGTGTACGACGGATTCGCCTTCACCGCCGTTTCGAGCGCGACGCGCGCCTCCTCGTAGCGGCCGTGCTTCGCGTACAGCGCTGCGAGATTGTTGTAGGGCTCGGGCAATTCGGGGTAGAGCTGCGTGAGTTCGGTGAACGCCTCGATCGCGTCGTCGTCGCGGTTCAGGCGCGCGAGAATGGTCGCGCGCTTGAATTTCGCCTGCACGTCGCGCGGGTTCGTCTTGATGCGCGCGTCGAGCTGGCTGAGCGCGCCAGCCCAGTCTTGCTGGCTGATCGCCGCGTCGGCGCCGGGCGTGGCGTCGGACGTCGCGGGAGGTGCGGCATGCGCGATGCTCACGCTGCACAGCAGGATCGCGACGCTCGAGAGAGCCGACGCGGCAAGGGTCGCAGCACGGGGCGCGCGGCCGCTGGAAGGTTTCATAGGGTGAGGTCGCGGTGTTATACTCCGAGCCATTCTAACAAAAGGTCTGTGCGTTTTCGTCGCGCGCTTTGTCCCTCGCCCGCTTGGTCCACATTTGGTCCACATTTGGTCTACGGTATGTTCGCGTTATGTTCGCGCGATGTGCATATGACGGACGGGCGCTTGCGCGAGTCGCCGGACTTTTCAACGCCACTCGTGGTCGTCTCCGCTGAAAACATTAGCCTGTTTGCAGTCCGGACGCCGACAGACAGCAGCCTGAGCAACGCGGGCCATCGCCCGCTGGCTGCGGTCGGCGCCGCCGCGGATTTCTTTCGACACACGTATCCACCGCCTTTATGGAATCACTGCGCATCTACAACACGCTCGCGCGTGACAAGCAAAATTTCGTGCCACTCGAGCCCGGCGTCGTGCGTATGTACGTCTGCGGGATGACGGTGTACGACTATTGTCACGTCGGGCATGCGCGTGTGATGGTGGTGTTCGATATCGTGCAACGCTGGCTGCGCGCGCTCGGCTACAACGTGACCTACGTGCGCAACATTACCGACATCGACGACAAGATCATTCGTCGCGCGGTGGAAAACGGCGAGACGATCAAGCAGCTCACCGACCGTTTCATCGCAGCGCTGCACGAAGACGCGGACGCGCTCGGCATCCAGCGCCCCGATCACGAGCCGCGCGCGACGCAATACATTCCGCAGATGCTCGACATGATCGGCAAGCTCGAGCGCAACGGCTACGCGTACCAGGGTACGGACGGCGACGTGAATTACGCGGTGCGCAAGTTCGCGAACTACGGCGCGCTCTCGGGCAAGTCGATCGAAGACCTGCGCGCAGGCGAACGTGTGGCGACGAACGATGCCAAGCAGGATCCGCTTGACTTCGTGCTGTGGAAACAGGCAAAACCGCAGGAGCCGGCCGACACGAGCTGGGACTCGAAATTCGGGCGCGGGCGTCCGGGCTGGCATATCGAATGCTCGGCCATGGGCTGCACGCTGCTCGGCGAGCACTTCGACATTCATGGCGGCGGCCAGGACCTGCAGTTTCCGCACCACGAGAACGAGATCGCCCAGAGCGAAGGCGCGACCGGCAAGACGTTCGTCAATACGTGGATGCATAACGGCTTCGTGAATATCGACAACGAGAAGATGTCGAAGTCGCTTGGCAACTTCTTCACGATCCGCGAAGTGCTGGCGAAGTACGATGCCGAAGTGGTGCGCTTTTTCATGGCGCGCGCGCATTACCGCTCGCCGCTGAATTACAGCGACGTGCACCTCGACGACGCGCGCAACGCGCTCACGCGTCTTTACACGTCGTTGAAGGACGTGACGCCGGACGCGGGCGAGCTTGACTGGAATGAGCCGTACGCGCAGCGTTTTCGCGCGGCAATGAACGACGACTTCAACACGCCGGTGGCGATCGCCGTGCTGTTCGAACTCGCGAGCGAAGTGAACCGCACGCGCGACGCCGTGCTCGCGCGTCAGTTGCAGCGCCTCGCACGCGTGATCGGGCTGCTCGTTCGCGAGCCGCGCGTGTTCCTGCAGCAGGCTGCGGGCGCGCAAGATGCGGGCGCGCTCGACGTGGCGGCGATCGAAGCGAATATCGCGGCGCGCACGGCGGCCAAGCAGGCGAAGCAATATGCGGAGGCGGACCGGATTCGGGCCGAACTGCTCGAAGCCGGTGTCGCGCTCGAAGACAAACCGGGCGGGTTGACCGAGTGGCGCCGCGTGTAAGCGGGCTGTCCAGTTTCCACTGATCGATTCGCGAGGCAGGAGGCAGGATGGCAACGGCCACGAAGACGCAGACCAGGCGGTCTGCGTCGCTAACGGGCAGAAATGCGGGCAGAAATGCAGGCAGAAACGCGAGCGCAACCGCGGGCGCAGCCGCAGGTGCAAAGCGCGCGCTCAATGGCGCGGCCGGGAAGGCCGCGACCAAGCCTGCGAAGACGGCGCACGTGAAGGCCAATGGCGCGTCCGCGTCGCATGAGGTGCTCGACGGCGCGGCGATCGAGGCCGCGCTTTCCAATGGTCCGGCGGTGCTCGAAGCCGTAGAGCCGGCGGCGAGCATGCTCGGCGATCTCGAGTTCGAAGTGCAGCGTCCCGACTATTGGGACAAGGCCTGTGCGGACCTCGTCAAGCGCGACCGTATTCTCAAGAAGCTGATTCCTAAATTCGGCCCCGTGCATTTGCTGAGCCGCGACGATCCGTTTGTCACGCTCGCGCGCTCGGTAGTGGGCCAGCAGATTTCGACGGCGGCGGCACAAGCGCTCTGGCAGCGTGTGGAAGCCGCCTGCCCGAAGCTCGTGCCGCAGCAGTTCCTGAAACTCGGTCACGAAAAGCTCGCCGCATGCGGGCTCTCGAAACGCAAGACGGAATACATCCTCGATCTCGCGCAGCATTTCGTTTCGGGTGCGCTGCACGTGGGCAAGTGGACGTCGATGGACGACGAGGACGTGATCGCGGAACTTACGGCAATTCGCGGCATTGGCCGCTGGACCGCCGAGATGTTCCTGATCTTCAATCTCGCGCGCCCGAACGTGCTGCCGCTCGACGATCTCGGCCTGATCCGCGCGATCAGCGTCAACTATTTCAGCGGCGAGCCGGTCACGCGCAGCGAAGCGCGCGAAGTCGCGGCCAACTGGGAGCCGTGGCGTACTGTCGCGACCTGGTATATGTGGCGCAGCCTCGAACCGTCGTGAAGCCTAAGCGCGCCGTGAATTATTAGGAAAAATCCTATCGATCCGAGAAATCGATAGTTCTGAGCCGATTTCGGCGCGCGCTGGCGCGGTTAGAATACGCGCTGCCGCAAAGTGAAGGATTCCCACACATGAAGACCACGTTTCTGGATTTCGAACAGCCGATCGCTGAACTGGAAGCGAAGATCGAAGAACTGCGCTTCGTTCAGGACGATTCGGCCGTCGATATTTCGGAAGAAATCGAGCGGCTGTCGAAGAAGAGCCAGCAGCTCACGAAGGACCTCTATGCGAACTTGAGCCCGTGGCAGGTTTCGCAGATCGCGCGTCACGCGCAGCGTCCGTACACGCTCGATTACGTGCACGAGTTGTTCACCGATTTTCACGAACTCCACGGCGACCGCTCGTTCGCGGATGACCTTTCTGTCGTCGGCGGCCTCGCGCGTTTCAACGGCCAGGCCTGCATGGTGATCGGCCATCAGAAGGGCCGCGACACGAAGGAGCGCGCCGCGCGCAACTTCGGCATGCCGCGCCCCGAAGGCTATCGCAAGGCCGAGCGCCTGATGCGTCTTGCCGAGAAGTTCGGCCTGCCCATCTTCACGTTCGTCGACACGCCGGGCGCGTACCCGGGCATCGGTGCGGAAGAGCGCGGCCAGTCGGAAGCCATCGGCCGCAATCTCTATGTGATGGCCGAACTCAAGACGCCGATCATCACGACGATCATCGGCGAAGGCGGTTCGGGCGGCGCGCTCGCGGTCGCCGTGGCTGACACGGTCATGATGCTGCAGTTCTCGACCTACTCGGTGATCTCGCCGGAAGGCTGCGCGTCGATTCTGTGGAAGAGCGCGGCGAAGGCGCCGGAAGCCGCGGAAGCGCTGGGCCTCACGGCGCACCGCCTCAAGGCGCTGGGTCTCATCGACAAGATCGTGAACGAGCCGCTCGGCGGCGCGCATCGCGATCCGAAGGGCATGGCCGCGCTGCTGCGCCGCGCGCTGGCCGACTCGCTGCGCCAGTTCCAGGGCATGAGCATCGCCGACCTGAAGCAGCGCCGTTTCGAGCGCCTGATGGCCTACGGCAAGTTCAAGGAAACGACGCCGGGCGCGTAAGGCGCGCGACGTCAGCGGTTTCCAGCGTCAGCGGTCGTACTGTGACCGACCATCCCGAATCCGACGCCGGGCGCATCGTTCTCGATGCGCTCGGCGTTGTGCTTTCCACGCTTGCGAACGACGCACGCATCGCGATTGCGTATAGCGGCGGGCTCGACTCGTCCGTGCTGCTCGACGCAGCCGTGCGGGCGGCTGGCGCGGCGCGTATCGTCGCGCTGCATGTGCATCACGGCCTGAGTCCGGATGCGAATGCCTGGCTCGCCCATTGCGAGGCGACCGCGCGCGCTTACGGTGTGACGTTCGACGCGAGGCGCGTGCAGGTGGCGCGCGACAACGCGGCCGGCGTTGAGGCAGCGGCCCGCGACGCGCGCTACCGCGCCCTCGACGCGATGTGCGCGGCGCACGGCGTGCAGGCGCTCTGGCTCGCGCATCATGCGGACGATCAGGCCGAAACGGTGCTGCTGCAATTGCTGCGCGGCGCCGGGCTCGCGGGGCTCGCGGCGATGGCGCCTGCGAGCGCGAGCGCGAGTGGCGTGGCTCGCATGCGGCCGCTGCTTGCCTTGTTGCGCGCGCAACTGGAACGGTACGCGCGCGCACACGGCCTGCGGTGGATCGACGACGAATCGAACGACGACACGCGCTACGCACGCAACGCCTTGCGTCACGATGTGATGCCGGCGCTCTCGGGCCATTTCCCCGGTTATCGCGATGCGCTCGCGCGCACGGCGGCGCATGCGGCTTCTTCGCAGCGTCTGCTCGACGATCTTGCACGCATGGACTTGCGCGAGGTCGGATGCGAAGGCGATAGCGCACTCTCGCACACCGCGCTGCTCGTGCTCGACGAGGCGCGCGCGCTCAATCTACTTCGCTACTGGATGCGCTCGCTCGGCCTGCCCGCGGCATCGGCGGCGCGGCTCGCGGATATGCTGCGGCAGTTGCGCGCCATTGCGCGCGACGATGCGAACGGTCACGCGTTGCGCGTCGAACACGCCGGTCAGCGCTTGCGCGCGTATCGCGGCATCGTCTCGTGGGAAGCTGCGTGGGCAGGCGATGAACGCGGAGGCGAGGGCGCGGCGCTTTCGCGCGAGCCCGTGTCGTTGAACTGGGCCGGCGAGGAAATCTGGCGCCTGCCGTCATGGCGCGGGACGTACGTTTTCGCGCCCGCCACGCCCGACGCCGCCGACGCCGTTCCCGAGCATGTGCTCGCGAGCGCGCCGCTCATCGCGCGTGAGCGCAGCGGCGGCGAGCGTCTGCGCGACGAAGCCGCGAACGTGAGCCGCACGCTCAAGAACCTGTTCCAGACGCGTGGCGTGCCCGCATGGGAGCGTGACGTGCCGCTGCTTTTCGTGGGCGAGACGCTGCTGTTCGTGCCCCGTATCGGCGTGAACCGCTCGGCGTTCTGCACGGCGCAAAGCGAGTCGCGCGCGGGCTGGCGTCGCATCGAATGGCGGGAAGATTTAGTGATCGCCTGAACCCGGCGGCAGCGTTGCAATCGTGCCCCCGCAAATCCTTGCCCCGCAAGCTTTTTCCCGCTCCGCAAACGGGTTTCGTCTTGTAATTTTGACGTCAATCGGGTAGTGTAAGTCGTTTGTCCAGCCCGCTTTTTCGCGTTCATGGGCGCCGTCAAAAGCGGCGTGTGCCATGAAGGCGCGATTTTTCCTTCGAGCGGTATCCGACGATTGCAGGGACGTCGTAGCGGCATGCGGGCGGGGCGCAAGTGCAAGCACAGGCATGTGACAAGCGCGCATCGACACCCGTGCGCCGACCTTTGCGCCCCTGAGGGCAAAACCCGCGCGTGCTGCACGCACTGAAGCCGCCGCCATGGCCTTAAGCGCCCCGGCGGCCCAGTCCTTCAGTGCGCCAGCGCGGTAACATCTCCAGTTCAGAACGACAATGGCACTCATCGTACACAAATACGGCGGCACCTCGATGGGCTCGGTCGAGCGCATCAAGAACGTCGCCAGGCGCGTCGCCAAATGGCACAAGGCAGGCCACAAGATGGTCGTCGTGCCTTCGGCGATGTCCGGCGAAACCAATCGTCTGCTCGGCCTCGCGAAAGAAATTTCGCCGCAGCCCAGCCCGCGCGAACTCGACATGATTGCGTCGACCGGTGAGCAGGTGAGCGTCGGTCTCCTCTCGATCGCCCTGCAGGAAGCCGGCGTCGACGCCATCAGCTACACCGGCTGGCAAGTGCCGGTCAAAACCGACAGCTCGTTCACCAAGGCCCGCATCAACGACATCGACGGCGAGCGCGTGCTGGCCGACCTCGACGACGGCAAGGTGGTCGTGATCACGGGCTTCCAGGGCATCGATCCGGAAGGCCACATCACGACGCTCGGCCGCGGCGGCTCGGACACTTCGGCGGTGGCGGTGGCCGCCGCGCTGAAGGCCGACGAATGCCTGATCTACACGGACGTCGACGGCGTCTACACGACCGATCCGCGCGTGGTGGACGACGCTCGCCGTCTCGATCGCATTACGTTCGAAGAGATGCTGGAAATGGCCAGCCTCGGCTCGAAAGTGCTGCAGATCCGCTCGGTGGAATTCGCGGGCAAGTATCAGGTGAAGACGCGTGTGCTCTCCAGCCTGACCGACCCCATGATGAACCTCGACGAGGAAATGTCCTCGGGCACCCTGATTACTTTTGAAGAAGACGAGACCATGGAAAAAGCAGTCATCTCGGGTATCGCGTTCCAGCGCGACGAGGCCCGCATCGCCGTGATGGGCGTGCCCGACAAGCCGGGCATCGCGTATCAGATCCTCGGCCCGGTGGCGGACTCGAACATCGACGTCGACATGATCATCCAGAACCAGAGTGTGGCCGGCAAGACCGACTTCACGTTCACGGTGCCGCGCGGCGACTATCAGCGCGCGATGGATGTTCTCAACAACACGGTGAAGGGTCATGTGAGCGCCGAGCAGGTGCTGGGCGATCCGAAGGTGTCGAAGGTTTCGGTGGTCGGCGTGGGCATGCGCTCGCACGTGGGCGTGGCGAGCAAGATGTTCCGCACGCTCTCGGAAGAGGGCATCAACATCCAGATGATCTCGACCTCGGAAATCAAGATCTCCGTGCTGATCGACGAGAAGTACATGGAGCTGGCGGTCCGCGCGCTGCACAAGGCATTCGACCTCGAGCACGCGTAAATCGCGCTGCGCACGCGTTGCATTCGAGTCGTATGACGCGGATGTGACGCGGTTTTTCCGCCCGATTCTGATTCGAGATGCCGCGCACGATGTTCGATGTGCGCTTGCAGAAAAAACTTTGCAAAAAAAGCGTCGTATGAATTGACCGGGAGGCGCTAACCCGCTATTATCTTGGCTTCGTTGCGCTGCCTCCCTGGCGCGAACGAAGTTTTCGGGAGACGTGGCCGAGAGGTCGAAGGCACTCCCCTGCTAAGGGAGCATCTGGGCCAAAACCTGGATCGAGGGTTCGAATCCCTCCGTCTCCGCCAGTCATGGCGGCGAAACCCCGCAAGTCTCGGCTTGCGGGGTTTTTGTTTTTGGGCTCCCCGTTTTGCTGGGCGCGCCACCATCGACCAGCAATATTGCTGGCTCATTTGCTGAGGAGTGCGATGGATCCTTTATGGCCGAAGGCGTATCGGCTCGGGCGTCGCACCGAACGCATTTGGGCGAGATAGTTCGTAATGCGAATGAAACGTAGTCGGTCGCGGGAAACCCGCACACATACACCGAAGGTTCTGTTGACGCCCGCACGCTTTCGCGCCAGCGATGATATCCTCCGCAGCGCCGTAGTTCGCGATCCGCGCGTTCGCATCGCGTTGCGCGCCACAACTCCTTGCCCGCGTGTAACGAGACGTAACGACATCGAACGCAGACCAGGTTTGTGCATCAGTTATTACAAGTTTGAAATATGCCGGCCAAAGCCGTGCGTTATATTGGCTTCAACAAAACATCAAACCCGAAAGGTGAGTCCATGAAGTTCCCACGTGTTGTTGCAATGCTGCTCGGGGTCGCGGCTATCGGCGCATCGAGCGCCGCCATGGCTGGCGTGAGCGTTGGTGTCAACATCGGTATTCCGGCCCCGGTTTATGTCGCTCCGCAGCCGGTCTACGCGCCGCCGCCCCCGCCGCCGGTCGTCTATCAGCCGGCTCCCGTCTATGGGGCGCCGCCGGCTATCGTGATCGGCTGGCACGGCGATCGTTACTGGGACGGCCGCCGCTACTGGGCGCGTGACGACTGGTATCGTCATCATGGCGGCTATGGCGGTCCGGGCCGTGGGCACTGGGACCATGGCGGCCCGCCGCCGGGACACTGGCACTAAGCCGCCAATAAGTTGGCGCCTGGCCGCGAGGCCAGGTTGCAGGCGTAGCGCCAAAAGAAAAGCCGCCCCATGGGCGGCTTTTTCGTTGCGGCCGTTGCGCGCGCAACGAGACGCGCGCAACGCGTGCAATGTGAATCAGAGCGGCTTACTCCAGCCCGGCCATACCGCCCACCACGGCGTTGAAGCCCGAATCGACGTGCATGATTTCGGCGGTCACGCCGGCTGCCAGATCGGAGAGCAGGAACGCGGCGGAATTGCCGACCTGTTCGATGGTCACGTTACGTTGCAGCGGGGCGTTCTGCTCGACGAAGTCGAGAATCTTGCCAAAGCCCTTGATGCCGCTTGCCGCGAGCGTCTTGATCGGGCCAGCGGAGATGCCGTTCACGCGCACGCCCTGGCCGCCGAGCGCCACCGCGAGGTAGCGCACGCTCGCTTCGAGCGCGGCCTTCGCCACGCCCATGGTGTTGTAGTTCGGGATCGCGCGTTCGGCGCCGAGATAGGTCAGCGTCAGGAGCGATGCGTTCTGGGCGAGCATCGGCTTGGCCGCCTTGGCGAGCGCGGGGAAGCTGTATGCGGAGATATCGTGCGCAATGCGGAAATTCTCGCGGGTCATGCCGTCGAGGAAATCGCCCGCGATGGCTTCGCGCGGCGCGAAGCCGATCGAGTGGACGAGGCCGTCGAGCGTGTCCCAGTGCTGCTTCAGATCTGCGAAGAGCGCTTCGATTTGCGCGTCGTCGGCCACATCGCAGGGGAACACGAGGTCGCTGTCGAATTCGCGCGCGAACTCGGTGATGCGGTCCTTGAAGCGGTCGCCAACGTACGTGAACGCCAGTTCCGCGCCTTCGCGCTTGCATGCCTGCGCGATGCCGTACGCGATCGAACGGTTCGACAGCAAGCCGGTCAACAGAATGCGTTTGCCAGCGAGGAAGCCCATGAATTCTCCTAAATCAGGTCATTGCGCCAGGCGCCTGCAGGGGCGGCGCCGCGTGGTTTGGGTAGAATTCTCTCACAACTGACAAGGCAGCCCGGACAATTACCGATCTATGACGACAGGAACGCGAGGCAGGACGGCGCACGGCGCGCTTGGGGCAACCGTTCCTGCGGCACGCTTCGCAATGGGCAAGAGGCTGGCGGCCGCGTGTCTCGCGCTTGCATTCGGACTGATGGCCATGCCGTCCGCGCACGCGGTCTACGCCATCGCGCAGTATGGCGAGCCCAAATATCAGCAAGGATTCGCGCACTTCGATTACGTAAATCCGGACGCGCCCAAGGGTGGCACGCTCGTCCTCGCCAATCCCGACCGCCTCACGAGCTTCGACAAGTTCAACCCCTTCACGCTGCGCGGCAACGCGGCGCCGGGACTCGGCATGCTGTTCGAGAGTCTCACGACGGGGAGCCTCGACGAAGTGGCCTCGGCCTACGGCCTGCTCGCCGACGATATCCGCATCGCGCCCGATGCGCTTTCGGTGACATTCCACATCAATCCCAAGGCGCGTTTTTCGAACGGCGACCCAGTAACGGCCGAAGACGTGAAGTTCTCGTTCGATACCCTGAAGAGCCGCCAGGCCGCGCCCTCCATGCAGGCGTATTTCAGCGAGATCACACGCGCGGTGGTGGTCGATCCCGCGACGATCCGCTTCGAGTTTCGCAGCAACAATCGCGAGCTGCCGCTCATCGCGGGCGGCATGCCGGTGTTCTCGCACAAGTGGGGTCTGCGCCCGGACGGCAGCCGCATCGCGTTCGACCAGCTCGCGTTCGAGCAGCCGATCGGCAGCGGCCCGTATGTGATCGACCGCTACTCCAACGGACGCACGATCACCTACAAGCTCGACCCGAACTACTGGGGCAAGGAACTGCCGGTGCGCGTGGGCACCAATAACTTCGAGCGCATCACCTACAAGCTTTATTCGGATGATGTGGCGCGGCTCGAAGCCTTCAAGGCGGGCGAGTACGACGCGCTCGTCGAATACGTCGCGCGCAACTGGGTGCGGCGCGATGTCGGCAAGCGCTTCGACAGCGGCGAACTCATCAAGAAAGAGTTTGCGCAGCACAACGGCACCGGCATGCAGGGCTTCGTCATGAATTTGCGCAAGCCCGTGTTCCAGGACGTGCGCGTGCGCCGCGCGCTCGACCTCGCGCTCGATTTCCAGTGGCTCAACCGCATGCTGTTCTACAGCCAGTACCGTCGCATCGACAGTTGGTTCGCGAACACGCAGCTACAGGCGAAGGGCCTGCCGTCGCCGGGCGAGCTTGCGTTGCTCGAGCCGTGGCGCGAATCGCTCGACCCCGCCGTGTTCGGTCCGCTGCCCTCGCAGCCCGATACGACGCCGCCGGGATCGCTGCGCGCGAATCTGCTCAAGGCGCGCGCGCTTCTCGCCGAAGCCGGATGGACCTACCGCGACGGCGCGCTGCGCAACGCGAAGGGCGAGCCGTTCACATTCGAAGTGCTCGACGATACGAGCGCTTCGGGGCAGTGGGCGCCGATCATGGCGCAGTACACGCAGGCGCTCAGGCGGCTCGGCATTCAGGTGAACTATCGCTCGGTCGATTTCGCGCTCTACCAGAAGCGGCTCGACGCCTTCGACTTCGATATGACGACCATCAAGTTCCCCGACGTTCAGGTGCCCGGCGCGGAACAGATCGACCGCTTCGGCAGCAAGGCCGCCGACGAGCCCGGTTCGGGCAATCTGCTGGGCCTGAAATCGCCCGCCGTAGATGCGATCCTCAAGGCGCTTACGCGGGCGCAAACGCTCCAGCAACTGCTTGATGCCACGCATGCGCTCGACCGGGTGCTGATGCACGGCTACTATGTGGTGCCGCAGTGGTACAGCGGGACGCACCGCGTGGCGTTCAGGAATACGCTGGCGTATCCGGCGAAACTGCCGCTGTACTATGGCGCGAACGACTGGATCATCTCGACGTGGTGGTTCAATCCACAGGCGCCGCAAGCGGCGGGTCATTAACAACGGACACGACGGAAGCAACGAATCATGTGGAGCTACATCGTCAAACGCCTGCTGCTGATGATCCCGACGCTGCTCGGCGTGCTCACGCTGACCTTCGGCGTGATCCAGTTCGTACCGGGCGGTCCTGTCGAGCAGGCAGTGCGCGAATTGCGGCGGGGCGCGGAGCAGGGCATGCCGTTCGGCATGCGCGCGCATTCGGGCGTGGACGCGCAGCAGATCGCGCAGCTCAAGCAGCTTTACGGCTTCGACAAACCGCCGCTGCAACGCTATTTCCTGATGCTCGGGCGCTTTGCGCGCTTCGATCTCGGACAAAGCTATTTCCATCATCTGAGCGTGTGGTCGCTCATCATTTCCAAGCTGCCGGTGTCGATCAGCATTGGCCTGTGGACCTTCTTCCTCACGTACCTCATATCGGTGCCGTTGGGCATCGCCAAGGCGGTGCGCAACGGCTCGCGCTTCGACCTCGTGACGAGCCTCGTCGTGCTCGTCGGCTACGCGATTCCGGGCTTCGTGCTGGGCGTGCTCCTGCTCGTGCTGTTCGGCGGCGGCTCGTTCCTGCAACTCTTCCCGCTGCGCAATCTCACCTCCGATAACTGGGACACGCTCTCGCTCGGCGGCAAGATACTCGACTATCTCTGGCATATCACGCTGCCCGTGACGGCTTCGGTGGTGGGCAGCTTCGCCGTGACGACCATGCTCACCAAGAACGCCTTCCTGGAAGAGATTCGCCGCCAGTACGTGCTGACCGCGCGCGCCAAAGGGCTCTCGGAGCGTACCGTGCTCTGGAAGCACGTGTTTCGCAATGCGTTGCTGCCGCTCGTGGTGGGGTTCCCGGCGGCGTTCATCGGCGCGTTCTTCACCGGCAGTCTGCTGATCGAAACGCTTTTCTCGCTCGACGGACTCGGGCTGCTTTCGTACGAATCGGTCGTGCGGCGCGATTATCCGGTCGTGCTCGGCACGCTGTACCTCTTTACGTTGATCGGACTGCTAACCAAACTGATTTCCGATCTCTGTTACGTGTGGGTCGATCCCCGCATCCAATTCGAACAACTGGAGCGCTGAGTTGAACCGAGTCCGCGCCGGCGCCGAGCCCGAATTGCGCACCGAGAGCGTGCGCGCCTTCAAATCGCCCACACCCGCGCGCCGCGTATGGCTGCGCTTCAGACAGCAACGCCTGGGCTACTGGAGCCTGATCGTGTTTCTCGTCGCGTTCGCGGCGAGTCTTGCCGGCCCGCTCTGGTGCAACGACAAGCCGATGGTCGTGCGCTACGAGGGGCATCTGTATTTCCCCTTGTTCAGGGACTATCCCGAGACTGCGTTCGGCGGCGATTTCCCCACGCCCGCCGATTATCTCGACCCGTATATTCGTCATCGCTTCGACGCGCCGGGCAACTTCGCGATCTATCCGCCGAACCCGTACTACTACGACACGCTCAACTATTTCGCGAAGGTGCCGAACCCCGCGCCGCCGTCGCGTCAGAACTGGCTCGGTACCGACGAAAGCGGCCGCGACCTGTTCGCGCGACTGCTCTACGGCTTTCGGGTATCGGTGGAGTTCGCGCTCGTGCTGACCGCCATCGGCACGCTGCTCGGCGTGCTGGCGGGCGCGGTGCAAGGGTATTTCGGCGGCAAGGTCGATATCTTCGGGCAGCGCCTCATCGAGATCTGGAGTTCGCTGCCGGAGCTTTATCTGCTGATCATCTTCGCGGCGATCTTCGAGCCGGGTTTCGTACTGCTGATCGTGCTGCTGTCGCTCTTTGGCTGGATCGGTTTGTCCGACTACGTGCGCGCCGAATTCCTGCGCAACCGCAACCAGGACTACGTGCTCGCCGCGCGCGCGATGGGTCTTTCGAACTGGCAGATCATCTGGCATCACGTGCTGCCCAACAGCCTCACGCCCGTCATCACGTTCCTGCCGTTTCGCATGAGCGGCGCGATTCTCGCACTCACGAGTCTCGACTTTCTCGGGCTTGGCGTGCCCGCGCCCACGCCGAGCCTGGGCGAATTGCTCGCGCAGGGCAAGCGCAATCTCGACGCATGGTGGATCGCGCTCTCGACTTTCGGCGTGCTGGTGGCGACGCTGCTGCTGCTCACCTTCATCGGCGACGCGTTGCGCAACGCGCTCGACACGCGCATTTCCGACGCCATGAAGGCCGGAGGCAACCAGTGAGCGCCGTGCCGCAGGACATCGCCGCGCCGCTCCTTTCGATCGAGCATTTGAGCGTGCGCTTTAACGAGACGCTCGCCGTCGACGACGTGACGCTCGCGATCGGGCGCGGCGAGCGCGTGGCGCTCGTCGGCGAATCGGGCTCGGGCAAGACCGTGACCGCGCTGGCGGTTCTGAGGCTCCTGCAAGACGCGCGGATGGACGGCGCGATCCGCCTCGACGGCGACGATCTGCTCGCGAAAAGCGAGCGCGCGATGCGCGGCCTGCGCGGCAACGACATCGCGATGATCTTCCAGGAGCCGATGTCGGCGCTCAATCCGCTTTACACGATCGGCGAGCAGATCGCGGAAACCATCGTGCTGCACGACGGCGTTTCGAAGAAGGCGGCCTACGAGCGGGCGGTGGGATTGCTGGAGCGCACCGGCATTGCCGAAGCGCGGCGGCGCGTGTCGAGCTATCCGCATCAGCTTTCGGGCGGCCAGCGCCAGCGTGTGATGATCGCGATGGCGCTCGCGTGCCGTCCGCGCCTGCTGCTCGCCGACGAGCCGACCACGGCGCTCGACGTGACGATCCGCGGCCAGATCGTCGATCTGCTGCTCGAACTGCAGCAGGAGGAGGCGGCGCGGCGCGGCATGTCCGTGCTGCTCATCACGCACGACCTGAATCTCGTGCGCCGCTTCGCGCAGCGCGTGGCCGTGATGGAGAAGGGCAAGCTCGTGGAGTCGGGCAGCATCGAACAGATTTTCGAGGCGCCGCAACATCCCTACACGCAACGGCTCATCGCGAGCCGGCCCGAGCGCCATGTGCTGCCCGTGCTGCCGATCGCGCCGGTTCTCTTGCAGACGAAGGACGTGATCGTCGACTTCGCCACCACGCTGCCGGGTTTTCGCGGCTGGTGGCGCAAAGGGCGTTATCGCGCGGTGAACGACGCGAACATCGCGGTGCGCCAGGGCGAGACGCTCGGCATCGTCGGCGAGTCCGGGTCGGGCAAGACGACACTCGCGATGGCGATGTTGGGGCTGCAACGAACGGCGGCCGGCGTCGTCGAGTTCCAGGGGCGGCCGATCGCGAGCTATCAGGGGCGCGAGCGGCTGTCGTTGCGCTCTCATCTGCAGGTCGTCTTTCAGGATCCGTTCAGTTCGCTTTCTCCTCGCCAGACCATCGAGCGCATCGTGGGGGAGGGGCTCGCGCTGCATCGGCCTGATCTTCCCGCCGAGGAGCGGCGCAAACGCGTGGTCGGCATGTTGCGCGAAGTGGGCCTCGATCGCACGGCCTTGCAACGATATCCGCATGAGTTCTCGGGCGGCCAGCGTCAACGGATAGCGATTGCGCGCACGCTGGTGCTGGAGCCGCGCGTGATCGTGCTCGACGAACCGACCAGCGCGCTCGACGTCTCGATCCAGCAACAGGTACTGCGATTGTTGACGGATTTACAACGCAAATACAACCTGGGCTACGTCTTCATCAGCCACGACCTCGAGGTGATCGGTGCGATGGCGCACCGGGTGGCGGTGATGCAGAACGGGGCAATCGTGGAGTCGGGAGAGGTTTCGAATATCTTCGATCGACCGGCTCATCCTTACACCCGAAAATTGCTGAAAGCCGCATTCGATCGCTAGGCTTTGGCTGAACTTTAGGGTGACTTTCGGTGAAATTCACCAATGAGGTGAATGTCGCGATTGAATTTTTCTATTTGTTTTGACACACAAATACTTACTGGCTAGTATCGTCCAAACTTTTCTACTAACTCCCTGATTTACGGGAAATTTCTACCGACCAATGCAGCACCGATACCTGACCCAGGCTTGCACGCGCGTCGTCGCCGGGATGTTCATCGGCGTACTGATGGCCGCAGCTCCCGGCGCGTTCGCCGACGAAGTAAGCAGCTTTAACCAGAATGCCTCATTTTCGCCGGGCAGCGCGGCGAATCTGCAGTCCATCCCCGCCGTCCAGAACGCTCTCCAGAATGCCAACCAGGCGACCCCGGCGGCGGCTCCAGCGCCCACCGAAAGCGGCGCCAAGGCGTTTCTCTCCGGCATGGCCGGCAAAGCCGGCGACGTCGTTGTCGGCGCACTCAACATGATTGGCGTGCGCTACCGCTGGGGCGGCAACACGCCCGACTCCGGCCTCGATTGCAGCGGCTTCGTGCGCTACGTGTTCCAGGACACGCTTGGCATGTCGCTGCCGCGCCGCGCCGAAGAAATGAGCCGCGTGGGCGAGAAGGTCAGCATGAGCAACCTGAAGCCCGGCGACCTCGTGTTCTTCAATACGATGCGCCGCACGTTCTCGCACGTCGGCATCTATATTGGCGACAACAAGTTTGTGCATTCGCCCTCCACCGGCAGCACGATCCGCGTCGACGACCTCGACGACGGTTACTGGGAAAAGCGTTTCACGGGCGCACGCCGCATCGAAACGTCGTTCACGCCGGACCAGCAGCAAAACCTCAAGCGCGTGAGCGCACAGTTCGACGGCAACGGCGGCAACTGATCACGGGTTTGGCGGTTCAAAAGCCTGCTTCTCGCGAAGCAGGCTTTTTGCGTTTGCGGCCGCCCCAACCCCGTTAACTATCAGCAAGGGGCGTTCCCGTCCGGCGATCAGGCTGTGAGGCGTACCGCGGCAAGCTTGCGCTCGAGTTCGGGCATGATGCGCGCCGCCGCTTCTTCACCCGCGAGAATGGCCGCGTTGCGCTGCGTGAAGTCGCTGCTCGCCATGGCGTTGAGATTCGGGCGGATCACGACGTCGGCATACTTGTCGAGTTCGTACGTCTTGATCGTCTGGCCCATGATCGTGAAGGTCTGCATCAGCACGTCGAACTGGCTCAGGGTCGAGGCCGTTTCCGGGCGCGCCGAGATGTCCACGGCGATCACGAAGTCCGCGCCCATCCTGCGTGCGAACGAAGCGGGCACGGGGCTCACGAGGCCGCCGTCCACGTATTCGTGGCCCGCGATCTTCACCGGCTCGAAAATCGACGGAATGCTGCACGATGCGCGCACGGCAATGCCCGTGTTGCCGCGCTGGAACAGGATCGGCTGACCGGTGCGCAGATCGGTCGCGACGACGCCGAGCGGCTTCGCCATTTTTTCAATGGGGCGGTCGTGCAGCGTGGTGTTCAGATAGTTCTGGAGCGCGACGCCCTGCAGAAGGCCGCGCGTGCGAAACGGCATCGCCCAGTCGCTGATGGAGGCTTCGTCCATCGTCAACGCGAGCTTGTTGAGCGCGAAACCGTTCATGCCCGAGGCGTAAAGCGCCGCGACGACCGAGCCCGCGCTCGTGCCGACAACGAAATCGACCTGCACGTTGCGCGCCTCGAGCGCCTTGATCACGCCGATGTGCGCGAAGCCGCGCGCCGCACCGCCGCCGAGCGCGAGGCCCACGCGTATCGGGCGCGCGGGTTTGGCGACGGGCGGTACAGGCGCAGTTGTGACGGGCGGCGGGACACTGGCGGTTTGCGTGCCCGCGGTCGTGCAGGCGGCAAGGACAGTGGAAGCGGCCGCAAGCGAAAAGTGGCGGCGGCTCAGCGAAGGCGATGACTGCTTCAAGAAGGTTCTCCATGCGGTCCGCGTTCGGGTTCGATCAGGAACGACGCGGGACCCCGGTCTCTCGCGCGCGGGCGGCCGAGTATCTGTGTTGCGCGCGCGGCGCCGCGGCGTGGAAGCGGCGCGCCGACATCATAAGGCAAAGCGCGGCCGGTTTAGCGCGCGTGCATGTAACGCGATGTGTCGGCGCATGACAATGCGTCTGCGGGGTGGCGAGCGCGATGACATTGGCAGGAAAGAAGCGCGGCGCTCTCAAGCGCGCCGGACCTCGCCCCCGGGCCGAAGCAGTGCATGGCGGGTATAATCCCGTCTCTAATTTTCCGGATTCCCGTTCGCGCGCGAGCCTGTGCGCCCCGGCGCTCCCGCGCTCGCCGCGCAGGTCGAATGTGTGCCGCGAACCCTGGCCATCCGCGGCCGTGGCTGCTTTTACCGCCAGCGCCGCGCCCCGGATGGCATCGTCCTCGAGTAATCGCCCATGACTACCTCTGTCGTCCGTACCCGTTTCGCGCCGAGCCCGACCGGCTTCATCCATCTCGGCAACATCCGTTCCGCGCTGTACCCGTGGGCGTTCGCTCGCCACAACAAGGGCGTTTTCGTGCTGCGGATCGAAGACACCGACCTCGAACGTTCGACGTCGGAATCGGTCGATGCGATCCTGGAAGGCATGGAATGGCTCGGTCTGAATTTCGACGAAGGCCCGTTCTACCAGATGCAGCGCATGGACCGCTATCGCGAAGTGCTCAAGGAGATGCAGGAGCAGGGCCTCGTCTACCCGTGCTACATGTCGACCGAAGAACTCGATGCGCTGCGCGAGCGTCAGCGCGCCGCCGGCGAGAAGCCGCGCTACGACGGTACGTGGCGCCCGGAGCCGGGCAAGGTACTGCCCGCGCCGCCGGAGGGCGTGGAGCCGGTGCTGCGCTTCCGCAACCCGCTTACGGGCGTAGTGGCTTGGGACGACGCCGTGAAGGGCCGCGTGGAGATCTCCAACGAAGAACTCGACGACCTAGTGATCGCGCGCCCTGACGGCACGCCCACCTACAACTTCTGCGTGGTCGTGGACGACCTCGACATGAAGATCACGCACGTGATTCGCGGCGACGACCACGTGAACAACACGCCGCGCCAGATCAACATCCTGCGCGCGCTGGGCGCCGAGCCGCCGGTCTATGCGCACTTGCCCACGGTGCTCAACGAGCAGGGCGAGAAGATGAGCAAGCGTCACGGCGCGATGAGCGTGATGGGCTATCGCGACGCGGGCTATCTGCCGGAAGCGGTGCTCAACTATCTTGCGCGTCTGGGCTGGTCGCATGGCGACGCCGAAGTGTTCACGTGCGAGCAGTTCGTGGAGTGGTTCGACCTCGAGCATCTGGGCAAGTCGCCCGCGCAGTACGACCACAACAAGCTCAACTGGCTCAACAACCACTACCTGAAGGAAGCGGACAACGCGCGCCTCGCCGAACTGTCGAAGCCGTTCTTCGCTGCGCTTGGTGTGGACGAGGCGGCGCTCGCGAGCGGCCCGTCGCTCGAAGGCGTGGTCGCGCTTTTCAAGGACCGTGCGAACACGATCAAGGAGATCGCGGAGAGCGCGATGATGTTCTACCGCGAGCCGCAGCCGGAAACCGAAGCGCTCGCGCAGCACATCACCGAAGCCGTGCGCCCCGCGCTCGCCGATCTTGCCGCCGCCCTCAAGGGAGCGGAATGGACGAAGGAAGGCGTCTCGGCCGCGCTCAAGGCGACGCTTGCCACGCACAAGCTGAAGATGCCGCAGCTCGCGATGCCGGCCCGGTTGCTCGTGGCGGGTACGACACATACGCCGTCGGTCGATGCAGTGCTCGTACTGTTCGGCCGCGATGCGGTGGTGAGCCGTATCGAGAAGGGCATTTCGGCGGCAAAGTAAATTTTTTGAAGAATTTAGCGCCCGGACCCTAGCGCCCGGGCGGCAGTTCTTGTAGTATTCGGGCTCCGTTGAATACGGAGCGAGAGAGAGTTGCAAATACACAGCATTTGCAGCAAATCTCACGCAAAGAGTCGCTGAATCGGGCAACGATGTTTCAAGGAAACCTCGAAGCGCTACAAAAAACGATTCAAAAGCTCTTGACGAAAGCGAAATTGATGTTTAAAATCTCGCTTCTGTTCTGCAAGGGGGTATAGCTCAGCTGGGAGAGCGCTTGCATGGCATGCAAGAGGTCAGCGGTTCGATCCCGCTTACCTCCACCAACAGAACGCGTCGTACGCAGTAGAGTGTGGTAAAGGCATTATCTGAAAAGATCATGTCCCCTTCGTCTAGAGGCCTAGGACATCACCCTTTCACGGTGAGTACAGGGGTTCGAATCCCCTAGGGGACGCCAGACATGAGCGTCGTCAATGAGATTGGCGGCCATCAGGTGGAAATCAACGGTTATCCATCTGACTGTGTCGAACTGGAGCGGTAGTTCAGTTGGTTAGAATACCGGCCTGTCACGCCGGGGGTCGCGGGTTCGAGTCCCGTCCGCTCCGCCAGATCGAGCCCGTTCAGAAACTGTGAGCGGGCTTTTTAGTTAAAGTGACGATTACAGGCGCAAGCCCGTGTTGTCCCCTTCGTCTAGAGGCCTAGGACATCACCCTTTCACGGTGAGTACAGGGGTTCGAATCCCCTAGGGGACGCCAAATCAAAATGCGGCGCCAAAGCAGTGTGGCGACGCCGCCAGCGGGAATCGACCGACGCCCGCCGGTGACCGTGCCAAGTGAGCATGGTAAATGAGCAGCACGCTGGAGCGGTAGTTCAGTCGGTTAGAATACCGGCCTGTCACGCCGGGGGTCGCGGGTTCGAGTCCCGTCCGCTCCGCCAGATTCAAAGCCGTTCGGCAGTTGCGAACCGGTGCAGTTCCAAGGCGTTAGCCTGTGTTGTCCCCTTCGTCTAGAGGCCTAGGACATCACCCTTTCACGGTGAGTACAGGGGTTCGAATCCCCTAGGGGACGCCAAATCAAATTGCGGCGCCAAAGCAGTGTGGCGACGCCGCCAGCGGGAATCGACCGACGCCCGCCGGTGACCGTGCTAAGTGAGCATGGTAAATGAGCAGCACGCTGGAGCGGTAGTTCAGTTGGTTAGAATACCGGCCTGTCACGCCGGGGGTCGCGGGTTCGAGTCCCGTCCGCTCCGCCAGAATGAAGCCCGTTGGATACGTCCAACGGGCTTTTTCTTTTTCCGCAGACGTTTCTTCCACGTCCACGGCTTTTTTCCCGCCGCGTGATTTCGTTTCGATGTACGGACAATCTGCGATTGTCGGCGGCGGCGCGTTATCGTAGCGTTGTCGAAACTTCGTTTCCCCGCTCGCCGACATGTTCGCACCCAACGACATTCCGTCGCCGTTTCAACTGCGCCGCGCCACCATGGACGATTTCGAGTTCGCGGAGACGCTCACGCGCAACAACATGGGTGGTTACTATCTGCGGCATCACCTTGTCTGGCGAGGCGATCTCTTTCTGGCGAGCTATCGCGAGTCGGAGAATTTCATTCTCGAACTGGAGGGCGAGGCGATCGGCGTGCTGCGCGTGACGCAGGAGGGCGACTCGCTGCACATTCGCGACGTGCAGATCGCCCAGGGGTATCGCGGCAATGGCGCCGGTACGTTCCTGCTGGACATCTCCCACCGCTGGGCCCGCGAGCGCGGCCTGCGCGAACTGCAACTGCGCGTGTTCGTCGACAACCCGGCCGCGCGTCTTTATCTGCGCATGGGGTATCGCGTGGCGGGGCCGCGGCTTGCGCGCCTCGGCTCGATCCGGCACATGACGCGGCTTGTCTAACGCGCGTTGACGTCGCGACGCGCTGCCACGGAATCTTCCGGCTCATCGGCGTCGCGATCGCCCGTACCGCGAGCGATGAAGGCGCGCGGACTTTCGCCGAAGGCGCGGCGAAACATCGCCGAAAACGCGCTCTGGCTCTGATAGCCGAGTTCCTGCGCCACGATGGCCATGGGGCGTCCCTGATTGAGCAGCGGAATCGCGCGCGCGAGAATCGCCTGCTGGCGCCACTGCGAAAAGCTCACCCCAAGCTCCTGGCGGAAGAGCCGTGCGATCGTGCGCGTGCTCGCGCCCACGTGTGCGGCCCAGTATTCGAGCGAGCCGGGGCCGGCCGGATCGGCGATCAGCGCCTCGCACAGCGCCCGCAGGCGCTTTTCCTCGGGCATCGGCACGGCGAGCGGCAGCGGCGCCGAGCGCGTGATCTCGTCGAGCGCCAGGGCGCCGAGCAGGCGCTCGCGCGCGGTGGGGATGCCGGGTTCGTCGAGCGCGGCGATCGTCTCGCGCAGGAGGCCCGAGACTTCGACCACGCGGCACGCGCCGAGGCCGGGCGGAATCACCGATTCGTCTACGTAAAGCGTGCGCAGGAACGCGTCTTCGACGATCGCCACTTCGTGCGTGACGTGAGGCGGCACCCAGATCGCGCGCGAGGGCGGCACCATCCAGGTCGTGCCAGGCGTCGCCATGCGCAGCACGCCGCGCGACGAGTAGGCGAGCTGCGCCCACGCATGCGTGTGCTGCGCGATGCACACCCCGGCCGGCATGGGCCGCGAGCGCACGCGGACAGGATGCGTGGGCGTAGGCGCGAACTCGGGCGGGATATCGATGAGTTCGGCGAACGGCGGCGCGTGATTGCGTACGGTGTTGTGCGGATGCTCGGGCATGACGGAGAGGGCGGCGGCGGAGTGGAGCAATCTGGCGCACTCATTGTAGACGCCTCGCGTTCGGCGGCGTGGGCCGCGAGCATTTATGACCAGGCATAATGTGGACGAATCGACAGCGTGCTCGTGTGGCGCGAGCCGCCCTGAAGGAGAGGAAAGTCATGAAATATGTGTTCGTCTACGGCACGCTGCGCGCGGGCGAGATCAACGACATCAACCTCGCGGCGGATAGCAACGGGATCGCGCGTCCGCGTCATCTCGGCCTCACGCGGCTCACGGGACGATTGTTCGACTTCGGGACGTATCCCGGGATGGTCGCCGAGGCGGCGGATGCGCAATCGACGGTCGTCGGCGACGTCTACGAGATCGACGACGCGCTTCTCGCCGTGCTCGACGAAATCGAGCAGGTTTATCCGGGCGTAGACGGCCTCTTCGTATCGAGGCAAGTGGATGTCGAAGTAGAGGGCGAACGAATCGCCTGTCTCTACTATCCGGTTGCGCTGGCCGCCATTGCAGGACGCCCCGAGATCGAGGGCGGCGACTGGGTCGCGCATCGGCGCGCGCGCTGATCGCTCGACACGCGTCGCATGAAAGCAGGAAGGCCCGGCGGATTCGCATCCGCCGGGCCTTTTTCATCGGCTGTTCGTTAGCACTGCCGATCGATCAGATTTCTTCGTACAGCGGCAGCGTCAGGAACTCGACGAAGTTTTCCGACGTCGACATCTGCTCGAAGATCTGCGCGGCGCGCTCGTACGGTTTCGTGTCGCCGCCGACCGACGCCTTCACCTTGTCCAGCTCCTGCGGGATCAGTTCGCGCACGAGTTCGGCCGTGACCTTGCGGCCGTCTTCGAGCTTGCCCTTGGGCGAGCGGATCCACTGCCACACTTGCGAGCGCGAAATTTCGGCGGTCGCGGCGTCTTCCATCAGGTTGTGGATCGGCACGCAGCCATTGCCCGCGAGCCACGAACCGAGGTAGTGGATGCCCACATTGATGTTGTTGCGCAGGCCTGCCTCGGTGATCGGCGCTTCGGGGCGGAAGTCGAGCAGATCCTTGCTCGTGACGTTCACGTCCGCGCGCTGCTTGCCGATCTGGTTCGGCTTGTCGCCGAGCACCTTCACGAACTCTTCCATCGCGATGGGCACGAGGCCCGGGTGCGCGACCCAGCCGCCGTCGTAGCCGTCCGTTGCGTCGCGCGCCTTGTCCGAGCGCACGCCGCCCATGGCCTTGTCGTTGGCGGCCGCGTCGTTCTTGATCGGAATCAGCGCGCTCATGCCGCCGATCGCCGGTGCGTTGCGCTTGTGGCAGGTCTTCAGCAGTTCGAGCGCGTAGGCGCGCATGAACGGCACCGTCATCGTGATCTGCGAGCGGTCGGCGAGGCAGAAGTCCTTGTCGTTCTTGAACTTCTTGATTGCCGAGAAGATGTAGTCCCAGCGGCCGGCGTTCAGGCCCGAGCTGTGTTCGCGCAGTTCATAGAGAATTTCGTCCATCTCGAACGCGGCGAGAATCGTCTCGACCAGCACCGTCGCCCGGATCGTGCCGCGCGGGATGCCCACGCCTTCCTGCGCCGCGACGAAGATGTCGTTCCACAGGCGCGCTTCGAGATGGCTTTCCATCTTCGGCAGATAGAAGTACGGGCCGCTGCCGCGCGAAATCAGTTCCTTCGCGTTGTGGAAGAGAAAGAGCGCGAAGTCGAAAATGCCGCCCGACACGCGCTCGCCGTCCACCGTCACGTGTTTCTCGTCGAGGTGCCAGCCGCGCGGACGCACGATCAGCGTGGCGGTCTTGTCGTTGAGCCTGTAGGTCTTGCCGTTCTGGTCGAGCGAAATCGTGCGGCGCACCGCGTCCTTCAGGTTGAGCTGGCCGACGATCTGGTTTTCCCAGTTCGGCGAGTTCGAGTCCTCGAAGTCGGTCATGTACGAATCCGCGCCCGAATTCAGCGCGTTGATGATCATCTTGCGCTCGACCGGGCCCGTGATTTCCACGCGGCGGCATTCGAGATCCTTCGGCAGCGCCGCGATTTTCCAGTCGCCTTCGCGGATCGATTTCGTGTCGGCAAGAAAGTCGGGGCGCTCGCCGGCGTCGAGGCGCTTCGTGCGCTCGACGCGTGCCTTCAGCAGTTCCTGGCGGCGCGGCTCGAACGCGCGGTGCAGCTTCGCGACGAGTTCGAGCGCTTCGGGCGTGAGGATCGTTTCGAAGCCGGGCTGGATTTCAGCCGTGATCTGCATGCCTTGCGGCAGTTGCAACGTGTTCGCCGTGGTGTTCGCCATTTGCTTGCTCCTTGGTCGGTCAGTTTGTGAATGCGTGGTGGTTGTGGCTCGCGTCGAGCGGCTGGTCCGTCATGCGCCCGGGCTGGGGCGAGGGCGGCTTTGCCGGTCAGACGCGGCGGTTTCGAGAAAGGCGGCGAGTTCTGCCATGCCGCTGCCGGTGCCGTGCGGCGCCACGCCGAGTTCTTCGGCGGGCAGTCGCTGGCGGTTGATCCAGAACGTGGTGTAGCCAAACCAGCCGGCGCCGGCGGCGTCCCAGCCGTTCGACGACACGAACACCAGGTCGCGCGGCGCGGCGTCGAAGGCGGCCGTGCCGAGGGAATACGCAGCGGCGGCCGGCTTGTAGGCGTGCACGCTGTCGACCGAAAGCACGTGGTCGAAAAGGCCGCTCATGCCGGCGCTCTTCACCGCGATGTCGAGCATCTGCGGATTGCCGTTCGAGAGGATCGCAAGGCCCATGCGCGCGCCGTCTCCGCGTCCTTCGTGCATCTGGCGCAGGCGGCGCAGCACGGGCAGCACGTCGGGGAAGGCCGAGAGGCAGGCGTATTCGTCCATCAGACGCTTTTCGCCCGCGCCCGCGAGCGAGAGGTTCAGGCGGCGCGCGGCGTAACGCAGCGCGTCGAGCGTGACGTCCCAGAACGGACGGTAGCGCGCGCCGGCGGGGTCGGAGAGCGTGCGCAACTGCGTGTATTCGATCTGCTTCAGGCGCCAGAGCTGCGAGAGCGCTTCGCCCTGGCCCGGGAACATCTGCTCGGCGGCAGCGACGACCGAGTGCACGTCGAAAAGCGTGCCGTACGCGTCGAAAATCACTGCCTTGGGAAATCGTGTGGTCGATGGTGTCGTTGTGGCCGACATAGCCTTGCACTCCGTATTCAGAGGTCGAGGTCGATTGTATTCATGAGTCGTATCACTGAAAAAGGCGGGATTGATCACTTGATCTTTTACTTTTACCCACCTAATCTGTCGGCCTGATCTCTCTTTTCCACTGTTTCTGTCGCCGAGCGCGCGCAATTTCCACCGATGGACCGCTTTAAACAGATCGAAACGTTCGTCACCGTGGCCGCCAAGGGCAGCCTTTCCGCCGCCGCCCAGGCCGAGGGCGTGGCGCCCGCCATCATCGGCCGGCGCATCGATGCGCTCGAAGAGCGCCTTGGCGTGAAGCTGCTCGTGCGCACCACGCGGCGTATCACGCTCACGTTCGAAGGATCGGCGTTCCTCGAGGACTGCCAGCGCATCATCCACGACATGCAGAACGCCGAGGCGAGCGTGTCCGAGGGAGGGGTGAAGGCGAGCGGGCACCTGCGCGTGTCCGCGCCGGCGGGTTTTGGGCGGCGGCACGTCGCGCCGCTCGTGCCCGATTTCACGGTCGCGCATCCGGACGTGAGCATCGCGCTCGACCTGTCGGACCGCCTCGTCGATCTCGTGAATGAAGGTTTCGATTGCGCCGTGCGGCTGGGCGAATTGCCCGACTCGTCGCTCGTGTCGCTCAAGCTCGGCGAAAACCGGCGCGTGTGCGTGGCGGCGCCCGCCTATCTGTCGCGCCGCGGCGAGCCCGAAACGCCCGCCGATCTCGCGCGCCACAACTGTCTCGCCTTCGGCGCGAGTCTGAACCAGCAGCGCGGCTGGGCGTTTCAGCAGGAGGGCAAGGTGGTGTCGATCCGCGTGGCGGGCACGATGGAATGCTCGGATGGCGCGGTGCTGCACGAGTGGTGTCTGGCGGGCCATGGTCTGGCGTGGCGCTCGTGGTGGGAGGTTGGCGAGGACATCGCGGCGGGCCGGCTCGTGACCGTGCTCGACGCGTTTGCTGCGCCGCCCATCGGCATCCATGCCGTGTTTCCGCAGCGCCGCCATTTGCCGCTGCGCGTGCGCCTCTTTCTCGACTATCTCAAGCATACCTACGGTCAACCCGGTTACTGGGGATAGGAGCCGCAGTGCGTGTTTCCGATATCCGGGATGACCCGCACGCACGGCTTGCACCGATTTTTCGCGCACTACAATCGACCTGAGGGCCCAGGCGCTCGCCCGCGCTTGCCTCCGCGTTCGCCCCTTGACGCCGAACCTCGACGTCGACCTTTGATTTTGGCCGTAATTTGCCCGTAATCCGCAAGACCACGGAGGGCGCCATGTTCAAGCACATCCTCGTTCCGACCGATGGCTCGGAGCTGTCGAAGAAGGCCATCGACGGCGCGATCGACCTTGCACGCACCGTAAGCGCGCGCATCACGGCCTACGCGTGCCTGCCCCAATATCCGTACTCGCCATACGCCGACGTAGTGATCGAGCCGCCCGGCGAGTTCCAGACGCGCAGTGAGCGAGAGGCGCGAGTGCATCTGGACGAAATCGAGGCGGCGGCGCGCAACGCGGGCGTGATCTGCGAAAGCCGCACGAGCGTGCATCCGTCGCCTTATCTCGGCATTATCGAAGCCGCCGAAACGGAAGGCTGCGACGTTATTTTCATGGCCTCGCACGGACGTCGCGGGCTCGGCAGCCTGCTGATCGGCAGCGAGACGCAGCGCGTGCTCACCCATACGAAGATTCCGGTGATCGTGTATCGCTAGCCTGGCGCTTTTCCCCGGATTCGCGATGAAGCACGAGGCCACGCTCGCCCGGTGCGTTGGCCGGGCGAGCCGCGAGCCGGATTCTGTCCAGCGCGCGCGGCCTGTGTCCTCTACCGCTTCCTCCCTGAACCGCCTGCGGCATGTGCCCGCTTTGCGCCGTTGGGCGGCCGGCGCGCCCCGCCAAGGTACGCGTGCCGACCGCCTCTCCATGCGCGGCCGCTTGCGCCGCCGATACCCGCGGTTGCTGCCGTTGCTGCCGGTGGTCTTACGCCACCTTCTTGTCGAAGAATTGCTCGTCTTCCGTCGAACCGTGCAGCGCCGTCGTCGACGCGTCGCGCTCGACCGTCTGCGTCACGGCGTCGAAGTAGCCCGTGCCCACTTCGCGCTGATGCTTCACCGCGGTGAAGCCTTTCTCGGCCGCGGCGAACTCGGCCTGCTGTAGTTCGACGAACGCGCTCATGTTTTGGCGTGCATAGCCGTGCGCGAGGTTGAACATCGAATAGTTGAGCGAGTGGAAGCCCGCGAGCGTAATGAACTGGAACTTGTAGCCCATCGCGCCCAGTTCGCGCTGGAAGCGGGCGATGGTCGCGTCGTCGAGATTCTTCTTCCAGTTGAACGACGGCGAGCAGTTGTACGAGAGCAGCTTGCCCGGGAACTGCTTGTGGATCGCTTCGGCGAACTTCTTCGCGAATTCGAGATCGGGCTTGCCCGTTTCGCACCAGATCATGTCGGCGTAGGGCGCATAGGCGAGGCCGCGCGAGATCGCCTGCTCGAGGCCGTTGCGGGTGCGGAAGAAACCTTCCACCGTGCGCTCGCCGGTGAGGAACGGGCGGTCGTTGTCGTCGATGTCGGACGTCACGAGGTCGGCGGCTTCGGCGTCGGTGCGCGCGAGCAGCACGGTCGGCACGCCGCAGACGTCGGCGGCCAGCCGCGCGGCCGTGAGCTTGGCGATGTTCTCGCGCGTCGGCACGAGCACCTTGCCGCCCATGTGGCCGCACTTCTTCACCGAAGCGAGCTGGTCTTCGAAGTGCACGCCGGCCGCGCCCGCTTCGATCATCGCCTTCATCAGCTCGAATGCGTTGAGCACGCCGCCGAAGCCCGCCTCAGCGTCGGCCACGATCGGCTGGAAGAAGTCGGTGTAGCCTTCGTCGCCCGGATTCTTGCCTTCGGACCACTGGATCTGGTCGGCGCGCGTGAGCGTGTTGTTGATGCGCTTGACCACCTGAGGCACCGAATTGGCGGGGTAGAGCGACTGGTCCGGGTACATCTCGCCGGCGAGGTTGGCGTCGCCCGCGACCTGCCAGCCCGAGAGATAGATCGCCTTGAGGCCGGCCTTAACCTGCTGCATGGCCTGATTGCCCGTGAGGGCGCCCAGCGCGTTGATGAACGGCTCGTTGTTCACGCCTTGCCAGAGCTTCTCGGCGCCATGCTTAGCGAGCGTGTGCTCAGGCTGGATCGAGCCGCGCAGACGCACCACGTCGTCAGCGGTGTAGTTGCGCTTGATGCCCTTCCAGCGCGAATCGCTTTCCCATTGCTGCTGGAGTTGCTGGGCTTGCTGTTGACGGGTCGACATGATGTGCTCCTCGGACTTGGGCGTTTCGTTTGGCGAACTCTTATATAAGAGTCTAGGCAAATCGATCTGCCGGCAACAGGTGGGCATTGAGCTTTTTCGAGGTTTTTTATTTCAATAAAATCATGCGGTTATGTCTTTAATTTTGCGATGTGGAAGACTGTTTTCCATCTTGCAATCACGCCCTTTGTGCCACGCAGCACGATTTTTTACGAAGCAAAAAAATTTTCCACATCGTGAAATGCGGGCGGGAATAAAAAAAGACCGGTGCCTGAGCACCGGTCCTTGGCATTGCGCTACGGCAGCGGGGTAGCCCGAAGGCCGCGCCACGCGCCGCTAGTCGACTATTTAGCTGTCGCGACGTGCGCCACGCGGGCCGTCGTTACGGCGCGCGCCGTAACCGCCGCCGCCTTCGCGCGAGCGGCCGTAGCCTTCGCGTTGCTGGCCGTAGCCGCCACGGTTGCCTTCGCCGCCGCGCGAACCGCCGCCAAAGCCGCCTTCACGCGAACCGTAGCCGCCTTCACGGGCGCCGTAGCCGCCGCGCGAGCCTTCCGGCTTGTTGCCCCAGCTATTGCCGTTGCGATCGCCGCCGTTGTTGCCGCCATTGCCGCCACGGGCGCCGTAGCCACCCGGCTTGCCGTTGCCGCCACCGTTGCCGAAGCGACGGCCACCGCCATTGCCACCGCCCGGACGGCCGCGGCCGCCGAAGCCGCGGTTAGCCGGCGGCGCCTTGCGCGGCTCGAAGCCTTCGACGACGTTCACGGGCAGCGGCGCGCGCACGAAGCGCTCGATGCGCTTGAGCGCGCCTTGCTCGGCGTGATGCACGAGGCTCACCGCGACACCCGAGCGGCCCGCACGGCCGGTACGGCCGATACGGTGGACGTAGTCTTCCGCGAACTTCGGCAGGTCGTAGTTGAACACGTGCGTGATGCCGGGGATGTCGATACCGCGCGCCGCGACGTCGGTCGCGACGAGCACGCGCACGCGGCGCTCGCGCAGCGCACGGATCGTGCGGTTACGCGCGCCTTGCGGCAGGTCGCCGTGCAGCGCGGCGCTTTCGAAACCCGCGTCGGCAAGCTTGCCGGCGAGCTGGTCGGCGTCCATCTTCGTCGCCGTGAACACGATGGCCTGGTCGAGGCTCTCGTTGCGCAGCAGGTGGTCGAGCAGACGATCCTTGTGATCGCGGTCGTCCACGTAGTGCACGGTTTGCGCGATGTTCGAGTTCGCCTCGACCTTGCGCACGATCTCGATGCGCTCCGGATCCTTCAGCAGACGGCCGGTGATCGAAGCGATCTTGCCGTCGAGCGTGGCCGAGAACAGCATCGTCTGACGCGTTTGCGGCGTAGCGGCGACGATCGTGTCGATGTCGTCGATGAAGCCCATGTCGAGCATGCGGTCGGCTTCGTCGAGCACGAGCATCTTGAGTTCGGACAGGTCGATGCGGCCGCGCTCGAGGTGATCGAGAAGACGGCCCGGCGTCGCCACGAGAATCTCGGGGTTCTTCGCGAGCAGCATGAGCTGCTGGCCGTAAGCCACGCCACCGAGAATGCTCACGGTGCGCAGACGGCGCAGGTGCTTGCCGTACGTCGAAGCGGCCGTCGTCACCTGCATCGCGAGTTCGCGCGTAGGCGTGAGAACGAGGAGGCCGGGGCGTGCCACGGGTTGCGGGCGGCGCTGGCGGCGATCGCCTTGCGGGCCATTCGCACCTTGCGGGCGCGGCTCGCGCGGCTGGGCCGCCTGGGCCTTCTGGATCTGCGCGAAGCGCTCGATGGCGGGCAGCATGAAGGCTGCGGTCTTGCCCGAACCGGTCGGGCTCGAGACCAGCAGGTCGCGGCCGGAGATGGCGGCAGGAATGGCGCGTTCCTGCACGGGCGTCGGGGCCTTGTAGCCCGCTGCGATCAGCGCGGAGACGATCTCCGGCGACAGACCGAGCGACGCGAACGCCGAACCGTCGGTGGCATCGGCGGCCTGCGCGGGGGCTTCAACGGAAGCGTCGGCGGCAGCGGAAAGACCGAGGGCCTGATCGGCGATTGCGTCCAGGGGGCTTTGGGTATTGCTCGAAGTCATGAAAATCCTTGTTACACAGGAAATAGAACGTCGGCGCCAATCGGCATACCCAAGTCGTCGGATTTTGCGAACAAATCAAAAAACGGGGGCAATCCGCACCACGCAAGGGCGGATTTTTTTCGTTAGAAGCTGTTTTGGGTGCGACTTTGGCCGGGATTGGCCAGTCGCCAGCCTGATACTTGACGGCCCGAAAACAGGGCCACGGCAGGAGGGGACAGGTTCTAAACTGGATTGGAGCTTAACGCTACGAGGCGTTGTGCTGATCGAACGAGCGACCGGAGCGCAACGCAGCACGCAGTATATCTCGTTTTGTTGCGGCGCGCCAGAGCGACGCACCGCGAGGAGATAGGTGTGGCAGCGTGACGCAGGGGAGGCGCCCGTGGCCGTCACGGCGCCTTTTCAACGCAATGGTGCCGGCTCAGCTTGCGGCGCCGCTCTTGAGCGATTCGACGAGTTCGACGTACTGCTGCCTGGCCGTTTCCTGCGCCGTGCCTTGCAGCGCGGCCCACGCTTCGTACTTGTACTTGCCGACGATGTCGGTGAAGCCAGGCTTGTCGCCGTGCACGTCGCCTTCGGTGGCCTGCTTGAAGAGTGCGTAAAGACGCAGCAGCGTGAGATTGCCGGGCCGCTCCGGCAGTTGCTGCACGTCTTGCTGGGCTTGGGCGAACTGCGCGTTCAGGTCGCTCATCGTGGTTTCCTCCGCAAAGTGGTTCGGGTCAGCGCGCCGATGGTAGCAGCGCAAACCCCGGAAAAGCTGGAGCGATTCCTCCACTTGTCTCGCACCGGTGAGCCAGATGGCGAGAGCCGTGGGCCCGCACGGGAGGTGGGGCATTACAATAGCGCTCATGACCGAAACCGTGCTGCTTGCCCTCGATACTTCGACCGAATATTGCTCGGTCGCGCTGCTTCGCGTCGCCCCCGGCGGCGCAGATTTTTCTACTTGCGCTGGCGGCGAGTCCGCTTCCGGATCGCGCTCGGAAGTCAGCGTCTGGGTTCGCCACGAAGCCACGGGCGCCGTTTCCAGCACGCGGCTCCTGCCGGCCATCGGCGAATTGTTCGATGAAGCCGGCCTCGCGCTCGCCGACTGCGACGCCATCGCGTTCGGCGCGGGGCCAGGCTCCTTCACGGGCCTGCGCACGGCGACCGGCGTGGCTCAGGGGCTCGCGTTCGGCCTCGATATTCCAGTGGTGCCGGTAGGCACGCTGCTCGTGTGCGCCGAGAGCGCGCGGCTGCGCGATCCCGCAGCGACCCGCGTGCTGGCCGCGCTCGACGCGCGCATGGACGAAGCCTACTGGGCCGATTACGAATGGGACGCCGCAGCCGGCGACTGGCGCACGCTGCAGGCCGCTTCGCTCGACTCGCCCGAGCACATCGCGGCGCCCGACGCGCCGTTCACGCTGGCGGGCAACGCCGCCGCCGCGTTCGGCGCGCGCCTGACGGCCGCGGGGGCCGCGCGCGCGATCGACGCCGAGGCGCTCCCGCATGCGCTACCGCTCGCGCACGCGGCCTTGCGCGCGTATCGCGCGGGTCGCACGCAGCCCGCCGACCAGGCCGCGCCCGAATACGTGCGCAACAAGGTCGCGCAAACCACGGCCGAGCGTCTCGCCGCGAAGGCCGCCGCCCAGGGTGGCGTGGGTGGCGCAAGCGGCGCAGGTGGCGAGGGCGCGCAATGAGCGGCGTGCTCATGACCGACCGCTACCTCTCGCCGATGACCGAAAGCGACCTCGACGAAGTCGCGATCGTCGAGCGTCTCGCGTACGAATTTCCATGGTCGCGCGGCAACTTCGAGGACTCGCTGCGCAACGGCTACTACGGTTTGTGCATGCGCCACGTCACCGGCACGCTGATCGGCTATTGCGTGCTGATGCCCGTGGTCGACGAGATGCATCTGCTGAATCTGTGCGTCGCGCCTCAGGCGCAAGGCGGCGGTGCGGGGCTCGCGATGCTGCGCGAGGCGGTTCGCATCGCGCGCACGCAGGGTCTCGAAGGTTTGCTGCTCGAAGTGCGGCCTTCCAATCATCGGGCCATCCGGCTGTACGAGCAGTTCGGCTTCGTCACGATCGGCCGTCGCAAGAACTACTATCCGGCCCGGCACCACAGCCGCGAGGACGCACTCGTGATGCGTTTTTCTTTTGCAGGGGAGGGCGCGGATGCCGCTCGATGAGATCGCTCTGGAGGAGCTTGGGCTCGCGCCGCGCTGGGTGCGTAAAGGCGCGCGGAGCGAAGTGGCGCTCGAAGCGCCGCGCGAAGAGGAATCCGTTGCGCCGTTGCTCGCCGAAACGCAACAACCGGTCGCGCCCGCACGATCGCAACCCCAGCAGCAACCACCACAGCCTACGCAACCCGTAGTGCGCGCGGCTTCGCCTTCGACGCCCGCGCCGCATTCGTCCGAGGAACCGCCGCCGCTCACCGACGACGATTTCGCCTGGTTCGACTCCGTGGCCCAACCCGCTCAGCCGCACGACGCCGAGCCCGCTCAGACGAGCGGCGCTCCGCTCAGCGACGTCGCGACGCTCGACTGGGATGCGCTCGCGCAGCGCGTGGCCTCGTGCACGCGCTGCCGTCTGTGCGAGAAGCGCACCAATACGGTATTCGGCGTGGGCGACCGCGAGGCCGACTGGATGCTGATCGGCGAGGCGCCCGGCGAAAACGAAGACCGTCAGGGCGAGCCCTTCGTCGGCCAGGCGGGCAAGCTGCTCGACAACATGCTGCGCGCGCTCTCGCTCGCGCGCGGCGAGAACGTCTATATCGCGAACGTCATCAAGTGCCGCCCGCCTGGCAACCGGAATCCGGAGCCCGACGAAGTCGCGCGCTGCGAGCCGTATCTGCAGCGTCAGGTGGCGCTCGTCAAGCCGAAGATCATCGTCGCGCTCGGGCGTTTCGCGGCGCAGAGCCTGCTCAAGACCGATGGCAGCATCGCCTCGCTGCGCGGACGCGTTCACGAGTACGAGGGCGTGCCCGTCATCGTCACCTATCACCCCGCGTATTTGCTGCGCAGCCTGCAAGACAAGGCGAAGGCCTGGGCCGACCTCTGTCTCGCGCGCGACACGTGGCGGGCGTCGTCCGGCGGCGAGCGATGAATGCCGCGCGCTCTGCGGACGCCTCCGGTGCGGCACATGCGTGGCGCCGGCGCGATTCATGACGTGATCGAGCATCTCGCCGATCCCGCCGTGCGCGATCTAGCGTGGCTGCTCTTCAGCGCCGATCTGTTGCGTGCGCAACCACCGCTCGCTCCGCTGGCGCAATGGTGCGCCGATGCCGATGAAGATCGCGCCACGCGCGCCTTTCTCGCGCAACTCGATCGCGATCCAGCGCCTCTGCACGACGCGCTCATGGCCGCGCCGACGCATCGTCTAGGCCACTACGCCGAAAATCTGCCGGGATGGTTTCTCGCGCATGGACCGGCGGCGCAACTCGTCGCGCAGAACGTGCCGGTGCGGCGTGCGGGGCTCACGCTCGGCGAGTGCGATTTTCTCGTGCGCACGCGTGCGGGAGCACGCCTGCATTGGGAACTGGCGGTGAAGTGCTACCTGCACGCAGGGCCGGGCGACGCCGCTCGTGCGTCGCTCGCCGAATTCGTCGGACCGAATTTGCGCGATCGGTTCGATCTGAAGCTGACGCATCTGCGCGATCGTCAATTGCGTTTGAGCGCGCGCGAAGAATTCGCTTCGCTCGGCTACGAAGGCCGGTGGCTCGCGCAGATGTTCGTGAAGGGCTGGCTGTTCTACCGGGCGGGCGCGTCGGCGCCATCGCGGGTGGAAGACGCCCCCGAGCTGGCGGCCGATCATGGGCGCGGCTGGTGGGTGACGCGTTCGGATTGGCCGGCGTTCGCGCAGCAGCAGGCAGCCGATGGATGGAGCGTGTTGCCGCGGCTCGCGTGGCTGGCGCCCCGTCAGTTGGGCGCCCCGCAAACAAGCGCGCACGTTGCGCCGCCTGTCGATGCCGACGCGTTAGGCGCCGCGCTGGCGAGGCCGGATGCACCCGTTTTGGTCGCGGCGTTTACGATCGACAGCGCGGGCGGCTACCGCGAACAGTCGCGCGGCTTCATCGTTCCCGACGACTGGCCAGCGCGCGCCGCGGCGTTTTCACGTCAATAAGCGCGCGCAAGCACGCTCACCACCAGCGCCAGAAATGATGCACGGGCCCGACGCCATGACCGACGTCGAGGCGTTCACTCGCTTCCAGCGCCGCCGTCAGATACTGCTTGGCTTCGCCAACGGCGGCGGCAAGCGAGCCGCGTTGCGGCCACAGCGCGGCAATCGCGGAGGAGAGCGTGCAGCCCGTGCCGTGCGTATTCGTGACCGGCACGCGGGGGCCGGAGAAGCGCAGCGTGCCGCCCGCTTCGACGAGCCAGTCCGGGCTGTCCGCGCTGCCCAGATGGCCGCCTTTCATCAGCACCGCCTGTGCGCCGAGCGCGCGCAGCGCCTCGCCTTGCTCGACCATGGCGGCCTCGTCGGCGGCAGGCGCCACACCGAGCAGCGCCGCGGCTTCCGGCAGATTCGGCGTGACGACGCCCGCCAGCGGCAGCAGTTCCTCGCGCAGCGCGGCCACGGCTTCTGGCGCGAGCAACGCGTGATTGCTCTTCGAAATCATCACGGTATCGAGCACGACGCGCGCCGGCTTGTGCCGTCGCAGCGCATCGGCGACGGCGCGCACGATCGGCGCGTTGGCGAGCATGCCGATCTTCACGGCGTCGATGCGGATGTCGTCGAATACGGCGTCGAGCTGCGCGGTGACGAAACCGGCGTCGGGCGCGTGGATCGCGGTGACGCCGCGCGTGTTCTGCGCGGTGAGCGCCGTAATGACGCTCGCGCCGTAAGCGCCGAGCGCGGAGAACGCCTTGAGGTCGGCCTGAATGCCCGCACCGCCGCCCGAGTCGGAGCCGGCGATCGTGAGAACGTTGAAAATCGGTGAAGTCATGGCAGCGTCAGGTGCGCGTCGCGCGCGGCTGGCCTTGGCGGCCCTGCCGCGCGTGCGCAGGAAAGGATCGATTCAGCAGATGTGACGGCGGCACTGCGTCCAGCCGGGCACTTCCATCAATGCCTGTGATTTTCGCCGATCAGCGCGACGGAGTCGAACGAGCGCTGATTCGCCTGATGGCGGCGCATCACGAGCCACATCATCAGGCAGACGAATGTGCCGAACAGCACGATCACGATGGTCACCGGCACGTCGAGCCAGACGAGCACGGCGTAGAGGCACAGCATCACGAGCACCGAAAGATTCTCGTTGAAGTTCTGCACGGCGATGGAGTGGCCGGCGGAGAGCAGCACGTGCCCGCGGTGCTGGAGCAGCGCGTTCATCGGCACGACGAAGAAGCCCGAAAGACCGCCCACGACCATGAGGAAGATGTACGCGAAAATCAGATAGCCGGGAACGCGCAAATGGCCGATGTGCAGGCCCCAATGCGGCGGAAAGAGATGGCGCGTGTAGAACGCCATGAGCATCACGGCCAGCCCCATGATGATGCCGACCGGCAGCACCGAAAGCGACTTCTTGAGCGGCACGCGCGCGGCCGCGATCATGGCGCCCGCGGCCACGCCCACAGCCACCACGGCCTGCAGCACCGCGCCTTCGGAAAGCGACATGCCGAGCGAGACTTCGGCCCACTTGAGCACGATGAATTGCAGCGTCGCGCCCGCGCCCCAGAAGAGCGTCGTGACCGCGAGCGAGATCTGGCCGAGCTTGTCGCGCCAGAGCGTGTTGAAGCAGTCGGCGAAATCGGTGATGAGGCGGATGACGCCGTGCTGCTGGCGCGGGTAGCGCGCGCCGGTGTCGGGAATGCGCAGATTGAAGAGGGCGGCGATCACGTAGATCACCATGATGACGACCATCGCGGCTTCGGCGGGCGTGCTGATCGCGGCGGGCGTATGGCGCAACACGTGCGAGGCGATGTGGGGGCTGATCAGGGCGCCCCCGAGCACGGTGCCGAGAATGATCGAGCCGACTGTGGTGCCCTCGATCCAGCCGTTGGCGGCGACGAGGCGCTCCGGTGGCAGCAGTTCGGTCAGGATGCCGTATTTTGCGGGCGAATACGCCGCCGCGCCGAAACCCACTACGCCGTAGGCTAACAAGGGGTGGGTGCCGGCCAGCATCATGGCGCAGCCTACGACCTTGATCGTGTTCGTGATGAACATCACGCGGCCCTTGGGGCGGGAGTCTGCGAAGGCGCCGACGAAGGCGGCAAGAACAACGTAGGAGAGGACGAAGAACAGCTTGAGCAGCGGCGTCATCCAGTTCGGGGCGTGAAGATCTTTAAGCAGTGCAATTGCAGCGATCAGGAGCGCATTGTCGGCCAACGACGAAAAAAACTGCGCGGCCATGATGGTGTAAAAGCCTTTTTTCATCTGATGCGATGCTTTCCTCGCTGCGGTCCGTCCGCCCCGGACGGGTGGGAGGCATCCGGGCTTATTACGTTCGAAATGGGTTGTGCGCAGGGCTTTATATCACGAAAATAGGTGCATTCGGACTAGCACAATCCTTGACCGCCCATCAGGCGGGCCTGCCGGGCGCTGAAAACACCCTGTAAGCTCCTGATTCGAAAGCGTCTTTGCGAAAAAATCTCCCATGCCGCGCCCCCTCTCAGCCACGATTCACACCGCCGCTCTCGCCAATAACCTCGCCGTCGTCCGCAAGTACGCGCCAAAGTCGAAAATCTGGGCTGTGGTGAAGGCCAACGCCTACGGGCACGGCCTTGCGCGCGCGTTTCCCGGCCTGCGCGCAACCGACGGTTTCGGCCTGCTCGATCTGGAGGAGGCCGTAAAGCTGCGCGAACTCGGCTGGGCGGGTCCGATCCTGCTGCTCGAAGGCTTTTTCCGGCCGACCGACATCGACGTGATCGACCGCTACAGCCTCACGACCGTCGTCCACAGCGACGAGCAGATGCGCATGCTCGAAATGGCGCGTCTGTCGAAGCCCGTCAACGTGCAGCTCAAGATGAACAGCGGCATGAACCGGCTCGGCTACACGCCCGCCAAATACCGCGCCGCGTGGGAACGCGCGCGTGCCTGCGCCGGCATCGGCCAGATCACGCTGATGACGCACTTCGCGGACGCCGACACGCCGCGCGGCGTGGGCGAGCAGATGGCGACGTTCGAGCGCGGCGCGCAGGGTATTGCGGGCGCGCGCAGCTTCGCGAATTCGGCCGCCACGCTCTGGCATCCGTCGACGCACTTCGACTGGGTGCGCCCCGGCATCATTCTTTATGGCGCTTCGCCTTCGGGCTTCTCCTCGGCACTCGAAGGCGTGGGCCTGCAGCCGGCCATGACGCTCGCGTCCGAACTCATCGCCACGCAGCACGTCGCGGAAGGGCAGACCGTCGGCTACGGGTCGATCTTCACGGCGCGCAAGCCCATGCGCATCGGCGTGGTGGCGTGCGGTTACGCCGACGGCTATCCGCGCAGCGCGCCCGAAGGCACGCCCGTGATCGTCGACGGCGTGCTCACGCACGTCGTGGGGCGCGTGTCCATGGACATGCTCACCGTCGATCTCACGCCCGTGCACAGTGCTGGCGTGGGCGCGCGCGTGGAACTGTGGGGCCACAACCTGCCCATCGACGACGTCGCGAAAGCCTGCGGCACGATCGGCTACGAGCTGATGTGCGCCGTTGCGCCGCGCGTGCCCGTGCGAGCGGAATAACGCCATGGCAAAGAGCATGGCGAAGGTCAAGACACTGTATACGTGTACGGAATGCGGCGGCCAGGCGCCCAAGTGGCAAGGCCAGTGCCCCGCGTGCGGCGCGTGGAACACGCTCGTGGAAAGCGTCGCCGAATCCGCGAGCACCCATCGCTTCCAGTCGCTCGCGAAGAGCGCGCCGGTGCGGCGTCTCGCCGATATCGAGGCGTCCGACGTGCCGCGCTTCACGACCGGCGTGGGCGAATTCGACCGCGTGCTGGGCGGAGGTCTCGTGGCGGGCGGCGTGGTGCTGATCGGCGGCGATCCGGGCATCGGCAAGTCGACGCTGCTGCTGCAGTCGCTCGCGCAGATCGCGGCCGAGCGTCGCGCGCTATATATAAGCGGTGAGGAATCGGCCGCGCAGATTGCGTTGCGCGCGCAACGACTCGCGCTGCTCGATCCCGGCTCCATGGCGAGCGAACTCCAACTGCTCGCCGAGATCCAGCTCGAAAAGATCCAGGCGACGATCGAGGCCGAGAAGCCCGACGTTGCGGTCATCGACTCGATCCAGACGATCTACTCCGAGGCGCTGACGTCCGCGCCGGGCTCGGTCGCGCAGGTGCGCGAGTGCGCGGCCCAGCTCACGCGCATCGCGAAGCAGTCGGGCACGGCGATCATCATGGTCGGCCACGTGACGAAGGAGGGCAATCTCGCGGGCCCGCGCGTGCTGGAGCACATCGTCGACACCGTGCTGTATTTCGAGGGCGACACGCATTCTTCGTTCCGGCTCGTGCGCGCGTTCAAGAACCGCTTTGGCGCGGTGAACGAACTGGGCGTGTTCGCGATGACCGAAAAGGGCCTGCGCGGCGTGGCGAATCCCTCGGCGCTCTTTCTCTCGCAGCACGAGCAGAGCGTGCCCGGCTCCTGCGTGCTCGTGACTCAGGAGGGCTCGCGGCCGTTGCTCGTCGAGGTGCAGGCGCTCGTCGACACCGCGCACGTGCCGAATCCGCGGCGCCTGGCTGTCGGGCTCGAGCAAAACCGGCTTGCCATGCTGCTGGCGGTGCTGCATCGCCATGCCGGGATTGCGTGCTTCGATCAGGACGTGTTCCTTAACGCCGTAGGCGGCGTGAAGATCACGGAACCGGCCGCCGATCTCGCCGTGCTGCTCGCGATTCACTCGTCGATGCGTAACAAGGCGTTGCCCAAGGGTCTGATCGTTTTTGGCGAAGTCGGGCTCGCGGGCGAGATCCGACCCTCGCCGCGCGGACAGGATCGCCTCAAGGAAGCGGCGAAGCTCGGTTTTTCGTCGGCCCTGATTCCCCGTGCCAATGCGCCGAAACAGCCGATCGACGGTTTGCAGGTGATTGCCGTCGAACGCCTGGAGGAAGCGATCGACCGCGTACGCGAGCTGGATTGAACGCGCCGCCGGCGTGCCGCAGGGTTGCACTGGAGCGTAATGATTAGTAACAACCCTGGTTCCGGCTGTAACCATTTCGCACGTGGTTTTCCCTATCCTTGGCGCGATGTTCACCCCGTGTCGAGCGGAAAGGATAGCGACTTGAAACAGACTGATACGTCCTTCGACGGTCGTTCGATCGTCGTGCGCGGCTGCCGGGTCTCGGAGCCGCTCATGCAACCCTGGGGCAGCACGTGCCGTATCGTCGAATGGATCGATGGCGACGGCCGCATTTCGCGCCGCGTCGTGGCGGAAGACGTGACGGCGGCCGAGGTGCGCAGCACCATTGCGCACCACGTGGAAGGGCGCAAGTACGTGTTGTACGACGACGAGCGGTCGCCGCGGCAAACGCTGCCGCGACGCTAAACGAAAAAATGGGCGCTGCGAGGCGCCCATTTTTCATCGTACCCAGCTAGCCCCAGGGACCGTAGGTGAAGGGCTTTTTGCCGCCGGGCGCACCCGATGCTTCGGCGCCCTGGCCGGGTTGCGCGGGCTGGGCGGCTTGTGCGGTTTGTGGGGTTTGTGCGGCGTGAGCGCCTTGCGGCTGACCGCCGGGCGCGGGCGGCTGTATCTGCCGGGCGGACATTTCGTCCATCATGGTTCGCAGGACTTCGGCGTTGAAGAGGGGGTGGCGCGAAGCCTCGCCGGGCGTGAGAACGGGCGAAACACAGGTGTCGATCGCCTCCAGACGGTCGATCCAGGTTTGCAGCGACTCCGACTCGATGACGGCCGCGAGTTCACGCGTGAGCGCGGCGGCGTCCGCTCCGCCGATGGCCTGACCGAGGCTCCAGTGCCGCTCGGCCCAGTCGTCGCGGCCAATGGCCTGACACAGCGTTTGCCAGAACTTGAGTTCGAGCGCGCCGACGGCGAGCCACCGCCCGTCGCGCGTGCGGTAGAGGTTGTAGCAGGGCACGCCGCCGTTGAGCAGACCGCCGCCCGGCTGCAGCGCCGCGGCGTCGTCGTTGGCCAGCGCGACCTGGGCGACCACGTTATGCGCGTAGCTCGCGTGCGCCATCGAAACATCGACGAAACGGCCCTCGCCGCCACGCGCCACCTGCCAGAGCGCCGCGAGAATCTGCGTGACCGCGCTGAGCGCGCCGCCGAGCAGGTCGGCGATCTGGAAATTGGGCAGCACCGGCGTGCCGTCGCGCGAGGCCAGTTGGTCCAGCACGCCCGAATAGGCGACGTAGTTGATGTCGTGGCCCGGATGGCCTGCGAACGGGCCGGTCGTACCGTAACCCGTAATCGCGCAATAGACGAGCTTGGGATTGATCTTGCGCAACGCCTCGTAGCCTACGCCGAGCCGGTCCATCACACCGGGCCGGAAACTTTCGACCAGTACGTCGGCGTCGCGCGCGAGCGCGAACAACACCGAGCGCCCGCTTTCCGACTTCAGATCGACGCGTGTTTCGCGCTTGCCGCGATTGACGAGGCGATAAAACGCGCCGGGGCGCGCGGCCACCTCGTCCACGGCGCTTTGCATCATCACGCGCGCCGCGTCGCCCGCGCCGGGCGGCTCGATTTTCAGCACATCGGCGCCCATTTCCGCGAGCCGCAAGGTGGCCACGGGCCCGGGCAGCAGGCGGGTCAGATCCAGTACGCGAAGGCCCTGCAATGCAGCGGGTGACGACACTCGTGGCTCCTGTCGAAAATGCCTGGCGAAAAGCGTGTGGTCGCGATGGCGGCTAGCCGATCTGCTCAAGTTCCTCGTGCGCGTCGAGCCATTCGGCTTCGAGCGTTTCGAGGCGCGCGGCGACGTCGGCCTGGCGGCGGATCGCTTCGGTCAGCCGGTTCTTCTGCTCCGGCTCGTAACTGGCCGGGTCGGCGACGAAAGCGTCCAGCGTGCTCTTTTCAGTATTGAGCGCATCCATTTCCTTTTCGATCTTGCCGATTTTCGCCTGTAACGGCTTTTTCAGGTGCGCAACCTTCTGGCGCTGCTCCGCCTCCTGACGCCGCTGCTCCCTGCGATTGACGTTATCGCCGGCATTGGCGCCATTCGCCGTATCCGCTGTGCCTGCGGCGGCCTCCTTGAGCGCCGCGCGTTGCTCGGCCGCGTGCTGGAGCAGCCAGTCGCGATAGTCGTCGAGGTCGCCGTCGAACGGCTGCAGGCGGTGCTTCGCCACCAGCATGAATTGATCGGTCGTGGCGCGCAGCAAATGCCGGTCGTGCGAAACGACGATCAGCGTGCCTTCGAACTGGGCGAGCGCCATGGTGAGGGCGTGACGCGTTTCGAGGTCGAGGTGGTTGGTCGGCTCGTCGAGCAGCAGCAGGTTAGGCTTTTGCCAGATGATGAGCGCGAGTGCGAGACGCGCCTTCTCGCCGCCCGAGAAGGGTGCGATGGGCGCCGTGGCCATCTCGCCGGGGAAGTTGAAGCCGCCGAGAAAGTCGCGCAGTTCCTGCTCGCGCGTGTCGGGCGCGAGGCGCGCGAGATGCTGGAGCGGCGTGTCGTCGGGGCGCAGCGTTTCGAGCTGATGCTGCGCGAAATAGCCGATCTGCAGACCTTTGCCGGTGCGCAGTTCGCCGGAGAGCGCCGCGAGCGTGCCCGCGAGCGTCTTGATGAGCGTGGACTTGCCCTGGCCGTTCGCGCCGAGCAGGCCGATGCGCTGACCGTTCTGGATCGAGAGCGTGACACGCTCGACGATGGGCGTCTCGCTGCCGTCCTCGGCGCGATAGCCGCAGCGCACGTCTTCCATTACGAGCATGGGGTTGGGCGCGGAGTCGGGCGTGCGGAACTCGAACGTGAACGGCGAACTGGCGTGCGCCGGCGCGATCAGTTCCATTTTTTCCAATGCCTTCACGCGGCTTTGCGCCTGGCGCGCCTTGGTGGCCTTGGCCTTGAAGCGGTCGATGAAGCTTTGCAGGTGTGCGACGGTGCGCTGCTGCTTTTCATAGGCGCTTTGCTGGAGCGCCAGTTGTTGCGCGCGCAGGATCTCGAACTGCGAGTAATTGCCGCCGTAGCGCTTGATCTGCTGGTTTTCCAGATGCAGCGTGACGTTGCAGATCGAATCGAGGAATTCGCGGTCGTGCGAAATCACGACGAGCGTGCCGGGATAGCGGTGCAGCCAGTCTTCGAGCCAGACGATCGCGTCCAGATCCAGGTGGTTCGTGGGTTCGTCGAGCAGCAGCAGGTCGGAGCGGCACATGAGCGCCTGAGCGAGGTTCAGGCGCATGCGCCAGCCGCCCGAGAAGCTCGCCACGCTCTGGCGCGTTTGTTCCAGCGTGAAGCCGAGGCCGAGCAGCAGCGCTTCGGCGCGCGCCGGAGCCGTATAGCCGTCGGCGTCGGCGAACGCGCCGTGCGCTTCGGCTTCGGCCGCGCCGTCGTGCGCCGCCGAGGCCGCGGCGATGCGCGCCTCGATTTCGCGCAGTGCGGCGTCGCCGTCGAGCGCGTAGTCGAGCGCGGTGCGGTCCACGGCCGGTGTTTCCTGCGCGACGTGCGCGATGCGCCAGGACGGCGGCAGCGAGAAGTCGCCGGCGTCCGCATGCAGCTCGCCGCGCAGCACGGCGAAGAGGGTCGATTTGCCCGCGCCGTTCGCGCCGATGAGACCGACCTTTTCGCCGGGGTTCAGCGTGAACGAGGTCTGTTCGAAAAGCGGCTTGGTGCCGCGGGCAAGACTGAATTGGTTGAAGCGGATCACGACGGCGCCGGCGGGAAGGAAACGAAAGAAAGCGCTATTTTAGCCGGTGCGGCGCTCCGGCCGGCATTGGCCGAACGGCTAGCCGTTTGGTCGAGTGCGAATTGCACGCTTTCTCACGTAGACTGGCGTTTTTTCACGGGAGAGCCAGATGACATCGATCTATTCGTTTTCGGCGCGACCGCTCGGCGGCGGCGAGCCGGTGAGCCTCGAGCGCTACACGGGCAAGGTGCTCCTGATCGTCAATACCGCGAGCGAATGCGGATTCACCCCCCAGTACGCGGGCCTGCAAAAGCTCTACGACCAGTACGCCACGCGCGGTCTTGCGGTGCTCGGTTTTCCGTGCAACCAGTTCGGCAAGCAGGAGCCCGGCGACGCCGCGCAGATCGGCAGCTTCTGCGAGAAGAACTTCGGCGTCACGTTTCCGATGTTCGAGAAGATCGACGTGAACGGGGCGAACGCTCACCCGCTGTATCGCTGGCTCACGGGCGAGGCGCCGGGGCTGCTCGGGCTCGAAGGCATCAAGTGGAATTTCACGAAGTTTCTGGTCGACCGGAACGGCAGCGTGGTGAAGCGCTACGCGCCTGTGACCAAACCGGAGGCGATTGCCGCGGACATCGAAAAGCAGCTCTGAGCGTAGCCGGCGGCGCGGTTGCACGCTAGAGAATCGGCGCGAAAAGCCGCGCGAGATGCATCGTGATCTTGCGCCACGCGGGCGCGCTGCGGTATTCGCTGCGCTCGATCTCGAACGATTCTTCGAAGTCGCGCAGGAGCATCGCTTCGACTTCGGCGGCAAAGCCGCGATGCACGGTCAGCACCATGATCTCGAAGTTCAGGCGAAACGAGCGGTTGTCGAGATTCGCGCTGCCGATGGCGGCTGCCACGTCGTCGATCAGCACGACTTTCTGGTGCAAAAAGCCCGGCTTGTAGCGAAAGATGCGGATGCCCGCGCGCACCGCGTCGAACGCATACAGCATGGATGCCTCGAACACCACGTAGTGGTCGCGCCGGCTCGGGATAAGGATGCGTACGTCCACGCCGCGCAGCGCCGCGAGGCGCAGCGCCGAAAATACGGCTTCGTCGGGCACGAGGTAGGGCGTGGTGATCCACAAGCGTTTTTTCGCGGCGTTGATCGCCTCGACGAAGAAGAGCGAACAGGTCTCCTGGCGGTCGGCCGGCCCCGTGGGCAACACGAGGCAGTACATGTCGTCGCCGTCGCGCGGCGCGACGGCGGGCGGCTCGCAGCCGGGAAGCTGCTGGGTGGCCCAGTACCAGTCTTCGGTGAAGGCGAACTGCACGTTGGCGACCGCCGGTCCGCGCAGTTCGATGTGCGTGTCGCGCCAGGGCGAGAGTCGCGCGTTCGCGCCCAGGTATTCGATGCCCACGTTGTGTCCGCCCACGAATGCGTGCTGGCCGTCCACCACGACGATCTTGCGGTGATTGCGGAAATTGAGCTGGAAGCGGTTGACGAAGTGGCGCTTCGTCGAGAACGGGTGCACTTCCACGCCGCCGTCCTGCAACTCGTGCACGTAGCTGGCGGGCAGATCGAACGAGCCGATGCTGTCGTACAGAAAGTACACGCGCACGCCGCGTGTCCTGCAGTCGAGCAGCACGTCCTTGAGCATGTCGCCGAGCGCGTCGGCGCGTACGATGAAGAACTGCACGATCACGTAGTGCCGGGCGCGTTCGATGGCGTCGAAGATAGCTGAAAAGGTCGCTTCGCCGTTCACGAGCGTGCGCACGGCATTGCCCGGCACGAGCGGCATGCCGCCCAGGCGGGCGAACGTGCGGATCACGCGTACGCCGAGTTCGTCGGCTGGCCATTCGCCTGCGGAAACGAGCTTGTCCCAGTCGGGCGCGTGGGCGCGCGAGCGCAAGGTTTCGTCGCGCAGGCGCCTCGCGTCGGCATAGCCCGCGAACTTGCTGCGGCCAAGAAAGAGATACGGGACGAGCGTGAGGTAGGGCATCGTCGCGAGCGAGACGGCCCAGGCAATCGCGCCCTGCGAGGTGCGCGTGTTAAGGATGGCATGGCACGCTGCGACGAGTCCGAGCAAATGGATGATCGCGAGCAGCGTGCCGAGATGTGACCAGTCGAATCGCATAAATGCGTGGGACGTTCCTTCAGCCGGACGCAGGGCCGGTCTGCGCCTGAGGGGCGCATGGCCGGAGGGCTCAATCTTACCGAACCCGCTGCGACGACGGCTATCGTCCCAGTCCTGCACGCAGCGACCCGCGTCAACAAAGCGGCGCGCGGGCTCCGCAGGTCCTTCGCGCAGAACGGTCAGACCTTCAAACCGGCAAGTCGCAGGCCTGAATCAGGAATACCTGATCGTCGCCGGCGCTCGTCGAGAGCCAGACGAGGTCGAGGCCGCCGAACGCCGCTTCCACGTTCTCGCGCTCATTGCCGATCTCGACCACCAGCACGCCGTCGTCGGCGAGCCAGTTGCGCGCGTCCTTGACGATGCGGCGCACGATGTCCATGCCGTCCGCGCCGCCCGCGAGCGCCATTTCCGGCTCGTGGCGATACTCGGGCGGCAGCGCCTCCATTGAACCGGCGTTCACGTAAGGCGGGTTCGTGATGATCACGTCGTAGCGGCGCTCGGGCAGCGGCGCGTACAGATCGCCTTCGAAGAGGGCGATGCGCTCGTCCAGATCGTGCTCATGCACGTTGCGCCGCGCGACTTCGAGCGCGGGCGCGGAGAGGTCGACGGCGTCGATGTCGGCGTTCGGGAACGCGTGCGCCGCGAGGATCGCGAGGCTGGCCGAGCCGGTGCACAGTTCGAGCACCGCGGTGACCTGCTCGGGATCTTCCACGTAGGGCTGCAGCCCGTCTGCGAGCAGCTCGCCGATGAACGAGCGCGGCACGATAACGCGCTCGTCCACGTAAAAGCGCAGGCCGTGCATCCACGCTTCCTGCGTGATGTAGGCGGCGGGCACGCGCTCGCCTGCGCGGCGCTCGATCACGCCGAGCACCTTGTCGATTTCTTCGGTCGTGAGGCGCGCGTCGAGAAACGGGTCGAGCAGGTCGAGCGGCAAGTGCAGCGTGTGCAGGATCAGGTACGCGGCTTCGTCGTAAGCGTTGTTCGAGCCGTGGCCGAACGCGAGCTGCGCGGCCGAAAAGCGCGAGACGCCGTAGCGCAGCAGGTCGCGCACGGTGGCAAAGGTAGCGGCTAGCGGATGGGTCATGTTCTGGACTCCAGAGCGTATTCGGTTGGCCGGTCAGGCGATCAGTTGTTCGAGCACGCGCCGATAGATGTTCTTGAGCGGATCGATGAATTTCACTTCGATATGCTCATCGATCTTGTGGATGCTGGCGTTGGGCGGCCCGAACTCCACCACCTGCTCGCACATGCGCGCGATGAAGCGGCCATCGGACGTGCCGCCCGTGGTGGAGAGTTCGGCGCTCACGCCGGTTTCGTCGTGAATCGCCTTTTCGAGCGCATCGGAGAGCGCGCCGCGCGGCGTGAGGAAGGGCAGGCCGCTCACGCTCCAGTGCAGGTCGTACTCGAGGCCGTGTTTGTCGAGAATCGCGTGCACGCGCTTTTGCAACCCTTCCACCGTGCTGGCGGTCGAGAAGCGGAAGTTGAACATCACGTCGGCGTGGCCCGGGATCACGTTGCTCGCGCCCGTGCCGCTGTGCATGTTCGAGACCTGCCACGTGGTGGGCGGGAAGTATTCGTTGCCGTCGTCCCATTTTTCGGCGACGAGTTCGGCGAGCGCCGGCGCCAGCAGATGCACCGGGTTCTTCGCGAGATGCGGATAGGCGATATGCCCCTGCACACCCTTCACGACGAGCTTGCCCGACATCGAGCCGCGGCGGCCGTTCTTCACGCAGTCGCCGAGCGTATTCGTCGAAGTCGGCTCGCCCACGATGCAGTAATCCATCTTCTCGCCGCGCGCCTGCAGCGCCTCGACGACCTTCACGGTGCCGTCGGTGGCCGGGCCTTCTTCGTCGCTCGTGATGAGGAACGCGATGGCGCCGCGATGCTGCGGATGCGCGGCCACGAACTCTTCGCTCGCCACCACGAAGGCGGCGAGCGAGGTCTTCATGTCGGCGGCGCCGCGGCCGTAGAGCACGCCGTCGCGGTGCGAGGGCTGGAACGGCGGCGAACTCCATTGTTCGAGGGGGCCCGTGGGCACGACGTCGGTGTGGCCCGCGAAGGCGAGCAGCGGACCTTGCGCGCCCGCGGTGCCGCGCTTGACGGCCCACAGGTTTGTCACGCCGTTGGATTCGATCGTTTCGCACGCGAAGCCGAGCGCGCCAAGGCGTTCGGTCATGATGCGCTGGCAGTGCTGGTCGTCGGGCGTGACGGACGCGCGCGCGATCAGGGCTTCGGTAAGGGCGAGGGTGGCGGACATAAAAAGACCACTTTCAATAAAAATGCCGGCGCCGCTGATGGAGCAGGGGCCGGCAACAACTAGTCATGACCGTATGCGCGCGACCTGCCGTGGAGCGGATCGGGCGCACCGGTCTCATGCGGCGCTCAGGCGAACAGCTCCGCATACTGATCGGCGGAAAAGCCGAGCGTCTTCACGCGGCCGTTCACCACGACCAAGGGCCGCTTGATGATCGACGGCTTGTGGATCATCAGCGCGATCGCGCCGGCGGTCGTGTCGGCTTCGGCCTTGTGCACGTCGGAGAGGCCGCGCCACGTCGTACCGCGCTTGTTGATGAGCTGATCGAGCGACACGTCCTTGAGCCAGTCCTGGACGAGCGCGTTCGACACGCCCGCCTTCTTGAAGTCGTGAAACTCGAACTCGACGCCGTGCTCTTCGAGCCACACGCGGGCCTTCTTCACGGTGTCGCAGTTCGGAATGCCGTAGACAACGGTCTTGGCGGACTTCGCCATCAGTCGCCTCGCAGCAGCTCGTTCAGGCCGACCTTGGCGCGCGTTTTGGCGTCGACCTTCTTGACGATCACGGCGCAGTAGAGGCTGTGCGAGCCGTCCTTCGAGGGCAGGTTGCCCGCGACCACGACCGAGCCGGCCGGAATGCGGCCGTACGAGACTTCGCCGGTTTCGCGGTCGTAAATCTTGGTCGACTGGCCGAGGTACACGCCCATCGAGATAACCGAGTTTTCTTCGACGATCACGCCTTCCACGACTTCCGAGCGCGCGCCGATGAAGCAGTTGTCCTCGATGATGACCGGGTTGGCCTGCAGCGGCTCCAGCACGCCGCCGATGCCCACGCCGCCCGAGAGGTGCACGTTCTTGCCGATCTGCGCGCACGAACCGACGGTGGCCCAAGTGTCGACCATCGTGCCTTCGTCGACATACGCGCCGATGTTGGTGTACGACGGCATCAGCACGACGTTCTTCGCGATGAACGAGCCGCGGCGCGCGATGGCCGGCGGCACCACGCGGAAGCCGCCCGCGGCGAAGTCTTCGGCCGTGTAGTTGGCGAACTTCGAGGGCACCTTGTCGTAAAACTGACTGTAGCCGCCCGCGGGCATCGGCGCGTTGTCTTCCAGGCGGAACGACAGCAGCACGGCCTTCTTCACCCACTGGTTGACGACCCAGTCGCCATCCTTCTTCTCGGCGCAGCGCAGCGCGCCACGGTCCAGTTCGGCGATGACGTGGGCGACGGCTTCGCGCACGTCGTTCGGGGCCGACCTGGGCGAAAAGTCGGCGCGGTTTTCCCAGGCGGTGTCGATGATCTGCTGAAGTTGTTGCGACATGGTGGTGATTTCGTGAGATGGATAGTGGAAAGCGGGGTTGCGCGCAGCGGGGTGCGGGACCCCGGCGCGCATGCAAAAGCGTTACGGTTTGAGCGAGCGGCAGAACTCGACGATGCGCTGCGCGCCCTCGATGCACTCCTCGACGTCGGCGACGAGCGCCATGCGGACGAAGTCTTTGCCGGGATTCGCGCCGTGCGCCTCGCGCGCGAGGAACGAGCCGGGCAGAACCGTCACATTATAGTCGGCGTAGAGACGCTGGGCGAACGCGGTGTCCGTGAGGCCGGTGCGCGCGACATTGGCCCAAAGGTAGAACGCGGCGTCGGGCAATTTCACGTCGAGCACGTCGGCGAGCATGGGCGTGACGGTCGAGAACTTCTTCACGTATTTCGCGCGGTTTTCGCGCACGTGCGCCTCGTCGCCCCAGGCCGCGATGCTAGCCGACTGCCAGACCGGCGACATGGCCGAGCCGTGATAGGTGCGGTACAGCAGGAACTGCTTGAGGATGGCGGCGTCCCCGGCGACGAACCCCGAGCGCATGCCCGGCGCGTTCGAGCGCTTCGAAAGGCTCGACAGCATGACGAGGCGCTCGAAGCCGCGGCCCAGCCGGTGCGCCGCTTCGAGACCGCCCAGCGGCGGATTCGCCTCGTCGAAATAGATTTCCGAGTAGCACTCATCGGAGGCGATCACGAAGCCGTAGCGGTCGGAAAGCGCGAACAGTTCGCGCCAGTCGTCGAGCGTGATCACGGCACCGGTCGGATTGCCCGGCGAGCACACGTACAGCAACTGCGTGCGCGCCCAGACTTCCTCGGGAACCTGCGAATAGTCGCAGGCGAAGTTGCGGGCCGGATCGCTGTTCACGAAGTACGGCTCGCCGCCGCCCAGCAGCGCGGCGCCTTCGTAGATCTGGTAGAAAGGGTTCGGGCAGAGTACGATCGCGCGCTTTGCCGGATCTTTCACGCCCGCCGCCGGGTCGATCACGGCCTGCGCGAGCGCGAACAGCGCCTCGCGCGAACCCGAGACGGGCAGGATTTCCGTGTTCGCGTCGATGGCCGGCAGTCCGTAGCGCGCCTTCACCCAGTTCGCAATCGACTCGCGCAGCGCGGGCGTGCCCGCCGTGGCCGGATACGACGAAAGGCCGTCGAGCGAAGCGACGATGGCGTCGCGGATCAATGCGGGCGTGGGATGTTTGGGCTCGCCGATCCCAAAGCTGATGTGGCGCAGGCCGGCATTCGGCGCGACGTCCTTGAGGAGGACGCGCAGCTTTTCGAAGGGATAGGACTGAAGGGTGTCGAGTAACGGATTCACTTGGGGCTGGGCAGGCGTGGACGAAAGACAGATGGCGTGGCGCGCAGACGTGCGGCGACCGGTGCGGTCCGGCGAGCCAGTTGCGCAGTGCCGGGTCCGGCGAAAAACCCGGAGGCGCGGCACGGCCTTTTGTGGCTAAAAGCTGGCTAAAAGCGGCTGCAAGCGCTCGATTATAGCGTGGCCGGGCCGCTGCTGCGGGTGCCGGCCGGCGCCCGCCTCGGCGCCGCCGGCGCTCGCCGGACCACGAAATAAAGGAAAAGCATGGAATTGTCGAATCCCGTCTTGCACGACGTGTCGGACAACGGTGCCGGCGCTGCAAACGCGCGGGCTGCCCAAGGGGAGCGCGAGCAATGAGCCAGAGCACGGGCTTGCGCGCCGCGTGGCCGACGCTCGCCATCATGATCGGCGCGTCGGTATGGGGTTTCGTCTGGTATCCGCTGCGCATGCTGGCGGCCGCCGGGCTCACCGGCACGGCCTCCAGCGCCGCGACGAGCGCAGCCGGCTGCCTCTTCGTGCTGGTGCTGCGCTGGCGCTCGCTCGCCACCGTGCGGTGGCACTGGGTGCTGCCGATGCTAGGGCTCGCGGCGGGCGTGACGAACGTCGGTTTCGTGTGGGGCGCGATCCACGGCGAAGTGATGCGCGTGCTGCTGCTCTTCTATCTGCCCCCGGCGTGGACGGCCATCTTCGCGCACCTCATCCTGCACGAGCGTCTGAACTGGGCGGGCGGCGCGCTCGCGGCGCTTTCGCTCATGGGCGCGGTGCTGATGCTCTGGTCGCCGAAGCTTGGCGTGCCGTTGCCCGCCAACGCCGCCGAATGGGCGGGTCTTATTGGCGGCATGGGCTTCGCGATGAGCAACGTGCTGGTTGTAAAGACGAGCCGCGTGCTTCCGCACATGAAGCCGGAAATGCGCACCGCCGTGATCTTCGCGGGCGCCGCGCTGTTCGGCGCGATGACCTCCTGCTTCGAGCCGATGTCGGCCGCCCCCACGGGCGAGCATCTCGCGCGCGTCGTGCTGCTGGTGCTCGCGCTCGGCGTCGTGCTCGGCACCAATAACATGCTCGTTCAGTACGGTCTTGCCCGCGTGCCGGCGAATCGCGCGTCGATCATCATGCTGTTCGAGATCGTCGTGACGGCGCTCACTTCCTGGCTCTTCGCCGGCGAGACGCCGGGCCCGCGCGAGTGGGCGGGCGGCGCTTGCATCGTGCTCGCCTCGCTGCTGTCGAGCTGGCTGCACCGCGCGCAGGACGCGCGCAAGAATGGCGCACACGTGAGCGCCGACGCAAGCGTCATGACTCACGCCGACGCCAGCCGCACCGATGACGCCGACGATGCCGACGGCAATGACCCCGGCGGCGGCGGCAGCAACGGCGGCGGCGGGGATGGCAACGCAGGCGGCGGCGCGGCCCCGGGGCCTTCCCGCGCGCGGAACGGCTCGCGTGCGATGGTATGATGGCCGCTGATTCCCGCCGACCGCTCGCGCGTATGCGCGTTCGTGCGGCGAGCCGTGGCGCCTGGCTTGTGCGCACTGCGCCGCCGTGCGATCGATACCGGATTCGCGGCGGCAAGCGACGCACGGCACGGGCGGTCCCGTTCACCACTATTCAAACAGCGATATCGCCGTGCGTCTGACCTCGATTAAACTCGCTGGCTTCAAATCATTCGTCGATCCCACGCATTTTCAGGTTCCGGGCCAACTCGTCGGGGTGGTCGGGCCGAACGGCTGCGGGAAATCCAACATCATCGACGCGGTGCGCTGGGTGCTGGGTGAATCCCGGGCCTCCGAGTTGCGCGGCGAGTCGATGCAGGACGTCATCTTCAACGGTTCCACCGCGCGCAAGCCCGGCAGCCGCGCAAGCGTCGAACTGGTGTTCGACAACGCGGACGGCCGCGCCGCGGGCCAGTGGGGCCAATATGCCGAGATCGCCGTGAAGCGCGTGCTCACGCGCGACGGCACCTCGAGCTACTACATCAACAACCTGCCGGCGCGCCGGCGCGACATCCAGGACATCTTCCTCGGCACGGGCCTCGGTCCGCGCGCGTACGCGATCATCGGGCAGGGCATGATCGCGCGGATCATCGAGGCGAAGCCCGAAGAGCTGCGCGTCTTCCTCGAAGAGGCCGCCGGCGTTTCGAAGTACAAGGAACGCCGCCGCGAAACTGAGAACCGTCTGCACGACACGCGCGAGAACCTCACGCGTGTCGAGGACATCGTGCGTGAGCTGTCCAGCAACCTCGAGAAGCTCGAGGGTCAGGCGGTCGTCGCCACGAAATTCCGCGAGTTGCAGTCCGAGGGCGAGGAAAAGCAGCGCCTTCTGTGGCTCCTGCGCAAGAACGAGGCGGCGGGCGAACAGCAACGCCAGCAGCGCGCGATCGAGCAGGCGCAGATCGACCTGGAGCGGCACACCGCGCAGTTGCGCGAAGTGGAAGCGCAGCTCGAAACGCTGCGCGTGGCCCACTACTCGGCCAGCGACGCCATGCAGGGCGCGCAGGGCGCGCTCTATGAAGCGAACGCCGAGGTGAGCCGTCTCGAAGCCGAGATCAAGTTCATCGTCGAGTCGCGCAACCGCGCGCAGGCGCAGATTGCCGCGCTCACCGCACAGCGCGAACAATGGCAAGTCCAGGCGCAGAAGGCGCAGGACGACATCGAAGACGCCGAAGAGCAACTGGCGATCGCCGAGGAAAAGGCAGCGCTCGCCGAGGAAGACGCGGCGGCGAAGCAGGAAGCGCTGCCCGCGCTCGAAAACCGCTGGCGCGACGCGCAGGCGCAACTGAACGACGAGCGCGCGGGCATCGCGCGCACCGAGCAGGCCATCAAGCTCGAAGCCGCGCACCAGCGCAATGCCGACCAGATGCTCCAGCAGCTTCAGCAACGCCATGAGCGGCTTAAGTCGGAGGAAGGCGGCCTCGACGCGCCGAACGAAGCCCAGCTCGAAGAATTGCGCATGCAACTGGCCGAGCAGGAGGAAGTGCTTCACGAGGCACAGGCGCGTCTCGCGGATGCGCAGGAAACCGTGCCGCGCCTCGACGCGGAGCGCCGTGCCGCACATGAGCGCGTGCAGGCGGAAAACGCGCAGATTCACCAGTTCGAAGCCCGTCTCGCCGCACTCAAGCAGTTGCAGGAAAACGTGCAGACGGAAGGCAAGATCCAGCCGTGGCTCGAGCGTCACGAACTGAGCGCGTTGCCGCGGTTGTGGAAGAAACTTCACGTCGAAGCGGGCTGGGAAACGGCACTCGAAGCCGTGCTGCGCGAGCGCCTCGCGGCGCTCGAAGTGTCGAACCTCGACTGGGTGAAGGCATTTGCGAGCGACGCGCCGCCCGCGAAGCTCGCGTTCTATTCGCCGCCTGCCGCGGGACAGGCGCCTGCCGCGCCCGCGGGGCTCACGCCGCTGCTTTCGCTCGTGCGTATCGACGACGCGGGTCTGCGTGCCGTGCTCACCGAATGGCTCGGCTCGACCTTCGTTGCCAACGATCTGGCCGAGGCGCTGGCCCAGCGCGCGCAACTGCCGGGCAGCGGCGCGTTCGTCGTGAAGGCCGGCCACGTGGTCACGCGCGTGGGCGTGCAGTTGTACGCCGCCGACACCGAGCAGGCAGGGATGCTCGCGCGTCAGCAGGAGATCGAAAATCTCGAGCGCCAGGTGCGCGCTCAGGCGCTTCTCGCCGACGAGGCACGCATCGCTGTCGTGCGCGCGGAAGCCGCGCACACGCAGGCGGCCCAGGTCCTCACGGACGTGCGCCAGCAGGCCGAGCGCGCGACGCAGCGCGTGCACGCGTTGCAGATGGATGTGCTGAAGCTCACGCAGGCCCATGAGCGCTATACGGCGCGCAGCACGCAAATCCGTGAAGAGCTTGACGAGATTCGCACGCAGATCGAAGAGCAGCGCGCGCTGCGGGCCGAGTCGGAAGCGAACTTCGAACGTCACGACGTCGAACTTGCCGAACTGCAAGCGCGTTTCGAGGACAACCAGCTCGCCTTCGAAGCGCTCGACGAGGAACTTGGCGCGGCACGCAACGCGGCGCGCGACCTCGAACGCTCGGCCGCCGACGCGCGCTTCGCCGCGCGCAACATGGCGAACCGCATCGAGGAATTGAGGCGCAACATTCAGGTCGCGCACGATCAGAGCGAGCGTGTCGCCGCGTCGCTCGAAGACGCGCGCGCCGAGCTGGAAACGATCAACGAGCAGACCGCGCACACGGGCCTGCAAGACGCACTGGAAGTTCGCGCGCAGAAGGAAGACACGCTGCGCGCGGCGCGCGCCGAACTCGACGATCTGACCGCCAGGCTGCGCGCCGCCGACGAAACGCGCCTCGCCGCGGAGCGCGCGCTGCAGCCGCTGCGCGATCGCATCACCGAGCTTCAGTTGAAGGAGCAGGCGGCCCGTCTGAACGGCGAGCAGTTTATCGAACAGCTTCAGGCCGCCGGCGTCGACGAGGCCGCGTTGCAGGAAAAGCTCACGGCCGATATGAAGCCGTCGTATCTGCAAGGCGAAGTCACGCGCATCAACAACGCGATCGCGGCGCTTGGTCCCGTGAACATGGCGGCGCTGGACGAGCTGGCGGCGGCGAAGGAGCGCAAGACTTTCCTCGACGCCCAGTCCGCCGACCTCACGAGCGCGATCGAGACGCTCGAAGACGCGATTCGCAAGATCGACCAGGAAACGCGCACGCTGCTGCAGGGCACCTTCGACGAAGTGAACCGTCATTTCGGCGAGCTGTTCCCGCGCCTTTTCGGCGGTGGCCAGGCGAAGCTCATCATGACCGGCGACGAGATTCTGGACGCGGGCGTGCAGGTGATGGCGCAGCCGCCCGGCAAGAAGAATTCGACGATTCACCTGCTTTCCGGCGGCGAGAAAGCGCTTACCGCCACGGCCCTCGTGTTCGCGATGTTCCAGCTCAACCCGGCGCCGTTCTGTCTGCTCGACGAAGTGGACGCGCCGCTCGACGACGCGAACACCGAGCGTTTCGCGAACCTTGTTCGCGCGATGTCGGACAAAACCCAGTTCCTGTTCATTTCGCACAACAAGATCGCCATGGAAATGGCGCAGCAGCTCATTGGCGTGACGATGCAGGAGCAGGGCGTTTCGCGCATCGTCGCGGTCGACATGGAAACTGCGGCGGGTTTCGCACAGAATACGGTCTAATCGATCGATACGGTCTGACAACGGGCGCGCGTTGCGCGGCTGGCGGCGCCCACGGTGCGGCAGCCGCCGCGCGCGATGCGCTCGCCAGAGAAATGGCGCGCACGATGAGCGCGCCGTCGAATAAGAATTGCTGATGGAGCATGCATGGACGAGTTGACTCTCGGGTTGATCGGCGCGGGCGCCGTGGTAGTCGGGGGCGTGGTGGTGTACAACGCGTGGCAGGGCGCGAGGGTGCGCCGGCGCATGCCGCGCCCGATGCCTGAAGAGGCAGTCGAAGCGCCGCTGCGCGACGAATTTCAGGAGCCAGGCCCGTTCATCGAACCGGCACACGCTCCGTCGCGCCGCGAGCCTTCGCTCGCGGGCGGCACGGAAGCCGAGCGTGTTGAGCCGGGCTTCGGAACGGTCGCGCCGCTCGACACGCCAGCCGACATCCAGGCGGAAACGACCACACCCAACGGCTTTCCGGAAGCCGAGCCCAGTGCGGACGAGGGCGCCGACAAAGCGCCGGCCGCAAGCGCGGCAGCCACCGAATCCGCGAAGGGCGACGCCGGCGAAGCCGAACGCATCGAGCCTGTCATGCCGGCCGCCACGACGATCTCCTCGGCGCCGCCCGCCGTGGTCGACCGCCGCATCGACTGTATCGTGCCGATTCGCCTGGGCGCTTCGGTGGCAGGCGAGCGCGTGATTCCGTTTGCGCAGCGCTTGCGCCGCGCGGGCAGCAAGCCTGTGCACATCGAAGGCAAACCCGAAGGGGGCGACGCCTGGGAGCTGTTGCAAAATGGCGTGCGCTACGAGGAGCTGCGCGCGGCTGCGCAACTCGCCAATCGCAACGGTCCACTGAACGAACTTGAGTTCTCGGAATTCGTGACGGGCGTGCAGCAGTTCGCCGACGCGCTCGACGCCGCGCCCGAGTTTCCGGACATGATGGAGACGGTCGCGATGGCGCGCGAACTGGACGGCTTCGCGGCGCAATGCGACGCGCAACTTTCCATCAACGTGATGTCGGACGGCGCGCCGTGGTCGGCCAACTACGTGCAGGCCGTTGCCGCGCAGGACGGGTTGCTTCTCTCGCGCGACGGCACGCGCTTCGTGAAGCTCGACGGCAAGCAGAGCCCCGTGTTCATGCTGCAGTTCGGCGACACCAACTTCCTGCGCGACGATCTCACGTACAAGGGCGGCGAGCTGATTACGCTGATCCTCGACGTGCCCGTGGCCGACGAGGACATCCTGCCGTTTCGCCTGATGTGCGATTACGCGAAGTCGCTTGCCGAGCGCATTGGCGCTCGCGTGGTCGACGACCAGCGCCGGCCGCTGCCGGAGTCCGTGCTGCAGTCGATCGACAAACAGCTGATGACGCTTTACGCGAAGCTGGAGCAGGCCGGCATCCCTGCGGGCTCGCCGGCCACGCGGCGGCTTTTCAGTCAGTAAGCCCGAACGGCCGTAACCGGCCAGCGGACAAGGCGCGGCGCCGTAAGGGCGCCGCGCCTTTTTTACGCGCAGGCGGCGCGGCGTTGTGAGCGCGCAAGGGGCGTGGCGAGTGCTCATGGACCTCCGGGCGCCATTGCCGGCGCGCGTGTTGCGGTGCATTCAAGTTCGCATTGCCGTCCCGGCTCGTCAACGGTTTGGACCCAGCGTTAGCCGTTCGGCCAGGAGCCTGGAAAGCCCGTTCGGCGGCGCACGAAGATAGCCGTTCGGCCGATGCGACAGGCGCCGCTTCCTGAGATAATCTGACGTCCGAAATCACTTCCAATAGCGAGTTGCCCAAGGCATGGTCCGTCCTCCCGCCCGTCCTCCCGAAGAAGCCAACGCTGCGCAGCGCGCGGTGTGGTTGCGCGCCGAACTCGAGCGTGCGAATCACGCCTACTACGTGCTCGACCAGCCGGAGCTGCCCGACGCGGAATACGACAAGCTGTTCGGCGAACTCCAGCAGATCGAGGCCGGCCATCCCGATCTCATCACGCCCGATTCGCCCACGCAGCGCGTGGGGGGCGAAGTCGCCGGGGGCTTCGAGCCCGTGGTGCACGACGTGCCAATGCTCTCGCTCAACAACGGCTTTGCCGACGAGGACATCGTCGCGTTCGACAAACGCGTGGCCGACGCGCTCGCCAGGATCGAGGGCGCGGAAGTCGGGGCGGTCGAGTATGCGGCCGAACTGAAATTCGACGGCCTCGCGATCTCGCTGCGCTATGTCGACGGCGTGTTCGTCCAGGCGTCCACGCGCGGCGACGGCGCGACCGGCGAGAACGTCACGGAAAACGTGCGCACGATCCGCTCGCTGCCGTTGCGCCTGAAGGGCAAGCGCGTGCCGAAGGTGCTCGACGTGCGCGGGGAGGTGCTGATGTTCCGCCGCGATTTCGAGCGCATGAACCAGCGACAGCGCGACGCCGGTCACAAGGAATTCGCGAACCCGCGCAACGCGGCGGCAGGGAGCCTGCGTCAGCTCGATCCGAAGATCACGGCGCAGCGGCCGCTGTCGTTTTTTGCGTATGGCATTGGCGTGCTCGAGGGCGAGCCGATGCCGGCCACCCACAGCGCGCTCCTCGACTGGTATACGGAGATGGGCCTGCCGGTCAATGCCGAGCGCGCGGTGGTGAGGGGGGCGCAAGGTCTGCTCGAATTCTTCCGCGCCGTGGGGGAGAAGCGCGATGGCTTGCCGTACGACATCGACGGCGTGGTTTACAAGGTGAACCGCCGCGACGAGCAGGACGCGCTCGGCTTCGTTTCGCGCGCGCCGCGCTTTGCGCTCGCGCACAAGTTTCCGGCCCAGGAAGCGCTCACGAAACTGCTGGCCATCGACGTGCAGGTGGGCCGAACCGGCGCGATCACGCCGGTTGCGCGGCTCGAGCCGGTTTTCGTCGGCGGCGCGACGGTGACCAACGCCACGCTGCACAACGAGGACGAAGTGCGCCGCAAGGACATCCGTATCGGCGACACGGTGATCGTGCGGCGTGCCGGCGACGTGATTCCCGAGGTGGTCAGTGCGCTCATGGACCGCCGCCCGGCCGACGCTCACGAGTTCGTGATGCCGACCGAATGCCCGGTGTGCGGATCGCGCATCGAGCGTCTGCCCGACGAGGCAATTGCGCGTTGCACGGGCGGTCTCTTCTGCCCGGCGCAACGCAAACAGGCGCTCTGGCACTTCGCTCAACGGCGCGCGCTCGACATCGACGGTCTGGGCGAAAAGATCATCGACCAACTGGTCGAGCAGAACCTCGTGCGCACGCCCGCCGATCTTTTCAATCTCGGCTTCGGCACGCTCGCGCAGCTCGATCGCATGGCCGACAAATCGGCGCAGAACCTGCTGGACTCGCTCGAGAAGGCCAAATCCACGACGCTTGCGCGTTTCATCTATGCGCTCGGCATTCGGCACGTGGGGGAGTCGACTGCCAGGGATCTCGCCAAACATTTCGGCTCGCTCGATCCGATCATGAGCGCCTCGGTCGAGGCGTTGCTCGAAGTGAACGATGTGGGGCCCATCGTCGCGCTCGCAATTCACGAGTTTTTTGCGGAAGAACATAACCGCACGGTGATCGAGCAACTACGCGCGCCAGGCAAAGTAACATGGGCGGAAGGTCCCCCCGCGCCGAAAGCGCCCGTGGGCGTGCTGGCCGGCAAGACGGTGGTGCTCACCGGCACGCTGCCCACGCTCTCGCGCGACGAGGCGAAGGAGATGCTGGAGGCGGCTGGCGCGAAGATGGCCGGCTCGGTGTCGAAGAAGACCGACTACGTGGTGGCGGGCGCCGACGCGGGCAGCAAGCTCGCAAAAGCCGAGGAACTCGGCGTGCCGGTGCTCGACGAAGAAGGAATGCGCAAGCTCCTGGAGGGGCAAACGACATGATTCGCGAAATTCTCAGAATGGGCGATCCGCGCCTGCTCAGCATTGCCAGGCCGGTCGATCACTTCGACACGCCCGAACTGCACGAACTCATTGCCGATATGTTCGATACCATGCACGCGGCGAACGGCGCGGGGCTCGCTGCCCCGCAGATCGGCGTCGATTTGCAGGTGGTGATCTTCGGCTTCGACCGGAACGAGCGCTATCCCGAAGCGCCGGCCGTGCCGCAAACGGTGCTCATCAACCCGGTCATCCATCCGCTGTCGCACGACATGGAAGAGGCGTGGGAGGGCTGCCTTTCGGTGCCGGGCATGCGCGGCGCCGTGAGCCGCTATTCGATGATCCGCTACAACGGCTTCGATCAGTACGGCACGCCTATCGAGCGCGTGGCGGAGGGCTTTCACGCACGGGTCGTCCAGCACGAATGCGACCATTTGATCGGCAAGCTGTACCCCATGCGCATCACCGACTTCTCGAAGTTTGGCTTTACCGAGGTCCTGTTTCCGGAACTCGATCCGAACAGCGACGATTAAAGAACGGAGCGGCAAGAAAAACGGGAGCCCGATGGCTCCCGTTTTTTATTCAGCGCGGTGTTAGAACGCTTCGTCGGCGGCCAGATAGCGCCATTGGCCCTGCGGCAGCGCGCCGAGCAGCACGCGGCCCATGCGCACGCGCTTGAGGCCGACGACCTTCAGGCCGACCAGTTCGCACATGCGGCGGATCTGGCGCTTCTTGCCTTCGCGCAGCACGAAACGCAACTGCTCGCCGTTTTGCCAGCTCACCTGCGCGGGCTTGAGCGGCACGTCGTCGAGCGACAGGCCGTGGCGCAGTTGCGCAAGCAACTCGGCCGGGAAGTGCTGATCGATTTCTGCCTCGATGTCGTTGTAGGTGACGCGGACGAGGTATTCCTTGTCGATGTCCGAACTCTCGCCGATCAACTGCTTGGCCACGCGGCCATCCTGGGTCAGCACGAGCAGGCCCGTCGAGTCGATGTCGAGGCGGCCCGCCGGCGCGAGCGTGCGCAGATGTCCGGCCGAGAAGCGGATGCCCGAGCGGTCGCCCTCCCAATGATTCTCGCCGGTGACGAGCACGGCGGCGGGCTCGTAGCCGTCCTCGGCCTGACCCGACACGTAGCCCACGGGCTTGTGCAGCAGGATCGTCACCTGACGCGCCTGGGCGGCGAGCGCGGCCGGATCGACCTCGATGCGTTGCTCCGGCGTGACCTTGGCGCCGAGTGTGTCGACGACTTCGCCGTCTACGTACACCCAGCCTTTTTCGATCCATTCGTCGGCTTCGCGGCGCGAGCACAAGCCCAGTTCGGACATGCGCTTGGACAGGCGCAGGGTGTTATCGCCGTCGACCTCCTGGCGCGGCGTGCGACGCGGTGCGGATTCTGCGCCGTCGGCGCGGCGCGCGGGTTTGTCGGCAGATTTGACGGGGCGGGCAGTCTTGCGGGCGCTGCCGCTTTCTTCAGCGCCATGGCGTGCGCGCGGCGCGGCGCCCGCGCGGTCATCGTTCCAGGCGGCTTTTACCGGGCGCGCGAAACGGCGTTCCGTGCCTTCGTCGCGGCTGCGAGGCGGGCGGCGGTCGTCGCCTTGGCGGGTAAAGGGGCGTGCACCGCCTTCGTCGCGGCTGCGGGGCGGGCGGCGGTCGTCGCCTTCGGTGCGGCGCGCGAAGGGACGTGCACCGCCTTCGTCGCGGCTGCGGGGTGGGCGGCGGTCGTCACCTTCGGTGCGGCGCGCGAAGGGGCGGGCGCCGCCTTCGTCGCGGCTGCGAGGCGGCTGGCGATCGTCGCCTTCGGGGCGGCGCGAGAAGGGGCGTGCACCGCCTTCGTCGCGGCTGCGGAGCGGGCGGCGGTCGTCACCTTCGGTGCGGCGCGTAAAGGGGCGGCCACCGCTTTCTTCGCGGCTGCGAGGCGGGCGACGGTCATCGCCTTCGCCGCGTCGCGCGAAGGGGCGAGCACCACCTTCTTCGCGGCTACGCTGTGGGCGGCGATCATCGCCCTCGGTGCGTCGTTCGAAGCGGCGCTCGCCACCTTCTTCGCGGCTACGCGGCGGTCGCCGGTCATCGCCTTCGCCGCGTCGCGCGAAGGGGCGAGCACCACCTTCTTCGCGGCCGCGCTGCGGACGGCGGTCTTCGCCCTGAGGGCGCGGGCCGAAACGGCGCTCGCCACCTTCCTCCCGGCTACGCGGCGGCCGCCGGTCGTCGCCTTCTGCGCGCGGCCCGAATCGACGCTCACCGCCTTCCTCGCGGCCGCGCGCAAATCCACGCGTCTCATCGCCGGAGCGGCGCGCCGGACGGCGTTCGTCGCCGAAGCCGCCTTCGCGAGCCGGTCGTGCCGGGCGCGCGTCGCCGGAGCGAGGCGTGGAGCGCGCCGGCTTCCCCGCGGAGGTCTTCGCAGCCGCGTCTGGCCGCACCTCAGCCGGCCGCACCGGTTTACGCGCGGTCGTGCTGCCGCGGCGGACGGGGGCGCGTTCCGGAGTGGTCGGGCGCGGATGTTTGGCTGTCAGTTTGGCTCGCATGGATCTGGGTATTTCGCTTGGGTCATTCACACTGCTATCGCGCGCAGCAGTTCGGTCTCGACGTGAATCTGCTGGCGGTTGTCGGAGAGTCCCGAACCGGCGAGCAGAAACACGTCTTCCACGCGTTCGCCGAGCGTATTGATCCGCGCCGCATGGACGCCGACATGATGCTCCGCGAGCACGCGCGCGATGGAATAGAGGAGGCCCGGCCGGTCGTTCGCCGACACGGACAGGATGTAGTACTGGCCGCGCTCGTCGGCCCGCAGGTCGACGCGCGGCGTCACCGGGAAGGTGCGCGAGAGGCGCGAGAGTCGGCCCTTCGACGGCTCGGGCAGCGCATTGCCCGCCGTTTTCAGGCGCGCCGCGAGTTCCTGTTCGACGAGGTTCGCGATATCGCGGTAATGCACGTCGCCCTCGGTATGGGCGACGATGAAGTTATCGAGCGCATAGCCATGCCGCGTGGTGCTCACGCGCGCGTCGAGCACGGAAAGGCCGCTGCGGTCGAAGTACGCGCACATCGTCGCGAACAGGTCCGGGCGGTCCTGCGCGTAGACGAGCACTTGTAACGCCTCGCCGATCGGCGACGGGCGCGCGCGCACGACCGGCTCCGGCGCCTCGACGTGGCGGTAAAGCACGCGCGTTTGCCAGGCGATGTCGGCGGCGTCGTGGCGCAGGAAGTAACCCACGTCGAGCTTGTCCCACAGCGCGCGGTGCGCGTGCTCCGGCACCGTCTCGAGGCGCAGCAGCGCGAGTGCCAGCTCCTGGCGCGTCTTGAGTTCCGAATGCGCGTCGGGCTTGGCGCCGCCGAGCACGGCGAGCGTGGAGCGGTAGAGGTCTTCGAGCAGCTTGCCTTTCCAGTTGTTCCAGACCTTCGGGCTCGTGCCGCGAATGTCCGCGACCGTCAACAGGTAAAGCGCCGACAGACGCCGTTCCGTGCCCACCAGATCGGCGAAACGCTTCACGACTTCGGGGTCGGTGATGTCCTGCTTCTGCGCGACCTGGCTCATCGTCAGGTGCTGCTGCACGAGCCAGACGATCAGGTCCGCGTCGTCGCCCGTGATGTCGTGCTCGCGGCAAAAGCGCCGTGCGTCGGCCATGCCGAGCTGCGAGTGATCGCCGCCGCGCCCTTTGGCGATGTCGTGAAACAGCGCCGCGACGTAGAGCACCCAGGGCCGCTCGAAATTGGCGATGAGCTGGCTGCAGAACGGATACTCGTGCGCATGCTCGGCCACGGCGAAGCGACGCATGTTGCGCAGCACCATCAGGATGTGCTGGTCGACCGTGTAGACGTGATAGAGGTCGTGCTGCATCTGCCCGACGATGCGGCGGAAATTCAGCAGATAGCGCCCGAGCACGCTAGTCTGGTTCATGAGCCGCATGGCGTGCGTGATGCCGGCCGGCTGCTTGAGGATCTCCATGAAGAGCCGGCGGTTTTCCGGGTCGCGGCGCCAGCGCTGGTCCATGGTTTCGCGCGCGTTGTAGAGCGCGCGCAGCGTGCGCGCCGAGAGGCCCTTCACGCCGGGCACCTGCTCGTAGAGCAGAAACGCTTCGAGAATCGCGTGCGGCTCGCGTTCGAACACGTCGTCGCTGACGATTTCCAGCATCCCCTGCTTTTCGACGAAGTGCTCGGAGAGCGTGCGCGTAATGCCGCTCGTGCTAGGGAAGAGCTGCGCTTCGATGTTCTGGATCAGGATGGTGGAAAGCTGCGTGACCGCCTTCGCGGCCCAGTAGTAGCGGCGCATGAGCTGTTCGCTCGCCCGCCGCGCGCCGCTGGCCTTGTAGCCGAAGCTTTCGGCCACGGCTGTCTGCAGGTCGAACACGAGGATGTCCTGGCGGCGCCCCGCGATCACATGCAGGCGCGCGCGCAGCGCCTTGAGAAACGCCTCGTTGCGGCGCAGCTCACGCGCCTCGCGCCCGGTGATGAGGCCGCGCTGGTCCAGCTCCTTCCAGCTACTGCCGAAAGCGGCCGCCTCGGTGATCCAGAGGATCAACTGCAAATCGCGCAGGCCGCCGGGACTTTCCTTGACGTTCGGTTCGAGCGAATAGGGCGTGTCCTGGAAGCGCGCATGGCGCTGGCGCATTTCGAGCACTTTCGCCTGGAAGAACGCGCGCGGGTCCATGGCGTCGCGATACCGCTGCGCGAAGTCGCCGAAAAGCGTCGCGCTGCCCGTGATGCGGCGCGCTTCGAGCAGCGATGTGCGCACGGTGACGTCGTTGGCGGCTTCTTCGAGGCATTGCGAGACGTTGCGCACGCTGCTGCCGATATCGAGTCCAAGATCCCACGCAAGGCCGATGAACCGCTCGATGCGTTCTTCGAGCGGCGCGAGCGTTTCGTCGTCGGGCAGCAGAACGAGGATGTCGACGTCGGACCATGGCGCCAGTTCGCCGCGCCCGAAGCCGCCCACGGCGACGAGCGCCAGCGTGGCCGGCAGCTCGCACAGGTTCCAGGCGCTGCGCAAGGTGTCGTCGGTGGTGCGGGCGAGGGCGCGCATCAGCGAGTCGACGTTGGTCGCGGTCTTGAAACGCTCGAGCAACTGGGCCTTGGCGGCCTTGTAGTCGGACTTCAGCGACGACGTATCGGGAACGGCGACAGCGGGAACGCTCATGGGCTCGGGTCGTGTCTGGCGTGGTTGGGCGGGGCGGCTGGTCGGGCGCGCGGCTTTCAGGCTACTCCGCGATGCGGCTGGCGGAGCGCCTCGCTCGCGTTGGGCGGACTGACCCAAGGCGCGGGACGCATTCCACGAGCACATCCATTTTGCGCCGGGTCGCGCCGCTCAGCGCTTCCTGGAATTTCATACGGCTGTCAGGCCGCCGTGCCCGCCATCTGCGCGACGATGGCCGGCTTGGCAGGCGTACCCGCCGAAACCGTCAGCACCTCGTAACCCGTTTCGGTCACGAGCACCGTGTGCTCCCATTGCGCCGAGAGGCTACGGTCTTTCGTCTTGACGGTCCACTGGTCCGGCATGGTGCGGATGTCGCGGCGGCCGGCGTTGATCATGGGCTCGACGGTGAAGATCATGCCGGGCACCAGTTCGATGCCCGTGCCGGGACGGCCATAGTGCAGCACTTGCGGATCTTCGTGGAACACCGTGCCGATGCCGTGGCCGCAGTATTCGCGCACCACGCTGTAGCCCTGGCTTTCGGCGTAGCGCTGGATGGCATGGCCGATGTCACCCAGATGGCCGCCCGGGCGCACCTGGTCGATGCCGAGCCACATGCATTCATACGTGGTCTGCACGAGGCGCTTCGCGAGGATCGAGCCTTCGCCCACGATGAACATGCGGCTCGTGTCGCCGAAATAGCCTTCCTTGATGACGGTGATGTCGATATTGAGCGCGTCGCCGTTCTTCAGCGCCTTGTCGCCCGGAATACCGTGACAGATCACGTCGTTCACGGAGGTGCAGATCGCCTTCGGGTAGGGCGGATAACCGGGCGGCTGATAGTTCAGCGGCGCGGGCACCGTGCCCTGCACGTTGGTCATGTATTCGTGGCACAGACGGTCGAGTTCGCCCGTCGTCACGCCCGCGGTGATGAACGGCGTGATGTAATCGAGCACCTCGCTCGCCAGGCGGCAGGCGACGCGCATTTGCGCGATGTCTTGTTCGTTCTTGATCGAAATGGCCATGGTATGCGCCCGAAAATGCAGTCGAATATTAAATTATCGCACCTAATGCCACCGGTCGCTGATTTTTGAAAAGGTGGGGGCGATTCGCTCGCGGCCTGTCGCAACCTCTCTCGCGTCCTATCCCGCGGGTAATAGCCGGCTTGAGTAAGGGGCAGGTTGCGTGCTATACTCTTCGGCTAAGTCGCTTCCCGTATCTTTCGAATATTCGTTCGGAGTTGATGGGGAGGGCGGCTGATCCGCCGTTGCCGCGGAGCGCTTTGCCAAACATGACTTTGGCCGGTGCGCGAAGAACATTCGGAAGCATCTTCTTCAGGCAGCACACTCGCAAGCCGGCGCACCCAGGGTGTCGGGCGCGTCGATCTCCGGAAACGGGAGGGCGCACCGATACGGCAGCCGGCTTCAGACCCAACCCTAGCGGAGAATTGCAACATGGCAGTTACCATGCGCCAAATGCTGGAAGCCGGTGTCCACTTCGGTCACCAAACGCGCTTCTGGAACCCGAAGATGGCCCCGTTCATTTTCGGTCATCGCAACAAGATTCACATCATCAACCTCGAAAAGACGCTGCCGATGTACAACGACGCGCTGAAGTACGTGCGTCAACTGGCAGCGAACCGCGGCACGATCCTGTTCGTCGGCACGAAGCGTCAATCGCGTGACACGATCTCCGAAGAGGCAAACCGCGCTGGTATGCCGTTCGTGAACGCACGCTGGCTCGGCGGCATGCTGACCAACTTCAAGACGCTGAAGGTTTCGATCAAGCGCCTGAAGGACATGGAAGCGGCCGTGGAAGCGGGCGAACTCGAGAAGATGAGCAAGAAGGAAGCGCTCCTGTTCGAACGCGAAATCGCCAAGCTGCAAAAGTCGATCGGCGGCGTGAAGGACATGGGCGGTATTCCGGACGCAATTTTCGTGGTCGACGTCGGTTACCACAAGATTGCCGTGACGGAAGCGAACAAGCTGGGCATCCCCGTGATCGCCGTGGTCGATACGAACCACTCGCCGGAAGGCATCGATTACGTGATCCCGGGCAACGACGACGCGAGCAAGGCCGTTGCGCTCTACACGCAAGGCGTGGCTGACGCGATCCTCGAAGGCCGTGCGAACGCGGTCAGCGACGTGGTTGCAGCCGCGCGCGGCAACGACGGCGACGACGAGTTCGTCGAGGTCAATTCGGAGGCGTAAGCTGCCCCGTGTCCGGCAAGAAAAGGGGGCTTTCCATAGGCCCCTTTTTTTTAAGCCGCGACTTTCGTCGCCGCGTCATAGGACCGGCACCGTAGCCCTGTAGAAGCAGCCTTAAAAAAAGCGTTTCACCGCAGGCGGAAACGGAAACGAATTCCTGCCGGCCGCGTCGAAAGGCGGGCGGCGTGTACCAGACAGACTCAAGGAGCGAATGATGGCGGCAATTACCGCAAGCATGGTGGCAGAACTGCGCGCGAAGACCGACGCGCCGATGATGGAATGCAAGAAGGCGCTGACGGAAGCCGACGGCGACCTGGCGCGCGCTGAAGAACTGCTGCGCGTGAAGCTCGGCAACAAGGCCAGCAAGGCCGCTTCGCGCGTGACGGCTGAAGGCGTGATCGCTTCGTTCATCGGCGCCAACGCAGGTGCGATCGTCGAACTGAACTGCGAAACCGACTTCGTCTCGAAGAACGACGACTTCATCGGCTTCTCGAAGAAGATCGCCGAACTCGTCGCCACGCAAAACCCGGCTGACGTCGCGGCTCTCTCGGCGCTGCCGCTGGACGGCTCGACGGTCGACGCAGTGCGCCTCGCCCTCGTCGGCAAGATCGGCGAAAACCTCTCGATCCGCCGTTTCGCGCGTTTCGAAACCGCCAACAAGCTGGCTGCGTACCTGCACGGCACGCGTATCGGCGTGCTGGTCGAGTACACGGGCGCAGACGAGCAAGTGGGCAAGGACGTCGCGATGCACATCGCCGCGATGAAGCCGGTCTCGCTGTCGTCGGACGACGTGCCGGCCGACCTGATCGCCAAGGAGCGCAGCATCGCCGAGCAGAAGGCTGCCGAATCGGGTAAGCCGGCTGAGATCGTCGCGAAGATGGTCGAAGGTTCGGTTCAGAAGTACCTGAAGGAAGTCTCGCTGCTGAACCAGCCGTTCGTTAAGAACGACAAGCAGACGATCGAGCAGATGCTCAAGGCTGCTGGCACGACGGTGCAGAAGTTCGCCCTCTTCGTGGTGGGCGAAGGCATCGAGAAGCGCCAGGACGACTTCGCTGCTGAAGTGGCCGCGCAAGTCGCTGCTGCAAAGCAGCAGTAAGAACGGTGAGCCGCCCGCTGCGCAGCGTGCAGCAGGCGGTCCCCAGTTGTTGCAGCATCGCAGTTGGTTGTGTTGTAAGCCGTGGCGGAGCAATCCGCCGTGGCGGGCAGCGTAGCGGCGCCGCGCATGGTAGTCCCCCGCCGTGCGCGGCGTCGGAAATCTTCGCTATTTCTGGCGGCGCTTGCCCGAAGCCGTATTTCACCCCTACAGTTTCAAGTTATTGCCCTGTTAGTGCCTTTTGCGCGCGATCCTGGATACCTCCATGCCCACACCCGCCTATAAACGCGTCCTGCTCAAACTTTCCGGCGAAGCCCTGATGGGCGATGATGCCTTTGGCATCAATCGCGCCACGATCGAACGTATGGTGGCGGACGTGGCCGAGGTGGTGCGTCTGGGCACCCAGCTCGCAGTCGTGATCGGCGGCGGCAACATTTTCCGCGGCGTCGCGGGCGGCGCGGCCGGTATGGACCGCGCAACGGCCGACTACATGGGCATGCTGGCCACGATGATGAACGCGCTCGCGCTGCAGGACGCCATGCGCCACGCGGGCATCGAGGCGCGCGTGCAGTCGGCGCTGCGTATGGACCAGGTCGTCGAACCGTACATCCGCCCCCGCGCGATCCGCCAGCTCGAAGAAGGCAAGGTCGTGATCTTCGCCGCGGGCACGGGCAACCCGTTCTTCACCACCGACACGGCCGCCGCGTTGCGAGGCTCGGAAGTCGGCGCCGAAGTCGTGCTGAAGGCCACCAAGGTCGACGGCGTGTACTCGGCCGACCCGAAGAAGGACCCGACCGCCACGCGATACTCCACGATCAGCTTCGATGAGGCAATTGGCCGCAACCTGCAGGTGATGGACGCCACCGCGTTCGCGCTGTGCCGCGACCAGAAGCTGCCGATCCGGGTTTTTTCCATCGTCAAGCCTGGTGCGCTCAAGCGTATCGTTCTGGGCGAAGACGAAGGTACGCTCGTCCACGTGTAAACTCTCGTCTCACGAGAGGATCGAACACGGGCCGCGCCGCCCATCAGCGCGCTGGCGGGCCCGTTCCGTTATGAAGGTTCGGAGGTATCAAAATGGCTGTGGCTGACATCAAGAAGGGCGCCGAGCAGAAAATGCAGCGCTCGATCGACGCGTTCAAGAGCGATCTGGCGAAAATCCGCACGGGCCGCGCCCATACCGGTCTGCTCGACCACATCCAGGTCGACTATTACGGCTCGCCCGTGCCCATCTCGCAAGTCGCGAACCTCACGCTTGTCGACGCCCGCACGATCGGCGTTCAGGCGTGGGAGAAGAAGATGGTGCCGGTGATCGAAAAGGCGATCCGCGAGTCGGATCTCGGCCTGAACCCGGCCACGCACGGCGACTTGATCCGCGTGCCGATGCCCGCGCTCACCGAAGAGCGCCGCAAGGAGCTGACGAAGGTCGTCAAGAACGAAGGCGAAACGGCCAAGGTGGCGGTGCGCAACCTGCGTCGCGACGCCAACGAACAGCTCAAGAAGCTCGTGAAGGACAAGGAAATTTCCGAAGACGATGAGCGCCGTGGCAGCGACGACGTCCAGAAGTTGACCGATCGCTTCGTGGCCGAGATCGACAAGCTCGTGCAGACGAAGGAAGCCGAGATCATGACGGTCTGAGGCCGCAAGGCTTCCAGATTCGCCAGATTTCCGGCGGTTTCCCTTTCCATCGCAGTTACAGTCCGACGGCCATGACCTATACCAGCTCAACCGTTCGCGTGCCCGAAGTGGCGGCCGTGCCGCGCCACATCGCGATCATCATGGACGGCAATGGCCGTTGGGCAACCCAGCGCCGCCTGCCGCGCGTCGCGGGCCACACGCGCGGCGTGGACGCCGTGCGTTCGGTCGTCGAATCGTGCGTGGAGCGCGGCGTCGAGTACGTCACGCTCTTCGCTTTCAGCTCCGAGAACTGGCGCCGCCCGACCGACGAAGTCTCGTTTCTCATGCGCCTGTTCGTTACCGCGCTCGAGCGCGAAGTGGCGCGCCTGCACGCGAACGGCATCCGCCTGCGCGTGGTCGGCGACCTGTCGATGTTCAACGAGCGCATCCAGGACCTGATTCGCCGCGCGCAAACCAAGACCGCGCGCAATACCCGTCTCACGCTCACGATCGCCGCGAATTACGGCGGCCGCTGGGACATCCTCCAGGCCACGCGCAAGCTGGTCGAGGAAGCGGCGGCCACGGGCCAGCCCGTGCCCGTCACCGAAGACACGCTGTCCCAGCATCTGGCGATGGCCTACGCGCCGGAGCCGGATCTCTTTATCCGCACGGGCGGCGAGCAGCGGGTGAGCAACTTCCTGCTCTGGCAACTCGCCTACGCCGAGTTCTATTTCACCGACACGTTCTGGCCGGATTTCGACGCCGAAGCGCTCAGCCGCGCCATCGCGTCGTATGCCGAGCGCGAGCGCCGCTTCGGCCGCACGAGCGCGCAGGTCGTCGCCCAGAACGCCGATTCGCTTTCATGCTGAAGACCCGCGTCATTACGGCGCTCGTCCTGCTGGCAGTCTTCCTGCCGGTCACGCTGTTCGCGCCGGTGGCCGCGTTCGGCGCGCTGATCGGCATCGTGGTCGTGGTCGCCGCGTGGGAGTGGGCGCGCCTCCTGAAGGCGGGCGCGACCGGCTCGATCGTCTACGCCGTGATCGCGGCCGCTGTCGTCGCGCTCAGCACACGCCTGCCGGCGCCGCGTCCGCTCTTTCAGGCGGCGGGGGTGTTCTGGATCATCGCCGGTCCCTACGTGCTGCTGCGCAAGCCGGTGCTCGCCGCGGGCGCCTGGCGCGCTTTCCTTCTCGCCGCCGGGCTCGTCGTTTTCGCGGCCTGCTGGCACGCCCTCGTTGCGGCGCGCACCGTGGGCGTGGCGTTCGTCTTGTCCTTGCTGCTCCTGGTCTGGCTGGCCGATATCGGCGCATACTTTGCAGGGAAGGCATTCGGAAAGCATAAACTTGCGCCTGCGATCAGCCCGGGCAAGACCTGGGAGGGCGCCGTGGGCGGCTGGGTCGCCGTGATGGTGGTGTCGGGCGCTGCGATCGCGCTGCACGCGTTCGAACCCACGCTGTATTCCGCGCTCGCCGCCCAGATCGGGCTTGGACGCGCGCTTTTTGTACTTACCGTGCTGGTCGCGTTCAGCGTGATCGGCGATCTGTTCGAGTCGATGATGAAGCGCCAGGCTGGCGTGAAGGATTCGAGCGGCATCCTGCCCGGCCACGGCGGGGTGCTCGACCGCATCGACGCGTTGCTGCCCGTGCTGCCCCTTGCCATGCTGCTGCTTGGCTGAAGACGCCCGCCCAGCGACGTTCGGTTAGAGATTTGAATATGCAAAAACGACTCACACTGCTCGGTTCCACGGGCTCGATTGGAGACAGCACGCTCGACGTCGTCGCGCGTCATCCGCAGCGCTTCGCGGTCTATGCGCTGAGCGCGCATCGCAACGGCGAAAAGCTCGTCGAACAATGCCTGCGCTTTGCGCCCGAAGTGGCCGTGGTCGGCGACGCCGATACCGCCGCGCAGGTCGAACGCAAGCTGCGCGAGGCCGGCTCGAAAACCATTGTGACCTACGGGCCGCAGGCGCTCGTCGAAGTCTCGAAGAGCGACGGCTGCGACACGGTGGTCGCCGCCATCGTCGGCGCGGCGGGTCTTGCGCCCACGCTCGCGGCGGCAAAGGCCGGCAAGCAGATCCTGCTCGCCAACAAGGAAGCGCTCGTGATGTCGGGCGACATCTTCATCGACGCCGTGTGTGACAGCGGCGCCGTGCTGCTGCCGCTCGACAGCGAGCACAACGCCGTGTTCCAGTGCTTTCCGCGCGAAAACGCGCAGCGCGACGGCGTCACGAAGATCATCCTGACCGCTTCGGGCGGTCCGTTCCGCACCCGCGAGCCCGCAACGCTCAAGAACGTCACGCCCGACGAGGCCTGCAAGCATCCGAACTGGTCGATGGGCCGCAAGATTTCCGTCGATTCGGCCACGATGATGAACAAGGGCCTCGAAGTGATCGAGGCGCATTATCTGTTCGACCTGCCGGGCGATCGCATCGACGTGCTGATCCACCCGCAGAGCGTGATCCATTCGATGGTTTCGTACGCCGACGGGTCGGTGCTCGCGCAACTAGGCAACCCCGACATGCGCACGCCGATCGCGCACGCGCTGGCGTATCCGGACCGCGTCGATTCCGGCGTAGCCCAGCTCGATCTCGCGCAAATCGCGACGCTCACGTTCGAAAAACCCGACTACGCGCGCTTCCCGTGTCTCGCGCTCGCCATGCAGGCACTGGCGGCCGGGGGCGTCGCGAGCGCGGCGCTCAATGCGGCCAACGAAGTCGCCGTGGAAGCCTTTTTGAACCGGCGCATCGGCTTCATGGCCATCGCCCAGACGGTGGATGCCGTACTCAACGCGCTGGAGAACCGCACCGCGTCGAGTCTTGAAGTCGTGCTCGAAGCCGACGCGGCCGCCCGCCGCGCGGCTCACACCATCATCGGCAGCCTGCCGGTGCCGGCCTGACAGGTCTGCGAGGGGCTTGCGGAAGGGCCCTCGCGGCCCCTCGTGCACGCGAGCCTGACCTCGGGGCCGTTCCCGCACCGGTGCGCTGCTTCCAGCCGAGGAGGCGTTCATGAACCTGCTTACCGAACTGGTCGCATTCGTCGTGGCGATCGGCGTGCTGGTCGTCGTGCACGAATACGGGCACTACAGCATCGCGCGCCTGTGCGGCGTGAAGGTCCTGCGATTCTCGATCGGCTTTGGCCGGCCGCTCGTCCAGTGGGTCAGCAAGAAGAGCGGCACCGAGTGGACCATCGCCGCGCTGCCGCTCGGCGGCTACGTGAAAATGCTCGACGAGCGCGAATCGCCCGATCCGATCCCGGCGAGCGATTTGCCGCACGCGTTCAACCGCCAGTCGGTCGGCAAGCGTATTGCGATTGTCGCGGCCGGCCCGATAGCCAATTTCGTGCTGGCTGTCGTGCTTTTCGCGGTGGTGTACGCGAGCGGCGTGACCGAACAGAAGGCCATCGTCGCGGCGCCCCCGGCGCAATCGGCGGCGGCGCGGGCCGGCTTCCAGGGCGGCGAAACGATTCTTTCGGTGAGCGATGCGAACGGCAGCCGCACCGAGCCCGTGCGTTCGTGGTCCGACCTGCGGTGGAAACTGCTCGGCACGGCCTTCGATCAGGGCCACGTCGTCCTCTCTGCACGTGACGGCGACGGCACCTACGATTTCCCGCTCGATCTCTCGCAACTGACCAGCAAGGATCTCGACGACGACTTCATGGCGAAGCTCGGTCTCGAGGCGGGCGGCAACACGCTCAGGGTGGCGGCCGTGGAGGCGGGTAGTGCGGCGCAGCATGCCGGGCTGCAGGCGGGGGATCAACTGCGCTCCGTCGACGGCCGCTCAGTGGACAACGCAAGCACTTTCATCGCCTACGTGAAGGCGCATGCGGGCAAGCCCGTGCGGCTCACGGTCGCGCGCGGCGAGGCGGGCGGCAACACGGAGCAGACGCTCACGCTCACCGTCACGCCGACGCTTCAGCGCGACGCGCAGACGGGCGAGGACGTGGGGCGAATCGGCGCAGCGCTCTCGGCGCAGGCGCCTTCCGTGGACGTGCGCTACGGGCCGCTCGAGAGCGTGCGGCTCGGCGCGTATCGCACGTGGGACATCGCGGTGTATTCGCTGCGGATGTTCGGCCGCATGATCACGGGCGAAGCGTCGTTGAAGAATCTGTCGGGGCCGGTGACGATTGCTGACTATGCCGGCAAGAGCGCGAGACTCGGTCCTTCCGCGTTCCTGTCGTTCCTCGCCCTCGTGAGCATCAGCCTCGGCGTATTGAATCTGCTCCCAATTCCGGTATTGGACGGGGGGCATCTGTTATATTATGCGGTTGAAGCCGTAACGGGCAAAGCCGTCTCGGACCGCTGGCAGCTCGTGCTGCAGCGCGCGGGACTTGCCTGCATCGTCGCGCTGTCGGCGATCGCGTTGTTCAACGATCTGGCTCGGTTAATCCATTTTTAAAGATGTCTGGCGGCGTCCGTGGGCGGGCCGCCTGACCTGATGCAGCTATACATAATTGGGGAAGCACGTTGTTTAGACCTCATCGCTTGGTTCCAAAAACGGTTGCGGCCGCGGCGATCGCCGCACATGGACTCGTTGCCCACGCAGCAACGACGCCTTTCGTGGTTCAGGACATCCGCATCGAAGGGCTGCAACGCGTCGAGCCGGGCACGGTGTTCGCCTACCTGCCGATCAAGCAGGGCGACACGTTCACCGACGACAAGGCGTCCGAGGCCATCCGCGCGCTTTATGCGACGGGCTTCTTCAACGACGTAAAGATCGCCACCGAAGGCGGCGTCGTGGTGGTGCAGGTGCAGGAGCGCCCGGCCATCGGCACGATCGACTTCGCGGGCATCAAGGAATTCGACAAGGACAACCTGACCAAGGCGCTGCGCGCGGTCGGCCTCTCGCAAGGCCGCTACTACGACAAGGCGCTGGTCGACAAGGCCGAGCAGGAACTCAAGCGCCAGTACCTCACGCGCGGTTTCTACGCTGCCGAGGTCACGACCACGGTCACGCCGATCGACCGCAATCGCGTGGGTCTGCTGTTCTCGGTGGTGGAAGGTCCGAGCGCGAAGATCCGCCAGATCAACTTCATCGGCAACAAGACGTACAGCAGCGGCACGCTCCTGAGCGAAATGCAGTTGTCCACGCCGAACTGGTTCTCGTGGTACACGAAGAACGACCTGTACTCGAAGGAAAAGCTCACGGGCGACCTCGAGAACGTGCGCTCGTACTACCTGAACCACGGCTACCTCGAGTTCAACATCGACTCGACGCAGGTCTCGATCTCGCCCGACAAGAAGGACATGTACCTCACCATCGGCATTCACGAAGGTGAGCCGTACAAGGTGTCGGGCATCCAGCTCTCGGGCAACCTGCTCGACCGCGAGGCCGAACTCAGGAAGTTGATCAAGATCAAGCCGGGCGATACCTTCTCGGCCGAAAAGCTGCAAGCCACGACCAAGGCGATCGTCGACAAGCTCGGCGAGTACGGCTACGCATTCGCGACCGTCAACGCGCTGCCGCAGATCGATCAGGCCAATCACACGGTCAACCTCACGCTGCAGGTCGACCCGAGCCGCCGCGTGTACGTGCGCCGCATCAATGTGGTGGGCAACACGCGTACGCGCGACGAAGTCGTGCGCCGCGAAATGCGCCAGCTCGAAAGCTCGTGGTTCGATTCGAACCGCCTCGCGCTGTCGAAGGACCGCATCAACCGTCTGGGCTACTTCACCGACGTCGACGTGACCACGGTGCCCGTGGAAGGCACGGCGGACCAGGTGGACGTGAACGTGAAGGTCGCCGAAAAGCCGACCGGCGCGATCACGCTGGGCGCGGGCTTCTCGTCGACGGACAAGGTGGTGCTGTCCGCGGGCGTGTCGCAGGACAACGTGTTCGGTTCGGGCACGTCGCTCTCGCTGAACGTGAACACCGCGAAGACGTATCGCACGCTGGCGCTCACGCAGGTGGACCCGTACTTCACGGTGGACGGCATCAAGCGCATTACCGACCTCTACTACCGTACGTACCAGCCGCTGTATTACTCGACCGATTCGAGCTTCCGCATCATCACGATGGGCGGCGACCTGAAGTTCGGCATACCGTTCTCGGAAGTCGACACGGTCTACTTCGGCGCGGGCTTCGAGCAGGACACGCTCGACGTCGACTCGAACACGCCGCAGAGCTACATCGACTACGTGAACGAGTTCGGCCGTGTGTCGAACAACGTGCCGCTCACGGTGGGCTGGTCGCGCGACGCGCGTGACAGCGCGCTCGTGCCGAGCAAGGGCTACTTCACGCAGGCGAACGCCGAGTACGGCACGCCGGTTGGCGGCACGCAGTACTACAAGGCCGACATACAGGCCCAGTACTACTACTCGTTCGCGCGCGGCTTCGTGCTGGGCCTGAACTTCCAGGGCGGCTACGGTAACGGCCTGGGCGGCAAGCCGTATCCGATCTTCAAGAACTACTACGCAGGCGGTATCGGTTCGGTGCGTGGCTATGAGCCGAGTTCGCTGGGTCCGCGCGACGCCAAGACGAACGACCCGATCGGCGGTTCGAAGATGATCGTCGGCAACGTCGAACTGACCTTCCCGCTGCCGGGCACGGGCTATGACCGCACGCTGCGCGTCTTCACGTTCGTCGATGGTGGTAACGTCTGGGGCACGGAAGGCGACAGCATTGGCGCGAACGGCCTGCGTTACAGCTACGGTTTCGGTCTCGCGTGGATTTCGCCGATCGGCCCGCTCAAGCTGAGCCTTGGCTTCCCGCTCGTCAAACACGAAGGCGACCAGTACCAGAAGTTCCAGTTCCAGATCGGGACGGCATTCTGACGTATGTTTTGCCCGGCGTTGGTTGCGCGCGCAGCGCGCAGCGCCGGACCCCAGGAAACGAGAGGATGACTTTGCTAACGGGTATGTTTTCCAGACGCACGATCGGGGCGATGACCGTGTCGCTGGCGCTCCTCGGTGGTGGCATAGGCGTGGCGCAGGCGCAGGAAGCCAGGATCGCGGCGGTGAATTCCGATCGCATCCTGCGCGAATCCGTCCCCGCGAAGGCCGCGCAGACCAAGCTCGAAGCCGAGTTCGCCAAGCGCGACAAGGATCTGCAGGACATGGCGCAACGCCTGAAGTCGATGTCCGATTCGCTCGACAAGAACGGCCCGTCGATGTCGCCGACCGATCGCGCCCAGAAGCAGCGCGACCTTTCCGCGCTCGACAGCGACTTCCAGCGCAAGCAGCGCGAATTCCGCGAAGATTTGAACCAGCGCCGCAACGAGGAACTCGCGGCGGTGCTCGACCGCGCGAACAAGGTAATCAAGCAGATCGCCGAGCAGCAGCATTACGACCTGATCGTGCAGGAAGCGGTGTATGTGAGCCCGCGCATCGACATCACCGACCAGGTGCTGAAGGCGCTTGCCGCGAACAGCACGGGCGGCGGTAGCAGCAGCAACTAAGGCAACGGAAAGCAACTTAAGGCCACTAAGGGCCACTTAGGGCCATTTAAGGCAACCAAGGCAGGAGCAGCACGCGCATGGCATTTACGCTTGAGGACATCGTCGGGCGGTTCGGCGGCGAGGTGGTGGGCGATGCGACGCAACGCGTCAGTTCGCTGGCGCCGCTCGACCAGGCTGGTCCGCAACAGCTCGCGTTCCTCGCCAATCCGAAGTATCTCGCGCAGGTCGAGACGACCCGCGCGGGCGCGGTGCTCATCAGCCCCGGCGACCTCGAGAAGCTCGCGTCGCGCGAAGGGCGCAACTTCATCGTCACGCCGAATCCATATGCGTATTTCGCGCGTGTCGCGCAGGCTTATATCGACCTCGCCGCGCCGAAAGCGCAGCCGGGCGTCCACGCCAGCGCCCACGTCGACGCGACGGCGCAGGTCGCCGCGAGCGCGGTGGTCGGCCCGAACGTTACGGTTGAAGCGGGCGCCGTGATCGGCTCAAACGTGCGGCTCGATGCGAACGTCTTCATCGGCCGCGGTACCCAGGTAGGCGACGGCTCGCATCTGTATCCGGGCGTGACGGTCTACCATGGCTGCAAGCTGGGCCCGCGTGCCATCGTGCATGCCGGCGCCGTGATCGGCTCGGACGGCTTTGGTTTCGCCCCCGATTTCACGGGCGAGGGCGACGCGCGCACGGGTAGCTGGGTCAAGATTCCTCAGGTGGGCGGCGTGGCCATCGGGCCCGAGGTCGAGATCGGCGCGAATACGACGATCGACCGCGGCGCGATGGCCGATACGATCATCGAGGAATGCGTGAAGATCGATAATCTCGTGCAGATCGGCCACAACTGCAAGATTGGCGCGTACACGGTCATTGCGGGCTGCGCGGGCATTGCGGGCAGCACGACGATCGGGCGCCATTGCATGATTGGTGGTGCGGTGGGCATTGCGGGGCACGTCACGCTGGGCGACTACGTGATCGTCACGGCGAAGTCGGGCGTCTCGAAGTCGTTGCCGAAGGCGGGCATCTACACGAGCGCTTTCCCGGCGGTCGATCACGCCGACTGGAACAAGAGCGCCGCGCTGTTGCGCAACATCGACAAGCTGCGCGACCGTATCAAGGCGCTCGAAGCGGCTGCTGCCCAGAAGCCGCAGGGCGAATAAGAAAGCCGTATCGAGGTAGCGGGCGGCGTGTCGTGGAAGCGGCGCGCCGTTTTGCGTCGCAACCGGCCAAAGCCTCCGCCTGGGGCTCCCAGCCCGGAGCTACCCGCCGGGGGCTACCCGCCGGGGGCAATACGCATGCACGGGAGCCCGGGCGTGGCGCATACTTCGCGTCAGCGCGGGCGTGTTTGGTCAAGCGCCTCGAATATCGAAATCGAAAGTCACACGCGCAATTCCTGCGTGAGCAGAACCACCATGAACATCGAAAAACTCAACTTCGACATCCACAAGATTCTCACGCTGCTGCCGCACCGCTATCCGTTCCTGATGGTGGACCGGGTCATCGAGCTGGAGCCGCACAAGAGCATCAAGGCGTTGAAGAACGTGACGGTCAACGAGCCCTTTTTCACGGGCCACTTCCCGCAGCGCCCGGTGATGCCTGGCGTGATGATTCTCGAGGCGCTGGCGCAAACCGCCGCGCTGCTCACGTTCTCGGAAGAGGAGCAGGACTTCGAGAATACGCTGTACTACTTCGTGGGCATCGACGGTGCGCGCTTCAAGCGCGTCGTCGAGCCGGGCGACCAGCTCATTCTCAACGTGACGTTCGAGCGCTACATGCGCGGCATCTGGAAGTTCAAGGCCGTAGCCGAAGTGGAAGGCTCCGTCGCCTGCGAAGCGGAACTCATGTGCACCGTCAAGAAAATGGACGCGGCGCAATAAGCAGCGACGCCGCATGCCGCAGCGCGCCTTGACCTCGAGGCGCCGCCGTACGGAAACAGAATCGGAGAGCGAGGACGAATGAGCAGGATCCATCCCACTGCGGTCGTCGAGTCGGGCGCGCAGATCGACGAATCGGTCGAAATCGGGCCGTTCGCGGTCGTCGGTGCGAACGTCACCATCGGTGCGCGCACGAAGGTCGGTTCGCATAGCGTGCTGGAAGGCCACACGACCATTGGCGAAGACAACACGATCGGTCATTACGCGTCGATCGGCGGCCGTCCGCAGGACATGAAGTACAAGGGCGAGCCCACGAGGCTCGTAATCGGCAACCGCAACACCATCCGCGAGTTCACGACGCTGCATACGGGCACGGTGCAGGACACCGGCGTCACGATCATCGGCGACGACAACTGGATCATGGCCTACGTGCACGTGGGCCACGACTGCCGTCTGGGCAGCAACGTCATCATGTCGAGCAACGCGCAGCTCGCGGGTCACGTGATCGTCGACGATTACGCGATCGTGGGCGGCATGACGGGCGTGCACCAGTTCGTGCGCATTGGCGCGCATTCGATGGTGGGCGGCGCCTCGGCGCTCGTGCAGGACGTGCCGCCGTTCGTGATCGCCGCCGGCAACAAGGCGGTGCCGCACGGCATCAACGTGGAAGGTCTGCGCCGCCGCGGCTTCTCGCCCGACGCGATTTCCGCGCTGCGCTCGGCGTATCGCACGCTCTACAAGAACGGGCTCTCGCTCGAAGAGGCGAAGGTGCAGATCGCCGATCTCGCGCGGGCGGGTGGCGACGGTGACGTGCACGTGAAGGCGCTGCTCGATTTCGTCGAGCAGTCGCAACGCGGCATCATTCGCTGATCGATGGCGCTGCAAACGCGTCCGCTGCGCCTCGCGATGGTCGCCGGCGAGCCCTCCGGCGACCTGCTTGCGGCGTCGCTGCTCGCGGGTCTCAAGACCCGCTTGCCCGACACTACGCAGTACTACGGAATCGGCGGCCCGCGCATGACGGCCGCCGGGTTCGACGCGCACTGGCCGATGGAAAAGCTCTCGGTGCGCGGCTACGTCGAGGCGCTGCGGCACATTCCCGAAATTCTGCGCATCCGCAACGAGCTGAAGCACCAGTTGCTGGCCGAACCGCCTGACGCCTTCATCGGCGTGGACGCGCCCGACTTCAACTTCGGCCTCGAACATGCGCTGCGCGACGCCGGCATTCCGACGATCCATTTCGTCTGCCCGTCGATCTGGGCGTGGCGGGGCGGTCGCATCAAGAAGATCCAGAAGGCCGTGGATCACATGCTGTGCGTGTTTCCGTTCGAAACGGCGCTGCTCGAAAAGGCCGGAGTGGCGGCGTCGTACGTGGGCCATCCGCTCGCGGATGAAATTCCGCTCGAACCGGACATGGCCGGCGCGCGCCATGCGCTCGGCCTGCCGGAAAGCGGCCCGGTGATCGCCGTGCTGCCGGGCAGCCGCCGCTCGGAAATCAATCTGATCGGGCCGACTTTCTTCGACGCGATGCAGATCATGCAACGGCGCGAACCGGCGCTGCGTTTCGTGATGCCGGCGGCGACGCCCGCCATCCACACGCAGTTGCAGGAACTCGCGAACGGGCACCCGGGGCTCGCGCTCACGATCATCGACGGCCAGTCGCAGCTTGCGATGACGGCCGCCGACGCGATCCTCGTGAAGAGCGGCACGGTCACGCTCGAAGCGGCGCTGCTCAAGAAGCCGATGGTCATCTCCTACAAGGTGCCCTGGCTCACGGGGCAGATCATGCGCCGTCAGGCCTATCTGCCTTACGTGGGCCTGCCGAACATTCTCGCGGGCCGCTTCGTCGTGCCGGAAATCCTGCAGCACTTCGCGACGCCCGAGGCGCTCGCCGACGCCACGCTTACCCAGTTGCAGGACGAGGCAAACCGGCGCACGCTGACCGAGGTGTTCACGCAGATGCATCTGACCCTGCGCCAGAACACCGCGCAGCGCGCGGCCGAAGTGGTCGCGGGCATCGTCGAGCGCCGCAAGGGGCGGGCATGAGCGAGGTTACGATCAAGCGCGCGAAAGCGCCGGCCGCGAAAAAATCGCCGTCGCAGGCGGCGCTCAAGCTCGCCGCGCGCCGCAAGGCGGCGCGGCAGGCCGGACTGCTGTTCGAGTCGCCGGACGACGTGATCTGCGGCGTGGACGAGGCAGGGCGCGGCCCGCTCGCCGGGCCGGTGGTCGCGGCCGCCGTGATTCTCGACCCGCAGCGCCCGATTCGCGGCTTGAACGATTCGAAGGTTCTCACGGCGCAGGTGCGCGAGGCGCTCTACGAGCGCATCGTAGAGCGCTCGCTCGCGTGGTGCGTCGCCTCGGCGACGGTCGACGAGATCGACACGCTCAACATCCTGCATGCGACGATGCTGGCGATGCGGCGCGCGGTCGAGGGCTTGAGCATTGTGCCGACGCTCGCGAAGATCGACGGCAATCGCTGCCCGGTGATGCCGGTGCGCAGCGAGGCGGTGATTGGCGGCGACGCGCTCGTGCCCAGCATTTCGGCGGCGTCGATCATCGCGAAGGTCACGCGCGACCGCATGCTGGTCGATCTGCACGAGATTCATCCGCATTACGGGTTCGATGCGCACGCAGGTTACGGCACGCCGCAGCATCTGGAAGCGCTGCGCGTGCATGGTCCGTGCGAGCATCACCGGCGCTCGTTCGCGCCCGTGCGCGACGCCTATGCGTTGCACGGCATCGTCCTGGCCGGTGCGGCGACGGTGATCGTCGACGCCGCCGGCTTCGAAGAAGGCGACGCTTTCGCGCCGCTCCCTTGAGCGCCCTCCGGCGGGGCGCCCTCCGGCGGCGCCGCACGCGCGCCGCCACCGCTTTCTATCTCTCGATCTTCATTTGATACGCCAGGCCCGCCCGTGAAAGCCATTACCTCGCGCGACAATCCGCTCTACAAGCGCCTGAAGGCGCTGGCCGGCTCGACGCATCAACAGCGGCGTAGCCACCAGGCCCTGCTCGAAGGCTTCCATCTCGCGAGCGCCTGGCTCGATGGGGGCTCGCAGCCCGAATATTGCGTCGTGACCGAAGGCGCGCTTGCGCATGAAGAGGCGCGGGCCATTGTCGCCCGCGTGGACGAGCGCCGCGTGATCACGCTGCCCGATGCGCTCTTCGGGCAACTCTCGAACGTCGTGCATGGCGTGGGGCTGTTGCTGCTCGTCGACATGCCTGAAGCGCAGTTGCCGGAGCGCGTCCAGTCGACCTGCCTCGTGCTCGATGGATTGCAGGATGCCGGCAACGTCGGCTCGATCCTGCGCAGCGCGGCGGCAGCCGGCATCGACCGGGTGTTCTGCACGTCCGGCACGGCATACGTGTGGTCGTCGAAGGTGTTGCGCTCCGCGATGGGCGCGCACTTTCTCCTGCAGGTGGTCGAGAACGTCGAGGCCGAAGCGCTCGTGGAACGGCTTGGCGTGCCGGTCGTCATCACCGATTCGCATGGCGCGCAGGCAATCGACGAGGCCGATCTCACCGGCCAGGTCGCATGGGTGTTCGGCAACGAAGGGGCGGGCGTTTCGCAGGTATGGCGCGATACGGCCGCGCTGCGCGTGACGATTCCGCAGCCGGGCGGCATGGAGTCGCTCAACGTTGCGGCGGCCGCGGCGGTGTGCGTGTTCGAGCAATGCCGGCAGCAGCGGCACGCGCGCTGACGTCCGGCGCAGCGCGCAATAAAAGAGCCCGCGTCGCGACGCGGGCTCTTTCGTTTCAGGCGTTCCGTCTCAATACGACGGCTTGTCGATGCGGATTTCCTGCAGGATCGTGGTGGCGATTTCCTCGATCGACTTGTGCGTCGACGAGAGCCACTTGATGCCTTCGCGGCGCATCATCGCCTCGGCTTCGTTGACTTCGTAGCGGCAGTTTTCCAGCGCGGCGTATTTGCTGCCCGGGCGCCGCTCGTTGCGGATTTCGGTGAGACGCTGCGGATCGATCGACAGACCGAAGATCTTCGTGCGATGCGAAAGCAACGCATTGGGCAACTTGCCGCGCTCGAAATCGTCAGGGATGAGCGGGTAGTTCGCTGCCTTCACGCCGTACTGCATTGCGAGGTAAAGGCTCGTTGGCGTCTTGCCGCTGCGCGACACGCCCACGAGGATCACGTCGGCATCGGCGAGATTGCGATCGGACTGGCCGTCGTCATGCGCGAGCGAGAAATTGATCGCCTCGATACGGTTCTTGTATTCGTCGGTGTCGGCATTCTGGTGGCCGCGGCCCATCGCGTGGCTCGACTTGAGTTCCAGCTCCTGTTCGAGCGGCTCGACGAAGGTCTGGAACATGTCCATCACGAGCGCGTTCGCGCGTTTGACGATCTCGTTCGAGTTGCTGTCCACGAGCGTCGTGAACACGATCGGGCGCCGGCCTTCCTGCACGGCGGCTTCGTTGATTTTTTCCGCGGTCGAGTACGCCTTTTCGGACGAATCGACGAAGGGCACGCGCACGAGGCGGAATTTCTGGTCGAACTGCGACAGGATCGAATGCGCGAAAGTTTCGGCAGTGATCCCGGTACCGTCGGAGACGATGAATACGGTTGGCGGCATCGGTTGGGCTGGGTACGTGAGCTGCAGGGCCGCTCGGGACAGGCTGGGCGCCCGGAAAGCCCCGTCCGGCGGGACCGAGGGGCAATTCTCGCCGACTGGCACAAATTCCAGAGTCGGCACGGTAGAATAGCGGCAACCTGTTGGATAAGCAATTGCAGTGCAACCGCGCCAAACAGCCGCCTATCGCGGCGCATTCTGGTGTCAATTTGCAGCGATTCGGTCTAACTCCATGTAATCGCGCGCATCTTCGTGCTTTTTCCTTTGAAGAATGGAAATTTGCCCGGCCGGTGAGCGATTGCTTCTCCAACAGGTTGCGCAAGACGCGATTCCGCTTCCAATGGGCGGAGCGCGTTCGAGCCCACTTGCGCAATCGTGAATTTTTTTCACACTTAGGGGCTTGTATGACTAACACCGTTGCCAAGGATCAGGCTTATGTAGTGCCTTTCGAGCAGTTGCGGATGACCGATGTCGAGATCGTGGGCGGGAAGAACGCCTCGCTCGGCGAGATGATCAGCCAGTTGGCTGAAGCCGGCGTGCGTGTGCCCACGGGTTTTGCGACGACGGCGCTCGCTTTCCGCGACTTCCTGAAACATAACAACCTGACCGAACGGATTGCCGCTCGCCTGGAAACGCTCGACGTCGACGACGTCAAGGCGCTGGCCGAAGCCGGCAAGGAAATCCGTCAATGGATCGTTGACGCTCCGCTGCAGCCGAAGCTCGAAGCGGACATCCGCGCCGGCTTTGAAACGCTGCAGAACGGCTCGCCGGCTGAACTCTCGTTCGCCGTGCGCTCGTCGGCGACGGCGGAAGACCTGCCCGACGCGTCGTTCGCCGGTCAGCAGGAAAGCTACCTCAACGTGGTGGGCATCGAGGAAGTACTCGACCGTCTCAAGCACGTGTTCGCGTCGCTCTACAACGACCGCGCCATTTCTTATCGCGTCCACAAGGGCTTCACCCACGCCGAAGTCGCGCTGTCGGCTGGCGTGCAGCGCATGGTCCGTTCGGACCGCGGCGCCGCGGGCGTGATGTTCACGCTGGACACGGAATCGGGCTTCAAGGACGCCGTCTTTATCACGTCGAGCTACGGCCTCGGTGAAACGGTCGTGCAGGGCGCCGTGAATCCGGACGAGTTCTACGTCTTCAAGACCACGCTCGCGCAGGGCAAGGCGCCGATCATTCGCCGCTCGATTGGCTCGAAGCTCATCAAGATGGAATTCACGCAGCCGGGCGAGCCGGGCCGCGTGAAGACGGTGGACGTTTCGCACGAGCAGCGCAACCGCTTCTCGATCACCGACGAAGACGTGATCGAGCTGGCCAGGTACGCCGTCATCATCGAGAAGCACTACCAGCGTCCGATGGACATCGAGTGGGGCAAGGACGGCCTCGACGGCAAGATCTTCATTCTCCAGGCGCGCCCGGAGACCGTGAAGAGCCAGGCCGCGGGCAAGGTCGAGCAGCGCTTCAAGCTCAAGGGTCAGTCGCAGGTGCTGGCAACGGGCCGCGCGATCGGCCAGAAGATCGGCGCGGGCCGCGTGAAGGTGATTCACGATCCGTCCGAAATGGAACGCGTGCAGCCGGGCGACGTGCTGGTCGCCGACATGACCGACCCGAACTGGGAGCCGGTAATGAAGCGCGCTTCGGCCATCGTCACGAATCGTGGCGGCCGTACCTGCCACGCGGCGATCATCGCGCGTGAGCTGGGCGTGCCGGCCGTGGTGGGTTGCGGCGACGCAACCGACGTGCTGAAGGACGGCGCGCTCGTGACCGTGTCGTGCGCTGAAGGCGACGAAGGCCGCATTTACGACGGTCTGCTCGAAACGGAAGTCAGCGAAGTTCAGCGTGGTGAGCTGCCGGCCATTCCGGTCAAGATCATGATGAACGTCGGCAACCCGCAACTGGCATTCGACTTTTCGCAACTGCCGAATGCAGGTGTTGGTCTCGCGCGTCTCGAGTTCATCATCAACAACAACATCGGCGTGCACCCGAAGGCGATCCTCGAGTACCCGAACGTCGACGCCGACCTGAAGAAGGCCGTGGAAAGCGTGGCTCGCGGTCACGCTTCGCCGCGCGCCTTCTACGTCGACAAGCTCACGGAAGGCATCGCCACGATCGCGGCGGCGTTCTATCCGAAGCCCGTGATCGTGCGTCTCTCGGACTTCAAGTCGAACGAGTACAAGAAGCTGATTGGCGGTTCGCGCTATGAGCCGGACGAAGAAAACCCGATGCTGGGTTTCCGTGGCGCCTCGCGCTACATCGCCGAGGACTTCGCGCAGGCGTTCGAAATGGAGTGCCTGGCGCTCAAGCGCGTGCGTGAAGAAATGGGTCTCACGAACGTCGAGATCATGGTGCCGTTCGTGCGCACGCTCAAGCAGGCGGAGCGCGTGGTCGGTCTGCTCGAGAAATTCGGCCTCAAGCGCGGCGTGAACGACCTCAAGCTCATCATGATGTGCGAAGTGCCGTCGAACGCGATCCTCGCCGAAGAGTTCCTGCAGTACTTCGACGGCTTCTCGATCGGCTCGAACGACCTCACGCAGCTCACGCTCGGTCTCGACCGGGACTCGGGCATGGAACTGCTGGCCGTCGACTTCGACGAACGCGATCCGGCCGTCAAGTTCATGCTCAAGCGCGCGATCGAAACCTGCCGCCGCCTGAACAAGTACGTCGGCATCTGCGGTCAGGGCCCGTCCGATCATCCGGACTTCGCGCAGTGGCTCGCGGAAGAAGGCATCGCTTCGATGTCGCTGAACCCGGACACGATCATCGAGACGTGGCAGGCGCTGGCGAAGTCGCAAGCGAAGTAAGCGTGGTGCCGGGGGCGCGAATCCCCGGTACATGCGGAGCTTGACGCAGCTCTCGTGCGCCATGCACGGCGCGGAAAAAAGTGTCAGCTTCGTGCTATAACACCCCGGTCTATCCGGGGTGTTTTACTTTGGGAGGTCGTCGTGGGTCCGCATGGTTTGTTCTGGTGGATTGCCGCCGGCGTGCTCATCGTCGCGGAGCTGATGACGGGCACGTTCTACCTGTTGATGATCGCGCTCGGCTTGCTCGCCGGTGCGCTGAGCTATGAATTTGGCGCGCCGCTCGACGTACAACTGATTATCGCGGCGGTGGTGGGGCTCGCGGCCGTAGTCACGCTGCGGCGCTCGCGTTTCGGCCGCCGGCGGCGCATGACCGATGCTTCGACCGATCCGGGCGTGAACCTCGATATTGGCGCGACGCTTGCCGTCGCGGCCTGGCGAGACGGCCGCGCGCGCTCGATGTATCGCGGCGCCGAATGGGACGTCGAACTCGCGCCGGGCGAACCCGAAGATGCGCCTCTCTACGAAATCACGGCTGTGCGCGGCAGTTGTCTCGTCGTCGCGGCGAAGCGCGAGCGGCCGCAAGCCGATGCATCCGGCGCCGCTCGCGACGGCGCGCGCCACGCGTGACCGGCTGAATTCAAAATCCCGCCAGCAAACCACATCGAAGCGAACGGAGGTTCCGTATGCAAGTCCCAGTCGTCGGTCTGATTCTGCTCGTGATCGTCATCGTGCTGATCGCGCAGACCATCAAGATCGTGCCGCAGCAGCATGCCTGGGTGCTCGAACGGCTTGGGCGTTATCACGCCACGCTCACGCCGGGGTTGACGATCGTGCTGCCGTTCGTGGATCGCGTGGCCTACAAGCATGTGCTCAAGGAAATTCCGCTCGACGTGCCGAGCCAGGTCTGCATTACGCGCGACAACACGCAGCTTCAGGTGGACGGCGTGCTGTATTTCCAGGTGACCGATCCGATGAAGGCGTCGTACGGGTCGAGCAATTTCGTGTTCGCGATTACGCAGCTTTCGCAGACCACGCTGCGCTCCGTCATCGGCAAGCTCGAACTCGACAAGACCTTCGAGGAGCGCGATTTCATCAACCATAGCGTCGTGTCGGCGCTCGATGAGGCCGCCTCCAACTGGGGCGTGAAAGTGCTGCGCTACGAGATCAAGGATCTCACGCCGCCGAAGGAAATCCTGCACGCCATGCAGGCGCAGATTACCGCCGAGCGGGAAAAGCGCGCGCTCATCGCGGCCTCCGAAGGGCGCAAGCAGGAGCAGATAAATCTCGCCGCCGGCGCGCGCGAGGCCGCGATCCAGAAGTCGGAAGGCGAGCGCCAGGCGGCGATCAACCAGGCGCAGGGCCAGGCGGCGGCGATTCTGGCGGTAGCCGAAGCGAATGCGCAGGCCATCCAGAAGATCGGCAATTCGATCCAGGCGCAGGGCGGCATGGACGCGGTCAACCTCAAGGTGGCCGAGCAATACGTGAACGCCTTCGCCAATCTGGCGAAGCAGGGCAATACGCTGATCGTGCCGGGCAATATGGGCGATATGAGCACGATGATCGCTTCGGCGCTGACGATCGTGAACCGGGCAGGTTTGCGCGAGGGGCAGATCAGCGGGACGGCGGCTACAAAGGGTGTATAAGCCTGCCGACAATGACTACGGGCCGCTTGAAGCGGCCCGTTTTTCATCTGAACGATTCCGGAACAAGCCGCGGAAGCATCAGGTAGGCGAGCGCATCAGACGCGCCTTTTCGCGCTCCCAGTCGCGTTTCTTTTCGGTTTCGCGCTTGTCGTGCAGCTTCTTGCCCTTGGCGAGGCCGATCTCGCACTTCACGCGGCCGCCCTTGTAGTGGAAGTTCAGCGGCACGAGCGTAAAACCGCGCTGCTCGACCTTGCCGATCAGCTTGTCGATTTCCTCCCGATGGAGCAGCAGCTTGCGCGTGCGCGTGGGGTCCGGCTGGATGTGCGTCGAGGCTTCCGGCAGCGGGCTGATGTGCGTGCCGATCAGGTAAAGCTCGCCGTCCTTGATGATGACGTACGCTTCCTTGATGTTGGCTCGCCCGGCGCGCATGGCCTTGACTTCCCATCCTTCCAGCACGAGCCCGGCCTCGTGACGCTCTTCGATGAAGTAATCGAAGAACGCTTTTCTGTTGTCGATGATGCTCATAGGAAAATGGGATCGGCCCAACTCGTTTAAAATTGCGATTTTAGCAAAGCGGGCTCCCGAAAGCCCGTCGCGCTTTCACTCTAGCCACGCATTGCGCAATTTATGGCGGATGTCCAGAAAACCGTGTTGATTCGCCATTCGGCGGAACAGATGTTCGACCTCGTCACCGACGTCGCCGACTACCCCAACTTCCTGCCCTGGTGCGGCGGCGTCGAGATTCGCCGTCAGGACGAGAACGGCATGGAAGCGAAGATCGACATCAACTTCAAGGGCATCAAGCAGCACTTCGCCACGCGCAACTCGCAAAAGCGGCCCGAGCGCATCGACATGGAATTCGCCGATGGCCCGTTCCGCAAATTCACGGGCTACTGGCGCTTCACGCCGCTGCGCGCCGACGCCTGCAAGATCGAATTTGCGCTGCATTACGAGTTTTCAAACATCATTCTCGAAAAACTCATCGGGCCGGTGTTCCATCACATCGCCAACACGTTCGTCGAATCCTTCGTGAAGCGCGCCGACCAGCGCTACGGCAAGCCATGAGCGCGAATCTCTCCGTCGACGTCTGCTACGCGCTGCCGGATGCGCAGACGCTCATCAGCATCGAACTGCCGCCGGGCGCGACCGTGCAGCAGGCGATCGACGCGAGCGGCATCCTCGCGCGGCACCCTGAGATCGATCTGGCGAAGCTCAAGGTGGGCGTGTACGGCAAGCTCAAGCCGCTCGACACCGTGCTGGCCGATCACGACCGCGTGGAAATCTACCGGCCGCTGATCGTCGACCCGAAGATGGCGCGCCAGCGCCGCGTCGACAAGACCCGCAAGGAAGGCTCGGTCGAAGGGCGCAAGTGGCTGCCCAAGGATTCGCGCCAAGGTTAAGCCGGCCCGGCGTTGCCGCGCAAACGTAATGGGCGAGACAGCTTGCGCGGTCTCGCCCATTCGGCTTTTTGAGCCCGCGCGCAGTCAGACGGCGGTGGTGCGGCTGCCTTGCTGCGCATCGACTTCGGGTTGGGCGACGCGGCTTTCGTTGGCGATGCCTCGCAAATCGCCGTCTGGCACGATGCCGTCGCCGTGCGCGGTATCTTCCGGGCCGCCCGAGTGCTGACGCACCGACCAGCTCACGCCCGCGACCAGCAGCACGATCGCCGCGACTTCCAGCGCGCGCGGCAGCCGGTGATCGTAGATAAAGCCGTAGAGCAGGGCGAACAGCGTTTCGAACACGATCATCTGGCCCGAGAGCGTGAGCGGCAGGCGCTTGGCGGCGGCGTTCCACAGGCCGTTGCCGAGCCACGAAGCGCCGATCGCGAGCACCAGATTCAGTTGCCAGAACGTGGTCCAGCGGCCGTCGGCCACGGTTTCCTGCACCCAGCGCGACGGCACGGCGAGAATGCCGAGCCAGAGCAACCCGCCGAGCGCGCCTGTGACCACGCCCCAGAGCACCGACCACTCGTTGCCGCCGAAATGCGCGTTGCGCTGTAGATAGCGGGCGTTTTCGACCGCGAACCAGCTCCAGCACACGAGCGCGCCGACCGCGCAGCCAATGCCCGCGATGCGCGTGAGGACGCCCGCGCCGCTTGCATTGTCCGCGGCGGTGAACACGTCCACGTTGATGCAGACGATGCCGGCCGCAATCATGGCGAGCGGCCACACCAGACGCGAAAGCGGCACCGCGCCATGGTCGCGGCGGCCGAGCAGCGTGACCGTGACGGGCAGCACGCCGACGATCAGCGAAGCCGGCGCGATGCCCACCAGATGAATCGCGCTTGCGAGAAAGAGGTAATAGAGCACGTTGCCCATGAGCGCGAGTTTCACGAGCGCGACGAGATCGGCGCGCGTGATGCGCGGCCAGACCCGCCGCAGCATGGGCAAAAGCGCGGCGAGCGAAACGAGCCCATACATTGCGTAGCGGCCCGCGCTCAGGAGCAGCGGCGAAAACTCCGCCAGTTGCCGGGGCACGACGAACACCGTTCCCCATAACGCGCCGGCGAGCACGCCGTACAACACACCACGCTGCATTTGTATTGTCTCCAGAGACTTCGGGTGGCCCAACTGCGCGATCGTGCAAGAAGGGCCGTTTAACAGGACGGCCCGAAGCTTAACCGGTAGTGCGCGCAGCCGTCTTGTTCAATCCTGCACCTGTTGGCGCGGATATTCGGGTCGGAGGCATGAGGCGCGGGCGGCCAGGAGCGGCGGGGCCGGAGCGTGAAAATAATCCCGAAAACGGCGCTAAGCTACTGTTAGCGCTGATGATTTCCAGGGCGCTATCGCGTATAATCTGCTTTTGCGCCTATAGGATTTGCCATGCGTCTGATCCAGAAAGCACTCACGTTCGATGACGTGCTCCTCGTCCCCGCCTTCTCCGACGTTCTCCCGCGCGACACCAGCCTGAAAACCCGGCTGACCCGCAACATCTCCCTGAACATTCCGCTCGTGTCGGCCGCCATGGATACCGTCACGGAAGGTCGTCTGGCAATCGCCATGGCGCAGCAGGGCGGCGTGGGCATCGTCCACAAGAACCTCACGCCGGCCGAGCAGGCGCGCGAGGTCGCGAAGGTGAAGCGCTTCGAGTCGGGCGTCGTGCGCGATCCGATCACGATTCCGCCGCAAATGAAGGTCGCCGACGTCATCGCGCTTTCGCAGCAGCATGGCATCTCGGGCTTCCCGGTCGTGGAAGGCGCGCAACTCGTCGGTATCGTCACGAACCGCGACCTGCGTTTCGAAACGCGTCTGGACGAGCCGGTGCGCTCGATCATGACGCCGCGCGAGCGCCTCGTGACCGTCAAGGAAGGCACGCCGCTCGCCGAAGCCAAGTCGCTCATGCACAGCCACCGCCTCGAGCGCGTGCTGGTCGTGAACGACTCGTTCGAGCTGCGCGGCCTCATGACCGTCAAGGACATCACCAAGCAGACCGAGCACCCGGCCGCCTGTAAGGACGAGCACGGCAAGCTGCGCGCGGGCGCGGCAGTCGGCGTGGGTCCGGACAACGAAGAGCGTGTCGAACTGCTGGTGCAGGCCGGCGTGGACGTGATCGTGGTCGATACGGCGCACGGCCACAGCAAGGGCGTGCTCGAGCGCGTTCGCTGGGTCAAGAAGAACTTCCCGCACGTCGAAGTGATCGGCGGCAACATCGCCACGGCCGATGCGGCGCGTGCGCTCGTCGAATACGGCGCGGATGGCGTGAAGGTCGGTATCGGCCCGGGCTCCATCTGCACGACGCGTATCGTCGCTGGCGTGGGCGTGCCGCAGATCAGCGCGATTTCCAATGTCTCGGAAGCGCTCAAGGGCACGGGCGTGCCGTGCATTGCCGACGGCGGCGTGCGCTACTCGGGCGACGTGTCGAAGGCGCTGGCAGCCGGCGCGAACGCCGTGATGATGGGCAGCATGTTCGCGGGCACCGAAGAATCGCCGGGCGACGTGTTCCTGTATCAGGGCCGCCAGTACAAGTCGTACCGCGGCATGGGCTCAGTCGGCGCGATGAAGGACGGCGCCGCGGACCGCTACTTCCAGGACAACTCGGCGAACATCGACAAGCTCGTGCCGGAAGGCATCGAAGGCCGTGTCGCCTACAAGGGGCCGATCAACGCCATCCTGTTCCAGTTGATCGGTGGTGTGCGCGCCTCGATGGGATACTGCGGTTGCCGCACGATAGACGAACTGCACACGAAGGCTGAGTTTGTGCAGATTACCGGCGCCGGCCTGAATGAATCGCACGTGCACGACGTGCAGATCACGAAGGAAGCGCCCAACTATCACGTGGACTAAAACACGATGAAGCCGCTGCTGCGCGTGCTGCTGATTGTCGATGCGTTGACGTTGCTGGGGTTCGGCGTGCTGTTCGTTCTCACGCCCTGGACCCTGATTTACGACGCGTTGCAACTGGTGCAAACGCAACCGGCACTCGTTGGGCAGGCGTTTGGCGTGGTGCTGTTGGGTTTCGCGTGGCTTGCGCTGCGCGCGGCCTTCCACGGGGAAATGACCGTGCCTGTGGGCCGCACGGTTGGGCACGTCAACTGGATTGCCGGCGTGCTGATGCTGGTCTGGCTCATCGGACTGCGTGCTCCGCGGCTCACGGGTTTGGGTCAGTTGGTGGCCGGTGCGGTTGGCGTGTGGCTGATCGTCCTCGGCCTCGGCGGCGCCAGGCTCGCGGGCGCGGTTCGCAAGCGCCAGAAGGGGCTGGCGGACGGCAGTCTGGCGCAGGAGCGCAAAGCGGCGACGGAGCGCGCCGCGCGCCGCGACGAACCGGCAACATACGCGAAGCCCGGCTTTCTGCGCACGATGGCGTGGGGTGGCGCGCGTGAAGCGAAACGGCCTGTGGCGCCGGTCGAGCCCGTCGTGGAAGTTCCGACCGTGACGCCTGCAGCGGTTCCGCCGCTTGTGCCGATTGTGCCGGTTTCGCCGGCTTCGCCGCTTGCGCCTCGTCCATCGACGGTTACGCCGCCCACGGTCAGTCCGGCGCAAGCTCAAGAGGCGCGCCAGGCGGCTCGGGACGAAGCGGCCGACGCACCGAGGCCGCCGCTGCGTGGCTGAGGCCGCGCGCAAACCCGGCCTCCGAAACACCAGAGTCAATGCGTCCAAAGCAGCGCCCGCAGTTGGGTCAGCAGCATCCCCGAATTTGCGCTACCCGGTTCCGCCGTAGTGCGCTGCCCTGGTCCTGATGAATTCATGCTGCGCGCAGTGGTACTGTCGCGCGGCTTTCTGTATCCGTTATTTTTTTAGGTCTCGTCCGCAGCCATGCACGACAAAATCCTGATTCTCGACTTCGGCTCGCAAGTCACCCAGCTCATCGCGCGCCGCGTGCGCGAAGCCCACGTCTATTCGGAAATCCATCCGTACGATGTGGACGACGCGTTCGTGCGCGAATTCGCGCCGAAGGGCATCATCCTCTCGGGCGGCCCGAACTCGGTCACCGACACCGACACGCCGCGCGCGCCGCAAGCCGTGTTCGAACTGGGCGTGCCCGTGCTCGGCATTTGCTACGGCATGCAGACGATGGCCGAACAACTCGGCGGCAAAGTCGACGGCGGCCACGTGCGCGAATTCGGTTACGCCGAAGTGCGCGCGCGCAACCATACGAGCTTCCTCGACGGCATCGAAGATTTCCGCACGAGCGAAGGCCACGGCATGCTCAAGGTGTGGATGAGCCACGGCGACAAGGTCACGGAAATGCCGGCCGGCTTTCAGCTAATGGCGTCGACGGAATCCTGCCCGATCGCGGCGATGGCCGACGAAGCGCGCCATTTCTACGGCCTGCAATGGCACCCGGAAGTCACGCACACGGTGCAGGGCCGCGCGATGCTCGAGCGCTTCGTGCTCGGCATCTGCGGCGCCAAAGCCGACTGGGAAATGGGCCACTACATCGACGAAGCCGTCGCGACGATCCGCAAGCAGGTGGGCAACGAGCATGTGATTCTCGGCCTTTCGGGCGGCGTGGATTCGTCGGTCGCCGCAGCGCTCTTGCACCGCGCGATTGGCGACCAGTTGACCTGTGTGTTCGTCGATCATGGCCTCTTGCGCCTTAACGAGGCCGAGCAGGTGATGTCGATGTTCGCCGACAACCTCGGCGTGAAGGTGATCCATGTCGACGCGAGCGCAGCTTTCATGTCGAAGCTCGCGGGCGTGACCGATCCGGAAGCGAAGCGCAAGATCATCGGCGCGGAGTTCGTCGAAGTGTTCCAGACCGAAGCGGGCAAGCTGACGGACGCGAAGTGGCTTGCGCAAGGCACGATCTATCCGGACGTCATCGAGTCGGCGGGCAAGGGCAAGAAGGCCGCGCACACGATCAAGAGCCATCACAACGTGGGCGGTTTGCCGGAAACGCTGAACCTCAAGCTGCTCGAACCGCTGCGCGAACTTTTCAAGGACGAAGTGCGCGAATTGGGCGTGAAGCTCGGTCTGCCGCACGAAATGGTGTATCGCCATCCGTTCCCGGGGCCGGGCCTCGGCGTGCGCATTCTCGGCGAAGTGAAGCGCGATTTTGCAGACCTGCTGCGCCGCGCAGATGCGATCTTCATCGAGACGCTGCGCAACACGATCGATAAGGAAACCGGCAAGTCGTGGTACGAACTCACGAGCCAGGCGTTCGCCGTGTTCCTGCCCGTGAAGAGCGTCGGCGTGATGGGCGATGGCCGCACCTACGAGTATGTCGTCGCGCTGCGCGCCGTGCAGACGCTCGACTTCATGACGGCGCACTGGGCGCATCTGCCGCACGAGTTGCTCGGGCATGTGTCGAATCGCATCATTAATGAGGTGCGCGGCATCAATCGTGTCGTGTACGACATCTCGGGGAAGCCGCCGGCGACAATCGAGTGGGAGTAACGTTCTCCCACTAGCCCGCTGGCTAGCCAAAAAAACCCGCGTCTGGCACCTTGAGCCGGCGCGGGTTTTTTGCTCCCGGCGCGTGCCTTCCATCACGGTTTGATATACGATATGTATATCGTGTATGGAGAGCAAAATGAGCCGGATTTTGATAGACCTGACCGACGCGCAAGTCGAAGAGCTGGCGGCGCTCGTGCAGACCGAGCATCGGTCGCGGGCGGCAATCATTCGTGAGGCGATCGAGTCCTATATCGCGCAGCGCAAGCGCTCGGCCGAAGGGGCGGACGTTTTCGGGGCTTGGAAGGGCAAGCAGATCGACGGCCTCGACTATCAGCGGGAGCTGCGTTCGGAATGGTAAGAGCGCTCTTCGACACCAACATCCTGATCGATTACCTCAGCGGCATCCTTCAGGCGAAAAAGGAGCTGGCGCGCTACGAATATCGCGCAATCAGCACGATCACGTGGATGGAAGTCATGGTCGGCGCGCAGCCGGAGGACGAAGCGGCCATTCGCGGCTGGCTGGCGTCGTCGTTCGACGTGCTTGAACTCGACCACCGCATTGCGGACCGCGCGGTCGCGATCCGCCGAACGAAAAAGGTGCGCTTGCCTGACGCGATCGTTTGGGCGACCGCGCAGGCTCACTCGCTGCTACTGGTGTCGCGCAACACGAAGGACTTCTCCGCAGACGAGCCCGGCATTCGCGTGCCATACAAGGTCTAGCGCGTAGTCGGGGGAACCCTCGCGGCGCAAGCCGGGCTAGCCAGCCCCGGCTTGCGCGCCGTAACGCCCTCAGTGCTTCAGGCACGTATCCGCGTTCTTCCAGGTGCAAACATCGAGACCCGTGTGAACGATGGGCTTCACCGTTTTCCCTTCCGCCAGGTCGCGCATCACCATCGCGGCCTGGTAGCCCATTTCCTCAGGCCGCTGGCCGACCAGCGCGTTGACCTTGTGGTCCTTGAGCGCCTGCAGTTCCGGTCCGAGTGTATCGGCTGAAACGATCACGAACTGGCCGCTGTTGATCTTGTCCATGAGCGGTGCGACGACCTGCGAATACGCTTCGGGTGCGAAGAGCGGCCAGCCGCCCTCGAATACGAACGCCTGAAGCGTGCCGGTGTTCGCGGTGAGGGTGTCCTGCATCATCTGGTTCGCTTTCGCGGCATCGTCGTTCACGTAGAGCGGACACGCGCTGATCTCGTGCCAGTTGTTTTCGCCCGCCAGCTTCTTGATGCCTTTCTTGCCCGAAAGATAATCGCGCGTGCCCTGAGCGCGCTGGTTGATGTTCTCGGCCGCCGGGTTGCCCATCACGAGGCAGATGTTGCCGCCCTTGGGCATGAGCGTCTTCAACTGTTCGCCGAGCTTCACGCCCAGCTCGTAGTTGTCGGTGCCCACGTACGCCTTGCGCAGCGACTGGTCCTTCGGCAGCAGATCGGCGTCGGCGGTGATAATCGGGATTTTGGTATTGCGGCGGCGGATCACTTCGGCAATGGCCGGCGCATTCGACGGCGAGATCGCAATCGCCGCGACGCCCTTGGTCAGCAGGTCGTCGACGATCTGCACTTCGGCGCTTTCGTCCGCGGCAGTCGCGGGCCCCGTGTAATAGCAGTTGTAGCCCTGTTTGCTTAACTCCTTGTTGGCCCGGTCGCAGCCCTGGTGCATGAGGTCGAAGTACGGATTGTCGAGACCCTTCACGACGAGCGCGAGGGTCTTGTCGGCTGCGTAGGCGGAAGAGGCCAGCATCGCGAGCCCTCCGATCGCAGCGAGATACTTCCACGCCTTCTTCATGGTTTCCTCCTGTTCGGCGCCGGTTGGACGGCGCACGTGTCTCGTACAGTCTTCGTTCGTCATCGGAAGGAAAGCCCGCGCCCGTGCTTTGGGCTTCCTGCGGAACCTTGCGTTGTTTGCGCGCTTGGTCGTTGTGGCTGGCGTCCGGCGGTTCCGCATGCAGGCCGGCCGCGCCTCCCTGAAATCGGCGATCCGGTCAGTCTCCTTGCCGCTCGCCGCCGAGCCGGTTGAACAGCACGGCGACGATGATGAACCCGCCGACGACCGTGCCCTGCCAGAACGAGTCGACGCCGAGCAGAATCAGGCTGTTGCGGATCACTTCGATGAGCGCCGCGCCGACGACGGTGCCGAATGCGCTGCCCACGCCGCCCGCGAGATTGGTGCCGCCGATCACCGTGGCGGCGATCACGCGGAGTTCGTCGCCGGTGCCGAGGCCCGTGGTCACCGCGCCGAGCCAGCCCACTTCGAGCACGGCCGCGACGCCCGCCATCAAGCCGCCCAGCACGTAGACCGAGCAGATCACGCGGCGCACCGGTACGCCCGTGAGATTCGCCGCATGCCGGTTGCCGCCGACTGCGAAGACATAGCGGCCCCAGCGCGTGAAGGCGAAGGCGAACCAGAACAGCAGGCCGAGGACGATCAGGAACCAGACGGGGTTGGCGACGCCGAGCGTCTTGCCGCCGCCGAGCACGAGCAGCTTGTGCCCGTCGGGTCCGAATTCGAAGATGGTCCGGCTGCCCGAGATCACGAGTGCGAGGCTGCGGCCCACGCTCAGCATGCCGAGCGTGACGACGAAGGGCTGCATGTTGAGATACGCGATGAGCACGCCGTTCACGAGCCCGACGAGTCCCGCCGTGAGCAGGCCGAGGCCGATGCCCGCCCAGATCGGATAGCCGGCGTTCATGGTGACGGAAAGCACGATGCCGCTCAGGCCGATCGTCGAGCCGACCGAAATGTCGATGCCGCCTGTGACGATGATGGCCATCATGCCCAGCGCGACGATGGCGACGAAGGCGAAGTTGCGCGTGACGTTGAAGAGATTCTGCTGCGTGGCGAACGTCGACGTGACGAACGAGAGCACGATGCACGCGAAGAGCGTGGCGAGCACCACCCAGAACACCTGGCTCGCCAGCAGTCCGCTCCAGTGGGTGTGGGTTTTCGCGGATTGGGGATCGTCAAGCAGTGTTGGCATCGGGTTTGGCCTTTGCGGCGCATCGTTCAATTTCGGTCTCCTGTCTCACGCGGCGGCAATCGCTCCAGTAATAAGACCGGTGACTTCCTCCGGCGAGGACGCAGCGGTTTTCTTGTCGGCGACCTTGCGTCCGCGCCGCATGACGACCACGCGATGGGCGACCTCGAACACGTCGGGCATGCGGTGACTGATGAGGATGACGGCAATGCCATGCTCGGACAGTCGCTTGATGAGGTCGAGCACCTGCGCCACCTGCCGCACGCTGATCGCGGCGGTGGGTTCGTCCATGAGCACGAGCCGCGCCTCGGACAGACGCGTGCGCGCGATCGCCACGGCTTGCCGCTGGCCGCCCGACATCTGCCGGACGAGATCGCGCGGGCGCGTTTCGGACTTCAGTTCCTTGAAAAGCTCGGCGGCGCGCCGGTACATGGCCGCGTGATCGAGCACGCGAAACGGCCATATGCCGATGCGCGGCTCGCGCCCGAGAAAGACATTGGCCGCCGCCGTGAGGTTGTCGCAGAGCGCGAGATCCTGATACACGACTTCGATGCCCTTGGCGCGGGCGTCGACGGGCCGGCTGAAATGAACGGGCTTGCCGTCGATGAGAACTTCGCCGTGAGAGGGCGGGAAGTTGCCGGCGATCACCTTCACCAGCGTGGATTTTCCGGCTCCGTTGTCGCCCATGAGTCCGACCACCTCGCCGGGTTCCAGGCTCAATGTCACCTCGGTCAGCGCTTGAATGGCGCCGAAGTGCCTGGAAACGCCTCTGAGTTCAAGAAGACTCATGGACTGTCACGCTCGCGCTCGTGAAGCCGCCCGTTGCCGTGTCCAGGCTGGCCGATAGACATGCTGACTAGCCTGTTTTTTAGAGCACGATGGGGCTTTTAGCAAGACTATTTCGTCAGCCGGGCCTGCGGCGCCTCCAGAAGGGCGCCGATGAGATAAAATTGCATTTTTGCCGGATTACCCCGCCAGCCGGACCTGGCGCGCGCTTGACTCAGGCTTCCAGCGGCATCGCACTCGTTCCCTTGAGTTCATCGAGGCAGACGATCGATTGCACGCTGTTCACGCCGGGCGCGCGCATCAGCGTATCGAGCAGGAATTCGGAAAGCGCCTTGAGGTCGCGCGCCACCACCTTCAGCACGTAGTCGATATCGCCTGTCACGGAGTAGCACTCCTGCACTTGCGGCAACGTCGCGACGAGTTCCTTGAACTTCACGAGTTCGCGCATGTGCCCGCGTTCCATCGTCACCTGAATGAAGGCGACCACGCCGAAGCCAAGCGTTTGCGCGTCGAGCCGCGTCTCGTAGCGCCGGATCACGCCGAGTTCCTCGAGCCGCCGGTGACGGCGCAGCGTCTGCGCGGGCGAGAGCTTGATCGCGGCCGCGAGTTCGAGGTTCGAGGCGCGGCCGTGCTCCTGCAGCGCGGCGAGAAGCCGCATGTCGATCGTGTCGAGCGCGAGATTTTGCATTTATCTTGCGTGAGATGGGTTGGAGGCGAGAGGGAATTGTATCAATCAGGGTTTGCCTGCGTACGAGATGAAATCATATTTTTCCGCGCCAACTATACACTGGGCGCACCAGATCAGGCTGGCGGCCAACACCGCCAAGCCTGGCAGCGCGCCGGCGCAGAACGTTGTGCGCGCAATTTTATTTCGTGACGCGGAGTCGGCGTTCCACCCGGATGCCCGGGGCCCGCGCAGACAAGTCGGAGACAGGAAGAGACATGGTTTCAAACGACACGCGTGAAAATCGCGGCCAGCTAAAACGCGGGCTCAAGAATCGCCACATCCAGCTCATTGCGCTGGGCGGGGCGATCGGCACGGGCCTGTTCCTCGGCATTGCGCAGACGATCCAGACCGCCGGCCCTTCGGTGCTGCTCGGCTACGGCATCGCCGGCATCATTGCGTTCTTCATCATGCGGCAGTTGGGCGAGATGGTCGTGGACGAGCCCGTCGCCGGTTCGTTCAGCTATTTCGCCGACAAGTATTTCGGCCCGTTCGCGGGCTTTCTCTCCGGCTGGAACTACTGGGTGCTCTACGTGCTCGTGAGCATGGCCGAGCTTTCGGCGGTCGGCATCTACATGCATTACTGGTGGCCGGCGTTGCCCACGTGGGTTTCGGCGCTCGTGTTCTTCGTGCTGATCAACGGCATCAACCTCACGAGCGTCAAGTCGTACGGCGAACTCGAGTTCTGGTTCGCGATCATCAAGGTGCTCGCGATCGTCGGCATGATCGCCTTTGGCGGGTGGTTGCTGTTCTCCGGCTCGGCCGGTCCCGAGGCGAGCGTGACGAATCTTTGGCGCAATGGCGGCTTTTTCCCGCACGGCGTTTCCGGTCTCGTCATGGCGATGGCGGTCGTGATGTTCTCGTTCGGCGGCCTCGAACTGGTGGGCATCACCGCGGCGGAAGCCGACGATCCCTCGCACAGCATTCCGCGCGCGACCAATCAGGTGATCTACCGCATCCTGATTTTCTACATCGGCGCGCTCGGCGTGCTGCTCTCGCTCTATCCGTGGCAGAAGGTCGTGGCTGGCGGCAGCCCCTTCGTACTGATCTTCCACGCGATGAACAGCGACCTCGTGGCCAACGTGCTCAACCTCGTCGTGCTGACGGCCGCGCTTTCGGTCTACAACAGCGGCGTGTACTGCAACAGCCGCATGCTCTACGGCCTCGCGCAGCAGGGCAATGCGCCCAGGGCGCTGCTCAAGGTGAGCCGGCGCGGCATTCCGCTGGCGGCGCTCGGGGTATCGGCGTTCGTGACGGCCGCTTGCGTGATCATCAACTACTTCATGCCGGGCAAGGCGTTCGAGCTGCTGATGGGGCTCGTCGTGTCCGCGCTCATCATCAACTGGGCGATGATCAGCCTGATCCACCTGAAGTTTCGCCGCGAGAAGGCGCGCGCCGGGCAGACGACCGCGTTTCGCAGCCTCGGTTATCCGCTCACGAACTATGTGTGTCTCGCGTTCCTCGGCGGCATTCTCGTTGTAATGTATCTGATTCCGGATCTGCGGATTTCCGTGTACCTGATTCCGGTCTGGCTGGGCGTGCTTGGGCTCGCCTACCGCCTGTGGTGCCGCAAGTCGGCGCCGGCGCTGCAACGCGGCGTGCCGGCTCCGTAAGCGCTGATATTCGTCCCGAATTTCGTCCAGAGAGTTAAAACAGCATGTTCGAACACATCGATGCCTATCCCGGCGACCCGATCCTCTCGCTCAACGAGAACTTCCAGAAGGATCCGCGGCAGAACAAGGTCAATCTGAGCATCGGCATTTACTTCGACGACGAAGGCCGTCTGCCGGTCATGAAGGCCGTTCACAAGGCCGAGGCCGCGATTCTGGAGGAGCCGGGCGCGAAGCCGTATCTGCCCATGGCGGGTTTCGCGCAGTATCGCGACGCCGTGCAGGCACTCGTGTTCGGCGCGGAGTGCCCCTCGCGCGCGGCGGGCCGCATCGCGACCGTGCAGACGCTGGGCGGCTCGGGCGCGCTCAAGGTCGGCGCGGACTTCATCAAGCGTTACTTCGCGACCAGCCAGGTGTGGGTGAGCGATCCGACGTGGGAGAACCATCGCTTCATCTTCGAGCGCGCGGGGTTCACGGTAAACACGTACCCGTACTACGACGAGGAGACGGGCGGCCTGAAGTTCGAGGCGATGCTCTCGGCCATCGACGCACTGCCGGCGAAGAGCGTCGTGCTGCTGCACGCGTGCTGCCATAACCCGACGGGCGTCGATCTCGATCGCGCGCAGTGGGAGCAACTGATCGACGTGCTGCAAAAGCGCGACCTGCTGCCGTTCGTCGACATGGCGTATCAGGGCTTCGGCGCGGGTCTCGAGGACGACGCGTTCGCCGTGCGCGAACTCTCGCGCCGCGGCGTGCCGGCGTTCGTGGCGAATTCGTTCTCGAAGAACTTCTCGCTCTACGGCGAACGTTGCGGCGGTCTGCACGTGATCTGCGAAGACGCGGCCGCCGCCGATCGCGTGCTCGGCCAGCTCACGGGCTCGGTGCGCGCGAACTACAGCAATCCGCCGACTCACGGCGCGAAGATCGTCACGCGCGTGCTGAACACGCCGGAACTGAAGGCGTCGTGGGAGCAGGAACTGACGGCGATGTGCGAGCGCATTGCGCGCATGCGCGTGGCAATTCACGACGGCCTGCGCGCGCATGCGGGCGAAGCGGCGCTCGCGCGCTACGTGAAGCAGCGCGGCATGTTCACCTACACGGGCTTGAGCGAGAAGCAGGTCGGGCGCCTGAAGGAAGAATTCGGCGTGTATATCCTGCGCTCTGGCCGCATGTGTGTCGCCGGCCTGAACGAGAAGAATGTGAGCGTCGTGGTCGACGCGGTGGGCAAGGTGATGAAGGACTAAGGGAAGGGCGGGGCGTCGCGCCCTGGATGCCTTCTAGCGCGCCGCTGGGGTGCCGGTACGAACCGGACGCTCCAGCGGCGTTTTCGCATCTGGCCATCAGAATCGCATGCTGGTGCCGCAGCCGCCGGCAATGCCAGCGCCGCTGCCGCCCGCGGCTCCGCAGATTACGCCGCAGCCCGAAAGGCCGGCAGTGATCAAGAGGCAGAGGGCGGCGAGGCGAAGTCGGCGCGTAGCGGGTTGTTTCATCGCGGGTGAGAAAGAAGCATTGACCGCGTAACCATACGCCTCGCCTGCCGCAACCTGCCATCAGACAATTCCAGGTTTCATCGTTCACGACGATTCATCCCGCATCAAACCGCCCGTCTGTCAAGCTGTAAGGAGTCGATGACACACGTGCCAGCGGCGCACGGTCTTCCAGGTCTTACCCTGATAGAATGCGGGAGCCGCAACGTAGTGGATTGCTGATGAAATTGCTTGATGCCCTCGTCGAACAGCGAATTGCCGCCGCCGTGGCGCGCGGTGACTTCGACGACCTGCCCGGCGCCGGTGCGCCGCAGGCGCTCGACGACGACTTGCTCGTGCCCGAAGAAGTGCGCATAGCCCACCGCATCCTGAAGAACGCCGGGTTCGTGCCGCCCGCAGTCGAACAACTGCGAGCCCTGCGCGACCTTGAAGACGACCTCGCCACCGTGGGCGACAAGGCCGCGCAATGCCGTCTGCGCGCGCGCATGCTGGCGCTCGACATGGCGCTCGAATCCTTGCGCGGCGGCCCGATGGTCGTGCCGCACGAATACCGCCGCCGCATTGCGGAGCGTTTGTCCGAACGTGCAACCGGCGAGCCCGGCCAGCCGGCGCTCGCGGCGGGGGCGGCGTGACGGGCTCTCCCGTCCAGCCACACGCCGCTGGCGGCGAACGCGAAGAGGCGCACCCCGCGGCCAGCTTGCCTGCCGGACCGGTTCCCGCTGAACCGTCCGTGGCCGATACCCCATCCGTTTCTCCCGTTTCCGAACGCGACCGGCATTTCATGCGCCTCGCGCAAGCCGCGGCCGTCGAGGCGCGCGCTGCCGGCGAAGTGCCCGTGGGCGCCGTGCTCGTGCGCGGCGACGAAGTGATCGCCTCGGGCTTCAATCATCCGATCGGCGCGCACGATCCTTCCGCGCACGCCGAAATGGCAGCCTTACGCGCAGGCGCGCACGCGCTGGGTAACTACCGCTTGCCCGGCTGCGAACTCTATGTGACCCTTGAACCGTGCCTGATGTGCGCCGGCGCGATCATGCATGCGCGCATCGCACGCGTGGTGTTCGGCGCGCACGATCCGAAAACCGGCGCATGCGGCAGTGTGGTCGATGCCTTTGCCAACGCGCAGTTGAATCATCACACGAGCGTTGCGGGCGGCGTGCTGGCGGACGAGTGCGGCGAGGCGCTGCGCGCGTTCTTCGCCGACCGGCGCCGTGCGAGCCGGGAAGCGCGCCGGGCGGCTCGGGAACAGGCCGGTGAAGCACAGGAAGGAGCGGGCGTGGCCGGTCCGGACGAACCCGCGGGTTGAATCTCACGGTTGCATCGAATTCCACATGACCATTCATCGCACCATCGAACTGATCGCACCATCCGGTTATCCGCACGATCCGGAAGCGGTGCACCGTGCGCTTGCACGGTTGCGGGCACAGGGCCATCACGTCGACGGCGTGCAGGCGACCCAGCGGCGTTATCAGCGCTTTGCCGGCACAGACGGCCAACGTGCGGCCGAACTGAACCGCCTCGCCGATCCGTCGCGCGACTTGCCGGACATCGTGCTTGCCGTGCGCGGCGGCTATGGCGCGGTGCGTATCCTGCACGGTCTCGATTACGACGGATTGCAGCGCCGCTTGAAGGACCAGCCCATCGCGTTCGTGGGGCATAGCGATTTCACCGCCATTCAGCTTGCGCTGCTCGCGCGCGCCGGACTCACGACGTTCGGCGGTCCGATGCTCTGCAGTGACTTCGGCGCGGAAAGCCTCAGCAGCTTCACGATGCATCACTTCTGGGACACGCTCTCGAAACCGGGCTACACGCTCAAGGTGAATGCGCCCCAGCCGCAATCGACGAATGTTTCGGGCACGTTGTGGGGCGGCAACCTGGCGGTGCTGACTTCGCTGATCGGGACACCTTATCTCCCGCCGGTCGAGGGCGGCATCCTGTTCGTCGAAGACGTGAACGAGCAGCCGTTTCGCATCGAGCGCATGATTTATCAGTTGCACCTGTCCGGCATTCTTGCTCGCCAGCAAGCGTTGGTGCTGGGCGATTTCACGGGCCACAAGCCGTTCGATTACGACAACGGTTACGATCTGCGCGAAATGGTGGAGCAGGTGCGCGCCGTCGTGGGCATTCCGGTGGTGACGGGCCTGCCGTTTGGCCATATTCCGGATATGGTCACGCTGCCGGTCGGCGCGCCCGCGCAATTGAATGCCACCGCGCATGGCTTCGAACTGACCGTGAACGATTACCCGCATCTCAGTTGATTTCACCCTGCGACAGGAGCGCTTTCGGGCGCTTTTTTCATGAACTATTATGCAACTAACGGCCAAACCCGTCTGGCATCGGCCTCTGCTCTCATACGCGTTATCGCTCTAAATTGTTGACAAAAAAGGCGGCCGAATTGGGGCGGCCAATCACCATGCCGGTGCTGAATTCCCCGAAATAAAGCGTGTTTCACCGATAAGAGGCATGTGGCAGTTCAGGCGTGCGTGGGTATCTTCCCCAGGTTCGCCCACAAAATTGTTGACAATATTTATGTCCAACCTAGGATACCCAACATAGAGACCCGAGCCATGCGAAAGACCGATATGGACGCCGAAGCAACCGGCATGAAGCCCGAGGCGATCGCGGCGCGAATCCGCGCAGCGATTCTCGAGCACCGGCTGCCGCCCGGCGCGAAGTTGACAGAAGCACAGTTGTGCGAAGTATTCGGCGTGAAGCGCGGCCCGATCCGTCAGGCGCTCGCGCTGCTCGCGAAGGACCATCTCGTGGATCTGGAGCCCAATCGCGGCGCGTTCGTCGCAAGCCCGACACTCCAGGAAGTGCACGAGGTGTTCGAAATGCGGCGGATCATCGAGTTGGCCGTGGTGGGGCGCATTTGCAGCGCGCAGCACGGCAACCGTCGACTGAAAACGATCGGCGAGACGATCCGGCGCGAGCGCAAGGCCTTCGAAGGGCGCGACTTTCCGACGTGGATCCGGCTTTCGGGCGAATTTCATACGTCGCTCGCCACGCTCACCGGCAACACGGTGCTGTGCGATTGCCTCAACGGACTCGTGGCGCGCTCGACGCTGATCTCCGCGCTCTACGAATCGCCGGGACGCAGCCCGTGTTCGTTCGACGACCACGAGGCGATTCTCGCGGCGCTGGAGGCGGGCGACGAGAAAGGGGCGGTCGACCTCATGGTGCGCCATTTGCAGGGTGTCGAACTGCGGATGCTCGACCGGCCCGCGGGCGCTTCGGTCGACTTGCAGGAAGTGTTCGGCGCTCGCGAGGCGACCTCGCTTGCACGCTGACCCGCGCATGAAGCGGCACTGAACGGTCTGCGGTAAAGGATTGCAGTAAAGCGCGGCGGCCTACGACAAACGCAGGCCGCCGCGGCTGAAAAGGATGGAGTGGTGCGCATGCCGTGCATGCGTGCGGTTCGAACAGGCACAGCGTTACAGGGCGCCCGCAGGCGGCGACCGGCGCAGTGCCCGTGAAGGCCAGACCATTCGGGGATATCGCGGCGGCCGCGTCCAGCGGCGGTACGCACGCGTTTCGAGGCGTTCAGGCGTCTTTTTTCCGTCGGCAAATCCATCCAGGGAGCGAATCATGGCTCAGTTCAGCGCGTCACCCGGCAGTCCGGCAGTGCCCCACTTCGAATCTGACGAAAGCAGCGAGTCCGCAGAAAACCTGCGCTTGCCGGCCGGCTATAGCGAGCGGCTCTACAACCACGATCTCGCGCCGCTCAAGGAACAGACCTGGGGCGCGTACAACATCTTCGCGTTCTGGATGTCCGACGTGCACAGCGTCGGCGGGTATGTGTTCGCGGGGAGCCTCTTCGCGCTCGGCCTCACGAGCTGGCAAGTGCTCGTCGCGCTGATCGTCGGCATCTCCATCGTCAACGTGCTCTGCAACCTGATCGCGCGGCCGAGCCAACGCCACGGCGTGCCATACCCGGTGGCCTGTCGCGGCACCTTCGGCGTGCTCGGCGCCAACGTTCCCGCCGTGATTCGCGGCCTCATCGCCGTGGCGTGGTACGGCATCCAGACCTACCTCGCATCGAGCGCGCTCGTGATCGTCGTCCTCAAGTTCGTTCCGCAACTCATGCCTTATGCCGACGTGCACAAGCACGGCCTGCTCGGCCTTTCTGCCGTGGGCTGGGCCGGGTTCATGACGCTCTGGGTGCTTCAGGCGCTCGTGTTCTGGAACGGCATGGAGACGATCAAGAAGTTCATCGACTTCGCCGGGCCGGCTGTGTATGTCGTGATGTTCGCGCTCGCCGGCTACATGGTGTATCGCGCGGGCTGGCGCAACATCGGCCTGAATCTCGGCGGCGTGAAGTATCACGGCGCCGAAGTGATTCCCGTGATGATTACCGCGATCTCGCTCGTGGTGTCGTATTTCTCGGGGCCGATGCTCAATTTCGGCGACTTCTCGCGCTATGGCAAGTCGCTCAAGAGCGTTCACAAGGGCAACTTCTGGGGCCTGCCGGTTAACTTCCTGGCGTTCTCGCTCGTCACCGTCATCACGACTTCGGCAACGCTGCCTGTGTTCGGACAACTGATTACCGATCCTGTCGAAACGGTCGGCCGCATCGATCATCCGACTGCCGTGATTCTCGGCGCGCTCACGTTCACCATTGCGACCATCGGCATCAACATCGTCGCGAACTTCGTTTCGCCCGCGTTCGACTTTTCCAATGTCGCGCCGCGGCTCATTAGCTGGCGTGCGGGTGGCATGCTCGCCGCCGTGGCGTCGATTTTCATCACGCCGTGGAATCTCTTCAACAACCCTGCCGTGATTCACTACACGCTCGACGTGCTCGGCGCCTTCATCGGACCTTTGTACGGTGTCCTGATCGTCGATTTTTATCTCGTGAAGCGCGGACGTCTTGCCGTCGACGACCTCTACACCGTGTCGCCGAAGGGCGCGTACTGGTATCGCAACGGCGTGAACTGGCGCGCGGTGTCGGCCTTGCTGCCGGCAGCGGTGATCGCGGTTCTCTGCGTGATGGTGCCGTCGCTCGGGGGCGCCGCGAACTTCTCGTGGTTCGTGGGCGCAGCGCTCGGCGCGTTGTTCTATCGCGCGCTCACCATGGGCGAACGCGCTCGCGCAAACGCATGAGTTTCACGCAAAACCAGGTATCGACGAAGGAATCGAAATGCGCATCAAATTGATCAATCCGAACACCACGCAGCGCATGACCGCGGCGATGCAAGAGTGCGCGCGCGCCGTGATCGCGCCGGGCACGGAGGTGGTCGCGGTGAGCCCGACGATGGGGCCGCCGTCGATCGAGGGTTATTACGACGAGGCGCTCGCGACACCCGGCCTGCTCGCCGAGGTGGAGGCGGGCGAGCGCGAAGGCTTCGACGGCTATGTGATCGCGTGCTTTGGCGACCCGGGCCTCTATGCGGCGCGAGAGTTGGCGCGTGGGCCCGTCGTGGGTATTGCCGAAGCCGCGATGCATGCGGCGAGCGTACTCGCGCCCGGCTTCTCCGTCGTGACGACGCTTTCGCGAACGCGCGCCATGGCCTGGCATCTCGCCGAGCGTTATGGCATGACGCGTTTTTGCCGCAACGTGCGGGCAATCGACGTGGCCGTGCTGGAACTCGATGAACCGGGATCGGCGGCGCGCCGCGCGATCGTCGAAGAGTGCCGCCGCGCGCTCGAAGAAGATGGCGCCGATGCGATCGTGCTGGGTTGCGCGGGCATGACGAGCTTGTGCGCGCAGGTGGAGGACGCGCTGGGCGTGCCCGTCGTGGACGGCGTGACGGCCGCCGTGAAGTGGGTGGAGGCGCTCGTCGCGCTGCGCCTCACGACCGCCAAGCGCGGCGACTTCGCGCGGCCGCTTGCCAAGCGTTACGACGGCGATTTCGCACGTTTTAGCCCGACGAACCCCGCGTCCGCCACGCAAACGCCGCCGCCCGTGCGGCCGGTGCGCTACGGGTAAACGCGCAACGCGTGCAAGCGGGGATGGCCGCCCGGACGACGCCAGACCGGGCGGCCACATACACCTCGCTTGACCCGTACTATCTGGGCGTGCGTATGGGCGCGTACGGGTGATTTCGCTACACTGAACCGGTCCTGCAAGCAGGTCGCGCGGACCGTCCGTCCGGCCTTGCAAAGCAGCGCCGGCCGTCGCTTTACGGCGCTTCGCCGGCGCGCGGATATTTCGTTTGATCCTCTCTATTCGATTGATTCGACCAGCATGCCACTCGATCCCCAATATCCCCGCGATCTGATCGGTTATGGCCGGCATCCGGTACAGGCCAACTGGCCGGGCCAGGCGCGCGTCGCGGTGCAGTTCGTGCTCAACTACGAAGAGGGCGGCGAAAACTGCGTGCTGCACGGCGACCCCGGCTCCGAACAGTTTCTCTCCGAAATCGTGGGTGCGGCGGCATACCCCGCGCGCCACATGAGCATGGAGTCGATCTACGAATATGGCTCGCGCGCGGGCGTGTGGCGCATCCTGCGCGAATTCGAAAAGCGCGGCCTGCCGCTTACCGTGTTCGGCGTGGGCATGGCGATCGAGCGGCATCCCGAAGTTGCGCGCGCATTCGTCGAACTGGGCCACGAGATCGCGTGCCACGGCTATCGCTGGATTCACTACCAGGACGTCTCGCCCGAGAAAGAAGCCGCGCACATGAAGCTCGGCATGGAAGCGATCGAGCGCGTGACGGGCGTGCGCCCGCTTGGCTGGTACACGGGCCGCGACAGCCCGAACACGCATCGCCTCGTGGCCGAATATGGCGGCTTCCTTTACGACTCCGATTACTACGGCGACGACCTGCCGTTCTGGATGGACGTGGAAGTCACAGGCGGCAAGACGGTGCCGCAATTGATCGTACCTTACACGCTCGACACCAACGACATGCGCTTCGCCTCGCCTCAGGGCTTCAACACGGCGGACCATTTCTTCACGTACTTGCGCGACGCATTCGACGTGCTCTACGAAGAAGGCGACGAAGCGCCGAAGATGATCTCGATCGGCATGCACTGCCGCCTGCTGGGACGCCCCGGGCGTTTTCGCGCGCTGCAGCGCTTTCTCGATCACATCGAAAAACACGAGCGCGTGTGGGTCACGCGCCGCGTGGACATCGCACGCCACTGGCGCGAGCATCATCCCTATCAACCGCAACAGAACGACCACCGCGGGGCCGCCGCATGAAGGCAATGCACTACACCCTCGAAACGCTGAATCAAGCTTCGGCCGACGCCTTCGTGGCGGCGCTTTCGGGCATCTTCGAGCACTCGCCCTGGGTGGCCGAGGCGGCCGCGCAGCAGCGTCCGTTTGCGAGCGTCGACGCGCTGCATCGCGCCATGTCGCAAGTCGTGGAAAGCTCGGGCGAGACGAGGCAGCTTGCGCTCATCAACGCTCACCCGGAGCTTGCGGGCAAAGCCGCCGTGCGCGGCGAGCTGACCGCCGAATCCACCCGCGAGCAAAGCGGCGCGGGCCTGAACCAGTGCACGCAGGAAGAATTCGACAAGCTGGTCGCGCTCAACGGCGCGTATCGCGAGAAGTTCGGATTCCCATTCATTCTCGCGGTGCGCGGCTACGACCGCCACGGCATCATCGCGAACTTCGAGGCGCGCGTGAACAATAGCCGCGCCGACGAAATGCGCGCGAGTCTCGACCAGATTTACCGCATTGCGCGCTTCAGGCTCGATGAACTGATCGACGCGTAACGTGGCGATGCGCCCCGGCTTGTCGCGCGAGGGCGCAGCGCCGTTTTGACCTACAGAAAAGACACGAAGGAAGACAACGATGGCACTCCCGACTCTCGACCCCAACGCCCCTGATTTCACGCGCCGCTTCGTGAATCTCGCGGACCCGCGACTGGGCGCGCAGGCGCTCGAGGCGAGCGACGACTTCTTCGCGCCGAAGGATCGCATGCTCAATCCGGAGCCAGCCGTCTTCATTCCGGGCAAGTACGACGAACATGGCAAGTGGATGGACGGCTGGGAAACGCGCCGCAAGCGCACGACCGGCTACGACTGGTGCATCGTGAAGCTTGCTCGCCCCGGCGTCATCAAGGGGCTCGACATCGACACGAGCCATTTCACCGGCAACTATCCGCCTGCGGCCTCGGTAGAGGGCGCGTATGTGGCCGATGGCGCACCTACCGCGACGACGCAATGGACGGAAATCGTCCCCTCGACGTCGCTTAACGGCAACAGCCACCACTACGTGGAAGTCTCGACCGACAAGCCCTACACGCACCTGCGCGTGAACATCTATCCCGATGGCGGCATTGCGCGTCTGCGCGTGTATGGCCAGCCGCAGGTGGACTGGGCAGGCGCAAGCCGCACCGAACTGTTCGACCTCGCTGCGATGGAAAACGGCGCGTATCTCGTGGGCGCGAACAACCAGCACTTCGGCATGGCCTCCACGCTGCTCATGCCGGGCCGCGGCGTGAACATGGGCGACGGCTGGGAAACGCGCCGCCGCCGCGAACCCGGCAACGACTGGGCGATCATCGCGCTCGCGCAGCCGGGCATCATCAAGAAGATCGAAGTCGATACCGCGCACTTCAAGGGCAACTATCCGGACCGCTGCTCGTTCCAGGCCGCGCGCGTCACGGGCGGCACGGACAGCTCGCTCGTGACCCAGGCGATGTTCTGGCCGGTGCTGCTCGACGAGCAGAAGCTGCAGATGGACAAGCAGCACTACTTCGAGAGCGAACTCGCCGCGCTTGGCCCGGTTACGCACGTGCGCTTCAACATCATCCCCGATGGCGGCGTTTCGCGTGTGCGCCTCTGGGGCACGCTCGCCTGATACGCTGACGAGGCCACCATGGGTGAAATAACGCAGTTGACCCGCGCGACGCTTGCCGTCGAACCGCTCACGCGCGAGGCGTTCGCGCCGTTCGGCGACGTGATCGAACTCGCGGGCGCGAAGCAGATTCCGATCAATCTCGGCACGACCATCCGCTTTCACGATCTCGCGAAAGTCGATGTCACCGACGAAAGCGGCCGCACGCTCGTGAATCTCTTTCGCGGGCAGCCGCGCGAGCTGCCGTTCGAAGTGAAGATGCTCGAACGGCATCCTTTGGGCAGCCAGGCGTTCGTGCCGCTCAACGACAAGCCTTATCTCGTGGTGGTCGCGCCCGCCGGCGATCTGGACGTCACGCAGATTCGCGCGTTCGTATCGCGCGGCTGGCAGGGCGTGAATTATGCGAAGGGCGTCTGGCATCATCCGCTGATCGCGCTGGACGAGGTGAGCGACTTCATCGTGGTCGATCGCGGCGGGGAGGGGCTCAATCTCAACGAGCAGGATTTGCCGGAATCGCTCTGGTTGACGCGAGAGGCGATGGACGCCGGGTTGCGCTGATGTTCGCCGCCTTGCGGCAGCATGGAAAAAAGCCACGGTTTTGCCGTGGCTTTTTTACTGGTGCCCGCCCTTGAAGACTGAGGCAGCGGGCACGAGGTTCGCTACGTGGCGATCAGAACTCGTAACCGACCTGCGCGCGCACGCCTGTATCGCCCGTGCTCGTGACGGATACCGCGCCGTTCATGAGCCAGTGCATGCTGGGCGACCGATACGTCACGCCAACCGCCGCCGCGCTTTCGCCCTTGTAGTAGCCGCCGCCCGCTGCCACGACCGTGCGGCCGGGGCCGGACGGCGTGAGATTCGGCATGGCCATCGCGGCGGCAACGCCGGCATAGGCGTTCTTCGAAACCGTGTTGATCTGGCCTTGCACGTCCGCAATACGCTGATCGGTGTACTGCTGGCCTTGCGAGACTGCGTTGTTCAACTGGTTCACGTTAACCGCGTCCGTGCCTTGCGTGCCGGCCGCGACGTTGACGATCTGGCGCTCCGAACCGGCCGCGCCCACCGACACCGTGTTGTCGCGGTCCGCAACCGAATTCGCGCCGAGCGCCACCGCGTTGTTCGCCTTCGCGCTGGCCGAATCGCCAAGCGCAGTGGAGCTTGCGCCCGCCGCTACGGCCCCGCCGCCGAGCGCAACGGTTTGCGTGCCGGTGGCGACGGCCGCGGCGTGGGTCGAGTTCGTGGCCACGCCAGTGGAGCCGCTCGTGCTGATGTTCTGCACAGCCTGGTTGAGGCTGGCGAGCTGCTCGTTCGTGGCGTAGAGCTGCTGGCCGCTCACCGCGTCGGTGCTGTTCGCCGTCAGCGCGGCGTTCTGCAGGTTCGTGATCGCCACCGTCGAAGTCGCCCCCGAGCCGCCCAGCGTGACCGCATCGTGCGTGCTCGAATCGTAGTGCAGCGCGGCGGCGTCGGTGGGGGCAACGGTGGTGGCGGCGGCACCCGTGTCCTTGAGCGCCGCAATGTCGGTGGTGTTCTGCGTGATGCGGCCGTCGAGGTTCGAGATCGCCTCGTTGATCGAGCCCATCTGCTTGCCGCCGATCACGACCGGCTGCGCGGGCTGCATGCCGCTCGCCTGCAACGCGCTCACGCTCGAATCGAGCACGCCGAGCGCGTCGCCGACCGTGGTCTGCGTGCCGCCCTGCATGTGGTACACGGGTGCGGTGAACGAACCGTCGGCGTTGATCGCCGCCCCGCCGCCGAGTGCGCCCGTCACGCCGCGCAACTGCGCCACGTTGACGGCGTCGGTATCGTCCTGACCCGCCGCCATGTTGACGATGCGGCGCGTGTTGAGCTGGCTCTGCACGGTCGTGGTGGTGTTGTCGGGGTTGATCACGACGCGCTGCGACGTGCCGTCGCTGCCGACCGACACCGTGTTGTCCTTGTTGGCCACCGAGCCCGCGCCCAGCGCCACGGAATCGTTCCCGGTCGCGAGCGACTGAATGCCGAGTGTCGCGGCGCCGCCGCCGTCCGCTTGCGCGTTCGAGCCGATCGCCACGGTGCCCGCGCCGTTCGCGCGCGCCACATCGGTGGGCGGGGTCGAGCCGGTGGAATTGGCCGCGCCGCGGACCTGCGAGTAATAGGCCGCGGTCTTGTACGCGGCGCCGTTCGCATTCGCGAAATTGACGCCCGAGGCCGCGGGCGCCGCGGCAAGCATCGCGCCGGCCTTGAGCATCATCTGCGGCGTCGCGCCTTGCGGTCCGTTGCCGGATTGTTGCGCCACGATGTCGTAGACCTGCCCGACGGTCGCCGCGTCCGTATCCTGGATGCCGTTGGCGACGTTGCTGATGACGGTGCCTTTGGGAAGCCGGCCTTGGGTGCGGTCGCCGTTCACGAAGTACGGGCTGTTGCCGCTGCCGGGGTCGAGAACGATCTGGGCGTTGGCGGTGCCAGTCGAGTTCGGCACATAGAGGACAGCGGGATTGCTGACCTTGCCGTCCGCATCGGCGATAAAACCGCCCATCGGGTACGCGCCCGGATTCGTGGAGGCGGCCTGCGCGCCCCAGCCCGCCGTGGTGAGCGTATTGTGGATTTGCGTGATGTCGTTGCTGATGTTCGTGACCGAGGCGTTCACGCCGTAGAGTTGGGCGCCATTCACGGCGTCCGTGCTCGATGCGTTGACTGCCCCGGCCGCGACGTTCTTCAGCGCCACGGGCGTACTCGAACCCGCGCCGCCGAGCGTCACGGCGTTATGCGCGGACGAATCGTAGAGCACGGCGTCCCGCGTCGCGCCCGCGCTCAGGGCGTTGAGCGCCGAGCCGACGTCACTGTATGTGCCGCCGGAGATGACGTATTTGGGCGTCGTCACCGCGCCGTTGTTGCTCACGCTCACGCCCCCGCCCAGGTCCTTCGCGACACTCGCGCCCAAATTGTATAGCTGCGAGCCATTCACGGCGTCCATGCTATTGGAAGAGATCGTGCCCGGCGCAACATTGAGAATCTTAGTACCGCCAACGTTTACGCCGTACAAGGAAAACAGGTTGATAGCGCCGCCACGTGCCGTAACGCCGGACGAATCGACGTAAAGCGAACTGCTTCCCGAGAGGGTGGTGTTCGACGGTGCGGCGCCATACCAAAGTCCAGCATTCCAGTCGGCAGCCCAGACACCGCCGTGATCTGGCCCAACGCTGCCGCTCAAATACGCGATGTTATTGCCAGTAAAGTTCGTGACCGAACTCCCCCACATTTGACATCCTTTGATGTACGAGGTGTATCCAGCCTTGACGCAGTAGTCCACGCCATTGTATTCATAGCCTACATACGCTAGCGCCGTGCTCGCGTGAGCTGCGTCGGTTGTCAGAACGCCTAGCGTACCCAGCGCCGCCAGGCATAGTGACTTACCCGTAAGCCTTTTCGCTTTCTTCCTGCCCGATGCGTTTTCCTGCACGGCATTCCACGTCCCCGTGGTTTCATTCCAGACTGATCGGTAGGTCTTGTTCATTCGTTATCCTGATTAATTAAAATACCGTAGGCGTTAATTGTTGTCGGTATTCCTCACGCGCGAATCAGCCAGGGGTAGCGTGCCCAGACATGACGCGAGCTGCGAGAAAGATTTTCCATCGCGTGGAATGACCCCGCTATATCGTTTCCGCGTATAACGGTTCCGATAGAAAATCAGTCGAACTTTATTAATCAGGAGAGTAGACGAGTATCGGAGAACTCTGAAAACGGCACGGCGTTGGCGCGGACTGACTGAGGAATCTTATTTGGATCGCATTATTCGACAAATATATGAGAGTTATCTCACGCGTAACGCGTAAAACAGGGATTCCTCGTGGGGTAACCCAGCAAAAACAAAAAACCCGAAGCACAAACTGAGCTTCGGGTTTTCCACTTCGTGGCAATGGCGTTAGCCGGCTACTCCTTCGCGCCGCCCTGGAACCACGCGGCGATCTTCGTGCGCTCGTCGTCGGTCATGTGCGTGACATTGCCAAGCGGCATCGCCTTGAGCGTCACGGCCTGCTGATACAGCCGCTGCGCGTTCTGCGAAATCTCGGCGGGCGTATCGAACATCACGCCGGCGGGCGCGGCGCCCATCAACGTCGGATGCGCGGAGTGGCACGCGGCGCAGCGCTGCTGCAGGATCGGCTGGATGTCGGCGATCTTGACGGCCGGCATATTCGCGGCTTCGGCTTGCGGCACGACCGGGCGCGGCAGCGTCCACACCAGCGCGACGAACATCAGCGCCACGCCGCCGATCGGCAGATACCAAAGCTGCTGGCCGCGATGGCGCATCACGAAGAACTGGCGAATCAGCGCGCCGGCCAGCATGATGACCACGAGCACCGCCCAGTTATAGGCGTGGGCGTAGGTCATGGCGTAGTGGTTCGACAGCATCGCGAACACCACGGGCAGCGTGAAATAGGTGTTGTGCACCGAGCGCTGCTTGCCGCGCTTGCCGTAGATCGGGTTCGGCACTTCGCCCTTGAGCATCGCGGCGACCATCTTGCGCTGGCCCGGAATGATGACGAAGAACACGTTGGCCGACATGATCGTCGCGAGCATGGCGCCCATGATGAGATACGCGGCGCGGCCCGAGAAGATATGGCAGGCGAGGTAGGCGGCGATCACGACATAAATGCCCACGCACACGCCGAGCAGCTTGTCCTTCGTGCCGAGCAGGCGGCACAGCGAGTCGTAGACGATCCAGCCTGCGGCGAGGAAGCCGAGCGCCGAGAAGATCGCGACGACCGGACCCATGTCGAGCACGTTCTTGTCGATGAGATACGTGTTCGGCGCCATGAGATACAGCACCGTGAAGAGCGACGCGCCCGAGAGCCATGTGGTGTAAGACGGCCACTTCGACCAGTGCAGGTCGTCGGGCATTTCGGGCGGCGCCACCGTGTACTTCTGCATGTTATAGAAGCCGCCGCCGTGCACGTGCCACAGTTCGCCGAACACGCCGCGGCGGCGCTGGTTCGGGTCCGTAGGCGGTTTGAGGCTGTTGTCGAGCGCGACGAAATAGAACGATTCGCCGATCCAGGCGATCGCCGCGATGACGTGGAACCAGCGCAGCGCGAGGTTCAGCCAGTCGGTAATAAAGCCTTCCATGAAACGTCTCCAGTCCTGATGCATTGCGCGCGCGAAAAGGTCCGCGCGAACTGCGGGGGTAGGCGCAAGGGGCTCGACGCGCTATGCGTGGCCTGTGCCGCCGTTGTTGTTGGTATGAATCGAATCGACGCGAAAAAAAGCGCCGCTCAGCTTCCGCGATACGTGCTGTACGACCACGGCGAAACGAGCAGCGGCACGTGATAGTGCGCCGCGGCGTCGGCAATGCCGAAGCGCAGCACCACGCGGTCTACGAAGCGCGGCTCGGGCACCTTCGCGCCGAGGGCGGCGAAATAGTCGCCGGCGTGGAACACGAGTTCGTATTCGCCCGCCACGAGCGATTCGGCTTCGAGCAGCGGCGCGTCGCAGCGGCCGTCGTCATTGGTGGTCACGGTTTTCAGGGCGCGTCGCGCGTCGCCCGTGAGCGCAAATAGCTCGACCTTGATGCCCGCGCCGGGACGGCCGTTCGCGGTGTCGAGCACGTGGGTAGTCAGCTTGCCCATTCGCAGTTTTCCTTGTGAGTGCCTGGTGCGATTGCGAGGTTTCAGCGGCAGCTCTCGATCCCATGCATGATGCATTTGCGGCGGATCGAGGCTCCACGTCAGTGGCTACATACCCGTCGGCGGATCGAAGCGAGCGCCGTGAACGCATTTTAAGAACGATCGCCCCCGCCGCGCGCGAGCGATAGGAAAGATAAATCTTCGAGCATGAGGGTACGCCCTGGGTGCCGCCTCGCCGCGCGCACGCATTGCGCCCTGGATTCGCGCGGTCCTTGTTTGCATCGTAGCGGCGCCAAAAATCGACCTTTATATGCGTAGCCAAAATGTGGGTATCGCAGCGGCGCGAATTGCCACGACTATTTTGGTTGCGGATCGTAGAGGCCATGCGCAGCGCGTGCTGCGCGTCCCGAAGACGGCGGTGGACGCCGGGTAACCGGGCCAGCGGCGTCCTCGTCGGGACGCGTCGGCACCGGGCGCCTGGGCGACCGGCATGGCCGGCGGGTGAGGCGAGGGCGTCTGGTTCACACGCCGCACGGGCGCACAGCGATGACAACGCGCTCGCGGCGGAACGACAACGGAGCGAACAAAGACGATGGAACGCACACTCGCGCAGGGCCAGGACCCGCAACAGCCAGGCAAGACGTTGCTGCTGAAGAACGCGGACATGCTGGTGACGATGGACGGCGCGCGCCGCGAGATTCGCGGCGGCGGCATCTACGTGGAAGGCAACCGCATCGTCGCGGTCGGGCCGACGGCGGAATTGCCCGCCACGGCCGACGAGGTAATCGACGCCAGCGGCCATCTTGTGACGCCGGGCCTCGTCAACACGCATCACCACATGTACCAGAGCCTCACGCGCGCCGTGCCGGCTGCGCAGGACGCCGAACTGTTCGGCTGGCTCACGAATCTCTACAAGGTGTGGGCGAACCTCACGCCCGAAATGATCGAGGTTTCAACGCTCACGGCGATGGCGGAACTGCTGCTCTCGGGCTGCACGACGTCGAGCGATCATCTGTACATCTATCCGAACGGCAGCCGTCTGGACGACAGCATTCGCGCCGCGCAACGCATCGGCATGCGCTTTCATGCGAGCCGCGGCAGCATGAGCGTGGGGCAGAAGGACGGTGGCTTGCCCCCCGATTCGGTGGTCGAGCGCGAGGACGCGATTCTCGCCGACACCCAGCGCCTCATCGAGACGTATCACGACGAGGGCCGGTACGCAATGCTGCGCGTCGTGGTGGCGCCATGTTCGCCCTTCTCGGTGAGCCGCGACCTGATGCGCGAATCGGCTGTGCTCGCGCGGCATTACGGCGTGTCGATGCACACGCATCTGGCCGAAAACGTGAACGACATTGCTTACAGCCGCGAAAAATTCGGCATGACGCCCGCCGAGTATGCCGAGGATCTCGGCTGGGTAGGCCGCGACGTATGGCATGCGCACTGCGTGCAGCTCGACGAGCACGGCATCGGTCTGTTCGGCCGCACCGGCACGGGCGTCGCGCATTGTCCGTGCTCCAACATGCGGCTCGCCTCGGGCATCGCGCCCGTGAAAAAGATGCGGCTCGCGGGCGTGCCGGTCGGGCTCGGCGTGGACGGCTCGGCGTCGAACGACGGCGCGCAGATGGTGGCGGAAATGCGTCAGGCCATGCTGCTTGCACGCGTGGGGTTCGGGCCCGACGCCATGACGGCGCGCGAAGCGCTCGAAATCGCGACGCTGGGCGGCGCGCAGGTGCTGGGCCGCGACGACATCGGCGCGCTCGCACCCGGCATGGCGGCCGACTTCGTGGCGTTCGACCTGCGCCAGCCGCTTTTCGCGGGCGCGTTGCACGACCCCGTCGCGGCGCTCGTGTTTTGTGCGCCCGCACAGGTCGCGCTGAGCGTGATCGGCGGGCGCGTGGTCGTGAAGGAGGGCGTGCTGCAGACGGTGGAGCTTGGGCCGGTCATCGAGCGGCACAACCGGCTCGCGGCGCAGCTCGTGCAGATGGCGCGTTAAAGCGGAAGGCGGAGGCGGAAGGCGGGCGCACGGTGGCGCCCGCGTGACTCAAGGCTTGTCGATCAGCGTCTTCGTCGCTTCCGCGATGAGGCTGCGCAACCAGCGTACTTCGTCCGAGTAATGACAGCGTTCGTGCCACAACTGGTAGTACTGCATCGGCGGGAAGTCGAGCGGCGCGGGCACGACCGTGAGCGGCAGGAAGCGCGCGTAGTGGTCGGCGAAAAGGCGCGTGGTCGTAAAGACGAGGTCCGACTTGACGAGCACGTATGGCGCGAGATTGAAGTACGGGAGCGTGACGACCACGTGGCGCTTGAGGCGCTCGCGCGCGAGGTGCACGTCGATGGCGCCGCGCTGGCCCACGGAGTAGGGCGTGGGCGCGAGGTGCGGCGCGTTCAGATACTGGTCGAGCGTGAGCCCGCCGCGCTTGGCGAACGGGTGCGTGTTGCTCATCAGGCAGACGATCTGGTCGACGAACAGGTTCGAAAGGTGAAGCTGCTCGGGCGGCTCGGGCCAGTTGCCGATGACGATGTCGAGCTTGCCTTCCTCGAGCGCGAGTTCGTAGTCGAACGCGGGTCCGAGCGAGTGGAATTCGAGCGTGGCGTTGGGCGCGGCCTGCCGAAAGCGCTCGACCACGGTCGGCACGAACAGGACGTTCAGATAGTCAGGACAGCCAATCCTGTAACAGCGGATGGACGTGGCCGGATCGAAGTTGTGCTGCTGGAAGCGGATGCGCTCGATCTCGCGCAGCGCGTTCTGTACGGGCTCGAGCAGGCGCAGGCCGTACTCGGTCGGCACCATGCCGGACTTGCCGCGCACGAGGAGCGGGTCGCCGGTGATGTCGCGCAGACGCCGCAACGCCGCGCTGATGGCGGGCTGCGACTGATTGAGCTTGACGGCCGCGCGTGTCACGCTGCGCTCCATCAGAAGCGTATGCAAGACGCGCAAGAGGTACGTGTCGATCGCCTCGCGTTGCTGACTCATGAACTCTCCGAATTATATGTTCTGGCTGATCGATCAGGCTTGGGGGTATATCGTTTTTAATATGGACAAAAAGTGGCGTCAAGCGAGGCTTACCCCAAGGCTCGCTCGCTGGGTTGCGCGGCCAGCCCGTGCAGCAAGGCAACGGCGAATTTTGGCGGCTCGACCTTCGCAGGGCTAACGGGTATCGTCACCCCCGCACGGCGGCGCACAGCGCGTCGCCGCGACGGCTGGCGTCAAACGGATAGCAATAACGTACAACGGCGGAACCTCCATGGGCGATTCTTCTTCAGGTCAGTCAGCGCTTGCGCAGGACGGCAGCGGCGTGCCGCGCCTCGCGCTTGCCGGCATCACGAAGCAGTACCCGGCGGTGCGCGCGAACGACGACGTCACGCTCTCGGTCGCGCCCGGCGAAATCCATGCATTGCTCGGCGAGAACGGCGCGGGCAAGAGCACGCTCATGAAGATCGTCTACGGCGCGGTGCGCCCGGATGCGGGCGAGATCCGCTGGGAAGGCCACGCGGTCGAAATCGCGAATCCGGCCGCGGCGCGCAAGCTCGGCATCGGCATGGTGTTCCAGCATTTTTCGTTGTTCGAAACATTGACCGTTGGCGAGAACATCGCGCTTTCGCTCGACGAACCGTTCGACCTCAAAACGCTCGGCAAACGCATTCGCGAGGTGTCGGCGCAATACGGCCTCGACGTCGATCCGCAGCGCCACGTGCATAGCCTCACGGTGGGCGAGCGCCAGCGCGTGGAGATCGTGCGCTGCCTGCTGCAGAACCCGCGTCTTCTGATCATGGACGAGCCGACTTCGGTGCTCACGCCGCAAGCGGTGCGCAAGCTGTTCGGCACGCTGCGGCGCCTTGCATCAGAAGGCTGCAGCATTCTCTACATCAGCCACAAGCTCGATGAAATCCAGGAGCTTTGCGATACGGCCACCGTGCTGCGCGGCGGCCGTGTCACAGGCCGCGTCATTCCGCGCGAGGAAACGCATGCCTCGCTCGCGCGGCTGATGGTCGGGCGCGAACTGCCCGGCTACACGCGGCGTGCGCACGCCCCCGGCGACGTGCTGCTCGAAGCGAAGCACCTGTCGATGCCGAGCGACGATCCGTTCGGCACGTCGCTCAACGATGTCTCGTTCAACGTGCATGCGGGCGAGATTCTCGGTATTGCGGGTGTGTCGGGCAATGGTCAGGCGGAATTGCTCGCGGCGCTCTCGGGCGAAGCGCAAGCGGTGCGTCACGGCGTGAGCGCCGACGCCGTGAAGATTTGCGGTAAGTCTGCGGGCCGGCTTTCGGCGGGCGCGCGGCGCAACCTCGGCTTCGCGTTCGTGCCGGAGGAGCGGCTAGGGCGCGGCGCGGTGCCGGCCATGTCGCTCGCCGAAAATGCGTTGCTCACGGCGCACCGCGAAGGCATGGTGCGCTCGGGCTGGCTCAGGACCGGCGCGATGCGCGCGTTCGCGCAGCGTTGCATCGGCGCGTTCGACGTGCGCTGCGGCGGCCCGGACGCGCTCGCGCAAAGCCTTTCGGGCGGCAACCTGCAGAAGTACATCGTGGGCCGCGAGATTCTCCAGGCGCCGAAGGTGCTCGTGGTCGCGCAACCCACCTGGGGCGTGGACGTGGGCGCGGCGGCGTTCATCCGTCAGCAGTTGCTCGATCTTTCGGCGCGCGGCGTTGCGATACTCGTGATCTCCGAAGAGCTGGAAGAGCTTTTCGACATCTGCGACCGCATTGCCGTGCTTGCGGGCGGGCGCCTTTCGCCCGCGCGTTTGACGGGCGAGACGAACGCCGAGGAAATCGGCCGCTGGATGGCGGGCCTCTTTGGCGAGCGCGCCGATCGCGCAGACGGGGGCCGCCCGAACGGCGAGCCGCCCGCGCAGAGCGTGGCGAACGCCTGAGGCGCGACGCATAAAAACATAGACCACCCGACCGACCACCGACTTCACGACCATGATCTTCCCGTACCGACTCGAAGCCCGCACGACGCCGTCGCGCACGGTGCGCATCGCCGTGCCGCTCATTGCGGCGCTGCTCACGCTCGCTATCGGCTTCCTGATCTTCGGCCTCGTGGGCCGCGATCCCTTGCAGGCCATGCACGCGTTCTTCATCGAACCGCTCTCGAGCGTCAACGGCTGGTCCGAACTCCTGCTCAAGGCCTCGCCGTTGTGCCTGATCGCGCTCGGTCTCGCGGCGGGGTATCGCGCGAATGTGTGGAACATCGGTGCGGAAGGGCAGATGGTGCTGGGCGGCATCGCGGCAAGCGGCGTGGCCATTTACTTCGATCAAGCCACGGGCTGGTGGATTCTCTTCCTGATGATGTTCGCGGGCGTGCTGGGCGGCATGGCGTGGGCGGCGATTCCGGCGTGGCTCAAGAGCCGCTTCAACACCAACGAGATTCTCACGAGCCTCATGCTCACCTACGTCGCCACGCAACTGCTGATCTGGCTCGTGAGCGGCCCATGGCGCGACCCGCAAGGCATGAACTTTCCGCTCTCCGAAATGTTCAGCGGCGACGCGCTTTATCCGACCTTCGGCGGCGACTGGCGCATCCATTGGCTGCGCGGCACGCGCCTGAATGCATCGATCTTTTTGACGATCGCGGCCGTTCCGCTCGTGTGGCTTTTCATGCGCCGCAGCTTCGCGGGCTACCGCATGAGCGTGGGCGGCCTCGCGCCGCTCGCCGCGCGCTATGCGGGCTTTTCGGAGAAAAAGACGATCTGGACGTCGCTCCTGCTTTCTGGCGGCCTCGCGGGCCTGGCGGGCATGGGCGAGATTGCCGGTCCCATTGGCCAACTGCAGGCCACGTGGTCGCCCGGTTACGGTTTTACGGCGATCATCGTCGTGTTCGTGGGGCGTTTGCATCCGGTCGGCATCGTGCTCGCCAGCCTCTTGATGGCGCTGCTTTATCTGGGCGGCGAAGCGGTGCAGACATCGCTGCAACTGCCGCAGGCGCTCTCCGGCGTGTTCCAGGGGCTGCTGCTTTTCTGTCTGCTCGGCGCGGACTTGTTCGTGAACTACCGCGTGCGCCGCCATCATCCGGTCGCGGCTGTGAACTGACCGGCGCTATCCAGAGAACAACGAACGAGGCCACACGACATGGATATCCAGCAAGCCAGCTCGCTCGCATCGAGCGCCGTCACCGCCGCCATCCCGCTCATGTTTGCGGGTGTGGGCGAACTCGTTACCGAGAAGTCGGGCGTGCTCAACCTCGGCGTGGAAGGCATGATGCTGATGGGCGCCGTGACGGGCTACGCGGTCACGACCATCACGGGCAATCCGTGGCTCGGCCTCGTTGCGGGCATGGCCGCCGGCATGGCGATGTCGCTGCTGTTCGGCTTTCTCGTGCTCACCATGCTCGCCAACCAGGTCGCAACGGGGCTTTCGCTCACGATTTTCGGCGTCGGGCTTTCGGCGTACGTGGGCAAGCCGTACACGTCGGCCGCAACGTCGGCGACCATTTCTGCGTGGCCCATTCCGGGGCTCTCGCAACTGCCCGTGGTCGGGCAGGCGTTCTTTAGCCTCACGCCTGTCGATTACCTTGCGTTCGTCATGTTCGCCGTGGTCGGCTGGTTTCTCTATCGCACGCGCGCCGGGCTCGTGCTGCGCTCGGTGGGCGAGTCGCCATACGTCGCGCATTCGGTGGGCTTTCCGGTGATCGGCGTGCGCTACGGCGCAACGGCCTTCGGCGGCGCGATGGCGGGGCTCGCAGGCAGCTATTACTCCGTCGTGCAACTGCATTTGTGGCAAGAGCAGATCACCGCGGGGCGCGGCTGGATCGCGCTTGCGCTCGTCGTGTTCGCGACATGGCGACCGGGGCGCCTCCTGATCGGCGCGCTGCTGTTTGGCGCGGTCACGGGCGCGCAGTTTTACGCGCAGGCCGTGGGCGTGCCGGTGCCCACGCAGTTCCTCGCCATGCTGCCGTACGTTGCGACGATCGTCGTGCTCGTGCTTATTTCGCGCAACCCGAACACGATCCGCCTGAACGCGCCGGCTTCGCTAGGCAAGCCGTTCTTTGGGGCCGCCTAGGTGGGGCCGCCCAGGTGGGGCCGCCCAGGTGGCGCGGCGTGAGCAATAAACCTATGCATACCTGATTAATCGAATTCGCAGCCTTACCCGTTCACGACAGGAGATCCACGATGAAAAAAACCATCCTGACCGCATTCGCCGTCGCCGCCACGTGCGGCACGGCGGCTCTCGCGCCTGCGGCCCACGCCGCCGACGCGCCGGGCGTCGCGTTCGTCTATCTCGGCAATCCGGGCGATGCCGGCTGGACCTTCGCGCACGATCAGGGCTCGAAAGTCGCCGAGCAGAAGTTCGGCAACAAGATCAAGATCACGCGCGTGGAAAACGTGCCGGAGTCGGCGGATTCGGAGCGCGTGTTCCGCGACCTGGCGAACAAGGGCAACAAGATCATCTTCGGCACGAGCTTCGGTTATCAGGACTTCCAGTTGAAGGTGGCGAAGGATTTCCCGGACGCCGTATTCCTGCACGCAACGGGCTACAAGAAGGCGCCGAACTTCGGCACCTATGACGTGCGCATGTATCAGGGCGCGTATCTCGCGGGCGTGGCGGCGGGCTACGCGACGAAGACCAACACGCTCGGCTTCGTCGCCTCGGTGCCGATTCCCGAGGTCGTGCGCAACATCAACGCATACACGCTCGGCGCGCGATCCGTGAATCCGAAGGTGCATACGAAGGTCATCTGGATCAATAGCTGGTTCGATCCGGGCAAGGAGAAGCAGGCCGCCGAAACGCTGATCGGCCAGGGCGCCGACGTGCTGCTGCAAAACACCGATTCGAGCGCCACGCTCGCCACCGCCGAAGAAAAGAAGGTTCACGCGTTCGGGTGGGATTCGAACATGAAGAAGTTCGGCCCGCATGCGCACCTGGGCTCCGTTGAGGCGAACTGGGGCGTGTACTACGTCGCCGCGATCCAGCAGGTGCTCGACGGCAAGTGGAAGAACGACCCGGTGTGGTGGGGCATTCCGCAGAAGGCCGTCGATCTGGGCGACGTCAACACGTCCGAGCTTTCAGCCGACGCGCAAAAAACCGTGGCCGCGAAGCGCGATCAGATCGCGAGCGGCAAGTGGGACGTCTTCACGGGTCCGATCAAGGATCAGACGGGCGCGGTCAAGATTCCGGCGGGCAAGACGCTGACCGACCCGGAACTGCAACGCCTGAACTGGTACGTCGAAGGCGTGGACGGCTCGCTGCCGAAGTAAGCATGGCTCGACCGCGCTCGCCGCCTTTACGGCGAGCGCGAGCGCATTCTTCGTACGATTTCGACATGCGCACGTAAAGCGGCTGCGTGCAGCCTTCGAGGCTCGCGCAGCCGTTTCGCCCTGATTTCGCCCTGATCGCGCCGACGCGGTGCGAAGCCGCGCCGTATCAGTCGTCGATGCGGATGCCTACCTTGATCGTGACCTGCCAATGCGAGATCTGATCGTTCTCGATCAGTCCGCGCGTTTCCACGACCTCGAACCAGTGCAGGTTGCGCAGCGTCTTCGACGCCCGCGCAATGGCGCAGCGGATGGCTTCGTCGCTCGATACCTTCGACGAACCGGTCAGTTCGATCTGCTTGTAGACGTGGTCGCTCATGGCAGTGTCTCCTCGGGAGCGCGCGCGGCGTGGGCGCGTCAATCGAGTATAGGTAACGGACCGCACGCCGGCGCAAACGAGAACGGGTCCAGCGCCGGTTATGATGGCGCCTCGCGTGAAGCCGAGCATCGAGCATGCCCGGCAACGGTTGAGGCAGGAGACGAAGAATATGAACGAGCAGGTATTGGGTTTTTGCGGACCCGGATTGATGGGCGCGCCGATGATCCGTCATTTGCTGCGTGCCGGGCATGCGGTGCGGGTGTGGAACCGCTCGCTGGCGAAAGCCGAAGCGCTGGTCGCCGATGGCGCGCAAGTGGCCGCGACGCCCGGCGAACTGGCGCGCCAATGCGACGTGGTGTTGCTGTGCGTCGCCGATGCGGCGGCGGTCGAGCAGGTGGTGTTCGGCGAGCACGGGCTTTTAGCCGGCGCGCCCGGCGAGGGCGTGCGCGTGCGCCGCATCGTCGATCATTCGAGCATCCCGCCCGACGCGACGCGCAGGCTCGCAGAGCGCGCGGCGGCCTTCGGCATGGGTTGGGTCGACGCGCCGGTCTCGGGCGGCGTGGCGGGCGCGCAGAACGGCACGCTGGCGATCATGGCGGGTGGGGCGGCGGCCGACGTCGAAGCCGTTACGCCGATTCTCGCCGCCTACTCGGCGCGCGTGACCCACATGGGCGGCGCGGGCGCGGGCCAGACCACCAAGCTGTGCAACCAGGCGATCGTCACGGCCACCGTCGCGGCGATTGCCGAAGCGGTGAGCCTCGCCCGGCGCAGCGGCATCGACGCGGCCAGACTGCCCGATGCGCTTGCGGGCGGCTGGGCCGATTCGACGTTGCTGCGCACGTTCGTGCCGCGCATGACGCAAGACGGGCTCGAACCCATCGGCGCACTCAGGACATTCCAGAAAGACGTGGATACCGTCGCCGCCGCAGCCGCTCAGACCGGCACGCCCATGCCCGTGGCGGGCACCGTCCAGCAGTTGCTGCGTCTGGCGGCGGCCATGGGCCTCGCGCAGGCCGACTTTTCGGGTTTTATCGACGTGCTGCACACGCCACGCACCGGCGAGCCGTGAACGGATCGAGCCCCCGCTTACTCCACGCAGCCGATGCGGCCCCGTTGTAACCGGCGCGCACGGCGGCCTTCACATTCCTCACTTGCTGCGGTGTCATCCTGCGCGAAGCAGGGGCGCCGACGCGGCTGGAACTCGCGCGCGAAGTGGCATAACCTGCTAAAATTACAGGTTTTTCGTCGATCTACTTTCCGGGACGCGCTGTGCTCTCTACCGCCAACATCACCATGCAATTCGGGCCGAAGCCCTTGTTCGAGAACATCTCGGTCAAATTCGGCGAAGGCAACCGCTATGGCCTGATCGGCGCGAACGGTTGCGGCAAGTCCACGTTCATGAAGATCCTCGGTGGCGACCTCGAGCAAAGCTCGGGCAACGTCATCCTCGAACCGAACGTGCGCCTGGGCAAGCTGCGCCAGGACCAGTTCGCATACGAAGACGTGCGCGTGCTCGACGTGGTCATGATGGGCCACACCGAAATGTGGGCCGCCATGAGCGAGCGCGACGCGATCTACGCGAACCCCGAAGCCACCGACGACGACTACATGCACGCCGCCGAACTCGAAGCGAAGTTCGCCGAGTACGACGGCTACACGGCCGAAGCGCGCGCGGGCGAACTGCTGCTCGGCATCGGCATCGGCACCGATTTTCACAACGGCCCGATGAGCGGCGTGGCGCCGGGCTGGAAGCTGCGCGTGCTGCTCGCGCAGGCGCTGTTCTCGAAGCCGGACGTGCTCCTGCTCGACGAGCCGACCAACAACCTCGACATCAACTCGATCCGTTGGCTGGAAGATGTTCTGAACGAGTACAACTCGACCATGATCATCATTTCCCACGATCGACACTTCCTGAACCAGGTCTGCACGCACATGGCGGACATGGACTACGGCACGCTCAAGGTGTGGCCCGGCAACTACGACGACTACATGCTCGCTTCGGCACAGGCGCGCGAGCGTCAGCAGGCCGCGAACCAGAAGGCGAAGGAACGCGTGGCCGACCTGCAGGACTTCGTGCGCCGCTTCTCGGCGAACAAGTCGAAGGCGCGCCAGGCCACCAGCCGTCTGAAGATGATCGACAAGATCAAGATCGAGGAATTCAAGCCGTCGTCGCGCCAGAACCCGTTCATCCGCTTCGAGTTCGAGAAGAAGCTGCACAACATCGTCGTGGTCGCGGAAGAGATCACGAAAACTTACGAGCGCCGCATCTTCAACAAGCTCAGCATCAGCGTGCAGCCGGGCGAGCGCATCGCGATCATCGGCGAGAACGGCGCGGGCAAGACCACGCTGCTGCGCTCGCTGCTCGGCAACCTGGCCGTCGACAACGGCTCGGTGAAGTGGGCCGAAAACGCGAACGTGGGCTACATGCCGCAGGACACGTACGAAGAGTTCCCGGCCGACGTCACGCTCATGGACTGGATCGACCAGTACCGCCAGGAAGGGGACGACGAGCAGTCGGTGCGCGGCACGCTGGGCCGCTTGCTGTTCAACGCAGACGACATCCGCAAGTCGGTGAAGGTGCTGTCGGGCGGCGAGAAGGGCCGCATGATCTGGGGCAAGCTGATGCTCGGCCGCCACAACGTGCTGCTCATGGACGAGCCCACGAACCACATGGACATGGAGTCGATCGAGTCGCTGCAGATCGCGCTCGAGAAGTTCGAAGGCACGCTGATTTTCGTGTCGCACGACCGCGAGTTCGTGAACGGCCTCGCCAACCGCATCATCGAAGTGAAAACCGATGGCACGGTCAAGGACTACAGCGGCAACTACGAGGACTTCCTGGTTAGCCAGGGGCTGCAGTGAGATTCGATCGAACGCTGATCAAGGCGTTCGAGGCGTGAAATGAGAACGGGCGGCGCGTGAGCGTCGCCCGTTTTGTTTTGGTGGCGTGCGTGGCGCTTCAGTCGCTGTATTGCATGCCCTTGGGCACGGCGTATTTTCCATTGCGGTATTCGAGTACCGCATTGGTGCGTTTGCCGGTTGCCTCCTTGCTCGCACAATCGTCCTTCGTCGGCGTGTTGACCGTCTGAACCGACTTCTCCCTGATCCGCAGCGTCGCGTAAGCGTCGTTGCCCGCGGCCCCGAGGTCGAGGGCGCGCGTCGTGTTGCTGAATGTGCCCGCGCAGTTGCCGTCCCATTCTCCGCCGGAATCTTCCACGATCAGGCGGTCAAGAACCGTGCGCAGGCTCTGGCCGTCGATCACGTACAGACTCAACGCCGTTTGACCAAACGGATTCACGCGCGACGAACTCTCATGCATCACCCGCACGCCAAATGCACGATTCTGCGGCGTGAGCTGGTAGCGCGCCGTATCGAGCGCGAGACCTGAAAAGCGTACCGCGTCGTACTGAATTGCCGCTTTCTGGAACTGATGCGCGATGACCGTGCCGCTGGCCGTATCGGCGACGAGCACTTCGAGGTCGTCGGTGCCATGGTCGTCTTCGTTGCCCTTTTGCGGCAGCGGCAGCGCCGCGATCGTCAGCGCCTCGTTTGCGGGCCAGACTTTACACGTTGCGTGTTCGGTGTCGAGCGTGCGCCCCGGATGCAGTTGTTGCGTCCATTTTTCGAAGTTGTCCTCACAGCCCGCATGGGCAAGGAGCGGAGCGAAACCGGCGACCAGGCAAAGTAGCGTGCGTTTCATGAAGTACGTGGACCAGGGAAAAAGAGCGCACGAGTATAAGGGCCGCGTCGCGGGCGTAGTTTGAGCCAACCAGCTTTCCGTTTGCGTCAACCACGCTAGAATCCTAGATCGCCACGGGCCGCCCGCGCGGAAACCGCAAACGGACGAGGCGCATTGCATGAGAGGGGAGTAAGCGCTGAAGCGCAAACTGCCATCGACAGACAGGAGGAGAAAAGCCCATGAACAACTACACGCAGTTCTACATCAATGGCCAGTGGGTCGCCCCGCAAGGCAAGGGCACGATCGACGTGATCGACTCGGGCACCGAAGCGGTGATGGGCCGCATCCCCGAGGGTGTCGAAGCCGACGCCGAGGCCGCCGTCGCCGCCGCGCGCGCAGCCTTCGACCGCTGGGCCGCCACGCCCGCCACCGAACGCGGCGCGTATCTGCAGAAAATCGCCGACAACCTCAAGGCCCGCACCGACGAACTCGCGCAACTGATCGCGGGCGAAGTGGGCATGCCGCTCAAGCTCGCGCGCGCCATTCAGGTGGGCGGCCCGGTCTACAACTGGGGCGCTTACGCAAAGCTCGCAAGCGAATTCCAGTACGAAGCGCGCGTGGGCAACTCGCTCGTCGTGCGCGAACCGGTGGGAGTCGTCGCGGCCATCACGCCGTGGAACTATCCGCTCAACCAGATCACGCTCAAGGTCGCCGCCGCGCTCGCCGCCGGCTGCACCGTTGTGCTCAAGCCGTCCGAGGTCGCGCCCCTCAACGCGTTCGTGCTTGCGCAAGCCATCCACGAAGCGGGGCTGCCCGCGGGCGTGTTCAACCTCGTGACGGGCTACGGCCCGGTGGTGGGCGAGGTGCTCGCGCGCCATGCGGACGTCGACATGGTCTCGTTCACCGGCTCGACGCGCGCGGGCAAACGCGTGTCGGAAGTCGCGTCGGCCACGGTCAAGCGCGTCGCGCTGGAGCTGGGCGGCAAATCCGCCTCCGTCGTGCTCGACGATGCCGACTTCGCCGCCGCCGTGAAGGGCTCGGTGGGCGCGTGCTTCCTGAACTCGGGCCAGACCTGCTCGGCGCACACGCGCATGATCGTGCCGGAGTCGCGCTACGAAGAAGCGCGAGACCTCGCGAAGCAGGCCGCGGAGGCGTTCAAGGTGGGCGATCCGCGCGACGAAACGGCGAAGCTCGGCCCGCTCGCCTCGAAGGTGCAGCAGGAGCGCGTGCTGCACTACATCGAACGCGGCATGGCCGACGGCGCCGAACTCGTGACGGGCGGCCCCGGCATGCCGGAAGGCGTGGCGCAGGGCTTTTTCGTGAAGCCGACCGTGTTCGGCCGCGTGCCGCGCGACGCGGCCATCGCGCAGGAAGAGATCTTCGGCCCGGTGCTCACGATCCTCACGGCGAAAGACGAAGACGACGCCGTGGCGATCGCCAACGACTCGCTCTACGGTCTGGGTGGCGCGGTCTGGGCGGGCAGCGACGAGCGCGCCATGCGCGTGGCGCGGCGCATCCGCACAGGCCAGATCGACATCAACGGTGGCGCCTGGAACATGGCCGCGCCCTTCGGCGGCTTCAAGCAGTCGGGGCACGGCCGCGAAAACGGCGCGTACGGCTTGGAAGAGTACCTGGAGTACAAGTCGATGCAATTCAAGGTGCCAAAGGGCTGATGAGGCATCTCGTCGCGCTATCGCAAATCTTTTAGTGCGACGTGTTGATGTAAGTCACAAACGCGGATTTCTTCACAGATCTCCGCGTTTTTTGTTGATGCGTGTCAATGTCATATGTGGGGTACGCGCGACCATAGTCGTTTTGCCATCGACAGAGCACAACATGTTTCCTGGACACTCCTTCGCTCCGCTCCAGATCCGCGGTCGTCAACTCCTGCCCGTGGTGCAGGGCGGCATGGGTGTCGGCATTTCGGCACACCGGCTGGCTGGCAGCGTCGCGCGTGAAGGCGCGCTCGGCACGATCGCGAGCATCGACCTGCGCCATCATCACAGCGATCTCATGGAGATGTGCCGCGCGGACCCGCAGCACGAAACGCTCGCTCGCGCGAACCTCATCGCGCTTGGCCGTGAAATTGCGGCGGCGCGCAAGCTTGCGGGCGGCAACGGCATGATCGCCGTGAACGTCATGAAAGCGGTGAACGCCCATGCCGACTACGTGCGCGCCGCCTGCGAGCACGGCGCCGACGCCATCGTCATGGGCGCGGGCCTGCCGCTCGATCTGCCCGACCTCACGGCGGGCGTGGACATCGCGCTCGTGCCGATTCTTTCCGACGCGCGCGGCGTCGCGCTCGTGCTCAAGAAGTGGATGAAGAAGGGCCGTCTGCCCGACGCCATCGTAATCGAGCATCCTGCTTACGCGGGCGGTCACCTGGGCGTGACCGACATCGCCGACATGGGCAACGAGCGCTTCGCATTCACGCAGATTTTCGAGGAACTCGAAGGCGTCTATGCCACGCTCGGCATCACGCGGCGCGACGTGCCGCTCGTCGTGGCGGGCGGCGTGAACAGCCACGAGGCCGTGCGCAAATGGCTGGAGGCGGGCGCCAACGGCGTGCAGGTGGGCACGCCGTTCGCGGTGACGGAGGAGGGCGATGCACACCCCGACTTCAAGCGCGTGCTCGCCGACGCGAAGCCCGAAGACATCGTCGAGTTCGTGAGCGTGACGGGCCTGCCCGCACGCGCGGTGAAAACGCCGTGGCTCGAACGTTATCTGCGCAACGAGTCGCGTATTCGCACCAAGATCGGCTCGCTCAAGCTTGCCTGCCCAACCGGGCTCGAATGCCTTTCGGCGTGCGGGCTGCGCGACGGCATCGAGAAGTTCGGCCACTTTTGCATCGACACGCGCCTCGCGGCGGCGCTGCGTGGCGATGTCGCGAACGGCTTGTTCTTCCGGGGCCGCGAAGCGTTGCCGTTTGGCAACGCGATCCGGAGCGTCCGCGACCTGCTGGAACTGCTGCTGACCGGCGCTACGCGACCTGCAGTCGCACAGCGCCCGGCCTTCGCACTGGCTTGATACTTGTCAACGCAGCGCCGGACCCCGTCTCTGACAATTTGTAGGCCGCAAACGGCTAGACAACAGACACGGGGAATAACGATGACCAAAGCAATTAAAAAGGTAGCAGCAACCGCCGCGCTCGCCATGAGCGCGGCCTTTCTGGCTATGCCGGCCAGCGCGGCAGGTTCGCCCGACTCGGGCATCTACGCGGGCGACTGGCTGGTGCGCGTGCGCGCGATCGAGATCGCGCCGGACGGCCGCGCGAACGGTACGCTCGGTGCGATCGGGACAGACGTGAACAACGCCCTCGTGCCAGAACTCGACTTCACCTACATGGCGACCAACAACATCGGCGTCGAGCTGATACTCGGCACGTCGCGCAACCAGGTGACGTCGAACATCGGCGCACTCGGCGGCGTGGGCGTGCTGCCGCCTACGCTGCTGCTGCAGTATCACTTCAACAACGCGGGCAAGGTCCGGCCGTACGTGGGTGCGGGCATCAACTACACGCTGTTCTACAACAACGGTCTGCACGCGGGCGGCGAGCCGGTTTCGATCGACAACCACAGCTTTGGTCCGGCGCTGCAGTTCGGCATCGACTTCGAGGTCACGAAGAAGATTTTCGTAAACGCGGATATCAAGAAAATCTGGATGCGTACCGACGCGTCAATGGGCGGCACGTCGCTCGGCACGCTCCATATCGATCCGCTCGTGGTCGGTCTGGGCGTCGGCATGAAATTCTGATCGATCGCCTCCGCACCGCTTTTCGAACGCCGGCTTGTCCGGCGTTTTTTATCCGCGCTATCCGCGCTCAGGCGCGGTCTTTTTGAAAGCGCATGGCGGTGCCTTCGCGCTCGATGCGCTCCCACACGGCGCGCTTTTCCTCGTCGCTCAGAAAGACCCAGTTGGAGACTTCCACGGCGGTGCGCCCGCAGCCTTTGCAGACGTCGTCGAAGAGGGTCGAGCACACGCCGATGCAGGGGCTGTCGGGGAGATCGTGGAGGTTGGATGCCATTGAAGTGCCTTGGGGCGTGGCCGGGCGCCGCGCGCGCCGGCCTGGGTACGGAACGCCGATATGTTAACCGATACCGCAGGCGCCCGTTCGCGCCCCCCCAACACACCGTGGCGGCGCGATGCGCAGTGGGTCGGCCACGCGACTGCAAGGCGATAGCAAGGTGGAAACCCGGCGCGACGCGCCGCCGGGAGCGGGCCGTCGCGCGCATGCGCCACTGAAGCGGTTTTTTGTGGACACGGCCCGTGAAACGGCTAAAATTGCGCGCGATTTACCGTCCGCGCGCGGCTCGCCGTGTTCCCATGGCCATGTTCCGTTTGCGCGACACGCCCGCGTTTTATTTCTTGCCGGGCGGGTTTGATGGTAGGTTTTGGGGAAAGTCAGGGGAGCCGTGCACAGGCGACACGAAGCACGGCACGAAGCGAGGCAGGCAGCCGGCCGGAGCCGGTCAGGATCGGAGAACGGAATGAAGAAAGGGGTTGTGGCGCAACTGGCCGCGCTCGCACTATGTGCGGCGCCGTGGATGACGTCGGTGGCAAAGGACACGCAGTTGAACGTGTACAACTGGTCCGATTACATCGCCAAGGACACGATTCCGAACTTCACGAAGCAGACCGGCGTTCAGGTCAAGTACGACAACTACGACAGCGACGACACGCTTCAGGCCAAGCTGCTCGCCGGCAACTCCGGCTACGACATCGTCGTGCCGACCAGCAACTACGCGGGCAAGCAGATCGCCGCCGGCATTTTCACGCCGCTCGACAAGTCGAAGATCCCCAACCTCAAATATCTCGATCCGCAACTAATGGCGCTCGTCGCCGGCGCGGATCCGGGCAACAAGTACGCGGTGCCCTGGGCGTACGGCACGACCGGTCTCGCTTATAACGTCACGAAGACGCAGCAGATCCTCGGCAAGAACGTGCCGCTCGACAACTGGGACATACTCTTCAAGCCCGAGAACATCTCGAAGCTGAAGGCCTGCGGCGTGTCCGTGCTCGACGCGCCGGACCAGATGTTCGCGGCAGCGCTTCACTACATCGGCAAGGATCCGCTTTCGACGAATCCGGACGACTATCGCGCCGCGCTCGCGATGATGAAGAAGATCCGCCCGTACATCACGCAGTTCAACTCGTCGGGTTATATCAATGACCTCGTGGGCGGCGACATTTGCTTTGCGTACGGCTGGTCGGGCGACGTCGTGATCGCCAAGCACCGCGCCATCGAGGCGAAGAAGCCATACAAGATCGAGTACTTCATTCCGAAGGGCGGCGCGCCGATCTGGTTTGACGTGATGACCATCCCGAAGGACGCGCAGCACAAGGACGCCGCGCACGAGTGGATCAACTACATCGAAACGCCGCAGGTCCACGCTGCGATCACGAACGCGGTCTATTACCCGAGCGCGAACGCAGAAGCGCGCAAGTACGTGAACAAGGACATCGCCAACGACCCGGCCGTGTACCCGCCGCCCGAAGTCCTGAAGACGCTGTTCCTGCTCAAGCCGCTGCCGCCTGAGATCCAGCGCCTGCAGACGCGTCTGTGGACCGAGTTCAAGTCGGGCCGCTGACGCGGCAGGTGCAGTAGTCCAGCGTTTTACCCCGAGCCCTCGGCACGATGCCGGGGGCTTTGTTCGTCAACCCCGTCCAGCATTCACGCAGAAACAGGCAGGGCAGAGAGAATCATGAGTGACCAGTCGAGCGCGCCGGCATCCGCCGGTTCGCTGCCTTCGGGCTTCACCGCGGCGGATTCGGCCGCGGACAACTTCGTGCAGATCGTCGATGTCGTCAAGAAGTTCGGCGAAACGACGGCAGTCAAGGGCGTCAACCTGTCGGTGAAGAAGGGCGAGCTGTTCGCGCTGCTCGGCAGTTCGGGCTGCGGCAAGTCCACCTTGCTACGCATGCTCGCGGGCCTCGAAACCGTCACGTCGGGCAAGATCCTGATCGACGGCGAGGACCTCGCCGCGATGCCGCCGTACCGCCGGCCGGTCAACATGATGTTCCAGTCGTACGCGCTCTTTCCGCACATGACGGTGGAGTCGAACGTGGGCTTCGGGCTGCGTCAGGAAGGCGTGAAGAAGGGAGAACTCAAGGACCGCGTGGCCAATGCGCTCGAACTCGTGCAGATGACGCGCTTCGCCAGGCGCAAGCCGCACCAGCTTTCGGGCGGCCAGCAGCAGCGCGTGGCGCTCGCGCGTTCGCTCGTGAAGCGCCCGAAGCTGCTCCTGCTCGACGAGCCGATGTCGGCGCTCGACAAGCAGATTCGCCAGCGCACGCAAATCGAACTCGTCAACATTCTCGACAAGGTCGGCGTCACCTGCATCATGGTCACGCACGACCAGGAAGAAGCGATGACGATGGCCGGGCGCCTCGCCGTGATGAGCGAAGGCGAGATCGTCCAGCTCGGCACGCCGAACCAGGTCTACGAATTCCCGAACAGCCGTTTCTCGGCGGAGTTCATCGGCTCGACCAATCTCTTCGACGGCAACGTGGTCGAGGACGAGCCCGACCATGTGTTCATCGAGTGCCCCGACCTGCCGGTGCGTCTCTACGTGAACCACGGCATCACCGGGCCGCTCGGCATGCCCGTGACGATCTCGGTGCGCCCCGAGCGCATCGCGCTCACGCGCAAGCCGCCCGAGGGCGTGTTCAACTGGGGCAAGGGCGTGGTCAAGAACATCGCCTATATGGGTGGCTACTCGCTCTATCACGTCAAGCTCGACTCGGGCAAGATGGTGATCGCGAACATGTCGAGCCTTGCGCTCTCCGAGATCGACTCGCCGACGTGGGAAGACGAAGTCTACGTGCGCTGGAGCGCATCGGCCGGGGTGGTGCTGACGTCATGAGCACGACGACCTTGCGCAACATCCTGAACTGGCCGGCGAAGCGCTTCAACCTGACCGGCCGCACGGCCGTCGTGGCGGGTCCGTTCATCTGGCTGCTGCTGTTCTTCCTCGTGCCGTTCGTCCTGGTGGTGAAGATCAGCTTCGCAGACCAGCAGCTAGGCATTCCGCCGTACACGGAGCTGATGTCGTTCGCGGATGGCGTGTGGCATATCGCGCTCGACTTCTCGCACTACCTGTTCCTGTTTCAGGACAGCCTGTACTTCGCGACCTACGTGAATTCGGTGGTCGTGGCGGCGATTTCGACGCTGCTGTGCCTCATCATCGGCTATCCGATGGCGTATTACATCGCGCGCTCGAATCCAGCCTCGCGCAACCTCCTCATGATGGCCGTGATGCTGCCGTTCTGGACCTCGTTCCTGATCCGCGTGTATGCGTGGATCGGCATCCTCAAGAACAACGGACTGCTGAACAATTTCCTGATGTCGATCGGCGTCATTCATTCGCCCCTCGAGCTTTATCACACGAACACGGCCGTTTATATCGGCATGGTGTATTCGTATCTGCCGTTTCTCGTGATGCCGCTCTACGCGCATCTCGTGAAAATGGACCTCACGCTGCTCGAAGCCGCGTACGACCTCGGCGCGAAGCCGTGGCGCGCGTTCGTGGAAATCACGCTGCCGCTTTCGAAGAACGGCGTCATCGCGGGCTGCCTGCTCGTGTTCATTCCGGCAGTGGGCGAGTACGTGATTCCCGAACTGCTTGGCGGCGCGAACACGCTGATGATCGGCCGCGTCATGTGGAACGAGTTCTTCGACAATGCCGACTGGCCGATGGCTTCCGCCGTGACCTGCGCGATGGTGCTCCTGCTGCTCGTGCCGATGGCGCTGTTCCAGCACTATCAGGCGAAGGAACTGGAGGGCCGCGGCAAATGAAACCGAATCGCGTACTGATGTTCATCGCGCTCGGCCTCGGCTTTGCGTTTCTCTATATCCCGATCCTGAGCCTGATCGTCTACTCGTTCAACGAGTCGCAACTCGTGACGGTGTGGACGCGCTTTTCCACGCGCTGGTATCAGGCGCTCATCAACGACGACGAATTGATCACCGCCGCGTGGCTCTCGCTGCGCATCGCGCTGATGACCGCGTTCGCCTCGGTGTTCATCGGCACATGGGCGGGTTTCGTGCTCGCGCGCATGGGGCGCTTTCGCGGCTTCACGCTCTTCTCGGGCATGATCAACGCGCCGCTCGTGATTCCCGAAGTGATCCAGGGCATTTCGCTGCTGCTGCTCTTCGTGGAAATGGGCAAGCTGATCGGCTGGCCCGCGGGGCGCGGCGTATTCACGATCTGGATCGGCCACGTCATGCTGTGCATTTCGTACGTCGCCATCATCGTGCAGTCGCGCGTGCGCGAATTGAACCCGTCGCTCGAAGAAGCCGCGCTCGACCTGGGCGCGACGCCGTTCAAGGTGTTCTTCCAGATCACGCTGCCGCTCATCTCGCAGGCGCTTGCCGCGGGCTGGCTGCTCTCGTTCACGCTCTCGATCGACGACCTGGTGCTCTCGGCGTTCCTTTCGGGCCCGGGCTCGACTACGCTGCCGCTCGTCGTGTTCTCGCGCGTGCGCCTCGGCCTGAACCCGGAGATGAACGCGCTCGCCACGCTGTTCATCGCGGTTGTGACGGTGGGTGTGATCGCCGGCAACTACTTGATGCAGCGCGCGGAGCGCAAGCGCATGGCGATGGCGGTTTAGTCGCCGACGCGCTTCGATCGAGGCGCATGATGGAACGGCGCGCGGACAGGAATGCCCGCGCGCCGTTTGTTTTTGCGCAGCGTCGACGCCTAGAGTCGATAGCCCATCCGAAAGCCGCCCCAATGCCGTCCGTTCACGAAGATGGGCGCGGAGGCGTCCTTCATCATCACGAACGTGCCGCCGCCCATGTCGCGACGATACGTTTGCAGCAGGAAGGGCTTCGTGTGCGAACCGGCGGCGCGTCCCGCGCGGTCGCTGAAGATGCGGTGATTGCGGCAGTTCGCGGCGTTCCACACCGGGTCCGCGCGCTGCGGATGCGAGAACTTGCGATTGTGCGTCGGAATATAGCCGCGCGGATCGATCGCCACACAGAAGGCCACGCGCTCGTCGAACGCGAGCAGCGGCTCTAGGATCGCGGGCAGCACGCGGTCGGTGAACGCGGTGAAGCGCGTCATATGCTGCTGCGGGTTCGTGTCCGGCACCGGCGCGTAGACGCTGTCGAACAGATCCGCCTCGCCGATCTCGCCTCGCGCGAGCGCGCCCTCGAACAGCTTGCCGACCTGGGCGGCGGCGCGCTGCACGGTGTCGATGAACCGCGTGTCGTCGGTTTCCACGCCGGTGGCGGCGGAAAGCTCGATGAGCGTTTCCGAAACTTCGAGCAGCTTGCCGAGCTGATCCTTTGCCTGCACGAAGTTACGGCCCGAATCTTCGACGCCCGCGACCATCTCGCCCACCTGGCTTTCGAGCCCGTCGCACTTCGTCTCGATCTCGCCCGTGAGCTGGGCGATCTGACCGGCATGCTCGTCGAGCTGCATGATCGCCCGCCCGGTGCTGTGCACAGCCTCGCCGATGGTGTGCGTGCCCTCGCGCACGCGATGCGCGCGTTCGGTGTTGGCGGTGCCCTCGGCGATGAGCTGTTCCGTCTGCTGCGTGAGTTGCCCGAGCGTTTGCTCGATCTGGCCGGTGGCCTGCGCGGTTTTGGCCGAGAGATTCTTCACCTCGCTTGCGACCACGGCGAAGCTCTTGCCCGACTCGCCCGCGCGCGCCGCTTCGATGGCCGCGTTGAGCGCGAGAAGCTGGGTTTGCCGCGCGATCAGCGAGATTTCCTCGGAGACCTTCGAGACATGCACAAGCGCGCTCTTGAGCGCGCGGATTTGCGTCTCGATGACGGTGACGCTTTCCACGAGACCATGAATGTCGGCAAGCGACGTCTCGATGGTCTGCTGCGACTGCTGCACGGTGGCGGCGGTGCCCGTGCTCAGCTCGCGCATGGCGCGCGCTGCCGTCGCGATCTGGTGGTTGCCGGCGAGCGTATGGGCGGCCGATTCGCGCAGCGCGTGGCACACGTCGGTCTGACGCTGCACGCGCGCGGCGACCTCGTCGACGTGGCCCGCCACATCGCAGATCTCGATGCCGAGCCTGCCGGCATGCGCCGCAATGTCGCCGACCACTCCGGCGGATTTACCCGCGCGGCGGCGACCGCGCAGGCCCAGCAAACGCAAACGTGTCATCGGGTGTCTCCATCCCATGCAGGGCAGTTGCCGGTGCGCCATGAAAAACCGCGGACAACTCCGGAAAAGCGGCGGAAAAGCTGCGCGCCCGGTCGTCGGTGCAGGTCCGATCGCCGGGCTTTCTGGACTTGTTTACGGCGCGTAATACGGGGACTTGAGCGCAGCGTGGCGCCTGGCGCTATGATCGGGAACCCGGGCGCTTTCGAAAGCCGGAAACGAGGAGCGAAAAGGCGTCGCGATGGGAGCAAGATGATCGAGGTTATTTTCGGCGGGAGCGCGCCGCTCGCGCTCTGGCAGCAACTCATCCAGCTCTGGGAGCTGATCGTGATGGTGGTGCGCTTCCTCTGGGGGCTGGTGAAGCTTCTGGGCGGAGGCGGTTGAACGACAAAAGGGCAGAGCGATGATCGACGATTCCACCCGGCGTTTCACCGACCGGGTCGCAGACTACGTGAAATTCCGGCCGACCTATCCGCGCGAAGTGGCGACCTTCGTGCATGTGGAGTGCGGCATTGCGCCGGGCGCGCCCGTGGCCGACGTCGGCGCGGGTACGGGCCTTTCCACGAAACTCTTTCTCGACGCGGGCCATCCGGTCACCGCCGTCGAACCGAATGCTGCCATGCGCGCAGCGGCCGACGAACTGCTGGGCGGCTACAAAGGCTATCGCAGCGTGGCGGGCACGGCGGAGGCGACGACGCTCGAAGCCGCGAGCGTGGACCTCGTGAGCGCCGCGCAGGCGTTCCACTGGTTCCACAAGACCGATACGCAACGCGAGTTCGCGCGCATCCTGAAACCGCGCGGCAAGATCTTGCTGTTCTGGAATAGCCGCTTGCTCGAGGGCTCGGCGTTTCTGGCGGGCTACGAGGCGCTCCTGCAGCGCTTTTGCCCCGACTACGCGCGCGTGGCGGAAAGCTATCCTGATTCGGCCGCGATGGCGGACTGGTTCGGCGAAGGCTTCGAGCACCAGACCGTATTCCCGAACGCGCAATTACTCGACTTCGACGGCCTGCGCGGACGGCTGATGTCGTCTTCGTACGCGCCGCGCGCCGGTGACGAGCGTCACGAGCCGATGCTCGCCGCGTTGCACGAGCTGTTCGAGACGACGCAAAAGGACGGCACGGTGAACTTCGCCTACGAAACGCGCGTGTACGCGGGGCATCCTCAGCGCGTCTAGCGTTCGAACGCGTAGTCGGCGATGCGCACGCGGCGCGTTCTGCGGCGAAACACGAACGTGAACCCGGGCCACAGCGCCGTGTTCTTGCCCGCCTGCGTGAGGTAGTAGCTGCGGCAGCCCGACTGCCACACGGTGCGCGCGAAACGCGCTTGCACGCGCGCGTTCCAGCTTTGCTGCGCCTCGGCGCGCACGTCCATGGTGCGGGCGCCCGAGCGCTGTAGCGCGCGAATGCAGGCCGCGATAAAGGCGATATGCGACTCGATCATGTAGATCATCGAGTTGTGTCCGAGCGCCGTGTTCGGCCCGATCACGAAAAAGAAATTCGGAAAGCCCGCGACGCTCGCGCCGAGATACGCCTCGGGCCCGTCGCGCCGCCACGTTTCGCCAAGATCCCGACCGCCGGCGCCCGTTATCCGAAAGGGCGCGTCCACGTCGTTGACCTGAAATCCCGTGCCGCACACGATGACGTCATAAGGCCGATGCGCGCCGTCCGCGGTGACGATGCCATCGGCCACGACCTCGCGGATCGCGTCCGTCACCAGTTCGACGTTCGGCTGTGCGAGGGCAGGGTAGTAGTCGCTCGAAAGCAGCACGCGCTTGCAGCCCAGCAGATAGTCGGGCGTGAGCCGCGCGCGCAGTTCGGGGTCCTTCACTTTGTGCGCGAGATAGCTCAGCGCGAACTTCGTCGGCGCCTTGAGCAGACGCGGTTCCACCGCGAAGCCGAGCGCGCGCGATTCGTGCTGCCAGTAAATCGCCGCGCGCGCCGTGCGTTGCGCGAAAGGCATATGCCGATAAATCCAGCGCCAGCGCTCGCCGATGGCGTGGTCGCGCCGCGGCATGATCCACGGCGGCGTGCGCTGAAACACAGTGAGCTGCGCCGCGCGCGGCTGGATATGCGGCACGAACTGGATCGCGCTCGCCCCGGTGCCGATCACGGCGATGCGTTTGCCGTCGAGCGCAAAGTCGTGGTCCCAGCGCGCCGAGTGGAAGAGCCTGCCTTCGAAGCGCTCGATGCCCGCGATAGCCGGAAGCGCCGGGCGCGAAAGCGGGCCGTTCGCGGCGATCACGATATCGGCCTCGATGGTCCTCACCGCGCCGTCGCGTTCGATCTCCACCTGCCAGAAGCCGCGCGCCTCCAGGAAGCGCGCCGCGCGCACGTGCGAACGATATTCGATAAAGCGCTCGACGTCGTACTTGTGCGCACAATGGCGCAGATAGTCGAGAATTTCGTGCTGCGGTGCGAACGCGCGCGTCCACGCCGGATTCGGCTCGAACGAAAACGAGTAGAGGTGCGAAGGAATATCGCAAGCGGCGCCCGGATAGGCATTGTCGCGCCAGGTGCCGCCGAGGCTTGCGGCCGCCTCGTAGATCGTGAACGACTCCACGCCCATGCGGCGCAGCCGGATCGCCATGCCGATGCCGGAAAAGCCGCTGCCGATGATGGCGATGCGCAGTGCCGCCCCGTTGCCGCGCGCTTCAGTGGCCATGTGTGCGTCCGCCGTTCCGTATGTGCAATGAGCAGTGAGTCGCGCCGATGCAAAACGGGCTCCGTGAAGGAGCCCGTCGTTGCTTGAGCGGCGCGTGCCGGGAACCTCAGGCGCTCACGAGTTGTTCCAGTCGTCCGAGCTGTCGTTGCTGCCCATGTCGACACCGCCGCCGCCCGAGCCGTCGTCCCAGTCGTTCGACCCCTGGCCGAAATCGAGTCCACCGCCGCCGCCATTGCCGTCGCGCTGAATGCGGCGGCCATCGTCGTCGACGAACACGTCGCGCTCGATCACGCGGTCGCGGCCATGATTCAGTGCTTCGCCGAGCAGCACGCCCGTAAGCAGACCACCCATGCCGCCCATGCCACCGCCGCCTTGCTGCACGATGACTTGCGGCGGTTGCTGCGGCGCAGCCGGCGGATATTGCGGCTGACGCCCGAACGCAGCGTCGGCTTCACGCGCGTAAGGAGAGTTGCTGCCATAGTCCTGCGCGGCGGGTTGCGCGTTCGGATCGGGGCGGCCTTCGGCGCGCGCCTTGAGACTCGCGAACTGGCGCTCCAGGTCTTCAATCTCATACGGCGGCCGCGGATTCGCGCTGTTCGAGAGCGTTTCGACGAGGCTGCGCAACTGCGCTTCGAGTCCTTCGACTTCCTTTTCGAGCGCCTCGTGGCCGGGTGCGGTCGAAAGCTTTAGGTCGAGCTTGAGCGAGCGCACGCCGTTGAGCAACTCGGTGGCGCGCTTGAGCTGATCGCGGCGGTCGTCGCCGGCCTTCGCGTCTTCAGTGGATTTCGCGCGGCGCAGCGTCCAGCGCAGCACGAGCACAATGCCCACCAGTACGATGACGATACCAATCCACATGCCCATGGTCGGACCTCGCTTCTGTGGTGCAGCGACCTGCTGCTGCGCAAACGGGTTGCTCGTGCTGTTCGCTCTCACGCTGCCCGTGCGCGAGGCGTCGGAGCGGATCTTCGCTTCGACCTGCGCGAAGCGTTGCGGCTGGGTGAAGCGGATTTGCGGATCGAGCGACTTCGCCTGCTCGACCTGAGCGAGCGCGTCGCTGTAACGGCCTTCGCGATCGAGCACCTGGGCGTAGAGATAGTGGGCGCGAGCGTTATCCGGATGCGCCTGCAGGACTTCGGTCAGGCCGGAGTCGGCGCTTTGCCAGTCGCCCTGGGACATCGCGGATTCGATCTGCTGCACGCTCGGCACGGCGAACGCAACGCCGCCCGTGAGGGCCAGCGATGCGACAGCGATGCTGGCAGCGGCAAGAAACTTTTTCATGTTGCAGGCCGGGCGGATTAACGCCCGTCTCCATGGCATTCGATACGGGGATGCGGCGCGAGAGCGCGCCTGCCGACTACTCCGACTACACCGGCAGCACGGCCCATGCCGCGCCGCATCCAGCACACCGGCGTTTACTGCGCCGGCGTGTTCATCTGCTTCTTGAGCGCTTCGAGGCGCTCGTCCACCGACGGCCCCTTGTTGAGCGCGGCGAGCTTGTCTTCGAGCGCCTTGCCGCTCGACGTATCGGCGGAATTCAGGCGCGCGTCGGAGCGGGCGTTCGACAGATTGACCTTGTCTTCGAGCTTGTCGAAATCGGCCGACAGATTCTTCCCGCCGATGCCGCCCAGCGCGGTGGCCGCGACATCCTTCGCCTGGGCGATCTGCTGCTTCGCCTGCAGGATGTTCGAGCGCGCGTTCAGGTCGTTGCGGCGCTGGCGCATGTCGTCGATCTGCTGCTTCAGTTGATCGACCGACGGTTCGAGCTTCGCGAGTTCTGCCGCGAGCGCATCGCGTTCGGCTTCGGCCGTTTGCTGCGCGCCGAGCGCTTCACGTGCGAGCGCTTCGTCGCCCGATTGCAGCGCGCGCTTTGCGCCGTCTTCGTACTTCTTCGCCTTGTCGGCGGCCACGTCGCGCTTGCTTTGCTGCGTCGCGACCTGCGCCTGGATCTCGACGAGCGAGTTCTCCGCGCGGGCGATGCTGTCGTCAAGCTCGCGCACGATCTGGCGCGCGTCGCGCGACGGATCCTGCACCGAGTCGGCCGCGTCGTTGAGCAGGCCCTTGACGGTGCGGGAGATGGAGTCGAAAAGCGACATGAATTCCTCCAGTGAAATGAGATCGGCCATGGTGAGCCGAGGTGCGTGCATGCGGTTTGCGTTCCCGCGCCGGCTCGCTGGCGACGGCTGATCCATCTGCCAGCTTACGCCGCTTTGCGCCTTGCGCGCATGCACCGCGCAAATCGGGGCGAGTGCGGCAATTGCAATAGCGTGAACGTGTTTTCCTGCACGCGTGTGCCGTTCAAGACGAGGCCCGGGCTGCGCGGCCTGGCGCCCCGCTGCGGGCTGGGCGCCGCCGTCGATCGCGGATATTACACCACGGCCCATCTTAAAAGGGACTTAAAGGAATAGCGCGGTGCCGACCCTCGCCGGCGCCTTGTCCGCGCGCGTAAGGGGGCGTTAAGGAGCGTTAAGGCGGTTGTGATGCGTTTGTATGGCAGCGCGCTGGGTCAGGCGAATTTGCCGCCCTCTGGCGCGCTGTCGTCGCTGCGGGCTTCTTCGCGCGGCTCGCTTGCGTCGCGCCGCGAGCGCGCGAAGGGCGCCGAGCTTAGCGGCTGCAGCGGTTCGGTATCGAGCGATTGCGCGGCGGCCGTGTCGAGCGCGGCGCTTTCTGCGGCGGCGGCTTCGGCGCTCAGTCTGGCGACAGCCTGGGCGATTTCGCGTGCGGCGTGGCTCACGTCCGCTTCGTCGGTGTGCGCGGCGGGCAGGGGCGCGACGGGCGCTTTTGGCGTTTCCTCGGGCATTTCCTCGCGGATGACGCCGTCGTGTACGGCCGCGGGCGCGTCGCTGTCGGCGAGCGCATCGTCCTTTCGCGTGTCGGGGTTCGCCTCGCCCACGCCGATGGGCGCCCCCGCTGCCGTCGCCGAAGGTGGCCGGATGGCGCCCGGCCGGCTCACGCGCAGCGGCTTCGCGGCCTTTTGCAGCACCTGGGCGAGCGCGTCGGGCTGACGCGGCGCGTTCAGCCGGTCGACAATGCTCGCGGCCTTTACCTGATCGCTCGTCGCGCTGAACGCGATTACCGCGCGGCGCATGAGTTCACTAATGCTGATGCCGAGCGTGTCGGCAGTAGCGGAGATCGCGCGCTTTTGCGCGGGCGTGACGAAGACGACGATGCGTTCGCTGGGCTTGTTCATGATCGACGGGCCGCTGGGCCGGCTTCGTATAACGTCGGTTTTCCCGCTGCGCCACAGCTATTTGTAAGAATGAAGGCGAGCTTGCGTAGGCGCAATCAGGGGCGTGTAGCAGATCATTCATCATAAGACGAGTGCGCCGATGCGCAATCGAAAGGTGCGCGAATAGGCGGCGCTCGCTTTGCAACATTTCTTTCCTTACTGCGAATTCAATAATTTTTCCGCGTGAATTAAGGCTCGAAGGCGAAACTTTTCGCGCATAAAGCTGTGATCCGCGCAAGGGCGCGTCTGTCGCATAAAAAATCGGGCAGGAAGCGTTTCCCAAGAAACTCTTACAAAAAAAGCGCGACCCGGCGCCCGCGATTTCTTTAGAATGCGCTGTTACATTTCGCGAATGGCGCCCGAACGGGCGTTTATTTGTGTGTGGCGTGCGGTAGTGCGCGCCGCGCGGCCGGACGGGGGCGTTGCCGGTCGCGCCGCGTCGCCGGGTTTGAGCCGGCGACGTCGTATGCCGCATTGGCGCCATGACGCCGTGGTCGAGATCCATGCGCGCGAGTTGCGCGCAGTTGGCGCGCGCGAGACGCGCCCATCATTCCAGTCATGCCTATCATCAAACGACCGCCTTCACCGCAGTACCCGAACGAAGATCGGGAACCCTCCTTCAACAGCGGGCGCCAGCCGCCTCGCCGCCCTGAATCGGGCGGCGGCTCGGGTCGTGGATCCGGCGGCGGCTCCGGCAACAACGGGCCGCGCGACGGCAGCCCGAAGCGGCGCTCCATCGGCACGACGCTCGCGTTCTGGTTCGTCGGGCTCGTCGGTGCGCTCTGCGTGGTCGGCGCGCTAGTCGTGGGCTACGCGCTCGTCGTGATGGAACCGCAACTGCCTTCGCTCGACGCGCTCACCCACTATCAGCCCAAGGTGCCGCTGCGCATCTATACCGCCGATCACGTGCTGATCGGCGAGTTCGGCGAAGAGCGTCGTCAGCTCGTGCGCTTCCAGGATATTCCTGACATCCAGAAGAAGGCCGTGCTCGCCATCGAGGACTACCGGTTCTACGAGCACGGCGGCGTGGATTTCGTCGGCATCCTGCGCGCGGGCGTGGCGGACATCATGCACGGCGGCGCGTCGCAGGGCGCGAGCACGATCACGATGCAGGTCGCGCGCAACTTCTTCCTGTCGAGCGAGAAGACCTACACGCGCAAGATCTACGAGATGCTGCTCGCCTACAAGATCGAGCGCGCGCTCACCAAGGACCAGATTCTCGAGCTGTACATGAACCAGATTTATCTGGGGCAGCGCGCCTATGGCTTTTCGGCGGCGGCGCGCGTGTACTTCGGCAAGGATCTGAAGGACATCACGCTCGCGCAGGCCGCGATGCTCGCAGGCCTGCCGAAGGCGCCGTCGGCGTATAACCCGATCGTCAACCCGCACCGCGCGAAGATCCGCCAGGAGTACATCCTCAAGCGCATGCTCGACCTCGGCTACATCACGCAGGCGCAGTACGACGAAGCGCTCAAGGAGCCGCCGCAGACGAAGACGGCCGGCACCGAGTACAGCGTGCATGCCGAATACGTCGCGGAAATGGTGCGCCAGATGATGTATGCGCAGTACAAGGACGAGACCTACACGCGCGGCCTCACGGTCACGACGACGATCGACTCCGCCGACCAGGACGCCGCCTACGCGGCCGTGCGCAAGGGCGTGATGGACTACGAGCGCCGCCACGGCTATCGCGGACCGGAAGGCTTCGTGCAACTGCCCGCCGACGGCGACGACCGCGAGCAGGCCATCGAAGACGCACTTACCGATCACCCCGACAACGGCGACCTCGTCTCGGCGGTCGTGACCGACGCGGGTCCGAAGTCGGTGACGGCGCAACAGCTCGACGGGACGTCGGTGACGGTGACGGGCGAGGGCCTGCGCTTCGTGGCGGCGGCGCTTTCGCCGCGCGCGTCGCAGGCGCTGCACATTCGCGTGGGTTCCATCGTGCGCCTGATGCAGGACGCCAAGGGCAACTGGCAGATCACGCAGTTGCCGCAGGTGGAAGGCGCGCTCGTTTCGCTCACGCCGCAGGACGGCGCGATCCGCGCGCTGATCGGCGGCTTCGACTTCAACAAGAACAAGTTCAACCACATCACGCAGGCGTGGCGCCAGCCGGGTTCGAGCTTCAAGCCGTTCATCTATTCGGCTTCGCTCGAAAAGGGCCTCGGGCCGGCGACGATCATCAACGACGCGCCGTTGTACTTCCCGCCCAGCACGCCCGGCGGTGATGCGTGGGAGCCCAAGGACGACGACCAGCCTGAAGGTCCGATGTCGATGCGCCTCGCGCTGCAGAAGTCGAAGAACCTCGTGTCGATCCGCATCCTCTCGTACATCGGCACGAAGTACGCGCAGGACTACGTGACGCAGCGCTTCGGCTTCGATCCGGACAAGACGCCGCCGTACCTGCCGATGGCGCTCGGTGCGGGCCTCGTCACGCCGTTGCAGTCGGCGGGCGCGTACAGCGTGTTCGCGAACGGCGGTTATCGCATCAACCCGTATCTGATCGCCGAAGTCGACGACGCGCGCGGCCAGCCGATCCTGCGCGCGCAGCCGCTCGTGGCGGGCCAGAATGCGCCGCAAACGCTCTCGCCGCGCAACGCATTCGTGATGAACAGCCTGCTGCACTCGGTGGCGACGGCGGGAACGGGCGCGGGCACCAACGTGCTCCATCGCAATGACCTGCAGGGCAAGACCGGCACGACCAACGACGCCAAGGACGGCTGGTTCGCGGGTTATCAGCGCACGCTGGTCGCCGTGGCGTGGATGGGTTACGACCAGCCGAAGAGCCTCGGCAGCCGCGAATTCGGCGCGCAGCTTGCACTGCCGATCTGGGTGGAGTACATGCAGCGTGCGCTGCGCGGCGTGCCGCAGGAAGAGCCGGCGATGCCCGCGGGCCTCACGACGATCAACGACGAACTGTTCTTCTCGGACATGACGCCGGGCAACGGCTTCGTGGCGAGCATCGGTCTGGATTCGGCGAATCCCGCTGGTGCCGCGAGCGATGCGAGCGGCGCGACCGGCAGCATGGGTCCGGGCGGAATGACGCCGCCGAGCGTCACCACGACGGAGAAGAAGCAGATCATGGATCTGTTCGAATCGAACAAGCCTTGAGTCTGGGTTGTTGAGTTCTGCAGGATAAACACGGCGCGTCGGCAACGGCGCGCCGTGTTTTGTTTGGTGAGCAGAATTTCCTTGTGGGCCAAGGAGTTGGTCGAGCTTTCCAGGGCTTTTCCACAGGGCTACCCACTAAATCTGTGGGTAACTCCCGCGCTGACTTTTCCACAGTTTTTGTTGAAGCCCCTGTTCATAACCCTGGGATATCGAAGCTAACTGCCTGATGCCAAAGCCTTTGTGCGCTGGCAACCCGCGTGAGGCATCGTGCATCAAAACACGTTGTCGTAACGCAGTCCGAACGTTTGGCTGTGCGAACCGCGCGAATACGTGACGGCCCAGTGCGCGAGCCACGCGCCGGTGAGTGCGCCGAGTGCGTCGGCGAAGAGATCCTTGTAGGAGAACCCATCGGTTCGGCAGGTGCCGTCGAGCGTTTCCTTAAGAAGTCCCGGCACCGTGCCGATCAGCGTGCCATACACGACGGGGTGGTCCGTGTCGCGTGTGAGCCAGCCGCCGAGCGCGCCGAACGGCGCCGACACCGCGAAGTGCTCGAGCTTGTCGGTGCCGGTCCAGCTATCGCCGGTTTGCAGGCGAAAGCCGCCGCGCGAACCCTCGCAGTCCAGGCCAGCATGGGCGGCGGTACTGGAAATAATTAATAGTGCGAAGCAAATGCCTCGTTTTACTGGATGCCCCATGGTCGTGATCTCTCAGGTTGTCGTGCGTCGCGCCTTCGTCACGGCCCGCTTGCTGTTCGAATGACGCTGCTCCCTCTCCGATGAGGTTGCACTTCCAGATATGTAGGAATGCGAATGATTGTGTGGAAGTGCAGTCAGAAAATCCTGACTCGCATTACGGCGCAGTGTATCAGCTCTGTCTCGAAAATCAGGGTCAGAAATTCCTGACAGAATGACGGTGCGAACGGGGGAGAAGGCTAGGTGAGGTGCTGGTTCTCAGGCACGCCGAGCGCCGCTTCGATGGCGTCTTCGAGCCGGTCGTTACCCCAGAACATCTCGGCTCCGGCAAAAAACGTCGGCGCGCCGAAGATGCCGAGATCGCGAGCCGCCTGGGTCCGCTCGCGCACCCGCAACCGGTTCGCATCGCTAGCGCATTCGTCGATGAGCCTCTGCGCCGGCAGCCCCAGCGCAGTGAGCATCTCTGTGACCGCCGCGGGCGAATCGACCTCGCGGTCGTCGCCATAGTTGCGTGCCATGACGGCGCGGCACCAGGCGGGTAGCCAGGGCTCATCGGCGGCCAGCACGGCGATGCGTGTCGCGAGTACGGCGCGGCGGGGAAACTCGGTGGGCTGCTGCCACGGCAGCGCGTATTTGCGGCACTGCCGGCGCATGTCCTGCCATACGTAAGCGCCTTTTTCCTTCTGCACGACGAAGGGCGGACCTTCCCAGCCGAGTGCGTCGAGAATGGGGCCGAGGAGGAAGGGTCGCCACTGCACGTCCACGCCTTTCCGCGCTGCGAGCGCTTCGATGCGCATCACGCTCAGATAGCTGTAGTTGCTGGCGAGGTCGAACCAGAAGTCGAGCGAAGGGCGGGGCATGGTGTCGTCTCCCTGAAGCGGCTGCGCCGTCTCGTATGGCGCACCGCCGATTATGCTACTCCCGCGCCCGCGGAAAGCCGCGAACGCTACTCGCCCTGCGTGCCTGCGCCCGTGTTAGTTGCGGGCGCAACGACAGCGGCGGTGCTCGCGGCGTGCCCGTTGCCGAGCGTGGCCGGATTGACCGGCGGATTGCCCATCGCCTGGAAGAGGGCGGCCGTATCGGCGAGCCGCGTGCCGCGATAGCGGATTTCGTCGAGCCGCGCGTTGCGCCATTGCTGCTCGCTTTGGCGCACCGCGTACCACGGCACGGCGCCCAGCCGGTAACGCGCGTTGGTGTCATCAAAGACGCCCTGCGCGGTGCGCGCCGAGGTGCTTGCCGCATCGAGGGCCTGGGCGTCGTGTTCGAGCGCCGCGAGACGATCGGCGACATCCTGGAACGCCGTGAGCACCGTTTGCCTGTACGTGTCGTTGGCCGCCGCGTACGACTGCAGTGCGGCGCGCCGCTGCGCGAGGAGCGCGCCGCCGTGGAAGATCGGCTGCGAAAGCGATGCGCCGATCGCCCACAGCGCGCCCGCGCCCGACGTGACGACGGGCCAGCTAAAGCCGCCCTGGCCGAGCGCGGCCGACAGCGTGATGCTCGGGTACATCTGCGCGGTCGCGGCGCCGACACCGGCTGCGGCGGCCTTGAGCGTAGCTTCGGCGGCTTCGATGTCGGGACGGGTTCTCAGGAGTTCTGAAGGAATGACCACCGGCACCTGGGCGGGAAGCGTCAGGCTGACGAGATCGAGGTCGGGCGGCGCCTGGTCGGGCGTGCGGCCAACCAGCACGGCGAGCGCATGGCGCTGCGCGGCCCATTGCTGGCGCAGCCCCGGCAGATTCGCCGCGAGCGACGCCGCGCTCTGCTGTGCGCTGAGCAGATCGGTGCGCGAGGCGGAGCCGAGCGCGTAGCGCTTTTGCACGTCGTCGGCTTGGGCGTTGGCGAGCGCAATCAGCTGCTCGGTCGTGTCGATCTGCGCATGCAGCGTCGCCGCGCCGAGCGCGCTCGCCACGATATTCGCCGCGAGTGCGCGCTGCGCGGCCTCGAACTGAAATGCCTGCACGTTCACACGCGAGGCGAGCGCCGCGTTGTTCAGGCGCGTGGCGCCGAACACGTCGAAGGTATAGCGAACGTCGATCAAGCCCGCAAATAGCGCGTATTGCAACTGGTCGATGCCGAACTGCGGAATCGCCGGCGTCTGCTGGCGTTGGGCGATGCCAAGGGCATCCACGGTCGGCAGGAGCGAACTGCCGATCTGGCCGCGCAACTGCTCGCGCGCCGCTTGCAGGTTATGGTCGGCGGCGGCGAGATTCGGACTGTTGGCGAGACCCTCGTTCACGAGCGCATCGAGTGCGTCGGAGCCGTAGAGCGTCCACCATTGCGGCACCGGTTCCGCGCCCGTCACGAACTGCTGCGCGACGCCCTGGGCGGGGACGGTCTGCGCCGGTTGCTCCTGCGCGCCGTAGTGCTCGGGCTGCGGCATGACGGGCGGCTCGCCCGTCGGTCCCATCGCGCAGCCTGCGAGCGCGAATGCGAATGCGACGGATGCGACGGCGAGCGTCCGGAGCGCAAGCGGTGAGCGTATTGCGCGAAAACGCGCCGCTTTGCGCGCGCCCGACGCCGAAGTCAAGGAAACGATCTTCATGATGCCTGCTCCGGCTTGTTGCCCGTCTCGTCAGTCTCGCTGCTGCGCACGCGGAACGCGGCGGCGTAGGCCGCGGGCAGGAAGAACAGCGTGAGCACGGTCGCAATCGTAATGCCGCCCATGAGCGCCGTGGCCATCGGCCCGAAGAAGTTCGAGCGCAAAAGCGGAATGAGTGCGAGCACGGCGGCCGCGGCGGTCAGCATGATCGGCCGGAAGCGGCGTACCGTTGCGCCCACCACGGCGTCGAAACGCTTGTGTCCCGCACGAATGTCCGTTTCGATCTGATCCACAAGAATCACCGAGTTGCGCATGATGATCCCGAACATCGCGATCACGCCGAGCATGGCCACGAAGCCGAACGGCTGCCGGAACAGGAGCAGGGCGATCACCACGCCGATCAGCCCGAGCGGAGCGGTCAGCACCACCATCAGCACGCGCGTGAGGCTTTGCAACTGGATCATGAGCAGCGTGAGCACGGCAATGGCGAGCACCGGCAACTGCGCGAAGATCGACGCCTGACCCTTCGCGCTTTCCTCCACGGAGCCGCCCACTTCGATGTGGTAGCCGGGCGGCAGCGCGCGCTTGATCGACTCCAGCTTGCGGTCGAGCGCGTGGGTGACGTCGATGCCTTGCGCGCCCGCGCGCACGTCGGACTGCACGGTGATGGTGGGCTGCCGGTCGCGCGACCAGATAACGCCGTACTCCAGATCGTTGGCCAGATGCCCGAGCGCGCCGAGCGGCACCGCGCCGTTGGGCGTGGGCATCGCGAGCGTGAGCAGGCGGGCGGGATCGACACGTTCGGCGGCGGGCGAGCGCAGATCGACGCTGATGAGCTTGTCGCGCTCGCGAAACTGCGTGACGGTGTAGCCCGAGTAGGTCATCTGCAGGAAGTTGGCGATGTCCTGCGACGAAACATTGAGTGCGCGCGCCTTTTGCTGGTCGATCTGGAAATGCAGCGAGCGTCCCGCGGGCTCGTCCCAGTCGAAATTGACGTTGTCGGTGCGCGGATCGTCGCGCATGGTCGCCGCGACCTTGTTGGCGATGTCGCGCACGGTCGGGATGTCGTCGCCGCTCACGCGGAACTGCACGGGATAACCGACGGGCGGTCCGTTTTCGAGGCGCGAGAGGCGCGTGCGAATAGCCGGGAACTGGTCGCGTAGCATCGGTTCGAGCCAGCTTGCGAGTTTCTCGCGATCCTCGACCGACTTCGTCGTGATCACGAACTGCGCGAAGTTGGGCTGCTGCAACTGCTGGTCGAGCGGCAGATAGAAACGCGGCGCGCCGGTGCCGACGAAATCGATGAAATGATCGATCTCGGGGCGGCCCTTGATCGCCGCCTCGAGGCGCTTCGTCTGGCGCAGCGTCGCATCGATCGAGGCGCTTTCGGGCAGCCGCACGTCCACGAGCAGTTCGGGCCGGTCGGAACTCGGAAAGAACTGCTGCGGCACGAGACTGAAGCACGCGAGCGCGGCCACGAAAAGCGCGATGGTCAGGACGAGCACGACGGCATGGCGTTCGATGCACCAGCCGATCCAGCCGCGCAGGCGCCGATAGAAACGCGTGTCGTAAATCTCGTGTTCGTGGTCCTCGCCATGGGCCGCATCCGGATCGGGCTTGCGCTCCGGCAGCAGCCGGTAGCCGAGCAACGGAATCAGCACGACGGCTGCGAACCACGAGGCGATCAGCGCGATCGCGGACACCTGAAAGATCGAGCGCGTGTACTCGCCGGTGCTCGACCTCGCGAGCACGATCGGCAGGAAGCCCGACACGGTGACGAGCGTGCCGGTGAGCATCGGGAACGCGGTGCTGGTGTATGCGAACGCGGCGGCGCGCGTGCGGTTCCAGCCCTGCGCGAGCTTCACGGCCATCATCTCGACGGAAATGATGGCGTCGTCCACGAGCAGGCCGAGCGCGAGCACCAGCGTGCCGAGCGAGACCTTGTGCAGACCGATGCCGAAGAGATACATCGCAAGCGAGGTGACGGCGAGCACGATCGGAATGGTGATGACCACCACCATGCCCGTGCGCACGCCGAGCGAGACGAGGCTCACGAGCAGCACGATGCCCACGGCCTCGGCCACGGCTTCGACGAAGTCGTCCACCGAGCGCGCGACGGCGTCGGGCATGCTCGACACTTCCACGAGCTTCAGCCCGGCAGGAAGTTGCGCGCGCAACTGTTCGACGCGCGCATCGAGCGCCTTGCCAAGGCGAATCACGTCGCCGCCCGGCTGCATCGTGAGGCCGATGCCAAGGACTGCCTGGTTCTGGAAGCGCATCTGCGTGGCGAGCGGCTCGTCGTAGCCGCGCCGGATCGTCGCGATGTCGCCCAGACGAAACGTGCGGTCGTTCACGCGAATCAGCGTATCGGCGAGCGCCTTGAGGTCCTCGAACTGGCCGCTCGGGCGCACGAACACACGGTCGTCGGCGGTCGTGAGCGTGCCCGCCGCCGAGACGCTGTTCTGCGCGCCGATCACCTGGCCTAGCTGCGTGGGCGAAATGCCGAGGCGCGTGAGCTGCGTGTTCGGAATCTCGATGTAGATGCGCTGCTGCGGATCGCCGAAATAATCGACCTTGCCGACGTCGGGCACGCGCAGCAGTTGCTCGCGCAACTTGTCCGCGTAGTCGTGCAGTTGCGCGGGCGAAAAGCCGTCGCCTTCCAGCGCGTAGATGTTGGTGTAGACGTCGCCGAATTCGTCGTTGAAGAACGGCCCCTGTACGCCCTGGGGCAGCGTGTACGCAATGTCGCCGACCTTCTTGCGAACCTGATACCAGGTCTCGCGCACTTCGCTCACGGGCGCGGAATCCTTCATCGTGAAGAACACAAGCGATTCGCCTGGCCGCGAGTAGCTGCGCAGAAAGTCGATATAAGGCGTTTCCTGCAGCTTGCGGCCGATGCGGGTGGTCACCTGGTCCTCCACCTCGCGCGCGCTGGCGCCAGGCCAGAAGGTCTGGATGACCATCACGCGGAACGTGAACGGCGGGTCTTCCGACTGCGCGAGCCGCGTATAGGCGAGCGCGCCGAAGATCGTTGCCAGCGCGACGAGAAAGGTGACGAGCGCGCGATGCCGAAGCGCCCACGCCGAAAGATTGAAGCGGCCCTCTTCGTGATCGGCGCCCGGACCCGGGCCGGTCATCTGGGTCATGACGCGAAGTCCTCGGGATGCAGCGGCGCGACCGGGCGCACCTGCTCGCCCGCGTGGACCGTATGCACGCCTTGCAGCACGATGCGCTCGCCGTCCTGCAGACCGCCCGCCACGGTGATGGTGCGCGCGTCGTAGCGCGCGACGCTCACGCGGCGCAGTTGCAGCACGTTGTCGGGCGCGTGCACGACCCAGATCGCGGGCGCCTCGCCGTCGTGGAAGAGCGCGGTGGCCGGCACGGTGAAAGCGGGCGGCGCGTTCGCCTGGTTCGGGGCCGCGAACGCCACGGTGGCGGTCATGCCCAGGCGCACGTTGGCATCGGGATGTTCGAGCGTGAGCCTCGCGCGCCACGTACGGCTTTGCGGGTCGGCAGCGGCGGCGAGTTCGCGCAGACGCGCCGTGTAGTGGCGGCCGGGCAGGGCGCCGAGCGTGACCTGCGCGGTGTCGCCGGTGCGCAGCGCGGCCACGGCGCCCTCGGGCAGGTCGCACACCACGTCGATCTCGCCGGTCCACGCGAGCTGGTAGACGGCCTGGCCGGCCTGCACGTTCTGGCCGGTATCGGCGTTTTCGGCGGTGATGACGCCCGCGTGATCGGCGACGATCTGCGTATAGCGCAACTGGTTCCTGGCCAGCGCGAGCTGCTGCTGCGCCTGCGCCTGCTGGGCCGCGGCCGATGCGTAGGCATCCTGCGTCTGTTCGAGTTGGGCGCGGGCGATGAGATTGGCCGCCGACTGGGCCGTATCGCGGTCGAGTTGCTGCTTCGCGAACACGAGACGATGCTGCGCGGCGTCGAACTGCGCCTGCGCGCTCGCCGCGTTCTTTTCGAAATCAGCCGGATCGAGCCGCGCAAGCGTCTGGCCGGGCTTGACGTTGTCGCCAAGTCGCACGTTGCGCTCGATGATCTTGCCGTTCACGCGAAACGAAAGCGGCGTGGCGTTGCGAGCCTCGATCTCGCCAGGATAGGCGGCGCTCACGCCGCCGCCGTCGGGATGCACAGTCATCGAAACGACGGGGCGCGGTGGCGGCGCCGCTTCCTTCTGCTTGCCGCACGCACCCAGCGCCGCAAGCGCCGCAACGCCGAGTGCGAGCACGACCTTCGCGGCGCGCCGGCCTGGCGCCCTGGATTTTCCGATACCACTGCGCATCCTGCTCGATGCGCCACGACCGCAACGATTCACTTGGACCTCGCTTGGACCTCGACATGCCTTTCGCGCACGCAGACCGCAAATACCGCCTGACTGGTTGCGCCGCCATTTGAGTCGCGGGGAGTCGCGGGCGCAAGCGCGAGCCGCGCACCCGTCCCGGACCCGGGATGATGAGCCGGATTCTAATACAACCTTGTATCTGGATGCGAAACTGAATCCGAGGAATGATTCAGTGCTAGACTCGCTTTCATCCACGACACATAACGACGTCCCCATGAAGCGCATTCGACTCACCCGCGAGCAAAGCCGCGATCAGACGCGCGAGCGCCTGCTCGACGCCGCGCAGGCCCTGTTCATGAAAAAGGGGTTCGTGGGGGCGAGCGTGGAGGATATCGCGCACATGGCCGGGTACACGCGCGGCGCGTTCTACTCGAATTTTTCCGGCAAGTCGGACCTGCTGGTGGAATTGCTGCGGCGCGATCACGAAGCCATGCAGACCGACTTGCGCGCCATCTTCGCAACCGAAGTGTCCCGCGAGCAGATGGAGGCGCGCGTGCTCACCTATTACAGCCGCATGCCGCAAGACAACAAGGTTTTCCTGCTGTGGGTGGAAGCCAAACTGCTGGCCGCGCGCGACGCGCGCTTTCGCACGCGCTTTAACGCCTTCATGACGGAGAAGCGCCAGAGTCTCGCCGTGTATATCGAGGAATTCGCGGCGCGCGTGGGCACCCCCATGCCGCTCGATCCCGAATTGCTCGCGGTCGGGCTGATGGGGTTGTGCGACGGGATGCAATTTCTCTCCACGGCCGATCCGCAGCATGTCACGCCGCCCGTCGTCGAAACCGTGTTGGGAACCTTTTTCGCGCGAGTCGTGTTCGGCCGCGCCGCCTGAGTGCGGCGCGCACGAGGCCCACGGCCGGCGCGCTTCAGGCGCCGAGGCCAGGGCCGTAGTTACTGCCGATCAGCCGCGTAACGGACGCGACGTCCTGATAGTCCTGCTCCGGCAGGCCGTCGAGAATGGCCAGCACTTCGTTGCTGGCCCCGGCCTCGCGCGCGGCATCGACGAGTTCGTCCTTGTTGGCGGGCCAGGGCACGTCGCGCAGGACATCGGCGAATTGCAGGTCGATGGGTTCGTCGGGAATGCGAGAGGCTGACATGCTTGGCGTCCTTTGCGCGAGCGGCCGGCATGGGGGGCCCGCGTCGTCGTCTCGTTCGTTATGCGGAATTTGCGGAATTTGTTCAGATTTTGCCCGCGCTTCGGATCCATCTGCATGGCATCGCAGCGCTAGCGTCGCGCCTCAAGCATACACAATCCGCCACGCGCGCCTTCGCGGCGTGCGCACGCGCTACTCATTCGCCGCATGTTCGCCACCCGTGCCGGTTAGCCTCGTCAGGTCTGTTCGTGCAGGTCGGGGCTTAATGTCTTGTCGATGCGATGCGACCTGGGCAACGTCAGGTACTCCCAGCGCTGCCGGCCGTTCGCCGTCACAGGCACATCGGGGGCGGGCGGCGCTACAGGGGCGTCGTAGGCGTGGGACTGTGCACTTGCGAGCGGAATGTGCGCGCTGGCCTGGGCGAGCGGCGAGTCTTGCGCGGTGCGTACCGGAGCGGCGAAGCAGGATGCCGACAACAGCACGGTGGTCATCAGTGTCGAGGTTTTCATCGCTCGACCTCCTTTCTCATGCGGCCCAAAGGTCGCAGCAAGCGCCGTACCGCGTTCGCCATGTGGGGTGGCGAAGCAGGCAGCCGCGCCAGCCGGGGCGGCCAGGCGCGCCGCTACGCAAGGGCGCAACGAGCCGCCGGAACGGCCCATGTGCGCGACGCGCATACGGAAATACCATGATGGCAGGAAATACGCCGGCGCGTCTCGAACACGCGTGCTTTTTTTGGGGCGATGCCGCTATGCGTGACTATCGGGACGCCCGGCGCAGCGCCTCCAGGCGTACCCACGGCCAAGATGGACGGTCGCGCATATAGCCGTTGAGCCAGTTCCATTGCGGGTGGCGCTGCATGAACGCCTGCGCGTCGAACGGGCGGCCGCACGGATGACCCCAGCGCGCCCAGAACGACAGATCGCGCGCCATGTCGCTGTCGACCACCTTGCCGTCGTTCGCGCCCCACGGGTTGAACGGCCCATGGTCCGCGCCGCCGAAGCGCGCGTCGTCGAGTTCGAGATGGCCGCAGATCGTGCGCGAGCAAGGGTTGTCGCTACGTTCGAGGTAGACGTCGTGATGGTCCGCGATCATCGCCTTGGCGAGTTCGGCGTCGATCGCGCCGCGATGCTCCTGCGCGAGCTGCATGAAGCGCAGGCGTCGCGCCCCGTTGCGGCGCACATCGGTGTAATCGTCGGCCTCGCCGGCGCATTCCTGATTGCGGATCTTGAGGTCGGTGGCCGTGTTGAAGCCGCTATAGAAGCCGTCTTTCGTGCTCTCGAAGCCCGCGTGCTGGAGGCCCAGTTCATAGCGCGCGATCTCGCCCGTTTTGGCGTCGCCGAGGAGCCAGCTATTCACGTAACCCGCATTGTTCGCCTGCGCGAACATTTCGCACCACTGCGCAATGCTCGACGCATACTGCGTCGCCCGGCGCGAGCGATAGAACTCGGGAGCGCCGTTCGCCCGGTAGCCGACGAAGTTCGAGATGGTCGTCTCCGTCACCATCAGGCCCGCGTCGTTGATCCAGAAGTCGGTGAGGCTCGAGATGCAGCCGGGCAACCCCTGCATGAGGATGCGGTGGCCCGCGTCGGGCACGATATCGAACACGATGTTGAAGGCGTCGCCGGCCGCGTAACGGTCCCACGAGTTATGCGCCATGACGATGCGTCCGTCGCGCGTCGCGCTGCCCGTGGCGATGAACGCGCTGCAATGGTGGCCGCGCCGCCCGCGCCATGGACGCACCACATGCCCTTGTTGCGCTTGCTGCGCTGCCACATGAACGGGCCACCAGCTTTGCAGCAGGTCCATATAGCCGTTCCACGCGAGCACTTCGGCGAATTTGAGACCCGCGCCGTCGGCGATGCCCTGAATTTCGTCGGCGAATTCGGTGTCGAGGCGCGGCGCGAACTGCGCAATCGCGGCGTTGACGAAGGTGTCGAAGTCCTCGCCGGTGTCCCATTTCGCGAGGTAGCGCGCGGTGCGGATCGCGTTGCGGATTTCGTTGGCGAGCAGCTTGCCGTGCTGCTCGCCGCGGTCGTAAGGCTCGCCCTGCAGATGCACGAATATCCAGCCCGCGTGATCGCGGCGTACGGCTTCGGGTGAGGGGTCGCTCATCTTCGCTCCGGTCGTCCCAGCGTCGATTTTCGCGGCCGCCTCCGCGCGTCGGTGCGCGGGCCGCGTGGCGCTTGCCCCTGAATTCTAGAAAATCCGCTGCGCTTTGCCACGCGCCTCACACGCCACGCGCGGGCGAAACCTAGCGCTCGGCGTTCATGCGCTGATAGGCATCGAGGAGCGAAGTTTTGTACACCACGCCCGCGAGCGTCGGCTCGCGCGTGCTTTCGACCACGGGCAGGCGCTCGCCCTGAAACGACATGAAGTGCTGCAGGCCCACGGCGAGCGGCATGTCGGGCGTGAGCACGTCGAAGGTCGGCTTCAGATAGTCGCGGGCGTGCCTGTTCGACGTATCGCGCTTTTGCAGCAGGTCCGAGGTGATGTCGGCCAGCGCGACCGCGCCGAGAAAGCGCCCCGTCTCGTCGGTCACGTAGAGGTACTTCACCGGATATTCGAGGAACACGCGCGTCATTTCCTGCACCGTGGCGCTTTCCAGCACCACGGTCTGCGCGGGGCGCACCAGCTCGCGCATCTGCGTCATGCGCAGGCGCATGCGCGCGGCTTCCTCGCGGTTGCGATGCAGCGTGATCTCGTACATCGACGCCTTGCCGATCGCGCGCGCGACGAAATACGCCACCACGCACGAAAGCATGAGCGGCAGGACCACCTGGTAGCTCAGCGTCATCTCGAAGATCATCAGGATCGCCATGAGCGGCGCCTGGGTCGCGCCCGCGAGGAACGCGCCCATGCCCACGACCGCGTAGGCATACGACGCGGAGGTGCTGTCGGGCCAGATCGCGTGCATGCCCTGGCCGAACAGGCAGCCGAGCACGGCGCCCATGAAGAGCGTAGGCGTGAACACGCCGCCCACGGCGCCCGAGCCGACCGTCGCCGCCGTGGCAATGAGCTTGAAAACGAGCACCGTGGCGAGCGCGGTCCACGTCCAGGGCGAATGCAGGATGGAGTTCACGACGCTATAGCCGTTGCCCCACACCTCGGGCGTCCACACCGAGAGGATGCCGACCACGAGACCGCCCAGCGCGAGCCGCACGGGCAGTGGCGCGTTGAGCCGGCCGAAGCATTTTTTCGCGGTGTCCATCATCACGAGAAATTGCGGGGCGAGCGCGCCGCACAGCAGGCCGAGCGCCACGAACAGCAGCACCTCGACGCCCGTCACGGCGGGAAACACCGGCATCTCGTACGGCGGTTTGTAGCCAGCGAACTCGCGCATCGTGATGTTGGCGACCACGGACGAAACGACGATCGGCCCGAAGCTCTCCATGACAATGGAGCCGAGCACGATCTCGGTCACGAAGAAGGCGCCCGCGATGGGCGCGTTGTACGCCGAGGTGATACCGGCCGCCGCGCCGCACGCGACGAGCAGGCGCAGCCGTGACGGATCGAAGTGGACCCAGCGGCCGATCAGCGACGCGGCGAGCGCGGCCAGTTGCACCATCGGGCCCTCGCGGCCGATCGAGCCGCCGCTCGCGATGGTGAAAAGCGACGACAGGCTGCGCCAGATGCTCGTGCCCACGGGCATGACGCCTTCGCCGATCGCCACGGCCTCGATGTAGTCGGCGTGCATCGCCTTGCTGCCGGTGCTGGGCGTCTTGCGCCGCGCGAGCAGCAGCAGGCATCCCGCGATGAAGCCGCCCACGGTCGGCATCCAGATGCGCCGGTGCCACGGCAGATGGCGCGCCATTTCGACGAGACTGCCGTCGCTGCCCGTGAAAAGCATCTGCACGTGCGCGATGCCCTCGCGAAAGATCACGGTCGCAAACGCGCCCGCCACGCCGACGATGACCGACCAGATCAGCATCGTGTGGGCGTCGGACAGGCGAAAGAGGTCGCGGGCGCGGGTGCGCAGTTTCAGCAGGAATGACAGCACGGCGGGCGGGTCAGGTTACGGGTGAAAGAAAGCCGCACGTGCGCGGGGCGCGACGTGCGGCGGGAAGCACAACGGGTAACGCTGGCAACTGCGGCTGGGCAACTGCGCGGCGGCGGCCCTCACGCACGGCCCGCTCGCATTCAGTGCGCGGCCCGGTCGAGTTCGGGGTAGTGCCGGAAGATGCCCGTTTCGTTGAATGGCAGCCGCCGCTCCGAGTCGAGATAGGCGGCGATGTTCGGCCGCTTCGCCACGGCGTCGTGCAGCGCGACGACGTGCGGATAGTGATCCGCGAAATGCTTCGTCGCTTTCGGAAACGCGTAGCGCAGCCCCTCGACGATCTGAAACATCGAAAGATCGACATAGGTGAGCGCGTTGCCGACCATGTGACGCGGGCCGTCCGGATTCTGCGCGAGCACGCGCTCGAAATAGCCCATGAATTTCGGAATGCGATGCTTGATGAAATCCGCCGAGCGCGTCTTCGCGGCGTCCTTCTGGTCTTCGTAGTAGAGGCCGCTTGCGATCGGATGATGCGTGTCGTGCGCCTCGGTCACGAGGTCCGCGATCGTGAGCTGCAGGCCGTTCGCGACGATGCGCAAGCCCTCGTCGCGCGGGGCGAGCTTGAGCTTCGGGCCCAGATAGAAAAGGATGTTGGCCGTTTGCGACACGATGAGGTCGCCGTCCTTGAGAAAGGGCGGGGCGTACGGCGGATAGGGCTCGTCGCCCTCCAGCTCGCCCATCATCGCGCCGATGCCAAGGCCGTCCTTCTTCTCGCCGCGCGCGACGTCCACGTAACGGGCCTGCGCTTCTTCCAGCGCGAGCCGCACGAATTCGCCCCGGCCCTGCAAACCGTCCCAGTAATAAAGCTCGTATGCCATCGGTCGTCCCCTTGCGTTCGTGGCCGTGCTCGCCACGGCCTGCGCGGCCGCTGTCCACGCACCGGACAGCAGCGCACAGTATGGCTCGCAACCGTCGCGCCCGGTTCGCGCGTGGCACGCGTTCGCGAGATGGCGCAAGGCTGCCGCGCGCAAAAACGCAACAAGCCCCGCGGCGGGCGGGGCGAGCGGGGCCGGTGGCCAAAAGCGCCGGCACAGGGGGGATGGGGTCGGGGCGCGCGGCCCCCGGGCGAGGGGTCATCCGAACAGACGCTGCACGCCCCAGGTGATCGCGAGGCCGCCGCCCACCAGCCACAGGTAGATGATGAAACCGGCGGTCAGCGCGCGCGGACCGGCCTGGCGGATCTGCGAGACGCGCGTCTCGATGCCGAGCGCCGTCATTGCCATGGTCAGCGCGAAGGTGTCGAGCGTGTTGATGGTGTGGGTGGCCGTATCGGGCAGCACGTGGAGCGAATTCACGACGACGAGCGCGAGGAAGCCGAGCGCGAACCAGGGCACCGCGAGCTTGCGCGCGCCGCCGTGGCTGGCGTGGCCGTCGCCGTTTGCCTTGCTGCGCGCCGAGCGGTTGAGCCACACGCCGAGCACGAGCAGCACCGGCACGAGGAGCATCACGCGCGTCATCTTGACGATGGTGGCGATGTGCGTGGCCTCCGGGCTCACGTTGCTCGCCGCGCCGACGACCTGCGCGACTTCGTGAATCGTGCCGCCGAAAAAGAGCCCGGCGCCGAGCGTATCCAGATGCAGCCAGCCCGCGCGGAACAGCACCGGGTAGAGGAACATCGAAAGCGTGCCGAACAGCACGACACTGCCCACGGCCATGGCGCTCTTGTGCGGCTTCGATTGCAGCGTGGATTCGAAGGCGAGCACGGCGGCCGCGCCGCAGATGGCGCTGCCCGCCGCCGTGAGAATGGCGGTGTCGCGGTCGAGCTTCAGCACCTTCATGCCGACCCAGGTGCCGATGACCAGCGTGCTGACGACGATCACGATCGATTCGACGAGCCCGGGCACGCCGACCTGGGCGATTTCCTGGAGGCTTACGCGCAGGCCGAAGAACGCCACGGCGATGCGCAGCAGCTTGCGCGCCGAGAAGTTCACGCCGGCGGCCCAGCTTTCCGGCATGCCGTCGCGCAGTGCATTGCCGTAGATCGCGCCCGCAACGATGCCCACGATCAGCGGGCTCATGCCGAGCCCGGCGATGGCGGGCAGCGATGCGATGCTGGTGACGGCTGCCGCGAAGAGCGCGACGAACAGCACGCCGTTGAGCTGCCCCCGGGTGGACGGCAACGCGTGCGCGAGACTGCTGGGTGTGGACATGACGGCCTCTCTACCGGGTGCGTATCGGGCGACCCGGTCGAATAATGGGGTAGCGAACAACTCGCTATCGAATGGCCTAATCCTAATTTAGGTATATCGATATGAAAAATCGTGATTTGTGACGTAATATATAGGACAACACGATGATTTTCCACAATGACCCCGGAACAACTGATAACTTTCGCCGCCGTCGCCGAGCATCTCAACATCAGCCGAGCGGCGCTGGCGCTGCATTTGTCGCAGCCGGCCGTTTCGGGCCAGTTGCGGCTGCTGCAGGAGGAAATCGGCGAGCCGCTTTATCAGCGTGACGGCCGCGGGGTGCGCCTCACGCCCACGGGCGAACAGCTCGCGGGCTATGCGGCGCGCCTGCGCGACACCTGGCGCGACGCGCTCACCTACCGCGACGCATTGCGCGGCCTCGAACGCGGCACGCTGCGCATCGGCGCGACCACCACGCCCGCGAGCTACCGGCTGCCGTACCTGGTGGCGCAATTCCACGCGCGTTATCCGCAGGTCAAGCTCGAAACGTCGAGCGGCAATACGACGGATGTCGTGGGCATGCTGGGAACGGTCGATATCGCGCTGATCGAAGGGCCCGTGGGCGAGCAGTTGCCGCCCGACACGGCCGTGCATCCGTGGCACGAGGACGAAATCGTCGCCATCGTGCCGCGCGCCCACGCGCTGGCGTCGCAACCCGACGACGCGAAAGGAGTGCCCGCCGCGCCCGCGCCCGCCATCACGGTGGAAACGCTCGCGCAATGGCCGCTCGTGCTGCGCGAGGACGGTTCGGGCGTGCGCCAGGTGGTCGAGCGCGCGTTCGCGCGTGCGGGCGTTCCCATGCGCGTCGCGCTGGAAATCGCCGGCGTGGAAGGCGTGAAGGAGGCGGTGCGCGCGGGTATGGGTATCGGCTTCGTCTCGGCCATGTCGATGCGCCACGAAAACGGCGCCTTGCGGCAGATCAGTCTTGGCCCCCAACCGCTTGCGCGGCGGTTCTCCATTCTTGTGCCGCACGCGGGCGCCGCCTCGCGCGTCGCGCAGCGCTTTCTGGAACTGTGTCTGGCCGAAGTTCGGGCGCCCGAGTCACCTTGATCGCCCGACCCAGGGCAATCCAGAATGGCGGCCCGGGCGGCTAGCGCGCACTATCCGCCCTAATCAAGCGGCGCGCAGGCGCTTTTTTTCGGACGGGATTTGGAACCGGTTCCAAAAAAATAGACCGCACGACGGCAGGCACCAGGAAGAAAGGCAATGGCGGAAGTAGCAATCGTGGCGAGCGCGTTCGGCGCGCAGGCAATCTGGCGTGACGGTCACGCGGCGTGGAGCCGGCCTGCGCGGCGCGCGGGCGCGCAGGCGTTCGAAGTGCGGCGCGAGCTGATGCACGATGCCGACGCGCAGCCCGATGCGCTGCGCGCGCTCGGGACGGCGCTAGCGGGCGAGGGATTGTGGCGCGTCTGGTCCACGCCGGACGCGCTGTATGACGAGAACGGCGCGCTCGACGAGGCGGCGCTTCGCACCGCGGTCGCCGCTGGCCGGGCGCTCGGCGCGCGGTTCGTGAAGCTGCAACTCGGCGGTTTCGCAGGCGATGCTCACGCGGCGCGCCTTGCGGCGCTGCTCGAAGCACTGCGCGCACGCACAGGCGACACCGGTGAAGCAGGCGACGGCCCGCGCGTCGTCGTCGAGAATGGCCAGCTCGAACAGGGCGGCAAGCTCGGCCAGTTCACCGGTCTCTTCAACGCGCTGCGCGCGGGCGGCGCGCCGGGCGTGATCGGCATGACCTTCGACATCGGCAACTGGCAATGGCCGGGCGAGCCGCCGCTGCTGGCCGCCGCCGCGCTCGCGCCGTTTGTCGAATACATCCACTGCAAGGCCGTAGTGGGCGAGGGCGCGCGCCGCTTCGCCGCCGCGCCGCACGACGACGACGCCCTGTGCCGCGCCGCGCTCGCGTTGCTGCCAACCCACGTGCCGCGCGGCATCGAGTTTCCGTTCGACCCGGCGCGCGTGGACCGCGACGCCGCGCATTACGTCGAGTGGCTCGCGGCCGCTTGAGCCCCCAAACGATTCGTCAGGAACGCATCTCATGTCTGAAGCACTCGATGTCATCACTTACGGCGAGGCAATGGCGATGTTCGTCGCCACCGAGCCGGGTCCGCTCGCGCAGGTCGCGCACTTCACCAAACGCGCGGCGGGCGCGGAACTCAATGTCGCGACCGGCCTCGCGCGCCTCGGTTTCAAGGTAGGCTGGATGAGCCGCGTGGGCGACGATTCGTTCGGCCAGTTCGTGCGCGGCGTGCTTGCGCACGAGGGCATCGACGCGCGCTGCGTGAGCACCGACACGCGTTTTTCGACCGGCTTCCAGCTCAAGTCGAAAAACGACGACGGCAGCGATCCCGCCGTCGAATATTTCCGCCGCGGGTCGGCCGCGAGCAAGCTATCGGCGTGCGACTATCGGGCCGACTATGTGCTCGGCGCGCGCCATCTGCACCTGAGCGGCGTGGCGCCGGCGATCTCGTCGTCCTCGCGCGAACTGGCGTTCAAGCTCGCGCACGAGATGCGCGCCGCGGGCCGCACGATCTCGTTCGACCCGAACCTGCGCCCGACGCTCTGGGGCTCGCAAGCCGAGATGGTCGGCACGCTCAACGAACTCGCGAGCTTCGCCGACTGGGTGCTGCCGGGCGTAGGCGAAGGCCGCGTGCTGACGGGATCGGACGATCCCGAAGCCATCGCGCAGTTTTACCTTTCGCGCGGCGCGCGCGGCGTGATCGTCAAGCTGGGCGCCGAGGGCGCGTACTACGCTACCGCCGAAGGCGAGCAGGGCCGCGTGGCGGCGCAGCGCGTGGAACGCGTGGTCGATACCGTGGGCGCCGGCGACGGCTTCGCCGTGGGCGTGGTGAGCGCATTGCTCGAAGGGCGCGCGCTTGCAGCGGCGGTGGCTCGCGGCAACCGCATCGGCGCGCTGGCCGTGCAGGTGATCGGCGACTCGGAAGGATTGCCGACGCGCGCGCAGCTCGACGCGCTCGAAGGCGCGCAAACGCAGGCCGTTGCGTAGCGGGCCAGGCAGGGACAAACACGGACCAAGCGGCGCGCGGCAGATTCGCAAGCGGCGCGCCGAATGAGATGAGACCAGAGGGCGGCCCTGTCAGGTGCCGAGCCCCATTCAACTGGAGACACCGATGACCTCAACCTCGCTCGCACCGCGCCGCTGGTGGGCAATCATGCCGATCGTGTTCATCACGTACAGCCTGGCCTACCTCGACCGCGCCAACTACGGCTTCGCCTCGGCGGCGGGCATCAATCGCGATCTCGGCATCAGTCCGGGGCTGTCCTCGCTGATCGGCGCGCTGTTCTTCCTCGGCTACTTCTTCTTCCAGTTGCCGGGCGCCATGTACGCCGAGCGGCGCAGCGTGCGCACGCTCGTGTTCGCAAGCCTCGTGCTGTGGGGCGGCTGTGCCGCGCTCACGGGTGTGGTCACGAACATTCCGTCGCTCATGGCGATCCGGTTCGTGCTCGGCGTGGTCGAAGCGGCCGTGATGCCCGCCATGCTCATCTTCATCAGCAACTGGTTCACGAAGTCCGAGCGCTCGCGCGCCAACACGTTCCTGATCCTCGGCAATCCCGTTACGGTGCTGTGGATGTCGGTCGTTTCGGGCTATCTCGTGCATGCGTTCGGCTGGCGACACATGTTCATCGCGGAAGGCGTGCCGGCGGTCGTGTGGGCAGTGTGCTGGTGGTTCCTCGTGCGCGACAAGCCCGCGCAGGTGAGCTGGCTCTCCGACGACGAAAAGCGCGCGCTCGACGCCGCGATGCGCGCCGAACAGGCCGCCATCAAGCCGGTGCGCAACTACGCCGAGGCGTTTCGCACGCCCGCCGTGATGCTGCTCTCGGCACAGTACTTCTGCTGGAGCATCGGCGTGTACGGTTTCGTGCTGTGGCTGCCGTCGATCGTGAAGAGCGGCTCGTCGCTCGGCATGGTCGAAACGGGCTGGCTCTCCGCCGTGCCTTACCTCGCGGCGACCATCGCGATGCTCGCCGCGTCGTGGGCCTCGGACAAGCTCGATAATCGCCGCGCGTTCGTGTGGCCGTTCCTGCTGGTCGGCGCGCTTGCGTTCGCGCTCTCCTACGCGCTCGGCTCGACGCACTTCTGGATTTCCTATTCGCTGCTCGTGGTGGCGGGCGCCGCGATGTACGCGCCATACGGCCCGTTCTTCGCGATCGTGCCCGAACTGCTGCCGAAGAACGTGGCCGGCGGCGCGATGGCGCTCATCAACAGCATGGGCGCGCTCGGTTCGTTCGTCGGGTCGTACGTGGTCGGCTATCTGAATGGCGCGACGGGCTCGCCTGCGGCATCCTATGCGTTCATGAGCGCGGCGCTCCTCGTTTCGGTGGGCCTCACGCTCGCCGTCAGGCCGCAGCGCGTCGCCGCCGGCGGTTATGCTTCGCCGGTTCACGGAAAATAACGTCTCTTGCCAGGCGCACTTATGAAGCCAAAAATCGTTGTCTACAAAGCCTTGCCCGCCGATGTCGCCGACTACCTGCGCGAGCACGCCGAAGTCGTCGAGGTCGATGCCGACCAGCCCGGCGCGCTCGCCGCCGCGCTAAAAGACGCCGACGGCGCGATCGGCGCGAGCGTGAAGATCGAACCGGCGATGCTGGACGGTTCGCGCGTGAAGGCGCTCTCCACAATCTCCGTGGGCTACGACCAGTTCGACGTGCCCGACCTCACGAAACGCGGCATCGTGCTCGCCCATACGCCCGACGTGCTGACCGAATCCACGGCCGACACGGTGTTCTCGCTCATCCTCGCGAGCGCGCGCCGCGTGGTCGATCTGGCCGACTGGGTGAAAGCGGGGCACTGGAAGGGCAGCATCGGCCCAGCGCAATTCGGCGTGGACGTGCAGGGTAAAACGCTCGGCATCGTGGGACTCGGGCGCATTGGCGGTGCCGTTGCGCGCCGCGCGGCGCTCGGCTTCAACATGAATGTGCTCTACACGAATCGCAGTCCGAACGAAACCGCCGAACGCCACTACGGCGCGCGCCGCGTCGCACTCGACGAACTGCTCGCAAGCTCCGACTTCGTGTGCCTCCAGGTGCCGCTCACCGACGCCACGCGTCACCTGATCGGCGCCGAGCAACTGAAGAAGATGAAGAAGAGCGCGATTCTCATCAACGCCTCGCGCGGCGCAACGGTGGACGAGCCGGCGCTGATCGCGGCGCTCGAAGCGGGCACGATCCACGGCGCGGGCCTCGACGTGTTCGAGCGCGAGCCGATCGATCCGGCCTCGCCGCTGCTGCGCATGCCGAACGTGGTGGCGTTGCCGCACATCGGCTCGGCCACGCACGAAACGCGTCACGCGATGGCGCGCTGCGCGGCGGAAAACCTCGTCGCCGCGCTCGCGGGCACGCTCGACGCGAACGTCGTCAACCGCGAAGTCCTAACGCGATGACCGTGGCTGCGGACGGCGCGCAAGACAACGCGGAAAAGGGCGCCGCGGCCACGGCGCCGCACCGCGCGACCATCAGCGACGTGGCGCGCGAAGCCGGCACCGGCAAGACGAGCATTTCGCGTTATCTGAACGGCGAACTGGGCGTGCTGTCGCCGGATCTGCGCGCGCGCATCGAAGCGGCGATCGAGCGGCTCGACTATCGCCCCAACCAGATGGCGCGAGGGCTCAAGCGTGGGCGCAACCGTCTGCTCGGCCTGCTGCTCGCCGATCTCGCCAATCCCTATTCGGTGGAGATCCTTCAAGGCGTGGAGGAGGCGTGTCACGCGCTCGGTTATATGCCGCTCATTTGCCACGCGGCGAACGAAATCGACATGGAGCGGCGCTATCTGCAACTGCTCACCACGTATCGCGTGGAAGGCGTGATCGTCAACGCGCTCGGCGTGCGCGAAACGATGCTGAAGCCAGTGGGCAGCGGCGGCATTCCGGCGGTGCTGATCGACCGTACCGTCGACGGACTCGACGCGGACATGGTCGGCCTCGACAACGCGGCGGCCGTGCGCCTCGGCACGGAGCATCTGCTCGCGCGCGGCTACGACGACATCGTGTTCGTCGTGCAGCCGTTCGAGCACGTGAGTTCGCGGCGCGAGCGCGAAGCGGCGTTTCGCGAGTCGCTGCAGGCGACGAAGGGCGCGGCGCGCGGCCTCACGCACGTGCTCGATCTTCACGACGAAGCGGCCGTGCAGACTGCGCTTGCAGCGCTCGACGCCCACGTGGCCCAGGCGCTCGCGCGCGGTGCGCGGTGCGCGCTGTTCGCGGCCAACGCGCCGGTGGCGCTGCGCCTTGCCTTGCATCTGAAAGCGGCGCTTGGCGCGCAGTGGCAGCAGCGCGTCGCGCTCGTCGCGATCGACGATCCGGAGTGGGCCGAGCTGGCCGGCATCACGACGATCCGCCAGCCCACGCGCGAGATCGGCTATCGCGCGGTGGAGTTTTTGCACGAGCGCATAGAAGGGGCGGCGCCCAGGGCGCGCGCGGCGGCGTTCGAGGGCGAGCTGGTGGTGAGGGCTTCGACGCTGGGGTGAAGCGCAACTACGCGTCCCGGCCTGCGCGCAACCCCCAATATCTGCGATGATTCGGGCTGCGGCGCGCGTGCATGCGTGCCGACCGTCATAAGGAAGCCCATGTCCGTAGCCCCGATCACGCTCGTCTGCCTCTCGCTCGCGACGCTGTTCGTCGCCCTCTTGCCCGTATCGCTCTACCGACGGCTGCGCGTGCCGTTCGCGCTCGACTGGCGCGATACGATCGCGGGCGTCGCCATCTTCGCGTTTTTCGCGACCGTGATCGAGCGCGCCGTCAACGACTACATGCTGCACGGGAACGCCGCCGCCGCGCAGGTGCTTTCGAATCCCGCTTTCTTCGTGCTGTACGGCGCGCTCGCCGCGGGCGTATGCGAAGAGGTCGGGCGCTATATCGCCATGCGGATCATCGCGCGCCGCGGCCCGCGCAAGCCCGACACCCCCGCGGACAGCGCGGCGTTCGGCTACGGCATCGGCCATGCGGGCGCGGAAGCGTGGTTCGTCGGCGTGCTCGTGCAAGTGCAATGGATCGTGTTCGCGGTGCTCGCGAATCGCGGCGATCTCGACGAGCATCTCTCCAATCTCACGATGGATTCGGTCTTGCGCGTGCATCTGATTCTCGGTAGCCTCTCGCCGCTTTTCGCGGGCGTGTTCGCGCTCGAACGCACAGCCGCATTCGTGTTTCAGATCGGGCTGTCGGTGCTGATGTGGCGCGGCGTGCGCGCCGGGTGGAAGGGGATTTTGCCGCTCGCTATCCTCGCGCACGCGCTCATCGACGTGCCCGCCGCGATGTATCAGGCGAGTCTCCTGCCGCTCGTGGCCGTGGACGCGTTGTATACGGTGGCGGCCGTGGTGGTCGCCGTCGTGCTTTTCAGAACGTGCCGCCCGCAGCGGCGCGTTGCGCGCGCGGCGTGACTGCGCGCGTCTCACTTCTTTTTTGTGGCGTCAATGGAAGCCTATCTGTTTGAATGCGCGAGCCCCGATTTCGACGCGCTCGCCCGCGTGATCGCCGACATCTTTCCCGAGCAGACGCGCTTCGCCGAAGAGCCGGACGAGAGCGGCACGCCGCAACTGGTCGTGCACTGGGTGGCGATGCGCTTCGGCTCGAAGGCGCGCCGCATGGCGCTTACGGTCGCAATCGCGCCGGCTGCGCTCGCACGCTATCGCGCGTTGCCGCCGCGCATGCGCGCTCGCAGCTTCGCCGTGCTGCGCGCCTACGTGGAGGCGACGATCGAATCGCTCGAGGAACAGCACGCGAAGGGCGAAGAGGTGCCGCGCGAGGTGACGATCGCGCTGGACGAGGAATTTGCGTAAAGCGTTTGCGTGAAGCTCAGTCGAGGAGCGTGTAGACCTTGGCGAAGCGCGTGGCCTGCACGACGCCATAGTCGCCCGGCGCGTACTGCATGACCCAGTCGCCGGCCACGCCGCCCAGCCGGTCGCCGCCCGCCGAACGCACGAGCGTGAACGGTTCGTCCATGCGCTTCGCGAGCACCACGACCTGTCGATTGCGATACGCACCGGGCTCGCCGTGGGCGAGGGCGTCGCTGGCCGGAAGGTACTTCGCATCGAACCGGTCGCGCGACACGACCCAGCGATCGCCGGTCGAACCGGTGATGATCGCGTCGCCCGCCGCATAGCGGTTCGGGCCTTCGAGGCTCATCAGTTCACCGGCGAGCGCGGCAAACTCGACGCTCACGGTTTCGTCCTTGACGACGCGCTGTGCGGCAGGGTCGACACGCAGGTCGAGTTGGGTCAGTTCAATCATGGCGGCAGCAGCGGACCTGCTTTACAAAAAAATCGGGTTCCAAAGAAACGACGGCCGGGCGAAATTGCCCGACCGTCGCGTGGTCCGCAAGGGTACCCTGGATCGGGGCGCCGCGCACCCATGAGAGCGCGGCCCCAACGCGGGATGCCCTGACTGCCGCTTACTGCGCGGCGGGCGTGCTGGCCGCTTCGGCGTCGCTTGCCGCCGCGCCTGCGGACGGCTTCGCCTTACCCTTGTGCTTTCTCATCGGCTTGCCCGGCTGGCCGTGCTCGCTGCCGTGACGGAAGGTCTGGTCGGCGAGCTTCTTCTGTTCGGGCGAGAGGCTCGTGTAGAGCGGCTCGAATGCCGCGACGAGCTTTTGCATGTCTTCGGCGTGCGCCTGCGAGATTTGCGCGTACTGCTTCATGTCGTCGAGCGCGTTGCGGGTGCTTTCGCCTTCCACGCGCTGCTTGTAGAGGTCGGCCATGGTCTGGCCGTTGTCGCGCATGACGTCGGCGAACGCCTTCCACTGCGGCTCTTGCTCGGGCGTGATCTTGAGCTGCGTATGCAGCCACGTGATGCGCTCTTCGACACGCTGCTGATGCTGCGCGGCGCGCACGTCGGCGCTCGATGCGGCCGAGGCCGCGGTGGCCGGAGCGGCGCCTTGCGCGAATGCGCCGCTCATCGAGAGCGAGGCGGCAAGGATGACGAAAGCTTTCTTCATTGTGACTCCTTGAATCATTTCGTAGCGGGTAGCACGGCCAGAATGGCGGCAGCCGTTATTAGTACCACGTTCTCGCTTCGCGCCGCCCCGGCTGCGACACTTGCTTACAAACGAAACGCGTCGAAATACCTGTCGCGCATGGCGCACGCATCGTGGCGGCCGCCCGGCGCGCCGGCCGCGCGCGATAATGACGCCGTTCAGACTTCTCAAAGAGACCGCCGCCCGATGAGACCTCCGCGCCTCGATCAACTCGACGACCTCGACCGCAGCCTGGTCGCGCTGCTGCAGGAAAACGCACGCGAAAGCGTCGCGAATCTCGCCCGGCGCCTGGGCGTCGCGCGCACGACCGTGCTGGCGCGCATCGAGCGCCTGGAGCGCACGCAGGTCATCGCGGGCTACGGCGTGCGTCTCGGCCAGGATGTGCTCGACGCGAGCCTGCAGGCGTGGGTCGGGCTCATCATCGCGCCGCGTCATGGTCCCGACGTGCAAAAGCGTCTCGGCAAGATGCCCGAAGTGCAGTTGCTGTGCGCCGTGAGCGGCGAGTACGACTACGTGGCGTGGCTGCGCGCCGCTTCGCCCGACCGTCTCAACGACCTGCTCGACCAGATCGGCGGCATGCCGGGCGTCGAGCGCACGACCACTTCGATCGTGCTCGCGCGCAAGGTCGATCGCGGTTCCGTGACGGGCTGACGGGGGGGCATTCTCCGTCGAAACGGACCGTTTTCGTCATTCTGACGAAATGTGTCGTCACAATGACGAAAACAACGGTCGAATCGCATCGTTTTGCGTCTATGAACCGTTTTTGCGTCTCCCTAGACTGTGTTTGAGCGGGCGCTGCCCATCCCCAAGCATAGAAAACCAAAGGAGATGACCCATGAAAGTTGCGATTGCAGGCGCCGGCCTGATCGGCCACACCATTGCCCACATGCTGCGCGAGAGCGGCGACTACGAAGTGGCCGCCTTCGACCGCGACGCGAAGGCGCTCGAACCGCTCGCGGCGCAGGGCATTCCCACCATGCGTGTCGATTCCGGCGACGCTGCCGCGCTGCGCGGCGCGCTCGAAGGCTACGACGTGCTCATCAACGCGCTGCCGTATTACCTGGCGGTGAACGTCGCCTCGGCGGCGAAGGGCGCGGGCGTCCATTATTTCGATCTGACCGAGGACGTGCGCGCGACCCACGCGATCCGCGCGCTGGCCGAAGGCGCCGATCATGTTTTCATGCCGCAGTGCGGTCTCGCGCCGGGCTTCATCGGCATTGCCGCGCATGCGCTCGCGAGCCGCTTTACCGAGATCCGCGACGTCAAGATGCGCGTGGGCGCGCTGCCGCAATTCCCCACCAACGCGCTCAAGTACAACCTCACGTGGAGCGTGGACGGTCTCATCAACGAGTATTGCCAGCCGTGCGAAGCGATTCGCGAAGGCCGCACGCAGTGGGTGCAGCCGCTCGAAGGCCTGGAGCATTTTTCGCTCGACGGCGTGGAGTACGAGGCCTTCAATACCTCGGGCGGTCTGGGCACGCTTTGCGAGACGCTCTCCGGCAAGGTCGAGTCGCTCGACTACAAGTCGGTGCGTTACCCCGGCCATCGCACGCTCATGCAGTTTCTGCTCGAAGACCTGCGCCTTGCGAGCGATCGCGACACGCTCAAGTCCATCATGCGCCGCTCGGTGCCCGCCACGGAGCAGGATGTCGTGCTGATCTTCATGACCGTTACCGGCATGCGCGACGGCAAGCTCGTGCAGGAAGTGTTCACGCGCAAGATTTTCGCGAAGACGGTGTGCGGCGTGCCCATGAGCGCGATCCAGATCACCACGGCCGGCGCGATGTGCGCGGTGCTCGACCTGTTCCGCGAAAAGCGCCTGCCGCAAGCCGGGTTCGTGCGCCAGGAGCAGGTGTCGCTGGAGCAGTTCCTTGCCAACCGCTTTGGCCAGGTGTACGAAGGCGCGACGCTCGACAGCCGCGCGAAGGTGGCGGCCTGAAGTGGCGGCCTGAAGCGTCCTGAGTTTCAGGCCGATGAAGCTGCCGACACGATGCGCTGTAGCAGCGCGTCGTAGTCGGCGGTGGCGGGCGCGGTGTTGTCGAAGCGCAGAACGCCGTCGAGCTGCGCGCCCGACGGCATGAAGCGCCGCTGCCGGTATTCGTCCCAGTGAGCGAGCTTGTAGGCGTCGATGGGATGGGCGCGCGCGACGATGCGCGCGTGCGCCGTTTCCTCGCTCGTATGCACCCACACCACGGTGAGCCCGACCTCCTGGCCGACGCCAAGCCACGCGCGGTCGAACAGCTTGCGCTCGCGCACTTCGCGCGACAGCGGCCCGATCACGAGCGCGCTCACGCCAAGCTCGAGATTTTCGCGGGCGGTGTCGATGAGCCCACGGTATTCGGGGTCGCGCAAATGCTGGAGGAAGAGCGGGCTGTCGCGATCGTACGGATCGTGCGTGAGCGCGTCCATCGCGGCCGCGCTATAGCCGCCGTAGAGCGTGTCCTTGTCCAGCAGGCAGAACGGTTCGCCCGTCTTGCGGGCGAGCGGGGCGAACAGCCGTTTGGCGAGCGAAGTCTTGCCCGCACCGGCGTGGCCGCAGAAAAACACCAGTCTTGTCACGGGCGGCGCGTGTCGCCGCGGTGGATATCACCGTCAGCCGGGGGGGCGTTGTCCGGGCCGGCCTGTTCGGGGCCGTGGCCGTTCAGGAATTTGCCGTTGGCGTCGAGCCACATCACGTTGATGATGCCAAAGCCGAGCGCCACGCCGATGCCGAGGATCCACGAGAAGTACCACATGGCCGCTGCCTCCCCCTTGTGCCGGTTTGCGATGGCTGCGCGCGCTGCCGCGCATTCCCCGAAGCATATAACAACGATGATCGACCTGCCGCGCGCCGCGTATATGATGGGCGCGAACCAGAAGTCAGGTCGGGTACGGCAGAGACAAGAAGGGGAAAACGCCCATGCCGCTTGCAACGCTGCTTGCAACACTGTTCGCACCATCACGCAGGCCGATGGCGGGTATCGCCGCCGCGGTAGCGGTGGCCACCGCACTCGCGCTGGGCGGCTGCGCCGAGGACCACCCGCCGCCCATGCCATTCAGGCCCGTGCCGGCCGAGCGCATCCTGAAGCCCGGCTACACGGAGCCCGGCGAGGGTCTCGTGGCCGTGGACGTGCGCCGCGAGCGCGCCCGCAACGTCATCGTCAAGTTTCGCGACGCGCCCGTCTACGTCGACGGCGAGCGCGTCACCGACCTCATGGACGGCGAGCACGTCACGTTCTACCTCAAACCCGGCGTACATCGCATCGCCGTGAGCACGCAGTTCGATCCTGTAATCGAGCTGCGTTTCCTCGTGGACCCGCGCTACACCAACCGCGCGAGCGTCACATTCGACAAGAATGACCGCATCGGCATTCGCCGCGTCGCGCAGTAGGGCCGAGCCGCGCAGTAGGTCGTATACGCAGGCGCAGCAGGCACGGGCAGTGCGGTCAGGCGCGCGTTCGGTCCTCGCCGGCCCTGCCAGGCAGGCGCGAGCCGTTCGGAAATCCCGTCCAGGCGTCGCAGGGCGGCGGAACCCCTTAAACTTGGCATCCGTTGCAACTCGAAGCGGCGCGGGCGCGACCCGCCGCCCGGAAGAAAAGGAACATGCTAATCAACTGCGTCGCGTATCAAGGCGGCAAGAAACTGGCCGACGTCTCCGTCGAGGCGATCAGCGATTATCTGGCGAAGCCCGAGTGTTTCGTCTGGGTCGCGCTCAAGGACCCCGACGCCGGTGAAATGGCGGCGATGAAGGAGGAATTCGGCCTCCATGCGCTCGCCATCGAAGACGTCATGAATGGCAACCAGCGGCCGAAAATCGAGGAATACGGCGACACGCTCTTTTGCGTGCTGCACACGCTTGAACTCGACGACGACGGCGAAGTCATCACGGGTCAGGTGAACGTCTTCGCCGGCCCCAATTTCGTGCTTTCAGTGCGCCACCGCGCGCAGCAGGGCTTCAGCGACGTGCGCGCGCGCTGCGAGCGCGAGCCCGAATTGCTGCGCGAAGGCTCCGGCTTCGTGCTTTACGCGCTGATGGACAGCGTGGTCGACCGCTACGCGCCCGTGCTCGAAACGCTCTCCGGCGAAATCGAGGAGCTGGAGGACCGCATCTTCGACAAGCACGATCTCGCGGGCTCGCGGGCGATCATCGAGGATCTCTATTCGCTCAAGCGCCGCCTCGTGATCATCGCGCATCACGTCACGCCGCTCGTCGATCCCGTGGGCAAACTCGTGGGCGGCCGCATTCCGCAGATCTGCGTGGGCATGCAGGCCTATTACCGCGATGTCTACGATCACCTGCAGCGCGTGTCCACCATGATCGACGCGCGCCGCGAAATGATCGTCACGGCCATCCAGGTGAACCTCGGCATGATCTCGCTCGCCGAGAACGAGGTGACCAAGCGGCTCGGTTCGTTCGCCGCGCTTTTCGCCGTGCCGACGATGATCGCCGGTATCTACGGCATGAACTTCGAGCATATTCCCGAGCTGCATTTCAAGTTCGGCTACCAGATTTGCCTCGCCGCCATGCTCGTGCTCGACCTCTTCCTCTTTTTCCTCTTTCGTCGAATCAACTGGCTCTGAGGCGCGCGCCCGGTCGAGCGTCGGGTTGCTGCGCTGCCGCATCACACCCCGGATTTGTCAACAAAGTTGACACCATCAAGCGCCTGCGCCGAGAATGGCCCGGCAGAAAACGTTTGCGCATAAACAGAAAGCAGGGCCCAGCCGGGCCCGACAAACCGGAGACTTCCCGAAATGAACTCCCGCATTCGCCGCCGCATCCTTCTCGCCGCCAGCGCGCTCGCCACGACGGCCGTGACCGGCGCCTTGCCGCTCGCGGCTCGCGCACAGGCGCCTCACAAGCCGAAAGTCGCGCTCGTCATGAAGTCGCTCGCCAACGAGTTCTTCCTCACCATGGAGACCGGCGCGAAGGACTATCAGAAGCACAACGCCGACCAGTTCGATCTCATCACCAACGGCATCAAGAACGAGACCGACACCGCCGCGCAAATCCAGATCGTCGAGCAGATGATCGTCTCGAAGGTCGACGCCATCGTGCTCGCGCCCGCCGACTCCAAGGCGCTCGTTCCGGTCGTGAAGAAGGCCGTGGATGCGGGCATCATCGTCGTGAACATCGACAACAAGCTCGACGCCGACGTGCTCAAGTCCAAGGACCTGAACGTGCCGTTCGTCGGCCCGGACAACCGCAAGGGCGCCCGGCTCGTCGGCGACTATCTCGCCAAACGCCTGAAGTCGGGCGATCAGGTGGGCATTGTCGAGGGCGTGTCCACGACGACCAACGCCCAGCAGCGCACCGCGGGCTTCAAGGACGCGATGGACGCCGTGGGCGCGAAAATCGTCTCGACGCAGTCGGGCGAATGGGAGATCGACAAGGGCAACGCCGTGGCCGCCGCCATGCTCAACGAGTACCCCGACATCAAGGCGCTCCTGTGCGGCAACGACAACATGGCGATTGGCGCCGTCTCGGCCGTGCGTGCGGCGGGCAAGCAGGGCAAGGTGTACGTGGTCGGCTACGACAACATCGGCGCCATCAAGCCGATGCTCAAGGACGGCCGCGTGCTCGCCACCGCCGACCAGTACGCGGCGAAGCAGGCGGTATTCGGCATCGACACCGCCCTGAAGGCGCTCAAGGAGCACAAGAAGCAGTCGGAGCTGTCGGGCATCGTCGAAACGCCCGTGGTGCTCGTCACGAAGTAACGGCACGACGCTCGCGGCGGTATTGGTTCACTTAGGGCCTGTTCACGCTAATCACAGGCCCTAATTCAATAAACGCTCAAGAATTCCGCCGCGCCGCCGTTATTTGTACCGGGATGGCCGCATGGGCGGCCATCTTTTGCCGGGCGGCGAATCGCGGCCCGGCGCGCCGTCCGACGCCGCCCTGCCGGAGCGCGCCGCGGCGGCGCGGACCCGCGGTATCCGGGCCACGCTCCTCGCCGGTCGAACCCGGCGGCGCGGCTCGCGACTACAGGATCGTGATGGATGCAAATGTCCCCGACGTAGCGTCACCTGCGCCCGCCGTGCTTACGGTGACGGGCGTCGGGAAGACCTACGAGCAGCCGGTGCTCGCCGACGTCAGCCTCGCGCTGCACGCCGGCGAAGTGCTTGCGCTCACGGGGGAAAACGGCGCGGGCAAGAGCACGCTCTCGAAGATCGTGAGCGGCCTCGCCGCGCCGAGCGCGGGCAGCATGACGCTGATGGGCCGCCCCTACGCTCCGGCGAGCCGCCGCGAAGCCGAGGCGCTCGGCGTGCGCATGGTCATGCAGGAGCTGAACCTGCTGCCCACGCTCACGGTGGCGGAGAATCTCTTTCTGAACCGCCTGCCGCAGTCGGGGCCGCTGCGGTTCGGCTGGATCGATCGCAAGCGCCTGCGCGCGAACGCGCGCGCCGCGATGGCGCAGGTCGGGCTCGATGCGATCGATCCCGACACGCCCGTGGGGGAGCTTGGCATCGGGCATCAGCAACTCGTGGAGATCGCGCGCAACCTGATCGGCAGCGCCGACGGCGACGCGCGTGCCGACGCAACAGGCCGCAGCGACATGCGCGTGCTGATCCTCGACGAGCCCACGGCCATGCTCACGGCGCGCGAGGTCGAACTGCTGTTCGAGCAGATCGCGCGGCTGAAGGCGCGCGGCGTGGCGCTCGTGTACATCTCGCACCGGCTCGAGGAACTCGAGCGCGTGGCGCAGCGCGTCGCGGTGCTGCGCGACGGCAAGCTGGTGCGCGTGGACGCCATGGCGAACCTCACGCCCGAGCGCATCGTCGCGCTGATGGTGGGGCGCGAGCTTGGCGAGCGCATCGATCTGGGGCAGCGGCGCATCGGCGCGCCGCTTTTGAAGGTGGAAGGGCTCACGCGTGCGAAGGCCGTGCGCGACGTGTCGTTCGACGTGCGAGCAGGCGAGATTTTTGGCGTGTCGGGGCTGATCGGCGCGGGTAGAACGGAACTGATGCGGCTCATCTACGGCGCCGACCGCATGGAGCGCGGCACCGTGGCGCTCGCGCCCACGCCGGGCGCGGCGCCGCAGCCGGTGCAGATCGCTTCGCCCGCCGACGCGGTACGGCTTGGCATCGCGCTCATCACCGAGGACCGCAAGGGCGAAGGGCTGCTGTTGCCCCAGCCGCTCGCCGCGAACGTGACGCTCGGCAACGTGGGCGCGGTGTCGCGCTACGGCCTCGTGGACGCCGCGCGCGAGAACACGCTGGCGCGCACGCAGATCGACGCGCTGCGCATCCGCACGTCGGGGCCCGCGCAAACGGTGGGCGACCTTTCGGGCGGCAACCAGCAGAAGGTCGTGATCGGCCGCTGGCTCGCGCGCGACATCACGCAGCCGATGCGCGTCGTGCTGTTCGACGAGCCCACGCGCGGCATCGACGTGGGCGCGAAATTCGACATCTATGCGCTGATGGGCGCGCTCGCGCGCGAAGGCCGGGCGCTCGTGGTGGTGTCGAGCGACCTGCGCGAGCTGATGTTGATCTGCGACCGCATCGGCGTGATGTCGGCGGGAAAGATGACGGCCGTTTATGGTCGCGACGAATGGAGTCAGGACAAGCTGCTGGCCGCCGCGTTCGCGGGACTGCGCGCCGAGGATGCGCTCGTCGCCGACGCCGCCGATCTGCCCGGGATGGACGACGCGCCGGGACACGTCGCGACGCGAACGGCGCAGGAACGAAACGACGACCCACGAGGGAACGCTTCATGACGAACGACCCGTTGCGCGGGCAACCGTCGCCTCAAGGCGACGAAACCGGTGGGCGAACCAGTTCGGCCAAAATCGCGCAGGCCGCCGTGCGGGATTCGGCGCCCGGTTCGGCGCCGCCCGCCGGGCAGGCGAGCGCAAAGCCCGCGGGAACGCGCTTTGGCTTTTCGAACTACCTGGGCCTCGCGCTCGCGCTGATCGCGATGATCGTGCTGTTCTCGCTGCTGAGTTCGCACTTCCTCACGTACGATACCTTCAGCACGATCGCCAACCAGATTCCTGATCTCGTCGTGATGGCCGTGGGCATGACCTTCGTGCTGATCATCGCGGGCATCGATCTTTCGGTGGGCTCGGTGCTCGCGCTCGGCGCGTCGGTGGTGAGCGTGGCGTCGCTCAAGTGGGGCTGGGGCGCGTTGCCCGCGGCGCTGCTCGGTCTCGTCGCCGCGGCCGCCACGGGCACGCTCACGGGCGCGGTGACGGTGGGCTGGCGCATCCCGTCGTTCATCGTTTCGCTCGGCGTGCTCGAAGCGGCGCGCGGGCTGGCGTACCAGATGACGAATTCGCGCACCGCGTATATCGGCGACGCGTTCGACTTCCTCTCGAACCCGATCGCCTTCGGCATTTCGCCGGCGTTCCTGATCGCGGTGGCGGTAATGGTGATCGCGCAGCTCACGCTCACGCGCACGGTATTCGGACGCTATCTGATTGGTATCGGTACCAACGAGGAGGCGGTGCGGTTGGCGGGGGTCGATCCGCGGCCGTACAAGGTGATCGTATTCGCGCTGATGGGCGCGCTTTCGGGGCTCGCGGCGCTCTTTCAGATCTCGCGCCTCGAAGCCGCCGATCCGAATGCAGGCGTGGGGCTGGAACTGCAGGTGATCGCGGCCGTGGTGATCGGCGGCACGAGTCTGATGGGTGGCCGCGGCTCGGTCATCAGCACGTTCTTCGGTGTGCTGATCATTTCGGTGCTGGCAGCGGGACTCGCGCAGATCGGCGCGAACGAGCCGACCAAGCGCATCATCACCGGCGCGGTGATCGTCGTGGCGGTCGTGCTCGATACGTATCGCAGCAGGCGAAGCAGTCGAAACAGCAGGACATAACAACTTTTCGAGGGCGCGGTCCGCAATGCAGCGCGGGCCGGCGGAAATGACCGGGGAAGCGACGCCAGACCAGCCTGCAACGGGCGCGCGCAAAGCCGGCAGCAACAGGGCAGCAAAAAAGCAGGAGCAACATACATATGGCGACGATCAAGGATGTGGCCGCCGTGGCGGGGGTGTCTTTCACCACGGTGTCGCATGTGGTGAACAATTCGCGTCCGGTGTCGGCGGACGTGAGGGCCAAGGTCGAGCGCGCGATCCGCGACCTGAACTACGTGCCGTCGGCGGTGGCGCGCTCGCTCAAGGCGCGCGCGACGGCAACCGTGGGCCTGCTCGTGCCGAACGGCACGAACCCGTATTTCGCGGAGCTTGCGCGCGGCGTCGAGGACGCCTGCGCGCGCAAGGGCTACTGCGTGTTCTTCTGCAACTCGGACGACGATCCGGCCAAGCAGCGCAGCTATCTGCGCGTGCTGCAGGAAAAGCGCATCGACGGCCTCATCGTCGCTTCGGCCGGCGACGACGCGGTGCTGGCCTCGACGCTCGCCGACGCGCGCGAGCCGATCGTCGTCATCGACCGCAACATCGAGGGGCTCGACGCCGATCTGGTACAGATCGACCACGAGCGCGGCGCGTGGCTGGCCACGCGGCATTTGCTCGAACTCGGGCACTCGCGTATTGGCTGCATTACCGGCCCCGTCACGACCGCGGTGAGCGCGATGCGCATGCACGGCTTCCTGCGCGCCATGTCCGAGCGGGGCGTCGAGATCGCGCCGGGTGCGATCGTCGAAAGCGATTTTTCCGGCGCGGGCGGCTACCGCGCGGCGGCGCAACTGTTCGACAGCGTGCGGCCCACCGCGATCTTCGCCGGCAACGACATGATGGGCATCGGCGCGTTGCGCGCGGCCGCCGAGCGCGGGTTGCGCGTGCCGGGCGACTGTTCGATCATCGGCTTCGACGATATCGAGCTTGGCAACTTCACGTGGCCCGCGCTCTCGACCGTGGGCCAGCCGGCGCGCGCGCTCGGCGACATGGCCGCGCTCACGCTGATCGAGCGCATTGCGAGCGCGCGCGAGGAAGGCGCCACGTCGCGGCGCCGCGTGATGCCGCCCACGCTCTTCGCCCGCGAATCGACCGGGCCGTGGGTGGGCGCGGAAGAATACGCGCCGCTTGCGGCCTGAGGCAAGGGGCAGGAAGGCCGCATCCCGCGCGCAAGCCACCCGAGGAGGCATCGTGACGAGTGACGCAGCAAGGACGACCGGCGCACGCGCTCGCGTGGCCGTGGTCGGCAGCCTGAATATGGATCTTGTCGCGCGTGCGCCGCGCCTGCCGGCGCCCGGCGAGACGCTTGCGGGGAGTGCGTTCGCCCAGGTGGCCGGGGGCAAGGGCGGCAACCAGGCGGTGGCCGCGGCGCGCCTGGGCGCGCAGGTGGCGATGGTCGGCCGCGTGGGCGCCGACAGCAACGGCGAAGTACTGCGCGCGGGATTAATGGCGGAAGGCATCGACTGCGCCGCGCTCGAAACGTCGCCGGGCGCGCCGACCGGCGTGGCGCTCATCATCGTCGATGATGCGAGCCAGAACGCCATCGTCATCGTGGCCGGCAGCAACGGCGAAGTCACGCCGCAGACGATCGCGCGCCACGAGGCCGCGCTCGCGCAGGCCGACGTCGTGGTCTGCCAGCTCGAAACGCCGCCGGACGCCGTGCTGGCCGCGCTCTCCACCGCGCGGCGGCTCGGCAAGATCACCATCCTCAATCCGGCGCCCGCCACCGGGCCGCTGCCCGCGCCGTGGCTTCCCTTCATCGACTACCTTGTGCCGAACGAACTGGAGGCCGCGACGCTGTCCGGCTTGCCTGCGAGCACGCCCGAAGAGGCGGCGCGCGCGGCGCTGGCGCTGCGCGAGGCGGCCGCGCGCAACGTGCTGGTCACGCTCGGTGCGCAGGGCGTATGTGCGCTGCTCGACGGTGCCGCGCCCGTTCATCTTGGCGCGCCGCGCGTGAACGCCGTGGACACGACCGCCGCCGGCGACACCTTCATCGGCGCGCTGGCCGCGCGCCTGGCCGCGGGTGCGGCTGCGCTCGAAGCCATCGCTTTCGCGCTGCGCGCGGCGTCGGTTTCCGTGACGCGCGCGGGCGCGCAACCTTCCATCCCGACGCGCGCCGAACTCGCAGATTGAGCCGGCCTGGAAGCCGTTGCTGCGACATCCGGCAACCCGCCCGCCCATGCGTTCCGCGCATGAGTGTATTTCTCTAATACTTCATACCATATACACATTTCAAGACCGTGAAAGTCCGTGCCGTAAACGCCTGTTAGAGCGGCAACTCTATGTCGGGCATCGGGCCCGACGACACTACAAGCGTTGGGGGAGACATGGGCAAGGGCATCAGTATCAAGGCGCGCATTGGTATCACAATGGGCTTTCTGGCGATGTTGATCGTTGCGATCAGCGCAGTCGGATTGCTGGGTCTCACCCGTTCGAACGACGCGTATCGAGAGACCTTCACCGACCAGATGCCCAGTTCGCACGCGGTCAATCTCGCTGAAATCTACGCGGCGCGCGAGCGTCTCGCGCTCGACCGGGCCGCCTTCGAACAGGGCACGGCGGACGCCGCCGCGACCGTCGATCGCGCGCATATGCTGCGCGGCGTATCGGACGACTTCTGGAAGAAGTACATGGCGTTGCCGCGCGGCAGCGAGGAGGCGCGCCTCGCTCAAGACGTCTCGGCGCGGCGCGACGCCCTGCATCAGATCGCGGACCAGTTCATGACGACAATCCAGTCGGGCGACCAGGCGAAGGTCGTGGCGGGCGCCAAGGCGCTCAAGGAGGCTTACGACGGCCTGTCGAAGGCCGACGCCGTGCTCGACAAGTTCCAGATGGCGCAAGCGCAGCAGGGTTTCGACGATGCGCAGGCCGCGTTCTCGCAACTGCGCATCGCGTGCATCGCCGCGCTGCTGATCGGTATTGGGGCAGCGGCGTATTCGTTCTTCTCGCTGCGCCGCGCCATTGCGGAGCCGCTCGGCGAGGCGCTCGGCGCTTTTCATGCGATCGCCGCGGGCGATCTGCGCCGGCCCGTGGTCGTGCGGCGTAACGACGAAATGGGAGAACTGCTCGGCGGCGTCGCGCAGATGCAGCGCAGCCTCACCGAAACGGTGCGCTCGGTGCGCTCCGGCACCGAATCGATCGCCACGGCCACGCGCGAGATCGCGGCCGGCAACCTCGACCTTTCGTCGCGCACTGAAGAGCAGGCTTCGGCGCTCCAGGAGACCGCGTCGAGCATGGAACAGCTCACCGGCACCGTGAAACAGAACGCCGACAACGCCCGCCAGGCCAGCGCGCTCGCCGCCAACGCCTCGGAAATCGCCAGCAAGGGCAGTTCGGTCGTCAATCAGGTGGTCGGTACGATGGGCGACATCAACGACAGTTCCGCCAGGATCGCCGACATCATCACGATCATCGAGGGCATTGCGTTCCAAACCAATATCCTCGCGCTCAACGCGGCCGTCGAAGCGGCGCGCGCGGGCGAAGAGGGGCGCGGCTTCGCCGTGGTGGCGGGCGAGGTGCGCAGCCTCGCGCAACGCTCGTCGGCGGCGGCCAAGGAAATCAAGGGGCTTATCGATACTTCGGTCGAGCGCGTGCAGGCCGGGTCGGCGCTCGTCGACGAGGCGGGGCGCACGATGACCGAAATCATCGCCGCCGTGCAGCGCGTGACCGACATCATGGGCGAGATCGCAGCCGCTTCCCAGGAGCAGTCGGGCGGCATCGACCAGGTGGCGCGCGCGGTCACGCAAATGGACGAGGTGACCCAGCAGAACGCGGCGCTCGTCGAGGAGGCGGCGGCCGCGGCGCAGTCCCTGGAGGATCAGGCGGGACGCCTGCGCGAGGCCGTCGCGGTGTTCAGCCTCGACGACGCGGCGGCCGCGCCAGCGCAGGTGCAGCCGGTGCGGGCGGCTTCCGTGCCGCGTTCGGTCGCGCGCCCGGCTCCTGCGGCCAAGCGCGCGCCGCGTAGCGCATCGGCCCAACCGGCCGCGCGGTCGGCGGCAGCATCGAGCGCACCGTTGGGCGCGGTGGCAGCGGGCGCGGGTTCGAACGGCGACTGGGAAACCTTCTGAACTTCCAAAGCCGGCCATATCAATCGCGGGTGACCTTTCCGCTATCGAGAGCCAGCCGCTGCCTTGCAGCGGCTTTTTTACGCCGGCTTTTTACGCCCTTCGACCCCGATGTGTGGCCCGCCCATGCGCCGCGCGGCCGCCGTTACGGTACATTGTCAGCCGTGTCATCCGCGCGGCCCGGTCGCCGCGCTACACTTCGGCGCCCGGCGGCGCTCGCGAGTGGCATGGCGTTGCGCCGGACGCTTCGGCGGCGCGCCCATACGCCACGCGCGGACCGCACGGGGTGGCGCCGCAGGCAGGCAGGGAGGGCACACGCTGCCCGCCAGAACAGCCAGTACAGCCAGAACGAATTGCGCCGGCATCGAGCGCCGGCGCCGCACGACAGCACAAACAAGGAAACAGACATGACGCATGACGATCTCGCGCAACGCCTCGTGAATGCGCGCCGGCATCATCATCTGATCGAAACCCTGGAGCCCGAGAGCGTGCCGCCGGACGCGGCCACGGCCTACGCGATCCAGCAGGCGGTGCTCGCGGGGCTCGAGACGACCACGGGCGGCTGGAAGGTGGGCGCGCGCGCGCCGGGCGGCCCCGCCTCCGGTGCGCCGATTCCCGCGCCGCTCGTGCATGCCTCGCCGGCGCGCTTCGAGCGCCGCCACTTCTTTCGCGTGCTGGTGGAGCTGGAGATCGCGTTTCGTTTTTCGGAGCCGATCGTCCCGCGCGCCGAAGCGTATGCGCGCGACGAAGTGCTTGCGCACGTCGGCCAGGTACTGCCGGCCATCGAGATCGTCGATAGCCGTTTCGCGCAGTGGCCCAACATCGCGCCGCTCGCCCAACTCGCCGATGCGCAGAACAATGGCGCGCTCGTGACCGGCCATGCGCTACCGTACGCCGCGCTTGCCCGCGTGCTCGATTTCGTCGCCCCCGAACTGGAACTGACGTTCGACGGCGCCTCGCTCGTGCCGGAAGCCCCCGGCAACCCCGCCGGCGACCCGCGCGAACTGCTCGTCTGGTTCGTCAATCATTGCGCGGCGATGGGCATCACGATCGAACCCGAATGGACCATCACGACCGGCACCTATGTCGGCGCGCACCGTATCGATACACCGGGCCTCCTGCACGGTCACATCGACGGGTTGGGGGAGGTCGAAGTCGAATTCGTCTAGTTCGACACGATGCGCGCGCTGTAACAATCGCACGTGTCGCACAGGGTCTACCGAAGGGCCGCCGCGCGCATCGCACGGCGGCTTTATTTTTTTGTGCGCATGGCAGGGCGTATCGGTGTAAACCTGGCAACCTGTCACGCGTGTCATTTTCATCGCGCGCGTGCGCGTCGTCCCAACGCAGCGGGAAAACCACTACTGGCAGAAGGGCCTGACGATGGGCCTGACGATGGGGCCTGTTGATGCCGGATCGCATACGCACAGGAATGCGCGGCAAGTCACCGACAGTGGCGAAATCGACGCGTAAAACAGGAAAAAATCGCAGTGACGCGTGCTCACAACAAATGCGTGGCGGTGACGCAATGCGAGCGCCATGTGGGCTCGCAAACACATCGTAACAAGTGAATGTGCACCGGCCCCGCGCTGATGCGTTTGAGAAAGAAGCGCTGGATTGCGGCGATGGCGCGGCCCGGAAGTTTGGGCACACGATATGAGAGGGAGCGCGACCCGGTCTGAAATTTGCACCACGAGGGAAGATCATTGTAAGTCGTTGTCCGGTGCGCTCCAAGCGCTCAATAATGCTTAGCTTTTGAGCCCACATCCGGCGCGATTTAACGATGCGAAAAATTTCAAAAGGGTTTAGGATGAATTTGAGCGATGTCGTTTCCGAATAGCGCGCCGCGCACGACATCGGTCCAGATCTTGGCGAGGAGGTAGCATGGATATCTACAGCAGCTTCGCGACCCGCTTCGAAAAAACGCGAGAGGAAGAGTTCTCGCTTGAGGAGTATCTCGCGCTCTGCAAAGAAGATCCCAATGCGTATGCCACCGCTGGCGAACGCATGCTGACGGCAATCGGCGAACCCGAACAGATCGACACCCGCAACGATCCGCGCCTGTCGCGCATCTTTGCGAATAAGGTCATCAAGGTGTATCCCGCATTCCGCGAGTTCTATGGCATGGAAGACGTGATCGAGCAGGTCGTCGCGTACTTCCGCCATGCGGCGCAAGGACTCGAAGAAAAGAAGCAGATTCTCTATCTGCTCGGTCCGGTGGGCGGCGGCAAGTCCTCCATCGCCGAGCGTCTGAAGCAGCTCATGGAGCGCGTGCCGTTCTATTCGATCAAGGGCTCGCCCGTGAACGAATCTCCGCTCGGGCTTTTCGACTACGACGAAGACGGTCCGATCCTCGAAGAGCAATACGGCATTCCGCGCCGTTACCTGCGCAGCATTCTGAGCCCGTGGGCCGTGAAACGCCTGCACGAATACAACGGCGACATCCGCAAGTTCCGCGTGGTGCGCCGCTTCCCCTCCATCCTGCGCCAGATCGGCATTGCGAAGACCGAACCGGGCGACGAGAACAATCAGGACATCTCATCGCTCGTCGGCAAGGTGGACATTCGCAAGCTCGAGCAATATGCGCAGGACGACGCAGACGCGTACAGCTACTCCGGCGGCCTGTGTCTCGCGAATCAGGGCTTGCTCGAATTCGTCGAAATGTTCAAGGCGCCGATCAAGGTGCTGCACCCGCTGCTCACGGCGACCCAGGAAGGCAACTTCAAGGGCACCGAAGGATTCGGGGCGATACCGTTCAACGGCATCATCCTCGCGCACTCGAACGAATCGGAGTGGAAGGCGTTCCGCAACAATCGCAACAACGAGGCACTGCTCGACCGTATCTTCGTGGTGAAGGTGCCCTATTGCCTGCGCTACTCGGAAGAGATGAAGATCTACGAGAAGCTGTTGCGCAATTCGTCGCTGGCCGAAGCCGTATGCGCGCCGGGCACGCTCAAGATGATGGCGCAGATGTCGGTGCTCACGCGCTTGCAGGAGCCTGAAAACTCCAGTCTTTTCTCGAAGATGCAGGTGTACGACGGCGAAAACCTCAAGGATACCGATCCAAAAGCGAAGTCGTATCAGGAGTACCGCGACTTTGCGGGCGTCGACGAAGGGATGAACGGAGTCTCCACGCGTTTCGCGTTCAAGATTCTGTCGCGCGTGTTCAATTTCGATTCGACCGAAGTGGCCGCGAATCCGGTGCACCTCATGTACGTGCTCGAACAGCAGATCGAGCGCGAGCAATTCCCGCCGGAGACCGAGCAGAAGTACCTGTCGTTCGTGAAGGACGTGCTGGCTTCGCGTTACGCGGAATTTATCGGCAAGGAGATTCAGACTGCTTACCTCGAGTCGTATTCCGAGTACGGGCAGAACATCTTCGACCGCTATGTCACGTACGCCGACTTCTGGATTCAGGACCAGGAGTTCCGCGATCACGACACGGGCGAGAGCTTCGACCGCGCGGCGTTGAACGCGGAACTGGAGAAGATCGAAAAGCCCGCTGGCATCAGCAATCCTAAGGACTTCCGCAACGAGATCGTGAATTTCGTGCTGCGCGCGCGTGCGGCCAATGCCGGCAAGAACCCGGCGTGGATCAGCTACGAGAAGCTGCGCGTGGTGATCGAAAAGAAAATGTTTTCGAACACGGAAGAACTTTTGCCGGTCATCTCGTTCAATGCGAAAGGATCGGCGGAAGAGCAGCGCAAGCACGAAGACTTCGTCAACCGCATGGTGGCGAAGGGCTATACGCCGAAGCAGGTCCGGTTGCTCTGCGACTGGTATCTGCGGGTGCGCAAGTCGTCGTGAACGAAGAGGCTTTACTGTCCGGGCGCGCCGTCGCAGTGTTGCGGCGGCGCAAGCGGACCCCCGGCGGGGCGCAGGCGGCGTGGCCATGAGCGGGTGAACGCGGCACGCACGATGGCAGACGCGGCAATGAACACTGCGCACCTCGCCCATTTGCAACTGGAGCGGGAGACTGGATGTGCTTCATCAAATCATCGACCGCAGGCTGGCCGGAAAGAACAAAAGCATTGCCAATCGCGAGCGCTTTTTGCGCCGTGTGAAAAACTATATTCGTCACGCCGTTTCGGAAGCGGTGCGTGACCGCAGCATCAAGGACATACAAAGCAACCAGAGCATCACCATTCCGCGCAAGGACATTGCGGAGCCGTCGTTCCGGCACGGCCCGGGCGGCAAGCGCGAAATGGTTCACCCCGGCAACGAGGACTACATTCGCGGCGACCGCATTCCGCGTCCGCAGGGCGGCGGAGGCGGTGGCGGCAGCCAGGCGAGCAACGAGGGCGAAGGTCAGGATGACTTCGTATTCGAACTCTCGCGCGAAGAATTCATGCAGTACTTCTTCGACGACCTCGAACTGCCGCGCCTCGTCAAAACCCACCTCATGGCCGTGCCCACGTGGAAAAGCATCCGCGCGGGCTGGGCCGCCGAAGGCACGCCGAACAACATCGACGTCGTACGTTCGCTGCGCAGCGCGCTGGGCCGTCGCATCGCGCTCGGCGCACCGCTCGTCAACGAGCTGCACGAACTCGAAGAGCAACTCGAAGGGCTCAAGGCCGACCCGGCCGACCGGCGCCAGGAGATCGCGTTGCTCGAAGAGCAGATTCATCATCTGCGCGGGCGCATCTGGCGCATTCCGTTCATCGACCCGTTCGACCTGCGTTACGTGAACCGTGTGAAGCAGCCGCAGCCGTCGAGCCAGGCGGTGATGTTCTGCCTCATGGATGTCTCGGGTTCAATGGACGAGCAGCGCAAGGATTTGTCCAAGCGCTTCTTCATCCTCCTGTACCTGTTCCTCAAGCGCAATTACGAAAAGATCGAAGTGGTGTTCATTCGCCACCACACGCGCGCCGAGGAAGTGGACGAGGACACCTTCTTTCATTCCACCGAAAGCGGCGGCACCGTCGTGTCGAGCGCGCTGGAGCTAATGAAAAAAGTGATCGAGGACCGTTATTCGCCGAGCGACTGGAATATCTACGGCGCACAGGCTTCGGACGGCGACAACTGGACTGACGATTCGCCCAAGTGCCGCAAGATTCTCGCGGATGACATCCTGACTCAGGTGCGCTATTTTGCGTATATTCAAGTCACGCCGGAGGAGCAGAACCTCTGGCTTGAATACGCGCAACTCGCACTCACGGAGCCGCATCTGGCGATGAAAAAAGTCGACACCGCGGCGGATATCTATCCGGTGTTCCGGGAGCTTTTTGAAAAGCAGGTGGAGCACTCATGACGACACGCCACCTGCACAACGAGGCGCGCGGCTATCAGCCGGAGCGCCAGAAGACGAGCGGCCACGAAAAAGGGCATCATGGCGAACACGATGAGGAGCGCAAGCCCGGTCATCGCGACGACGCCGCAGCGCCCGAGCCCGCCGCGGGGGCTGCTCGCCACAAGGAGCATGGGCTCGCCCAGCAAAGGGAAGTGCAAATGAACGTAGCCGACAAACGGCCGTTGCCGTGCCCCTCCGACTGGACCTTCGAACTCATCGAGGAGTACGACACACATATCTCGCATGTTGCAGCGCAATACGAACTGGACGTGTACCCGATCCAGCTCGAATTGATCAGCGCCGAGCAGATGATGGACGCCTACGCGTCCGTCGGCATGCCGGTGAACTATCGCCACTGGTCGTTCGGCAAGCATTTTCTCTCCACCGAAAAGAGCTATCGCCGCGGCCAGATGGGCCTCGCATACGAGATCGTCATCAACTCCAACCCCTGCATCGCGTATCTCATGGAAGAGAACACCATGACGATGCAGGCGCTCGTGATCGCGCACGCCGCGTACGGGCACAACTCGTTTTTCAAGGGAAACTATCTGTTCCGGTTGTGGACGGATGCGCACGCCATCGTCGACTACCTCGTGTATGCGAAGAATTACATCGCCGAATGCGAGGAGCGGTTCGGTCTGGACCGCGTGGAAGAATTGCTCGACTCGTGCCACGCGCTCATGAACTACGGCGTGGACCGCTATAAACGGCCCCAAAAGCTTTCGCTCGAACGCGAAGCGGCGCTGCGCAGGGAACGCGAGGCTTATCTGCAGTCCCAGGTAAATGAACTGTGGCGCACGCTGCCCAAGCAGCAAATGCCGGTTGCCGAGGAAATCGACGAGCGCTTTCCGCCGGAGCCGCAGGAAAACCTGCTGTACTTCGCCGAAAAGAACTCGCCGCTGCTCGAACCGTGGGAGCGCGAAGTCATTCGCATCGTGCGCAAGATCGGGCAATATTTTTATCCGCAGCGGCAAACCCAGGTCATGAACGAAGGCTGGGCCACGTTCTGGCATTACACGCTGCTCAACACGCTGTATGCGCAGGGCAAGCTCGAAGACGGCTTCATGATGGAGTTCCTGCATTCGCACAGCAACGTGATCTATCAGCCGCCGGTGACGAAGCCGTATTACAGCGGCATCAATCCGTATGCGCTCGGGTTTTCGATGATGAGCGACATTCGCCGCATCTGCGAGAACCCCACGGAAGAGGATCGCAAGTGGTTCCCCGAACTGGCCGGCAGTCCGTGGCTCAAGGCGCTGCACTACGCCATGCGCAACTTCAAGGACGAGAGCTTCGTGGCGCAGTATTTGTCGCCGCATCTGATCCGCGAGATGCGGCTTTTCTCGGTGCTCGACGACGACATGCGCGACGCGCTCGAAGTTTCGGCCATCCACGACGAAAGCGGCTATCAATACGTGCGCCAGGCGCTCTCGCGTCAGTACGACATGCATCACCGCGAGCCGAATATCCAGGTGTGGTCCGTGAACACGCGCGGCGATCGCAGCCTCACGCTGCGTCACTTCATGAGCGACAACCGCCATCTTTCGGGCGATACCGACGAAGTGCTGCGCCACATGGCGCGCCTCTGGCAATTCGACGTGTTCCTCGAAAGCGTGGATGAAAACGGCACGGTCCGAAAACGCTACGAATGCCGTTATATGCCGCCGCCGATTCGGGTATAGCCATCTCGCTGCGTCATGGGACTGGGCGTATCGATCATGAGGCCAGCCTGCGGGCTGGCCTCTTTCTTTGATGCGCGCGCAACGACGTTGCAATCGGGCGCGTACCGGAACGTCCGCGCGCGCTAACATACTGCGCCAGTGAACCCGCTGCATAAAAAACACCGCACGTAGAGGCGGATTTCGAAAGGAAGGCGTAATGGCGTTTGAACTCTTTCGCGGCGTGCGGCCGCTTTCTCGCATCTCTGCGCTGCGCGACGCGATCGCCGGCGTGCAGCTTGCATCGATGAACGTGCCGCAATTGCTGGGTTACGCGCGCATCGCGGGCATGCCTGCCGTAACCGGTCTTTATACGGGCTTTCTGCCGCTCATTGCGTTCGCGCTTTTTGGCGCATCGCGTCACCTCGTGGTTGCCGCCGATTCCGCCACCGCCACCATTTTCGCGAGCCGGCTCACGACCATGGCGGCGCCGTCGAGCGCCGAATATGTTGCGCTCGCGGGCATGACCGCCTTGCTCACGGCCGTGATGTTGTTGATCGCACGCGTGTTTCGCCTCGGCTTTCTCGCGGACTTTCTGTCACGCACCGTGCTCGCGGGTTTTCTCACGGGCGTCGGCATCCAGGTGGGCGTGGCGATGCTTGGCGACATGCTCGGCATTGCGGTCAGCTCGCGCCGCACAGTCCTGCAGATCAAGCAGATCGTCACGCAGTTGGGCGCGATTCACTGGACGACGCTCGCCATTGCCGTGGTGGTCGTGGCGGCGATTCTGGTCTTCAAGAAGTTCCGGCCGCGCTGGCCCGTGCCGCTCATCGCCGTGGCGGGCAGCATCGCGGCGAGCGCCGCGCTTGACTTCGCGGGCCACGGCATTTCGGTGATCGGGCCCGTGGAGGGCGGCTTGCCGCGCGTGAGTTTTCCCGCCGTGGGCTGGTTCCAGATGATCGATCTGCTGCAGGTGGCGGCGTCGTGCTTTGTCATCATCGTTGCGCAAAGCGCCGCCACGAGCCGCGCATTTGCCGAGCGCTACGGCGAGCGCACCGACGAGGACGCCAATCTGCTCGGCCTCGCGGCGGCCAACGCGGCGGCTTCGCTGAGCGGCGCATTCGTCGTGAACGGCAGCCTCACGCAGACCGCCATGGCCGATCAGGCCGGCGCGCGCAGCCAGTTCGCGCAACTCGTGTTTGCCGGCGTCGTGCTCGTGGTGCTGCTGTTTTTCAGCCGCCTGCTGCAATATCTGCCGCATTGCGTGCTGGCCGCGATTGTCTTCACGATCGCCGTGGGACTCGTGAACATTCGCCAGTTGATCGATATTCGCCGCGAGAGTCCCGGCGAATTCCGGCTTGCGGTGACGACGGCGCTCGCCGTTGTCGTGATCGGCGTGGAGAACGGCATCCTCATCGCCATCGGGCTCTCGTTGTTGCGCCATGTGCGCCATAGCTACCGGCCGCACACCATGGTGCTCGTGCCGAACGAGGAGGGGCACTGGCTGCCGGAACCCGCGCAAGCGGGCCAGCTCACGGCGCCTGGGCTCATCGTGTACCGCTTCGGCGCGGACCTGTTCTACGCGAACGACCATATGTTCGTCGACGAGCTGCGCATGCTGGTCGACCGGTCGCCGTCGCCCGTGCACTGCGTAGTCGTGGATGCGGGGGCGATTACCGACCTCGATTATTCAGCCGGGCGCGCTGTGATCGAACTTTGTTCGGAACTCGCGGAGCGCGGCATCAAGGTGATTTTCGGACGCGTGAACCGCTACCTGCTTTCGGACATGGATCGGCATGGCATCACGGCCGTCGTGGGGCGTGCGAACATCTTCGGGACCCTGCACGAAGCACTCGCGGCGGTGCGTCCCGACCTGGAATCGCGCTCCGATGCTTGACGTTCGTGTAGCCATGCTACAAACGAAAAGCCTCTGTAGTTTAAAAAACAGGTGAAGCAGCTACATAAAAATGTCGAGACAAACCCTGATTGCCCGTTGGATTTAGCCACTGCTATTGTGCGGATCAAGCGCTGTGGAAGCGCTTCCACTCCAACCCGATCCGGCTACCCAGCACGCATAGGCCGGTGATTCCCGCGCAGGAGTTTTCGTGAATCAGGACACCGCATTGCCAGATTCCGCCGCCGCAGTTGCCGACGATCCCTTCACTCCGCCCGCCGGTTCCGCGCTGTGGCGCAGCGACTTCCTTCTTGGCGCGGCCACGGCTGCGTATCAGATCGAAGGCGCCATCCACGAGGACGGCCGCCTGCCGTCGATCTGGGACACCTTCAGCGCCACGCCCGGCAAGGTGCTCGCCGGCGACACGGGCGCCGTGGCCTGCGACCACTATCACCGCTGGGAGGCCGACCTCGATCTGCTCGAAAGCCTGAATTTCGAGGCTTATCGTTTTTCGATTGCATGGCCGCGCGTAATGGACGAAGCGGGGAGGCCCAATGCCAAGGGCATCGCGTTCTACAAGCGGTTGCTGGAGCGCCTGAAGCAGAAGGGCGTGCGCACCTTCGCCACGCTCTACCACTGGGACTTGCCGCAGCATCTCGAAGATCGCGGCGGCTGGCTCAACCGCGACACCGCCTACCGCTTCGCCGACTACGCGGACCTCATGAGCCGCGAATTGTCCGGCCTCGTCGACTCATGGATGACGCTCAACGAGCCGTGGTGCTCGGCGTACCTCGGCTACGGCAGCGGGCATCATGCGCCGGGCCTCGCGAACGCCCGCTATCCCACCCAGGCCATGCATCATCTGCTGCTCGGCCATGGCCTCGCGACCGGCGTGCTGCGTGCGAACGATCCGGGCTCGACCAAGGGGATCGTCGCGAACGTGGGGCGCGGTACGCCCGATTCGTCGTCGCCGGAAGACGTGCGCGCCGCGCGCCGCTTCGAAGTGCAGCACAACGCATGGATTCTCGATCCGCTGCTCAAGGGCGCCTATCCGGAGGAGCTGTTCGAACTGTGGCCGGGCACCGAGCCGCTCGTGCTCGAAGGCGACATGAAGACGATTGCGGCGCCGCTCGATTTCCTCGGCATCAACTACTACTTCCGTACCAACGTGAAGAGCGACGGTGCACACGGTTTCGTCGAAGTGCCGCTGAAGGACGTGGAGCGCACGCAGATGGGTTGGGAAGTTCACCCCGACGGTCTGCGCGACCTGCTGATCGGCTTTGAGCGCGACTATGAGAACCTGCCGCCCATCTATATCACCGAGAACGGCATGGCTTCGGACGACCGCGTGAGCGACGGCGAAGTGAACGACACGCAGCGCATCTCGTTCCTCAAGCGCCACCTGGCCGCCGTGGACGCCGCGATCAAGGCGGGCGTGGACGTGCGCGGCTATTTCGTCTGGTCGCTGCTCGACAACTTCGAATGGGCGTTCGGCTATGAGCGGCGCTTCGGCGTCGTGCACGTCGATTACGACACGCAGGTTCGCACGCCCAAGCGCAGCGCCGAACTCATCGCGCATTTCATCGCGCAGCGGCGCGCGCTCGAAGGCGCGTGACCAGATTTCCGGGCAAGGGCAACAACTAGCGTGACAACCACGGCATGGCATGCGACGCTCGGGCATGCCGCATGACGCGCCGTGGCCGCGAAACTTCCAACCCATAAGCTTTTGCAGACCACGCCGGTGAAACCGGAGGAGACGCAATGAAGCACAACACACCCGTTCTGCGCGGCATCGTCGCCGCTCTTGCGCTGGCCGGCGCGCTCGCGGCCAACGCCGCGGAACCCCTCAAGGCCAACGTGATTCACTGGTGGACGTCGGGCGGCGAATCGGCCGCGATCAAGCAGTTCGCGCTCGCCTACGATCAGGCGGGTGGCAAGTGGGTGGACAACGCGATCGCCGGCGCGGACCAGGCGCGCGCGACGGCCATCAACCGCATCGTGGGCGGCGATCCGCCCACCGCTGCCCAGTTCAATACGTCCAAGCAGTTTCACGATCTCATTGACCAGGGACTCCTGAACAATGTCGATGCGGTCGCAACGAAGGAAAACTGGAGCGGCACGTTCCCCGAATCGATCATCACTGCGATCAAGGTGAAAGGGCACTATTACGCGGCGCCCGTGAACATTCACATGCAGGACTGGTTCTTCTATTCGAAGCCCGCGTTCGCCAAGGCCGGGATCAAGGGTGAGCCGCAGAACTTCGACGAACTCTTCGCCGATCTGGACAAGCTCAAGGCAGCCGGCCTGATTCCGCTCGCGCTGGGCGGCCAGGCGTGGCAGGAAAAGATCACCTTCGACGCGATCTTCGCCGACATGGACCGCGATCTCTACATGAAGGTCTATCGCGACCGCGATGCGAAGGCGGTGAATTCGCCCGCGTTCCGCAACGTGCTCGCAACCTTCAAGCGGTTGCATAATTACGTCGATCCGGGCTCGCCGGGCCGCAACTGGAACGACGCCACGGCGCTCGTGATTTCCGGCAAGGCGGGCATGCAGATCATGGGCGACTGGGCCAAGGGCGAGTTTTCGGCCGCGAACCAGGTGGCGGGCAAGGACTTCGGTTGCTTCCCCGGCTTTCCGAAGTCGCCGTACATGATCGCCGGCGACGTGTTCGTGTTCCCGAAGACCGACAACCCCGAACAGGTGAAAGCGCAGCAACTGCTCGCCACGGTGATGACGTCGCCTGCCGCGCAGGTCGCGTTCAACCAGAAGAAGGGCTCGATTCCGATTCGCCAGGACGTGGATACCTCGGGCTTCGACATCTGCGCGAAGGAGGGCATGACGATCATGAAGGACAAGTCGCGCCAACTGCCGAATCCGGAAATGCTGATTCCGCCTGATGTCCAGGGCGCGCTCCAGGACGTCATCACGAACTTCTGGAACAAGAACCAGTCTGCGGAAGACGCGCAGAAGGCCTTTGCCACGGCCATCCAGAGCTGAGCGCAATCATGTACGCCGCCAAGCTGCAACCGGCCAAACGTCAAGCGGGGCAAGCGCGCAGCGCGCGCCCCGTGCGACGGCGGCTCTCGCTCGCCGCCTGGATCGCGCTCGCGCCGATGGTGGCGACGGTCCTGTTCGCGTACCTCGGCACCATGCTATTTACGGCGCGCGTGTCGCTCAGCTTCTCGCGCTCGCTGCCCACCAACACGTTCGCGGGCGCGACGCAGTATGTGCGGCTGTTCCAGAACGATCGCTGGATGGTGTCGTTGCAGAATCTCGTGATCTACGGCGCGTGCTTCATCGTAGCGTGCCTCGTGATCGGGCTGCTGCTCGCGATCTTCATCGACCAGCGCGTCGTGGCGGAAGGCGCGCTGCGCACGGTGTTCCTCTATCCGTATGCGATGTCGTTCGTCGCAACGGGCCTCGTGTGGCAGTGGATTCTCAACCCCGAACTCGGCGTGCAGGCCGTATTGCGGCAAATGGGTTTCGAGCACGCGCGTTTCGACTGGATCGTCACGCAGCGCTTTGCGATCTATACGCTCGTGATCGCCACGGTGTGGCAGGCCTCGGGCCTCGTGATGGCGCTCATGCTCGCGGGCCTGCGCGGCATCGACGACGAGATCTGGAAAGCCGCGCGCCTCGACGGCATTCCGCGCTGGCGCGTGTACGCGAGCATCGTCGTGCCGATGCTCAAGACGTCGCTTTCCACCGCGTTCGTGCTGCTCTTCGTGATGGTCGTGAAGCTCTACGACGCCGTGGTCGCGATGACGCAAGGCGGCCCCGGCACCGCGAGCGAGGTACCCGCAAAGTTCATCATGGATTACCTCTTCAATCGCGCGAACATCGGCCTGGCTTCGGCGGCGTCGATCGTGCTGCTCGCCACCGTGCTCGCCATTCTTGCGCCGTTCTTCTATGCGCGCAGCCGCGCGGCGCTCAAAGGAGACCGCGCATGAGCACGCCTTTGGCCGATTCGCTGCGCCCCGCGCCCGCCCAACCGCGTAGCGCGCGCAAGAAGCGCAAGCCGCGCAGCCGCTTCACGCCCGCGCGGTTTGGCGTGTATGCGTTTCTTTTCACCGCCGCGCTGTTCTTCCTGCTGCCGCTCTACGTGATGCTCGTGACGTCGGTAAAGCCGATGGCCGAGATCCGCCTCGGTCATCTGCTCGCGCTGCCCGGGCATTTCACGCTCGCTCCGTGGCGCGATGCGTGGTTCTCCGCCTGCACGGGTCTCGACTGCGACGGCATTCGCGTGGGCTTCTGGAATTCAGTGCGCATCGTCGTGCCGAGCACGGTCATTTCGATCGCCGTGGGCGCCGTGAATGGCTACGCGCTGTCGTTCTGGCGGCCGCGCGGCGCGGGCGTGCTGTTCGGCATTCTGCTCGCGGGCGCCTTCATTCCCGTGCAGGTAATGGTGTATCCGCTCGTGCGCGTGCTGGCCTTCGTGCATCTCTTCAGTTCGCTGCCGGGCATCGTCGTGATTCACACGATCTTCGGCATGCCGGTCATGACGCTGCTGTTCCGCAACTACTACGCGTCCTTGCCGCAGGAACTGTTCAAGGCCGCCCGCATCGACGGCGGCGGGTTCTGGCGCATCTTCGTGCAGTTGATGCTGCCCATGTCGGTGCCCATCATCGTGGTGGCGATCATCATGCAGGTCACGGGCATCTGGAACGACTACATTCTGGGCCTCGTGTTCGCGGGCACGAAAAACCTGCCGATGACGGTGCAACTGAACAACATCATCAATACGACGACCGGCGAGCGCATCTATAACGTCAACATGGCCGCGACGATCCTCACGTCGGCTGTGCCGCTCGCGATCTACTTCATTTCCGGGCGCTGGTTCGTGCGCGGCATCGCCTCGGGCGCGGTGAAAGGCTAGGAGCAGGGCATGGGCAATCTCACGAACGTTTCCGTACGCAATCTGCGCATCGACCTCGGCGCGAACACCGTAATCGACGAACTCGATCTCGACGTGCGCGCAGGCGAATTTGTCGTGCTGCTCGGGCCTTCGGGCTGCGGCAAGTCCACGTTGCTGCACAGCATCGCGGGCCTCGTCGACGTGACCGACGGCAGCATCGAGATCGGCGGCGAGGACATGACATGGGCCGACCCGAAGGATCGGGGCGTGGCGCTCGTGTTCCAGTCGTACGCGCTCTATCCGACCATGAACGTGGAGCGCAATCTCTCGTTCGCACTCCGTATCAACGGCACGCCGAAGGCGGAGATCGACCGCCGCGTGAAGCGCGCCGCTGACATGCTGCAGCTCGGGCCGCTGCTTTCGCGCAAGCCCGCGCAGCTTTCGGGCGGGCAGCGCCAGCGCGTGGCGATCGGGCGCGCGCTCGTGCGCGAGGCGGACGTGTTCCTGTTCGACGAACCGCTCTCGAATCTCGACGCCAAGTTGCGCACCGAGTTGCGCCGCGAGCTTAAGCAGTTGCACCAGCAACTCGGCGCGACGATGATCTACGTGACGCACGATCAGGTCGAGGCGATGACGCTGGCCACGCGCATGGCGGTGATGAAGGGCGGGGCGATCCAGCAGTTCGGCACGCCGGCTGAAGTCTACGCGCGCCCGGAGAACCTGTTCGTCGCAACCTTTCTCGGCGCGCCCCCGATGAATCTGCTGCGCGGCAGGCTCGAAGCCGACGAAGGCCGCTTGCGCTTTCGCGGCGCAGGCCTCGACGTCGATGTATCGGCTTATGCGTTCAAGGGCGCGCCCGACCCCACGCGCGCGTGCGTGCTCGGCGTGCGCCCGGAAGACGTGCGCGCGGGGGGCGCCGTACGTCCGCACGAAGACGCGCGGGAAGGCCGCTTGACGCTCGTGGAGCCGATGGGCAATCATCGTGTCCTGTGGATCGAGCATCAGGGAGGACAGATCGCCTCGATCGACCAGGACAAGACGCCGCTTGCAAGCGGCTCGGCGGTGCCGTTCTCGATCGACGGTGCGCACGTTTCGCTGTTCGACGAAGAAACGAGCGCGCGGATTTGATGCGCCCAACCGACACAGAAAGAGAGACGAGGAACGTGGCGACCCTGAAAGACGTGGCGGCGCTGGCCGGCGTGGGCCTTTCGACGGCTTCGAGGGCGATATCGGGCAACGGTCCCGTGTCGGCGGAGGCGGCCGCGCGCGTGCAGGCCGCGATCGAACAGCTCAATTTCCGGCCTTCGTCCATTGGCCGGGCGATGGCCACGAAGTCGCTCGGCATCATCGGGATTTTCGTCCCGACGTTTTTCGGCTCGTATTACGGCACCATCCTGAAGGAAACCGACACGCAACTGCGCGCCGTGCGCCGTCACGTGGTGGTGGCCACGGGCTGCGGCGAAGCTTCGCCGCGCGAGCAGGCCATCGAGGCCGTGCGCTTTCTGATCGGCCGCGATTGCGACGGCGTGGTGGTCATCAGCCACGATCTGTACGACGACGACCTGCAGATGCTGCACGCCATGCATCCGCGCATGGCCTTCCTGAACCGCGCATTCGATCAGTTGCCCGAAGCATCATTCTGCGCCGATCACTTTCACGGTGGCGAGATGGCGGCCCGTACGCTCATCGAGCACGGCCATCGCGAGCTTGCGGTGATCGGCGGGCCGTCCACGTCGTCGGACAATGCGGCGCGTCTGCATGGTTTTTTCTCCGAACTGGCGCGCCACGGCATCGAGCGCAGGACCGTACCGCATATCGTTTCCGACTTTTCGCCCGAAGGCGGCTTTATGGCGGCGGGGACGCTTATCGAGCGTAAACAACGCTTCACCGGGCTTTTCTGCGCGAACGATACGATGGCCATGAGTGCGCTCGCGCGCTTGCAGCAGGCAGGATTGCGCGTGCCTCACGACGTTTCGGTCATCGGCTACGACGACGACTATTCGGCGGCCTATATGGCGCCCGCGCTGACCTCGGTGCACATTCCGACTGCCGAGCTGACGCGCAACGCCGTGCGCTGGCTCATGAACCAGTGCTACGGCACGCAGTGGCCGATCGAGCGCACCTTTCCGGTAAGCGTGACATTGCGCGATTCGGTGGCGCGGCCGAAGTAAGACGGCGGATGTGCGGGCGGGCGATCCACCGGATGCGGGAAACGCGCGCGAGATCGCGTAAAATCGGACTCGTTTCTCTCCCGTCTACCTATTCATGCCCCCGCAAGAACCGGCTGCCACGGTCAAGAAGGAAGAGGGCGTCGCCGTCATCGACCGCGCGTGCGCCATCCTGTTCGCGTTTCGCCCGGGCGATAGCGCGCTCACGCTCGCCGAACTCGCGGCACGCACGGGCCTCTACAAAAGCACGTTGCTGCGGCTGGCCGGCGCGCTGATTCAGCATCGTCTGCTGCTGCGCCTCGACGACGGACGCTACCAGCTTGGCGCCGCCACGTTTGCGCTGGGTGCGCTCTATCAACGCGGCCTCAACCTGGGAGACATTCTGCTGCCGCTCATGCGCGAACTGACTGCCTCGAGCGGGGAGAGCGTTTCGTTCTACGTGCGCGACAATGCCGTGCGCGTGTGCCTGCATCGCGTCGATTCACACCATGTGGTGCGCCACCACGTGCGCGAGGGCGACGTGCTGCCGCTCGAAAGCGGCTCGGGCGGGCGCGCGCTGCTCGCGTTCGGCGGCGAGCCGTTCGAGCGCATTCGGCGCGACTTCTACTGCGTATCGATTGGCGAGCGGGACCGCGAGACGGCGGGCGTTTCGATGCCCGTGTTCGGCGTGCACGACACCTTGCGTGGCGTGCTCACGCTCGCAGGGCCGAGTTCGCGCATCGATGCGGCGTTCGTCGAACGCCATCTCGACGCGCTGTTCGATTGCGCGGCACGCGCTACCGATGCGCTCGGCGGCGACTCGCGCGCACTACGCGCCGCCCGGCACGCTGCGCGAACACGTCAGGACGCCTGAGGGAATTAGTCTGGATTACTCCAGATGCCGTTCTGGCGCGCCTGTGTAAGCGTATGGAATCTCGCGCGGCATGGGTCCCTTGTTACGTTCGCCGCGTCCGCGCTGCTCCCACGCATGCGCGAGGATGCCCACCGCGCGCGAAAGGCAGAACACGCCGCGCGCCAGTTCCGGCGCAAACCCCAGCTCCGCGTAAATCACTGCCGTCACGCCGTCGATATTCATCGGCACGGGGCGCTCCTTGCGTTTCTTCAGCAACGCCTCGATGCCGCGCGCAATCGCCGCGTAACGCCCCTTGATCGTGCCGGACGCCATGCGTGCATCGACAAGCGCGAGCAGCCGCCCGGCGCGCGGATCGACGGGATGAAAGCGATGGCCGAAGCCCGGCAGATATTTGCCATGAGCGGCGATGAATTCGTCCACGCCTGCCTCGACCGCGGCTTCGAACGCGCTGCCCGCCACGATGCGCGCGGCGATGTCGGCGTAAAGCTCGACGGCCTGCTGGCCCGCGCCGCCGTGTACATCGTCGAGCGCATTGAGCGCCGAAGCCATGGCGCCGTTGATCGGCAAGCCGCAGCTCGTGGCCATGCGCGAGATCGCGATCGAGGGCGCATGCGGCCCGTGATCGACCGAGGCCACGAGCGCGGCTTCGAGCAGCGTGGCCTCTTCGTCGCCGGGCAACTCGCCGCGCAGCATCAACCAGATCATCTGCGGAAAGCTCACGTTGCCGATCAATTCCTGGATCGGGTAGCCGCGCACCTTGATCGAGCCCGGATGGATGTCCGTGATCGAAGTGCTCCAGTAGTCGGCACACAGGGCCGCGAGATCGGGCGTGGCGGTATTCGTCGTCGGCATGGTTCAGATCACTCCGTCCTGGTGCAAGGCGTCGATTTCGGCGGCCTTGTAGCCGAGTTGTGCAAGTGTTTCGCGCGTGTGCGCGCCAAGCGGCGGGGCGGGTGTGAGTGGCGCGGCGTCGGCATCGGCCAGGCGCAGGCCCGCGCGCGTCACGCGTTGCGGCGCTTCGCCTTGAGCCGCCTCGAACTCGCGGACAAAGCGCCGCTCGGCCAGATGCGGATGCGCGAGGATTTCCGGCACCGAGAGCACGCGGCCCACGGGCACGCCGCGCTCGAGCAGACGCGTCTCCCAGTTCGCGGCGCTGTCCGCCGCGAGCGCGGTCTCGATCTCGGCCTTGAGCGCTTCGCGATGCTGTTTGCGGGTGTGGCGCGCGGCAAAGCGCGTGTCGCGCGGCAGGTCGGGGCGCCCGATTACCTCGCACAGACTTTCGAACTGGCGCGTTTCGTTCGCCGCGATGTTGAGGAGGCCGGCGCCGGTGCGGAACGTGCCCGAGGGCGCGGCCGTGAAATTCTCGTTGCCCATGGGGGCCGGCTCGATGCCCGCGTTCAGGTAGTTCGACACGACCCAGCCCATGGTCGCGAGGGTGGCTTCGAGCAACGAAACGTCGAGGCGCCGCCCGCGACCGCTCGCGCGCGCATCGACGAGCGCCGCGCAGATGCCGAACGCAGCGGTGAGGCCGCCCACCGTATCGGAAACGGGATAGCCCACGCGCAGCGGTGCGCTGTGCGCATCCCCCGTCACGCTCATCACGCCGGACATGCCCTGGATGATCTGGTCGTAAGCGGGGCGGCTCGACAGTTCGCCTTCGTTGCCGAAGCCGGAAATCGAGCAGTAGACCAGCGCCGGATTCACTTCGGATAACTGAGCATAGCCGAGTTCCAGGCGATCCATCACGCCGGGCCGGAAGTTTTCGACGAGGACGTCGGCGTTGCGCACGAGATCGAACAGGATGGCCTTGCCGCGCGGGTCTTTCAGGTTCAGCGTGATCGAGCGCTTGCCCGCATTCACGGCCACGAACGACGCGCCCATATTGCGCGCCGCGGCGTCCTTGTCCGCGCCGAGCCGGCGCGCGAGGTCGCCGCCTTCAGGATGCTCGACTTTGGTGACTTCGGCGCCGAGGAGCGCGAGTTGATAGGCGCAGAACGGACCGGCGAGCACATTCGACAGATCCAGGACGCGCACGCCGGCTAGCGGAAGCATGGTTACGACCACCTTTTGTTTGTTCGTTCCGGCTGGTAGAACGACATTCTAGAAGATGTGATCCGATGTTACTGCGGTGCGACAGGTCGACCGACCAGGGATTTTACTGACTGGGACCGCGTATTGAGCAATGGCGAGAAGCGTCAGCGCGGCATAAGTACTGGGCGTGGAAAAGGTCGCACGCGCCGGTGCGGACAGGACGCCTTTTGGCAGCGGCAGCGGATGGGAAAGGACAGCGGCGGCTGGCGTGACGTCCGGTAGTCGGAGACATGATGCGGCCTCGGAGGCCGCGTCATGAGCTGTGGGAGCCGTTCGCGGGCGGCTCTTTATTATTTAACATAAGATAAATTATCGCACTTTTGCGTGTTGCGGCTTTTTTGAAATGTCCGGTTGCGAGGTGCGGCGAACATCTGAAAATAGCTTTGACACTAGATGTAGCAGCCACCCGATAACGTCCGCTTGGGGGGACGCCTTCCCATACCCAAAACGCCCCCAATCACCGCAATCGCTAAACCAAAACCTTCCCGCCAAGCTCATCGTCAACAAACGCACGGATGATATCCCCAAACGACGCATCGCCTTGCAGTCCAAGCCCGGTCGCGCGCGCGATATCCCACTGCGCGGGCCAACTGCCGACAATTTTCTCCACACGCTCGTCCGCCTTCCACTCGACCCGCGCCGCGACCGCATCGCCCGCCACTTCGCGCAGCGCGGCGATCATCTCGTCGACCGTTACCGACACGCCCGGCAGATTCACCGTGCGCCGATTGCCGAGCGCCGCGCCATCGGTCTCGCATCCGGCAACGAGACATTCGATCGCCTTGCGCGGCGACAGCAGCCACAACCGCGTCGAACCGCTCACCGGGCACACGGCGGGCTGGCCGTTCAGCGGCTCGCGAATGATGCCACTCGCAAACGATGATGCCGCCGCATTCGGTTTGCCGGGCCGCACGCTAATGGTCGGCAGGCGCAGCACGCGCCCATCGACGAAACCGCGCCGCGAAAAATCATTGAGCAGCAATTCGGCGATGGCTTTTTGCGCGCCATACGACGACTGCGGATTCAACGCGGTTTCATCGCGCACGGTGTCGGGCAGATCGCCGCCATAGACGGCCACGGAACTCGTGAATACGACGCGCGGCCGATGCCCGCGCTCGCGGCACACGTCGAGCAGCAAGCGCGACGCGTCGAGATTGATCCGCATGCCGAGGTCGAAATCCGCTTCCGCCTGGCCGCTGACGATCGCCGCGAGATGGAATATCGCCGCCGTCTTCTCGTCGATCAAACGTTCGAGCACGCCGCGCTCGGCAATATCGCCGACTTCGATGCGTACGCGCTCATCGTGCGGCCCCGGCGCCGCGACGACGTCGAGCAACACCAGTTCGGTGATCGGCTCGCGCAGTCCATTCGCGCCCTTCAGCTCGCCGCGCGCGAGCAGTTCGCGCGCGAGACGCTGGCCAAGAAATCCCGCGCCGCCCGTGATCAGTACTTTCATGTTTCGGTTTCCTCAGTATGTCTGTTCAATGCGCTCAGGCGCGTGCCTTCACGTACGGCCTGATCCATTCAAGCCCTTCGGACGTGCCCGCGCGCGGCCGGTATTCGCAACCAATCCAGCCGTCGTAGCCGAGCTTGTCGATCAACGAGAACAGATACGGATAATTCACTTCGCCGATATCCGGCTCGTGCCGCTCTGGCACGCCTGCGATCTGAATGTGTCCGATGCCCTTCATGTCGCGCTCGAGCTTGACAGCGAGATCGCCTTCGACGATCTGGCAATGGTAAAGATCGAACTGCACTTTGAGGTTCGGCGCGCCGACTTCCGCGCAGATCGCCTGCGCGTCGTCTTGCCGGTTCAGAAAGAAGCCGGGAATGTCGCGCGTGTTGATCGGCTCGATCACGATGGTGATGCCGTCCGCCTCGGCCGCTTTCGCCGCGTACGCGAGGTTCTTCAGATACACGTCGCGGTGGGCGGCGCGCGATTGCTCCGGCCTGATCAACCCGGCCATTACGTGCAACTTGTCGTTGCCCAGTTCGCGTGCGTATTCGAGCGCCGTCTCCACGCTCCGGCGAAATTCGTCTTCGCGGCCCGGCAACGACGCGATGCCGCGCTCCCCTGCCCCCCAGTCGCCCGGCGGCGCGTTGAACAGCGCTTGCGTGAGGCCGTTTTCAGTCAGCCGCGCCTTGATGTCGGCGCCCGGAAACTCATAGGGGAACAGAAACTCCACGGCCTCGAAACCGTCGCGCGCGGCGGCGGCGAAACGATCTAGAAACGCGTGTTCGTTGTACATCATCGTCAGGTTGGCGGCGAAGCGTGGCATCGAAGCAACTCCTTGAATACAAGTGTTTAGCGGTTCACGAGCCGCGCGGGCGTCAGCCAGACGGCAAGCGCGCCGATCACGAGCATCGCGGCAAGCACGTACATGCCGGACTCCGTGCTGTGCGTGAGATCCTTAAGATAGCCGATCATGTACGGGCTTGCGAAGCCCGCCAGATTGCCCATCGAATTGATGATCGCGATGCCGGCAGCCGCCGTCGCGCCGGACATGAACGCCGTGGGCAACGACCAGAAGAGCGGCGCGCAGGTCAGCACGCCCGCTGCCGCAATCGAGAGAAACGCAATCGACACGGCCGTATTGTTCGCGAACGAAGCCGCGACCGTAAAGCCAACTGCGCCCGCGAGCGCCGGTCCGATCAGATGCCAGCGACGCTCGCGGCGCTTGTCGGCGCTGTGCCCCATTATGTTCATCACGACGATTGCAACGAGAAACGGAATCGCGCTCAGCAGGCCGATTTCGAATGCGCCCGTCACGCCCGTCGACTTCACGAGCGTCGGCATCCAGAACGTCAGTCCGTATTGGCCCGTGACGAATGCGAAATAGATTAGCGACATCCACCACGTGCGCGGATCGCGAAACACGGCGCGCACCGATTGCGACTTCGCGTTTTCCTGCGGTTGCGCGGCGATTTCGTCGGCGAGTAGTTTCTTTTCGCGCGGCGTCAGCCATTTCGCGCTTGCGATGCCGTTGTCGAGATACAGGATCGTCGCGATACCGATAGCGATGGCCGGCACCGCTTCGATCACGAACATCCATTGCCAGCCTGCGAAGCCGTGATGCGAGTCGAACGTCTGCATGATCCAGCCCGACAGCGGGTTGCCGAACATGCCCGAAACCGGAATCGCCGACATGAACACCGCAATGATCTTCGCGCGACGATGCGAAGGGAACCAGTACGTGAGGTACAGAATGACGCCCGGATAGAACCCGGCTTCGGCGAGGCCGAGCAGAAAGCGCAACGCATAGAACTGCATCGGAGTCCGTACGAATACGAACACGGCGGAAAGCAGACCCCACGTGATCATGATCCGCGCAATCCAGATGCGCGCGCCGAGCCGGTGCATCAGGATGTTGCTGGGCAGTTCGAAGAGAAAGTAGCCGACGAAGAACACACCCGCGCCGAGACCGAATACGGTTTCGCTGAACGCGAGATCCTGCGACATCTGGAGCTTTGCAAAGCCCACGTTGACGCGATCCAGATACGCGACCACATAGCACAGCATGAGAAACGGCACGATGCGCCAGAACACTTTCCCGTAAGTGCGTTCGATCTCGGCCGCGCCGGGTTGCCCGGCCGCGGCGGCGGTGGATGCCGGGCGAACGGATGCCGCCTGAAAGCTTGTCATGCGTTGTCTCCTTCTGGCTTCTGTCTAATGTTAGTGATACTAATAATTTGCGTTGGCGAACGAAATGCCCACTTCGCTCGAACGCGTTACCAGCGTGCGCCGAACACCGTGCGCAACTCCTCTACCGCGGCGGCGCCGAGCGGCGCGGGACGCGGGTTCGTCATCAGCCACAAGCGTGCCGTCTCCTCCAGTTCTTCGATTACGTACGAAGCCTGCGAAACGGAACGCTCCCATACGACCGGGCCGAGCCGTTCGAGCAGCACGCCGCGCACGCTGTCCGCGAGCGTTGCGATCTCCTGCGCGACTTGCGGATCGCCGGGACGCCGGTAGCGAATCAGCGGAATGTGACCGACCTTCATCACGTAGTACGGCGTGATGGGCGGCAGCACGTCGGCGTCGCTCCAGACACCTGCGAGCGTGAGCGCAACGAGATGAGTCGAATGCGTGTGGACAATGCCGCGCGTTTCGCGATTGCGCTCGTACACGCCGCGATGCAGCGCCAGTGTTTTCGAAGGTTTGCCGCCCGAAACCGCGTTGCCATCGAGATCGACCTTCGCGATCTGCGCGGGATCGAGACGGCCCAGGCACGCATCGGTTGGCGTGATGAGCCAGCCGTCGTCAAGTCGCGCGCTGATGTTTCCCGCGCTGCCAACGGTGTATCCGCGCGCGTAAAGGCTAGCGCCCGTCACGCAGATTTCTTCGCGGATTTTCGCTTCGCCGCTCGTGCTGCTCGTATGAATCGCGGCGGTCATTGCGCATCCCCGTCGAGCCGGCGCAGCGCCTTCGCGAAGAAGTCGACCGCGCCGAAGTTGCCGGACTTGAGCGCGAGCGCGAGCGGCTGGGCGCCCATAGTGGCGGTGGCGGGCACGCCCGGATCGATCTGCTTGCCGATGCGCAGCATGTTCACGCCAAGCGCCTGCACGACGGCGCCCGAGGTCTCGCCGCCCGCGACGACGAACTTGCGCACGCCGAGATCGCACAGACCGCGCGCGAGCGTTGCGAGCGTGCGTTCGACCAGTTCGCCCGCTTGCGTCACGCCAAGTTCGCGCTGTGCCGCCTTCACTTCGTCGGGCGATGCCGTCGCGTAGATCAGCACCGGCTGCGGCTCGGCGGCGTTCATGTGCTCGCGCGCGAAGGTCAACGCGCGCTCCACGACAGGCTCGCCTCGCGCCGCCGCGAGCGGATCGATGCGAAACGCCGGACGTGTTTCGCGCCACGCGGCAACCTGGGCATTCGTGGCTTTCGACGCGCTACCCGCAAGCACCGCCGATGCGCCGTCGATACGCGGCAACTCCCCCGCATCGGCGGCATCGGTGAGCAAACCGGCGCGGCGGAAGTTAGCGGGCAGGCCGAGCGCGACACCCGAGCCGCCCGTGATCAGCGGCAAGTCGGCGCACGCTTCGCCGAGCGTGTAGAGATCGGCGTCCGAAACGGCATCGGCAATCGCCATGCGCGTGCCGTCGGCCCGCAACGCGTCGATCGTTGCGCGCACGGCTTGCGCGCCTTGCGCCACGGCGTCGTAGCGCACGAGGCCGACTTTCGAGCGCGTCTGCTGTTGCAGCACGCGCACGAGGTTCGCGTCCGTCATCGGCGTGAGCGGATGATGTTCCATGCCCGATTCGTTCAGCAGCACGTCGCCGACGAAAAGATGCCCGCGATAAATCGTGCGGCCGTTCTCCGGAAACGCGGGACATGCGATCGTAAACGGCGTGTCGCCGCCGTTGGACGACAGCGCGTCGAGCAACGCGTCGGCAACGGGGCCGATGTTGCCTCGATCGGTCGAATCGAAGGTCGAGCAGTACTTGAAGAAGAACTGGCGGCACCCTTGCGCGCGCAACCATTCGAGTGCGGCAAGCGACTGCGCCACCGCGTCGGCGGCGTCGATCGTGCGCGACTTCAGCGCGACCACGAGCGCGTCGGCTTCGATACGCATCTCGGCGCCCGGCACGCCGATCGTCTGAACGGTGCGCATGCCGCCGCGCACCAGCATGTTCGCGAGATCAGTCGCGCCCGTGAAGTCGTCGGCGATGCAGCCGAGCAGCGGCTTGCTGAAAGAGATCGTCATGTCGTGCGCCCTTCCCGCTTAGCGCTTCGCGGGCACGTCGATGCCCGGGAAAATCTTGATGACGGCGGAATCGTCTTCGCCGCCGTGGCCTGCCGTCGAAGCCATCATGAACATCTGATGCGCAGCCGCCGACAACGGCAGCGGAAACTTCGAGCGTCGCGCGGTATCGAGCACCAGGCCGAGATCCTTGACGAAGATATCGACTGCCGATAGCGGGGTGTAGTCGCCGTTGAGGATGTGCGGCACGCGGTTCTCAAACATCCACGAGTTGCCGGCGCTGTGCGTGATCACGTCGTAGAGCGCGTCGGGATCGACGCCTTCGCGAAGGCCGAGCGCCATGGCCTCGGCGGCGGCCGCGATGTGTACGCCCGCGAGCAACTGGTTGATGATCTTCACCTTCGAGCCCGCGCCGTGCTGCTCGCCCATGCGGTACACCTTGCCCGCCATAGCGGCAAGCACGTCTTCGCACGCGGCATAGGCGGCGGCGGGCCCGGACGTCATCATGGTCATTTCGCCCGCTGCCGCGCGCGCCGCGCCGCCCGACACGGGTGCGTCGAGCATGTGCAGGCCAGCCGCTTCCACGCGACGGCCCAGATCGATCGCAAAGTCGGGCGCGACCGTTGCGCACGCAACCACGACGCTGCCGGGCTTCATCGACTTGACTGCGCCCTGCTCGCCGAACAGCACCGTTTCCGTTTGCGCTGCGTTAACGACGAGCGTGACGACTACCTCGCACCGCGCGCCAAGCTCGGCGGGATTCGCGCAGGCGGTGCCCCCATCGGCTACGAACTGGTCGAGCACGTCGCGGCGCACGTCGCATGCGTGTACGTTGAAACCGCCGCGCAGCAGCGAACGCGCGACACCCATGCCCATCGCGCCCAGACCGATCACTCCGACATTCCTCGACATACCCTTTCCTCTACGAATCAGCAGATACCGGCTTCGGCCAGACGGCGCGCCGCGTTGTACATGTGCGTTTGCGCGGCGTTGCGCGCGGCCATCGGGTCGCCCGCACGAATCGCCGCGGCAATCGCTGCGTGCTCGTCGCGCACCTGACGCGAGAAGTCTTCGCGCAGCGCCTCGTTGCGGCGCGTGACGACCGTGCCCGCTTCGAGGTATTGATTGAGAAACGTGAGCGTCTTCAGAAAGTATGGGTTGCCCGTCACAGCGGCAATCGCGCGATGAAACGCGACGTCTTCGGCAACGCCGTCGCGGCCTTCGGCCACCGCTTCGTCGATCTTTCCGAGCGCGGCGTCGATGGTCATCATGTCGGCGTCGGTACGGCGCATGGCGGCTTCCGCCGCGACTTCGGCTTCGATCGCACGGCGCACCGCGAGTATCTGGAGCACCGAGCCGCCTTCCATCGCTTCCGCATAGTCGATGCGCAGCGGCCGGATCGCGCCATGCGCCGCCACATACACGCCGCTGCCCTGGCGCGGTTCGACCACGCCTTCGTTCTTCAAACGCGAAATGGCTTCGCGAATCACCGTGCGGCTCACGCCGAACTCCTGCGCGAGCACGGCTTCGGTCGGCAGCTTGCCGCCGCGCGCGAAGGTGCCCTTGTCGATCTGCGCGAGGAGTTGCTGAGCGACGGTGTCGCTTAACGCCTTCGCGGGAATTTTCTCGAACATATCAGCCGATTTGCCATGTCATCGGGTCATCATACAAATTTACGCGTGGAGATGAGCATTGGGGTGAACCCTGGGCGTAGGCGTGGGAGACCGCGGCGAGCCACGGCCTCTTCCCTGTTCGGGCTTCCCTATGATGAGACGTCTGGCGGCGGATCGTCGATGTTGTCGACTATCTCTTTCCCGTTGAACCGGTATGCCGGCTCCTCAGGGTCGGGAATATTCATCGGCATAACGCCGCACTGCCGACACGATTCCCGCAACGATACGCGTCTGGTTTGCTTCCTGGCTGACATACGCTTCATCGGCCGGATCCGTTATCACGCCGACCTCGAGAAGAACGGCAGGCACATCGTTCTTTTTCAGCACAACGAGGTCGTCAAAACGATAGATGCCTAGAGTCTCGTCCAGCAATTCACGATTCTCGCCGGCAATCGGTTCCGCATGATGCAGGGACGGGGTACGGCCAATCTGTCGCATCTCATTGCCCAGCAACGTGGCAAACCGGAAACTCTTCGAAAACTGCGGATTAACCTGGGATACGAATAACGAGTAGCCTTGCAGGGGCTTTATCGTTCGATACGCATCGTGGCCATTCACCGAAATTTTTTCGAGGTAGCGTAGCTGAGCCGAGTCGTGATGAAGGGATAGAAATAGATCTGCGTGCTGGTCCGCTGCGAGCCGGGCACGCTCTTCGAGCGTCATCTCTTTGCCGGGTGCGCGAGTGAGGATGGGCGTAAAACCAGCCGACCTTAGCGCTTCACAGACTTTTTCCGCCAATGCGTCGTTGTACTGGACCTCGTAAATTCCGCGCACGCCGAGGGCCCCTCCTCGCGAAGGGGTATGTCCCGGATCAATCACAATCCGCAGTGGCCGCGATACCGCCGGTTCGCTGCCCTGCCGATTGTTCGCCCGCGCAGCCGGCAGCCAAATCACGCACAGCGCTTTCAGTACAGCGCGCCGGCCCACGCCGGCGCTGCGACGGATCACTTCCACGATGGCTTCACAATTTCGCCATTGCGGCAGGTGCCGGTCTTGCATTCCCTCAGGCGGTCGCGAAGATATTCCGTGCGCTCGCGATTCACCCGATAGTTACAGTCCACGTCGATCGTGCCACCCGACGAGCACGAGCCGTCGCGGTATTGAATCCATGACGCTTCCGTCTCCTTCAGTTCCTGTTTCACAGCGGGCTTGATGAGTTTGTTCAGGTCATCGTAAACCTGATTCAATTCTGCGTCTGACTGAAGAAACAGTTTTGAAAAGCAATAGGTTTTGTCGTATTCCGAGCGGTAGCGATCGCACTCTCCGGCCGCATGTGCGGAAAATGCTGCAAGACCAAGCATCGAGAAAAGCAGTGCAGAAATGGTGGTTTTCATTATCTGGATTTTCAAAATAAGAAATATCTAAAAATCGTTGACTGGAGGTATCGAATGCGTGCAAATATTTAATTTGCTAAAGCCTGAATTCGACGCCAGGATCATAGCATCGGATTAATTTGAGACTCAGTCGCCACTGATTTGCAGTGAGTATTAGTTTCGATATTATTGTTAATGGTCGTAAAATATGAGAAGTCACCTTGCGTACGTGCGCGGCATATGCTGATATTTCAGACCGGCGCGAAGTTCCCGCCTATGCGGTCTACAAGATTTGTCTCACGCTGAATCCGGCCGCGGAACCTGTCGCCATCCGCCTTTTTTTTCGCGATCAACGCTATTGCGATAACTATTCTTATCACAACACACGCATATCAATAAAAAACTCGCCACTGCGAAAACGAGCTTGGCCCGTAATCGGGCAGGATGAGACATCACGCGAATTGAACGGCCCGTACAGGCTCAGGAAAACCGGGAAGCGTATGTGGGTGTGGGAGCGCCGTGCGGCGCGCTCAGGGTGCGAACGCGAGCACGGCGTCTTCTGGAAGATTTTCAAGCGCGCGGCTGCCGTCGCGCAGCGCTTCGCTCTCGCCGTTGAAGGTCGTTTCGCTGTACGCGATGAGCTTGAAGCCGCTCCCCGCGCTGCGAGGAATGGTAATGCCCCAATGCCACCCGCCTTCCTGTTCGAAGACGTGCAGCTTCGGAGAGGCATGCAATGTAGTAGATCGATTCGTCATGTCACGCCCTCCTTGTGAAAGCGTCATGCAGCCGGCAGACCAGTTCAGTGTAGGCATCATTTTGTTGCGGCGCAATAAATATCGACCGGGAGGGCGTCCCCCGCTCTGCCGCCAGGCGGACATAGGCGGCGCCACTTCGTTCGCGGTATCCTGCCCGCGATTGCGCGAAATTTGCGCGCCCCATTTCCCTATGTGCCACGACGCATGACTGAACGCATCGACGATATCCCTCCGAGCACGCCCTCCGCGCTGCGCTACCCTTTCACGGCACCGCCTGCGCCCGGTTCGACTCTTGAGATCGCGCCCGGCGTGCGCTGGCTGCGCATGCCGCTGCCCTGGGCGCTCGATCACATCAACGTGTGGCTCATCGACGAGGCCGAAGGCTGCGCCGTTGTCGATACGGGCGCCCGCACGGATGCCGCCACGGCCGTGTGGCGCGCGACTTTCGCGCCAGGAGGCGAGGCGCAAACGCCGCCCCGCGTGACGCGCGTACTGGTCACGCACATGCATCCCGATCATGTGGGCATGGCCGGCTGGCTCACGCGCGCGTTCGACTGCCGGCTGTGGATGACGCGCGCCGAGTACTTCAATTGCCGCGTGGCCGCTGCCGACACGGGCCGCGAAGCGCCGCCGACGCGCTCGACTTCTATCGCCGCGCCGGCTGGAGCGAGTCGGCCATCGACGTCTATCGCGCGCGTTTCGGCCGCTTTGGCCAGCATATCCACGCGCTGCCGGAAAGCTTCCGGCGTCTGGAGGATGGCGAAGTCGTGCGCATTGGCGCGCATGACTGGCGCGTGATCGTCGGCATGGGGCATTCGCCGGAACACGCCTGTCTCTACTGCCCGGCGCTGAAACTGTTCATTTCCGGCGACCAGGTGCTGCCCCGCATTTCCTCGAACGTGTCGGTTTATCCGATCGAACCCGACGCGGATCCGATGGCGCAGTGGTACGCCTCATTCGACAAACTGCAACGCGAAGTGCCTGATGACGTACTCGTACTGCCCTCGCACAACGACTGCTTTTACGGGCTGCATGCGCGCATCGAGCGTCTGCGCCAGGGACAGGACAAGAGCTTCGCGCGCCTGCGGGCCACGCTCGCCGAACCGCGCCGCGCCGTCGATGTATTCGGCGCACTGTTCGCGCGGCGCATCGGCGAAGACGATCTCGGACAGATGAGCCTCGCAACCGGCGAGAGCCTGGCGTGCCTGAACTACCTGATGTACCGCGGCGAAGTGAAACGCGAGCTGCGCGACGACGGCATGTACTGGTATTCGCGCGCGTAAAAATCGCGGACGTAAAAAATGGCAGGCAAGGCGCATCGCACCCTGCCTGCCACAAGCCGCATCGACGGCACGCACCGGAAACTCGGAGTGCGGCCAGTACGCTTGCGCTGGCCGCGCAGCGTCGCCTACAGCGCCGCGACCAGCTCGGGCACGGCGTCGAACAGGTCCGCTTCGAGGCCGAAGTCGGCCACGCTGAAGATCGGTGCTTCGGCATCCTTATTGATCGCCACGATCACCTTCGAGTCCTTCATACCCGCGAGATGCTGGATCGCGCCGGAGATGCCGCACGCGAAATACACCTGGGGCGCGACGATCTTGCCGGTCTGCCCGACTTGCCAGTCGTTTGGCGCGAAGCCCGCATCCACGGCGGCGCGGCTCGCGCCAAGCGCCGCGCCGAGCTTGTCGGCGAGCGGCGTGAGCACGGCATTGAACTTTTCGCTGCTGCCAAGCGCCCGGCCGCCACTCACGACGATGCGCGCATCGGCAAGTTCCGGCCGCTCGCTCTTCGTCACGACGCGCTCGACGAACGCGCTCAGCCCGCTATCCGCCACGGCATCGATACTTTCGACCCGCGCCGCGCCGCCTTGCGCCGCCGCCGCATCGAAGCCCGTCATGCGCACCGTGAGGACCTTCACTGCTTCGGCGCTTTGCACCGTCTGAATCGCGTTGCCCGCGTAGACCGGGCGCTCGAACGTGTCCGCGCTCACTACGCGCGTGATCTCCGAGATCTGCGCCACGTCCAGCATCGCCGCCACGCGGGGCGCCACGTTCTTGCCGGCGCTCGTGGCCGCAAAGAGGATGTGCCCGTAATCCGCCGCCACGGCCAGCACCTGCGCCGCGAGGTTTTCGGCCAGCGCGTCGGCGAGCGCCGCGCCATCGGCGTGCAGCACCTTCGCTACGCCCGCGATGTGCGCCGCAGCCTGGGCCGCGCCCGCCGCGTTGTGACCGGCCACCATCACGTGCACGTCGGGGCCGCATTGGAGGGCGGCCGTTACCGTGCTGAGGGTAGCCGACTTGATCGAGACATGATCGTGCTCGGCGACGACCAGAACAGGTTTACCAGCAGTCATTTGCATTCCCTCAGATAACTTTCGCTTCGTTCTTCAGCTTCGCGACCAGCGTCGCGACGTCGGGCACCTTGACGCCTGCCGCGCGGCCCGCGGGCTCCGCGGTCTTGAGCGTCGTGAGGCGCGGCGCGACGTCCACGCCGAGTTGCGCGGGCGTGGTGGTGTCGAGCGGCTTTTTCTTGGCCTTCATGATGTTGGGGAGCGTCGCGTAGCGCGGCTCGTTCAGGCGCAGGTCGGTCGTCACGATGGCCGGCAGCGTGAGCTGCACGGTTTCGAGGCCGCCGTCGATCTCGCGTGTCACGCGCGCCTTGCCGTCTGCGATTTCGACCTTGCTCGCGAACGTCGCCTGCGCTCGCGCGGTGAGCGCGGCCAGCATCTGGCCAGTCTGGTTGCAATCGTCGTCGATAGCCTGCTTGCCGAGTATCACGAGCTGCGGCGCTTCCTTGTCGATCAGCGACTTGAGCAGCTTGGCGACGGCGAGCGGCTCGAGTGCGACGTCCGTCTCGATCAGCACGCCGCGATCCGCGCCGATCGCCATCGCGGTGCGCAGCGTCTCCTGGCAGGCGGCGGGACCGCACGACACGGCGACCACTTCGCTCGCCACGCCCTGCTCCTTCAGGCGCACGGCCTCCTCCACGGCGATCTCGTCGAACGGATTGATGCTCATCTTGACGTTCGCGAGATCCACACCCGAGCCGTCGGCCTTGACGCGAACTTTCACGTTCGCGTCCACCACGCGTTTGATTGCTACCAACACCTTCATGTCTTCCTCCAGATTGATGCTTTCAATGCCGCCACGCTGCACAGCGGGCACTTACTCCTGATAACCGAGCCCATGCTCGCGCATGCGCGCGATGGTCCCTTCGTCGAAGCCCCAGTCGAGCAGCGCGGCCTGGCCGTGCTCGCCTCTCGCGGGCGCCTTGCGGCCGATGGCCGAAGGCGTGGCCGAGAAGCGCGGCGCGGGCGCCGGCTGCACGACGCCGTGCGCCTCGACGAAGCTTGCGCGCGCAACGTTATGCGGATGCCTGGGCGCTTCGGAAAAGCCCAGCACAGGCGCGACGCAGGCATCGCTGCCTTCGAACACGGCGCACCATTCGTCGCGGGTACGTGCGAGGAACGCCGCCTCGAAACGCTGGCGCAGCACGGGCCAGCCCTTGCGGTCGTGCTGCTTCGGCAGGTCGGCATCGGCGAGCCCGAGTTTGTCGAGCAATTGCGCATAGAAACGCGATTCCACCGCGCCCACCGCCATGTAATGGCCGTCTTTCGTGAGGTAGCTGTCGTACCAGGGCGTGCCGCCGTCGAGCAGATTGCTCTCGCGCGTTTCGCGCCAGTGGCCCGACGCCATCAGCCCCCACACGACCGAGCCGAGCTGCGCCGCGCCCTCGACCATCGCGGCGTCCACCACCTGTCCCGCGCCGCCACGCTGCACGTTGCACAGCGCCGCCACGACGCCGAGCGCGAGCAGCATGCCGCCGCCGCCATAGTCGCCCACGAGGTTCAGCGGCGGAACCGGCGCCTCTCCGGCGCGGCCGATGCCGGAAAGCACGCCCGAGAGGGCGATGTAGTTGAGGTCGTGCCCGGCGCGCTGCGCGAGCGGCCCGTTCTGCCCCCAGCCGGTCATGCGGCCGTAGACGAGCTTCGGGTTGCGCGCGAGCGCCGTTTCGGGCCCGAGGCCCAGCCGCTCCATCGCGCCGGGGCGAAAGCCTTCGATGAGGACGTCGGCCTCGGCGATCAGATCCAGCGCGACCTGCGCCGCTTCGGGGCGCTTGAGGTCGAGCGTGATCGAGCGGCGTCCGCGGCCCGTGACATCGAACAGCGCGCCCTCGCGCTTCGGCCCGAGATCCTCGGGCGCGACAGGCCGGTTCACGCGGATGATGTCCGCTCCCATGTCGGCCAGCAGCATCGTGCCGAAGGGAGCCGGACCGATTGCCTCGAACTCCAGTACGCGGAAACCGCTCAATACGCCCATCTCTTATGTCTCCGTTTCGTTATCGCAGTAACGATGAACATACCGGAAACCGTCGCGATTGAACCCACCCGGTAGCGGTGGGTCTGGGCAGTAAGCGAAAGGGCTCGAAGAGGGACGCGAACGCGGCCCCGTGCTTACATGTTCGGATAATTCGGACCGCCGCCGCCTTCGGGCGTGACCCACACGATGTTCTGCGTCGGGTCCTTGATGTCGCAGGTCTTGCAGTGCACGCAGTTCTGCGCGTTGATCTGCAGGCGGTCGTCTTCTTGCTCGTCCTTCACGAACTCATAGACGCCCGCGGGGCAAAAGCGTGCCTCCGGACCGGCGTAAGTCGTCAGATTGATGCCCACGGGCACGCTCGCGTCCTTCAGCGTAAGGTGCGCCGGCTGATTCTCCTCATGGTTCGTGTTCGAGATGAACACCGAGGAGAGCCGGTCGAACGTGAGCTTGCCGTCAGGTTTCGGATACTCGATCGGTTTGCACTGCGAAGCCAGCTTGAGCATCTCGTGGTCGCGATGCTGGTGATGCAGCGTCCACGGCACGTTGCCGCCCAGCAGCTTCTGCTCGATGCCCACCATCAGCGTGCCCAGATACAGGCCCTTGCTCATCCACTGCTTGAAGTTGCGCGCCTTGTACAGCTCCGTGTAAAGCCACGACCGCCTGAACGCTTCGGGGTACGCAGCAAGTTCGTCGCCCGTGCGCCCGGCCTGCACGGCTTCGAACGCCGCATCGGCCGCGAGCATGCCGGTCTTGATCGCCGCGTGGCTGCCCTTGATGCGCGAGGCGTTCAGAAAGCCCGCATCGTCGCCCACGAGCGCGCCGCCCGGGAACACGAGTTTGGGCAGCGACATCAGGCCGCCCGCCGTGATCGCACGCGCGCCGTACGACACGCGCTTGCCGCCTTCGAGGTACTTGCGGATTTCCGGATGCGTCTTGTAGCGCTGGAATTCCTCGAACGGCGAGAGATACGGGTTCTGGTACGCAAGGCCGACGACAAAACCCACCATCACCTGGTTGTTGTCGATGTGGTACAGGAACGAGCCGCCGTAGGTGTCCGATTCGAGCGGCCAGCCGGCCGTGTGGATCACGAGGCCCGGCTGGTGCTTCGCCGGATCGATCTCCCACAGTTCCTTGATGCCGATGCCGTAGACCTGCGGGTCCGCGTCCTTGCCGAGCTTGAACTTCTCGTTCAGTTGACGGCCCAGATGCCCGCGGCAGCCCTCGCAGAACAGCGTGTACTTCGCGTGCAGCTCCATGCCGAGCTGGAAGTTTTCGGTGGGCTCGCCGTCCTTGCCCACGCCCATGTTGCCGGTGGCGACGCCCTTCACGGAACCATCGTCGTTGTAGAGCACTTCGGCAGCCGGGAAGCCGGGGAAGATTTCGACGCCCAGCGCCTCGGCCTGCTGGCCCAGCCAGCGGGTGACATTGGCGAGGCTGATGACGTAGTTGCCGTGGTTCTTGAAGTTGTCGGGCAGTGCCCAGTTCGGCACGGATTTAGCCCCCGTTTCGGAAAGAAAAAGGAACTTGTCCTCGGTCACGGGCACGTTCAGCGGTGCGCCTTGCTCTTTCCAGTCCGGCATCAGCTCGTTCAGGGCACGCGGATCCATGACCGCGCCCGAGAGGATATGCGCCCCGATTTCCGAGCCTTTCTCCAGCACGCAGACGCCGATTTCAGCGCCCTTTTCCGCGGCCAGCTGCTTCAGGCGGATCGCGGCGGACAGCCCGGCGGGGCCGCCGCCGACGATCACCACGTCGTATTCCATCGACTCGCGTGGGCCGTATTGCGCAATCAGATCACTCGACGACATATCCTCTTTCCTTGCTTGCTAACCGGGCGGCCCGCGCCGCCCTATCAAAACTGCACTTCGTTCAGCGCGAGCACGCCCGAGTCGCCCTTCGCGGCCAGGATCGACGTTTCGAGGCCGCCTGCCTGCGCGAGAATGTGCTCGGCGTAGAACTGCGCGATGGCGATCTTCGCGCCGTGGAACCCGACGTCGTTTGCGAGTTCGCGTTGCGAGACGAGCAGCGCGCGCGCCATTTGCCAGCCGCACAGCACGATGCCCGCGAGCTTGAGATACGGCACGCTCCCCGCGAACACCGCATTCGGGTCGCGCTTGACGTTCGCAATCACGAAGTCGACGACATTGGCCAGCGCGCTCGCGCCCTTTTCCAGTTGCGCGCGCATCGAAGCCGCCGCAGCGCCTTCTGCGCCGCCGAGTTCCTCAGCAGTCCGAGCGATTTCGCCAAGCAGCGCCTTCGCAACCGCGCCGCCGTCGCGCACCGTCTTGCGGCCGACCAGGTCGTTTGCCTGGATTGCCGTCGTGCCTTCGTAGATGGCGAGAATGCGCGCGTCGCGGTAGTACTGGGCCGCGCCCGTTTCCTCGATGAAGCCCATGCCGCCATGCACCTGGACGCCAAGGCTCGTCACCTCGTTGACCATTTCGGTGCTCCATCCCTTCACGATCGGCACGAGGAATTCGTAGACCGCGAGATTGCGCGCGCGCACTTCCGGGTCGGCGTGATAGTGCGCATTGTCGCTATAGGCGGCGGCCACGTAAGCGAGTGCGCGGGCGCCCTCGGTCATTGCGCGCATCGTGCCGAGCATGCGGCGCACGTCCGGGTGATGGATGATGGTGGCCGACTGCTTGAGCGAGCCGTCCACGGGGCGGCTCTGCACACGCTCCTTCGCGTACGCCACGGCCTTCTGGTATGCACGCTCCGCCACGCCCACGCCCTGCATGCCCACGCCGAAGCGGGCCGCGTTCATCATGATGAACATGTATTCGAGGCCGCGATTCTCCTCGCCCACGAGGTAGCCGGTCGCGCCGCCGTTGTCGCCGTATTGCAGCACCGCCGTCGGGCTCGCCTTGATGCCGAGCTTGTGTTCGATCGACACGCAATGCACGTCGTTGCGCGCGCCGAGCGAGCCGTCGCCGTTCACGAGGAACTTCGGCACGACGAAGAGCGAGATGCCCTTCACGCCTTCGGGCGCGTTCGGCGTGCGCGCGAGCACGAGGTGAACGATGTTCTCCGCCATGTCGTGCTCGCCCCACGTGATGAAGATCTTCGTGCCGAAGACCTTGTACGCGCCGTCGCCCTGCGGTTCGGCGCGCGAGCGCACGAGCGCGAGATCGGAGCCGGCCTGCGGCTCCGTGAGGTTCATCGTGCCGGTCCACTCGCCCGAGATGAGCTTCGGCACGTAGCGCGCCTTCAGCTCGTTGCTGCCCGCGGTGAGAAGGGCTTCGATGGCGCCGTCGGTCAGCAGCGGGCACAGCGCGAACGAGAGGTTCGCCGCGTTGAGCATTTCGATGCACGGCGTGGCGATCAGCTTGGGCAGCGCCTGGCCGCCGAATTCGGACGGATGCTGCAGACCCTGCCAGCCGCCCTCGACATACTGGCGGAACGCGCCAGCGAAGCCCGGCGTCGCCGCGACTTCGCCGTCGCGCCAGGTGCTGGGCGCGCGGTCGCCCTCCACGTTCAACGGCGCGATGACTTCGCCGGAAAGCTTTGCGCATTCGTCGAGCACGGCCTGCGCCGTGTCGAAACCGGCGTCCTCGAAACCCGGCAGGGTTGCGACGGCGTCGATGCCGGCCAGCTCTTTCAGCACGAACAGCATGTCCTTGACGGGGGCGTTGTAGCTCATGATCGGTCCTTCCAGTCACTCAGGGTCAAATGGATGCGCCGCCCGGCCACGAGATATCGGAGATGCCAGCGTGGCCGCTTCGCGGCAGTACAGGACGGATCGTAGCGTCAACGGGTCGCCATGCCACTGTCCAAACCGGACCACATGGTGACAATTCTGGCCACGCTGTCGGCTGCTGGGCCCACCCATCATGGGTGGGCGACCTCTTTTTGTGCGGGGCTGCCCAAAGCCGGGCGACGCTCAGCCGCGGCGGCGGTAGGTGCCGGGCGTGCTGCCCGTCCAATGGCGAAAGGCGCGGTGGAAGGCGCTCGGATCATCGAAACCCAGATCGCCGCCAATGGCCGCGATCGTGTCCTGGGTGTCGGTGAGGCGCTGGATCGCCACGTCGCGGCGCAATTCGTCCTTGAGCGCCTGGAACGTGGTCTCCTCGGTGGCGAGGCGCCGGCAGAGCGTACGCACCGAGCAGTGCAGATGGCCGGCCGCCTCTTCGATGGTCGGCAGATCGGGCAGTTGCGCGGCCAGATACTGACGCACGTGATGGCTCACGAGCTGTTCGCTGAAGGTCTCGAAGATCCAGTCGCCGGGCGAGCGCGCGAGAAACGCGCGCAGATTGCGCTTGCTCTGGCGGATCGGCATGTCGAGATAGGCCGCGCTAAAGCGCATGAGCGTGGCCTCGCAGCCAAAGCGCACGGGTCCATGGAAGAAGTAGCGGTGATCGAGTGCGTGCGGCGGCTGCGCACAGGCGAAATCGACCTCCAAAAGCGGAATGCGCTGGCCGATCAGCCAGGACGATACGCCGTGCGCGAGCTTGAGCGTCAGTTCCTGGCCGAGCGGGCCGATGTCGCCGCACGCCGGATTGGCGCGTAACGTCACCTGCGCCACGAGCCCCTGGCGGCGCGATTCGAGCCGGAAATCGTCGAGCACGATATGGAAGAACTGGTCGAAGCGATGCAGCGCCGTTTCGAGGTTGCGCGCATCGAGCAGGCTCAGGCAGAGAAACTTGAGCGTGCCGCTGCGCAGCGGCCGGGTGAAGATGCCGGGCATCTCGTCGTCGAGTTCGATGGCGAGCGTCTGGTAAAGCGTGGAAAACTGCTCTTCCGTTACGCGCCCGCCCGGCTTGGCGAGCAGTTCGAGCGCGATGCCCGCCTCGTTGAGATAGCGGCGGATCACGGCGGGCTCGGCGCCGGCGCCGGCGAGAAAGCCGTTGACGAGCGAGATGGGAACGGTGGCGCTAGGCGATGGCATGCGTTGACGATGGGAGGCCGCAAAAACGGGCAGAACCGGGTCTGCCCGCGCGCCATTCTAAATCGGCGCGGCTAAATCGGCGCTGGGAAGCCCCGCCTACCGCGCACAGCTCCTCGCTCGCGCAAACGCCGCAAACCACGCGAGACTTTCCGGGTTGGCCATGGTGTCCGGATTGGCCACTTTCTCCAGCGGCTGCCCGAGCAGGAGCCGCTTGATCGGCACCTCCATCTTCTTGCCCGAGAGCGTGCGCGGAACGGCCTGGACCTGATGGATCTCGTCGGGCACGTGGCGCGCCGAGAGCGATTCGCGCACGCGTGCACGAATGCGCTGCGCGAGCGCCTCGTCCAGCTCGACGCCCGGGCGCAGCACGACGAAGAGCGGCATCGACGAAGCGCGCCCCAGGTACTCCAGATCGACCACGAGGCTGTCCAGCACCTCGGGCACCGACTCCACCGCGCGATACAGCTCGCTCGTGCCCATGCGAATGCCGTGGCGGTTGATGGTCGCGTCCGAGCGGCCGTAGATGATCGCGCCGCCTCTACGCGTGATGCGCAGCCAGTCGCCGTGGCGCCAGATGCCCGGAAACATGTCGAAGTAGCTTTCGCGATAGCGCCGGTTCGCTTCGTCGCGCCAGAAGTAAAGCGGCATCGAAGGCATGGGCGCCGTGCAGACCAGTTCGCCGACTTCGTCGATGCGCGCCTGCCCGGCTTCATCGAATGCCTCGACTCGCGCGCCCAGGCATCGGCACTGCATCTCGCCGGAGTAGACCGGCATGGTCGGCACGCCGGCGAGGAAACAGCCCGCGAAGTCGGTGCCGCCCGAAATCGCGTCGATCCACACCGGGCCGACGTGCTCAAGTATCCACGCGTACGCTTCGGGCGGAAGCGGCGAGCCGGTCGAGCCGACTGCGCGCAGGCGCGAGAGGTCCGCCGCGGCACGCGGCTCGACGCCGGACTTCAGGCATCCCTGGAAATATGCGGCTCCCGCGCCGAAGAACGTGACGCCCGTCTCGCCCACGAAGCGCCACAGCGCCTGCGCATCGGGGTACGTGGGGTTGCCGTCGAAGAGGCAAAGTGTTGCGCCAGCGAGCAGGCCGCTCACCTGGCAGTTCCACATGATCCAGTTGGTGCTCGCGTACCAGTGGAAGCGGTCGCCAGGGCTCAGGTCGAGATGCAGCGCGGTGAGCTTCACGTGCTCCACCACGATGCCGCCGTGCGAATGCACGATGGCCTTCGGCATGCCTGTCGTGCCCGACGAATAGACGATCCACAGCGGATGGTCGAACGGCACGCTCTCGATTTGCAGCGGCACGTTTCCAGCGATTGCATCGCGCCACGCCGTGGCCTGCGGATATTCCTTCGCGCTCGCTTCCGGGTCGAGATGCGGGACGAACACGAAGTGCGTCACGCCCGGCAATTCGCGCAGCAGATGGTGAATCAGCTCGCGCCGGTCGTGCGGCTTGCCGCCGTAGCGATAGCCGTCCACCGCGAACAGCACCTTGGGCGCGATCTGGCGGAAGCGGTCGAGTACCACGAGCGGCCCCATGTCGGGCGAGCACACCGACCAGATCGCGCCGACGCTCGCCGTGGCGAGAAATGCCACGATGGTCTCGGGCGTGTTCGGCATGAAAGCCGCCACCCGGTCGCCGCGTGCGACGCCCATGCGCCGCAGCGTGGCCGCGCAAGCCGCGACCTGGCGGCGCAATTCCTCCCAGCTTAGTTCGCGCGTGCGCCCGGCCATGGGGCCGCTCTCGCTGCGCGCCACGATCGCGGGCATTGCGTCGCTCGCTAGCTGAAACGCCCGCTCGACGTAGTTCAGTTCGACGCCCGGAAACCAGCGTGCGCCCGGCATCGCGGCGTCGGCGAGCGCCGCGCCGCGCGGCTCGCGCGAGGGAATCTGCGCCCAGTCCCACAGCGCGCACCAGAAGGCATCGACGTCGTCGACGGACCAGCGCCATAGCGCGTCGTAGTCGTCGAACGCAAGGCCGCGCGTTTCGCCGAGCCAATTCATGAACTCGGTCATGCGGGCCGATTCGACTTGCTGCGGCGTGGGCGTCCAGGCGGGAACGGAAGCGGGAACAGTTTCACTCATTTCGTTGCAGGGGCCCTTGCAGGTTCGTGTGACCTGATGGTGCCGGAGCCGATGCGCATCGAACAATTCAGGGAAACCAGTGTGAGTGGCGAACCCGGCGCCGCATGGACCTCGAACCGGCGCCTGAAAAATGCAGCGCGCACACCGCGCCTGCGTGCGCCTATTCCTCGCGAGCCGGCGGCATGACCTGGGCGCTGATGGTGTGTTCGCGCCAGAACAGGTTGTTAATGCGGCTCTGCAAGCGGCGCAATCCCTCTTCGCTCGCGGCGTGGAAAGTGAGCAGCGCGCCGGGGCGCCCCGCCCCTTCGATGCGCTGGATCGCGTCGTATGGCGGGAAACCGTAGCGCTCCAGAAACTCGTTGATTTCGGCGTCGGTGACGTGTTCGTCGATATTTCCCAGCAACAGATCGGCCATGGCTTAACCCTCGTGAGCGTGCAATCGTGATGATAGTGCGGTTCCAGCCGGCGCGACGACAAGGCGCGCCGGTGCGTGCATCGGTGCGTGGGGTGATGGTGCGCGCCGCCGCTCAGTACTTTTCTTCGACGTACTGGTAGGAGTAGTCCGGGTCGCGGTAGCCTTGCGGTTTCTGGCGCTCGGGCAGCGTGACCTTCTCGCGCGGCAGCGCCTTGTAGGGAATGGTGTTCAGGATATGGTTGATGACGTTCAGACGCGCGCGCTTCTTGTCATCGGATCGGACAACGAACCATGGAGATTCTCGCGTATCCGTCATGTCGAACATCTCGTCGCGCGCGCGTGAATAGTCGTACCAGCGGCTATACGAGAGGAGGTCCATGGGCGAAAGCTTCCAGACCTTGCGCGGATCGTTGATGCGGCCTTCGAGCCGCCGGGTTTGTTCTTTCGGGCTCACTTCGAGCCAGAACTTGATGAGGATCGTGCCCGACTCGATGATGGCGCGCTCGATGAGCGGCACGCCGCGCAAAAATTCCGTCGCCTGTTCATGGGTGCAAAAGCCCATCACGCGCTCGACGCCCGCGCGGTTGTACCAGCTACGGTCGAACACCACGATCTCGCCCGCGGCGGGAAGCAGCGGCAGATAACGCTGGAAATACATTTGCGACTTCTCGCGCTCCGTGGGCGCGGGCAGCGCGAAGACGCGAAACACGCGCGGGCTCACGCGCTCGGTGAGCGCCTTGATCGTGCCGCCCTTGCCGGCGCCGTCGCGGCCCTCGAACAGGATGCACACGCGCAGCCGCTTCTGGACCACCCACTCCTGCAAGCGAACGAGTTCGCCATGCAAGTGCTTCAGTTCCTTCTGATAAGCTTTTTCGCTGAGTTTTTCCAGCGGCTGCGCCCCGCGCGCGGCGGCGTTGACTGCCTCTTTCTTCGCCATTGAATCGCTCCCCGTGAGATGCCTCCCGCGAGGCATCTGTCCACTATGGTGTGCGGACGGGGGGCGCGCAATAGGACTTTCGGCTAAGGCGCCGGGCGGCTTGACTTCAGGCAAGGACGCTTGCGCACGCGAGCGTCAATCGTGCGCGTAATTGAACTCGGGCAAAGCCTTCAGTTGCGCCTTGTCTGTCTGCAGTACGATCTGTTTTCTGTCGATGCGCAGATCGTTGAACGGCACGGCTACGAGATGTTTGCCCATGCCGAGAAAGCCGCCCACCGAGAGAATCGCGAAGGCGCCTTCGTTGGGCGATTCGAGCACGATGTCGTCGATGGCGCCGATCTTGTTGCCGCTATTGTCGTAGACATCGGAGCCCACGAGCTTCGACGCGCGAAAGCCCGTGCCGGACTGTACCGTCGCCATGCGCTGAACGGCGATCGATTGCGGAGCGCCCTGGGCCATCGCCGCCGACGGCAGGCCCAGCGCGCCACCGAAAGCGCATCCAAGCGCGACAACAAGCGCAGATGCCCCGCGGCGAGCCGGGCGACGCGAATTCAGCGGGCGATTCGATTGTGTCGTCATGGTATCCCCTCCCTTGTGTGAATAGACGGTGAATACCGCGCCGCTGCAAGCGCTGTGCCCGACCCTCCCCGCGTTCATCCCCGCGTTCATCCCCGCGTTCATCCCCGCGTTCATCCCCGCTTTTAACCCCGCTTTTAACCCCGCTTTCAAGCCTGTGCTAGCCAGTGCTCGATCAGCGGTCCTTGTTTGCCATAAAGAGGATCGCTCGCGGGATACGGCAGCGACTGCATGGCGCGCAACTCGGCCGGCGTCAGCGCGGCGCGGCGAATGTCCCACTGCTGCCCACGCGGATAGCCGCCCGCCACCCGAAAGCCGCCGGCGAGCGAAAGCAGACAATGCCCGGTGCCGGCGGGCAGCAGTAGCGCGTCCCCCGCATGCACGCGCACCACGCGTCCGCCCGGACCACCGAGAATCAATTCGGCCGTGCCGGCGAAGACGCCCAGCACCTCGTGCGCCGTGGAGTGGAAATGGTGGTAATCGAACACGCCGTCGTGCCATTGCACGGGCCAGCCGTTGGCCTCGAAACGATCGTTGAACGCCTGTGCGAGGTCCTGGGCGCCCGGCGTAAGCACGCGTCGATAGACGATGACCGGAAGCCGGGCGTTGTTCGGCACCCATCCGTGCTCGGGCAAAAGGAATGTTTCGACGCCGCTTTCGCGTTGAGCCGGACGGCTTTCGCGCAAATTGCGCGGAAAATGAAAGGCGCGATTTTCGTGCATCGTTTTACTCCTTCGCATCGCCGCCGCTTGCCGCGGCCGGCGCGTTAGCCGCGCCGGCCACCGGCTTGCTTGCGCGATGCGGTTTAGGGTTCGAGGAATGCGTCGTTCGCGTGGTCTGCGCGGCCTGGCTGGCGGCCGCGCCTCGTTCGACGCCCTGGGCCGGCGGCGGATAAACGCCGTTGGCCTTCGCTCCGCTCGACTCGGTCGTGGGCGCTGTGGTCGGGCGGTCCGCGCCGGTGTTGTCCTGCGCGCGTGCCGCGGCCCCTTCCAGAACGAGCGAGAGAGCAAGCGCGCCGCCCGCGATAGCCTTCGTCGGCGGGGTGTGCATGGCTGATGATCCTCCCCCAGTAAGAAAGGGACTGCGCAGGCCTCTGGTTAGGAGGCGCGCCACGGTCCGATATCAGGTTGATGGCTAAGCTCCTGCCTTGCAGGACAGCAACCCGCGTACCGGCGCATGGGCGTGCGGCGCACTCGCAGCACGGCACGGCGTTTGCGACCCCGCCAGTTACATGAATTCACAGGGATTTGCGCCACCGGGGCCCGCAATGGCCGCGCCGGGCGCGCGTCCCCAATCCTGGAGAGCCTATGCGTTCGAACAACCTTCTCGCCGCTCAATGCCAAAGCGCGCTGGAGGCTCATCTGCCAACCGAGGAGCCTGACAACCCCCGTCGTCCGCCCGCGCCCACCGTGCCGGACCCCGAACCGCCGCCGATTCCCCAAGGCGACCCGCCGCCCGAAGCGCCCCCTGAACGGCTGCGCTAGCGCGCCCGGGCGGTCGGCGCTCAGGCGCTCAACCGGCCGGGTGCAGACGGCGCCAAAGGGCCGCCTTCACGTCGGGCCACTCGTCCTCGATGATGCTAAAGCGTACGGAGTCGCGCTTGCGACCATCCGGCATGATGCGCTCGCGGCGCACCACGCCCTCTTCTTTCGCGCCGAGGCGCTGGATCGCGGCGCGCGACTTCTCATTGAGCACATCGGTCGTGAATTGCACGCGCACGCAGCCGAGCGTTTCGAAGGCATAGCGCAACATCAGGAATTTCGCCTCCGTATTGACGAGGGTGCGCTGCGCCGAGGCCGCGAGCCATGTCGAGCCGATTTCCAGCTTGCGGTTCTCGCGGTCGACCTTCCAGAAACGCGTGCTCCCCACTACGCGATCGCTTTCGCGCTGCCGGATCGTGAACGGAATGACGGTGCCCGCGCGCACGCCATCGAGCGCCCGGGCGATCCACGCATCGACGGTGGCGGGACCGGGCACTACGGTCACCTTGAGGTTCCAGAGTTCGCCGTCCGCTGCCGCGGCGAGAAGGCGCGGCGCATCCTGCTCCTCAAGCGGGTGCAGTGCGACCGTATGGCCGCTCAGGATGGGAAGGCCGTTCGGCGCAGCGGCGGGGTCGGCGACGATTTGCGATGCAGGGTCGGGCATATGGGTGAAGGCGGGAATCGATGGGATATGGCGAGAAGCGGCGGAAGCGGCGGCCAATTGCCGGAAAGCTTCTGCGGCAGGCTCACGCATTCTAGCGCCGGGCTGGCGCGGCAGGCGGCGCGCCAGCCGTTACAATCGCGCCTGCTATCGGGGCTGAAACCACGGGGCTGAAACCACGGTGCTGAAACCAGGGGCCTGCACCCGAGGTCCGGCAATCGCAGCCAGCACGCCCCTCGCCCACGCCGCTCAACCCCGGCGACGCCGCCCATCCACCACCTTTCGCATCGCATCATGGCCCGCATCGAGCTTCATTTTCCCGAAGATCAGTTCTATTACTCGACGCACCTCACGGTGCGCGTGACCGACATCAACTCGGCCAATCACCTCGCCAACGATTCGATGATCTCGATGATTTCCGAGGCGCGCGCGCGTTTTCTGTTCGACGCGGGCATCGAGGGCATGAAGGACGCGCACACGAGCATCATCGTGACCGATCTGGCCACGACGTATCGCGCCGAAGCCTACGCGCGCGACGCGCTGTGCTTCGAGGTGGGCATCATGGATTTCAACAAGTACGGCGGCGACATCATTTTCCGAATCACGCGGGCCGCCGATGGCGCGCTCATCGCCATGGCGAAATCCGGCTTCGTGTTCTTCGACTACGAGGCGAAAAAGGTCGTGCCGATGCCGCTGGCCTTCCGCGACAAGTTTCCGCAAGTCAATACGCTCGGCTGAACGGGAGTTCGCTCAACGCGGCTGGAACATGATGAGCGCCATGCCGGCCAGCGTGAAGGCAATGCCGACCCAGTCCCACGGGCTTGGCCGGATCGCCTCGACGATCCAGAGCCACAGAATCGCCACGCAGACATACACGCCGCCGTAGGCCGCATAGGTGCGTCCGGCGGCCGTGGGATGCAGCGTGAGCAGCCACGCGAACAGCGCGAGCGAGGCGGCGGCTGGCACGAGCAGCCACGCGCTCGCGCCCTCGCGCAACCAGCGGTAAGGCAGATAGCAGCCGACGATCTCGGCAAGCGCGGTCACGACGAAAAGCGCAAACGTCTTCATGGGCGGCGGTCAGGCGGCAGGGGCGCCCATGGTAACGCAAGCGGCCACGCCGCTCGCAGGAGCCGCGCGAATTATGCCTACGCCGGCGCACGCTGGCTTACGGCCGCTCGCCGCGCGCAAGCCGCGATTCGATCTCGCTTACCACGGGCAGCAGGTCCGCGACGCTGTCGATCACATAGTGCGCTCCCGCCGCGCGCAGGCGCTCCACAGCCCCGACTCGGCGGCGCGCGAATTCGTCGGGCGCGAGCGCGTGGACTTCGTCCTCCGTCAGCCCGAAGGCGTTGCCGCTCACCGCCACGCCCACGGCCCACGTCCCGCCGTTGATGCCCTCCTCGATGCCGACTTCGGTGTCGTCCACCTTGATGGCGTCTCGCGCGAGCCACACGCCGAGTTGCGGCAGCGTGCGATAGATCATGTACGGCGACGGCCGGCCCTCGGGCGTGTCGCCCGTGCAAACGATGCTGTCCGGCGCGAAGCCCTGCGCCTTTGCGCCCGGCACGATCCGGTCGATGATCTCGCGCGTGTAGCCCGTGGTCGAGCCGATGCGCACGCCGTCGGCGCGCAGCGCGGCGGTGACGGCGGCGACGCCCGGAATCACGTCGCTGTACTGCGCGGCCACGGCGACGTTCTTCGGCACGAAGACGTCGTACACGGCGTCGATGTCGGCCTCGCCCGGCGCGTGGCCGTAGCGCGCTTCCCATGCCGCCGCAACGCGCGGCAGCGCCATCAGCGCCGCGATGTGCGGGCGCTTGGCCATGCCCATCGGCCCGCGCGCCTCGTCGATCGTGACCGGCACGCCGAATTGCTCGAAGGTCTCGACAAAGGCGCCCATGGGCGCGCGCGAGCCGTAATCGACCACGGTGCCGGCCCAGTCGAAAATCACTGCCTTGACGTGTTTCATTGCATGCGTCCTGGTGAACATCGATGGTTTGGAGTCTTGAAGATATGCGCGCATCAGGCTGCGAGCGCTTCGCGGGTGACGGGATCGACCGGCGCGGGCGCGGCGCTCGCCACGCCGAGCACGCGCAGCGCTTCGCCGCATGCGACCACGACGCGGCGCATGACGGTTTCGTCGAGCGCGCCGATACAGCCGATGCGAAAGCTCTCCACGCTCGTCAGCTTGCCCGGGTAGATGATGAAACCGCGCGCCTTCATCAGTTCGTAAAAGCGCGTGAAATCGAATGCGGGATCGGCCGGCGAAAAGAACGTGACGATGATGGGCGAACGCCAGGCCTCGGTCAGCAGCGGCTCGAAACCGAGCCCGCACATGCCTTCGACGAGCACGTCGCGGTTGCGCGTGTAGCGCGCGAGCCGCCCGGGCTGACCGCCTTCCAGCACGTGCAGACGCAACGCTTCGATGAATGCGGCCACCGCGTGCGTGGGCGGCGTGAAGCGCCATTGACCGGTGCGGTTCATCACGTCCCACTGATCGTGGACGTCCAGCGCGAGCGAGTGGCTCTCGCCCACGGCATTGTTCAGGATTACTTTCTTTGCGATCACGAAGCCGAAGCCCGGCACACCCTCGATGCACTTGTTCGCCGACGAAACGAATGCGTCGCAAGGCAGCGTGCGCACGTCGAGCGGCAGCGCGCCGAATGCGCTCATCGAGTCGATCAGGAGACGCCGCCCCTGGCGCGCCGTCACAGCCGCGATCTCCTCGATCGGATTCAGGATGCCCGAGCTGGTCTCGCAATGCACGACGACGACATGCGTGATGTCCGGGTTCGCGATCAGCAGAAGCTCGACGTCCCCAGCGAGCGGCGGCAGGTAGTCGCCGGTGTCGTGCACGGTGTAACGGCGCCCCAGATAGCGCAGCGTCGTGGCGATGCGCTTGCCGTACGCGCCGTTGGCGAGCACGAGCGCGTGACCGTCGCGCGGCACGAAGCTGCCGAGCATCGCCTCGACGCAATAGCTGCCGCTGCCCTGCAGCGGCACACAGTCGTATTCGCCGTGCACATCGCCCGCGATCTGGAGCAGCGCGGCGCGCAACTGCGCGGTCATCGCGCGAAAGTCAGCGTCCCACGAGCCCCAGTCGCGCTGCATCGCGGCCTTGGTCGAAGCCGCCGTGGTAAGCGGTCCGGGCGTAAGAAGATAGGGGGCGGCGGGGGCGGTCATGCGGGCTCCAGGGGGCATCGGGACAGTCGATGGCGCCACCTTAGCGCAGCGTTTCCCATCGGTAAAATCGATATAATCGATGCCGATATAAACTGAACTTATCTCACCTCGAGGGAGCGCCTGGACATGCAATACGCGCAGTTGCGGGCTTTTCACGCGGTCGCCGAGCACGGCGGGTTTTCTCGCGCGGCGCAGGCGCTCTCGCTCACGCAGCCGGCCGTCTCCGACCATGTGAGGCGGCTGGAACAGGATTTCGGGGTCAAACTTTTCGAGCGCGGGCCGCGCGGCGTGGAACTCACCGAACTCGGGCGGCGGCTCTTTACGGTCACGCGTCAAATGGTGGGCTGCGAGCGCGACGCGCGGCGGTTGCTGGAAGCGGCAGGCGCGCTCGAATCGGGCGAGCTTGCCCTCGTCGCCGACGCGCCCGATCTCGCCATCAAGCTGATCGGCGCATTCAGGCGGCGCTACCCTGGCGTCGTGATCAAGCTTTCGATTGCGAATGCGACCGAATGCATGCGCCGCGTCCTTGCGAGCGAAGCCGACGCCGCGATCACGGCCGCGCGCCAGGTGCATAGCCGCCTGCACGCGCGCGTGCTGCGCGAGGAACCGCTAGTCGCGGTGGTGCCCGCCGAAAGCCACGCCGCGAAAAAGCGCCGCATGACTTACGAGGACCTCGTACGCGAGCCGATGGTGTTTCGTGAACCGCATTCGGTCACGCAGCAATTGCTCGAAGCCGAGCTGGTGCGCAAAGGCTTGCAGGTCCAGCCGGTGCTCTACGTGGATGGCCGCGAGGCGCTGCAAACGGCCATCGCGCAGGGCGTAGGCGCAGGCGTGATCGCGCACGCGGAATTCGGCGAATCGCGGCGCATTCGCATGCTGCCGCTCGTGGATTGCCAGGTGCGCATGATCGAATCGCTTACGCGCCTCGCCGACACGTCGTCGTCGAACCTGCTCGACGCGCTCTTTGCCACGCCGCTCGATTGAGCGCTGCAACAGGATCAGCAGGACCGACAGGGCCGTCAGGAAACCACGATGGCCGTGCCGACCGCATGGAGCAGATCGCGCAGCGTCTCGGCCTGCTCCATGCGCGCGCCGTGACGCAGATGAATGCGCAGCGCCCTGCCCGCGATGCCGTCTACCGGGCGCGCGAGCCATAATTCGACGGCGAGCCCGAGGCCGTCAGGTGCATCGGGCACAACCGGTTCGACGACGCGCGGATTGAAGGAGGCGGATTCGGACATGGCAAGACCTCGACGGTGGCGGGATCGACTTCATCGTAGCGAGGCGCCGCGCGCGCGCCAAACGAGAAATCCGCGTATGCAAATGAGCGCCGCCCGGCTTTGGATCGCGCTGGCGGTGGCATGCATGCCGCGGCCGCCTCTTTTGCCAGCAGCGTGTGGCCGCGAGTGGCAAACTGAACGCATCGTTGCGCGGCAGGCCGCCATGCAACGAGACGGGAGGACCTTCTCATGGAACGCCCCTTTACCGATCGCCGCGACGCGGGCCGTTTGCTCGCCGGTCCGCTATCGCCCTACGCGGCCCGACGCGACGTGATCGTGCTTGCGCTTCCGCGCGGCGGCGTGCCGGTCGGCTACGAGGTCGCGAAGGCGCTGCGCGTGCCGCTCGATGTCTTGCCCGTGTGCAAGCTCGGCCTGCCCTGGCAGGCTGAACTCGCCATGGGCGCGCTGTCTTCGAACGGCGCGCAGTATGTGGACAGCTCGCTCGTGCGCAGCGCCGGCGTGAGCGAAGCGCAGTTGCAGAGCGCCATGGCGCTCGCACGTATCGAGCTTGGCCGCCGCGAGGCGCGCTATCGCGGCGAGCGCGCCCCGCTTGCGGTGGCGGGCCGTGTGGCGATTGTCGTCGACGACGGCATGGCCACGGGCGCGTCGCTGAAGGCCGCGGCGCTAGCGCTCGCCACGCTCGGCCCCGCGCGCATCGTCGCGGCGCTTCCGGTCGCGCCCGCGGGCTCGCAGGAGAGGCTCGGCGGCGCGGTGGACGAATTCGTTTGCGCGCGCATGCCCGAGGCGTTTTACAGCGTCGGCCAGTTCTATCTCGACTTCGATCAGGTCAGCGACGACACCGTGCGCGACCTGCTGACCCAGGCGGCGGCCGACAACGCCAATGGCGAGGCGCCGCTCTGAGCCTCGCCCGCCGTGCCGCCGTCGATTGCCCTGGCGCCTTATCGCACTGGATTCGAAGCCGCTTCGCCCACCACCGTTTGCCAGGGCCGCACGCGCCAGCGCTTCACGAGCCCCGCGCGCACGTAAGGGTCGGCGCGTGCGAACGCTTCGGCGGCGGCCGGGCTGTCGCCCTGGAAAAGCAGCAGCGCGCTGTCCACCGGGTCGGCAACCGCCCCGGCGAGCAGCAACTCGCCGCGTTCGGCGGCGGCCCACGCGAGCGTCAGATGCTCGCTGCGGTGTTCGGGGCGGCGATCGAGGTAATCGTCGGCGAGTTCGTACATCAGGAGGTAATGCATGCGCGTTCTCCGTGCTGTTGAGGCCGCGTCGGACTGGGCTGGCGGCCGATAGTGGACATTGTGCAGCAGTGCGCGCGTCAACCGAATACGCTGCCGCGTCGTTTTAATGGCGGCTTTGCCATAATGGCGGCGCGCGCAAGGCGCACCGGCCATGCACGGCCTGGCCGCACGGCGACTCAGAACGTCCAAATTCAAGGGAGTGAACGATGAAGATGCAATCCGTCATTGCTGCAATCGTGCTGGGCGGCGTGCTGGCCGCGCCGGCGTTCGCACAAACCGCCGCGCCCGCGGCAAACAGCCAGCAGAACAAGATGAATGTCTGTAACACCCAGGCCGGCGACAAGAAAGGCGACGACCGCAAGGCGTTCATGAAGCAATGCCTCTCCGCCGCGGGCGCCCCGGCTCCGACGATGACCCAGCAGGAGCGCATGAAGGCGTGCAACGCCCAGGCCGGCGACAAAAAGGGCGACGACCGCAAGGCATTCATGAAGACGTGCCTCTCGACGAAGAGCTAAGCGAAGCGCGTTCGGGCCACCGCCGCCCGCATGCGTCTGCAACGAGACGATCCGCGCGCCGCAGCGTTTGCTGCGGCGCGCTTTTTTATGCGCCGGTTTTGTGCGTTGCAGCGTTTCCTCGATGCGAGCGTGCGCATGTGTTCGGTTGTGCGAATCATCGTCGAAGGCGCGCGCGAAACCGTGTGGATTCGCCGATCGTCCCCATTCGGCCGCGCCGTTTTTCTCCTATGATGGCTGGAGCGGCGGCCCTCCCTGCAAAATCACCCAATCAGCCGTCGGACTGCCGCGTTGACGTTGATGCCAAAGGCATCGAACGGAGGCGCAGATGGCATGGAGACACAAGAACCGCTGGTTTCGCCGCTGGCTCATGGTGATCACTTTCTGGCTCGTGCCGGTGATGATCGTCGCGGTGCGCGAGGCTCAGGACGAGATGGCGTACAACCGCGCGGACTTGCAACGCGCGCTGACCACCTGGACCTTCACCGACGCCGAGCGTGACGCCGGCGTCGCGCTGCGCTGCCACGGCACGCCCGATACGGCGCGTGCGGCCGGTTGCCCCGCCACTGTGCTCGCGGCGAACGCGCAGCGTCAGCAGGAAGCACGCAACGAATACGCCGTGCGACGCATGACCCTCGCCGGCTACCTGTGGCACGCGTTCGTCGGTTACTGGGTGGTTCCCGCCATGGTGCTGCTGGCGACCGGCTTGCTGATCGGCGGGGTGAAGCGCGCCCTGCGGCGGCCTGCCGGCAAGCCAGTGCCGGAACATTAGTTTTTTGAGCATAGGCGGCGACACAGCATGTGTGCTGCGCAGCATCAAAGTGCGGACCAAACCGTTCGGGTATAACAGATGGGCGCCATGACATTACGGCGCGCAAACCAGAACGGAGAACAAGATGACCGCATCTCGCATCTTTTTGAAGGCTTCTGTCGCGATCGCGCTCGGCGTCGCGGCGCTCTCGGGCTGCACCACCACCGGCAGCCAGGCACCCAGCGCGGCAAGCAACGCGTCGCGCGCCCAGGCGATCAACTCCGATGTCGACGCGACGCTCTCGCGCCTCTATCAGTCCGTGCCGGGTTCGCGCGAACTGGTCGGCAAGGCTCGCGGCATTCTCGTGTTTCCGCGCGTGATCCAGGCCGGCATCGGCGTGGGCGGCGAGCACGGCGACGGCGCGCTGCGCGTGGGCGGCAGCACGGTTGGCTTCTACAGCACGTCGTCGGCTTCGGTCGGCGCAACGCTTGGCGTGCAGTCGAAATCCGTCATTTATCTCTTCATGACGGGAGACTCGCTCGCGAAATTCCGCAATTCGAGCGGCTGGTCGGCGGGCGGCGACGCCTCGGTCGCGCTCGTGAAAGTCGGCGCGAACGGCTCGATCGACACCACCACGGCCACCCGGCCCGTGCAGGTCTTCGTGCTCACCAACAGCGGGCTGATCGGCGACCTCTCGCTCGGCGGCACGAAGATCACGAGACTCAACCTCTAACGCCGCCCAGGCGTTGGCGGGCTCAGCTAGCGGACGTATCGATCACCTTGAAGCGCGAGCGCTTGTTCGCGCGTATCACCGCCTCATAAGCCTGCACGTATTCCTGCGCCATGCGGTGCGAGGTGAAACGCTCTTCGAAGCGGCGCCGCACGCCCGCACGCGAAACGCGCGGGAGGCGATTCACGGCCGCCACGGCACCGATCTCGTCCTCGACGATAAAGCCCGTCACGCCCTCTTCCACCACCTCCGGCACCGCGCCGCGGTTGAACGCGACCACCGGCGTACCGCATGCCATCGCCTCGATCATCACGAGGCCGAACGGCTCCGGCCAGTCGATCGGGAACAGCAGCGCATGCGCGCCGGAGAGGAATTCGGCCTTCTGGCTATCGTTGATTTCGCCCACATACTCGACGTGCGGCAGCGCGAGCAACGGCCTGATGTCGCGCTCGAAATACTCGCGGTCGGCTTCGTCGACCTTCGCGGCGATGCGGATGGGCAGTCCGCAGCGCCCCGCAATGCGTATTGCCGTGTCGACACGCTTTTCCGGTGAAATGCGGCCGAGAAACGCCAGATAGCGCTGCTCCACGGGCTGCGGCGTGTAAAGCATCTCGGGCAGGCCGTGATAGACCGTACGCAGCCAGCGCGCCTGCGGCATCGGCTGGCGCTGCGCGTTCGAGATCGAAATGACGGGCGCGGTATTGAACGTGTCGAACACCGGCTGCTGCTCGGGCAGATCGAGCCTGCCGTGCAGCGTGGTCACAAACGGCGTTTCCTGGCGCTTGAACACCGAAAACGAGTAGTAGTCCATATGGAAATGCAGCACGTCGAACTGGTCGGCCTGGCGGCGCACCATTTCCATGAGCAACATGTGCGGCGCGATGCGGTCGCGAATGCCGGGGTCGAGCCGCAGCGCGCGCGGCCATACCGGTTCGAGCTTCGCGCTCGTGAGCGAGTCGCCGCTCGCGAACAGCGTGACGTCGTGCCCGAGGTCGACCAGCGCTTCGGTGATGTACGACACGACGCGCTCGGTGCCGCCATAAAGCTTCGGCGGAACCGATTCGGTCAGCGGGGCGATCTGCGCAATTCTCATCGAGTATCTCCAGGAAGCCAGGAAGTGGAGCCGCGTTGCCCATTCTTGCGGTGCTGGTCATTCTAAGCGAGCCGGAAGGCGATTCCGGTGGATCGGGTGGCCTCCGGTGCCATTTCGTACCGCCATTATTCGGCAAGCCGGGCGCGCACGCTCCCGGTCTTTCAATTGCTATACGGTTTTACACGCCGAAACAACCCTGCATTTGCCCAGGCACACGGCGGGGAAACTAGCGGGCGGGCCACTTCCAGGCCGGCACATCGAGCGCGTCCGGATCGGCGAATCCGGTTGCGCCGAGGCGCCGTTCCAGCACGACCGACTGGCTGCCCGCCTCGCGCTCCAGCGCCGCCACGAGCCGAGCCGCGTGCGAGACCACGATGACCTGCGAGTGCCGCGACGCCCGCGCGATGAGCCGGGCGAGCGACGGCAGCAGGTCCGGGTGCAGGCTCGTCTCGGGCTCGTCGAGCACCAGCAAGCCGGGCGGCCGCGGGCTCAGGAGCGCCGCCGCGAGCAGCAGGTAGCGCAATGTCCCGTCCGAGAGCTCCGCACCGCGCAGCGGCCGCAAGAGCCCTTCCTGGCGCAAAGCCACCTCGAAGCGGCCTTCGTGATTCACGATCTCCACGCGCGCGCCGGGAAAAGCGTCGCCGATAGCGGTGTCGAGCGCCTCGCCGTCGCCGATCTCGCGAATCGTCTGCAGCGCGGCGGCGAGATTGGCGCCGTCGTCGGCGAGCACCGGCGAATGCGTGCCGATCTGCACCTGGCGCGCGCTCGCGCGCTCATCGGTGCGGAAGTGGTCATAGAAGCGCCACGAGCGGATCTGCTCGCGAACAGCGATCATTTCGGGCGCGCTGCGCGGGTCGGCGTACTCGGTCATCATGCTGTCGAAGCTCGCCACGGGCTGCGCAAGCGTCGTCCAGTCGGCCGCCGTATCGCGGATGCGGATCATCGGCCCCTGGCGGTCCACGAGCAACGCCGAAGGCCGCAGGATCGGCCCGCTCCAGATGCATTCGCGCTTGATCACCGGGTCGAGCGAAAACTGCGAGGTGGACGAAGGCAGCGGCAACCCCAGGTCGATCGCGTAGCCGAAGGCATCGCCCGCGAAACCGAGGCGCAGGCTCACGGCGTCCTTGCGCACCGTGCCCTGCACGGCGTATTCGCCGGCCGCGACCGCGCGCGAGAAACGCTCGGGGCCCGCCCAAAGCGTGGATTGCAGGCCGCCCTCGCGCGCGAGCGACGAAATCACGCCGCCGCGCGCCGTGAGCGCGAGCAGGCGCAGCGCGCGATAGAGATTCGACTTGCCGCTGCCGTTCGGGCCGGTCACGACATTGAGCGCGCCCAGCGGCACGACAAGTTCGCGCAGCGAGCGGTAATTGGCGATGGCGAGCGTGGTCAGCATCGAGTATGCGAGAGTACCGGGATCAGCCACGCATCATACGCAATCGCGCGATCGTCAGCGCGGCTGGGGCACCGCCGCGAGATCGCTCAGGAACGTATCTCGCCACACGCCCAGATCGTTGCGCCTGAGCGCCTCCATGTTGGTCTGATAACGCGCCTGACGCTCTTCGAGCGGCATCGAGAGCGCGCGCTCGAGCGCCTCCGACATGCCGGCCGCATCGTGAGGATTCACGAGCAATGCGCCGCTGAGTTCGGCCGCCGCGCCCGCGAAAATCGAAAGCACGAGCACGCCCGGATCGTTGGGATTCTGCGCGGCCACATACTCCTTGGCGACGAGATTCATGCCGTCGTGCAGCGGCGTCACATAGCCGACCTGCGACTCGCGAAAGAGCGACATCAGTTTCCAGCGGTCGTACTGCTGGCTCAAATAGCGGATCGGCGTGTAATCGAGGCCCGAGTAGCGGCCGTTAATGCGTCCGGCCTCCCGCTCCAGTTCCTCGCGTATCACCTTGTAACTCGCGACGTCCGAGCGCGTGGGCGGCGCGATCTGCACGAGCGTGACCTTGCCGCGCCATTCGGGCGACGTTTCCAGCAACTGCTCGAACGCGTGGAAACGCTCGACGAGCCCTTTCGAATAGTCGAGCCGGTCCACACTCATGATGAGCTTGCGCCCTTCCAGGCTCTGCTTGAGATCGAGCACGTGCTGGCGGCTTTCGTAACGCGCCGCCTGCTCGGCGATTTCGTCGGGAAACACGCCGATGCGATAGACCCCCGTGCGCAGCTTGCGGCCATACGCCTCGATCTCGCCATGCTCGGGATTCTCCGTGCTCTCGACTACCGTGCCGTGCGCCTCGCGTGCGACGTAGTCGTGGAACGCCTGCTGGTCGTTCTGCGTCTGGAAGCCGAGGAGGTCGTAACAGCACAGCGACCTGACGAGTTCGTCGTGCGGCGGAATGGTCTGCAGCACCTGCGGCGAAGGAAACGGAATATGCAGAAAGAAGCCGATGCGATTGCGCACGCCTTCCGCGCGCAGCGCCTCGGCGAACGGGATCAGGTGATAGTCGTGGACCCAGATGTTGTCGTCCGGGTGAATCAGCTTCATGAGCTTGTGCGCGAGCCACGCGTTCACGCGGCGGTAGCCCGCGTATTCGTCGCGCTCGTAACGCGCAAGGTCGTTGCGGTAATGAAAGACCGGCCAGAGCGTCGCGTTCGAGAATCCGCGGTAGTACTGATCGTAGTCCTTGCGCGTGAGGCCGACGGTCGCGAAGGTAACGTGGCCTTCTTCGACGAGCGTCGGTCCCGCGTTCGCCACCGTCTCGCTCACCACGTCGCCGCTCCAGCCGAACCACACGCCGCCCGCGTCCTTCAGCGCGCCGAATACGCCGACCGCGAGCCCCCCCGCCGAGCCTTTGGTTTCCGTCGGCGTCGCCACGCGGTTCGAGACGACTATCAATCTGCCCATCTTGCTGTTCCTCTTTCTGCAGTTGTCCTTCGGTATCGTTCGCTGCCGTTCAACCTCCGTCGCGGCGACTCTCGGTCGCCGGCTCACGGACACGGCTGGATCCGGCCGCTTTCACGTCCGCTTTCACGTCCGCTTTGGCGTTCACCGCTGGGCCCGGCCGCACCGGTTGCGTCTCCAGCTCCTCGCCGTTTCCTGGCACGCGCGTCCCCGTCACCGGATCGGCCTCGGTATGGGCCGCCGTGCTCGCCGCTGCCTGACGCGCCGGGCGCCGCACGAAAGACGGCACTTCGCCGGTGCTGCTTTCGAGTTCCGCCGACACCTCGGCGCGCGCTCGCGGCAGGAACTGCGGATAGTGCTCGTTGACGAAATCGAGCAGCCCTTCGCGCACGCGGCAGCGCAAATCGAAGTTCAGGCCGGAGTCGCGAGAACTCACCAGCACGCGCACCTGCATGGCGCGCTCGTTGGCGTCGGTGACCTGTAAAACCTGCACGCGACGGTCCCATTCGGGCGCGCTGTCCACGATGCGCGCGAGCGCCTCGCGCAGCGGCGCGAGCGGCATGCGGTAGTCGAGCCACAGAAACACCGTGCCGATGATCTGCGAGCTGCTGCGCGTCCAGTTCGCGAACGGATTCTCGATGAACCATTGCAGCGGCACGATGAGCCGCCGCTGGTCCCAGATCCGCACCGAAACGTAGGTGCCCGTGATTTCCTCGATACGCCCCCACTCGCCCTGAATCACGACCACGTCGTCGAGCCGGATCGGCTGCGAGAGCGCGATCTGCAAACCGGCGATCAGATTCCCTAGCACGGGGCGTGCCGCGATACCGGCGACGAGACCGGCCACGCCCGCGGAAGCCAGCAGACTCGCGCCGATCTGCCGCACATTCGGGAAGGTCATGAGCGCCGCGCCCACGCCGACGATGATGATGAGCACCATCACCGTACGGGCGAGCACGCGCGCCTGGGTGTGGATGCGGCGGGCCTGGAGGTTGTCTGCGATATCGAGCGGATGGGCGGCGACGATGGCCTCGCCGATGGCCGCCGCGCAGCGCACCGAAAGCCAGGTGATCGCGGCGATCAGCGCAAACGCGCACATCTCGCGCAGGCCGCCGATGTGCCTGAGCGTATCGGGCGCCTGCCACCAGACGAATTCAATCGCGAGAATGGCGAGCACCGCGAGCGCGGGCTTGCGGATGTAGCGCAAGAACAGGCTGATACGCGGATACGGGCGCGCGAGGCGCAGCAGGACGCGCCCGCCGACCCAGTGCAAGGCAAACGCGAAGACGAGCGCGAGCGCGCTCACGAGCAACGTGCCGATCCAGTCCTGCATCGGCGCGTCGGTAAAACGGGAGAGGTCGTCGAGTGTCGGCATCTGCGGCCAGTTCCTCCTGAGCATCCTGAGCAATAAAGGCGACTCTTGGAAACGGCACGGGCGCCAGGCCCGCGGACGGCCACAGCGATGATCAAGCTGGCCTCGCAGCGGCCTCGGTGATGCGTGGCGCGGCGACCGGTGGCGCCGCGCCGTGCTACCTGCTACTCGTTACGTCTCGCATCAACTGCCGTTGCCGGTCTTGCAGGGAAACGCCTTGCCGAGCCCGAGCGACACGGCGGTGCTGGCGTTGTAGCCGGCCACGTTCGGGTTGTCGGCGATGTACTTGCGCACCGCGTCGGTGAGTTGCGCCGAGCGCGCGTCGGGCGGCAGGCAGAAGTATTGACCCACACGCGGCCCGGTAGTGCCGCCGATGGCGTCGATGGTGTTGAAGATGCCGTCCGCGGCACCTTCGATATAGGCCGCGCACGCGCTGCGCGAAGATACGTCGGTCTTCGCGCAGAGGTGGTTGAGGTCGCTCGCCGTGAATGCGAAAGCAGAGAGCGGCAACGCCATCGCGCCCGCACAGATCAGAACCCGCAGCATGGTTCTCCTTGAGTTGTCGTGGGGAGCGGCGCTTCGAGAATATCGAGCGCCGCCGGTCGGCCGCGTTGGTCCAGTACGGCCGCCTTCATCCCCATTATTTTGCACTGTTTTGCGGCGCTGCCGGGCTCGCCGTCGAGAGACCGGCTTGCGTCATGCGCGCCGTGAGGTCCTTGATCGCGTCCGGCGCCTTGTACTGGCGCGCGAAATCGAGCGCCGTCATGCCGATCTGGTTCTTCGCGCCAAGCGTCGCGCCCTTGTCGAGCAGCATCTGGATCGTGGTGAGATGGTCGCCGCGCGCGGCCATCATCAGCGGCGTCGTGCCGTTGGGCGACAGCGCGTTGACGTCGGCCGAATAGCCGATCAGGAGCTTGGCGACGTCGTCGTTGCCGTTCGCGGCGGCGTAGTGCAGCGGCGTCCAGCCCTTCTTGTTGACTTCGGCGCCCTTGGTGATGAGCAGCTTCACGAAGTCCACGTCGCCGTTGAGCGAGGCGAGCATCAGCGCGTTTTCGCCCGCGCGGTCTTCGGCGCCGATGTTCGTTTTGGGGTTGTCGAGCAGCACCGCCCCAACCTTGTCGGACTTCTCGCGCGCGGCAATGACGAGAAGCGGCATGCCCTGGTCGTCGGTCGCGTTCGGGTCCATGCCGTCCGCGAGCGCTTTTTGCACGCTCTTGTCGTCGTCGAACTTGACGCTCTTGATGAGCGAGTCGATCGGGGCAGCGTGCGCCGCTGCGCCGAACAGGGTGGCGGCCACGCCGAGCACGAGCGCGGCGGCGGTGCGGCGGACGGGATGGGCGGCGTGCGAAAGCGGTTTAGAGTTCATGTCAAGCCTTAATGTTATCTGCTATCTCGTTGATATTGAAAACAATGACAGCACGCGGTTCGCGATTCAAGCCTGAGGCTGGATCTTGAAGAGCCGGAAAAAGTTCTGCGTGGTGACAGCGCCGAGTTCGGCGTCCGGCAATCCGCGTTGCTGCGCAATGAATCTTCCGACATGGCTTACGTACGCAGGTTCATTGGGTTTGCCGCGAAATGGCACTGGCGCAAGGTACGGCGAATCGGTTTCGATCAAAAGGCGCTCGATCGGCACGCGGCGCGCGACCTCCTGAACGTCCGTCGCGCTCTTGAACGTCACGATGCCCGACAGCGAGATGTAAAAATTCTGCGCGAGCGCGCGCTCGGCAATCGCCCATGGTTCGGTGAAGCAATGCATCACGCCGCCGGGCTCGCCCGCGCGCTCCTCTTCCATGATGCGCAGCGTGTCGTCCGACGCCGCGCGCGTATGGACGATGAGCGGCTTGCCCGTCGCGTGCGCCGCGCGAATGTGCGTGCGAAAGCGCTCGCGCTGCCATTCCATGTCGGCAATCGTGCGCTCGCCCAGGCGATAGTAATCGAGCCCCGTTTCGCCGATGGCGACGACTTTCGGATGCGCGGCCAGTTCGACCAGTTCGGCCACGCTCGGCTCGCGCATGTGCTCGTGGTCGGGATGCACGCCCACCGACGCATACACGTTCTCGTAGCGGCTCGCGATGTCGAGCACCGAGGGCAGCGTTTCGAGATCCACCGAAACGCACAGCGCGTGCGTGACGGCGTTCTCGCGCATGTTCTCGAGCACTTGCGGGAGGCGGTCGCCAAGGCCCTCGAAGTTGATGTGGCAATGCGAATCGACAAACATGAGTGGTCCTGCGATGAAAGATTCAGGCTACGTACTGAACGCGCCCGTCAGGCGAACAGTTCACGATAGCCGAGAAAAAGTTCCTCGAACACGAGGCGCGCATTCAGCGGATGATTCTCCACGGCCCGCTGGCGCGTGACCGTTTTCAGGTAGCGCGCGAGCGCGGCGGCGTCGAGCTTCGCGGCGCAGCGCGCGAGGCCGCTCGCGGCCTGCGGGAAGTAGCGCGGGCGGCCCGCTGTGCGTTCTGCGAGCAGATCGTAGGCCCAGCGCTGCAGCCAGCCGAGCACGAGCGGCACCGGCAGCTTTTGCAGCGTCTCGCCACAGGCAAAGGCGTCGCAGGCGGGTCCCGCGGCGAGTTGCGCCAGGGTCCAGTCGCGCAGCGTGCGGTTTTCGTCGTGCGCGAGCGCGAGCGCCGCGAGGGGCGCGCCGCCGGCTTCGGCAAGGAGCGCCGGCGCGTCGTCCACGCCCTGCTGTGCGAGCCACGCCTCTGCGGCTTCGGGCGCGGGCGTGCCCATGGGCCATTGGCGGCAACGGCTGATGATGGTCGGCAGCAGGCGGTCGACGCGCGCCGACACCACGAGGAACACCACGCCGGCCGGCGGCTCTTCGAGCGTCTTCAGGAGCGCGTTCGCGGCGGCGACGTTGAGCGCCTCGGCCGGATACAGCACGACCACCCGCAGCCCGCCGCGGTGCGAGCCGACGCCAGTGAAGTCGAGCAGCGCGCGCACCTGCTCGATGCGGATTTCCTTGCTCGGCGCGCGGCCTTTCTTGCCCTCTTCGCCGTCGCCTTTCTCCGCCTTCCCGGCCTTGCTGTCATCGTCGCCGGGCTGGCCGGCCTCTCCGGCCAGCGCCTCGGGCACGACGATCCGGTAATCCGGATGATTGCCCTGGACAAACCAGTTGCAAGCCACACAGGCGCCACACGGCTCGCCGTTCGCCTGCGGCGCTTCGCAAAGCAGCCCCTTCGCCAGGTGCTGCGCGAACTGGAGCTTGCCGATGCCCGCCTGGCCATGCAGCAGGAGTGCATGCGGCCAGTGGCTGCGCAGTTGCTGCAGCCGTTGCCAGTCGTCGGTTTGCCACGGATAGATCATCTTGGGAATCAATCGGTTATGCGCGTTTCATGAGAATTGACATGAAGCCGACGCAGGCATATAAGAGCACCAAATATCGCCGCGAAATCAAAGCGTTGCAATCACTTGCTCGAGTTTTTCGCGAATCGTGTCGATGCCCTGCGACGAATCGACGATCGCGAAACGGTACGGCGCCTCTTCGGCGCGGCGCAGGTATTCGGTGCGCGTGCGCTTGAAGAACGCATCGGATTCGCTTTCGAAGCGGTCGGGCTCGCGCGCCGCGCCGCGCCGCTCGCTCGCGGTGTCGGGCGGCAGATCGAACAGCACCGTCAGGTCCGGCTGGAAACCGCCCTGCACCCAGCGCTCCAGCGTTTCGAGCTTGTCGCGCGGCAGGCCGCGGCCGCCGCCCTGATAGGCGAAGGTGGCGTCGCTGAAACGGTCCGACAGCACCCAGTCGCCGCGCGCGAGCGCAGGCTCGATCACCTTGGCGAGGTGCTCGCGGCGCGCCGCGAACATCATGAGCGCCTCGGTTTCGAGGTCCATCGGCTGGTGCAGCACGAGGTCCCGGATCGACTCGCCCAGCGGCGTGCCGCCCGGTTCGCGCGTCATGACGACCGTGCGGCCCGTGGGCGCGAGCTTTTCGGCGAGTTGATCGCGAAACCAGGCGAGATGCGTGGTCTTGCCCGCGCCGTCGATGCCCTCGAACGTGATGAATCGGCCCCGCGCCATTTAATTACCCCGGATGTATTTGTCGACGGCCTTGTTGTGGTCGACAAGAGTGTCAGAAAAAACGCTGCTGCCGTCGCCGCGCGCCACGAAATACAGCGCAGCCGTCGATGCCGGATTGAGCGCCGCCTGGAGCGCCGCGGCGCCCGGCAGCGCGATGGGCGTAGGCGGCAATCCGAGGCGCATGTAGGTATTGTAAAGAGTGTCCGACTGCAAATCGCGCTTGCGCAAATGGCCGCCGTAGTTGTCGCCGAGGCCGTAAATCACGGCCGGATCGGTTTGCAGCGGCATGCCCACTTTCAGGCGGTTCGAAAACACGGCGGCCACGAGCGCGCGGTCGGCGGCGCGGCCCGTTTCCTTTTCGACCAGCGATGCGAGCGTCAGCGCCTCGTAGGGCGACTTGAGCGGCAAGCCGGGCGCGCGCGCGGTCCACGCTTCGTTCAGACGCGTCTGCATCAGATGGTAGGCGCGACGATAGACGTCGAGGTCGCTCGAACCCTTGTCGAACAGATAGGTGTCGGGGAAAAACAGCCCCTCGCCGCTGCCGTTCGGCGCGGGCGGCGCGCCGATCGCGGCGAGCAGTTCGGCGTCGCTCATGCCGGCCGTGTCGTGGCGCAGCGCGGGGTTCGCGTCGAGTTCGGCGCGCATGTGCTTGAAGGTCCAGCCTTCGATGATGGTGGCCACGGATTCGTTCACGTCGCCGAGCGCCATCTTTTGCAGCACCTCATACGGCGTGACACCCGCCTTGAACTCGTAGTTGCCCGACTTGAGCTGGCTCTGCAGGCCGAGCGCGCGGGTCATGAGCACGAAAAGTTGCGTCTGGACGGGCACGCCGCCGCGCCGCAACTGCAGCGTGACGCCGCGCACGGTGCTGTGCGGCTTGATGGTGACGTCGAGCTGTGGAACGGCAAGTTGGAGCGGCGTGGTGGCCCAGCGCCACACACCGCCCGCCGCGGCGGCGCCAATCACGACTAGCGCAGCGCCGGCAACAAGGCATTTCTTCAGGAGGGACATGGAAACACGACTCAGGGGGACCTCATATAATAACTGCTTGCCTTCGCTAAAGTCAGGATTGACTGTTCCCCGAATCCATGAACTCACCGCTCGATCCCGCTTCCCCGCTTTCCGTTCCCGAATCCGCAGCCGGCTTCGACGCCGTTCTGACAGGCGGCGCCTACGCAATCCTGCCGCAGTTCGGCCTGATCGACGCCAATGGCGACGACGCCGCAACTTTCCTGCACAGCCAGCTCACCAACGACGTCCAGCATCTCGACGCGGCCGGCGCTCGTCTCGCGGGCTACTGCTCGCCCAAGGGCCGTCTGCTCGCCTCGTTCCTCACGTGGAAGACGGGCGACACGATCCGCCTGCTGATCGCGAAGGACGTGCAGGCGGCGGTGCAAAAACGCCTGTCGATGTTCGTGCTGCGCGCCAAGGCCAAACTCACCGACGACAGCGACAAGCTGCTCGTGGTCGGCCTTGCCGGCGACGTGCGCGGCGCGCTCGCGAGCGTGTTCGACGCGCTGCCCGACGGCGTGCACGTGAAGGTGGACGACCCCGCCGGCACGCTGATCCGCGTGCCCGACGCGGCCGGTGTGCTGCGTTATCTGTGGGTCGGCCCGAAGGAGGCCGTGCAGGAGCGCCTCGCGAAGCTCGACGGCGTGCTCGAGCGCGTGTCGCCCGCGGTGTGGGACTGGCTCGACATTCGCGCGGGCGAGCCGCGCATCACGCAGGCCGTAAGCGAGCAATTCGTGCCGCAGATGGTGAACTACGACGTGCTCGGCGGCGTGAACTTCCGCAAGGGCTGCTACCCGGGCCAGGAGATCGTCGCGCGCAGCCAGTATCGCGGCACCATCAAGCGCCGGACCGCGCTCGCCAACGTGGCCGCGAGTCTCGACGCCGCGCATCCGGGCGTCGAACTCTTCCATTCGGACGACCCGAGCCAGCCGTGCGGCATGGTCGTGAATGCGGCGCCCGCGCCCGAGGGCGGCATCGACCTGCTCGCCGAAATCAAGCTTGCCGCGCTCGAAACGGGCAGCGTGCACCTGGGCGCGGCGGACGGCCCCGCGCTGCGCGTGTTGCCGCTGCCGTACGCGTTGCCGGCCGAAGTTTGACGCCGCACGCCGCGCACATCGCGAGCGAGGCGCCTGGCGCCTCGCCGGGCTTGCGCGCGGTCCGACTCCCGACCCTCCTGGGGCCCAGCCCATGTGCCTGATCGTTTTCGACTGGCGTCCGCGCGCGAGCACCGGCGCGCTTTTCACGCTCGCGGCCAACCGCGACGAATTCCTGCGCCGCACCGCCGATCCGCTGCACTGGTGGAACGCCTCGGATGACGCTGGATCGTCCGGCAGTTTGGCCAGGGGCGTGCTGGCGGGCCGCGATCTCGTGGGCGGCGGCACGTGGCTCGGCATGACGCGCGGCGGCCGCTTCGCGGCGCTCACGAACTATCGCGCGCCGAAAGACATGCGTCCCGACGCGCCCACGCGCGGCACGCTCGTCTCGCGCTGGCTGACCGGCGCGCAAGGTCTGCCCGATACGCCGCTCGGCTATCTCGACGAGATTGCGCGCTCGGGTGACATCTACAACGGCTTTAACCTGATCGTCGGCGACTGGGCGCGGCGCGAGCTTGCGTGGTACTGCAATCGCGCGGACCGCGCGCCTGCCCCGCTGCCCGAAGGCACGCACGGCATTTCGAACGCCGTGCTCGACACGCCGTGGCCCAAGCTCGTGCGCAAGCGCGCGGAACTCGCGCAACTCGCGGCTGGGGACGCGCAAGTGCCGCTCGCGCGTTTGGTGGAGATGATGCGCGACCCGCACGTCGCGCCCGACCGCGACCTGCCCGCCACGGGTATTTCGCTGGAACGCGAACGCGCGCTTTCCGCGGCCTTCATCGAAACGCCCGATTACGGTACGCGCGGGACCACGGCGTTGCGCGTCACGCTGCGCGGCGCGCTGCTCGACGTGGAAGCGCTGGAACGCAGCGACGACGACGGCTCGCACCGCGTCGCGCGCCCGGGCGCCTTCGAGCGCCGCGAGACCTACACGGTCGAACGAGGCTAGGCGCGCGTCAATCTCCCGTGCCGAGCGCCGCGCGCAGCGCGTGAGCGGCATCGTGCTGTGCGCGGCGCGCCTCGTCGATGAACGATCCCATCTTGATGAACTCGTGAATCACGCCGTCGTAACGTATGAGCGCGACCTCGTTGCCGGCCGCCGTGGTAGTACACGAGCACGGGCAGCGGTTCCGCCCAGTGCGGCTCGACCGGCAGATAAAGACGCGCGCGGATCGTCGCGCCGTCGCGCACTGGCACCCGCCTCGTCCACGCTGTGCATCGGCGCAGACGCAATTTCGAGTACCGACGCGCTCTTTTCATACTCGGCGCGCGCCTCCTGCGCCGTTTGCTCGTGATAAGGCGCGCGGCCCATGCGCGCCACCATGTCGAGCACGAGCGCGGTTTTCGCGGTGAGTGGCATGGCACGGACCCCGTGCGCCGCTTTTATTGCGGCGCTTTTTTGACTTCAGGTTTGAGCGAAAGCGGATCGGTCGGATTGCGCAATGTTTCGATGTCCTCATGACGCAGCTTCACCGAAGGGAGAATCTGCGGATGCGTGAGGATATAGAAGCGCCCTTCCCGCACGGCGTCGAACGTCGCTTTCGCGATATCGTCGGGCGTGAGCTTGCCCGAGCGCACCGCGCGCTGCAACTGCAGATCGGCGGCTTGCTGCGAGCGCGTGAGCGGCGCGTCGTTGCGCAATTCGTCAGGGCGGCTGCGCCCGGCGTTCGCAATACCGGTCGAGACGAACGCGGGACACAGCAGCGAGCAACTCACCTTGTCCGTCACGTTCTTCAGGTCGTGATAAAGCGTTTCGGTGAGCGAGACCACGGCATGCTTCGACGCGTTGTACACGCCCATGGCGGGCGGCGAAAGCAGCCCCGCCACCGATGCCGTATTGACGATATGCGCGCGCTCGCCGTGCGCGAGCATCGCCGGCGTGAAGCTGCGCAGACCGTTGGCCACGCCCATCACGTTCACGCCGAACACCCAGTCCCAGTCCTTCGCGCTGCTCTCCCACACGAAGCCGCCGGTGCCGACACCCGCATTGTTGAAGAGCAGATGGACCTTGCCGTAGGCGTCGAGCGCCGCTTTCGCGAGCGCATCGACCTGCGCGGCGTCGCGTACGTCGGTGCGCACGCCGATGACCTGAGCGCCGCCTTCGCGCAACACGTTGACGGTTTCGTCGAGCAGCGACTGATCGACATCGGCAAGCACGAGCTTCATGCCGAGCGCTGCGGCCTGCTGCGCGAACGCGCGGCCAAAGCCGCTTGCCGCGCCCGTGATGACGGCCACGCGGCCATCGAACTCAAACGGTTCGGACATTGCGAATCCTGCGGTGAAGGTTGCGGTGAATATAGCTGACGGAAAAGCGAAGCGCCCGTTGCGGGCGCTTGCGCCGGCATTCACGCCGGCGTCGAGACAGTTAGATCAGCTTGACGAGTTGCTTGCCGAAATTCTGGCCTTTGAGCATGCCGAGGAATGCGCCCGGTGCATTTTCGAGCCCTTCGGCCACGCTCTCGCGATACGCGAGTTGCTGCTTCGCGACCAGCGTACCCAGTTCCGTTAGTGCCTGCGGCCACACTTCCATGTGCTCGCTCACGATGAAGCCCTGCACGAGCAGGCGCTGCGTGAGCATCAGTTGCGGATGCTTGAGCGGCATCGGTTCGCCGTCGTAGCCCGCGATCATCCCGCACAGCGCGATGCGCCCGAATGCGTTCATGCGCGCGAGCGTGGCGTCGAGCACCGCGCCGCCCACGTTCTCGAAGTAGCCGTCCACGCCGTCTGGCGTCGCCGCCTTGAGGTCCTGATAGAGATTGCCAGCCTTGTAATCGACGCACGCGTCGAAGCCGAGCGTCTCGACGACATAGCGGCATTTTTCCGCGCCGCCCGCGATTCCCACCGCGCGGCAGCCCGCGCGTTTCGCAAGCTGGCCGACCACGCTGCCCACCGCGCCGCTCGCCGCGCTCACGACGACGGTTTGCCCCGCCTTCGGCTCGATGATGCGATTCAGGCCGTACCACGCGGTAACGCCCGGCATGCCCACGGGCCCGAGGTACGCGGAAAGCGGCACATGCGCCGTATCGACGACACGCAGATCGTGGCCGTCCGAGGTGCCGAACTCCTGCCAGCCGAACATGCCCACGACCTTGTCGCCGGCCTTGAACTTCGCGTTGCGCGACTCGACCACCTCGCCCACCGTGCCGCCGATCATCACCGAGTCGAGCGGCTGCGGCGCCGCATACGACTTGCTGTCGTTCATCCTCCCGCGCATGTACGGGTCGAGCGAGAGGTAATGGTTGCGCACGCGCACCTGGCCCTCTTCGAGGGAGCCAAGCGGCGTTTTGACGAGGCTGAAGTTATCGACGCTCGCGGCGCCTTCCGGGCGCGAAGCGAGCAGAATCTGGCGATTGGTCTGGGTCATGGCGTCCGTGTTGCCTGGTTGGGCGCGGCGAGGCGTTGCACGCTTCGCCGCGCAGGAAAACCGCGATCGGGTGCGCACGAGCAGAGCCCGGCACGCGCCCGATCGTGCGTATCAGCCGTCGCTTGGGCCCGGCCGCGCGCTGGGGTCGCTGCGCAGACGCTGACGCGTCACGTCGCGGCCCACCGCGAGCCGGCGCATGTACTTGAAGGTGCCGAGCGCCTTGGCGACGAAATGGCCCTCGCTGTCGCGAATCTCGCCCTCGCAATAGGCCATCGTGGTGGAACGGTGCAGCACGCGGCCGGTGGCGCGCAACTCGCCGCGCCCCGGCTGCATGAAGTTCACTTTCATTTCGACGGTGACGACGCCTACTCCGTCGGCGGCGACGCTACGCGCGGCCATCGCGAGCGCGACGTCGGCAAGCGTCATCGTCACGCCGCCGTGCGCGACGTCCCACGTATTCAGATGCCGCTCGGCGAGCGGCAGCACGACTTCGCTCGCGCCGTCGCGCGCGCTCACGAGCTGCGCGCCGAGATGCTCGACGAACGGACTCTCGATGATCGTGAGCGACGTTTGCGGGTGTTGTGCGTCTTCGCCTTTTGGCGCGCCGCCGCCCTGGGATTGATCTGCAGTACCAATCATGATGCGATCAAACCACGTAATCGACGCACTGGCGCGACTCGACCACGAGCTTCGCGAACTGCTTCACGACGAGATGATCGGGGTGGTCCTGATAACCGTCGAGCGCGGCCTGATCGGCGAAATCGGAAACGAGCACGAGGTCGAACGTGGAAGCAGGTCCCGGCGCGGCCACGCCGACTTCGAGGTGCAGCGTGCCCGGCACGAGGTCGCGGCAGCCTTCGAGCAATGCCTTGAACTTCACGACGTTCTCCGCACGCGTCGCGCCTTCGGCCGACTCCTTGAGCTTCCACATCACGATATGACGAATCACGAACTCACCTCTTTCAGTCTGCATGGAAACGGGCGCCGCACCGTGCGCGCGCCGACAGCCGTCATGATACCCGCAGCGGCGCGAGCGCGAGAGCGGCCCGGCGAGCGCCAAAGCGCGGGAAAGCGGTGGTCTCGCCGGGAGCGCGGCGGACCCTTGCGAATCCGCCGCGCCTTGCGTCAAACGACTTCGAACAGGCCGGCCGCGCCCTGGCCGCCGCCAATGCACATCGTCACCACGACATACTTCGCGCCGCGGCGCTTGCCTTCGATAAGCGCGTGGCCCGTGAGGCGAGCGCCCGACACGCCATACGGGTGACCGACAGCAATCGCGCCGCCGTTCACGTTCAGGCGGTCGGCGGGAATGCCGAGCTTGTCGCGGCAATACAGCACCTGCACCGCGAACGCTTCATTCAGCTCCCACAGGCCGATGTCCTCGACCTTCAGGCCCGTCTGCCTGAGCAGCTTCGGCACCGCGAACACGGGGCCGATGCCCATCTCGTCCGGCTCGCAACCCGCCACGGCGAAGCCGCGGAAAATGCCGAGCGGCTGCAGACCTTCGCGTTCGGCGACCTTCGCGTTCATCACGACGCAGGCGCTCGCGCCGTCCGAGAACTGGCTCGCGTTGCCGGCGGTGACTACACCGCCCGGCATCGCCGTGCGAATCTTCGACACGCCTTCGAGCGTGGTGTCGGCGCGAATGCCCTCGTCGGCGGCAATCGTCACTTCCTTCGTGACGAGCTGGCCCGTGGCCTTGTCGGCAACGCCAGCGAGCACCGTCATGGGCACGATTTCGTCGTTGAAGAGGCCCGCGGCCTGCGCCGCCGCCGCGCGCAACTGCGACTGCACGCCGTACTCGTCCTGACGGTCCCTCGAGATTTCATAGCGCTTCGCGACGTTCTCGGCCGTTTGCAGCATGCTCCAGTAGATTTCGGGCTTGTGCTGGTTGAGCCAGCCTTCGGCCATCATGTGACGGTTCATCTCGTTCTGCACGCACGAGATCGATTCCACGCCGCCCGCCACGAACACATCGCCTTCGCCCGCGATCACGCGTTGCGCGGCAAGCGCGATCGTCTGGAGTCCAGACGAACAGAAACGGTTCACCGTCATGCCCGGCACGCTCACGGGCAGGCCCGCGCGCAGTGCGATCTGGCGCGCGATGTTCGCGCCCGTTGCGCCTTCGGGGTTCGCGCAGCCCATGATCACGTCTTCCACGCGCGCGGGGTCGATCTTCGCGCGCTCGACGGCGGCTTGCGTCACGTGCCCGCCGAGCGTGGCGCCGTGCGTCATGTTGAAGGCGCCCTTCCAGGACTTGGCGAGGCCCGTGCGGGCGGTCGATACGATTACGGCGTCAGTCATGCGATGTCTCCCACTACGAATATTGAATCCAGAGGATGTTCCTGATTGAACGTTCAAGCGGACAATGCCAGCACCTCGGCCGACTGCGCGCGCCTCACGCCAGCGGCAAGCAGTTGCTCCCACGCTGCGGCGAGCGAGCCGTTCAGGTCGATGGCGCGCGAAGCGTCTTCGATCAACACGGTCTCGAAGCCCGCGGCGCGCGCATCGAGCGCGGACCACGCAACGCAATAGTCGGTCGCGAGCCCGCAGCAGTACACGCGTTTCGCGCCCACGTCGCGCAGATAGCCCGCGAGGCCGGTGGGTGTCTTGCGGTCGGCTTCGAGAAACGCGGAGTAGCTGTCCACGTCGGCGTGATGGCCCTTGCGGATCACCGCGCGCGCATGCGGCACGTTCAGGTCGCGATGCAACGCCGCGCCTTCGGTGCCCTGCACGCAATGCACGGGCCATAACACCTGCTCGCCGTAGGGCAGCGCCGTCGTCTCGAACGGCGCGCGCCCCGCGTGATTCGCCGCAAACGAAACGTGCTGCGCCGGGTGCCAGTCCTGCGTGAGCACCACGTGGCCGAAGCCCTGCGCGAGCCGGTTCGCGACCGGCACGACTTCATCGCCCTGCGCGACGGCAAGCGCGCCGCCCGGCATGAAGTCGTATTGCAGGTCGATCAGCAGGAGCACGTCGTCTGCGCTTCTCATGATGTTCGTCCGCCTGATCGTTCTCGATAAAACTTAGTTGAACGTACCGCCTTTGGCAGCCAGCTCCGCGATCGAAGGCGCGACTTCCCACGCCTCGCCGTTGGGCTGCTGCGCATAGCGGCGAATGGCGCGCTCGACGTTGTAGAGGCCGAGCGTGTCGGCGTACAGCATCGGGCCGCCGCGCCACAGCGGGAAGCCGTAGCCAGTGAGATAGACCATGTCGATGTCGGACGCCTTCGAGGCGATGCCTTCTTCGAGAATCTTCGCGCCTTCGTTCACGAGCGAGAACACGAGACGCTCGACGATCTCTTCGTCGCCGATCTTGCGGCGCTCGACGCCGGCCTCCTTCGAATACGCGACGATCATGTCGTCCACGAGCTTCGAAGGCAGCGCGTTGCGCTCGCCCGCCTTGTAGTCGTACCAGCCCGCGCCGGTCTTCTGCCCGAAGCGGCCGGTCTCGCACAGGCGGTCGGCGATCTTCGAGTACTTCATGTCCGGATGTTCCTGATAGCGACGCTTGCGAATGGCCCAGCCGATATCGTTGCCCGCCAGATCGCTCATGCGGAACGGGCCCATCGCGAAGCCGAACTTCTCGATCGCGCGGTCCACCTGCGCGGGCAGCGCGCCTTCTTCAAGCATGTAGAGCGCCTGGCGCACGTACTGCTCGATCATGCGGTTGCCGATGAAGCCGTCGCACACGCCCGACACCACGGCCGTCTTGCGGATCTTCTTCGCGACCTGCATGACGGTGGCCAGCACGTCCTTCGCCGTTTCCTTGCCGCGCACGACTTCGAGCAGCTTCATGACGTTGGCAGGACTAAAGAAGTGCAGGCCCACCACGTCTTGCGGACGCTTCGTGAACGCCGCGATCTTGTCGACGTCGAGCGTCGAGGTGTTCGAGGCGAGGATCGCGCCAGCCTTCGCGACTTCGTCGAGCCGCTTGAACACCTGCTCTTTCACGCCGAGTTCTTCGAACACCGCTTCGATGATGAGATCGGCCTGCTTGAGATCGTCGTAGGAGAGCGTCGGGCTGATGAGCGCCATGCGCGCTTCCACCTTCTCCTGCGTGAGCTTGCCCTTCTTGACCTGCGCTTCGTAGTTCTTGCGGATCGTGGCGAGGCCGCGATCGAGCGCTTCCTGCTTCGTTTCGAGCAGCGTGACGGGCAGGCCCGCGTTGAGGAAGTTCATCGTGATGCCGCCGCCCATCGTGCCCGCGCCGATCACGGCGACCTGCTGGATATTGCGCGCGGGCGTGCTCGACGGCACATCGAGAATCTTGCTGGCAGCCCGCTCGCCGAAGAACGCGTGGCGCAGCGCGCGGCTTTCCGGCGTCTGCACGAGTTCGAGGAAGCATTCGCGCTCGAACGCGAGTCCCTTGTCGAAGCCCTGCTTCACGCCTGCCGCGATAGCGTCGACGCACTTCACCGGCGCGGGATAGTTCTTCGCCATCGCGCCAACGGTGTTGCGTGAGAACTGCAGGAAACCTTCGGCGTTGGGATGCTCGATCTTGCGGTTGCGCACGAGCGGATGCGGGCCTGGCTTGTCGGCGGCCTTGCGCGCGAACGCGACCGCTTCTTCGAGCAGGTCGCCTTGCGCCATGGCGTCGAACAGCCCCGAATTCGCGAGCTTTTCGCTCATTACCGGCGCGCCCGTGACGATCATGTTGAGCGCGGCTTCGAGGCCGATTGCGCGCGGCAGGCGTTGCGTGCCGCCCGCGCCCGGCAGAATGCCGAGCTTCACTTCCGGCAGCGCGATCTGCGCGCCGGGCGCGGCGATGCGGTAATGCGCGCCGAGCGCGAGTTCGAGACCGCCGCCCATGGCCACACTGTGGATCGCGGCCACGACCGGCTTCGCGCTCTTCTCGACTTCCTTGATGACGGTGTGGAGCGTGGGCTCCTGCATCGCCTTGGGCGTGTTGAATTCGGTGATGTCCGCGCCGCCCGAGAACGCCTTGCCGGCGCCCGTGATCACGATGGCCGAAACAGCCGGATCGCTCGCGGCGCGTGCGAGGCCCTCGACAATGCCTGCGCGGGTCGAATGCCCGAGGCCGTTCACGGGCGGGTTATTGAGCGTGATGACGGCGACGCCGTCGCGAGTCGTGTAGTCCACTACCATTTGCCTGCCTCCATGCTTGCGGGCCGCGATGTGCGTCGTCGGCTTCATTGTCCGACATTCCCGGTCAGCAGGCAGAATACCGAAAAAAGAACGTCCGTTCAATTTTTTGCTGCACTGCGGACGCCAGGGTTTGTACTGAACGCTTGAGGCGAGCGCATCGGCCCGCAAAGATCAGAAGAAAAAACGCAGCCACAGGGCTGCGCCGGAGAAGCTTAGGCGTGATGCGTTTGGGGTGAGACGTGGGATTTAGTCCTGCTTCGCAGCGTCTTGCGCCGGATCGAACGGACAGCCCTGAACCGCGAGCGCGGTCGGCAGCACGTACGCGCGGAATTGCTCGCGCAGCTTGAGCTTTTGCAGCTTGCCCGTGGCCGTGTGCGGTAATTCGTCGACGAACACGGCGTCGTCGGGCAGCCACCATTTCGCGACCTTGCCTTCGAAGTACGCAAGCAGTTCTTCGCGCGTGACCTCGGCGCCGGGCTTCTTCACCGCGACGATGAGCGGCCGCTCGGTCCAGCGCGGATGCGCGCAGGCAATGCACGCCGCCTCCGCGATGGCCGGATGCGCCACCGCGATGTTTTCCAGGTCGATCGAGCTGATCCATTCGCCGCCCGACTTGATCACGTCCTTGCTGCGGTCGGTGATGTGCAGGAAGCCGTCGGGGTCGATCGTGGCGACGTCGCCGGTGGGGAACCAGCCTTCCACGAGCGGCGTGCCGCTGTCCTGCCGGAAATAACGGTCGATCACCCACGGCCCGCGCACGTGCAGGTCGCCGAACGTCACACCATCCCAAGGCAGTTCCCGTCCGTCCTCGCCGACGATCTTCATGTCCACGCCGAATATCACGCGCCCCTGCTTTTCGAGCAGCGCGTGCCGGGCCTCGCGGGGCCGCTTCGACTGCTCCCAGTTGAGCCTCGAAAGCGTGCCGAGCGGCGACATTTCCGTCATGCCCCACGCGTGAATCACCTGCACGCCGTAGTCGTCCTCGAAGGTGCGCAACATCGCCGGCGGGCACGCCGAGCCGCCTATTACCGTGCGATTGAGCGTGGAAAAGCGCACGCCCGCGCCGCGCATGTACGCGAGCAAGCCGAGCCAGACAGTCGGCACGCCGGCCGACGCGGTCACGCCTTCGGCCTCCATGAGTTCGTAGAGCGACTTGCCGTCCAGATCCTTGCCGGGCAGCACGAGCTTCGTGCCCGCGAGCGGCGCCGCATGCGGAATGCCCCACGCATTCACATGGAACATCGGCACGACGGGCAAAATCGCGTCGAGCGCGGAAAAGCTCATCGCATCGGGCAGCGCGGCGGCGTAGGCGTGCAGCACCGAAGAGCGGTGCGTGTAGAGGGCGCCCTTCGGGTTGCCCGTAGTGCCGGACGTATAGCAAAGGTTCGAGGCGCTGCGCTCGTCGAGTTCGGGCCACGCGTAGTCGCCGTCCTGCGCGGCGAGCAACGTTTCGTAGCAGAGCACTTCCGTGCGCATGGGGGGGCGATGCGACTCGTCGCACATCGCGATCCAGCCGCGCACGTTCGGGCATTGCGGTGCGAGCGTGTCGACGAGCGCCGCGAACGTGATGTCGAACAGCACGTAGCGGTCGTCGGCGTGATTGACGATCCAGGCGATCTGCTCGGGAAAGAGCCGCGGATTGATGGTGTGGCACACGGCGCCGAAACCGGTCACGCCGAAATACGCTTCGAGATGCCGATAGCCGTTCCATGCCAGCGTGCCGACGCGCTCGCCCGGCGCCACGCCGAGCGCGATCAACGCCTGCGCGAGCTGCTTCGAGCGCGCCTCGCATTCGCGGTACGTGTAGCGATGAATATCGCCCTCGATGCGGCGCGAGACGATCTGCGCGCTGCCATGATGGCGCGCCGCATGCGCGATCAACGAAGAGAGCGTGAGCGGCACATCCATCATCTGACCCAGCAGCGGCGCACTCATCGGTAGCGTTCTCCTCGCGTTGATCGGCGTTGTGCCGTAGTGTTTCGCGTCCAGCTTTCGCGTATCTGGCGTTGCGCCGGCTGGCTTTGAACGTGCTCCAGCACGCCGGCGGGTGCGCAATTACAATATCGAGTATTCAACAGGCCCTCAATATGTCGTTTTCACCAGGCACTCCCGAATCCCACGGCGGTTCGTCCGCTACCCGCTCGCCCGCCACTGGCCCGCTCGCCGACTTCGAGCGCGCGTTGATCGCACCGCGCGAGAATGCCTTCGCCGCGCTCGGCGCGCGCTTTTACACGCGGCTACCCGGCGCGCCGCTGCCCGCGCCTTATGTTGTCGGCTTTTCGAAGGGCATGGCCGCGCAACTCGGGCTCGATGCATCCGCCGTTGCCGATCCCGCATTCGCCGAATTCTTCAGCGGCAACTTCACGCGCGAGCGCTCGCCTTCCGCCATGTCGTACGCAACGGTCTACTCGGGCCATCAGTTCGGCGTCTGGGCGGGCCAGCTCGGCGACGGCCGCGCGCTCTCGCTCGGCGAGGTCGAGCACGACGGCAAACGCCACGAGGTCCAGCTCAAGGGCGCGGGCCGCACGCCCTATTCGCGCATGGGCGACGGCCGCGCGGTCCTGCGCTCGTCGGTCCGCGAATTCCTGTGCTCGGAAGCCATGCACCACCTGGGCATTCCGACCACGCGCGCGCTTACGGTCGTCGGCGCCGATCAGCCCGTGCGGCGCGAGGAGACGGAAACGGCTGCCGTGGTCACGCGCGTGTCGCCGAGCTTCGTGCGATTCGGCCACTTCGAGCACTTCTATTCGCACGACGACGTGGACGCACTGCGCGCGCTCGCCGACCACGTGATCGCGCGCTTCTATCCGCACCTGCGCGAAGCCGACGATCCCTATCTCGCCCTGCTCGACGAAGCGGTGCGCAGCACGGCGGCGCTGATGGTCGAGTGGCAGGCCGTGGGCTTTTGCCACGGCGTGATGAATACCGACAACATGTCGATCCTGGGTCTCACGATCGACTACGGGCCGTTCGGCTTCATGGACGGCTTCGACGCCAACCATATCTGCAATCATTCGGATTCGCAGGGCCGCTACGCGTACCGCATGCAGCCGCAGATCGCGTACTGGAATCTTTTTTGCCTCGCTCAGGCGCTCGTGCCGCTTTTTGGCGCGCACTACGACATCGTAGACGAAAAGAAGCGCGGCGAGCGCGTGGTGGCCGACGCGCAAGGCGTGCTAGAGCGCTTCAAGGGGCACTTCGCGCCCGCGCTCGAAGCGCGCATGCGCGCGAAACTGGGCCTCGAGCACGAGCGCGAAGGCGACGACGCGCTCGCGAACAAGCTCTTCGAAATCATGCATGCCAACCGCGCCGATTTCACGCTCACGTATCGCCATCTCGCGCGCGTGTCGAAGCATGACGCGAGCGGCGACGCTTCGGTGCGAGATCTCTTTCTCGATCGCGCCGCCTTCGACGCGTGGGCCGCCGACTACCGCACGCGCCTTGCGCACGAAACACGCGACGACGCCGCGCGCGCCGAGGCGATGAATCGCGTGAATCCGAAATTCGTGCTGCGCAACCACCTCGCGCAAACGGCGATCGAGCGCGCCGAGCAAAAGGACTTCAGCGAGGTCGAGCGGCTCGCGAAGGTGCTGGAGCGGCCATTCGACGAGCAGCCCGAACACGCGTCGTACGCGGGGCTGCCGCCCGACTGGGCGAGTTCGCTCGAAGTCAGTTGCTCTTCGTGAGCGCGCCCCCATCTACGTGATCCTTGTTTTCCACCCTTGTTTCCCACCCGCCAGGAACCCGACATGAGCCAGGACGACCACAACTCCACCGCTTACCCCGGCCACAAGGCCGACGAGCAATGGCGCGAACAGCTCGACGACACGCAGTACCAGGTCACGCGCCACGCCGCGACCGAGCGCGCGTTCACGGGCAAGTACTGGGACCACTTCGACCGCGGCGTGTACGACTGCGTGTGCTGCGGCACGCCGCTCTTCGAATCCGACACGAAATTCGACGCGGGCTGCGGCTGGCCGAGCTACTTCCGCCCGATCAACGGCGAGGTGATCGAGGAGAAAACCGACCGCACGCACGGCATGCTTCGCATCGAAGTGCGCTGCAAGAACTGCGGCGCGCATCTCGGCCACGTGTTCGAAGATGGTCCGGCCCCGACGGGCCTTCGGTATTGCATCAATTCGGCTGCGCTACAATTCGAGCCCAAGTGAACGCTGCCAAGGCAACCCCGCGCCCCGCGCGGGGCGCCGCTGGGTGAATCCAGGCCTTGAAAGCGTCGTGCCCTCTTTTGCGGGGGCTCATTGTGCAACCTCTCAGGCCGATAATGAAATTCCTGTTTGATCTGTTTCCGATCATCCTCTTTTTTGTCGCCTTCAAGCTGTGGGGCATCTTCACGGCAACGGCCGTGGCGATTGGCGCCACGCTCGTGCAGATCGCATGGGTGGCGTTCCGTCACCGCAAGGTCGACCCGATGCTGTGGCTTTCGCTCGGCATCGTCGTCGTGTTCGGCGGCGCCACGCTGATGCTGCACGACGAAACCTTCATCAAGTGGAAGCCCACTGTGCTCTACTGGGCGTTTTCCATCGTGCTGCTCATTTCGCAAGTGGCATTCGGCAAGAACCTGATCGAAGCGATGATGGGCAAACAGATCACCCTTCCGGCGCGCATCTGGACGCAACTGAACTTCGTGTGGTCGATCTTCTTCGCGCTGCTCGGCATTCTCAATCTCTTCGTCGCGTTCCACTTCTCCACCGACGCGTGGGTCGACTTCAAGCTCTTCGGCGCGACCGGCATTCTCGTGGTGTTCATCGTCGGGCAGAGCCTGTGGCTTTCGCGTTACATGAAGGAAGAAGAATGAACGACGTCTTTCTCAACGCGAGCCCTGCCGAGCGCATGACGCTCATCGAAACGCGCCTCACGGCGGCGCTTGCGCCCGTTTCCATCGACGTGCGCGACGACAGCGCGCAGCACGCCGGACACGCCGGCGCCGCCGCGGGCGGTCACTATCATGTCACGATCGTTGCGCCCGCATTCGCGGGGAAAGCCCGCGTGGCAAGGCATCGCATGGTGTATGATGCGCTGGCCGAGGCCATGCAGCGCGGCATTCACGCACTCGCGATCACGGCGCTCACGCCCGAAGAAGCCGCGGCGCTGCCCCGGTAAGCCCCACGTTGAATTTCGATCTGCCTGATCATTTTGTTCGCCATTTTGGTTCGCCCCGTTAGGACTTTCCGATGACCTTGAAGAAGACCCATCTCTGGGTGTTGCTGGCTGCGTGCGCGGCGGCTCCCGCCTTTGCGCAGAACATCGCCGTCGTGAACGGCACGCCGATTCCCAAAGCGCGCGCCGATGCGCTGGTTCAGCAGCTTGTCCAACAAGGCCAGCAGGATTCGCCGCAACTGCAAATGGCGGTACGCGAAGAACTCGTGAACCGCGAAATCCTCATGCAGGAAGCCATTCGCGAAGGCATTCCGAACAAGCCGGACGTGAAGGCGCAGATCGCCGTGGCGCAGCAGACCGTCGTTCTGCGCGCGCTGATCGAAAACTTCGTGAAGAACAACCAGCCGAGCGACGCCGAAGTCAAGGCGCGCTACGACCAGTTGACCAAGGACGCGGGCGGCAGCGAATACCATCTGCACCACATCCTCGTGGACAACGAGCAGCAGGCCAAGGACCTGATCGCGAAGATCAAGGCCGGCGCCAGCTTCGAAGATCTCGCGAAGCAGTACTCGAAGGACCCGGGTTCGGCCAAGAACGGCGGCGACCTCGACTGGTCCGATCCCAAGGCTTATGTGCCGGAATTCGCGACTGCCGCCACGCATCTGCAAAAAGGCCAGATGACCGATACGCCGGTGCACACGCAGTTCGGCTGGCACATCATCCGCGTGGACGACATCCGCGCGGTCACGCCGCCGCCGCTCGAGCAGGTGCGCACGCAGATCGTCCAGCAGATCCAGCAGGAAAAGCTGCAGGCGTTCGAAGAGAATCTGCGCAAGCAGGCGAAGATTCAGTAAGGCGGCATCGCTCGTAGTAAATGAAGAAAAGACCCCGCGACCTGTGAACTGCACAGGCGCGGGGTTTTTGTTTGCGCCTATGCGTTCAGCTCGTAGCTCGTGCTGCGGCCGCCGCCCTGCGCTTTACGCAGCACGCCGCGAACCACCAGATCGTTGATGTCGCGTAACGCCGTATCGGACGAACATTTGGCGATGGCCGCCCACTTGCCGCTCGTGAGCTTGCCGTCGAATCCATCGAGCAAACGGTTGAGCAGCTTCACTTGCCGTTCATTGAACGGCGTCGTGGCCCAGTCGCGCCAGAAGCGCGCCTTGCCGAGCACGGCATCGAGCGTGATCTGCGCCTGATCGACCGCGCGATGCAGCGTGTCGAAGAACCAGGCGAGCCAGCGCGTGACATCCATCGAACCGCGCTGCGTGCGCTCCAGAATGTCGTAATAGCTTTTGCGCTCGCGCTGAATCTGCGCGGAAAGGCTGTAAAAGCGCTGCGCGCTGCCGTCTGCGCGCGCGAGCAGCAAGTCGCCGATGGCGCGGGCCACGCGGCCATTGCCGTCGTCGAACGGGTGCAGCGTGACGAACCATAGGTGGCCGAGGGCGGCCTTGATCAGCGGCGGTTCTTGCGCCGGGCCGTTGAGCCAGTCGAGAAAGCGGTGCGTCTCGCCTTCCAGCCGGCTCGCGGGGGGTGCCTCGAAATGCACGCGTTGACGGCCAATCGGCCCCGAGATCACCTGCATGGGCCCGCTCGCGTCGTCGCGCCAGCCGCCCACGTTGATTCGCGAAAGCCCCGCGTAACCGGTGGGAAACAGCGCCGCGTGCCAGCCGAACAGGCGCTCGCGCGTAACCGGCGCGCGGCTGTTGGTGGTCGCGTCGAGCACCATCTCCACCACGCCTTCCACGTGGCGGTCCACCGGCGCAAGCGCCCCGATGTCCACGCCCATGCGGCGCGCGATGGACGAGCGCACCGAGGCGACATTGAGCTGCTCGCCTTCTATCTCGCTCGTCTTGAGCACGTCCTCCGTGAGGGCCGCGAGGCTCGCCTGATCGCGCAGCGCCATGCCGACATCGGCCAGCCGCCCGACCAGCAAGCCTTGGGCGCGGCTGACTTCGGCCATGGGTTCGGCAAGCGCCGTCAGATCGAAGCGCCACCGGGGCCAGTCGGCAGCCTGCCAGATGTAGATGTATTCGCCGCTATTCATGCGGTGATTATGAGACGTATTCGTCGCATGCACAAGCTAATCGCCGCAAAAGATGCGGCGATTAGGGGCGGTATTCGCCGCAAGACCGCGTCCGTGAGTGCCCAAAAGACAAAAAACCCCGGCCTGCACTCGTAATTGAGGCATGGCCGGGGTTTCCGCCGAGGCAAGTCGCCCCGGCGTCGATCGTCCGCGTGCGGGTTCGTTGCCCGCGTTAGCCCACCCACTTGCGCGCGTTCTGGAACGCACGCATCCACGGGCTCGCTTCGCCCCAGGTTTCGGGATGCCAGCTCATCGTGACCGTGCGCTGCACGCGCTCGGTGTGCGGCATCAGCACCGTGAAGCGGCCGTCGGGCGTCGTGACCGAGGTAATGCCTTGCGGCGAGCCATTGGGGTTGAACGGATAAGCTTCGGTCGCCTCGCCGCGATGGTCGACGTAGCGCATCGCCACGGCCACCTTCGAAATGTCGCCCTGCTGCGAGAAGTCCGCGAAACCTTCGCCGTGCGCGACCGCGACCGGAATGCGCGAGCCTTCCATGCCGCTAAAGAAGATGGACGGCGAGCCCTGCACTTCCACGAGCGAGAAGCGCGCTTCGAACTGCTCCGACTTGTTGCGCGTGAACTTCGGCCACGCATCGGCGCCGGGGATCATCGAGGCGAGGCTCGACATCATCTGGCAACCGTTGCAGATGCCGAGCGCAAACGTGTCCTGACGCGCGAAGAACGCCGCGAACATGTCCGCGAGCTTCGCGTTGAAGCGGATCGTCTTGGCCCAGCCTTCGCCCGCGCCCAGCACGTCGCCGTACGAGAAGCCGCCGCAGGCCACCGCGCCCGCGAAGTCGGCGAGCGTGGCGCGGCCTTCGAGCAGGTCGCTCATGTGGACGTCGTGCGCGTCGAAGCCGGCGCGGTCGAACGCGTACGCGGTTTCGAGGTGCGAGTTCACGCCCTGCTCGCGCAGGACCGCCACGCGCGGGCGCGCGCCACGGCTGATGAACGGCGCGGCGATGTCCTCGGCCGGATCGAACGTGAGATGGGGCTGCATGCCCGGATCGGCGGCGTCGAGGAGCGCGTCGTATTCGGAATCGGCGCACGCGGGATTGTCGCGCAGACGCGCGATGCGCCAGCTCACTTCGCTCCACACGCGCTGCAACCCGGAACGCGGCGCCTCAAAGATGCGCTTCGCGTCGCGATAGATCTCGATCGAATCGCGCGGATTCAGCGTGCCGATCACGTGCGAGCAGACCGACAGGCCGTGCGTGCGCAGCACCGCCATCACTGCGTCGCGCTGCGGCGCCGGCACCTGGATCACGGCGCCGAGTTCTTCGGAGAAGAGCGCGCGCAACGTGCGGTCTTCGCGGCGGCCGCTCGTTTGCTTCGCCCAGTCCTTGGCGTCGCCGTAATCGGATTCGTGCTCGCTGTCGAGCGCGAGCATGTCCACGTTCAGCGACACGCCCGTGCGGCCCGCGAAGGCCATTTCGCAGACCGTCGCCCACAGGCCGCCGTCCGAACGGTCGTGATACGCGAGCAGTTGCTCGTTCGCGTTCAATTGCTGGATGGCTGTGAAGAACTGCTTGAGGTCTTCGGCGTTGTCCACGTCGGGCACGGTGTCGCCCACCTGCTGCGTGACCTGCGCGAAGATGCTGCCGCCCATGCGGTTCTTGCCGCGGCCCAGATCGATCGCGATCAGCACCGACTCGCCCACTTCATCCACGCGTCGCAGTTGCGGCGTGAGATGACGGCGCACGTCTTCCACCGGCGCGAACGCCGAAATAATGAGCGAAACCGGCGCGACCACTTCTTTCGCCACGCCTTCCTCGTTCCACTTCGTGCGCATGGAGAGCGAATCCTTGCCCACCGGAATGCCGATGCCGAGCGCCGGGCACAGTTCCATGCCGATCGCCTTCACGGTGTCGTACAGCGCGGCGTCTTCGCCCGGTGCGCCGCACGCGGCCATCCAGTTTGCGGAGAGCTTGAGCTTGTCGAGCGACAGAATGGGCGCGCTCGCGATGTTGGTGATCGCCTCGCCCACAGCCATGCGGCCCGATGCCGGTGCGTCGATGACGGCGAGCGGCGTGCGCTCGGCCATCGTCATCGCTTCGCCCTTGTAGCCGGCGTAGTCGAGCGCGGTGATCGCGCAGTCGGCCACCGGCACCTGCCACGGGCCGACCATCTGGTCGCGCACCGTCGTGCCGCCCACCGACCGGTCGCCGATGGTGATGAGGAACGACTTGCTGCCCACGCTCGGGTGGCGCAGCACGCTCTTCGCGACTTCGTCGAGCGAGATGCCCGTGACTTCGACAGGCGCGAGCGGCACGCTCGCATGCTCGACGTTGCGATGCATGCGCGGCGGCTTGCCGAGCAGGATGTCCATCGGCATGTCGACGGGCTGATGGCCGCCGTTGGCCGCGAGCGCCTGCTCGTCGGTGTCGACGAGCTTCAGGTCGCGTTCTTCGGTCGCAACGCCCACGACGGCGAACGGGCAGCGCTCGCGTTCGCAGATCGCCTTGAATTCCGCCAGATCGGCGGGCGCGATGGCGAGAACGTAGCGTTCCTGCGATTCGTTCGACCAGATTTCGCGCGGCGAGAGGCCCGACTCTTCGAGCTGCACCTTGCGCAGTTCGAAGCGTGCGCCCTTGTCCGCACCGTCGACGAGTTCCGGGAACGCGTTCGAAAGGCCGCCCGCGCCCACGTCGTGAATGCTCAGGATCGGATTGCGCTCGCCCAGTTGCCAGCACGAGTTGATGACTTCCTGCGCGCGGCGCTCGATTTCCGGGTTGCCGCGCTGAACCGAATCGAAGTCGAGTTCGGCGGTGTTGGTGCCGGTCGCCATCGAACTGGCCGCGCCGCCGCCCATGCCGATGCGCATGCCGGGACCGCCGATCTGGATCAGCAGCGTGCCGGCCGGGAGGTCGTGCTTATGGGTGTGCTGCGCGCTGATATTGCCGATGCCGCCCGCGATCATGATCGGCTTGTGATAGCCGCGCACGGTGCCCGCGACGTTCTGCTCGTAGACGCGGAAATAGCCGCCGAGATTCGGGCGGCCGAATTCGTTGTTGAACGCGGCGCCGCCGAGCGGGCCGTCGATCATGATCTGCAGCGGCGAAGCGATGCGGTCGGGGCGGCCGTATGCACCTTGCGCGCCCTGCGTATCCGCGGGATTGCGCAGCATGAGCGGCACGGCTGCGTCGCGTGCGTCTTCCCAGGCTTCGCGGGCGTCGGGCAGGTCGAGGTTCGAGACCGTGAAGCCCGTGAGGCCGGCCTTCGGACGCGCGCCGCGGCCCGTCGCGCCTTCGTCGCGGATTTCGCCGCCCGAGCCCGTCGCCGCGCCGGCGAACGGCGAGATCGCCGTGGGGTGGTTATGCGTCTCCACCTTCATCAGCGTGTGCGTGAGTTCGGTGTGGCGGCCGTACTGCTCATCAGGCGCGCCGTCGGCGTTGCGCTTGCGCGGGAACCAGCGCTCAGCGATTGCGCCTTCCATGATCGACGAGTTGTCCGAGTACGCGACGATCGTGCCTTGCGGGCTGATCTTTTCGGTGTTGCGGATCATCGCGAAGAGCGACATATCCTGGTCCTGACCGTCGATCGTCCAGCTTGCGTTGAAGATCTTGTGGCGGCAGTGCTCGCTGTTGGCCTGCGCGAACATCATCAGTTCGACGTCGGTCGGGTTGCGCTCGAGCTTGTTGAAGTTCTCGACGAGGTAATCGATTTCGTCGTCGGCGAGCGCGAGGCCCAGTTCGCCGTTGGCGGTTTCGAGCGCCGCGCGGCCTTTGCCCAGCACGTCCACGGTCTGCATCGGACGCGCCGGCAGTTCGTCGAACAGATGCAGCGCCGTATCGCGCGAAGCGGCCACGCTTTCGGTCATGCGGTCGTGCAGCGCCGCGGCCACCGCGGAGTGCGCCTCCTCCGAAAGCGTCTTCTTGCCGCCGAGCAGGCCCGACTTGAGCACCACGGTGTACTCGACGCCGCGTTCGATGCGGCGCACCTGCTCGAGGCCGCAATGGTGCGCGATGTCCGTGGCCTTGCTCGCCCACGGCGACACGGTGCCAAAGCGCGGCACGACGAGGAACGCGAGCGCGCTGCCGCGCTCCTGCGGAGCCGCGAACGGCGCGCCGTAGTGCATCAGCGCCTCGATTTTCGCGCTGTCTTTAGCGCAGAGCGGCGCGGTGGAATTGACGAAATGCAGAAACTGGCCGTGCACGCCGACGATATTGGCGTCGATACGCTGAAGCGTTTCGAGCAGGCGGGTCTGACGGAAGTCGGAAAGGGCCGAAGCGCCGGGGAAACACGAGAAGTGGGCCATGGACTGGGGCGTTGCGTCGAGGTTGCGTCAGAGTGGCGTCGCGGCTTCGCCTCGCGCGAAACACGTCGCAAGGTGGCGATGCGTCGCGCGGGGATGGCGACGGTCAGGCGAAGGGAGACCGCGATTATAACCCGGAAGGCCTGTCCTGACCGCCCCATCGGCCGCGCGAGACATGCGCGGCGGCCGGCCTCGCGCATGGCGATACGGGCGCTTTCGCTGCTATGATTGCGCGTTTCGTCTGATCGGCGCACCCGGGCATGGCTCCGGCGCGCTGCACGCCCCACCTTCGCAGGACGCCCTCGCCGAGGCGCGTCGCCTGCCTGCAGATCGTATCGTCATGGATGTCATCGTCATCGGCGGCGGAATCGCCGGCATCGCTACCGCGTGGCAGCTACGCGCGGCCGGGCACCGCGTCTGCGTGATCGAGCGCCACGCCACCGTTGCGCAAGGCGCGACCTACGGCCATAGCGGCGTTGCGCTGCCCACGCCGCTCGACGTCTGGTTCGGCCCCACCTTCCTGCGTCACGGTCGTCAATCGTCGGGCGGCGTGATCAGCCGGACGGGCTGGCGCGGCCAGGCGCATGGCTTCGTCAAGCGTCTCGCCACGCTGCACGGCTCCGAAGCGTTCGCCGGGCGCTATGCGCTCCTGCGACCGCTCATCGAGTCGGCGCAAGCGGCGCTCGCCGACATCGACGCGCGCTTCCAGCTCGACTACGAGCAGCGCGACGGCCTGCTCTACCTCGTGCGCGGCGCCGACGAATGGTCGCTCACGCAGCCGGCCCTCGAACTGCTGCGCCGCTTCGAGACGCCGCACCACGCGCTTTCGCCCGCGGAATGCGTGGCTTTCGACCATGCGATTCCCGCCGATCCGCCGTTCGCGGGCGGCGTGCATTTCGAGACCGGCCGCGTCGCCAACTGCCCGCTCTTCGTGAAGCTGCTCAAGCAGGTGCTCGACGCCCAGGGCGGCGTGCAGTTCGAAACGAGCCGCGAGGTCAGCGCGATTCGCCTCGAAGACCGGCGCGCGGCGGTGGAACTCGCGCCGCCCGCGCACGAAGCGGGCCGCGCGCGCGACGTCGAGGTGATCTCGGGCGACGCCGTCGTGGTCGCAGCGGGCGCGCAAACGCCGCGGCTCCTCGCGCCGCTCGGCATCAAGATGCCGTTCTATCCGCTACGCATGCACACGCTCAATTCGCCAGTGGCGCATGAGGAATGCGTGCCGCAGATCACCATCGTCGATGCAGGCAAGCGCATCGCCATCGCGCGCATGAATCACCGGCTGCGCATATCGGGCGCCGCCGTGCTGCTGCGCGCGCAGGAAGTCGAAGAGGCACTGCCCGAAGCGCTGACCGAAGACGCCCTCGCGCTGCTCGGCGAAGCGTCGCGCGACTGGGCGCCGGGCGCCGCGCGCATTTCGGCCGCGCTCGCGTGGGAAGGTATGAAGCTGCTTTCCGCCGACGGCCTGCCGGCGGTCGGCAGCGTGGGCCATCCGCGCCTTTTCGTGAACGCGGGTCACGGGCCGGCCGGCTGGGCGCTCTCGCTCGGCTCCGCGCGCCTCATCGCCCAGCAGGTCTCCAACACGGCGCCTGATCTGCCGGCCGACACCATCCAGGCGCTCTGGCCGGGCCGCGATTAAGCGGCGCGCGCGGCGGCGGCGCTTAATCGCGCGTGCCGCCTGAGGGCTTGCTCGGGTATCGTTGCGGTGTTGCTTTCCAGGACCGCATCGCCATGACGCACGCTCCCCACCTCAGCAGCACCGGACAACCGGTGCTCGTCAACCCGCACGATCGTGCGGTCCCGCTCCTTACAGTCGACCAGTTGCGCGAGCCCGAAGCCGCCGCGCAATCGGCTCTGCCGCCCCACACGCTCATGGCGCGCGCAGGCGCCGCCGCGGCGCACTTCCTGAGCGAGCAGCGCGCGCACGCGCCCTCTTCCGCGAGCGACAAGCCGGTGTGGTTCGCGGCGGGGCCCGGCAACAACGGTGGCGACGCCCTCGTCGCCGCGACCGTGCTACATCGCGAGGGGGTCGCCGTGGAAGTCTGCATGCCGGTCGAAGTCAAGCCCGACGACGCCCGCTGGGCGCTCGCGGAGGCGCGCGCGGCGGGCGTACCGATCGCCTCGTCCGTGCCCGCATCGTTCGACGCTTACGGCTGGCTCGTCGACGGGATGTTCGGCATCGGTCTCGCGCGCGGGCTCGAAGGCGTGTTCGCCGAACTCGCCGACAAGCTCTCGTCGCGTGCGCGCAGTCACGGCCACGTGCTCGCGCTCGACGTGCCGAGCGGCCTCGACAGCGATACCGGCAACGTGGTGAGCAACGGCCCAGCCGTGCGCGCGACTCATACCGTGACCTTCATTGCCGCCAAGCCCGGCCTGTATACGGGCGCGGGTCGCGACTACGCAGGCGCGGTCACCGTCGCGCCGATCGGCGTCGACACCGAAGGCACGCCGGGCGTCATGCGCCTGAACGCACCTTCGCTCTTCGGCGCCGCGTTGCCCGCACGCGACTTCGCCACGCACAAGGGCACGTTCGGCACGCTCGCGGTCGTGGGCGGCGACACGGGCATGTGCGGGGCGCCGATTCTCGCCGCGCGCGCGGCGCTCCTCGCGGGCGCCGGCAAGGTTCACGTGGGCTTTCTAGGCAGCGACGCCCCGCCCTACGACGCCCCGCACCCCGAATTGATGCTGCACTCGGCGCCCCGGCTCGCGCTCGATACGATGGACGCCGTGGCGGCGGGGTGCGGTATGGGCGCCAGCGCGTCCGCACGCCAGCTCGTGGACGCGATCCTGCGCCTTCAGGCCCCCGTGCTCCTCGATGCCGACGCGCTCAACCTCGTCGCGCGCGACGACGCGCTCGCGGCCCACGTCGCGCAGTCGGCCGCCGCGCGCGGCGCGCCTTGCGTGCTCACGCCGCATCCGCTCGAAGCGGCGCGGCTGCTCGGCTGCGACACCGCCGCGGTGCAGCGCGACCGCGTGGCCACGGCGCGCGCCCTCGCCGCCCGCTACGCGGCCGTTGCCGTGCTCAAAGGCAGCGGCACCGTGATCGCCGCACCCGATGGCCGCGTCGCCGTCAATCCCACGGGCAATGCGGCGCTTGCTACGGGCGGCACCGGCGACGTGCTCGGCGGCATGATCGGCGCACTGCTGGCACAGCGCCTGCCGCCCTACGAGGCGGCGCTCGCGGGCGTCTATCTGCATGGCCTCGCCGCCGACACGCTCTGCGCGCAAGGCGACGGCCCCGCCGGCCTCACGGCGGGCGAACTCGCGCCCGCGGTGCGCAAGCTCATGAACCGGCTCTTTTACGCGCCGGGCCACCTGGCCTGAAGCCGCGTGCCGCACGCCCGCTCGCGCGGCATACGGCTTGCTTCGTCACGACGCGCCGCCCACGCGCTGACGCATTGCTGCCGCAGGCGCTGCAAGCGCCACGTCGCGCTGCGCAGTGTCGCGCGAGGCCGCTATACTGATCCTCCGCACGCCGTCTCCCACCGGAGGCGGCCCGTGTTTCACCGCGGCGCGCGACGCGCGGGTTCGCCCTGATCGGCGAACCGCGCCTGCCGCCCTCCATTCGTGATCCCTCGCTAGACGAACATGACGAATCCGCTCCCCGCCTGGTCCGCGCTACAGACGCATTACGAACAGATCCGCGACGAAAAGCTGCGCGACTGGTTCGCCCCCGCCAACGACCCCGCGCCAACGCGCGCCGAACGCTTCACCTACGCCGGCGGCGGTCTCGGCGCCGACTTCTCGAAGAATCGCATCACCGACGCCACGCTCAAGCTGCTCGTGCAGCTCGCTCGCGAGGCCGGCGTGGAAGCGCGCCGCGATGCGATGTTCAAGGGGGAAGTCGTCAACCCGACCGAAGGCCGCGCGGCGCTGCACACCGCCTTGCGCGCCACCGAAGCCGATGCCCCGTACCACGCGCAGATCCTCGCCGAGCGCGCGAAGATGGCGAAGTTCGCCGACGCCGTACGCAGCGGCGCGTGGACCGGCTACACGGGCAAGCGCATCCGCCACGTCGTGAACATCGGCATCGGCGGCTCGGATCTCGGGCCCAAGATGGTCGTGCACGCGCTCAAGCATCTCGAACTGCCCGAAATCACCTCGCACTTCGTCTCGAACGTCGACGGCGCCGATCTGTGGCGCACGATCGAAAACATCGACCCCGAAGAGACGCTCGCGATCATCGTGTCGAAGACGTTCACGACGCTCGAAACCATGACCAACGCGCTGTCGATGCGCGAGTGGTTCGTCAAGCACGGCTGCCCGGAAGGCGAACTCGCGAAGCACTTCGTCGGCGTCTCGGCCAATCCGGCCGAAGTCGTGAAGTTCGGCATCGCCAAGGAAAACGTCTTCGAGATGTGGGACTGGGTGGGCGGCCGCTATTCGCTGTGGTCGGCCGTGGGCCTCTCGATCATGATCGCCATCGGCCCGCAGCAGTTCGACGAATTGCTCGCCGGCGCGCACGACATGGACCAGCACTTCCGCGAAGCGCCGCTAGAGAAGAACCTGCCCGTGCTGCTCGGCATGATCGGCGTCTGGTATCGCAACTTCTTCGGCTCGCAGAGCTATCTCGTTGCGCCGTATTCGGAAGCGCTGCACTTCCTGCCCTCGTATCTCCAGCAGCTCGAAATGGAGAGCAACGGCAAGCAGGCGCGCCTCGACGGCAAGTTCGTCGATTACGCAACTTCGGCGATCACCTGGGGCGAGCCCGGCACGAACGGCCAGCACGCGTTCTTCCAGATGCTGCACCAGGGCACGACAATCGTGCCGATCGACTTCATCGCCGTGCTCACGCCCGAGCATCCGCTGGCCGACCATCATCCCAAGCTGCTCGCGAACTGCTTCGCGCAAAGCGAAGCGCTGATGCTGGGCCGCACCGAGGAAGAAGCGCGCAAGATCGCGGGCCCGGACAAGCCCGAACTCGTGCCGCACATCATGTTCCCCGGCAATCGCCCGACCACCACGCTGCTCGTCGACGCCCTCACTGCGCGTTCGCTCGGCGCGATCATCGCGCTCTACGAGCACAAGGTGCTCGTGCAGGCTTCGGTGTGGAACATCAATCCGTTCGACCAGTGGGGCGTGGAACTCGGCAAGATCCTCGGCAAGGTGGTCGAAGCCGATCTGAATGCGCCAAGCGGCAATGTGAAGCCGCACGACTCGTCCACGGCCGCGCTGATCGCGCGCGCCCGCGCCGCGCTCAAGCGTTAAAAAGCGAAAACCGGCGTGCGCATGAACTGCGCACGCCGGTCAACGTTCGGGCGCCTCTCCTTACCGTCCGGCTTCGATGTTGCTCGCATTACTCGCAGCCGCCGCGCCATGCGGCGCGTTGGCCACGCGGTGGCCCGCTTCGATGGTGATGATGGCGTCGCAGCGCTGCGCGAGATCGACGTCGTGGGTGACGAGCACGAGCGTGGCCCCGTTGGCGCGATTGAGTTCGAACATCAGGTCGATGACGGCATGGCCGGTGGCGGCGTCGAGGCTGCCGGTGGGCTCGTCGGCAAACAGCACGGCCGGGCGCGTCACGAACGCGCGGGCGAGCGCCACACGCTGTTGCTCGCCGCCCGAGAGCAGCTTCGGATAATGGCCGGTACGCCCGGCGAGACCCACGCGCTCCAGCAACGCACGCGCGCGGGCGAAAGCGTCCCGCGTGGACATGCCGCCCTGGAGTTCGAGCGGCAGCGCGACGTTCTCCAAAGCGGTGAGATGCGGCATCAACTGGAACGACTGGAACACGAAGCCCACCGAGCCATTGCGCAGCGCAGCGCGCTGGTCTTCGGCCATACCGGTAAGCTCATGGCCGAGCAGGCGCACGGAACCCGCGCTCGCGCTGTCCAGGCCGGCCAGCAGACCGAGCAGCGTCGACTTGCCGGAACCGGACGCGCCGACGATCGCCACGCTGCCGCCGGCCGGCACGGTGAGGTCGATGCCGTCGAGGATCGTCAGCTCGCCGGTGGCGTCGGTGACCCGCTTGCTCAAACCCCGTACTTCGATGACTGGATCGCTATTCATTCGCACATGATGACGCACAGGTTAGCCGTGAACCAGAAACGCGCCGCGCGGCGCGCCACCTTTTCTCGCGCCGGGTCCCGCTTCGGCGCGCTTGCCTCCATCGCCACCTTCGCTGCCGCTGCCCTGTTCGGGATCCTGGGCGGCATGTCGGGCGCCGCGCTCGCTGCGGCACCGGTCCCCGCGGCCAACGCGGCGGCGAACCCCGCGGCCACGGCGAAACCGAACATCGTCGTGCTCGGCGACAGCCTCTCGGCCGAATACGGCCTGCCTCGCGATACGGGCTGGGTGGCCCTGCTGCGCCAGCGCCTCGCCAGTGAGCGCATCGATTATAACGTTGCGAATGCGAGCATCAGCGGGGACACGACCAGCGGCGGACTCACACGCCTGCCGCTCGTCATGCAGCGCATCAAGCCCGCGATCGTGATCGTCGAGCTGGGCGCGAACGACGCGCTGCGCGGCGTGCCGCTCGCGACCACGGAGAGCAATCTGCGCGCCATCGTCGGACAGATCCGCAAGGGCGGCGCGAAACCGGTGCTCATCGGCATGTACGTGCCGCCCAACTACGGGCCCGATTACACGCGCGACTTCCACGCCATCTACGAACGGCTGGCGAAGGACATGAACGTGCCGCTCGTGCCTTTTCTGCTAGCCGGCCTCGCCGACAAGCCCGAACTATTCCAGGCCGATCAGATTCATCCTACAGAGCGGGCACAGTCATTGCTCCTCGACAACGTGTGGCCAACGCTCAAGCCGCTGCTCGGCAGCGTCGGGCGGCACTGAACACCGGCGGCTTTCTCGCATCCTGCCAATGGCCACGCCTTTTGCGTCAGACACGCAAGCCCTGCGGCTGTGCAGTCTGAATCCGACCGACCCTGACTGGAGGGAAGAAGCGTGAAATATTTACCTCTCATTGTCGTAACGGCAGCACTTGCTGCCTGCGCCAATCAGCCAATGCCGAGCGGAGCGCAGTCCGTCGGCACAAGCCAGCAACCGCCGGCCGCGGTTGCGCAATGCATCGCGCAAAAATGGGCCGACAAGTCGCAGCAGCAAGTCGTCTCGCAGTCGGTGCTCGCCAACGGCCAGGCTGTCGACGTCTACGTCCCTGGCCAGCAACCGCCTAACGGCGCAGCGGCAACGGTGCGTCCGGCATGGAGCGCCAGCGCGAAGACGTGGGTCGGCTTCCGCTCCGGCGGCGGCGCGGGCGGAGACGCTACCAGCGACATTAACGCCTGCCTCTGATTTTTTTGCGCTCGCCAGAACGCAAAAGCCCCGCGATGTTTCGCGGGGCTTTTTTTTTGCGCCGGCGTTAGACGCGCCGGCGGGCGGTTACGCGGGTCGGGCTTACTGACCGTTGTCGCCGTCGCCTGACTGGCTGGCGGCGCCGAGCGAGCCGTAGAGCTTCACCTTCGAGCGGTCGCGCAGTGCGTCGAGGTACGCCTGCACCTGCGACTGGGCGTCCACCTGGGCCAGCTGCTGCTGCGCGGCGGCCAGACGCGGACCGTCGGCGGCCGGACCGTTGGTGACGCTATTCACGCGATAGATCGCATAGCCGTCGTTGCCGAGGTCCACGCCCACGTAGGCGGGCAGCTTTTGCGAATCGGCCTTGAAGACCGCGGAGAGCGCGCCAGGCGGCAGGCCCTGGGCGTCGTTGCGCGAGACCTTGAGCGCCGACGAGAAGCCGTCGGTCGACTTCGACTTCTGCAGGTCCGCGAGCTTCGCCTCGCCTTCCTTGCGCGCCATGTCGGCGGCTTGCTGCGCGACCACCTTCTGGCGCACGGCGTCCTTGACGGCGGCGAACGCGGGCACGGCAGCCGGCTGGTAGTTCGTCACGTGCGCCGAAATCAGCGTGCTGTTGCCGACGTCGATTGCCTGGGTGTTGTTGTGCTGGTTCACCGAGTCGCTCGCGAATACGGCGTCGAGGAACTTCTGGTTGTTCAGCGGGCTGTCCGGCGGCAGCGTTGCATTAGGCTTCGGCGTGACGGTGGCGGTCTGGATCGTCAGCTTGTACTTGTCCGCGGCCGGCTGCAGGCTCTTCGGCTGCTCGTAGACCAACGAGGTAAAGCCGTCTGTCGCGTCGGCGAGCAGCTTCGCGGCTTGCTGCGCCTTCACGTCGTTCGCGATCTGCGCCTTCACGTCGTCGAACGGCTTCGTGACCGAGGGCTTCAGGTCCGTGACCTTGACGATGTGATAGCCGAAGTCCGACTGGATCACATCGCTGATTTCGTCCTTCTTGAGCTTGAAGACCGCCGCGTCGAACGCCTGGCCGCCCGCGATCATGCCGGGGCCGAAGTAGCCGAGGTCGCCGCCCTTCGACGCCGAACCCGGGTCCTGCGACTCCTTCTGCGCGATCTGGGCGAACTGATCCGGATGCGCCTTCACTTCGGCGAGGATCGACTCGGCCTTCTGCTTCGCGGCGTTGCGCACGTCGGCGCTCGCGCCCTTCGGCACCGTGATCAGGATGTGGCTCGCGCGCACTTCTTCCTGCGTGCGGTAGTGCGCGATGTTGTCGTCGTAGTACTTCTTGAGATCGGCGTCGCCGGGCTGCACGCCGGCGGCCACCGTAGCCGCCGAAAGCACGAGATACTGGATCTGCGCCGTCGCGGGCGTAGCGAAGGCGTTCTTGTTCGCGTCGTAGTACGCCTGCAGTTGCGCGTCGGTCGGCTGAACCTTGGGCGCATAGTCGCTCGCGTGGAACGCAAGGCCCTGCACTTCGCGCTGCTGCTCCGAGAGGCCCGTCAACTGCTGTGCGAGCGCCTTCGGCGTGAACGCGCTGCTGACGATCGACGCCCCCAACTGCTGCATGGCGAGGCTGTAACGCACGCGCTCGTCGTACTGCTCGGGCGTCATGCCCTGCATGGCGAGCAGTTGCTTGTACTGGTCGAGGTTGATCGAGCCGTCAGGATTCTTGAGCGACGAAATCACCGGGTCGGCGAGCAGCGCGCGGCGCACGGCGTCGTCGGAGGCGGTGAGGTGCAGGCGCTGCGTTTCGTCCGCGAGCACGCGCTGCTGAATCAGGCCGTCGAGAATGTCCTTGCGATGCTGGGGCGTGTCGAACATGCTCGCGTCGAATTGCGCGCCGAGAACCTGGCGGGCCTGGTCGAGTTGCTGACGCGCGGCGTTGTCGTATTCGACGCGCGTGATCTTGCGCCCGTTGACGCTCGCGACGTTTGCGCTTTCATCAAAGAAGCCGCGGAAACCTTGAATACCGACGAAGCCGAGACCTGGCAGAATCACCAGCATCAGCATCAGCATCATCAGGCGTTTGTGATTGCGGAAAAAGTCGAGCATGCGTGACCAGACGTTGAGGGCGCCAAAAAATAGAACGCCCGATATTACAACAGCGGCCAACAAAAAAGGCGAACCGGAGTTCGCCTTCTTGTCGAGATATCCTTGGCGGAGCGGACGGGACTCGAACCCGCGACCCCCGGCGTGACAGGCCGGTATTCTAACCAACTGAACTACCGCTCCATGCGGGTGCGCTACGTACCGGAACTGAAGCTGTGGTGGGTGCTGAGAGGCTCGAACTCCCGACCTACGCCTTGTAAGGGCGCCGCTCTACCAACTGAGCTAAGCACCCAGCTTCATGCGCTTACTACGCTTCCTGCTTTACTCTGCGCTGCTTCCTGTACTGCGACCTCTGCTGCGCTACCTATCAGGTAGCGAGCCCGCTAGTTTAGCGCATCCTTCAGAGCTTTACCAGGCCTAAATTTGGGCACCTTCGCTGCCTTGATCTTGATCGCGTCGCCAGTGCGCGGATTGCGACCCGTGCGCGCCGTGCGCTTGCCGACGGCAAACGTGCCGAAGCCGACGAGCGTGACGGAGCCGCCCTTCTTGAGCGTGCCTTTCACGCCGCCGATCACGGCGTCGAGCGCTCGTCCCGCAGCCGCTTTCGAAATGTCGGCTTGTTGCGCGATATGGTCGATCAGTTCCGTTTTATTCATTCCAGCCCCCGAGAATGTGTTTGGGCAATCGTAAGAAAGAAGGTCAACTTATTGGATAGACGTCCCCGCGTAGCGCGGGGCCCGGTCATTTAACGAGGCCGAAAGCGCCGTGTCAAGCGGGGTTCAGCCTGATCGGCCAGCAATTCGAGACAACATTCGAGGGCTTGGTCGAATAAGTGGGAAATCGCAGAAAAGACGCCTGGTTGTCGTCGCAACGTAAAGGATTGTGACGCGCAAAGAAAAAAAGCCCGCGGACCATGCCGCAGGCTTTTTGGGGATAACTCGCTGCGCCGGAGCGCAGGTTACTGAAGAGACACTAACGACTTAGTGCTTGACGACTTCCGTCGCGCCGGCGTCCTTCGATTCGGCCACGGGCGCCTTGGCGTCCTCGGCCTTCACTTCTTCTTCCGGCAGCGGCTGCGGCACACGTTCGAGCGCGAGTTCGAGCACCTTGTCGATCCAGCGGACCGGCACGATTTCGATCGAGTTCTTCACGTTGTCCGGAATCTCGGTGAGATCCTTGACGTTCTCTTCCGGAATCAGCACGAGCTTGATGCCGCCGCGATGCGCTGCGAGCAGCTTCTCCTTCAGCCCGCCGATCGGCAGCACTTCGCCGCGCAGCGTGATCTCGCCCGTCATCGCGACATCGGCGCGCACCGGAATGCCCGTGAGCACGGAGACGAGCGCCGTCGTCATCGCACCGCCTGCGGACGGACCGTCCTTCGGCGTTGCGCCTTCCGGCACGTGAATGTGGATGTCCTGCTTCTCGAACGCCTCGTCCTTGATGCCAAGGCGACGCGAGCGCGAGCGCACCACCGAGCGTGCCGCTTCGACCGATTCCTTCATGACGTCGCCGAGCGAACCCGTGCGGATCACGTTGCCCTTGCCGGGCATGACCGCCGCTTCGATCGTCAGCAGATCGCCGCCGACTTCCGTCCATGCGAGGCCCGTGACCTGACCGATCTGGTTTTCCTTCGCGGCCAGACCGAAGTCGTACTTGCGCACGCCGAGGAAGGTGTCGAGATTGGCGCTGTCCACCGTGACGGCCTTGTCGGCCTTCTTCAGCAACAGCATCTTCACGACCTTGCGGCAGATCTTCGACACTTCACGTTCGAGCGAGCGCACGCCCGCTTCACGCGTGTAGTAGCGAATGATGTCGCGGATCGCGCCTTCGGTCACGTCGATCTCGCCAGGCTTGAGCCCATTGTTCTTCTTCTGCTTCGGCAGGAGATAACGCTGGGCGATGCTGACCTTCTCGTCTTCCGTGTAGCCCGAGAGGCGGATGACTTCCATCCGGTCGAGCAGCGGCGGCGGAATGTTCAGCGAGTTCGACGTGGCGACGAACATCACATCGGAGAGGTCGAAATCGACTTCGATGTAGTGGTCCGCGAACGTGTGGTTCTGCTCCGGATCGAGCACTTCGAGCAGCGCCGACGACGGATCGCCGCGGAAATCCATACCCATCTTGTCGACTTCGTCGAGCAGGAAGAGCGGATTGCGCACGCCGACCTTCGTGAGGCTTTGCAGGATCTTGCCCGGCATCGAACCGATGTACGTGCGACGGTGGCCGCGAATTTCGGCTTCGTCACGCACGCCGCCCAGCGCCATACGCACGAACTTGCGGTTCGTTGCGCGCGCAATGGACTGCCCGAGCGAGGTCTTGCCGACGCCCGGAGGCCCGACGAGGCACAGGATCGGCGCCTTGACCTTGTCCACGCGCTGCTGGACCGCGAGATACTCGAGAATGCGTTCCTTCACCTTCTCGAGACCGAAGTGGTCTTCGTCGAGCACGGTTTCGGCGTTCGAAAGGTCGTTGTTGACCTTGCTCTTCTTGCGCCACGGCAGGCCGATCAACGTGTCGATGTAGTTGCGCACGACGGTGGCTTCGGCCGACATCGGCGACATCAGCTTGAGCTTCTTGAGTTCGGCGTCGGCCTTCTTCTTGGCTTCCTTGGGCATGCGCGCAGCGGTGATGCGCTTCTCGAGTTCTTCGAGATCGGCACCCTCTTCGCCTTCGCCCAGTTCCTTCTGGATCGCCTTGACCTGTTCGTTCAGGTAGTACTCGCGCTGGCTCTTTTCCATCTGGCGCTTCACGCGGCCGCGAATGCGCTTCTCCACCTGGAGAATGTCGATTTCGGCTTCGAGTTGCGCGAGCAGATGCTCCAGACGCTCCACAACCGGGAACATTTCCAGGATGTGCTGCTTCTGGTCGAGCTTGAGCGGCAGGTGCGCGGCGATGGTGTCGGCAAGACGACCGGCTTCGTCGATACCCGACAGCGACGTCAGGATCTCCGGCGGAATCTTCTTGTTGAGCTTCACGTACTGATCGAACTGCGAGACGATCGCGCGGCGCAGCGCTTCGGTTTCGGCGCTGTCGGCGTGGTCCGGTTCGAGCGGCATCACTTCGCACGAGAACTGCGTTTCCTGTTCTTCGATGGAAAGCGTCTTCGCGCGCTGCAAGCCTTCCACGAGCACCTTCACGGTGCCGTCGGGCAGCTTGAGCATTTGCAGGATGTTGGCGACACACCCTACTTCATACATGTCTTTTTCGGTCGGCTCGTCCTTCGCGGCGGTCTTCTGGGCGACGAGCATGATGTGCTTGCCGCCTTCCATCGCCGCTTCGAGGGCCTTGATCGATTTCGGCCGGCCCACGAAAAGGGGAATCACCATATGCGGGAAGACTACGACATCTCGCAGCGGCAGCAGCGGGAGCGTGGTGCGTTCCGGCGGGAGGAGTTGGGTTCCTGACATTTCATTTCCCCATGAGTGGAATCAATTGTTCGGTAATTGAGGCCTGAGATACCGATTGCAAGCCTCGCGCGTGTGGGAAAAGTTCAGTGACTCCAAAATAGTGCGCCATCGACCACAAGATTAAACGAAAAAGCCGTTCATCCCATTGTATGAACGGCCCTTTTCCGGAACTCTTTAGCCGATCACCACCATCAGTTCGACCCTGCGACCTTCGGAGCGTCTTCGTAGATCAGCAGCGGCTTGCCGTCGCCGTCGATCACGTTGTCGTCGATGATGACCTTGCTCACGCCCTTCATGGCCGGCAGCTCGTACATCACATCGAGCAATGCCTGTTCCAGGATCGAGCGCAGGCCACGGGCCCCGGTCTTGCGGCGGATCGCCTTGCGGGCGACGGCCTGCAGCGCGGCCGGGCGAATTTCCAGCTCCACGCGCTCCATGTTGAAGAGCTTGTGATACTGCTTGACGAGCGCATTCTTCGGCTCGACCAGAATCTTCATGAGCGCGGCTTCATCGAGCTTGCCGAGCGTGGCGACCACGGGCAGACGGCCGATCAGTTCGGGAATGAGACCGAACTTGATCAGGTCTTCCGGTTCCGTTTCGCGCAGCACTTCGCCCGTGTCGCGCTCCTGCTTGCTCTTCACGCTTGCGCCGAAACCAATGCCGGTCTTTTCCGTACGGTCGGTGATGACCTTTTCCAGACCGTCGAACGCGCCGCCGCAAATGAACAGGATGTTGGTCGTGTCGACCTGGATGAAATCCTGGTTCGGATGCTTGCGGCCGCCCTGCGGCGGCACCGATGCCATCGTGCCCTCGACGAGCTTGAGCAGCGCCTGCTGCACGCCTTCGCCGGAAACATCGCGCGTGATCGACGGGTTATCCGACTTGCGGCTGATCTTGTCGATCTCGTCGATGTAGACGATGCCGCGCTGGGCCTTGTCGACCTCGTAATTACAGTTCTGCAGCAGCTTCTGGATGATGTTCTCGACGTCCTCGCCCACGTAGCCGGCTTCGGTCAGCGTGGTGGCGTCGGCGATCACGAACGGCACGTTCAGAAGACGCGCGAGCGTTTGCGCGAGCAGCGTCTTGCCCGAGCCGGTGGGCCCGATCAGCAGGATGTTGCTCTTGGAGAGTTCGACGTCGTCTTTCTTGTCGAGATGCTTCAGACGCTTGTAGTGGTTGTACACCGCTACCGCGAGGATCTTCTTCGCGCGTTCCTGCCCGATCACGTACTGGTCGAGGATGTCGCGGATCTCCTGCGGGCTCGGCAGGTCCGAGCGCGACAGCGCCGCGTCGACGCCCGCACCGGCGGCTTCGTCGCGAATGATCTCGTTGCACAGGTCGATACATTCATCGCAGATGAATACCGACGGACCAGCGATGAGTTTTTTCACCTCATGCTGGCTCTTGCCGCAAAACGAGCAATACAACAGCTTCTCGCTGTTAGAACCTTTCTTGTCCGCCATGGATAAATGAGCCTCCGGACACTCTGTTACATGATACGCCGTTTCCCCCGGCCAGGCCGGAGGGTGCGTGAACCGCTTGCTGAGACGGCGTTGGGGGCCGCGGGCCGCGAAGCGCGTTTGCCGATTATTTCACAAGGTCTGCGCGGCGTCGGCTATCCCCTTTTGTACGGGGGCCGAGCTGTTCCTGCTGGACTCGCCTGGCGCGCCGCCCTTCGCAGGGTCGGACGCGCAAAACCGCTCGCGCAGCTTACGGACGCTTGTGCAGAACCTGGTCGACGAGACCGTATGCCTGAGCGTCGTCGCCGGACATGAAATTGTCGCGATCCGTGTCGCGCGCAATGCGCTCGACCGGCTGACCCGTATGGTGCGCGAGCAACTGGTTCAGGCGCTCCTTCAGGTACAGGATTTCGCGAGCCTGGATTTCGATGTCCGAAGCCTGGCCGCGCGCGCCGCCGAGCGGCTGGTGAATCATCACGCGCGAATTCGGCAGCGCGAAACGCTTGCCCGTGGCGCCCGACGCCAGCAGAAATGCGCCCATGCTGGCCGCGAGGCCCATGCAAAGGGTCGAAACGTCGGGCTTGATGAACTGCATCGTGTCGTAAATCGCCATGCCGGCCGACACCGACCCGCCCGGGCTGTTGATGTACAGGCTGATGTCCTTGTCCGGGTTTTCGCTTTCGAGAAACAACAACTGGGCGACGACGAGGTTCGCCGTCTGGTCGTTCACCTCGCCGACCAGGAACACCACGCGCTCCTTGAGCAGGCGCGAGTAGATGTCGTAGGAACGTTCGCCACGGCCGCTCGTTTCGACGACGATCGGCACGAGGCCGAGCGCCTGCGGGTCGAAGTCCCGCGACGAGTGGGAGGTCAACGTATCCAGCGATTGAGCGCGAATGGTCATGCGGTGCATCCTTGTCTGGAAAAGTTCTTCTGATATACCCGTATGGAGACGTGGCGACGGACCCCGTTCATATCAACCACACGAACAGCATGGCTAACTTGCCGCGCATAAAAAACAGGCGGATACAAAAACGGCGTGCTGACCGTCGGTCGCTCCGACAGCCGGCACGCCGTAGCGGGCAGATTTAAGCCTGCGCCGTCGCGCTTGCCAGTTCTTCGAAGCTAACCTGCTTGTCCGTCACCTTGGCCTTGCCGAGCACGAAGTCCACGACGTTCGATTCGACGACGTAGGCTTCCATTTCGGCCAGGCGCTGCTGGTTGGAATAATACCAGCGCACGACTTCCTTCGGGTCCTCATAGCTTTTCGCGAATTCGTCGACTTCAGCACGGATCTGCTCCGGCTTCGCCTCGAGGCCGTTGGCCTTCACGAGTTCGGCGAGCACGAGGCCGAGCTTCACGCGGCGCTCGGCTTGTTCCTTGAACATCTCGGCCGGGATCGGCGCGTCCTTGGCGTTGGGCACGCCACGCTGCGCGAGGTCGGCGCGCGCCATTTCGACGAGGCGTTCCTGATCCTGCTCGACGAGCGCATTCGGCACGTCGAGTTCGGAGATCTTCAGCAGCGCGTCCATCACCTGGTTCTTGACGATCGACTGCGTGCGGCGCTTCGCCTCGCGCTCGAGGTTGTCCTTGATTTCGGCGCGCATCTTCACGAGGTCGCCGTCGGCGATGCCGAGCGACTTCGCGAATTCGGCGTCGATTTCCGGCAGGTGCGGCCATTCGATCTGCTGCATCGTGATCGTGAACTTCGCCGTCTTGCCGGCGACGTCCTTGCCGTGGTAGTCCTCGGGGAACGCGAGATCGAATTCGCGCGACTCGCCCTTCTTCAGGCCAATCGCGGCCTTTTCGAATTCCGGCAGCATGCGGCCTTCGCCCAGTACGAACGCGAAGCCTTCGGCGGTGCCGCCCGGGAACGCGACGTCGTCGATCTTGCCGACGAAGTCGACCGTCACGCGGTCGCCTTCCTTCGCTGCGGTGTCGGCGCCGCCGTCACCGTGCTCGCCGGCTTCGCCGCGAGCGTGGAAGTGCACGCGCTGCTTGCGCAGGATGTCGAGCGTGCGGTCGATTTCGGCTTCGGTGATGGTCGTGGTCGTGCGCTCGATTTCCGCCGTTGCGACGTCGCCGAGCTTCACTTCCGGGTAGACCTCGAAGGTCGCGTCGAACGCGTAGTCGCCTTCGGCGGCTTCCGACTTCGGCGCGAAGCTCGGCTGGCCGGCCACGCGCAGGTTTTCGGAGCGGCTGATGTCGAAGAATTCCTTGCCGACCTTGTCGCTCAGAACTTCGGCTTCGACCTGGCCCGAATACTGTTGCGTGACCATCTTGAGCGGCACCTTGCCCGGGCGGAAACCCGGCATGCGCACGTTCTTCGCGAGTTTACGGATGCGCGAATCGATTTCTTTCTGCACGGCGTCCTTCGGCAGGGAAATCGTCACGCGGCGTTCGAGCTTGCCGAGGTTTTCAACAACGTTAGCCATGGCTTCAATCGTCCTAAAATTGTTCGAGCGAATCAGTAATCTGTGGTCTTTGCGTGCCGCGGGCCGCTTTGGCCCCGCTTTGGTCCGCTTCTGTCCCGCCTGTCCCTGCGGGCCGATGAGGTCCAGCAACCCGCTTTGGAGCTGAATGCAGGCGCCTCGCGCGCCGCTCAACAGCGCCGAAACAGGCGGCTTGCGGTGCGGTTCCGTCAAAAGAGCCAAGTATTTTAGCAAACTATTTCCCGGTCCCAGTGGAATTGCCGTTTTGGCGCGTGTTGAGCGGGTTTTTGCCCCGCTTTCGGGCTTGTTTTGCAGCGCGTTTGGCTCGCTGCACGCCGCAAAGGCGCTCCGATGCGCGCTATCGCACCGCGGTTATCCAGCGCACGCGGCGAGACTGTTAAGCTAACGCTCGCGCCGGACGCCCCGCCGGCCGCAGCCGCTCCCAACACATTCTTCCAGCAGAGACACCATGCCGAATTCGTCGACTGACGCTCCCGTTATCGTCATTGCTCCTGACTCATTCAAAGGCTCGCTCAGCGCGGACGGGGTCGCCGCCGCGATCGCCGAGGGCATCCGCCGCGTGCGCGCCGACGCCGACATCCGCATCCGCCCCATGGCCGACGGCGGCGAAGGCACGCTCGACGCGATGCTGTCGACGGGCGGCGAGCGCCGCGTCCTCACCGTGGAGGGCGCAGCGGGCCCGAAACGCGACGCCGCAGCGGGCCTGCTGCACGACGGCAGCGCGATTCTCGAAACCGCCGAAATCGTCGGCATCACGGACCCCGTGGGCATGGGCGTGCCGGTGGAGGCGCGCAGCACGCGCGGCATGGGCGAAGCAATCCGCGCGCTGCTCGACGAAGGCGTACGGCGCTTTTACGTGGCGCTCGGCGGCAGCAGCACCAACGACGCCGGCGCCGGCCTGCTCGCGGGCCTTGGCGTGCAACTCTTCGACGCTGCCGGCCAGCCGCTGGAGCCCACGCCGCAAGCGCTCGCGCAGGTGGCGCGCGTGGACGTTTCCGGGCTCGATGCGCGGCTTCGCGAAGCGTCGTTCGTCGGCATGTCGGACGTCGATAATCCGCTCACGGGCGAGCATGGCGCGACCGCCGTATTCGGTCCGCAAAAAGGCGTGACGCCGGAACAGGTCGCGCCGATCGACGCGGCGCTCGGCCGTTTCGCCGATCTGCTCGAAAATGCGCTGGGCCGCCGCGTGCGCGAGGAAGCCGGTTCCGGCGCGGCAGGCGGACTGGGATTCGCGCTGCGCATGCTCGGGGCGAGCTTCGAGCCCGGCGCCGAAGTCGTTGCACGCACCATCGGTCTGGACGAAGCGCTCGATGGCGCCGACTGGCTCATTACCGGCGAAGGCCGCTCGGACGTGCAGACGCTGCACGGCAAGGCGCCGTTCATCGCCTGCCGCCACGCCGTCGCCGCGGGCGTGCCCGCCACGCTGCTCTCGGGCGCCGTGGACGCAGCGGCTCTGCCGCGTCTCGCGGCGCATTTCAGCGGCTGCTTTTCGCCCGCGCCGGGCCCGATCACGCTCGAAACCGCGATTCGCGACGCCGCGCGCCTGCTCGCCAACGAAGCGGAGCAACTCACGCGCCTCAAATACGCTGCGCGGGCACCTATCTAGGTAGTGCCGCCGGGGCGCGCCGCCCCGGCTTTTCGGCAAAATCCGCGCTTCGGAGTCCGATTTGTCGAATTCGCGCGCCTTGCATTCCGCAGTAAGCGATTAATAGATTCGTGCGCCGCACCGCACGCGGCGCACAAGGGTTCGGATGCGTTGACCCGGGCGCAAGATGGGGCAACAATCATGGAATCGCGACACGTTTCGCGTCCTTCCCAAGCGACCAGACCAGGACTCCCATGAAGGCAAGCCAAGCCGGACTCGAACAATTCCTCACCTATCGGCTGCATGTCCTGAACAAACTCTCCGAACGGGGCGCCAGCGAACGCTACCAGGCGAAGCTCGGCATCACACTTCCGGAGGCTCGGCTCATTGCAGCGGTGGGGGCGTTCGGCCCGTTTTCCGTGATGGAGCTTGCGCGTCACGCGAATCTCGACAAAAGCCAGGCAAGCCGTGCAGCCGAAGCGCTGATGCGCCGCGGCCTCATGCAGCGCGCCACGAGCGAGGAAGACGGACGCCTCGTGCTCGTTTCGCTCACAACCGACGGACGCGCGCTGTATCGCAAGGTCATGCCCATCGCGCGCAAGTGGAACGTCGACCTCTTCGCGAGCCTGGACGACAAGGAGCGCGACGCACTCGCGCGCGCGCTCGACAAGGTGATCGAAGCGATGCAGGCCGAGCTGTAAGGCGAACGCAGCAAGCAGACGCAATAAGCTAAACAGATAGCGGCCCGTATGGCGTCGCCACGGCGTGAGGGCTGCATAAACAAAAAGGCCATGTACCGTCAGGTACATGGCCTTTCTATTTTGGTGCGGACCTGACCGCTACCCGAGCCAATCCGAAAGCGCGATCGATCATCTCTGGCGCAGGCAGGGAAAGATCGAGGCTCGCATCGAATCGGGCAAGCGGATAACGCACGCCACGCGCCAGCGGCTGACGGACGAGCTAGCGCGAATCGCGGTGGCCCGCAATCTGGCGTTGATGGATGCCACGTGCCGCCTTCTCGGCTGGGAATAGCCGCGTGCCCTGCGGAGGATTTAGCGATACTCGTCAATCTCGACCGTGCCGCCCATTGACTCCATCATGGCACGGATATCGTCGGGTACGTCGGGCACGCGGTCCCCTGCCTCGTTATCCCAAAAGCAGAAGAAGCGCATGTGCGCGCCGGTACGTTTGAGCAATTCGGGCAGGTCTGACCGAGGTAGCGCTAGACGCTCGACCAGATAGTGAAGGTGCGGCGCTAGCAGGTCACTCTGGACATGCTCTCTGCTTCCGATTCCCCACACCCCGGTTCGAGCTGGAAACTTGCTAACTCGCCCGGACGGAGTGATGCGAAATTGCCCCTTCACCCTCTGCGTATCCGGCTGGACGCCAAAATAACGCGTCCAGAATTCCGGGGACTCCACGTCTTGATAGATGGTGAATGATGCGTGCGCGAGTTGATGATCTGCTTTCATGTGGTGGTCAGTACGCGTAGTCGTGCATATTGCCGATGACGCCGTTATTAAATTCGACGTCCCCGTTGTCGTGCCAAATAACGTTGTCATCGCCCCGCAAATCAAGCTCATCTTTCATGGAGTGGACCATGTTGCCGAACGTCTTGCGGTCATACCCAAGCATCTTCGCGGCATAGTTCGGATTGTTCGTGCTGGCGGCCAGCTCTTCCGAGTTCCCATCCGGCATATCGGGTTGATAGTCGAACGGCAGTGCGTTACCGAGCGGCGTCGAATCGCCGCCAGAATCCGCGCCGAACAGCTCATCGCCTGTGGCGCCACCGTCATCGTTCGAATCGGCACCGTCGCCAAGCACAGCCCCGGCTGCCAACTCCAATCCACCGAGCAAGTCGTCGCCATAGCTACCCGCTGCGGCTGCGGCGCGCTTTGCGGCGTTCGTGACCTGTATTGCATCGATACGCTCGACCATCGTGTTGTACTTGATGATGTAGGCCGTCGCCGCGTCGTCGGCATCGAGGCCCATCGATTCCATCACCGACTGGTGAAACGTCTTCGCCCGCGGTGTGCTGACGACCGCTCCACCACCGCCGCTCCGGCGCGTTTCGCTCCAGCTTTGCGGTGCGTAGCGCTTCGATACACCGATACTGCCGCGCCAGTCACGATCAATGACGGGGACGATCAGGCCATCTCTCACCGCGTCACGCAGAATGCGTGTGATGTCATCGCCATCTATCGGCGTGTGCCATCGCCCGCGCACGTATTTGCCGATGAAGCCTGCGTAGGCGCTGAAATCGCCCGAGATACGCGACGTACGGCGAGCGATGCTCACCCTGAACAGTTGATCGAAATCCCGTCTGTCCTGTTCCATCTGGCCTTCGCGCGTCTTTCGCGCTTTCTGGCGCTCCTCGAAAGACAGCTGCCCGCCACGGTCTCCGACTCCGATATCGCACGCGGGTACCAGCGCACACTGCCAGCCGCCCTTGAGCGGCACGTAAAGCGCGTTATAAGAACCGCCCCATTCGGGTAACGACATGTCACCTCCACTTGGTTGTGGCGTGTTTACTAGCACGTCACCAAGCAGCTTACGTTGCGCTATCTGGACTGGCGCGCAGTTAATGCAAATCGGATCGAGAACCGGCCATCACTGGTTCGAGAGCCGAGCTATAACAGCGGCGTCAGCGTGCCGTGTTGAGTTGGGTCAACTTGGCACCGGCTTTGATCTGGTCCAGATAGTCCGCCCACTTCTGCATCATCATCCGTCTGACCTTGATGAATTTCGTTCGGTTGCCTATCCAGGTCTCCCGTGGGGTCTTCGTGGGCTCCTTGCCGACAGGCGGCACACCCGCCCCCCCGATTGGGGGTCGTTGGTACTGGTGATAAACGGGCGTAGAGTGCAACAAAAAAACCCCGCGGAGCCAAGCCCGGCGGGGTTTTCTGGTCAAACGGTGTGAACGTTTGGATGATATTTGGTGCGTGAGGCCGGACTCGAACCGGCACACCCTTGCGGGCGTCAGGACCTAAACCTGGTGCGTCTACCAATTTCGCCACTCACGCGAATTCTCTGACTACGCTCGCCGGCAGCGATGCTTCAATGATGTGCCGGCTGCACGCCTTTCGCTCAGTGTCAGAAAGCGCAAGCGCGAGATTCTAACCGATTGCCTGGCGCTTGTCTGCATCCTGAAAACAGTGCGCGACGGTGGCTCGTGCGCGCTCCCGGGAACAACGCCGGGCGGCGCTGCCGGACCGGCCGCGAGCCGCGCCGGTGCTAGAATCGCGGCTCTATCGACGCGGCGCGCCTGGCCGCTTCGCCCCACATCTGCGAACGCCGTGAACTTCGACGACTACTGCCTGCAAAAGGCGGCTCCCCCTGGTTCGAGCACTTACTATGCGCTGCGTCAGGCCCGCGCCGCGCGCCAACCGCTCCTGACCGCCCTCTTCGCACTACGCCGCGAACTCGAAGAAACCGCGAAAGAAACGAGCGACCCCACCGTCGGCCGCACGAAGCTTGCCTGGTGGCAAAAGGAACTGGCCGCGCTCGCCGCGGGCAATCCCGCGCATCCGGTTACGCAGGCGCTCGCCGAGCATCTCGACGAACCGAAAGCCATCTATCCAGGCCTGCAGGCGCTGCTCGCAGGCTTCGAAATGGACTTCGAGCAGGCGCGTTATCTCGATCTGCCGAATCTGCGCCGCTATATGGATGGCGTGGGCGGCACGTTCGCTTCGCTCGTGGCGCAGCTCAGCGCGCGCACCGAAGAGGATCGCGAGGACGCCGCACGCTGGGCCGCCCCCCTCGGCAACGCGCTCATGCTCGCGCAGTTCGTTCCGGAAATCGGCAACGACGCGCGCCATGGCCGCATCTACGTGCCCATCGACGAATTGCAGCGCTACAACGTCACCGCCGCCGATCTCATCAACCGCCGTTATAGCGCGGAATTCGCGGAACTCATGCAGTTTCAGACCACGCGAGCACGCGAAGCGGTACACGCCGCGCTCGACGCGATTCCTGCTTCGGCGCGGCGCGACCAGCGCACCTTGCGCGCGCTCGCGGCGCTCGAACTCGCGCTGCTCGACGAAGTCGAGCGCGAAGACTATCAGGTGCTGCATCAGCAGATCGTGCTTACGCCGGTCCGCAAGCTCTGGATCGCCTGGCGCGCGGCGCGGCGTACCTGAAGTTCGCGCGGGCGTTACGCGCGCAGCAACGGCAGCGGCTCGAAGCGCTGCTGAAGTACGGCCTGCGTGTCGAGCCCCCACCATGGGCCTAGCGCGGTCGCATAGATCTGCCTGAAGTCGACGCCCACCGGCAGATTACCGTTGCCGTCGAGTCGCGCGAGTTGCGGCGCCTGACCATAGAGGCCGCCCGCCACGCGCCCGCCCGCAACGAAGTGCGCCGAAGCCGTACCGTGATCGGTGCCGCGGCTTTGATTCTCGCGCACGCGCCGCCCGAACTCCGCATACGTCACAACGAGCGTGCGATCCCAACGCCCAAGCTCCACCAACGCCGAGCGCATCGCGACCATGCCCGCCGCGAACTGGCGCAGCAAGTCGGCATGACGCTGCGGCTGGTTCTGGTGCGTGTCGAAGCCATTCAGCGTCAGACGAATCGCCGCGACGCCGCGCCCCGCCACCGGCGCGCCTTGCGGCGTGTCGCTCGATGCAAGCGCCTGCATGGCCGTCTTGATCGACGCGCCGAACGCGCCCGGCGGAAACGCCGTCTTCAGCGCGCCAGTACCCGGACGCGGCCGCAGCGCATCGGCGGCATGCACGATGTCGTTCTCCACGTCGAGGATGTGCGCGAGCGCGGGGTTGCGTTCCTTGAGCGAAACCGGCGTGACGAGGCGCGAAGCGCGCGCGAACTGCGCCGGATTCACGAGCGCGATGGCGCGCGCGCCGTTCGAGAGCGGCCCCATCTCGGCGCTGCCGAGCACGAGCGCGTCGGCGGCGAATCCGGGTGGCACCGGCTCGCTCGCGAACGCGCGCGTGAGCCAGCCCTCGCGCAGATATTCGTTGGAGCGCGAAGCCGTGTCCCAGATCTCGATCGAACGAAAGTGCGAAAGATTCGGCTGCGGATAGCTCACGCCCTGCACGATCGCGAGTTCGCGTTGGCGCCACATCGGCATGAGCGGCGCAAGCGCGGGATGGAGCGCCGTGCGTTCGTCCAGTTGTATCGCCTGCGCGCGCGGCACGCCGATGCTTTGGCGGTAGCTGTAATAGAGCGGATCGGCGAACGGCACGACGGTGTTCAGGCCGTCGTTGCCGCCCTTGAGTTCGACGAGAATCAGCAGGTTCTCGTAGCCGCTCGCCGCGCTTTGATGCATGGGCGACGCGCCCTGCGCGCGCGCAGCGCCGGGCAGCCATAGCGAAGAACCCGCCATCGCGGCGGCGGCCGTCGCACCGGCTGCAAGAAAGTCGCGTCGCTTCATGGCTTGCCTCGCTTGTCAGTGCGGCGGCACACATCGCCGCCAGGGATTCGGCTGGTCATATCCACGCTTCATTTCAACTGATACACCGGATCCATCAGCAGTGCCTGGAGATATGCCTCCCCGCTGCTGCCGACCGCAATCGCATCGACGGGCGCGAGCGGCAGGACGGCATGCTGCATCTGCAATTGCGCAGAAAGACCGGGCGTGGCATCGGCGGTGAGACCGTAGCGCGCGAGCCAGCCGTCCAGATCGAAGCGCATGCCGCCTTGCAACGCATCGCGCCGCATGGCGTTCGGCGCGCCCGGTGCGTTCGACATGCTTTGCGGCATGCCCGCGGCGACCTTCGCGGGCGCGGCCAAGGCATGCGGCCGGCCGGTTTCCGTCGCGCGAAACAGTTGCTCGACGAACTGCTTGCGCGCGAGCAGCGTCGAGCTGTTGATCCACGAGGCCCCGCCGGGCCACCCCTTCACGTTCGGCGGGTAAAACAGGTTCTCGCCCAGCGCGGCCGCGCGGCGTGCGAACGGCAGCGTGTCGCCATACGCGACGTCGAACCGCCGCATCGTGCCGACGATAAACTCCACCGGCGAAGTCACGAGCACACCGCGGTTGCGCTCGTCCCAGAACGCGGGAGTCACGAGCAGCGCGCGAAGCGCCGCGCCGACCTCATAACCACTCGCGCGAAAACGATCGGCGATGCTTTCGAGTTGCGCATCGTCGGGCGTGGCGCAGATGAATTCGCGCCACAGCTTGCCCGATACATACCGGGCAGTTTGCGGCTGCGCGAGCAGGATGTCGAGCACCGCATCTCCATCGAATGCGCCGCTGCGCCCAAGCACGATCTTCTCGCCGCCATCGTGCAGATCGGCGCGCCAGACGAATGCCTGCGTATCGGGATCGAGACTCCAACCCGTGTAAGCGCGCGCAGCTTCGGCAACGTCGCGCTGCGAGTACTGCCCTTCGCCCAGCGTGAACAGCTCCATCACTTCGCGCGCGAAATTCTCGTTGGGCCTGCCCTTGCGGTTGCTCGCGCCGTCGAGGTAAAGCAGCATCGCGGGATCCTTCGCGACGGCATGCAGCATGCTCGCGAAACTGCCCAGCGCGTCGCGCCGCAAGAGCGCGTTTTGCGCCGCCATCAACTGCGGCTCGCCGACCTTGTCCTGACCCGAGGTGAAGTGGTTGTGCCAGAAGAGCGTCATGCGCTCGGTCAGCGGCGAAGGCGTGACGAGCATCTCGCGCAACCACCACGCACGCAATTCGTCATAGCGCGCCCCGCGCTGACGCTGCGCTTGCTGGCGTTCCTCCGGAGTCCACGCGCTGCGCTGCGCCCGGCTTGGCGGCACTTCGACCGTCCATGCCGGCAGCGGCGTGAGCGCTTCACTGCGCGCGCCGCCGATGAGCCGCGCGACGGCCTGCTCCCGCGTGAGCCCTACATAAGGCGCGACTTCGCTCTCACGCGGCGCGAAGCCCGTGCGCACAAGAAGATGGCGGGCGTCGTCGGCGTCGAGCAGCGCAGCCGCGCCGTCGTCGGGCGCCGAGGCGTCCGTGGCGAACTGCGCGTTGCGCTTCGACCGTCTGGAGTCGCTCATGATGAATGGGCCCACGGCGAAACCGCCGGCGCGATCAATGAATGTACCGGCTTAACGGCTGTGGCGAAATGGATGTTGACGACGCAATTGCTACGGTATTTTTCAGCGCGCGTTCCGGCGGCGCGAATGCACGCCTTCACGCCGGTAAAAATCGCGGAAAGAGAATTGTGTAAACGTAATCGGGACGAAGGACGCGGTATCAGCGCTTGTAAAGTTCGCGCACGGCGTCTTCGATATGCTGACGCAGGAGCCGCCGCTCGTCGGGCGTCATATGGCCGTCGCGGCGACGCTGATCGAGGTCGGGGGGAACGGCGGGACGCTGGTTGATGTCGGATGCGGGATGCGGGATCTGATCGCTGCGCACGCGCCGTATGGACGGTTTGCCGCCCGGAGAACGAGCGCCGGACTGCGAATTCTCGGAGCGGTCCGCGAAGGGCTGGGCCAGGACCGACGCCGACTCCAGCGCGGCCACCACGCCACCGGCTAGCGCCAGTGCAAGCATGGTGTGGCGCATTGTCGGCCTGACCCCTCCCATCGTTTTTTTCCCTTCTTGACGCGGCAAACGGCTACCTCGAATACATGTGCGAACCCGGCTCGGCGCGGGCATGAATTTTAAAGTCGAATGAAGTATCTACCGAACTGCCGCTTTCCGTAAAGAAGTCTATCTGTCAGTGCTTGCCGCCGTGGCACAGCACGGGTAAATTTTGTAACTGACTGTAACCCGATAATTGGTGCAAACTCGCATCAGTATCCAATCGCGCTAAGATGCCAGGCATGGAAACCAAAAACCCGTCCAAAATTCTCGTTGTCGATGACGATCCCCGGCTGCGGGATCTGCTGCGCCGCTACCTCGGCGAGCAAGGCTTCAACGTCTACGTGGCCGAAAACGCCCCCGCCATGAACAAGCTGTGGGTGCGCGAGCGTTTCGACCTGCTCGTGCTCGATCTCATGCTGCCCGGCGAGGACGGCCTCTCGATCTGCCGCCGTCTGCGCGGCAGCAACGACCGCACGCCCATCATCATGCTCACCGCCAAGGGCGAGGACGTGGATCGCATCGTCGGCCTCGAAATGGGCGCCGACGACTATCTGCCCAAGCCCTTCAACCCGCGCGAACTCGTCGCACGCATTCACGCGGTGCTGCGCCGCCAGGCGCCGTCCGAACTGCCGGGCGCGCCCTCGGAAACCACCGAAGTCTTCGAGTTCGGCGAATTCGCCCTGAATCTCGCCACGCGTACGCTCACCAAGGCCGGCCAGGAAATTCCGCTCACCACGGGCGAATTCTCGGTGCTCAAGGTGTTCGCGCGTCATCCGCGCCAGCCGCTCTCGCGCGAAAAGCTCATGGAACTGGCGCGCGGCCGCGAATACGAAGTGTTCGACCGCAGCCTCGACGTCCAGATCTCGCGTCTGCGCAAGCTCATCGAACCCGATCCGGGTAGCCCGCGCTTCATTCAAACCGTCTGGGGACTTGGCTACGTGTTCATTCCCGACGGCGCCGCCTGATCCTGGATGGTATCTCGTTGTCTGCACTGCCTCTGTTGAAACGGGAAGGGTCCATGCGGATTGACCGGCGTTTGCTCACGCTCGCGTTCGGCGATCTGTTCTGGCGTACCTTCCTGTTGATCGCCCTGCTCATCGCCGTCAGTCTGGCCGCGTGGTTCCAGAGCTTTCGCGTGATCGAGCGGGAGCCGCGCGCGCAGCGCGTGGCGCTTCAGCTCGTCGCGATCGTGAAGCTCACGCGCACGGCGCTCCTTTACTCCGATCCCGATCTGCGCCGCGCGCTGCTCCAGGATCTCGAGAGCAACGAGGGCGTGCGCGTGTACCCGCGCGAAACCACGGACAAGTACCGGCTCCAGCCCGACGAGTCGCTCAATCGCCTGATCGAACATGACATTCGCGGGCGTCTTGGCGACGACACGATCATCGCTCAGTCCGTGAACGACATTCCGGGCGTGTGGATCAGCTTCAAGATCGACGACGACGACTACTGGGTCGCGCTAGACCGCGACCAGCTCGACAACGTCACGGGCCTGCAGTGGGTCGGATGGGGCGTCTCCGCGCTCGCGCTATCGCTCTTCGGGGCCGCCTTCATCACGAGTCTCGTGAACCGGCCGTTCGCGCGCCTCGCCATGTCGGCGCGTATGCTGGGCTCCGGGCAGTCGCCCGCGCCCTTGCCCGAAAGCGGCATGGGCGTCGCTGCCGAAACGAATCGTTCGTTCAACCAGATGGTGCGCGACCTCGAGCAGCTAGAGGCCGACCGCGCGCTGATGCTCGCCGGCATTTCGCACGATTTGCGCACGCCGCTTGCGCGCCTGCGGCTCGAAACGGAAATGAGCCCGTCCGACCAGGCGACGAAGGACGCGATGATCGACGACATCGAGCAGATGGACATGATCATCGGCCGCTTCCTCGATTACGCGCGGCCTGCCCAGCGCATGCCCGAGCGGGTCGATCTCTCGATCATTGCCGGCGAGATGGCGGCGCGCATGGCGACCGAAGACGGCGTGCGGCTCATCACGCGGTTCGCGCCTTCGGCCATGATCGAAGCCGACGAAACCGACATGCGCCGCGTGGTGGGCAACCTCATCGAAAACGCGCGCAAGTACGGCGCGAGTGAAACCGACGGCATCCCGCACATCATGCTCGAAACGCGCGTGTCGCATTCGCGCGTCGAGCTTTCGGTGGTCGACGAAGGCCCGGGCATTCCCGAGGATCAGCTCCCGCTCGTCACGCGGCCGTTCTACCGCGTCGACACGGCTCGTACGCAGGCCAACGGCACGGGGCTCGGCATGGCGATCGTGCAACGTCTCGTGGGCCGCTATCGCGGCGCGCTGCGCCTGCGCAACCGGCTGCCGGGCCCGGGCCTCGAAGTGACGATCGAATTCCCGCTCGCCAAGGGCGTCTGAACCCTTCCCTCGCCTGAGCAGAAGCGGCGGCGGCGCACCCTCGCGCCACGCGCCGCCCGCACCTGCGACAATCGTTTTCATCGGCATGCCGCGTCGCGCCTTGCGCGCGCGGCGTCAACGCGGGCCGCGCGGCCCGCCACTCGTCTGAGGAGCCCCGCCATGAAAACCGTCGGCGACAAACTCGAAGCCTTTACCGTCACCGCCGCGAAGCCCGGCTTCAACCATCCCGAGGAAAACGGCGAATCGGCGTTCATCGAGATCACCGAGCAGACTTTCGCCAGCAAGTGGAAAGTCATCTACTTCTACCCCAAGGATTTCACGCTCGTTTGCCCCACCGAGATCATCGCGTTCGCAAGACTCATCAAGGAATTCGATGACCGGGAAACGGTCGTGATGGGCGGCAGTTGCGACAACGAATATGTGAAGCTCGCGTGGCGGCGCGAGGACAAGACGCTCGATCGCCTCAATCACTATTCGTTCGGCGACGTGAAGGGCGAACTCATCGACCAGCTCGGCATACGCGACAAGGAAGCGGGCGTAGCGCTGCGGGCGACGTTCATCGTCGATCCCGACAACACGATCCAGCATGTCACGGTGAACAACCTGAATGTCGGGCGCAGCGCCGAGGAAGTCCTGCGCGTGCTCGACGGGCTGCAGACCGGCGAACTGTGCCCGGGCGATCGCGAAGTCGGCGGCGCGACGCTCTAGGGCACGCTTTCGGGCATGCATTCGGGCACATCACGTCCGGCTCGCCGCGGCGCGCGCGGGCAAGCGGTTGCGTATCGCTGTTTCCAGCGGCCGCTTCCACTCGAGCACGCGTTTTTCGAGCACTTGCCACGACAGATGCGCGAGTAGCACGGCCAGCGCGAACTGGAGCATGAGGGCGAGGACCGGCTGCGCCGCGTCGGGCACGTGCAACCGTGCATACAGCGCCGGTGCCACGCCCAGGCGCGACGGCACGAAGTTGTGAAAGAGGTAGAAGCCGTAGCTGATCGTGCCGAGATAGGCAAGCGGACGCGCCTCCAGCGCCGCGACGAGCACGCTGTCCTGGCGGCGCACGAGCCACAGGAACAGCGCGCCGAGCGAGAGCGCGAGCCCGATGTCGAAGAAGCCCGGCAGCAGCGCGGCGCGGGTAACACTTTCAGCGCAATCGGCACGCGCCAGCGCAAAGCCCGCGATCCCCGCGCTGGCCGCGACGAACCACACCGCGGCCGCCGCCCCGGAACGCAACGGCACGCGCGCGCCACCAATCGCCAGCGCGCCGCCCAGCGCGAGCATGGCGAAATTCCATGGCGAAAACGCGTAGACGAGCGGCGCGATCGCGCCTTCCTCGTATAGCGCGAGATGCGCGCACGCAGCCGCCGCGACAACCGCCGCGCAGAGCGCGAGATGGCGCGACGCGCGCACGAACAGCAACGCGAACGGCGCGACGAGATAGAACTGCTGCTCGACCGCGAGGCTCCAGAAATGCGAAACCGTGCCGGGCCAGCCGTCGTGCACCACGCCGATCCAGTAATTGGAGAGGAATACGAAATGCCACGCGAGCCCCAGATCGACATCGCGCTGATAGAAGCTCGCGTGCGCGAGGGTGAGCGCAATGAGCAGCAGGTAATACACGGGGAATATGCGCAGCGTGCGCTTCATGAAGAACACATAAAGCAGCGCGGCCGTGCGCGCGCCGCGCTGTTCGATGCGAACCCGATTGCGATGCAGCTCGCCGACGATCAGATAGCCGCTGATCAAAAAGAACAGCCAGACGCCGATTTTGCCTGCATCGACCGCATCGACGTGGGCCTTGTGCGAGAGGAACACGAGCACGACTGCGAGCGCCCGCAGGCCGTCGAGGCCTCTCACGCGTTTTTCAACTCCCGCCATTGCCCTCCCCACTTCCGGTTACCGGTTCAGTATGGGACGAAAAAAACGGAAATTAATCGGCAAGAAAAGCCATGGCGATGATTGCAGGTGCAATCATCGTCGTCACGCCGCAAGCAGGCACGGGCCCTGCGTGCCCCGTTCAAATTTTCAAAACCGATAAGTTGAACGCGCGCGATTCACGCGCGGAGCAGGAGTACCGCCGCCTGCGCTTCGATTCCTTCGCTGCGGCCGAGATAGCCGAGCTTTTCGTTCGTTTTCGCCTTCACGTTCACGCGCTCGACCGGCAGATTCAGATCTTCGGCAATCGTCCTGCGCATCGATTCGATGTGAGGCGCGAGCTTGGGCTGCTGGGCGATCACCGTGGTATCGACGTTCATGAGCGTAAAGCCTGCCTCCTGCACGCGGCGCAGACATTCGCGAAGCAGCACGCGGCTGTTCGCGCCGTAGAACTGCTTGTCGGTGTCCGGGAAATGGCGGCCGATGTCGCCGAGCGCGGCCGCGCCGAACAGCGCGTCGGTAATGGCGTGCAGCAGGACGTCGGCGTCCGAGTGGCCGAGCAGGCCGCGATCGTACGGGATTGTCACGCCGCCGAGCACGAGCGGACGGCCGGGCACCAGTGCGTGCACGTCGTAGCCTTGTCCGATTCTGATGTCCATGTTGTGGGGTTCCGGGGTTTCGGGGAAAGAGATGACGGTGCGGTTATTCCGCGGGCCGGCTGAGGATCGCTTCGGCGAGCGCGAAGTCTTCGGGGTACGTCACCTTGAAATTGCGCAGGCTGCCCTGCACGAGGCGCGGCGCGTGGCCGAGCCACTCGATCGCGCTCGCTTCGTCGGTGAGGTCGTGACCGTCTTGCTGCGCGCGCTCGATTGCCGTGCGCAGCATGCCGATGCGGAACATCTGCGGAGTCTGCGCCTGCCAGAGGCCGTCGCGCGATTCGGTGCGCGCGATGTGGGTGCCGGGCGCCGCGGGATCCTTCGGCGCGACGCGCTTGAGCGTGTCCGCCACCGGCAGCGCCATGATCCCGCCCACCGGGTCGTCCTTGAGCGCCCCGACGAGCGTGCGGACCAGCGCGGGCGTGATGCCGGGGCGCGCGGCGTCGTGCACGAGCACCCAATCGTCGTCGGTTGCGCCGAATTCGGCGAGCGCGGCGAGGCCGTTGTAGACCGAAGCCTGGCGCGAGGCGCCCCCGCAGCGGCGCACGGCAAAGCGCAAGCCACCGAAGCGCCGGGCGTCGAAGTGGGTATCGTCGGGGGACAGCACCACGAGCGTCTGCGAGAATTCGTTGCAGGCGTCGAAAGCGGCGAGCGTATAGTGCAGGAGGTCGCGTCCGGCGACGATTCGATATTGTTTCGGCATGGCCGAGCCCGAACGGCTGCCGGTGCCGGCGCACGGAATCAGGGCAAAGAGGCGTGAAGTCACGGTGTCGCGAGCCGCAGGAGTCAAAGTAAAGGACGGATTTTATAATAGGTCCCTTACCCGCACGCCGGACGCCCGCAAAACGTCGGCATTGCGCGCCGAACACACTTGAAGACCGGAAACCGGCCCCCATATTCTGGCGTTGCACCCCGCCAGAACTGAACTGGCCACCATACCGACACAAGCGCCGACACACGCGTCGGCCACCCTGTTGCCCATGTCCGATATCGCCGCTTCCTCGCAGTCCCCGTCCCCCGTTGCCGTCGTCAAGCCGGGGCAGCGCTACGCGTTCGACGGCACGCACGGCTCGTCCGACGCGCTCCTGATCGCCCGCTACCGCGAGGCCGCGCGCGCCGGCGCCACGCGTGCGCCGCTGCTGGCCGTGATCTGCGCAAGCGCCGTGGACGCGCAGCGGCTCGCCCAGGAAATTCCTTTCTTCGCGCCCGAGGCGCGCGTGCGCCTCCTGCCCGACTGGGAAACGCTGCCGTACGACACGTTCTCGCCGCACCAGGACCTCGTTTCCGAGCGACTGGCCACGCTCCACGATCTCGGCGAAGGCCGCTGCGACATCCTCATCGTGCCGGCCACCACGGCGCTCTACCGCATGCCGCCCGCGTCGTTCCTCGCGGCCTATACGTTCTCGTTCTCGCAGGGCGAGCGGCTCGACGAAGCGAAGCTCAAGTCGCAGCTCACGCTCGCGGGCTACGAGCACGTGAGCCAGGTGGTGCGTCCGGGCGAATACTGCGTGCGCGGCTCGCTCATCGACCTCTTTCCGATGGGCTCGCCGCTGCCCTACCGCATCGACCTCTTCGACGATCAGGTCGACTCGATTCGCGCGTTCGACCCCGACAGCCAGCGCAGCCTCTATCCCGTGAAAGACGTGCGCCTCCTGCCCGGCCGCGAGTTCCCGTTCGACGAAGCCGCGCGCACGGCGTTTCGCAGCCGCTGGCGCGAGGTGTTCGAGGGCGATCCGAGCCGCGCGACGATCTACAAGGACATCGGCAGCGGCGTGCCGTCGGCGGGCATCGAATACTATCTGCCGCTCTTTTTCGAAGAGACGGCCACGCTCTTTCACTACCTGCCGGAAAACGCCCAACTGGTGTTCTCGGGCGACCTCGACGCCTCGATCCGCCGCTTTACGAACGACACGAAGCAGCGCCACAACTTCCTCTCGCACGACCGCGAGCGGCCGATCCTGGAGCCGCAGCGCCTCTTCCTGACCGACGAGGACTTCTTCGCGTTCGCGAAGCCCTTCGCGCGCCTCGTGCTGCCCGCCGCGAGCGAGGGCGGCTGGGCCACGGCGCTGCCGAACCTCGCGATCGACCGCCACGCCGACGACCCGCTCGCCTCGCTGCGCGCCTGGCTCGACACGACGAAGAATCGCGTGCTGTTCGCGGTGGAATCGGCGGGCCGGCGCGAGACCATCGCGCAACTGCTCGCCGACAATCACCTGCGCCCCGCGGGCGCCGACAGCTTCGCGGACTGGCTCACCGGCGACGAGCGTTTTTCGCTGGGCGTCGCGCCGCTTTCCACGGGCTTTTCGCTGCCGGGCGAGGAACTCGCGGTCATTACCGAAACCGAGCTTTACGGGCCGCTCGCTCGCCGCGCCGGTCGCCGCCGTCAGGAACAGGCGAGCAACGTCGATTCGATGGTGCGCGACCTCTCCGAACTCAAGGTCGGCGATCCGGTGGTTCATGCGCAGCACGGCATCGGCCGCTATCACGGCCTCGTGACGATGGACCTCGGCGAAGGCGACACCGAATTCCTGCACCTCGAATACGCGAACGGCAGCAAGCTCTACGTGCCGGTGTCGCAATTGCACGTAATCTCGCGCTACAGCGGCGCAGACCCCGACAGCGCCCCGCTCCATGCGCTCGGTTCGGGCCAGTGGGAAAAGGCGCGCCGCAAGGCCGCCCAGCAGATTCGCGACACGGCGGCAGAGCTTCTGAATCTCTACGCGCGCCGCGCCGCGCGCGAGGGCCATGCGTTCGCGCTCGAACCGAAAGACTACGTGAAGTTCGCGGAGAGCTTCGGCTTCGAGGAAACGCCCGACCAGGCCGCCGCCATCGCGGCCGTGATCGGCGACATGACGAGCGGCAAGCCGATGGACCGCCTCGTGTGCGGCGACGTGGGCTTCGGCAAGACGGAAGTGGCGTTGCGCGCGGCGTTCATCGCCGTGATGGGCGGCAAGCAGGTGGCGATTCTTTCGCCCACCACGCTGCTCGCGGAGCAGCACACGCAAACCTTCACGGACCGCTTCGCCGACTGGCCCGTGCGCATCGCCGAGCTGTCGCGTTTCAAGAGCGCAAAGGAAGTGACGGGCGCGATCCAGCAGATCAACGACGGCAGCGTCGATATCGTGATCGGCACGCACAAGCTGCTTTCGTCCGATGTGCAGTTCAAGCGCCTCGGGCTCGTGATCATCGACGAGGAACACCGCTTCGGCGTGCGCCAGAAGGAAGCGCTCAAGGCGCTGCGCGCGGAAGTGGACGTGCTCACGCTCACCGCCACGCCGATTCCGCGCACGCTCGGCATGGCGCTTGAGGGCCTGCGCGACTTCTCCGTGATCGCGACCGCGCCGCAGAAGCGCCTCGCCATCAAGACCTTCGTGCGCCGCGAGGAAGACGGCGTGATTCGCGAGGCCATGCTGCGCGAACTCAAGCGCGGCGGCCAGGTGTACTTCCTGCACAACGAGGTCGAAACCATCGAGAACCGCCGCGCGATGCTCGAAGCGCTCGTGCCCGAAGCGCGTATCGCCGTGGCGCACGGCCAGATGCACGAGCGCGAACTCGAAGCCGTGATGCGCGATTTCGTGGCGCAACGCGCGAACGTGCTGCTCTGTACGACGATCATCGAAACCGGCATCGACGTGCCGACCGCGAACACGATTCTTATCCACCGGTCCGACAAGTTCGGCCTCGCGCAGCTTCACCAGTTGCGCGGCCGCGTTGGGCGCTCGCACCACCAGGCCTACGCGTATCTGCTCGTGCACGATCCGCAAGGACTCACGAAGCAGGCGCAGCGCCGTCTCGAAGCGATCCAGCAGATGGAAGAACTCGGTTCGGGCTTCTATCTGGCAATGCACGACCTGGAGATTCGCGGCACGGGCGAAGTGCTCGGCGACAAGCAGTCGGGCGAGATTCAGGAGATCGGCTTCCAGCTTTACACGGACATGCTCAACGACGCCGTGAAAGCGCTCAAGGACGGCCGCGAGCCCGATCTCAACGCGCCGCTCGCGGCGACCACCGAGATCAACCTGCACGCGCCCGCCATCCTGCCCGCCGACTACTGCGGCGACGTGCAGGAGCGCCTGTCGCTCTACAAGCGCCTCGCGAACTGCGAGCACGACGATTCGATCGACGGCATCCAGGAAGAATTGATCGACCGCTTCGGCAAGATGCCGGCGCAGGCGCATGCGCTCATCGAAACGCATCGTCTGCGGCTGGCCGCCAAGCCGCTCGGCATCACGAAGATCGATGCGGGCGAAGCGGTCATCGGGTTGCAGTTCGTGCCGAATCCGCCCGTGGACGCCATGCGCATCATCGAGATGGTGCAGAAGCACAAGCACATCAAGCTCGCGGGGCAGGACAAGCTGCGCATCGAAACACGCAGCCCCGACCTCGCCGTGCGCGTGGCCACCGTGAAGGAAACGTTGCGGGCGCTCGGCGCGCCCAATCGCGCGGGCGCGTCGCGCTAAACCCTTTTGCAGCGCCTCGGGACGCCCGCGCGGTTTAACCTCCGCACGGGCGTTTTCACGTCATGCTGCAGCGCGCCATGGTGGCGTGATCGCGCGTTACGTGGGACACCGCACTGCCCGCCGCTTTGGCTTGCCGCATTCTTTTTGGGTAAGATGAAGCATACAAGCAAGCCGGAGTCCAACATGTCCCTCGCCGCTGAAACAGCGCAGTCGTCCACGCCTTCCGCTTCCCTTCCCGCCTCGCTTCCCTGGGTCAAACGCCTCGTTTCGATGGATACGGTCAGCCGCCATCCGAATCTCGGCCTGATCGAGACCGTGCGCGACGATCTGCGCGCGCGCGGCATCGAATCGACGCTCACCTACGGCCGCGACGGCAAATGGGCCAACCTGTTCGCCACGATCCCCGCGCACGACGGCGAAACGAACGGCGGCATCGTCCTCTCGGGCCACACCGACGTGGTGCCCGTAGACGGCCAGAAGTGGGACAGCGACCCGTTCAAGCCCGAGATCCGCGACGGTCTGCTTTATGGCCGCGGCACCTGCGACATGAAGGGGTTCATCGGCGCGGCGCTCACGCTCCTGCCCGAAATCCAGCAGATGAAACTCGCGAAGCCCCTGCACTTCGCGCTCTCGTTCGACGAGGAAGTGGGCTGCGTGGGCGCGCCGCTCATGATCGAGGAACTCGTGAAGCGCGGTGTGAAGCCCGAAGGCTGCATCGTGGGCGAACCCACGAGCATGCGCCCCATCGTGGCGCACAAGGGCATCAACGCGTATCAGTGCTGCGTGCGCGGCCAGGCCGCCCATTCGTCGCTCACGCCGCGCGGGCTGAACGCGATCGAGTACGCCGCGCGCCTCATCTGCTACATCCGCGACATGGCCGACGAGTTCCGCGCGAGCGGCCCGTTCGACGAGCTTTACGACGTGCCGTTCACGACTGCGCAAACCAGCACGATCGAGGGCGGCAACGCCATCAACACGGTGCCGGCCGAATGCCGATTCGCATTCGAGTTCCGCAATCTGCCGACGCTCGACCCCGACACGATCTTCGCGCGCATCGAGCAGTACGCGCGCGAAACGCTCGTGCCGAAAATGCAGCGCGAGCACGCGGTGGGCGCGATCGAGTTCACGAAGATCGCAGCGGCGCCCGGCCTCGACGCCACCGAGCAGGCCGCGATCACGCAACTCGTGCGCGCGCTCACCGCCGATCAGGCGCGCCGCAAGGTCGCCTACGGCACCGAGGCGGGCCTCTTCGCACGCGCGGGCATTCCGAGCGTGGTGTGCGGCCCCGGCGACATCCAGCAGGCGCACAAGCCGAACGAGTACGTCTCGCTCGAACAGCTCGCGGCATGCGAAGGATTCCTGCGCAAGCTCGTGCACGGCATGTCCGTCGACGCCCTGGCACAGTAATCCGCTGAACGCGCACCATCATGTCCACCGCCGCGCCGCTGCCCACCAGCCACACGATAGACGGTGAGGCGATTCCCACGCTCGACGAGATCGCCTCGCAGCATTTCGCGCTCGCGCCGTGGGTGTTGCGCACGCCCGTGTTCGATCGCCACGACCTGTCTACGCTCGAAGCGACGCTCGTGAACTTCAAGTTCGAACTGCTGCAGTCGAGCGGCAGCTTCAAGGTGCGCGGCGCGTTCACGCATCTGCTGGCGCTCGACGCCGCGCAGCGCAGCGCGGGCGTCACGTGCGTTTCGGGCGGCAATCACGCCATTGCGGTTGCCTACGCGGCGATGCGTCTCGGCATCAGCGCGAAAGTCGTGCTCTTTCGCACCGCGAGCGCGGCGCGCGTGGCGCAATGCCAGCGCCTTGGCGCGGAAATCGTCGTGGCGGGCAACAGCAGCGAGGCGTTCGAGATCGTGCGCCGTATCGAAGCCGACGAAGGACGCTATTTCGTGCATCCGTTCAACGGCTATCGCACCGTGCTCGGCACGGCCACCCTCGGCTACGAATGGGCGACCCAGGCGCCCGATCTCGATGCGGTCGTCGTGCCCATTGGCGGGGGCGGCCTTGCGGCGGGCGTGGCCACCGCGCTGCGGCTCGCGAATCCGCGCGTGCGCGTGTATGGCGTCGAGCCGGAGGGCTCGGACGTGATGAGCCGCAGCTTCGCGGCGAACCACACGGTGCGCCTGACGCACATGCACTCGATCGCCGATTCGCTGATGGCTCCGCACGCGGAGCAATACAGCTATACGCTGTGCCGCCGTCATCTCGAGCGCGTCGTCACGGTCTCCGACGACGCGTTGCGCAGCGCCATGCGCGTGCTCTTCGAGCAACTCAAGCTCGCCGTGGAACCCGCTTGCGCCACGGCCACGGCCGGCCTGCTCGGGCCGCTGCGCGACACGCTGCAAGGCAAGCGCGTGGGCGTGCTGCTGTGCGGCACCAACACCGACCCGCAGACCTTTCACGAGCACATCTCGCTCGCGTACTAAGACGCGAGGCGTGCCTGCCAACCGCGCGGCAGGCACGCTGCGTGCGTCCTCCGGGACTTCGTCGGCCGCCCCTGGCAAGCGTTTTGCAAAGCGTCAGGGAATGTCAAATTGCTACCGCGATACGGATGCGTTCGCTATGATTGCGCCAATACGTCGTATCGACCCCAGCCCCGTGCCGCGCTATTCAGGGAGAGCCCGTTTATGAGCATCGTCCAGGAGTTCAAGGAATTCGCCGTCAAAGGCAACGTGATGGATCTCGCCGTCGGTGTGATTATCGGCGGCGCGTTTTCGAGCATTGTCAACTCGGTCGTGAAAGACCTCATCATGCCGGTCATCGGCGTGATCACGGGCGGCCTCGACTTCTCGAACATGTTCGTGCGGCTGGGACACATTCCGCCCAGCTATAAAGGCAATCCCGAGTCGTACAAGGATCTGCAGACCGCGGGCGTGGCCGTGTTCGGCTATGGCTCGTTCATCACCGCCGTGATCAACTTCGTCATTCTCGCGTTCATCATCTTTTTGATGGTGAAGTTCATCAACAAGCTGCGCAAGCCGGAAGAAGCCGCGCCCGCCGCGCCGCCGCCCACGCCCGAAGACGTGCTGCTGCTGCGCGAGATTCGCGATTCGCTGCAAAGCAATCCGCGCTGATCCACGCAGGAACTCAGCCCGAAACCCGCGCCGCCGCAAGGCCGCGCGGGTTTTTTGTGCCCAAAAAAACAGGAAGAATCAGGGAGCCGGCGCGGCGGAATCGGGCTCGGTCGCCGCGGCGCGCGCGGCCACGGCCTCTTCGATCAGCCTTTCGAGCTGCTCGAAGTTCACGGGCTTCGTGAGATGGGCAGTGAAGCCCGCTTCCAGGCTGCGCCGCACGTCGTCGTCGGTGCCGAAGCCAGTGAGCGCCACGGCGGGCGCCGTCGATTGCGCACGAAACACGCGGATAAAGTCGATGCCCGAGCCGTCCGGCAGACCGATATCGCTCACCACGAGGTCGAAGGCGTGGCTGGCGGTAAGCGCGAGCGCCTGCGCCACGCTGCCCGCCACCGCCACCTCGTGACCGCCCGCGCGCATCAACTGCGACATGACCTCGGCGGTGTCCTCGTGATCCTCGATCAGCAGGACGTTCAGCACGCCCGCCCGATGCGGTCCGCGCAGTTCCGCGATCGACGCCGTCCCTTCACCCCGCGCGGCGGTCGGCAGCACGATGGTGAACGTCGCGCCGCAATGCGCGCCGGGGCTCTTCGCGCTCACACTTCCGCCATGCGCCTCAGTCAGCGCCCGCGTCACCGCGAGACCTAATCCGAGGCCGCCGAACTGGCGCGTGAGATTGTGGCTGCCCTGCTCGAAGGCATGAAAGAGCTTGCCGATCTGCTCGGGCGCGATGCCGATGCCCGTGTCCTCGACCTCGATCTCCACGCGCATGCGCGCGTCGCGCGTACGCACGTAAATGTGGCCGCCGTCGGGCGTGAATTTCGCGGCGTTGCGCACGAGGTTCCAGAGCATCTGCTGCAGCCGCGCGCGATCGCCGCGCACGTAATGCTGCTTCGCGCCGAGATCCACGTGCACATCCTGCTGCTTGATCTGGATTTCGCTATGGAAGAGTTCGAGCACGGCTTCGATGACCTCGTGCACGTCAACCGTGTCGAGCGTGAGGCTCAGCTTGCCGTTCGCCACGCGCGTGAGATCGAGCAGATCGTCGATCATCCGCGCCTCGAGTTCGATGTTGCGGCGGATCATCAGCACCCCCGAGCGCGCCGCCTCCGGCAAGCCCGGGATCTGTTCCAGCAGACGCGTGCCCGCGAGCACCGGCGTCAGCGGCGTGCGCAGCTCGTGCGAGAGCATCGCCAGGAAGCGGTCTTTCGCGCGGTTGGCTTCTTCGGCGGTCTGCCGCGCGGCCTGCTCGGAGGCCAGCAGGCGCTCGCGCTCCTCAGTCGCTTCGCGTTGCGAGTCGATGTCGGTGCAACTGCCGAACCATTTGTTCACGCCGCCGCGCGGGTCGCGCATCGCAACGATTCGGACATCGAACCATCGATAAGCGCCATCGTGGCGGCGAATCCGCAGATCGTGGCGATAGTCGGTCGCGCCGCTGCGCACGGCCTCGAGCCACGTGCGGCGGATCTCTTCGCGATCGTCGGCGTGCACCGCATCGAGCCAGGCAAGACCGTGCGAGAGCCCGGCGCCGCGTCCCGTGTAGTCGTGCCACTGCTTCGAAACGAAGTCGCAATTGCCGTCCGCGCCGCAGGTGAGCACGAGGTGCGGCAGCGCTTCGGAGAGCGTGCGGTAGTGCTCTTCACGGTCGCGCAGCAGCAGCGCTTCGTCGGAGGCGCGCTGGAGCGCTACTTGCGAGAGCACGCGCGCGACGGCTTCGGGCAGATAGTCGAGATAGTCGCCCGATTTCGGCACCACATCCGAGACGCCCGCGCGCAGCGCCGCAATCACGCGCGATTCGTCGGTGAAGCCGGTCACGAGGATGGCCGGCACGCGCACGTCGTCGGCACGCAGGCGGCGAAAGAAGTCGAGGCCCGTTTCCGCGCCGTCTAGCTGATAGTCGAGCACGAGCACGTCGGGCGTCTGCACGGCGAGCAACGCGCGCGCCTCCCCGACGCCCGTGCAGGTATCCACGCGCGCACCGGCGCGCAGAAGCGATTTGCGGGCGAGACGCAGAATGCCTTCGTCGTCGTCGACGACGAGCACGCGCGCCCCGTCCAGCATCGTGGATTCCTCAGTCATGCGCGAAGCGTCCCCTCGGGCACGCGCCGTTGTTCCCGCCGTTCTTTCATTCGATTGCCAATGCGTGATGATTCCATGCGTGATGCGTGCGTTTTCCGTTACTGGGCGCCGGCCGGCCGCGCCTGGATGAAGCGGTGTCCCGGCGGCAGCTTGACGACCTGGAGAAAGAAGCCGAGTCGGCGGACAGCCTCGATGAACGCGTCATATTCCACCGGTTTCGTGATGTACACGTTGCAGCCGAGTTCGTAGCAGCGTTCGATTTCGCGGGGGTCGTCGGTGGTCGTGAGCACGATCACCGGCACCGACGCCGTGGCGGGCTCCGCCTTCAGGCGCCGCAGCACCTCGAAGCCGTCCACGCGCGGCATGCGCAGGTCCAGCAGCACGACGAAATTGCCGAGCGTGTCGCGCGACGGCCAGTTCGCCGCCGCAGCCGGGTTGTCGCCCGGCGCGCCGAAAAAGTAATCGAGCGCCTCCTGGCCGTCGCGAAAGCGCAGGAAGCCGTTCGAGATCCCCGAACGCCGCAGGTTGCGCTCGACCAGCGTGGCATGCCCGTCGTCGTCTTCGATCAGCACGATGCTGACCTGTTCCCCGTTCGTCATCTCAACTCTCCTACTTCCTGCATGATCTTCTTGAAGCTTGTTGAAAGCTTGCCCGCCGCGCGCGCCGGTGGGCCGCCCCACTTCGCGCTAGGCGGTGCGCAACGGCTGGTCGGGCAGCGCGACGAAGAACGTCGAGCCCGCGCCCTCGATCGATTCGACCCAGATGCGCCCGCCGTGCCGTTCCACAATGCGTTTGGCGAGCGCGAGGCCAGTGCCCTGACCCGGCGATTCGCCGCCGTGCAGCCGCTGAAACGCGCGGAACAGTTTGGGCAGATATGCCTGCGCAATGCCAACGCCATTGTCGCGCACAAAATACGTCCGCGTACGCTCGCGAGACTCTCCGGCCTCGGCTTTCCCTGCGGCCTTTTCCGTGCCTTTGCCGGGTTCGCCGGCCGGTTCGCCGCCTGCCGCGAGCGCGCCGATCTCGACGCGGCCTGGCCGGGCGGGATCGAGGTGATTCAGTGCATTCTCAATGAGATTGCCGAATATCTGCTCGAGCGCCGCCGGGTCGCCCCAGGCGGGCGGCAATTCGCCCACCTCGATGCGCGCCGCCTGCGCGCGTTCGCCGGCGATGCCGCCCAGCACGCGCTCCACGAGCCGCGCGACGTTCACGCGCTGCCAGCGGTATTCCAGACGCCCGGAGCGCGAGAGACGCAACAGCGCGTCGATGATGGCCGCCGCGCGCGCCACGGCCTGACGCAGGAATCGCAGCGATTCGTCGACGTCGCCGTCGAGCACTTCGGCCATCTCGCGGTACTCGTGTTCGGGCAGCCGCGCCGCGTCGACCTGCGCGCGCAAGTCGTCGCACGATACCTGAAGCTCCTTCGAAAAACCTTGCAGGTTCACGAGCGGCGAGCGCAAATCGTGCGACACGCTGTAGATGAACATCTCGTTGTCCTGGCTCTCCTGGCGCAGATGCTCGTTGGCGCTCGCGAGGTCCGCGGCGCGCGCCTGGAGCTGCGCCTTCAGCGCGGCCTGCTCGCGCTCGGCCACGCGCAGCCGCGCGCTCGTCTCGTGCAATACCGCATCGAGCGCGGCGATTTCGTCGTTGCCCGTGAGCGGGGGCGCGAGCGGCGCGCCGTCCCGCAGACGCTCGGCGTTCGCGCCGAGGGCGGCCAGGCGCACGCCCACGTTGCGCGCGAACGCGACGGCCGTAAACGCCCAGATCAGCATCGAGCCCACCACCGCGAAGATGAGCGCGTCCTGCTGGCGCTCGCGCGTCTCGCGCAGCATGGCCGCACGGGCCTCGTCGAGCCGCGTTTCCTCCGCGATGAACTCGCCGAGCACCTCGCGCACTGTCTCGATCTCGGGGGGCATGCCGTTGCCCGCCACGCGCGCGAACGGCGCGCTGTGGCCCATGCGCAGCGCATCGGCAATATCGCTCGCTTCTTTGCGCCACGCGTAAGCGGCGTCGCGCATGTGCTCCACGCGCGCGCGTTGCGGTGGATTGTCGGCGACCATGCGCGCGAGCAGCGTGATGCGGTCGGCGAACTCGGTCCAGACGGCGTGGCGATCGATGAAAGAAGGGTCTTCGAGCACGATGCCCGTGCGCACGCGCGCGGCCTCGCGCAGCAGCGGGTCGGCGAGACTGTTGGCTTGCCAGAGGATTTGCTGGGTGTTTTCGGCGCGCCTCGCCGCGAGCGCCGCCTCGCCCTGGGTGTCGAACACAAGGCCGAGCAGCGCCAGTTCGACGGCGCTCGGAATCGCAATCAGCAAGAGCCCCTTGGCGAACAGTTTCATGGCGGTCTGGATAGTGGCGGTCCGGGCGGCGCCGCGCTCCCCAGAATCGCAACATTATCTGCGCGATTTTTCAGGATGACAATCTATGTGACACCCCGCACCTCGCCGCGTGAAAAACCCGCTTTTTTAGGGCAATTCGCCACACCGAGCGCACACACAGGTCTATTATTGAGACACAGACAAGCGAGAGAGCGCCGGGATATCTACATGAGCGCGACGTGCGATCCGGCATGGCGTTTGCGAACGCACTGAGGGTTTTGAAACAGGGGCAGCAAACCGGGCCGCGCAGGCCGGATCGCTTCAGGCGGTCCGCGCGCCGTCAAGGCCGGCCTTCCCCGTCTCTATCCTCATGAAGACAGCAAATCCATGTGCTATAAAGGATCGACGTGCGGCGCACCAGTCCGGGAGTGGTCGCATGGGAACGCTGCGTGTACTGCAATCCACCTTTTTCAGGCGAATTTTTATGTCCTTCCCGAAAAAGCGCAAACGCGTCAAGGCAGACGGCGACGAGTCATTTCTCGCCGTACTGAGCCATTTCAAACCATTCGGTCAACTCGACACCAAGATCGCGCGTGCGCGCGCGCAGGACGAGCCCGTGCTCTACGCGCATATCCTGCCGGGGCTCGACGTGCTCCTGTGCAGCGTGCGCGGTGCGCAGCCGCCCTATCCGGGTACGAGTGAATTGCGCAAGCGCTGCATCGAATCGATCGCGCATGCGCTCGAGCAGCCTATCGAAGGGCTCGAGAACGGCGGTTACTGGTACGAGGCGGACGGCTTCGGCTTTCTCGTGTTCGCCAGCCGCGCGCGCGGCCGCGTGTTGCCCGAGTTCGGCGCGGCGCGTCCGGCCATGACCACCCGGCGCGTGACGCGTCGCCAGGACGCCGCCGGCGACACCGCGCCACGCTCGTTGCGCTAAGCGCGCCTTCCACTCCCTGGTTTATCGCGCAGCGCCGGGTCGATTGACCCGGCGCTGTGGTTTTTTCCGGCTCCGCGTCGCGAATCAGCTTCCCTTGTAGAGCGGCTCCTGCCCTTCCTGCGGCTTGCCGGCCGATGCAGGCGACGGTGCGTTGCGCGTAGCCGGGCTTGCTTTCGCGCCCTGAGCCGACTTGTCTCCCTTATCCCCCTTATCCGTCGTCATCGCCGCGCTCGCCCCGCCGCTTCCCAGGTCGGTCTTGGGCAGCGCATGCATTTTCTGGCCCGGCGGCGGCGCCACAGGATGCTGATGCATCTGCGCGAACAGCGCGTCGCACGGCAGCGGCTTGTTGTTGCTCGGCGCGATCAGCGGAATCAGCGCGGCAAACGGATTGATCAAGCCGAGCCCGATCATCGCCCCGCCGCGCAGCGCAAGCGCCGTCGCGTCCACGCCCACGTGCGGGTTCTTGAAGGTGCCCTTCACGTACAGCGGCGAGCGCAAGCTGAAGACGCGGAAGCCCTTCGTATGGGGATGGACCTTCATGTCCATCGACTCGTCGCGCAGGTCGATCGGGCCGTCGATGTCGATCACCGCGTCGTCGGTGTCGAGCGCGAACACGCGCGGATCGAGCACGCCGTTGGTGGCGACGAAATCGGCCGCCGCGCAGTTGATCTTCACGTCGCGCGAGCCGAACAACTTCTCGTAGACCACGTTCGCCACGTTCAGGCCCGCCGCCTCCATGAGCAGCCTGCTGATCTCGCCCTGCGTGACGAGGAGCTTCGCCTCGCCGTTCGAGGTCGCGGCGAGCGCCGCCGGCGAGTTGCCGGTCGCAGTGAGCGAAGCGTCGCCGTTGATTTCGCCGAGCGCCGACTGCATCGTCTTGAAGTTCGGGAACAACTGCTTGAGCTTCAGGTGACGCGCCTCCAGCGTGCCGCGCGCCTTGAGCGGCGTACCGCTGCCGTCGAGCGAGACGCGCGTGCCGAGCGTGCCGCCCGCCACGCCGAACTGCAGCGGATCGAGCACGAGCACGCCGTTCGTCAGGATAACGTGCGTGTAGAGGTCCTGAACCGGCAAACTGCCTTGCTTGATGATGCGCCGGCCCGTGAACTTCACATCGGCGTCGATGGCGCTCCAGCGGTCGGTGCGGAACGGCTCGACCGGAATCACGCGATCGGCCGGCTGCTTGACGGTATCGCCGCGCTTTGCCTTGCTCGCCTTGCTGTCCGCGCCGATGACCGGCGCGAGGTCGGAGAACTGGAGCAGGTTCGAAACCAGTTGGCCAGTCAGGAGCGGCCGCGGCGAGCGCTGCTGGTAGACCACCGTGCCGTTCAGATCGCTGCCGCCCACGCGACCCGTGAAGTTCTCATAGCGGAACACGCTCGCGCCGCGCCTGAAATTGCCGACGAAGTGCCCTTCCGTGGCATACGGCGGCGTTTCAGGCAGCGTCACGCCCGTGAGGTTGTACAGATGCGCCAGACTTTGCCCTTGCAGCCACAGCCGCAGATCGACGGCGGCCAGATGCATCGGGTCGGTGATCGTGCCGACCAGCGCGATGTGCAGGTCGCCCGCGCGCACGTCGGCCTGGATCGGGAACGGGCGCTTCGAGTCCTGCAAGGCGAGCACGCCGCCCAGCTTGCCATCGCCCGAAAGCGCCGTCTTGCCATACGTGCCCTTGATCGTCCAGCCGATCGCGTAGAACGGCTCCTTCGCGCCCGGCTGTACGGGCGCGGCGCCCGAGGCGACGACGGCGCCGCTGGCGCCGCTCGCGGCCAGCGTCTGCGAAGCTGCTGCGGGGGCGCTCGCTGCGCCGCTGACACCCGAAGCCGCCGCGCCGCTCGCCTCCACCGCCGCGCTGGCCGCGGCCGCCTCCGATGCCTGCTGCTTGTTGACCTGCTGCGTCAGACGTTTCGCGCCCGCACTGCCTATGAATTGCGCGGAACCCTTGCGCGAAGCCGCCTCCTGCTCCTCCATCACCTTGCCGATGGGGATGCCCTGGCCGAGCAGGTTCACGACGATCTTCACGTCGGTTTTCGTCTGCTGGTCGCTCACGCCGATATTGCCGCTCGCGAACGTGATGTCGTGCAGATCGAGCCGCCACGTCGATGGCCCGCTCGAAGCGGGCAGCTTGAAAGTCCAGTTGTTGCGCCCGTCCACCAGACGCTCGACGTCGACGGACGGATTCACGAGATTGATCGCCGGAATCACGATGTCGTGCGCGAGAAGCGGCAGTACGGCCACCTCGAAATCGATCTCGTCGAGCGTGGCGAAATGCGGGGCCTTCGTCCAGTCGGGATTGGCGACGGTAATTTGCGTGGCGGAAAACCGCGGCCAGGGCACCCACGAGCGCCAGCCTCTTTCGGCGGGCGGCCGACGCCAGCCGACCTTGAGATCGCCTTCGATCGCGAATGGCCGTCCGATAGCCTCGCTGACCTTTTCGTTCACATAGGGTTTGGCGCGGTTCCAGTCGAACGTCAGGATGAAGACGACGAGCACCACAATCAACACGACGACAACGGCGACGAGCCATGCGATGATCCTGGCGAGCGTGCGGCCAAGGCGAAAGGACTTGGGCTGCGGTGACGTCATGCGGACTCCACGTTGTTGTTGGTCTGCCATGTTGCAGTACCGCACAAGCAGTCAGCGTGCCCGGTTGGCGCTGCATGGCTGGCTCGCCCGACTCGCCGTACGATCTTGTTTGCAATCTTTTGATGCTCGAGCACACCTCACTTCCCCTGCCTGGCGCCGATCGCGCGCCGCTCGTCGAGAGCCGCCAGATCGCCCGGCGCGACGCCCAACGCGGCCAGTGGCTGCTGCATCCCACCGATTTCGCGATGCGCGCCGGCGAGCGCGCCGTGCTGACGGGTCCGTCGGGGTCCGGCAAGAGCGTATTGCTACGCGCGCTCGCGTTGCTCGACCCGCTCGACGGCGGCGAGGTTCGCTGGCATGGCCAGCCCGTCGCGCGCGGGCGCATGGTGCAGTACCGGCGGCATATTGCGTACCTGAGGCAGCGGCCCGCGCTGCTGGACGGCAGCGTCGAGGACAACCTGCGCTATCCCTATACGTTAGCGGTCTACCGCGACGCGCGATTCGACGCGGCGCGCGCGAGCGCCCTCTTCGCCGCGACCGGCCGTTCCAGCGATTTCCTCGCGCGCGACACCGCCGGGCTTTCGGGCGGCGAAGCGCAGATCGTGGCGCTCGTGCGGGTGCTCCAGCTCGATCCCGAAGCGCTCCTGCTCGACGAGCCGACCGCGTCTCTCGACCCCGAATCGGCGCGCACGGTGGAAGCGCTCGTGGCCGGCTGGTTCGACGAAGCGCGCACCACGCGCGCCACGGTTTGGGTCTCGCACGATCCCGCCCAGGCGCAACGCGTGGGGGAACGGCATCTGACGATGCGCGCGGGCGTGCTCGAAGAGCCCGCCACGCGCACGGCGCTTACGCAGGGAGCCGCGCAATGAGCCCCGGCGTGCTGCAGAACCTCGGCATCGGCGACGTCGCCATTGCGGCGCTGCTCGTGTTCGTCAACGGCGCGGTCTCCGTGCTGCTCAAGCTCGACCTCGAACGCAGGCTGGCATGGGCCGCCGTGCGCACCGTCGTGCAACTGCTCGCCATCGGCTACGTGCTCGGCTGGGTATTCGCCTTCAACCGCTGGTACGTCGTACTGCCGCTCATGGCGCTCATGACGCTGATCGCCGGGTTCGCAGGCGCGCAACGCGGCGCACGCACCTACGGCGGCCAACGCGCGGACAGCATCGTGTCGATCTGGGTGAGCGCGTGGCTCGTCGCCGCAGTCGGGCTTTTCGTGGTGATTCGCATCCGGCCGTGGTACGAGCCGCAATATGCGATTCCGATCCTCGGCATGATTCTCGGCAACACGCTGACGGGCGTATCGCTCGGCGTGGAGCGCATGATGCACGAACTGACAGCGCGGCGCGACCGTGTGGAAAGCGCGCTCGCGCTTGGCGCCACGCGCTGGGAAGCCGCGCAGGCGAGCGCCCGCGAGGCCGTGCGCGCCGGCATGATCCCGACGCTCAACCAGATGGCCGTGGTCGGCGTGGTGAGCCTGCCCGGCATGATGACGGGCCAGGTGCTCGCGGGACAGTCGCCGCTGCAAGCCGTACGCTACCAGATCGTGATCATGTTCCTGATCGCGGCTTCGTCGGCGCTCGGCACCGTGGGCGCGGTGCTGCTCGCGTATCGGCGCCTCTTCTCGCCGGAACATCGCTTTCTCGTGGCGCGGCTCATCGAGCGCAAGGCACGCGCTTGAGCCCTTGCGGACGTTGCGGACCTTGCGGCCCCGGCAGCACGGGCGGCGCATGCGCCCTAGCGCTGCGCCGAGATCGTGATCTGCGTGCCGTCGCTGAGCTTGAGCATTTTCGCCGTGCCGTTGGTGGGCATCGTGAGGTGCGCCACTTCGCTATGCGCGACCACGGCGGGACACGTGAGCGAGGCGCCGTTGTTCGACACCGTCTGCGTGCCGTGCGGCGCCTGGGCGCGGAAGCTCACCTGCACAGTGGCCGTGCCGTTGCTCGCGACGATCGGCGCAAGACGAAGCTGCGTCTGCCTGACCATCGCGCCGTTTGCGTCGAGCGGCAGCGAAGCGTAGTCCGGGCAGCCTTGCGGCGTCGCGACCGCGCCGCCCGGCGGCGTGGTGCGCCACGTGAAGTCATCGGTGTCGCCCGAGCGCAGCGTGCGGGTTTCCTGAGCGTCGCCGAACGCCTTCGAGGCGACCCGCACGGTGTAGCGGATCGGCCCGTCGGTTGCGGCCTTCGAGGTCACGGTGATCGGCGTGGCCGCGAGCGCGGGCAGCGCGACGACGCAGGAAACGGCCAAGGCGAACTGGACGAGTGCCGCGCGACGGCGGCGAGTATGGCGGGAGCTGCGGCAAGGCATGCGTCACCTCCTGGCGGGAACGGCCGCGCCCGCGAGCGAAAAGCGGCGTACGCAACGAACGCGGCGAGCCGCGAATAGCCGGTACGACGCTCCGTTCGCGTGCGGCGGATGGTCTGTTACCAGTCTAGCGCGCTGCGCGCCGCCTTGCGCCGAGCACATGCATCGAGCGGACCAGGTTTTATCCTGCTTGTCATCGCGCGCAATTTGCTTGCCGCAGGGACAGCGCGCGGGCATGCGCCGGGCTTGCCGATCGGTCGCGCATCCGCGGCTGTCAGCGGGAAGTTACAATAGCGGGCTTCGCCGCGCTCTGTACGAAGCCCAGCAGCGTCTTCGCCTGCCGCGCGACTGCGCCCTTTTTCATCCGACCGATCTGACAACGCCGCGCGTCGGCTTTGCCCGTCCTGCCATGAATCTCGTCATCCAGAGTCCCGCCCCGCTCGACACCGTCCATCACAAGCCGCTCCTCGGCCTAGCGCGCGGCAGCCGCCTCACGCCGCTCGACGCCCACGCGCTGCGCATCGAGAACGCCGAGCCGGCCCAGCGCGCGGATGTCGAAGTCTACTGCGGCACCCACCAGCTCGACTACGCGTTCGTGGAAGCGGGCCGCAAGCTGGCCGATTTCGGCCTCGTGGCGATGGACATGGACTCGACGCTCATCACGATCGAATGCATCGACGAAATCGCGGACTTCTGCGGCCTGAAGGCCGAGGTCGCGGCGATTACGGAAGCTGCGATGCGCGGCGAGATCAAGGACTTCAACGAGAGCCTCACGCGCCGCGTGGCGCTGCTCAAGGGCCTTGACGCGAGCGCACTCGAGCGCGTGTACGAGGAACGCCTGCAACTCTCGCCGGGCGCCGGGCAGATGCTCGCGGGCGCGAAGGCCGCGGGACTGAAGACGCTGCTCGTCTCCGGCGGTTTCACTTTTTTCACCGAGCGCCTGAAGGCGCGGCTCGGGCTCGACTACACGCGCGCGAACACGCTCGAAATCGTGAATGGAAAGCTCACGGGACGCGTAACCGGCGAGATCGTCAATGCCGACGTGAAGGCACGCACGCTCGTCGAAACCTGTGCCGGGATCGGCATCGAGCCACACCGCGCCATCGCGATGGGCGACGGTTCGAACGACCTCAAAATGATGGGCGCGGCGGGTTTGTCGGTCGCGTTCCGCGCGAAGCCGGTGGTACGCGAGGCGGCGAGCGTCGCGTTCAACTTCGTCGGGCTCGACGGGTTGCTGCGTCTGTTCTGACCGGAATTTCGCGCTGGCTGGAAATAACAACGGCCGCTCGCGTCCTCGTGGACGCGAGCGGCCGTTTTCGCATTGCGCGATTTATTCAGGCGTACTGGTTTTTTCCGCAAGTCTCGCAAGCGCCTGCTCGATATCGGCGCGAAGATCGGCCTCCTCTTCGAGACCGATGTAGAAACGCACCAGCGTGCCGCGATGCGGCCAGCTCGCCGCCGTGCGCATCGAGCCTACGTCGTACGGCATTGCGAGGCTATGTGCGCCGCCCCAGCTCCAGCCCAGCGCGAAGAGTTCGAGCGACTCGCAGAACCTGTCGATCTGCGCCGCGCTGTAGCGCTCGTCGAACACGACGGAAAAGAGACCGCCCGCGCCCGTGAAGTCGCGCTTGTAGAACGCGTGGCCCCGGCAATCCTCGAACGCCGGATGCAGCATGGCCGCGATTTCGGGGCGCGTCTTGAGCCAGCCGGCGAGCGCAAGCGCGGTGCGGTCGTGCGCCTCGAAGCGCGCCTTCATGCTCGGCAGCGCGCGCAGCACGAGCGAGCAGTCGTCGACCGAAACGCCAATGCCGAGCCGCATGCGCGCGGCCTTGAGCTTGAGATAGAGATCGCGGTCGGCGGTGATGGTCGCGCCCATCAGCACGTCGCTGCCGCCCGACTGATACTTGGTGAGCGCCTGCACCGAAATGTCGACGCCGTGCTCGAACGGCTTGAACGCCAGCCCCGCCGACCACGTATTGTCGATGGCCGTCACGACGTTGCGTGCGCGTGCCGCCGCCGTGATCGCACGCACGTCGGGCACTTCCATCGTCACCGAGCCTGGCGCTTCCAGCCAGATCAGCTTCGTGTTCGGCTGGATCAGGTCGGCGATGCCCGCGCCGATCATCGGATCGTAATAACGGGCCGTGAGGCCGAAATCGCGCGCAAGCCAGTCGCCGTGATCGCGGTTGGGCGAATAGACGTTGTCGGGAATCAGCACGTCGTCGCCTGACTTCAGCAGTCCGAAGTAGACGTTCGAGATGGACGAGAGGCCCGAGGGCTGCAGCAGCGCATACTCGCCGCCCTCGATCTCGGCGATGCGCTTTTGCAGCATGGCCGAGGTGGGCGTGGCGTGCAAGCCGTAGCGCCATTGCGCGTCGTTGCGCCAGTCGAGCGCGCGCACCGAGGCGAGGTCGGGAAACACCACGGTCGAAGCCCGCGTGACAGGCGCGGCAAACGACTCGAAGCCGGGCGTGATGTCGTCTTGCGGGTGAACGATGCGCGTCTGCAATGCGCGGCTGGAGTTGGATTTGGTCATGTCGGAGCGTATTCGGTTGAGGCGCGATGACGTTGCGGCGGGCGGCTCGCGCAAGGGCGCGCGCAACGCCGCATAGCGAAGGGTAACACCCGCTTCGGGCTCGCTTCGGGCTTATTGCCCGATCACGAGATTACCCACGCCGTTCACCGCCTGTGCGCCGTTCGGAGCGGACGTGGGCGCGCTCGCCGCACCGGTCGGAACGGCAGGAGCCGCCGCCCCCGCCGCGAGCGGCTTGAGATCGAACGGCACCGGATGCGAATCGTCAGGATCCATGCGGTCGCCCGCGAGCGAGCCGTCCTCGGCGAACGTGCCCACCCAGTTGCCGGCGATATGCGTGCCGTCGTAGGAGTCCTCGGCTTCGAGCGTGGCGTCCGCGTGGTCGCCGGCGATCAGGATCACCTCGCCCGTGTCCGTGAACTGGTATTCGCCGTGCACGCCCGTCGGGTCGTCGTCGCCGGTCTTGGCGCCAAGGCGCATGACGATCTGACGCTTGCCGAGCGTGCCGACGTATTGCGGCAGCTTCGCAAACTCGGGATTCGGCTTGAGCGTGGACTTGACCGGCGGCGGCGCGCTTGCGTCCTGCGCGCGCGCCGCGAGCGGGAGCGCGAGGACCATGGCCGCCGCAGCCGCGGCCACGATCCAGCCGCGTGCCTTGAGGGCGCCGCCGGGTCGGACGGCCGCGCGCGGCGGCCGCTGTGCTTGCGTCACAACTTCCATCTGGATCCTTCCTTCACTTGCACGGCGGACTGCGGCGCCACGTATCAGATGCGCTCGAAGATGGCCGCAATACCCTGGCCGCCGCCGATGCACATCGTCACGAGCGCGTAGCGGCCGCCGATACGCTGCAGTTCATAAAGCGCCTTCACGGTGATGAGCGCGCCGGTCGCGCCGATCGGGTGGCCGAGCGAGATGCCCGAACCGTTCGGATTGACCTTCGCCGGGTCGAGCCCGAGTTCCTGCGACACCGCACAGGCCTGCGCCGCGAAGGCTTCGTTGGCCTCGATCACGTCGAGGTCGCCGACCTTGAGGCCGGCGCGCTCGAGCGCCTTCTGCGTGGCCGGCACCGGCCCGATGCCCATATACGCCGGATCGACGCCCGCATGCGCGTACGAGACGAGGCGCGCGAGCGGCTTCACGCCGCGTGCGCGGGCCGCGTCGGCGCTCATCAGCAGCACTGCGGCGGCCGCGTCGTTGATGCCTGACGCGTTGCCCGCCGTGACCGTGCCGTTCTCCTTCGCGAACACGGGTTTGAGCTTCGAGAAGTCGTCGAGCGTGGCGCCCTCGCGCACGTGCTCGTCGGCGTCGAACAGCACTTCACCCTTCTTCGATTTGATCGAAATGGGCAGGATCTGATCCTTGAAGCGGCCTTCGGCGCGCGCGCGCTCCGCGCGGCGATGCGATTCGAGCGCCAGCGCGTCCTGCGCCTCGCGCGTGATGCCGAACTTCTTCGCGACGTTTTCCGCCGTCACGCCCATATGGATCGTCTGGAAGGGGTCGTGCAGCGCGCCGATCATCATGTCGACCAGCGCCGTGTCGCCCATGCGCTGACCGAAACGCGCGGCCGGCATCGAGTACGGCGCGCGGCTCATGTTTTCCGCGCCGCCGCCGATCGCAATGTCCGCGTCGCCGAGCAAAATGGTTTGCGCGGCCGATACGATCGCCTGAAGGCCAGAGCCGCACAGGCGGTTCACGGTTAGCGCCGGCGCATGCTGCGCGACGCCGCCGTTGATCGCGGCAACGCGCGCGAGGTACATGTCCTTGGGTTCGGTGTGAACGACGTTGCCGAACACCACGTGGCCCACCGCATCGCCCTCGACGTGCGCGCGAGCGAGCACTTCGCGCACCACCCGCGCGCCGAGATCGGTCGGCGCGAAGTCCTTCAGGCTGCCGCCGAAGTCGCCGATTGCCGTGCGCACACCGCTTGCCACCACTACTTCGCGTTCCATGTTCTGCTCCTCGTCTTCCTGAATGGATGAATCTTGTTATGAGTGCGCTTCGCTCGCAGGCTGACCGGCGAGGAAGCGCTCGACGTCTTCGCGATAAGGGATGGGCGCGACGGCGCCAAAACCCAGCGTCGAAAGCCCGGCGGCCGCGTTCGCATAGCGGGCCGCCGCGAACGGATCGTCGCCCGCTGCCAGCCGCGCGATGAAAGCGCCGCCAAAGCAGTCGCCCGCGCCTGTGGCGTCGATAGCCGCGACCACGTGGCCCGCCACGACGCGCCGCTCGTCGGGCGTCGCGACGTAAGCGCCGTCCTTGCCCAGCTTGAGCGCGACCACGCGAGCGCCGCGCGCGAGCAGGTAATCGACGATCGCGTCGCGGTCGTCGAGGCCCGTGAGCACGGCCACGTCGTCCCAGCTCGGCAGGCAGATGTCGGTAAGACGCAGCACCTCGTTCATCACGGCGCGCGCCCGCGCGAGCGGCCACAGCTTCAGGCGCAGATTGGTGTCGAAGCTCACGCGCACGCCATTGGCGCGCGCATGCTCGACGGCGGCGAGCGCGGCGTCGCAGGCGCTATCGCCGATCGCCACGCTGATGCCGGAGAGATGCAGCACGCGCGCAGCCGCGATGAGGTCGAGCGGCAGATCGCGCGGCGTGTAACGGCTGGCGGCCGAGCCCTTGCGCAGATAGTCGAATGCATGACCGGCCGGGCCATGCGAGACGAAATAGACGCCGGTGGGCGCCGTGGCGTCCACGCGCACCGCCGAGGTATCGACGCCTTCGCGCGTCCACAGGTCGATCAGGAGGCGGCCGAAACCGTCGTCGCCCACGGCTGAAACGAAGCCCGTGCGCGCGCCCTGACGCGCCGCCGCGATGGCGAAGTTCGACGTGTCGCCGCCAAATCCCTGCAAATACTCGGGACGGTCTTTCGACGCCTGGTTGAACTCGACCATGGCCTCGCCATAAGCGAGGACTTGCGGGGCGGCGCTCGTCATGCCGGTCAGACCTCGCCCCAGAGATCGTGGCCGTCCGCGCCGGTGATTTTCACCGAAACGAAATCGCCGACCTTGTAGCGCTTCGACGCCCGGGTCGCGGGCGCGACGTACACCACTCCGTCGATTTCGGGCGCATCCGCCGCGGTGCGGCCAATGCCGCCGTCGGCGTTGATTTCGTCGATCAGCACCTTGAGCGTCTTGCCGACCTTGCGCTGGATCCGCCTGGCCGAGACCTCTTCCGCCACTTCCATGAAGCGCGCGCGGCGCTCCTCGCGCACGTCGTCGGGCAGCGCGCCGTCGAGTTCATTCGCCGTTGCGCCTTCGACCGGCGAGTAAGCGAAGCAGCCCACGCGGTCGAGTTCGGCCTCGCGGATGAAGTCGAGCAGCGTTTCGAACTGCTCTTCCGTCTCGCCCGGGAAGCCGGCAATGAACGTGCTGCGGATCGTGAGATCGGGGCACATCTCGCGCCAGGCCTTCACACGCTCCATGACCTTTTCCGCATTCGCGGGACGCTTCATGCGCTTGAGCACTTCGGGATGCGCGTGCTGGAACGGCACGTCGAGGTACGGCAGCACGTGGCCCTTGAACGGACCTTCGGCCATCAGCGGAATGACTTCGTCCACGCTCGGATACGGGTAGACATAGTGCAGGCGCACCCAGGCGCCGTATTGCGCGGCCAGTTCGCCGAGCGCGGCGACGAGGTCGGTCATGCGCGTCTTGATCGGCTTGCCGCTCCAGAAGCCGGTGCGGTACTTCACGTCCACGCCGTAAGCGCTCGTGTCCTGCGAAATGACGAGCAGTTCCTTCACGCCGGACTTGAAGAGGTTCTCCGCTTCGAGCATGACCTCGGCGACCGGGCGCGACACGAGGTCGCCGCGCATCGACGGGATGATGCAGAACGTGCAGCGGTGATTGCAGCCTTCGGATATCTTCAGGTAAGCGTAATGGCGCGGCGTGAGCTTGATGCCCGCAGCCGGCACGAGATCGACGAACGGGTCGTGCGGCTTGGGCAGATGGCTGTGCACGGCCTGCATGACCTCGCCCACCGCGTGCGGGCCCGTCACGGCCAGCACCTTGGGATGCACTTCCTCGATCAGGTTCGAGCCGCTCGCGCTCGCCTTCTTGCCGAGACACCCGGTCACGATCACCTTGCCGTTCTCGGAGAGCGCTTCGCCGATGGCGTCGAGACTTTCCTGCACGGCTTCGTCGATAAAACCGCAGGTGTTGACGACCACGAGATCCGCGCCGTCGTAAGACCCTGAGATCTCATAACCCTCGGCGCGCAACTGGGTAATGATCTGCTCGGAGTCGACAAGCGCCTTCGGGCAGCCGAGGGAAACCATCCCGACGCGCGGAGCAGGATTGCGGGAGGTTGCTGATTCAACGGGGTTTTTCACGTGTACGTCCGGATGTGGGGCGCAGGGCATTCGTGCGCCGCGCGGGATCAAACCAATCCGCCATTTTACCCGTTTGACGTATCGTGCGGCGCAGCAAGGTTGGCTAGCATCGAGAGAGACCGGGGTCGAATACGCCTTTGATTTCCATCAAGCGCATCGATCTCTCCTCCACTCGATTACGGCACTGCCGTATAATCACAACCGACGCGCATCCATGCTGACCATCATCGAAACCGAAACGTTTCAGCGCTACGCCGCCGATGTCTGGCGGGATTCCGAACGCGAAGCGTTCATTACCTGGCTGGCCGACAATCCGTTCGCCGGCGAGGTCATTCCCGGCACCGGCGGCCTGCGCAAGGTGCGCTGGCGGCGTTTCGGCTTTGGCAAGCGCGGCGGCGCGCGCGTGATCTATTACAACGTGCTCGATCACGGCTGCATCTGGCTGCTGATCGTCTACACGAAAGCGAAATTCGACAACCTGCCGGCGGCATTCCTCGACCGGCTGCGCGAAGAGGTGCGATGTGGATAAAGAAATGGAGCAGTTTCAAGCCGACTTGCTCAAGTCGGTGCGCGAAATGAAGTCTGGCCGCGGTGCGCGCGTCACCCGTGTCATGCCCACCGCCGCGGCGATCGCGCGCGCGAAAGTCGGCCTTTCGCAAAGCGCGTTTGCCGCGCTACTGGGTGTCTCCACCCGCACGCTGCAGGATTGGGAGCAAGGCCGCCGTGAACCCACTGGCGCGGCACAAACCCTGTTGCGCGTTGCCGTGCTGCACCCCGAAGCCTTGCGCGACTTGCAGGGCGCCGCCTGAAGCCAGCACGGAACCGGCGCTAAACCGGCCGCACGGCAAGGCGCGGCGCGCACAACTGGCCGGCGCGCGCACCACCGTGTGTGCGCCGTTGCGCCGCGCCGCTTACTTCTTCTCTTCTTCGCCGCCCTCGGGCGCACCTTGCGCCGGCGCTGCCGCGCCGCCCGGCGTCACGGGCTTGAACGGAAAACTGCTGAACATGTTCTTCGCCTGATTTTGCATCTGCTCCTGCATCTGCACGAACATGTTCTTCGACTGCTCGATATAGCTCGTCATCATGCCCTGCATCATGGGCGCCTGCATGTTCATGAACTGCGACCAGACCTCGGGGTTCATCGCGTTGCCTTCGTAAAGGCTCTTCGACTGGTCAGCGAGCTTGTTCTGGATGTCGATGAACGCCTGGATGTTCTTTTCCAGGTAAGTCCCCATCATGCCCTGCATCGCATGACCGTAGAAGCGGATGATCTGCGACAGCATCGACGACGAGAACATCGGCAAACCGCCGCTTTCCTCTTCGAGAATGATCTGCAGCAGAATGCTGCGCGTCAGATCCTCGTTGGTCTTCGCGTCGATGACCTTGAACTCCTCCTGCTCCAGCACGAGTTGCTTCACGTCGGTCAACGTGATGTACGTGCTCGTCTCCGTGTCGTACAGCCGACGATTCGGATATTTCTTGATGAGACGTTCGGCGGTTTTCTTTGTAGTCGTCATGTGTCGCCCTTGTTAGCGCCAACGCGCGGCGGCCGTTGCCGTCGCGCGTGGGTCTAGCCCGTCAAACGTGCCTGCCCCGGTGAGCAAACAGGCCCGCTGCCGTCCTCGATCCCGGCTTCGCGCGTCCCCTGCAGGCGCGCGGCGCCTGGGATCAGCCCATGTGCAACCCGCCATTCAGCGAGAAGTCAGCACCGGTTGAGAAGCCTGACTCGTCGGAAGCGAGCCACGCCACGATCGACGCGATTTCCTCCGGCGCGCCGAGACGGCGCACGGGAATCGTCGCGACGATTTTTTCCAGCACGTCGGGACGGATGGATTTCACCATGTCCGTGCCGATATAGCCCGGCGAAACGGTGTTGACCGTCACGCCCTTGGTCGCCACTTCCTGGGCGAGCGCCATGGTGAAGCCGTGGATGCCGGCCTTCGCCGTCGAGTAGTTGGTCTGGCCGAACTGACCCTTCTGGCCGTTCACCGACGAGATATTGATAATGCGGCCCCAGCCGCGCTCGACCATACCGTCGATCACCTGCTTCGTCACGTTGAAGAGGCTCGTGAGATTGGTGTCGATCACGGCCGTCCAGTCCTCGCGTGTCATCTTGCGAAAGACGACGTCGCGCGTGATACCGGCGTTGTTCACGAGCACGTCGATCTCGCCGACCTCTGCCTTGACCTTGTCGAACGCCTGGCGCGTCGAGTCCCAGTCGCCCACGTTGCCTTCGGAGGCCACGAAGTCGAAACCGAGCGCTTTCTGATCTTCCAGCCATTTCACGCGGCGCGGCGAATTCGGGCCGCAGCCTGCGACTACCGTGAAGCCCTGCCTGGCGAGGCGCTGGCAAATGCCAGTTCCGATGCCGCCCATCCCGCCCGTCACATACGCAATACGCTCTGACATAAACCACACTCCATTATCGTTTTCCGGGGTCGTCGTTCGACGGCCCTGGTCTCGCTCCTTTCCGCTGTCGCCATCCGCGCCGCGCGTTCGTCGCGGCGCTGGGGCGGACCGCTAGCTAGCAGCGCGCCCCAGCAGTCGCG
>NZ_CAJMZJ010000004.1:0-492074 GCF_905220295.1 Paraburkholderia sp. J76
CGTCAGCCTGAACTGGATGCTGTACGACTTTGGTGGCCGGGAGGCGGGACTCGCGAACGCGAACGCGCTGCTGGAAGCCGCGCGCGCGACGCAGGACGCCACACTGCAGGATTTTTTTGCATCTGCCGCTAAGGACTACTACGCAGCGCAGGCGGCGCTCGGCGAGTTGCAGGCCGCGCAGGACGTGGAAGCCATGACGCGCGAGGGCATGGTGGCGGCGCAGGCGCGCGCGGACAAGGGCGTGGCCCCCATTACCGACGCGCTGCAGGCGCAGACACAGCACGAACAGGCGGTGTTCAGCCTGACAAAGGCGCAGGGTGAGGCGCAGAAGGCGCTGGGCACGCTCGCCTCGGACATGAACCTGCCGCCCGATGTGCCGCTGGAGGTGCCCCCCGTGACAGCGGGCGCGATGACGGGAAAGGCGTTCAGCGAGCCGGTGGCGCAGATGATCCGCGAGGTGGAGGATGCGCATCCGTCGGTGCGGGCGGCGCGGGCGCAGTACGAGGCGGCGCAGGCGAAGGTGAGCCAGACGCGTGCGCAGGGGCTGCCGAACATCAGCCTGGTGGCGAAGTACAGCCAGAACAACCAGCCGCAGAGCCTGGGGCTGGGCCTGGCGACGTTTCCAGCGACGGGGCATGAGGCCTATATCGGCGTGCAGGTGAGCATTCCGCTGTTCGAGGGGTTCGGGCGGCATTACCAGATCGATCAGGCGAAGGCGCAGGCCGAGCGTCAGGCGGATGCGGTGGACGAGGCGAAGCAGAAGGTGGCGCTGGATGTGTGGACGAGCTACCAGACGCTGACCGGTGCGACGCAGAACGCGCAGAACAGCGCGAACCTGATCGACATTGCGCAGCGTTCATACGAGGCGGCGCGCCATCGGTATGACGCGGGCGTGGGGAACATTCTCGAACTGCTGAACACGCAGGCGGCGCTGGCCAGCGCGAAACAGCGGCGCGTTCAGGCACTCGCCGATTGGAATGACGCGAGAGTGGATCTGGCAGCGAAGCTGGGGACGTTGGGGCGGGAGGATTTGCCGTAACAGGAATTGGGGTGGCTCCAGATTAGCCAGGCCATAACCACGCAATTCAATTTGCAGTCCGGAAGTTCCATGGTGGCGGAGCTTCCTTAACAGGTCCGGACATTCGGGCCGCATTTCAACGCTCAACTTGATACAGGAGTATTCATGAGCACGTATAACGTTACGCAACCCAACGTCAAGGTCGCAATGGACAACGCGACGTTCGATGTACAGGCTGGCGCATCGCTCAACCTGACCGGATCGTGGGACACCGTTACGCTCGAGAACGGCACTCAAGGACTCACGATCAACGGCAACGACAACCAGGTCAATGCCGGCAGCATGCCTGCGACTACGGAGATCGACGTGTACGGCAGCGCCAACGCTGTCAACGTGGCATCCCTCGGCGCGTACGCTTCGGTCAACGACTACGGCGTCGGCGACACGTTTACGCTCGGCGCGGGTTACGGCCTCAATCCTAATGGTATGACTTCGTACTTCGACGAAGAAGGCACCAATGGAACCGTTTACGCGCTGCAAGGCGGCGTGTCTATCACTGCCGATGGCGCGGGCGGCACCTATTACGCCAACAACGACAGGTTCTGGCTGACCGGCGCCGTCACTTCGACGATCAGCGGCAACGGCAATGTCCTGTACGGCATGTCGAGCGGCAGCCAGCTCGTCAACCTGAGCGGCACGAACAACACTGTCGCGCTGAATTCGGCGATGCAGGTCGCCACGTCGGGAGGCACGGTGACGGACAACAACAACGTTCTCGTTCTGACCGGCAATATCGCGGCAAGCGGCGTGACGCTGACGGGCGGAGTGGCGTCGGTGCAGCTGGGTAATGGAAACGTGGCGACTTTGTCGGGCGTGGCGTCCGGCTCGCAGATCGAGTATGTCGATGCTTCGGGCCATGCGACGTGGACGACGCTGACGGATTCGGGTCTGAGCCCGGCTAATCAACTGACAGCGGCCATGGCTTCGTATTCGAATGGAGCCGCGGGTGCTTCGTACAGCACCGTCGGGCAGCCGGCTGTCGAGTCGTCGCTGTTCGCCTCCGCGCACCAGTAAGTATGTGATCAAAGCCGGCATGGAGTAAGTATGCCAACCGGCTTTGAAAAGGCGGCGTGCGGCGATGTAGTCTGCGCCGCCTTTATCGTGACGACCACGTGTAGGCATCGCCATAACCGGACGAAAAAAGCCGCCCATCGGTCATCAACCGTGTCGAAGCGGCGTTGAAGGAGCTTTGTCGCGATAAATTCGCAGCGGGCCGATGACGTGGGGCGTGCCGGTGAGCGTGCGGTGCGCTGCCTGACTAGAGGCCACGGCGTAGAAGCTCCGCCGCGACCGGCTTGCAATACCACGCTGGCGCCGAAAGACACAACGTCAACTGCGCGTCGCGGGCTGGCGGAATTTCGCGGCCAGTTCACTTGCGCCGCGTGCGAGCAGCGACACGTCGCTGCCCACGGCAACGAACGTTGCGCCCGCTTCGAGATATTCGTTCGCAATAACCGGATCGGCCGCGAGCACGCCCGCGCCCTTGCCTTGCGCGCGCACCGCGCGAATGCCGTTGCAGATCGCCTCGCGCACCTGCTGCGAGCCCGGTTGACCCAACAGGCCCATCGAAGCGCTCAAATCGGCGGGACCGAAGAACACGCCGTCCACTCCATCCACGTTTGCGATGGTCTCTAGCTGCGCGAGCGCGCTTGCCGTTTCCACCTGGACCAGCACGCACAGTTCTTCCGCGGCGTGATGCAGATAATCGGCCGAGCCGTTCCAGCGCGAGGCGCGCGCGAGCGCGCTGCCCACGCCGCGCACGCCATGCGGCGGATAGCGCGTTGCTGCGACGGCGGCACGTGCCTCGTCGGCGTTCTCGATCATCGGCACGAGCAGCGTCTGCGTGCCGATGTCGAGCAGTTGCTTGACGATGGCGGCGTCGTTGCGCACGGGGCGCACGATCGGGTGCGTGGGGTAGGGCGCAACAGCCTGCAGTTGTGCGAGCGTGCTGCGCAGATCGTTGGGCGCATGCTCGCCGTCGATCAGCAGCCAGTCGAAGCCCGTATTCGCGAGCAGTTCGGTCACGTAGGAATCGGCCAGCGCGGCCCACAGGCCGATTTGCGGGCGGCCTTGCGCCAGCGCGCGCTTGAACGGGTTGGCGGGAAAGGTCATTCGTATGGAATCCTGATCAGACGAAATTGAAGCCGATGCCGCCGAGCGGGCCGTAGTCGGCATGGAACGTATCGCCCGCGCGCGCGGGAATCGGAGCCGTGAACGAGCCGCTCAGTATCACGTCGCCGGCTTCGAGGCGCTCGTCGTGGCGCGCGATCTTGTTGGCGAGCCACGCGACGCCGGTGGCCGGATGGTTGAGCACGGCGGCGGCCAGCCCGCTTTCTTCCACGGCGCCGTTCTTGTAGAGCAGCGCCCCGACCCAGCGCAGGTCCACGTCGAGCGGCTTGACCGGCCTGCCGCCCAGCACGACGCCCGCGTTGGCGGCGAAGTCGGAAATCGTGTCGAACACCTTGCGCGGCGCCCTGGTGTCGCGGTCGAACTGCTCGATGCGCGCGTCGATGATCTCGATGGCCGGCGTAACGTACGCCGTTGCGTCGAGCACATCGAAGAGCGTCACATCAGGCCCTTGCAGCGGACGGTTCAGCACGAATGCCAGTTCCACTTCCACGCGCGGCGCGATGAAGCGGTCCGCGCGAATATCGCTGCCTGCCGGGATGAACATGCTATCCAGCAGCGGGGCGTAGTCGGGCTCGTCGATCTGCGACGAGCGCTGCATGGCGCGCGAGGTGAGGCCAATCTTGCGGCCCTTGATCGTGTGGCCCGCGGCGAGCTTGAGTTTGACCCATGCTCGCTGGATCGCGTAACCGTCGTCTACCGTCATGTCCGGATGCGAGCGCGAAAAATGCCGCAGTTGCGTGCGCGTGCGCTCCGCCTCGTCGAGTTGCGCGGCCAGTTCGCAGATGGTTTGCTGATCTAGCATCGTGAATTCCAGTGCGCTCAGGTTTCGAGCCGCGCGTGCAGGTTGTTGTGTTTCCACGCGCCTTCCTCGCTGAACTCGACGATTTCAAGCGAGAGCGCGAGGCCGTGTGACGCGAAGGCTTGTTCGAAGTGCTGCTTGATCGCGTTAAAGAGTGCGTCGCCGGTCGCCCGGCGTACCGCTTGCGAGCGGCCCGCGCCGATCTTCAGGCAGCCATGCAGGAAGGCATTGCCGGGATTGCCATCGGCAACGAAGTACTGATCGCAGCGCAGCGCGCGCGTGCGAATGCCGCCGAGCGGGTACACGCGCGCGCCGTTTTCGTCGCGTTGCGCATCGAGCACGCGAGCCAATGATTCGCATAACTGAGCGATGCTGTTCGCATCTGCGAGATTCGCGCTGTATTCGAGCGTGAGATGGGGCATCCCTGGCTCCGTTTGGTTAAGCCGGCAGCGGCGTGACGGGCAATATGGCGTTGATCTGGCCGGTGCCGGAACTGCCGAAATACGGCGTGACGACTTCGGCGCGGCCTTCGTAGCGATCCCAGCCGAGCGCGCCGAGCACCATGGCGGTGTCGTGCATGCCGCCTTCGCCCCAGCACTTCTCGTTGTACATCGGCAGCATGGCGCAGAAGGTTTTCCAGTCGCCGCGCTCCCACATCGCCACCACGTTGCGATCGGTCGCTTCGAGGAACGGGTCCCATACCTTGTGCATGAATTGCTCGGCCGTGCCGTTGTTCGCGAAGTGGTGGCTGAGCGAGCCGCTCGCGAGTATCGCCACCGTGCCGTCGTAGCGCTCCTCGATCGCGCGGCGCACGGCGAGGCCGAAGCGCGCACTCGTGGCCAGGTCGTGCCACATGCACCAGCCCGCCACCGAAACCGCGCGGAAATGCTCGTCGCCGTTCATATAGCGCATGGGCACGAGCGTGCCGTATTCGAGGTCGAGCGTCGTTTCGCTGTGCGCGCGCGTCTTCACGCCCAATTCGTTCGCCACGTCGGCGATCAAATGACCGAGCTGCGGATTGCCAGGGTACGCATACGGCATGTTCTTGATGAAGTGCGGCAACTCGTTGCTCGTGTAGACACCCTCGAAGCGAGGCGCACAGTTGATGTGATACTCGCTGTTCACGAGCCAGTGCACGTCGAACACGACGATCGTATCGACGCCCAGTTCGCGGCAGCGTCGACCGATTTCGCGGTGACCGTCAATGGCGGCCTGGCGACAGCCTTTATGCGGGCCATCCAGTTCCGAGAGATACAGCGAAGGTACGTGCGTAACCTTCGCGGCGAGCGCGAGTTTGCCCATTACACGCCCCAATGAGGAATGTGATGCGAGCCGAGCGAAACACACACGTTCTTCGGCTCGAGAAACACTTCGTAGCTCCACGTGCCGCCTTCGCGGCCCACGCCCGAAGCCTTCGTGCCGCCGAACGGCTGGCGCAGGTCGCGCACGTTCTGGCTGTTCACGAAGCACATGCCCGCTTCGACGGCGGCGGCCACGCGCAGCGCGCGGCCCGTGTTCTCGGTCCACACGTAGCTGGAGAGGCCATAGGCGATGTCGTTGGAAAGGCGGATCGCGTCCGCTTCGTCTTCGAAGGGAATCAGGCACGCAACCGGCCCGAAGATCTCTTCCTGCGCAATGCGCATGCGGTTGTCGACATCGACGAAAACAGTTGGCTGAACGAAATTACCCTTCTTGACGGCGTCCGGCAGCGAGGGCGCATCGAGACCGCCGCACGCGAGAGTCGCGCCTTCCTTCGGCCCCAGTTCAATATAGCTGCGCACCTTCGCGAGATGCCCCTGACTGATCATCGGGCCGACGATGGTTTTTTCGTCGAGCGGATCGCCTACGCTGATGCGTTTCGCGCGCTCGATAAAGCGCTGCGCGAACTTCGCGTAGATCGAGCGTTGCACGAGAATGCGCGAGCCTGCCGTGCAGCGTTCGCCGTTGTTCGAGAAGATCATGAACACGGCGGCGTCTAGCGCGCGTTCGAAATCGGCGTCGTCGAAAATCACGAACGGCGATTTGCCGCCCAGTTCCATCGAGAACTTCTTGAGGCCCGCGGCCTGCACGATGCGGTTGCCCGTAGCCGTCGATCCCGTGAACGACACCGCGCGCACGTCGGGATGCGCGACGAGCGGCTCGCCCGCTTCCTTGCCATAGCCGTGCACGATATTGAGCACGCCCGCCGGAATGCCCGCGTCGAGCGCGAGCTGGCCGAGCATCGAAGCCGTGAGCGGCGATAGCTCGCTCATCTTCAGCACGGCGGTATTGCCGAACGCGAGGCACGGCGCGACCTTCCACGTGGCGGTCATGAACGGCACGTTCCATGGCGAGATCAGTGCGCACACGCCGACAGGATGAAACAACGTGTAGTTCAGATGCGTGGAGGTGGGATACGTGTGGCCGTCCACGGCGGTACAGACTTCGGCGAAGTAGCTGAAGTTGTCGGCGGCACGCGGCACGAGTTGCTTGCCGGTTTGCGAAATGGTTTGACCCGTATCCCTCGTTTCCGTTTGCGCGATTTCGGGAACATTCTTCGCGATCAGTTCGCCGAGCTTGCGAATGACCTTCGCGCGCTCGGCGGCGGGCTTCGCGGCCCATGCGGGGAAGGCGTTTTTCGCGGCGCGCACCGCGAGTTCGACCTCCGCCGCGCCGCCACGCGCGACTTCCGCTAGCACGTCCTGGTTTGCCGGATTCACGGTTTCGAAGTAGTCGCGCCCGGTGTGCGCGCGACCGTCGATGAGATGTTCGATTCGCATAGCTAACGTTTTCCGTGTTCGATTCGTTGCCGGGTCAGCGCCCGTAGTCGGCATCGCTCGCGATGGTGTTGACGAGACGGCCCAGACCGTCGATCTCGCATACCACTTCGTCGCCCGCATTCACGTTGACGACGCCTTCGGGCGTGCCGGTCAGGATGACGTCGCCGGGTGCGAGCGTCATGAAGCCGCTCAGATACTCGATGAGTTCCGCGATGCCGGTGACGAAATCGCGCGTGTTGCCGCTTTGCTTTAGCTCGCCGTTGACGTAAGTGCGCAGGCCGAGCGTGTTGACGTCTGCAATATCGGCGGCGTCGACGAACCAGGGGCCCAGCACCGTGCCGCCGTCGCGGTTCTTCACGCGCAGGTTAGGGCGATAGTAATTCTCCAGATAGTCGCGTATCGCGTAGTCGTTCGCGATGGTGTAGCCGGCCACGTACTGCATGGCTTCCTCGCGCTTCACGTTCTGCGCGGTGCGGCCGATCACGACGGCAAGCTCGCACTCGTAATGCATGAACGTGACGTCGGCGGGGCGGCGCGTGGTGCCGCGATGGCCGATCACGCTGCCCGGACCTTTGAGGAATACGAGCGGTTCTTCCTGCTTCGAGAACTGCAACTCCTTCGCGTGCTCAGCGTAATTGAGCCCGAGCGCGAAGATCGTGCCGGGTTCGAACGGCGCGAGCCACACGACCTCGTACTCTTCGCGCACGCGGCCATCGGCGAGGCGCACGCGCTTTCCTTCGGGCATGGCTTCGTGAATCGCGCCTGCGTAGGCAACGCGTCCGCGCATCATGCTGGTTCTCCCTGCGCCGGGCCTGCCGCGACGAATTCGATGCCGAGCGGCGCCCAGTCGCCGATGGCGATCGTTGCGCGCGCACCGGCCTGCACCACGGGCGCGCCATGGGGAACGCCGAGCGTGATGACGTCGCCTGGGGCGAGCGTCATGAAGTCGGTGACATCGGCGAGCAACTGGGCGACACCGCGAACGCTCCTGGCCGTTGTTGCGTTGAAAGCGGCGCCGCCCTCGACATTTACCGCGATGGCAAGCTGATCGGGATCGGCCACATGACGGCGCGCGACCACGGCGGGGCCGATCACGCAGAAGTTGTCGCGCGCGCGAAACCGCACCGAGGGACGATAGACGCTCGCATGCGGCACGCTCAGATCGGCCACGAGCGTATAACCCGCAATGTAATCCAACGCTTCCTGCGCGGCGACGCGTGCAGCGGTGCGCCCGATCACGACGCCGAGCGACGCGCCCACCTGCACGCCATCGCCGCCGGGTACGATCACGCGCGCACGGTGCCCGGCGTGGGTATTGCGCGGCTTCAGGTAGAGAATGGGCGCGCGCGGCGGCGCTTTGTAAGGGGCCGCGTTCACGGCGTCGCCCAGCGCTTCGAGCGCGTGGCGGTCGTTGAGCAGCGTGCCGTAGATAGCGCCGCTCACGGGAGCCCGGCAGCGCGCACCCGCGGCGAGCAGCGCGCGCACGTCAGCGGCGCTTACGTCGCGCGGCAACGCCTCGCCTTCGACGTGCAGCAGATGATCGGCAACGGAAAACATGGCTTGGATTCGCTTCACGGAAACACTAATATGTGAGTGATAGTGCGCTTGCTATGATCCGTCGTCAATCGCCGATGGGAATTTTTCGGGTTTCCCCTGGGGCGCGCTCCTTCCTCGAATTCCTCGTTTAGCTCAAACCGTCATGTCCGATACTTCGCGTCCGACCACTCGCGTTGCGCATCGCAACCTGCCCATGCTGCTGCTGCGCGCGCGCGAAAAAATGATGGAGCGCTTTCGTCCGCTCATCACGTCGCACGGCCTCACCGAACAGCAGTGGCGCGTGATACGCGCGCTCAATGAAGGCGGCCCGCTCGAACCGCGGCAGATTTCCGACTTGTGCACGATATCGAGCCCGAGCATGGCGGGCGTGCTCGCGCGCATGGAGGCGCTCGGCCTCGTGACGAAGGAGCGTTTCGCCGACGACCAGCGGCGCGTGCTCGTCTCGCTCACGAAGAAAAGCCACCAGCTTGTGAAAGCGATATCGAAGGAACTGGAGGCGCGCTACAAGGCGCTGGAAGCGGAGGTGGGGCCGGAGGTGGTCGAGCGCGTGTATCGCGCGATCGACGATCTGCTGGCGGGGCTCGAGGAGTAAGCGCCGGCGTGCAAAGGTGAGGCTTTTCGGGAGCGGTCCGCGCGGATAGTTCGGACCGCGTAAGAGGACCTGGCGCGACTACGAGAGCGCGGCGAATGCCGCGTCGAGTTCGGCGGCGTTCTGTGGACGCACCACGCGTGCGACCTCCACGCCGTCGCGCAGAAAGACGAGCGTGGGCCAGAGCTTCACGCGAAACGAGCGGCCCAGCGGGCGGCCCGGTCCGTCTTCCACCTTCAGGCGGCGGACCTGCGGATTACGCTCGAACGCCGCGCCTATCAAGGGTTGCGCGCCCTGGCAGTAGCCGCACCAGTCGGTGCCGAACTCGACGACGGCGGCCCCGCTGAGCGAGTCGATTTCCTTGCGGGCGGGCGCATTCGTTGCGTAGCTCATCGTGTGATTCCTCGCGTTGGCATCTGCGGACAATTCCATACGATACCGCATCGCGCGTCGTCGTTCAGGCCTCGCTCTTTTTGGCATGCAGATGAAGATTCGCACGAGAGGTGAGCCTTTTCGGGAGTGAGTAGGGCGGCGCTCGTTCACGCACCTTGAACAGCGTTGCGCGAGCACGTAGTTCGTGCAGCTACGTGAAAAAGTACCTTGAAAACAAGGGAAAAACGCGAAATCAGCGTGCGATGCGGTGAGTGCGGCACGCTCCGCAGACGCACTCGAAGCCGCGTGAATCCGTACTCCAAAGCACAAAGGTGAGCGTTTGCGGGAGAGGCGGGTACGCCGGCTTCGGGACGTTGCGAAGCGCGCCGCGGCTTGCGCCGATTCGGCGGGGAAAAACCACTTTAGCCTTGATTTCAAGGCATTTTCTTGCCGCCGCGAGCAACGCGGCGGCAAGCCGTCGCGCCCGCGATCGCTGTGCGCAGGCGGCAAAGGTGAGAAGATTCGGGAGCGCGCTTTGCGGTGCCTCTCGCGCCACGGGGCCTCGAATGGACGCCTGCGCGCGATGGGTATATAACATTGAAAAAGTGCGGAATTCTTCTGACTACTGCTCACCAAGGGAGATCGACATCATCATGACGAGCGACAACACGCAAAAGCAGGACGCTCAAAAGCCTGGCGCCGGTTCATCGCAACCGGATCTGGAAAGTCTGAACGCCGCCTTCAGTCACGTCGACGAAGGCGTGAGGTCCGGCAAGCTCGCGGCGGGCGCGGCCAAGGGCCTCGTATTCAGTCTTGTCGAAACGCTGGGCGCGCTGGTGGGCGACCCCGACCTGCCGCAGCACGCGCGTTCGGGCTACGAAGGATTGCTCGAAGCCGCGCGCGAACTGCGTGCCAAGCTGGAGCACTAATCGGCACGCTCACGCAGCCAGCAGGGCGGCCGCAAGGCCGTCCGGCGCCGTGCCGATGCGTAGCTCCGGCGTGCCGTGCCAGTGCGCGCAACGCTGCAGCGCCCGGCGCAAGTCGGCCACCAGACGGCCGCTCGCGCGCACGCCGGGCTCCAGATGCAGCGACTTCACCTCGAACACCTGCTGCGCGCGATGCGCCTTGGCGTCGATACGCCCGACAAGCCGCCCCCGATTCAAGATCGGCAGTACGAAGTAACCGTACCTGCGCTTCGCAGCCGGCACATAGCACTCCATGGCGTAGTCGAAATCGAATAGCGCCAGCGCGCGCTTGCGATCCCACACCACCGGATCGAAGGGCGAGAGCAGGGTCGTGACCGTGGAGGCGAGCTTGCCGCTCACCGCTTCCTCGACGAGCGCGGCGTGCTCGCGATGCACGAACGCATCGTGTTTCCAGCCTTCCACGCGCACCGGCAGCAACTCGCCCGCGTCGGCGAGCGCGTGCAGCGCGTCGGCATACGGGCGGCGCGGCAGGCGGAAGTAGTCGGCGGCCCAGTCCGCGCGGATCACGCCGAGCGCGCGGCAGGAGCGCAACAGCAGTTCGCGTTCGGCTTGCGCGCGCGGCGGCAGGTCGCGCGCGTCGTTCCAGTGCGGCAGCACGCGCTCGGCCACGTCGTACACGCGCTGGAAGTTGTGCCGCTGTGCCACCATCAGCGCGCCGGTTGCGAACAGCACTTCCAGATGCCGCTTCTCCGGCTTCCAGTCCCACCAGCCGCTGCCCTTGTTGCCTTCCGCGCGCGCAAAGTCGGCGGAACGCACGGCGCCGCCGGCGCGAATGCGCTCCAGAAGTGCGTCGATTTCGTCGCGGTATTGGGCGTGCCAGTCGGCCGCGTATTTCCAGCCCATGCCCGAAGGATCGAGCATGCGGTGGCGCATCAGCCCGTAGTCCTCGATCGGCAGAAAGCAGGCCTCGTGCGCCCAGTATTCAAACAGCCGCCCTTGCGCGAGATGGGCGTCGAGCCAGGCCGGCTCGAACGCGCCAATGCGGCTGAACAGCACGAAATAAGGACTGCGCGCGACCACATGAATCGTGTCGATCTGCAACTGCGCCATGCGGCGGATCGCGTCGAGCACGTCGTCTTGCGTGGCCTTGCGGCGCGGCGGCGCGAGCAGCCCCTGCGCCGCGAGGTGCAGCGTGCGCGCCGCCGTGAGCGGCAGCGTCAGCGAAGAAGAACGGACTTCGGCAACCGTAGGCGCTTGCGCAGCGTCCTCGCCGCGCTCACGCATGGACGCCCGCAGCCACCGTCACCGGCCGCAGCGCAGCCAGCCGTTGATGGATCTGCGCGACGACGGCCGCGCCTTCGCCCACCGCCGCGGCCACGCGCTTGGTCGAGCCCGCACGCGCGTCGCCGATCGCATAGATGCCTTCTACCGACGTCGCGAGGCTGCACGATTCGTTGTCGCCCGTCAGCACGAAGCCGTGCGGGTCGAGCTTCACGCCGCACTCGCGCAGCCAGCCCGTGTTCGGATCGGCGCCCGTGAAGAGGAACAGATGGCGCGAATCGAAATGGTCGATGCCTTCCGGACACGGCGTCTTCAGACGCACCGACGCGAGGCCGCTGCCGTCTTCACCGAGGCCGCCGATTTCGCTGTGTCCATGCACGCGCACGTTCGCGAGCGACGAGACCCGGTCGATCAGATAGCGCGACATCGTCGATTCGAAACCGGCCTTGCGGATCAGCACGTCGATCTGCCGCGCATGCGTGGAGAGATAAACGATGGCCTGCCCCGCGGAATTGCCGCCGCCCACGAGCACGACGTTCTCGTGCTTGCAGAGCTTCGCCTCGACCGGCGAGGCCCAGTAGTAGATGCCGCGCCCCGTATAGCGGTCGATGCCTTCGATGGCGGGCTTGCGGTAGACGGCGCCGCTCGCGATGACCACGGTATGCGCGCGCACGTCGCCGCTGCAGGTTTCGAGCCGGCGCGGTTCTTCATCGCAGTAGAGCTTGCGCACCGACACGGGAATCGCCACGTGCGCGCCGAACTTCTGCGCCTGCACGAATGCGCGGCCCGCGAGCGCCTGGCCCGAGATGCCGGTGGGAAAGCCAAGATAGTTTTCGATGCGCGAGCTGGCGCCCGCCTGGCCGCCCGGCGCGCGCGCATCGAGCACGATGACCGAAAGGCCTTCGGAGGCCGCGTACACCGCGGTAGCGAGACCGGCCGGCCCCGCGCCCACCACGCAAACGTCATAGACACGCTGGCCGTCGAGTTCGGGCAGGATGCCGAGGCACGTAGCCAGTTCGGGCGCGCTGGGATGGCGCAGCACCGAGCCGTCGGGGCAGATCACGAGCGGCAGGTCCTCGCAGCGCGCGGCGAAACGCTCGATGACGCAGAGCATGCTTTCGTCGCGCTCGTCGAGCACCGAATACGGATGGCCGTTGCGCGAGAGGAAGCCTTGCAGCGAAACGAGAGCGGGATCGTTGTGCTTGCCCACGAGAATCGGGCCGCCCGCGCCTTTTTCGATCAGCGAGACGCGGCGCAGGATCAGCGCGCGCACGATGCGCTCGCCGAGTTCGGCTTCGGCGACTATGGCCGCGCGCAGTTGCTCGGGCGGAATCAGGATCGCTTCGACGGGTTCGAGCGCCACGCCGTCCACGAGCGCCGGGCCGCCCGAAAGCTGGCCCACTTCGGCGAGGAAATGGCCGCGCCCATGCTCGACGATCAGCCGCTCGCGGCCGAGTCCGTCGCGCTGGAACACCTTGACCGAACCGGAGAGCAGCACGAACATGCCGGGGCCGGTTTCGCCCGTGCGAAAGAGCAGTTCGCCCGCCGCCCAGTGGCGTTGCTCGCCGAAGCGCGCGAGGCGCGCGATTTCGTCGTCGGAAAGCTCGGGAAACATCTGGTGACGCCGCGTGGAAAGCGACGAGAACGGCGCTTCGGCGGGTTGCGGCTGCGTGTCGGAGTGGCGGCTCGCGGAAGGAAGGTCCGCGGATTCGGGAACCTCGGCTTCGGTGATCGTGCCCATCTGGCGGTTCTCCTCGTGCGGACGGCTCGGGAGCGGGCCGCCCGGATCAGACAGCTTTCGGCGTGATGTTGACGGTGACTTCGGCGTGGGCGTGCACCTGGAGCGACTCGAGCGTGCGGCCGGCGTCGCGCCACGCGTCGAGGCCGCCGAGGAGCGGCACCACGTCGGTAAAACCGGCCTCGACGAGTTTCTTCGCCATCCAGGCCGCGGAAATTTCATTGGGGCACGAGCAGTAGATCACGAGCTTCTGGTCGTTCGGATACTTGCCGACGATCTCGTCGAGCCTGCGCTCGTCGGCGAATAACGCGCCCGGAATGATGTACGGATCGAGCTTGCGCTTTTCTTCCGAGCGAATGTCGAATACCACGGGCGGCGGCTTGCCGGCCATCGCGTTGTAGAGGTCGTCCACCGTGATGCGCGCGTTCGCGAGCTTCTTGAGAAGCTGGCGCCGGCGCTGCCAGCGGTAGGCGCAGTAAAGGAACAGCAGCACGACCAGCACGACGAGGGCGAGACGGCCGAGGCGGCTCGCGCCGCTCATCAGCATGTCGATCTGCGGGGCGAATATCACGCCGATGAGCAGGCCGGTGCCGGACCACAGCGCCGCGCCGATCCCGTCGAAGCCGAGGAACTGTCGGTAGGGCACGCCCATGGCGCCCGCCATCGGCACGGAAACCAGCGACAGCCCCGGCACGAACTTGGCGACGGCGAGCACGCGCACGCCCCAGCGGCCGAAAAAGCGCTCGGTCTTTTTTACGCAGGTGTCGCGCGAGAGCGAGAGCTTGCAGAGCGTCTTGAGCGTGTTGCCGCCGTAGAGGCGCCCGGCCAGGAACCATACGCTGTCGCCCGTCAGCATGGCGACAATGGCGAGCCCGAGCACCGGCGCGACCTGCTGTCCGATCGAACCGGGATGCATGGCCGCCATCGCGCCGAACAACACGAGCGCGGGCATCGCGGGCACGGGCAGCCCGAGCGACCCGGCGAGCACATTGATGAACACCAGCGCAGGCCCGTATTGCGCAATGAGGTCATGTAGCATCGGCTTACTTCCGTTGCGCGTTTAAGCGAGGAAGGGGGAAAGACAGGAGGGTAACGTAAAGATTATGGACGCATTTCGAAGCCGTGCAAGCGTCCCCGCTATGAGCGTGAAAATGCCTGCCAGTGGGCAGGCATGGTGAAAAAAGCGCCGGATTGAAAAGCGCTTAGCGCGTGTGTGATTCCCCGGGCAGCTCGGCGCCTTGGGCGCGAATTGCCGCGATCAGCTCGGCCGGCGTGATTTCGTAACGCACTTCGCGATGGATGCCCGGCTTGCGCTCGTCGACTTCGACCAGCAAGAGGCTTTTGCCGTCGGCCGCCGATTCGAGGCGCAGTGAACGCAGTTCGCGTCCGGTCGCGTCGTCATGCTCGGTGAGCAGGGTCATGTTTCCGGAAGACCCGGTCGTGCGCATTGATATTGTCCTCGTGCGTTGGGTGTTCGAACCATTGTACGGGGTCGGCTGCGCGGCGTGTTTATGCAAGTGAGCGCCGACACACACAGCGAGATCGCCATGCCGCGACCCTGGCCAGCCAGTTTAACGCGACTCGCCGCCGCCAAGCCCGTTTTTGCGCGCGCTGCAACGGGCCATGCGAAATGCGTTGCGCGTTGCACCGCTGTCATGGTTGCGAAGTAAAGCGATGCCAGGCGCCGGCGCATGCAGCAGAAAAAACGGCTCACCCAGGCAGGCCGGGTGAGCCGTTGAAACGCCGTTGTTACTCGGGTCAGCCAACCGGGGTACGGCCTGCTGACGGTTTTCATGGTGCCGCCCGGGCCCCGCACTGTCGAGATGGGACTAACGCCGATCTCTCAGACCAATTGGACGCTACGGGGAAGAGAGGGACGGCTTCGTTGAGCGCGTCGGCCTGTTCGGCGAGGCGCTGCGCCGTGGCGGCGGCCTGCTCGAGAAGGCCCGTCAACTGTGGCACTGGTGATCCGGTTCAGAATTCGAAGTTCACGTGCCGATTTTCCCTAACGACTACACGCGATGAGCTGGTGCAGTACATCGTTACGCCTGGAGCCCAAGCCTACGATGTTGCCGAGCAGACCGCGAAGCTCAAGGCGCGCATCCGGGACACTTGACTCGCGCTTGTGCACCGCCGGGAGCGGGGCGCGAATTCGCCCGTTGCCGCCGCGCTGTGTACCTGGATGAACTCAGTGTGACTCGCTGTCACTTCATCCGGGGCACGACGTCCTCAAGACGAGTCATCGTTGGGTGATTGCTTCGTTATGAAATTGATTCAAGTGACTTGCGGGCTGGCGCGCCGCCGTTGTTGTGCATCAAGCTTTTCGGTGTTTGTGTAACCGGCGCTGCCTCATATGCCCTACTTTCCCGGTGGTGGCAATGGGCGGATGCCTGAAACACTATCCGCCAGTCTGAAACAGGGAGAAGGCATGGCGGCGTTCGATCCATTGTGGCCCGGTATCACGGGCCGTCAGGCGTATCACCTGCAAGTTCCCGGAACGGCCAGCGCATCGGAACTGTCGGTCGTGTCGTTCACGGCCACCGAGGCGATGGGTGAGCCGACCACTGTGATGATCGAGGCAACGCACCCCGAACGGTTGCCCCGTGAGGAATATCTGAATCTCGACGCCGTTTTCACCGTCACGGCGGAAGACGGGAGCCTGAAGAGGTTCTCAGGCTACCTCGAACGCGTCTCGGTCATCCAGAAGACGCACGACCTTACGAAGCATCAGTTTGTCCTCAAGTCGCGTTTCGGACGGCTGGCGGCAGTCACCACGACCCAAACCTATCAGCGTCAGTCGGCACCCGACATTATCCGGGCCGTGCTGCGCCGCCACGGCATCAAGGATCATCAGATGGCGTTCCGCCTGCGGCGTCAGTATCCGGTGCATGCGTGGCGCTTCCAGCACCAGATGACCGATCTGGCCTATGTCCAGATGCTGATGCAGAAAGAGGGCATCTACTCCTTTATCCAGGAATCTGAGTACGGCGATCAGGTCGTATTCGCGGATGACATCGACCATTATCTCTACGACGAACCGCAGCGCCGGGTGCGCTACCGTGAGGCAGCGGGGCTGGAAGCGGGGGGCGTGGAGGCGGTCACGGCACTGAAGACCCACGCGGAGACGGTGCCGCAGTCGTACCTGGTTGCCGACTACAACCCGGAATCGGCCTGGGAGAGATTTAGAGACAGCGCCAACCTCGCTCCGCAGGACCCGACGACGTATGGGCAGCCGTATGTCTATGGAACCCATCACCTCGACCAGACCGGGGCAAAGTGGGAAGCGCAGCTTCGCCACGAGGCGGCACTTGCACGGCAGATCATCTACGAGGGCGAGAGTAACGTACTGGCGTTGCAGTGCGCAAGCGTGCTCGAGACGGATCTTGTCCTGCCCGATGCACCCAAAGGCCAGGTCGCGATCGAGGTCAGGCACAGCGGTGCGCGCGACCAGCCCTATACGAACCGCTTCAGGGCCATTCCCGCTGACCGGCGTTTCCGGCTCCAGCTCAAACCGGAAACCTGGGCTCGTATCCCGGGCACACTCAGCGCGCGGATTTGCAGTCCTGACAAATACACCTATGGCTATCTGAACTCTGTCGGATATTACGTAGTCCGTCTGGATGCTGACTTCGGCATCTGGCCGAAGGGTGGCGAGAGTGTGCCGCTGCGCCTGGCCAAGCCCTTCGCGGGCAAGTTGCAGACCGGTATGCACTTCGTCGCGCTGGACAACGATGAGGCGGTAATCCGATTTCGAGATGGGGACCCTGACAAGCCGGAAATTTGCGGGTTTCATCACCACAGCCAGGCACGCGACCTCATCACGAATGACCGGCGCTGGCTCTCGCGCAACATGATCCGCACGCAGAGCAATAACAAACTGCGATTCGAGGATTGGGCGGGCCAGGAAGGGGCAAAACTTAGCACGGAACACTCGGGCAAATCGCAACTGAATCTCGGTTATCTGGTTAACAACAAACTCGAATACCGGGGTGAGGGCTACGAACTGAGGTCCTCGGGCTGGGGGGCACTTCGCGCAGGCAAGGGCGTCATGGTCACGACCTACGACCGGCCCGCTGCGAGCGGCAAGCAGCTCGACATGCAGGAGACCATCGCCGAGCTTGAGAGCGCACTGGCGACCGCGAAGGCGCTGGCCGGGTCTGCAACGAGCGCGAAGGCGGAACCTGCCGACACGGACGCGCACCAGCAGATGAAGGAGGATCTGGACGGCCTGAAGAAGCCTGGGCTGCTCATGAGCACGCCAGCCTCGGCGGGCATCGTGGCGGGTGGGGGTATCCAGTACGCAGCGCAGGAGAATATCAGCACGGTGGCCGGGAAGAATGCCGACTGGAGCGTGCTGAAACGCTGGACCGTCGCGGGGGGTGAAAAGATTTCACTGTTTGTGCAGAAAGCTGGCATCAAGATTTTTGCGGCGAAAGGCCCGGTCGAGGTGCAAGCGCAGAGCGACGCCATGTCGTTGATCGCAGACAAGGACTTGAGCGCTGCGAGCGTCGACGGCAAGGTCAAAATATCGGCCGCAAAGGAAATCATTCTGGAGTGCGGCGGCGCGTTTATCCAGATGAAGGACGGCAGTATTACCCTGGGCGGCTCTGGCGATCTGTTCCTCAAGACCATTACCGTGCAGAAGCAGAGCAAGGCGTCCATGTACGGCGTCACGCCATGGTCAGTACTCCCGCAGCCGTCTATCTGTCTCGAATGCATGATCCACGCCGCCGAAAGCGGCGCATCTATCCTGGAGCGTTGATGACTCCCGCATCTGTCAATGAGCAACTTCGCAAATACCGCAGATTCCACTACAGCGGCCACGTCCTGGCACTCGTTGACGGTCTCCAGTATCAGCAGCACACCGGCCAGCAACTTACGTCCGAAGATGACGTGGTGGTTTCACTATTCGCGGGCACGAAAGAGATTGCGCTCGCGCACGCGGGACCGTGGTTGATTGACCTGAAGGCAGCGCGCGATCGTATCGCAGACCTTGGAGAACTGGAGCAGGTCCGCCCCGGTGTGATCTGGCTAATTACCTCAGAGAGTCTGGAAAGGCAGGCCGAAAAGCTACGCCCGCACCTGGATATCCGGTTGCCTGACAGACGCTCTGCACTGCTGCGTTTCTGGGATCCCAGGGTGTTGCATGCGCTGAATGCGATATGCCAGGACAAGGCCAGCCGCGCGCTATTCAGGACCGCTCACGCATGGCAATACCTCAACGAAGGACAACGGTTCACGATTAACGACAATGCAACTCACTGATGAGCAATGGAAACTGCTGAAAGTCTATGAAGACCGTAACTACGTGGACTCTATCCGTGGGCATATCGTGCGCGATTACCCCACACTGGCCGACGACCCGACCTTGCGTGAACGGCTCAACGCAGCCTATGCAGAGACGAAACAGTTAGGCTTTACGCATGATGTACCGATAGGCGATTTCCTCTACATGGAGGCGAGCGAACCGGCCTTTTACAAAATGCCGGTTGTAGCTGCTTGGTTGAATAAACCGGGAGTCCCCGCCGAACAGCGCTTTGAAATGCTGCTTCAGGTAACACGAAGGAAACAACAGGACATGAAGGAGAAGCACTGATGGTCGGTATATTTCCACCGGGGCTTGGCGCGGCAGGGCAGGCGCTTGGTCAGGCTGTTGCTACGCCGCTTCCGCTGCCATTGCCTGCCCCCTCTGTCGGGCCAGTTGGCAGTGCGGGCGCGAACGCAGATGGTGGATTGGGTTCGCTCCCACGCGACCGATCTCGTGAACGCGAAAGGTCGTGCAAGTGCCCGCCGGAAAAAGGAGATCAAGTCGAACGCAAGTACGGAATGAGCCCTAAGGCACGGCGCTATCAAGCCCGTATAACTGGAATGGCATACGGAATCGATACAGACGCCAAAGGCCGCGAGACTCGGGGTGGCTGGAACAAGGAGTGGGCGTGGCTTGGAACTGATTTCGATGGCTTCGTGAAGGCACAGTGCCTATTGCAGGAAGCAAAAGATGACTACGATCAGTTCTTGGACGAAGATGATGAACCGATCTTCTGGTTTACGGGGTTCAAACGTATGGCTGATACCATCGCAGAGCAGGCGATAAAGGTGCGAGCTAATCCCCCATCGAAACTGATGTGGTATTTCGGGACGCCTCGTGCAAGAGACTACATGATGCCCACGCTGGTCAAAAATGGCGTCCCTTCTGCCTACCAACCTTGAGATCGAAATGAATCTATTTGCGCAATATAAGGATGCTCCTAATTTACCAAGTGCTGATTTCGAATTTCATCTGCATCGATTAAGACCCGTCATTGATGCGCTTGCGAGTCAAGATGCGATGCTCAAGGAGTGGTATATCCAAGGGGGCACCGCTGAGGAAGCACTTCAGTATCGTGTTTACGGAGACGACCATCAACCTTTGCCTGCGGCCATTGACGAGATGACCAACGAATACAAAGGAAAATCTAGGGACGATCCGAAATCAATTGGAATCTGGAATGGGGTGGCGCAGAGCGATGGTGCTTCATTCATGATTTCCCTCGATGGGGGAGATAATTTTTCTCAGCAATTCGATTTTAATGCAAAAGAAAAGTCGAGGTCATCATCCAGGCTTGGAGGTTACCATTCCGTAGCACAGATTGTTAGGAAGGTTGTGGAGGTATACGCGCCGGCTTATGTTATCTATGGCCCGCGCAAATACTTTACGGAGTCGGTTTTCGATGATCGACCCGGCGTAAGCTGGATGCTCTACCTGCCAGACGTCCTAACACCCGCACAGGTTCCCGAAGCGCGCGCCCTGATTCCGGTCATGCGCGACGGCGCACAACTAGGCACGATCATTGTCAGCGTGACGGATGACGTGTTTGACGTGAACAACCGCGCGCATGTCAAAGTGGCAAACGATATCGAAATCCGCCTTGCAGACCAGGACCTGTTGCCGAGATTCGTTGATCTCTAAGGCTGTGTGCATTGCCCCGCTTTTGCGGGGCTCGTCATTCGGGCGTGAGCCTCGTCTACCGAAAAAAAATCATAGCGCGTGATTCCTGACTGGAAGGGGCAGTCACCATGGCAGAACGAGAAAACGGAAATATCAGTAATCCCGCATGCTTCCATGAGACACCGGTCTTTGTGCTGGTGCAGCCACGTGCAGATGGTTTGCTGGACACAGCGGCGAGTATGACCGCAGGTGGGCGGGCAGTCGTATGCCATCTGTCGTTTGTGCACGCCTTGATTGACTTGGCATACAGGAGCAGTCGGGGCAAGCACTACAGCGTCTGCGAGGCGAGCCTGATCGGTCCTGAAGTATTCACCAACGCTGAGGGGTCGGGATTGATTGCGCAGTTGCGGCTGGCATGGCCAGCGAAGAACCGGAAAGTCGTGCTGGCACAGGATGGCAACACGGCGACCTGTGCATACCTTCTTCGGCACCCTATAGTCATCGCGCCACGAGCGCCGTGGGGGAATCTCCAGGACTCTCCCGCACCGTGTGCAACGCAGCTTTTTCCCCGCACATTGCCCGCGAAGGCGTGTGCCAAGGGATTCAAGGCTGTGGGGGAATACCTGTCCCCAGCTTTTTCCCCATCAACTGTGGACAAGTTCGGTGCCTCCAAAACGTGCAACTTCTCTGTTGTGTGGGGCATTGATGTTTGCGATCAGTGACTTAGGTTCGCTGTCCAGCGGTTGTGCACAGGGCTACCAACAAAAACTGTGGAAAAGCCGGGCGGGTTTCGAGGCCGCCCGCGCTTGCATTGCCGCAATTGAGCACCCAGCGGATTAACCGAAACACATCAAGCACTTGTTACGGTCTTCCAAGGGTTACACACAGGGCTACTCACTAAATTTGTGGACAAGTCGCGGCGCGCAGAACCGTTCGCCTTGCCAACGAACCCTGCCTCGTCAGCCGCGCACGTTTTCGGGATGCGCTATTTCGAACCGGTGCGAAGATAGCCGCCCCCTCTTCTGGCCGCTGGTCCCTGCAATGAAACTTCCCCTGCTATTCAAGTCGCTGTTCGATTTCGAAGCCGAGAACCCCGCGCTCGATGCGGCGCCCGAACCAGTGGCCGAATCCCATCCGCAGCCGCATCCGCGAGTCCAGTCCGTGGAGGTCGAAGAAGCGATTCCCGAGTCCGAGCCCGAACCGCTGCTCGACAGCATCGACGCTCTCGGCAAGATCGTGCTGGCGCTCGACGCGCAGCTTCGCGCGGAGCGTTCCAGGAGCGCTGAACTGCGTAGTTGTCTGAATGACGAGTTGTCGGCGCTCCGAACGGCGCTCGATCGCTAGCGACTTAACCTTGAGTTATGTCGATGTAACCGATTTCAATTGCCACCTCGCCGCGAGGCATGAATACTCGGGGGCGGCGCACGAAGCGCCGAAGGACCATCTGGAGGAGACTAAATGAGAAAAGTTGCAACGCTTGCAGCGGTCGTCGTGGGATGCGCGTATCTCTCGCCAGTAGAGGCGCAAGACGCCACGAGCGCTACCCTCAAAAAAATCCGCGATACAGGCGTGATTTCCCTGGGCGTGCGGGAATCGTCGGTGCCGTTCTCTTACTACGACAGCCAGCAACGCACGATCGGCTATGCGCAGGACATCGCGCTGAAGATCGTCGATGAAGTGAAAAAGGAACTGAAGCTCGACAAGCTCACGGTCAAGGAAATTCCGATCACTTCGCAAAACCGCATTACGCTGGTGCAAAACGGCACGATCGATATCGAGTGCGGTTCGACTACGCACACCAAAGATCGCGATAACCAGGTGGCGTTCACGAACAGCTTCTTTCAGTACGGCGTGCGCCTGATTACCAAGAAGGATTCGGGGATCAAGGATTTCCCCGATCTCGCGGGCAAGACGGTCGTGACCACGGCGGGGACGTCGGAGGACCGGCTGCTGCGCGAGATGAACAACGACAAGAAGATGGGCATGCAACTCATCGCAGCCAAGGACCACGCGGAGTCGTTTCTCAACGTGAAGACGGGGCGCGCGGTGGCGTTTGTCATGGATGAACCGCTGTTGTACGGCGCGCGGGCCAAGGAGGCGGACCAGCAGGACTATTTGATTACCGGCACGCCGCCGCTCTCCGAGGTTTATGGCTGCATGGTGCGCAAGGACGATCCCGCTTTCAAGAAACTGGCCGATGGCGTGATCGCTCGCATGCAAACTTCGGGTGAAGCGGAACGGCTGTACACGAAGTGGTTTACGCAGCCTGTTCCGCCCAAGGGGATGAACCTGAACTATCCGTTGTCGAAGGAGAATCGGGAGTTGTTTGCGCGTCCGAATGATCGGGCGCTGGATTGATCGCATGATCGCTGTTTAGCGACGCGGCCGCGCCCAAGCGGCCGCCGCGCCAACGAGCGCGTGTTTCGCATCCCTGCATGGTTATAAAAATTAGAATTACTAACTAGCTGGCGAGCGTTTCGAAAAAAAAATCCGGCATCGGATGAAATCGATCAGGTGAACCGCCCCAGGCCAACCCGATGAATTCGATCGGGAAATTACCTCTTCCTTCCGATGCGCCGCCTTCCCCAGCGTCGCGCCGAATTGTTGCCCCGATATCAAAACCAATTGAAAGACATGGCAACATGTGGAATGATATCGATTCTCATTATCGCGGAATTTTCCGCGGCCAAACAACAAGACCCAGCCAGCCTTGGCGTCGCTTCCCTCGGTCCTCTCGGGGCGGCCCAGCCAGCCAGTCCACCTGCGTCGTCCGCGCCCTTTGCGCGTCGCACGGCCGGGTCATACGCCTTCACACGGCCCTTATGTTGAACCGGACGCCGCTCGCGAGCGCCCTCGCGCCGACCTTTGCCGTACCTTTCGCTTCGTCCGCACTTGCGCAAGGCGCACCTGTTGCCGCCATTGCGGCAACCGCCGCTTCGGGGCTACCACAATTTTTTGCGACTCTGGAGTGAACATGAGTTTTTTGGATACCGCCGAGATCGACGCGCCGGCAACGCCGCGCGCGCGTCTCGACGCCACCCAACAAGACGAGCGCGCGAAGCGCTCGCGCCGCGCGACTTTCATCAAGTGGCTGCGCAAGGTGCACGGCTGGGTGGGTTTGTGGGGCGCGGCGCTCGGCCTGCTGTTCGGCGCGACGGGGTTCGTGCTCAACCATCGCGCCGAGCCGCTGCATATTTCTCCTGGCGCGCCGCAAGTTTCGACGGTGCAGATTGCCGTGCCGGCCCCCGCGCCCAAAACGCCGCGCGAGTTGGTCAAGTGGTTGCGCTCGCAACCGGATTTGAAGCTGCCCGCCCGCATGGGCCGCGTGCAGAAGGAGCCCGAACACGAGGTGGCGTGGGGCGATCGCAAAATCGTGCAGCCCGAGCATTGGCAAGTGATGTTCACGTCGCCCGGCGAAATTGTGATGGTCGAGTACTGGGTGGGCAACGACAAGTTCACGCTCAAGCGCAACGACAATTCGCTCGTCTCGACGATCACGAACCTGCACAAGGGGGTGGGCATGAGCGTGGGCTGGGTGCTGTTCATCGACAGCTTCGCCGGCGCGCTCATTCTGCTTTCGCTCACGGGCGTACTGTTGTGGACAGAGCTGAACAGGCGCAAGACGGTGGGCGCCGTGTTGTTGTTCGGCTCGATTATCGTGGCGGTGGGCGTGGGGCTGGCGTAATCAGTCCTTCACGCCGCGCTTGAGCAGCAAATACGTGTCCATGATCCATCCGTTCGCCTCGCGCGCCTGTGCGCGAACGCGGACGATTTCGTTTTTCACGTCCTCCAGACGGCCCGACATCAGGATCTCGTCGGGCGTGCCGACATACGCGCCCCAGTAGATATCCAGGTCCTCGCCCGCGAGCTGCGCATACGCGTTTTGCGCGTCGAGCATGACCACGGCGCTTTCCGCGTCCTGCGGAAAACCGCCTTCCGCAAGCCGCCTTCCCGTCGTAATGCTCACCGGCTTGCCGATGAAGTTGAGCGGCACCCGGTGCTTCGCCGCGAGCGCCTGCACGCTGCTAATGCCGGGAATCACCTCGAAGTCGAACGCGAGCCGCGCTTCGGCGAGGATCGAATCGAGAATGCGGATCGTGCTGTCGTAGAGCGACGGGTCGCCCCATACGAGAAACGCGCCGCATTGCCCGTCCGTCAATTCTTCTTCGATCAGGCGTTCGAATACGCGCTGTTTGTCGCGGTTGAGTTCGTCCACGGCGGCCTTGTAAGCGAGGCCTTCGTCGCGGCGACGCTCGGGGCTCGTGGCTTCCACGATGCGATAGTCGTGGTCCTTGATAAAGCGCGCGCAGATCTCCTTGCGCAGCGCGACGAGCTTCTCCTTGGCCGCGCCCTTGTCCATCACGAAGAACACGTCGGCGGCGTTGAGCGCTTCGATGGCCTGTACGGTCAGGTACTTCGGGTCGCCCGCGCCGATGCCGATGATGAGGATCTTTTTCACGTTGCAGTTCCGGAAATGGAGTCGCCAGTGCGGCGCAATGATAGCGCGAGTTCCCGCCCAAGCCATGCAGCGCCCGCTGGCATGGGCAATTTTCTTCAATACGCATGCGGCGCGCGCGTCTACCCTTCACGCTAACTGATCGCCCGTGAAGCGTAGCGAGGAAAACCGTGAGCATTGCCTTGTCGATGGCCGCCTTCGCGCTGGCCACTTCCATCACCCCTGGACCCGTCAACATCGTCGCGCTAAGCGCGGGCGCCCGCTACGGGCTACGCGCGAGCCTGCGCCATGTCACTGGCGCGACCGCTGGCTTCACGTTGCTGTTGCTGCTGGTCGGTCTTGGCATGCACGAATTGTTGGCGCGCCTGCCGTTTCTCACGCGCGCGATCGAATGGGCCGGTGTCGTTTTTCTGCTGTACGTCGCGTACCGCCTCGCCACCGACGACGGTCGCATCGATTCCCCCAACGCGCTGCGCGGTCCCTCGCTGATGGCAGGCGCCGCGATGCAGTGGCTCAATCCCAAGGCGTGGCTTGCCTCCGTGGCGGGCATGGGCTTATATGCGGCTTCCGGCGAGAATGCACTCGTCTGGCAGTTTGCCGCGATCTACTTTGTGGTGTGCTACGTCTCGATTGCGTGCTGGGCCTGGGCGGGCGCGTCGCTGCGTCAGGCGTTGCGCGAACCCTCGCGCGTGCGCTTCGTAAATCGCGGGATGGCGTTGCTGCTGGCGGGCAGCGCGGTTTGGCTCGTGCTTGCCTGAACGCGCGACGACCGCGCTAGCCGCGATATTGGCCCGGCGTTGCGGCAACGAACTGGCGGAATGCGCGCTGCAAATGCGCCTGATCGGCGAAACCGGCCTGCGCCGCGACATCGGCAATGGCGTGCCCGCGGCGCAGTTGCGCGCGACTGAACTCAATACGCCGGTTCACCACATACGCGTGCGGCGTCATGCTGTACCGTTCGCGAAACGCGCGTATGAGATACGAGGGCGAAAGATCGGCGGCGGCGCAAATCTCTTCGAGCTTGAGCGCGCGAGTGTAATTGCCGTCGATGAATTCTGCCGCGCGCGCGAGGCGCTCGTTCGGTTCGCGCGCGCTGGCGGGTGCAGGGTTCAGCGACTGCTGAAGCCTGGAAAAATAAGCCACGGCCGCGCATTCCTTGCGCAACGCCGATTCGTCTGCATCGACGAGCAGTGCGTATAGCGCATTGAGCCCGTCGAACAAGGCGCGCTCCCAACTTAGTGTCTGTTCGAACGGGTGGAAACCTTCGTGCGCGCCGAAGCCCAAATCGTGTTGCAGTTTCGCGAGCCACGCCGTGTCGAGATAAAACATGCGGTAGGCCCAGGGCTCGTCCGCGGCGGGGTTACACGCGTGGACCACTTCCGGGTTGATGACCACCACCGCGCCCGCGCTGATATGCGAAAGCGTGCTTCCGTTCAGATAGGTGCTGCGCCCGCCCGTGACCGCGCCGATCGAGAATGTGCTGTGCGCGTGCCGGCCGTAGCGGACCTTGCGGCCATCGGCGATTGCGCGCACTTCGATGAAAGGCAGGTCTGCGTCGCGCCAGAAATAAGGCTGTGCGTCGGGCGTTTGGCTTTGCGGCATGAGGAACCTCGGGACGATGCTGCGCGAATGAAACGCGCGCAGGCGTTCCATCTTAGCGTAAGGCGAGAAAGGCGGGGGACATGATAGGCTTGGGCGAATCGCGTGGGTCATTCCCTTTCTATTGCCAGGCACTGCACATGAACGAAACGAAGTCAGGAGATATAACGATCCGCCCGCTGAACGAGCACGATGCCGAGGCGTTTCACGCCATGCGTTTGTACGCAACCCAGAACTATCCCGCCGGCGTCGTTCCCACCTATGAAGAAGAATCGAAACGCACGCCCGAAGAAAGCAGGGGCGTGGTGCGCGCCACGGACGACCGCATCGTATTCGGCGCGTTCGCGGGCGACAAGCTCGTGGGAATCACGGGGCTCATGCGCGATCCGCGCCGCAAGCTCGCGCACAAGGGCCTGGTCTGGGGCGTGTTCGTCGATCCCGAATGGCGGGGTGCCGGCATTGCAAGACAATTGATGGACGCCGCCATCGCTCGTGCGCGCGTACTAGGCTTGCTACAGGTGCAACTGGTGGTGAGCGTGTCGAACCCCCGCGCACAGGCGCTTTATCGCTCATGCGGCTTCCTGCGCTACGGCGTCGAGCCGCGCGGCCTGTGCATCGACGGCGAGTACGCCGACGACGAACTCATGGTGCGCTTTCTCGACGGACCGATGCGTAACTGAGCGCGAGCGTCAAGTGCGGCGTAACGCGCCGTGCACTCAGCCGAATCACGCGCAGTCATCATTTCGTCATACCTAAGCGTCGATAATCCACGGCGAATAAATTGGCCAACGTGCCCCGAGCCGCGCAACCATAGCGCGGCCGGCGCGCCCAAGGCTCGGGGATTTCGACATGACCATTCGTCACCGCATCACGTTACTCATCGTCCTGATGTTTGTCGCGTTGTCCGCCATCGGCGGCTACGCGGCCTGGCAGGCACGCCGCAGCGCCACCGACGTCCGCCAGGTGACCCAGGGCGTCGTGCCGAGCGCCCTCGCATCGTCCGACCTCGTTTCGCTCGTCAAGGATGTGCAGCTCGCCACCATGACGCTCGTCTACGCACCCGACGCCACGGTGGCGTCGCTCGCGCAAAGCGAACTCAAGGACAAGGAAGCCGCGCTGCGCGCCGCGCTCGACTTGCAGCGCAAGGCGGCAGCGAGCCACGCGCAGGAGGGCCTCGTTTCGCAGGCGCAGGAAAGCCTCGCGAACTACTTCTCGGCGATCGACGACACCGCGAAGATGAAGGCGAGCGGCAAGAACGAACTCGCGCAGGCGTATCTTTTCGCGAACGTCGCGCAGTATCGCGACGAACTCGAAGGCATCGTCACGACAATGCGCGTGGAAAAGAACCGCCAGAAGGACGACGCGATCCGCACGCTCAACGGCGCGCTCGACACCACGACGAGCGCCATTGCCGGCGTGACGGGCGGCGCGGTGCTGCTGCTCACGCTCATCGGCGCGCTGCTGTACCGCCAGATCACCCGGCCGCTCTCGCGCATGCAGGCCATGATGAGCGAAATCGCGTCGAGCCAGGACTTCACGCGCCGCGTGCCCGTGGCCCGCATGGATGAAATCGGTCATTCGATCGTCGCCTTCAACGGCATGATCGAGAAGATCCAGCATAGCTCCGCGCAACTCAAGCGCAAGACCGCCGACATTCAGGCGATGCTGCAGAACATGCAGCAAGGCATTCTCACGGTGGTGGAAGGCGCGACGATCCACAACGAATATTCCGCGTATCTGGAAGCGATCTTCGAAACCAGCGAGATTGCGGGCGCGTCGCTCATGGATCTCGTGTTCTCGCATACGGACCTCGACGCCGACACGCTCGCGCAAATCGATGCCGCCGTGCACGCGTGCCTTGGCGAAGACGACGTGAACTTCGCGTTCAACCAGCACCTGCTCGTGAACGAAATCACGCGCACGCTGCCCGATGGCCGCGCGAAGGTGCTCGACCTGAGCTGGTCGGCGATCACCGACGAAAACGATGTCGTCGTGCGGCTCATGCTGTGCGTGCGCGACGTGACGGAGTTGCGCGAACTCGCGGCCGAAGCGGGCGAGCAAAAGCGTCGCCTCGAAATGATCGGCGAAATACTCGCGGTTAGCGAGGAGAAGTTCCAGCATTTCGTCGATAGCTCGACGAGCTTCATTCACGAGAACGAGCACATCATTCGCCAGCACGACTGCGCCGATACGAGCGCGATTGCCGCGCTGTTTCGCAACATGCACACGATCAAGGGTAACGCGCGCACGTATAGCCTGCAGCATCTCACGGGCGTCGTGCACGAGGTCGAGCAGCGCTACGACGCGTTGCGCCGCGAAGACGCGAACCACGCGTGGGACCAGCAGGCGCTCATCGCCGATCTGGCGCGCGTGAAGGCGGCGCTCGAGCACTATTCGAACATCAACGAAGTGAGCCTTGGGCGCGGCGCGCGCGCCGCTGGCGCGCAGAACGGCACGGCGCCCCTCACCGTCACACGCGAAGCGATCGAACAGACGCTTCGCATCGTCGATCGCGCCGACGACAACGACCTGCCCGCGCTGCGCGCGATGCGCGCCGAACTGCGCACCACGTTGCGCGCCATCGGCACCGAGCGCGTGGCCGATGCGCTCGCGGGCGTGACCGGCTCGCTGCCCTCGCTGGCGCGGGAACTCGGCAAGGCCGAACCCGTGGTGAATATCGAGGACAACGGTTATCGCCTGCGCAGCGAATCCGCGAGCACGGTGAAGAACGTATTCATGCATCTGCTGCGCAACTCGCTCGACCACGGCATCGAAATGCCGGCGCAACGACGCGCAATCGGCAAGGACGAAGCGGGTCATATCGACATCGACGTGAACGTGCACAACGGCGCGTTGCAATTGACGCTCGCCGACGATGGCAGGGGCCTGGCGCTCGCGCGCATTCGCAGCATCGCAGTAGAGCGCGGCTGGCTTCAGGCGTATGAAGCGGCGACCGACGAAACGATTGCCGCGTTCATTTTTCGTCCCGGCTTTTCCACGGCGGCGAACGTGACCGAAGTCTCGGGCCGCGGCGTAGGCATGGACGCGGTGCGCGATTTCCTCGAACGCGAGGGCGGTGCAATCGAACTGTGTTTCACCGACGAGCACACGGGCGCCGATTACCGGCATTTCCAGACGGTAGTGCGTTTGCCGCAGCAGTGGGCCGTAGAGACGGCGGATACAACACAAGCTAAGCAAGAAGAAGCGCTGGCGGGCTAGCACATGGCGGGGGTGGCAGTGGTCTTACCGTATTTGATGGAAGGCGCGGCGCTCGTCGCGTTGGCGGCCGGCGTGATGGCGGCGTGGCACAAGCGCGTGCAAAAGCAGGCAGCGAACACGGCGCGCGAGCGGAGCGCGGCGCACGCCGGCGCGCTTGCTCAGGCCGAAGCGCGCCATGCGGCGCAGCAGGAAGACGCCGCGCGAGAACACGCGGCGCTGGCTGCGCAGATCGAATCGCTGCGCGCTGAACTCGCGCAGCGCCGGTCCGTGGCCGACGCACTCGAAGCGGCGCTCGCCAGCGAGCGCGCGCAGCGTGACGACGCCATGCAGCACGCGGCGCGCATTGCAAGCGACGCCTTGCGGCTGAAACTCATGTCGTCGACGTTCGAGCGCTGGCACGAGCAGATGATCTCGCTGATGGCGCAGAACAACGACATGCACAAGAAGAACCAGGAGCTGTCGTCGATCGTGAGCCATGTGCTCATCGTCTCGCTCAATGCGTCGATCGAAGCGGCGCGCGCGGGCGCGGCGGGGCGCGGTTTCTCGATCGTCGCGGGCGAAGTGCGTTCGCTCGCCACGCGCTCGCAGGAGCTTTCGAAGAGTTATCGCGACAGCCTGAATCGCAACGACCTCATTACGGCCGCGACGTTTCAGGACATCCAGGCAGGCGGAAAGATGATCGCGGCGACGCTCGCAAGCGTGGAAGCGTCGTCGCAGCAGTTGCACCGGCAACTCGAGGCGACGCGCGCCGGAGCGCAGGCATGATCGGCTCGCACGCTAAGGAAAGCATCGAGCGGATCTTCTTCGCGGCGGCGCGCATGCGTCTCGTGACGGACGCGCTGCACCGTTGCGAAATCGAGCCGCGCGCGGACGAGGCGCCGCAGGGCGAGAACCTGGTCATCCTGACCATTTCGTCGATGCAGTTCCGCCTGCTCCTGCTCCTGCACTTCGAAGACGACGAGCGCATGCGGCGCTACTACGTGGGCGACGCCTCGCGCACGCTCACCGAATGCTTCATGGAGTTCGGCAACCTGTGCTGCGGCGCGATGAACCAGCGGCTGGTCGAGCATTTCCCCGACCTCGGCATGTCCACGCCCTATGCGCTCAGCAGCGGATGCCTGCCCTATCTGCGCGAACTGAAGCCGGATTACGTGCAGTCGTATGCGCTTACGATCGACCATGACGTTCGGCTCGGCGCCACGTTGTGCGTATGCACGCAGGCGCCGCTCGATTTCGTGGCGGGCACGGCTGCCGCCGAGGAGCACGACAGCGCGGGTGAACTCGAACTGTTTTGATCAAAGAGGCGCCCTGTGCGGCGCGAAGGAGAAGAACAACGTGGCAAAAATTCTGGTGGTGGACGATTCGAGCACGGTGCGCGACGAAGTGGCCGGCTTCCTGCGCAAGAACGGTCTCGACGTGGACACGGCGGTGGACGGCAAGGACGGCCTCGCGAAGCTGCGCTCGGACCCGGGCGTCAAGCTCGTGGTGAGCGACGTGAACATGCCGAACATGGACGGTCTCACGATGGTCGAAAAGATACGTGGCGAACTGGCCAATACGGCGGTGAACGTGGTGATGCTGACCACGGAAAGCAGCCCGGCGATGAAAGAGCGCGGTAAGGCGGCGGGCGTGCGCGGCTGGATCGTGAAGCCTTTCAAGGGCGAAGCCGTTCTGGAAACGTTTCGAAAGCTAGCTAACTGATTTCTTGCGGCGCTGCATTTCACCGCATTACATTCCCTAACACCGGCGGCGCATGTTGACGTGCGCAAAGCCGCGAATGTTACGGCGTTAAAAAGCCCAATACATTACCCATTGTTGCCGCGTGATCGCACTGCTCTAATCCGCCGTCCCTTGTGTACGGAGCGCGCGGATGTTTGGCGAATCACAAGCGATCGCAGGCTGGGCTGTTCCGTTGTGGGCACAGCGCGCTCTAGGCGCGCCGCCGCTCGCACTGGAGCGTCAGTGGCTGCTCTCGCAAAGCGGCAACGAGGTGTATCGCGCCTGCATGCCCGACGGCAGTTCTCGCGTGCTGCGAATCAGCCCGCATGCGCGCGCGTTCGTACACACGGGAGCGAATCTCGCCGTACTGCGTGAGCTCGGTTTGCCCGTGCAGACCGTGCTCGCCGAAGGCGCGACGCCAACGGGCGCGGCATTTATCGTGCTTGACTGGCTGCCGGGGCGCGACCTTTATTACGCGTTGCCGGAACTGAGCGGCGCGCAGGCGGCGCGAATCGCGGCGACCGTCACGGATTTCCAGCGCCGCGTTGGCGCGCGCGAGACGCCGGCGCAAGGCGGATTCGGTTGGGTTTCGTCGTTCGGCGCGCGTCGCCATCGCGCGCGCTGGACCGATATCTTCGGAGAGCCCGCGCCGCGCGACGTTCACGTCGAGATGCGCGACCGCCCCGGCGCCACGCCGCTCGATCATTGCCGCGGGCGCCTCGGGTTGTTGCGCGCCTCGCTGGAAGACTACTTCGCCACGCTCGCGCCCGTCTGCTTTCTGCACGATCTGACGATCAAGAACGTTCTTGTTCAGGATGGCGAACTAAGTGGCCTGATCGATTTCGATTCCGTTTGCTATGGGGACCCGCTGATGGTGCCTGGCGTCACGCTTGCGCATCTCGAAGCCGATGTGGGCGAGGCCGGGCGCGCTTACGGCGAAGCGTTGATGCAATGCTGGCGCCCGCAAGGGGCGCAGATGCGCGCGACGGCGTTCTACGCCTCGCTTTGGGCGACGGGCTTTCTCTCCATCGCGCACGACGCGGGCGACGCCGAGCGCGTTCGAGCGCTTGTGCCGGTTGTCGAGCGGTTCCTTTCGCTGGGCGAAGGAGCCGCGTAGATGTCACGTAGAGGTCACGCAGAGGTCACATCGGCAGGGCCCTTCAGGCCGCCGCGAGCGCCGCGTCGGCTGATACGCTCGCCTTCGCGAGGGTCAGCAGCACCGGAATCGACTTCGAAGTCGGCGTGCCCGCGCCATCGGCGACGGACGAAAGCGGCACGAGCGGATTGGTCTCGGGATAGTACGCGCCGAGGCACCCGCGTGGAATGTCGTACTCGACCAGCATGAAGTCCTCGACGCGGCGCTCCACGCCGTCGTCCCACACGCTCGTGATGTCCACGTGCTGGCCCGGTTCGAAGCCGAGCATCGTCATGTCCTCGCGGTTGGCGAACAGCACGCGGCGCAGGCCGTACACGCCGCGATAACGGTCGTCCAGACCGTAAATCGTTGTGTTGTACTGATCATGCGAACGCGTGGTCATGAGCGTCATGAGCCGCGGGCCGTGTTCGGCGCGCGCGCGATGAATGGGCGTATCGAGCGCGATGGAGTGCACGACGAACTGTGCCTTGTTGCTGGGCGTTTTCCACACGCGCTCGCGCGAGGCCACGCCCAGGTGGAAGCCGCCCGGCTGTTTCAGCCGCTCGTTATAGTTCTCGAAGCCGTCGAACACTTTCTCGATGCCGTCGCGGATCTTCGCGTAGTCGGCGGCGAGGTCGAGCCAGTCCACCTTGTCGCTGCCGAGCGTGGCGTGCGCCATGCGCGCGACGATCGCGATTTCCGAAAGCAGGTTCGTCGAAGCGGGCCGGTTCATGCCGTACGAAATGTGCACCATGCTCATCGAATCTTCGACGCTCACGCCTTGCGGCACGCCGTTCTGCAGGTCGATTTCGGTGCGGCCGAGCGTGGGCAGAATGAGCGCGTCGCGGCCGTGAACCAGGTGGCTGCGATTGAGCTTCGTGGTTACGTGCACCGTGAGCGCGCACGCGCGCATCGCTTCCCACGTGCGCGGCGTGTCGGGCGTAGCGATCGAGAAGTTGCCGCCCAGGCCGATGAACACCTTCACGTGGCCTTCGAGCATCGCGTGAATCGTTTCCACGACGTCGTAGCCGTGCTCGCGCGGCGGCTCGAAGTCGTAGGCCTTGCCGAGGCGGTCGAGAAACGCCTGCGTGGGCTTTTCCTCGATGCCGACCGTGCGGTCGCCCTGCACGTTGGAATGGCCGCGCACGGGGCACAGACCCGCGCCGAGGCGGCCGATGTTCCCGCGCATCATCATGAGGTTCGATAGCAACTGGATCGTCGCCACCGAATTCTTGTGCTGCGTGAGGCCCATGCCCCACGTCGAAATGACAGCCTTGCCCTTCACGTAGATATCGGCGAGCTTGAGCACGTCTTCGATCGGCACGCCCGCCTCGGCCACGATGGTGTCCCAAGACTCCGCGCGCAGGTCGGCGGCAAAGGCTTCGAAGCCCACGCAGTGCCCGGCGATGAAATCGACGTCGAGCACGCGTTCGGTGCCGTTCGCGAGCGCTTCGTCGTCGAGTTCGATCGTGCGCTTGGCCACGCCCTTGATGAGCGCGAAGTCGCCGCCCACGCGCGGGCGGATGAACACCGAGCTGATCTGCACGCCTTTGGGCGAAAGCATGTCGAGCGTGTGCTGCGGGCTCGCGAAGCGTTCCAGCCCGCGCTCTTTCAGCGGATTGATCGACACGATGGTCGCGTCGCGCTTCGCGCATTCGCGCAACTCGCCGAGCATGCGCGGATGGTTCGTGGCCGGGTTCTGGCCGAAGATGAGGAGGGTGTCGGCGTGCTCGAAGTCGTCGAGCGTGACCGTGCCCTTGCCGATGCCCACCGTGCCCGGCAGGCCGCGGCTCGTGGCCTCGTGGCACATGTTCGAGCAGTCGGGGAAATTGTTCGTGCCGTACATGCGCACGAAAAGCTGATAGAGGAACGCGGCCTCGTTGCTCGCGCGGCCCGAGGTGTAGAACGCGGCGCGATTGGGGTCGTCGAGCGCGTTGAGATGCTTCGCGATCAGCTTGAACGCGTCGTTCCACTCGATGGGCACGTAGCGGTCCTGCTGCGCGTCGTAGACGAGCGGGTCGGTCAACCGGCCGTGCTGCTCCAGTTCGTAGTCCGATTGCGCCATCAACTCGCTCACCGTGTGCTCCTGGAAGAACCGGGGCGTCACGCGCTTGCTGGTCGCCTCCGCCGCCACGGCCTTCACGCCGTTCTCGCAGAATTCGAACGTGGACGCGTGCTCGCGGTCGGGCCACGCGCAGCCGGGGCAGTCGAAGCCGTCGGGCTGGTTCTGCTTGAGCAGGGTGCGGTAGTTGCCGCCCGTCACCTTCTCCTTGATGAGGTTGATGGCGACCTGCTTGAGCGCGCCCCAGCCGGCGGCGGGGTGGTGATACGGCTCGATGCGACCTTGCGGCTTCTTCATGATGCGGTTGGCTTTTCGTGTTCCAGGGCGGTCTGCCCGACGACTCAAGGCTACTGTGTTCCTGTGCCCCCGGAGATCACAGAAAAACCAAAAGGGAAGGGGTACAGTTGCGGCGTTTTGTCATAGACTTGGCGGAGTCGGCCGCGTGCGTGGCCGCCCTCCCTTTCGCCCGACTGGACTTCGCCCGAACGTGACCCGCTACGAGCAACTCGCCGACGATATCGAAGCCGCCGTGCGCCGCGGCGTGTTCGGCCCGGGCGAACGCATTCTTTCCGTGCGGCGCGCGAGCCAGCAGCACGGCGTGAGCATCAAGACGGTGCTGCGCGCCTATGCGCTGCTGGAAAGCCGCAGCGTGATCGAGTCGCGGCCGCAATCGGGTTATTTCGTTCGGGCGCGCGTGGGCGCGCCGCAAGCGCGCGGCGCGGCTCTCGCGCAGGACGCGCCAGCCGGCTCCGCAAGCAGGCCGCGCCGGCCGGGCGCCTCGCGGCAGCCCGCACCCGCCAACGTCGACGTGAGCCGCCTCGTGCTCTCCACGCTGCGCAGCATCGGCGCGCAGGACGCCGTGCCGCTGGGCTCGCCGTATCCGGACCCCGCGCTGTTCCCCTGGCGGCGCATCAACCAGTACGCCAACGCCATTGCGCGCCGCCACGCAAGCTGGAACCTCATCGACGATCTGCCGCCAGGCAATCCCGAGCTGATCCGCCAGATCGCGCGGCGCTACGCCGAGAACGGCGTGGGCGTCGATCCCGAGGAAATCGTCATCACCGTGGGCGCGACGGAAGCGATCAACCTGAGCCTGCAAGCCGTGGCGAGGCCTGGCGACACGGTGGCCGTCGAATCGCCGACCTACTACGCGATGCTGCACGCCATCGAGCGTCTGGGCATGCGCGCCATCGAAGTGAGCACGCACGCGGATACCGGCATCGACCTGGACGCGCTGGAACGCGTGCTCGCGCGCCAGAAGGTGGCGGCCTGCATGGTGATGCCGAACTTCCAGAATCCGCTCGGGTTTCGCATGCCCGACGCGCACAAGGCGCGACTCGTGGCGCTGGCCGAGGCGCACGATCTGCCCGTGATCGAGAACGACGTTTATCAGGAGTTGTATTTCGGGCAGACGCGGCCTTCCTCGCTCAAGCAGTTCGACACGCGCGGGCTCGTGCTGCACTGCGCGTCGTTTTCGAAGAGCCTGTCGGCCTCGTACCGCATTGGCTGGGCGCTGCCGGGACGCTACCGCGCGCAGGTCGAGAAGCTCAAGTTCCTCAATACGCTCACGACACCCTCGGTTCCCCAGGTGGCGCTCGCCGACTACTTGCGTCACGATGGCTACGACCGCCACCTGCGCCGCGTGCGCCGCTTCTATCGCCAGCAGGCGCGGCTCATGCGGGCAATGGTCGAGCGTTTCTTTCCGGCGGGCACGCGCACCTCGGAGCCGCAAGGCGGCTACGTGCTGTGGGTGGAACTGCCGCCGCGCGTCGATTCGATGCGGCTTTATCAGGCGGCGCTCGCGCAAGGCATTACCATCGGGCCCGGCTACATGTTCTCGATGCGCAACGAGTACCACCACTACATCCGGCTGAATTACAGCTACCCATGGAACGCGCAGACCGAAGCCGCGCTGAAGACGCTAGGCGAAATGGCCGCGAAAATGGCATGAGGAGACAGACGATGAACGCAGACGACGAGCGCGAAGACGCAAATACAGAGGCGGACGGGTCCGGCGTGGATCCGGTGCTGATCGCCGTGCTCGAACAGTTATGGCGCGCCGAGTGCGAGAAACGCGAGCAGCCGGAGCGCCAGGGTCGCGCGTGGTCGCTCGCGAAACTTTCGAAGCAGGCGGGCGTGCCGATGAGCGGATTGCGCAGGCAATTGACCGCGCTCGTGGACAGCGGCCTCGCGGTGACGACGCAGGCCGAAGACGGAACCGGCACGGCGAGTTTGTCGGAGGAAGGGCGGGCGTTTTGTGGCGAGGTTTTCGGCGAGGGCGGCTGAAACGCTTTAAGCTACGCCAACGCCATCCCGCCACGATCATGGACTACATCGACACCCTGCGGATCTTTCGCTCCGTCGTCGAGGCGCGCAGCTTCACGCGCGCCGCGGACATGCACAGCCTCACCACGCCCGTCGTTTCGCGCGCCATCGCGCGCCTCGAAAAACGCCTTGGCAGCCGGCTCTTTCATCGCAGCACGCGTGCGGTGTCGCTCACCGAGGCGGCCGAGCGCTTCTACGAAGGCTGCTGCCGCGTGCTCGACGACCTCGACGCGCTGGAAGCCGACGCAACCGTGCAAACGCGCGAAGCCAGCGGCGTGCTGCGCCTGGTCGCGCACACCACGGCCACGGTCAATCGGCTCGTGCCGCTCATCGCCAGCTTCAAACGCGCGCATCCCAAGGTGACGCTCGACGTGATTCTCACCGAGCGCCCCGTCGATCTCATCGCTGACGGCTACGACCTCGGTCTCGTGCTGCCGTTCATGCTCAACAACGACTCGACCGTCACGCGTCTGCTCGAACGCATTCCGCTCGCGCTCGTCACGACGCCCGCGTATCTCGAGGCGCATTCCACGCCGAAGCATCCCGCCGATCTCGCCAACCACGTATTCGTGCCGATGCCGCCTACCATGCGCAAGCCCACGATCGCGTTTCGCGACGGCGACGAGGACGTCGTCGTGCCGCTGCATCACGAAATCGCTTCGAACAACCCGGAATTCAACCTGGCGATGGTGCTGCAAGGCTTCGGCATCGGCATCCTTCCTACCGCGCTCTTGAAGGACGAACTCGAGGCGGGCAAGCTCGTGACGGTGCTCGACGAGTATCCCATCGTCGACATGCAGATCGAGATTCGCCTCGCGTACACCACGCGCACGCTACTGCCGGCGAAGGTGCGCGCGTTCATCGACCACGCCACGGCGTTCTTCGACGACGTGAGGCAAGAGGCGCCCGCCGAAGCCAACGCGCGCTGAGAAAGTGTGGCCGCGATCAGGCGGAGGCCGCCTCGCGCGCCTGCGAGCGCCACTGCGCCGGCGTCATGCCCACGTGACGCTTGAAGCCGCGCTGAAACGCGGCGTCCGACTGATAGCCCACGAATTCGCCGATCGCGGCCACGCTCTCGTTGCCTTGCGCGAGCATGCGGCCCGCGAGCGTCATGCGGATATCGGTGAGCACTTCGGCGGCCGAGCGGCCGATGGCTTCGTCGAAATGCCGCGCGAAAGTCGCGCGCGACATGTGGCAAAGCGCGGCAAGCTCGGGCAGCGTCCAGGCCTTGCCGGGCGCTTCGAACATGGCGTCGATGGCGGGTTGCAGGCGCGGGCGCTGCGCGAGCGCGAGCAGGCCGCGCGGCGGGGCGTCGCCGGCGCTGGCATAACGCAGCGTGAGCCCGAAGAGCGCACCCGAAAGATGGTTCACGAGCGACTCGCTGCCAGGCGCCCCTTCATAGGCTTCGTCGCGCAACAGCGTGATCAGGCGCACGAGACGCTCGGGCGCTTGCCTGCCGTCGCGCGCGCCATGCACGACGAGGCGCGCGGGCAGATTCTCGCGCAGCAGGCGCTGCGGCACGGCGGGCAGCAGGAAGCGGCCGCATAGCACATCGGCGGTAGCGCCATCGCCCGTGTTCGTTTCGACGGTCACGCCGTTTTCCCGGCGCCTGGCGACAGTGGCGGGCGCCGCGCCGCTGCCGTCGTGCAGCACGTGCGCGCTGCCCGAGGGGAACAGCACGATGTCGCCTGCATGGAGCGCAACGGGCGCGCCGTGCGCGTCCTCGACGATGGCGCTCCCGGCAATCAGCACGTGATAGCGGATCTCGCGCTCCCTGGCGCCGGGCTCGTCGATGCGCCATGGCACGCCGAAATGGCAGCGCACGTCGAGGCGCCCGGCAACGGGCATCAGCGCGAGAAGGCGGCTCAGCAGATCCATGGTGGGCGAGTGAGACGATTGAGCATGAAGTCGCGCCATTCTGGCATTAAAAGCGCAAGGGCGCCCGCCTACACTGCGTCCATGCCATCGACGATGGCAACGCGACACAGACACCCGCTCGCGACCTTGCAACGTTAAAGGAGCCAACCATGTCCCGTCTTTCCGCCATCAAGCCCGAAGCCGCCACCGGCGCCACCGCTGAAGTCTTTGCGAAGATCCGCAAGGCCGTGGGCAAGGTGCCGAACGCGTACGCGACCATCGGCACGCATAGCCCCGAAGCGCTCGGCGCGCTGCTGGATGTCGAGTCCGTAATCGCCGCCGGCACGCTGTCGAAGCCCGACGTCGAAACGATCAAGCTCGCGGTGAGCGAAGTGGCGGGTTGCGACTACTGTCTCGCGGCGCATACGCTGGCGGGCAAGTTCGCCGGGCTCGCGCCGGAAACGATGAAGGCGGTTCGCGCGGGCAACGCGACCGGCGACGCAAAGCGCGATGCGCTCGTGCATTTCGTGCGCGTGCTGGCGACCACGCGCGGCACGCTGCCCGAAGCGGAAGTGAGCGCGATTCGCGAAGCCGGTTATACCGAACGCCAGATCGTGGAAATCGCGCTCGCGGCGGCGTCGATTACGTTCACGAATCTCGTGAACCGCATCAACGACACGACGCTGGATTTTCCGGCCGCGCCGTAACGTACAGGCGCGCGCTTCGCGAGCCGTTGAGAGAAGGCGGCAAAGCCAGCGATCAGATCTGGCGCGAAAATGGCATCATGAGAATTCCAGGAGTCTGACGCTTGGCCGCCGGGTTCTCATGAGACGATATCGATCGCCGCCACCCAACTTTCTGCGTGACCACGCGCATCCCGCCTGGCGCGATATCGCGCTGACGACATTGCCGGTGGCGTTGTTCTGCGCGGTGGTGGTCGGTCTCGTGTTCTGGCTCGTCGACCCCGCGCCGCCGCGCACGATCACGATCAGCGCGGGCCCCGCCGACAGCTCGTTCATGCAGATGGCGCAAGCGTACCGCGCGATCCTCGCGCGCAACGGCGTGAAGCTCAAGATCCTCGAATCGGACGGCTCGGTGCAGAACCTGCAGCGCCTGCTCGATCCGAGGCAACACGTGGACCTCGCATTCGTGCAGGGCGGTGTGGCCGACGGCAAGGACACGCACTCGCTCATGTCGCTCGGCAGCGTGGCTTATTTGCCCATCGTCGTGTTCTATCGCGGCTCGGGCCTCACGCGGCTCTCGGACCTCGACGGCATGCGCATCGCCATTGGCCGCGTGGGCAGCGGCACGCGCGAGCTGGCGCTCAAGCTGCTCTCCGCGAACGGCATCGACCCCGGCGGCAACTCCACCTTCCTGCCGCTCGACGGCATGGATGCGGCCACGGCGCTCGTCTCGGGCCGCGTGGAGGCCGCGATGCTGAGCGGCGACTCGACCACGCGCGCCCTGATGCTGCGTTTGCTCGACATCCCCGGCATCTCGGTGATGAGCTTCGACGAAGCGGCCGCCTATACGCGGCTCTTTCCGTATCTGGACGACGTCGACCTGCCGCCCGGCGTGCTCGATCTGCGTAGACGCCAACCACGCGAAACGGTGCATCTGATCGGCCCGACTGTCGAACTCGTTGCGCGCGACACGCTGCATCCCGCGCTCTCCGATCTGCTCATCGAAGCGGCGGGAGAAGTGAACGGCGCGCCCGGAATTCTGCAGCGCGAAGGACAGTTTCCGAACCCCGCCGTGCACGACTTTCGCGTGAGCGAGGACGCCACGCGCTACTACAAGTCGGGCAAGAGCTTTCTCTATCGCGCGCTGCCGTTCTGGCTGGCGAGCGTGACGGACCGTCTGCTGGTGTTGCTGCTGCCGCTGGCCGTGCTCGTGATCCCCGCATTGCGCACGATACCGGCGCTGTATCGCTGGCGTGTGCGTTCGCGCATTTATCGCTATTACGGCGCGCTCATCGCCATCGAACGCGACGCGCTCAAGCATACGAACGAAGAAGAACGGCGTGCGCTGGTGGAAGAACTCGACGAGATCGAACGCTCGCTCAATACGCTGCGCATGCCGCTCGCATACGCCGATGCGTTCTACGTGTTGCGCGAACACGTGGGTTTCGTGCGTATGCATTTGGGTGCAAACGAGTCGCAATCGCACTCCAGCGCAGTTTGAGGAGTGCGCAGATATTGTTTCGTTCAACGCTGTTTTGGCCTGCATTGATGCACGTCGCGTAACCGAAGTGTTGAAACACATCTTCCATTGACACCTTGAGACTTGCCCCTTTATTTTTGTGTAGTACGCCTAGCGTCCTGGATATCGGATAGTTCGTCAGGACGTATGAAAGGTTTGTGAATGTTCGATTCCTGCACATATCAGAACCATTGTTCGTAACCGGGAGGACTGTAACGTGAAAGCATCCGGTGCAAGCCAGCGTCTTGCGTGGCTCGTGTGTGCAACACTCGCGGGCGCGCCGCTTTTCGTGGGCCCGGCTGGACCCACTGCCGCGCTTGCGCAGAACGCGGCGCATCTTTCGAACCAGCAGCTCGATTCGCTCACCGCGCCCATCGCGCTTTATCCCGACGCGCTGCTCGCGCAGGTGCTCATGGCCGCCACGTTCCCGCAGGACGTGGCCGCGGCCGCCGCGTGGTCGAAGGCCAATCCCAACCTCAAGGGCGACGACGCGGTGAAGGCCGTGGCCTCCGAGCCGTGGGACCCGAGCGTGCAGTCGCTCGTGGCGTTTCCGCAGGTGCTTGCCACCATGGCGTCGAAGCCCGACTGGGTCCAGCAGATCGGCAACGCGTTTCTCGCGCAGTCCAACGACGTGATGGATTCCGTGCAGCGTCTGCGCGTGCAGGCGCAGAAGGCCGGCAACCTCAAGTCGAACGAACAGCAGAAGGTCGTGGTGCAGCCGGCGTCGAGCACCTCCACCACGCAGACCATCGTGATCGAGCCTGCCAATCCGCAGGTGGTCTACGTGCCGACCTATAACCCGACGGTGGTGTATGGCGCGTGGCCGTATCCGGCTTATCCGCCCGTGTACATGCCGCCGCCTCCGGGCTATGCCATCGCGACCGGCTTCGTGGGCGGACTCGCATTCGGCGCGGGCGTGGCCGTGGCGAACTCGTTGTGGGGCGGCTTCAATTGGGATAACCACGACGTGAATGTCAACGTCAATCGCTACAACAACATCAACGTCAACAACCGCATCAACACCAACAACGCCACGGCGAACTGGAATCGCAACGCCAACGTCGAGCGTCGTCAGAACTACAACAACGCGAACCTGAACGGCCAGCGCAACCAGTACCGCGGCTACGACCAGTCGCGCACGCAGGCCATGCAGACCTTGCAGAACCGCACGGGCCAGAACATGAGCGGCAATGCCCAGCAGCGAGTCCAGGGCATCCAGGAAGGCGGGCGGCCGAATGCCAACGGCGGCGGTCCGAACGGCAATCGCGGCAACGAACTCAACAACCGCGGGCAAAACGGCGTGCAGAACGCGAACCGTAGCAACGAGCTGAACAACCGTGGGCAGAACGGCGTGCAGAACGCGAACCGCGGCAACGATCTCAACAACCGCGCGCAGAACGCGAATCGCGACAACGCGTTACGCGGTGCGGGCGACGGCGCCAATGCGCGCCTCGAACAACAACGCGGCCAGCAAAGCCGCGAAGCGTTCCAGAGCCATGGTGGCTTCAACGGCGGCGGTGCAGGCGGGGGCGGTTACCACGGCGGCGGTGGTGGCGGCGGTGGCGGCTTCCACGGTGGTGGGGGCGGCGGCGGGTTCGGCGGTGGCGGTGGTGGCGGACGTCACTTCGGCCGTCGATAACGTTGAATATCATGAGGAGCCTAGAAATGATCCGCATATCCGCACGCCGCCTGCCGCACGATTACGCGCTCGCGCTGGGCGCGGCACTCGCGCTCTTTGGCGCGCCCGCGCTGTTGCCGGTCCAGTTCGGTGGCGCCGCCTACGCGCAAGCTGTCTACGCCACGCCTGAAGCCGCTGCCAACGCGTTCACCGACGCACTCGCGACCAACGACCGCGAGGCCTTAAAGCATGTGCTCGGCAACGATTTCACCGCCTTCATCCCCACGCAGAACATCGGTCAGGACGACATTTACGACTACCTTGGCGCCTGGGCGAAAGGCCACAGCGTCGTGCGCGACGCCACGCCCGTTGCCGGCAAGGCGAGCGCGCACGTGGAGGTGGGCGACAGCGGCTGGACGCTGCCCATTCCCATCGTGCAGTCGGGCAAGGGCTGGCATTTCGATCCGCGTGAGGGCGCGAGCGAAATTCTCACGCGTCGCATAGGCCGCAACGAGCGTGCGGCCATGCTCACCTCGCTCGCGTATGTCGACGCGCAGAACGACTATCGCAAGCTCAACCAGCACTACGCACAGCACATTTTGAGCACGCCGGGCACGCACGACGGTTTGTACTGGCCGGTCGAGCCGGGCGAGACCGAAAGTCCGCTCGGACCGCTCGCGGCCGCCATGCCGGGCAATGCGAAAGTCAGCCCGGAGGAGGGGTATCACGGCTATCACTTCCGCATTCTCACCGCGCAGGGGCCGCACGCGAGCGGTGGCGCGCGCAGCTATCTCGAGAACGGCGATTTGAGCGGCGGTTTCGCGCTCGTGGCCTGGCCGGCGCAATATGGCAAAACCGGCGTAATGAGCTTCATCATCAACCAGGACGGTCAGCTCTATCAGAAGAACCTCGGACCCAATGGCGCGCGCACGGCAGCGGCGATCAAGGCGTTCGATCCCGACTCGTCGTGGCAGGCCACCAAACCTTGAGCGGGAGTTCGCCCTTCACTGGGCGGGCGAACGAAGCTGACCGCGTTCTCTGACAGACGCTCCCTATGGAATTCGGGCACAATCAAGCCACGGCGACGTGGCTGTCGCCTGGGGCGGTCCGAAGCGGGCTTTGGCCAACGGAAGCGGGAGAAGTCGGGCATGCGGCTTGCTCAACCTTCCCCGCACCTCATTCGTGTGGAGATAACCAAATGCAACGACGCAACTTCATGCTGACGGCGGCAGTGACCCTGGCCTCGGGCGGCCTCACGCTCGCAGGCTGTACGACTACCACGGGTTCGAATTCCTCGGCATCGACCAACATGTCCAAACGGCAGTCGATCGACGCCTCTGTGGACGGCACGCTCTCGCGGCTGTATCAGACCGTGAAGGGCTCGCACGAGCTTCTCGCGAAGTCGCGCGGCGTGCTGGTGTTCCCTGAAGTGCTGCAGGCCGGCTTCATCGTCGGCGCGCAGTATGGCGAAGGCGCATTGCGCGTGGGCGGCGCGACCGTGGGCTATTACAGCACCGCGTCGGGCTCGTTCGGGCTGCAGGCCGGCGCTCAGTCGAAGGCGCTCATCTTCGCCTTCATGACGCAGGACGCACTCGACAAATTCCGCTCGACCGATGGCTGGGCAGCGGGCGCCGACGCTTCGGTGGCGCTCGTGACCGTGGGCGCGAACGGCACTATCGACACCAACACGGCCACGCACCCGGTGGAAGCGTTCGTGTTGACCAACGCGGGCCTGATGGCCGACGTCTCGCTGGCGGGCACCAAGGTCACGCGTCTGAATATCTGACGAAGCGGGCTCCGGTAAAAAGCGCCGGATCATGTAAAAAAGGGCAAGGTGTCACACCTTGCCCTTCGTCATTTCTGCGCCGAACGGACGAAACCGCTCAGCAGCCCGTATTCTTCACGCGTTCGACTTCGAGCCCGAACAACGGGCGCAGCCTCGTGCCGAGCACATTGCCCGCGAACGCGCACACGAGCCACAGCCAGCCGTGCAGGCTGCCCGAGACGATGCCACTGAAATACGCGCCGATATTGCAGCCGTAAGCGAGGCGCGCGCCATAGCCGAGAAGCAGGCCGCCGATCACGGCCGCCGCGAGCGAGCGCAGCGGAACGCGCCACACCGGCGCGTAGCGTCCCGCGAGCGAGGCCGCCGCCATGGCGCCGAGCACGATGCCGATATTCATGACCGTGGTGACGTCGTGGCTTGCCGGCGCGGCGAGCGCGGCGGCGTTCGGGCCAGCCATCCAGTACTTCCAGTTCGCCACGTCGACGCCGAGCGTCGCGAAGCCCTTCGCGCCCCACAGCGCAAACGCCGAGGTCACGCCCCACGGCCGTCCCGAGAGCGCGAGCGTCGCGAAATTGAGCACGGCGAGCGCGACCGCGCCGGCAAGTAGCGGCCACGGACCATGCAGCCACGGCGAGGTGTGCGGCGCGCGCGGTTCGTTCACGAGGCGGCCGTGACGGCGCTTTTCGACGACCACGGTGAGCGCCGCGATGAGCGCGAATACCACGAGGTTCAGGGCAATGGCGGGCGCGGCACCGAGTGCGTTCACGAACGAGAACGGCTTCAGTTGCGGCATCGACGTCCAGAACGGCATGTGCGCCGTGGCGACGACGGAGCCCACGATGAAGGCGAGGAGCGTCACGACCATGCGCGTGCTGCCGCCGCCCACCGTGTAGAGCGTGCCCGAGGCGCAGCCGCCGCCCAGTTGCATGCCCACGCCGAACATGAACGCGCCGACGATGACCGACGTGCCCGCGGGCGAAACGAGGCCTGTGACCGGATGGCCGAAGAGCGAGCCCGCCGCGAGCGCAGGGAAGAACAGCAGTACGCCGATGGCGAGCATGACCATCTGCGCGCGCAGGCCGGCGCCGCGGCCATCGGCGATGAACACGCGCCACGCGGACGTGAAGCCGAACGCCGCGTGATAAAGCGTCATGCCGAGCAGCGCGCCGACCACGTAGAGCGCCGCCTGACGCGTGCTCACGGTCTGTGCGAGGTACACGGCGCCGAGCGCGACGAGCAGGAGCGCGATGCCGAGCGGCTTGGGATTGATGGAGTCGAGTGGGCGCGGCGCGCGCGCGAGCGGCGTTGAAAGGTCGGACATGGGAGCGGGGCCGCGAGTCAAGGCGGCCAGAAAAAAGCGGCCAGAAAAAAGCGGCCAGGAAAAACAATCGGTGAAAGCAAAACGATAGCACGAATCGCCAATCGGTCTGACAGAGCCCTCGGGCCCGACTTCCTGTGACCTGCGCCGAGGCGCGAGAAATCGCCGGAAACCGTTTCCAGGCGGGGCTTTCCCATCCATTGGGATGCAGACCTGCCAAACCGCGCGTAGCCCTGCGCGCATCATGGATTTCCCCTATCCAGTACCGCGCGTCGTCTGCCGTTAGGCGAGACGAGGTGCGAAGGCGCTGGGCCGCGCAGGGTCGCACTCGCTGGAAGAGATAAAACGCAACGGAGACCTCATGCTGGGAAATATCACCATTCGCCGTGGGCTTACGCTCGTTATCGGTATCTTCGTCGCGTTTTTGCTGACGGTGATCGGCGTGTCGTATGGCGCGCTCAAGATCACCAACGACAGCCTGCACGACGCCCAGCGCGGCGCGCAGGCGCTCGACGCGCTCAAGACCAGTTCGGAGCGCCTGCTCCAGGTACGCCTCGCGCTCGGCGGCTACGAGACGCTCTTCAGCGTCGGCAAGGCCACGGACGGCTTGCTCGACAAGGCGCACCAAGTGCTCGTGAATTCGAACAAGGAGTTCGCGCTCTACAGCGCCGGCCCGTTCGAGGACCCCGAAGAGGCGCGTCTCGCCCAGGCCGTGAGCAGCGCGCGCGAGGCGCTCGTTTCGCAGGCGCTCGAACCCGAGTACAAATCGCTCGTCGACAACGACTTCAACACCTTCCGCACGATCCAGGGCGAAACCGCTGACCGCTATTACGGCGCCTACGCGAAGGCCATCGACGCGCTCGAGAACTGGCAGACCGCGCGCCAGCAGCAGGACGCCGATACCGCCGCGCAGCGCTTTCGCGTTTCGCTCGTCGTGTTCGGCCTGATCGGCGTGGTGGGCGTGGCGATCGGCGTAATTGCGCGCGTGGGCCTGGCTGCCGCCGTGGTCAAACCGGTGAACCATGCGATTCGCCATTTCGAACGCATCGCCGCGGGCGATCTCACGGTGGACGTGCGCGTACGCTCGAAGAACGAAATGGGCCAGTTGCTGAGCGCGCTGCAGACCATGCGCGACGGCCTCGTGGGCACCGTCTCGCGCGTGCGCGGCAGCACGCACGAAATCACGCAGGGCGCGAAGCAGATCGCGTCGGGCAACGTCGATCTTTCCGACCGCACGGCGCAGCAGGCAGCGGCGCTCGAAGAAACGGCGGCGAGCATCGAGGAGCTTTCAGCGGCGGTGCGCCAGAACACGGATGGCGCGAAAGAGGCGAGCGGTCTGGCCCAGACCGCGCTCGAAACGGTCACGCGCGGCGCAGACGTAGTGGCCCGCGTGAACGCGACGATGAGCGATATCACCGCGTCGTCGCAGAAGGTCGAAGAGATCACGGGCATCATCGAAGGCATTGCGTTCCAGACCAACATCCTCGCGCTCAATGCCGCAGTGGAGGCGGCGCGCGCGGGCGAGCAGGGCCGCGGTTTCGCGGTCGTGGCGAGCGAGGTGCGCAGCCTCGCCCAGCGCTCGGGCACGGCGGCCAAGGAGATCAAGGAACTGATCGCGGCCTCGGCAGCGACGGTCGGCGCGGGCGCGCGCCTCGTGGAGGACGCGCGCCGCACCATGGACGACGCGCGCAATGCGGTGGCGCGCGTGAGCGGGATCATGACCGAGATCGAAACGGCGACGCACGAGCAGAGCGACGGCATCGAGCAGGTGAACCGCGCAATCGCGCAGATCGACGAAGTCACGCAGCGCAACGCGGCGCTCGTGGAGGAAGCCGCGGCGGCCGCGCAGTCGCTCGAATCGCAGGCCGATCTGCTGCGCGAGGCCGTGGCGGTGTTCAACCTGGGCGGCGCGGGTCAGGCCGGCGCGCGCCCCGCGCATGCCGTGGACGCGCGTGCTGCGCTCGGGAGCGCGCCTGCGCTAGCCTGAACCCGGCGTTGCTGGTTGTCCTTGCGGTTGCAAGGACAACTTTCGGCCGCTTTACGCTTTAACCTGAAGTTATACCCCGCGCGCAAATCGCAATTGAGTTCCCCATCGTTCCCGGCGAGACTGGCGGCATAGGCCGCATGGGTTTGGCCGCAAGCGAAAGAGAACGACGGATTATGCGAGTTTGCGTTTTGGGTGGTGGAGTGATTGGCGTGAGCACGGCCTACGCGCTCGCGCGCGATGGACACGAAGTCACGCTCGTCGAACGCCATGCCGACGTGGCGCGCGAAACGAGCCACGCCAACGGCGGCCAGCTCAGCTATAGCTACGTCGCGCCGCTCGCCGATCCGTCGGTGCTCCCCAAACTGCCGCAATGGCTTTTCTCGCGCGACGCCGCGCTGCGTTTCGTGCCGCGCCTCGATCCGCATCAATGGCGCTGGTGCGCCGCGTTCCTGCGCGCCTGCACGCGCGCGCGCAGCCGCGCGACCACGGCGGAACTGCTCGGCCTCGGCTTTCTTAGCCAGCGTCTCATGCACGAAGTGGTCGAGCGCGAAGCGCTTTCATTCGACTACGTGCGCAACGGCAAGCTCGTGGTGTATCGCGACCAGGAAGGCTTCGAGGGCGCGCGCCGCCAGACGGAGTATCAGGCGAACCTCGGCTGCGTGCAGCACGCGCTCGACGGCGCGGCGTGCGTGGCGCTCGAACCGGCGCTCGCGCATATCGGCGGCGAGATCGCGGGCGGCATACATACGCCGGGCGAAGAGGCCGCCGACTGCGATCAGTTCACGCGCGGCCTCGCGCGCGCGGCGCAGCGCGACGGCGTGAATCTGCAACTGGCCACCGAATTCTCCGGACTCCGAACGAAAGGGCTGCGGGTGCTCGCCGCGCAGACCTCGCAAGGCGACATCGAAGCCGATGCCTTCGTGGTGTGCCTGGGTTTTCAGAGCCAGCCGATGCTCGCCTCGCTCGGCGTGCATGTGCCCGTGTATCCGCTCAAGGGCTATAGCCTCACGCTGCCCAACGCGAATGCGCAGGGCGCGCCGCGTGTTTCGGTCACGGACGCGCATCACAAGGTCGTCTATGCGCCTTTGGGCGGGCGCCTGCGCATTGCGGGCATGGTCGATCTCACGGGCATGAACCCGCACGCCGACGACGCCCGCATCGCGCTGCTCACGCGCCAGGCGCGCGAAACGTTCCCCCATGCCGGCGACTACGACGCCATGCAGACGTGGACCGGCATGCGCCCCGCCACGCCGGACAGCAAGCCCGTGATCGGCGCGACGCATTTTCGCAACCTGTGGCTCAACACGGGGCACGGCGCGCTGGGCTTCACGCTCGCGCTCGGCAGCGCGCAACTGCTCGCCGACCTGCTGGCCGGGCGCGAGTTGCCGATAGACGGCGACGCTTTCGCGCCGGGCCGCTGATCACTGCAGCGTCGCGCCTTCCTCGCGCACGACCACGCTCGTACGGCCGTCCACGCTCACCGGCACTTCGCCGCGCACCGTCGCGCGCCGGACGATGCGTCGCGCGTCGCCGTAGTCGTTGATCGCGTAGTGCTGCGTCGCGCGGTTGTCCCAGATCGCGACGTCACCCTCCTGCCAGCTCCAGCGCACCGTGTTTTCGAGCCGCGTGACGTGCTCGTGGAACACCTGCAGCAAATGCGCCGATTCGAACGACGACAGCCCCTTGAGCCGTTGCACGAAGTGGCCGAGCACGAGTGTGCGCTCGCCCGTTTCCGGATGCACGCGCACGACCGGATGTTCAGTTTCATAGAGCTTCGACGTGAAGACTTCGCGATAACGCTTGAGTTGCGCGCTGTCGGCGTTCGCATGCATGGAGGCGTAATCGTAGGCGTTGGTATGCAGCGCCCAGAGCGTGTCGGCGAGCGCGCGCAGCGGCTCGGGCAGGTGCGCATACGCGGCGGCCGTGTTGGCCCACACCGTGTCGCCGCCAAACGGCGGAATCACCACGGCGCGCAGGATCGAGACTTTCGGGTAGGCGTCGACGAAGGTGACGTCGGTGTGCCAGGAGTTGGCGCGCGCGCCGTGCTGCGAATCGAGTTCGAGCAGGCTGCCGCCTTCCACCGAGGGCACCGTCGGGTGCGCGACCGTTACGCCGAAGCGCCGCGCGAAGGCTTCCTGCGAGGCGTCGTCGAGATGCTGCTGGCCGCGGAAGAACAGCACCTTGTGGCGCAGCAGCGCGGCGTTGATGGCGTTGAATGTGGCGCTGTCGAGATCGCCGTGTAGACGCACACCGTCGATGCGTGCACCGATGCGGCCCGCGACCTGGTGGAGGTCGAGCGCGGTATCGGCGTGTCGTGCCGTGCTGGAATGCAGATGCGTAGACGGAAGCTGCGTTTGAACGTCGGACATCGAAAGTCTCCTCGGCTGGACGTGGAACGTCCATTCAAGCAGCGTTGCGAGGAGAGAAGAACTGACGATTTCTGCGAAGCTATGCGCGAGGTGGCGCGCTATGGATAGCAGTATGCGTGATTAGCGCGCGCCAAAAGAAAATGACGCAGACCCGCGAGGGAATGCGTCATTCGCAATGATGCTGCAAGGTACAACTTTTTTTACTGCATGTTCGTTGGTAGGCTCGATTGGATTCGAACCAACGACCCCCACCATGTCAAGGTGGTGCTCTAACCAACTGAGCTACGAGCCTGTCGAGGCGCGAATTATAGAGACACTCGCGCGGGCTTGCAAGCGCTTTTCTCGAAACGGCTCAACGCTTCGTGTTTTCCTCCTGCGCTTCCAGCGCCGTCACCATTTCCCGCGCGGCGCGCTGCAACTCGGGCACGAAGCGGCGAACCGCCTCCACCGGACTGATGGCCTGTTCCAGGTAGATCACGTTCAGGCTCGCGAGCACGCGCCCATGCGTTTCGATAGCCGTTGCGAGCGCACCGATCTTGCGCTGATCCGCCCAGTCGCCGTGGTTGGAGCCGAAGCCGTCCGCGCGCGTCTGGCGCACGAGATTGCGGATAAAGGCCTTGTCGCTCGCGAGTTTTTGCTGCTGCTCGCCGCCCGCACCCGAACGCAATAGCTCCAGGATGTCCTCGCGCTCCGTCTCGGGGCACATCGCGAAGTACACGCGGCCCGCCGCGGTGAGCAGGATCGGCAGGCGGCGGCCCACCATCGCGCGGTGAAACGAAAGCGGGCTGAAGCGGTGCGTGGTCTCGCGAATCACCATGGAGTCGCCGTCGGGCGTCGTGAGGTCCGAGGGCCAAACGGTGCGCTGAAGCATCTGCGCCATGATCGGCGGCGCGATGGTCGCGATCAGTTCGTCGTCGGTGAAGCCTTCGCTCAGGCCGCGCACGTTCATCGTCAGACGAAAGCTGTCGTCGGAAGCGCTGCGGCGCACGAACTTCTCCTCCACCAGCGTTTCGAGCAGACGCCTCACCGTCGTGCGGTGCAGGCCCGTTGCGTCGCTCAATTGCTGGCTCGTGGCGCGCCCGTTCTCCATGGCGTTGAGCGCCTGGAGCACCTGAAGCCCGCGCGCGAGGCCGCGCACGTTTGCATACTTCGTCATCGAAAACGCCTTAAAAATCAATCGTGTGCATTCTATGCACATTTCTCCAAAAATGTTGAGCGCGCATCGGGCGGAACCTAGACTCGCTTCCATTCACCGGACTGCGACAAAGCGTCAGCCGCGTGATCCGTTTTCAGGCATCCCCTGTCAGCATCCGCCGCGGCTCCATAAGCCGCGCGAGAAGGAGACACATGAACACCCCCCTCGCTCACGAGGCGGATACCGTCCGCCCTCGCCAGATCGCCACCGACGTCGCCATCATCGGCGCGGGCCCGGTCGGCCTCATGATCGCCAACATTCTCGGCCTGCAAGGCGTGCGTGTCACGCTCGTCGAGAAGCTCGACCAGATCATCGACTACCCGCGCGCAATTGGTTTGGATGACGAAGCATTGCGCGTGTTCCAGTCCATCGGTCTCGCCGACGCGTTGCTGCCGCACACCACGCCCGACCACTGGATGCGCTTCGTCACGAAAGACGGCCATTGCTTCGCCTCGATCGAACCGCGCACCGACGAATTCGGCTGGCCGCGCCGCAACGCGTTCATCCAGCCGCTCGCGGACCGCGTGTTGTATGAAGGACTCGCACGCGTCGAGCACGTGGAGGTGCTGTTCGGCCATACCGTCAACGCGTTCGAACAGGACACACAGGGCGTGGCGATCGACGTGAGCGACGCGAACGGCGAACGCCGTACGATCCGCGCAGCGTACCTCGTGGGCGCGGACGGCGGCAACAGCTTCGTGCGCCGCGCGCTGAACGTGCCCTTCGAAGGCCGCACGAAGCCGAATCAATGGATCGTCGTGGACGTGCGCAACGATCCCATCGGTTCGCCGCACATCTACATGCATTGCGATCATCAGCGCCCGTACGTGTCGGCGGCGCTGCCGCACGGCATTCGCCGTTTCGAATTCATGGTGATGCCGGGCGAGACGGAAGAAGAACTTTCGAAGCCCGAAAACATGGCCGCGCTGATTCGCAAGGTGGTGGCGGACCCCGACAAGGTTGACTACATCCGCAAGCGTGTGTACACGCACAACGCGCGCGTCGCCGGAACGTTTCGCGTGGACCGTGTGCTGCTCGCGGGCGACGCCGCGCACATCATGCCCGTGTGGCAGGGGCAGGGCTACAACAGCGGCATTCGCGACGCGAACAACCTGGGCTGGAAACTCGCAATGGTCGCGAAGGGCCAGGCCGATGGGCGTCTGCTCGACAGCTATACCGTGGAGCGCCGCGCGCATGCCCGCTCGATGATCCACCTCTCCGAAGTCGCGGGCGATATCTTCGCGCCGGCCACGCGATTCGGCGCGCGCTTTCGCGATACGTTCGTGCGCGGGATGAACGTGTTCCCATCGGTGAAGCGTTATTTCGTGGAAATGCGCTTCAAGCCGATGCCGCGTTACGAAGCGGGCGTCGTGCTGCTGCCGCCGCCGCAAAAAGCGGGCGGTTGGCTCGCGAGCCTGCTGGAGCGCTCGGGCAATTCGGCGCCGGGCCGCCTGCTCGGCTTGATGAGCCAGAAGCGCGACTCGCTGATCGGCCGCCTCGCGTATGGCCGCGATCCGCTCGCGGCTTCGCCCGTGGGCCGCATGTTCATCCAGCCGCGCGTGCGGCTCGCCGATGGCCGCGTGCTGCGCCTCGACGACGCCATCGGCAATGGCTTCGCGGTGCTCGCCTGGGGCGCGGACCCGACCTTCGGCCTCACGCCGCAGGCCCGCGCGTTGTGGGAGCGCCTTGGCGCGCGTTTCGTCTTCGCGAAGCCCGACGTGCAGCTCGAATACGCCGACGACGTGCCCGAGGGCGTGCTCGCGCTCGGCGACGTGCAAGGGCGCCTGAAGGAGTGGTTCGGCCGCTTGCCCGAATCCGTCGTGCTGCTGCGCCCGGACCGCTTCGTGGCGGGCGTGTGCACGCCGCAACAAGTATCGGACGCGATCGTCGAACTGGCGGGCAAGCTCGGCATGACCGAAGCCGCCTTGCGTGAGGCGAGCGCGGTGGCCCCGCAGAGCCGTCCCGCGCGCGGCGTGGCCGTTGCGCGCGCAGCAGGAGCATGAGCATGCCGATTCACCTCGAATGTCTGTCGCACACGCCGCTGCACGGCTATTTCGATCCCGCGCCTGAAGTGGTGGCGCAAGTCGAGCGTGCAGGCCGCGCCGCGCGCGAGCGCGTGCAAGCGTTCAACCCCGACGTGATCGTTGCGTTCGCACCCGATCACTTCAACGGCTTCTTCTATGACGTGATGCCGCCGTTTTGCATCGGCGCGCGTGCGGAGGCGATTGGCGACTTCAACAGCATGGCCGGCACGCTGCCGGTGCCCGAAGCCCTCGCGCACACGCTCGCCGAAAGCGTGCTCGACGCCGATATCGACGTAGCGCTTTCGTACCGCATGCAGGTCGATCACGGTTGCGCGCAGGCGCTGGAGGTGCTCACGGGCGGCCTCGATCGCTACCCGGTGATTCCGGTGTTCATTAACTCCGTGGCGCCTCCCATGGCGACGCTGCGCCGCGCGCGACTGCTCGGCGATGCGATTGGCCGCTTTTTCTCGCGCAGCGACAAGCGCGTGCTCGTGGTGGGTTCGGGCGGCATTTCGCATGAGCCGCCCGTGCCGGAACTGTTCGGCGCGACGCCCGAAGTGGCCGAACGCCTGATTGCCGGCCGCAATCCGCCGGCCGATTCGCGCGACGCGCGCCAGGCGCGCACCGTGGCCGCGGCGAAGTCGTTCGCGGCGGGCGACAGCCCCCTGCATCCGCTCAATCCCGAATGGGATCGCGCGTTTCTGGCGCGCCTCGCGTCAGGCGAATTGACGCCGGTGGACGGCATGACCAACGCGGCCATCACGCGCGACGGCGGCAAGTCGGCGCATGAAATTCGCACGTGGGTCGCGGCGTTCGGCGTGCTGGCGGCTTACGGCCCGTATCGCGCGACGCTCGATTACTACCGCGAAATTCCCGAGTGGATCGCGGGCTTTGCCACGATGCACGCCACGCCCGACGCGGCTTGATGAAACAGTACGGACTCCGGAGAATCAACATGTCAGATTCGAAACTCGTCGCGGCACTGGCCGCGCGCCTGCGCGAAGCCGAAGCGTCGCGCAACGTGATCGAGCCGGTGCGCGGCGAGATCGCTATTGATGACATCGCCACCGCTTATGCAGTTCAGCAAGCCAACGTCGATCTGCGCGTGGCGAACGGCGAGCGCATCGTGGGCCGCAAGATCGGTCTCACGTCGCTCGCGGTGCAAAAGCAGTTGGGCGTCGATCAACCCGACTTCGGCGCGTTGTTCGCTTCGATGGCGTACGGCGACGCCGAAGCGATTGCGCTTTCGCAGTTGATCCAGCCGAAGGTGGAAGCGGAAATCGCCCTCGTGCTGGAGCACGACCTCACGTTCGAAAAGCACACCTTCGTCGACATCCTGCGCGCCAGCGCATACGCGCTCGCGGCCATCGAAGTGGTGGACAGCCGCATCCAGAACTGGGACATCCGCTTCGTCGACACGGTGGCCGACAACGCATCGAGCGCGCGCTTCGTGGTGGGCAGCCGCCCCGTGCCGCTCTCGCAGATCGACTTGACCGCTTGCGCCATGGAACTCTCGCGCGACGGCGAAGTGCTCTCGCGCGGCAACGGCGCCGCGTGCCTCGGCAATCCGCTCAATGCCGCCGTGTGGCTCGCAGACCGCATGGTTCAACTCGGCACGCCGCTGCGTGCGGGAGACGTGGTGCTCACGGGTGCGCTCGGGCCCATGGTCGCCGTGAAGGAACCCGGCACGTTCACCGCGCAGATCGAAGGCCTCGGCAGCGTTCGCGCGACTTTCACCGCCTGATACAGGAATTCATATGGCTTCCGAAAAACTCAAGGCCGCGATCATCGGCTCCGGCAACATCGGCACGGATCTGATGATCAAGATCATGCGCAACAGCCAGCATCTGGAGATGGCGGCGATGGTCGGCATCGACCCGAACTCCGATGGTCTCGCACGCGCCGCGCGCCTCGGTGTGGCAACCACGCACGAAGGCGTGGCGGGTCTTACGCGCTTGCCCGTGTTCGACGATATCGACTTCGTATTCGACGCGACCTCCGCTGGCGCGCACGTGAAGAACGACGCGCTGCTGCGCAAGCTCAAGCCGTCGATCCGCGTAATCGACCTCACGCCCGCGGCGATCGGGCCGTACTGCGTACCGGTCGTGAACATCGACGCGCATATCGACGCGCTCAACGTCAACATGGTGACGTGCGGCGGCCAGGCCACGATTCCGATGGTTGCCGCCGTGTCGCGCGTGGCGAAAGTGCATTACGCGGAGATCGTCGCTTCGATCAGCAGCAAGTCGGCAGGCCCGGGCACGCGCGCGAACATCGACGAGTTCACCGAAACAACTTCGAGGGCTATCGAAGTGGTGGGGGGCGCCGCGAAGGGCAAGGCCATCATCGTGCTGAACCCGGCCGAACCGCCGGTCATGATGCGCGACACGGTTTATACGTTGTCCGAACTGGCCGACCGCGAAAAGATCGAGCAGTCCATTGAGGAGACCGTCGCGAAGGTGCATGCCTACGTGCCGGGCTATCGCCTGAAGCAGAAGGTGCAGTTCGACGAGATTCCCGCGAGCGCGCCGCTCAACATCCCGGGCCTCGGCAAGTTCAGCGGCCTGAAGACCTCGGTGTTCCTCGAAGTGGAAGGCGCCGCGCATTATCTGCCCGCTTACGCGGGCAATCTCGACATCATGACTTCAGCCGCGCTCGCCACCGCCGAGCGCATGGCGCAGACGCTGCTCAGCGTACAAGGAGCGTAAAGCGATGAGCAAGAAACTCTATATCTCCGACGTGACGCTGCGCGACGGCAGCCACGCCATTCGCCACCAATACTCGATTCAGAACGTGCAGGACATCGCACGCGCGCTGGACCGCGCGAAGGTGGACAGCATCGAAGTCGCGCATGGCGACGGCCTGCAAGGTTCGAGCTTCAACTACGGCTTCGGCGCGCACAGCGACCTCGAATGGATCGAAGCCGTGGCCGACGTGGTCACGCATGCGCAGATCGCCACGCTGCTGTTGCCCGGCATCGGCACGATTCACGACCTGACGGCCGCGTACAACGCGGGTGCGCGCGTGGTGCGTGTGGCTACGCATTGCACGGAAGCGGATATTTCGAAGCAGCACATCGAATACGCGCGCGAACTGGGCATGGACACCGTGGGCTTCCTGATGATGAGCCACATGACCACGCCGGAAAACTTCGCAGTCGAAGCGAAGAAGATGGAAAGCTACGGCGCGACCTGCATTTATGTGGTCGATTCGGGCGGCGCACTCACGATGAACGACGTGCGCGATCGTTTTCGCGCTGTCAAACAAGTGCTGAAACCCGAAACGCAAACGGGCATGCACGCGCATCACAACCTCTCGCTGGGCGTGGCGAATTCGATCGTCGCCGTGGAAGAAGGTTGCGACCGCGTCGATGCGTCGCTCGCGGGCATGGGTGCGGGCGCGGGCAATGCGCCGCTCGAAGTGTTCATCGGCGCGGCGGAACGCATGGGCTGGAACCACGGCACGGACCTCTACACGCTGATGGACGCCGCTGACGATATCGTCCGCCCCTTGCAGGATCGCCCGGTGCGCGTGGACCGCGAAACGCTCGCGCTCGGCTATGCGGGCGTGTATTCGAGCTTCCTGCGTCACTCGGAAGTGGCTGCGAAAAAATACGGCCTGAAGACGGTGGACATTCTCGTCGAACTGGGCAAGCGCCGGATGGTGGGCGGCCAGGAAGACATGATCGTCGACGTGGCGCTCGACCTCAAGAATCGTCAGGAAGCGTTGGAGTCCTGATCAAGCGTTGCCGCGTAGAGCCGCCATCAAGAGCGGCCCGCATATACACATGGAGACTTTTATGACGACGCAAAAGAGTAGTGCCGGAGGAAGCGTAACCAACGGCAACGCAACCATCGCCCTGTGTCTGGCGATTGCGCTGCTCGAAGGATTGGACCTGCAATCGGCGGGCGTAGCGGGGCCGCGCATGGCGAAGGAATTTCATCTCGCCGTGGCGCAAATGGGCTGGGCCTTCAGCGCCGGCGCAATTGGCCTGTTGCCGGGCGCGGCGCTGGGCGGGCGGCTCGCCGACCGCTTTGGCCGCAAGCGCGTGCTCATGTGGTCGGTGGCGCTGTTCGGGCTCTTCTCGCTCGCCACGACCATGGTGTGGAATTTCGAAAGCCTGCTCGTCGCGCGTCTGCTCACGGGCCTCGGGCTCGGCGCGGCCATGCCCAACCTGATCGCGCTGTGCTCGGAGGCGGCGGGTGAGCAGCAGCGCAGCACGGCGGTCGGCGCGATGTACTGCGGCATGCCGTTCGGCGCGGCGATTGCGGCCGGGATCGGCATGCTCGGCAGCGGCGACGCGAGCTGGCGTCACGTTTTCTACGTGGGCGGTCTTGGCCCGATCGTGATGGTGCCGATGCTTGGCATGTTCCTGCGCGAGTCGCAGCAGTTCGTCGCCGCGCAGGCTTCGAAGATGGCGAGGGAAGGCGCGCCGAGCGTGACGCAAGCGCTTTGGCAAGCGGGCCGCGCGCGTACCACCATCGCGCTGTGGATCAGCTATCTCGGCACGCTGATCGTGCTGTACTTCCTGATGAACTGGCTGCCTTCGATGGTGCTCGCGCGCGGCCTGACGCGCGTGCAATCGAACCTCGTGCTGATGCTGTTCAACATCGGTGGCGGTATCGGCGCCGTTGCGATCGCAACGATCATGGACCGCTTCGGCCGCCGGGGCACGGTGATCGGCATGTACGTCGGTATCGTCGTGGCGCTCACCGTGCTCGCGGGCGCGGGCGGCGCAGGCTCGACGGCCGTGGGCGGCCTGCTGTGCGGCTTTTTTATCGTGGGTGGCCAGTCGGTGCTTTATGCACTCGCGGGCCATGCGTACCCCACGGAAGTGCGCGGCACGGGCGTGGGCGCGGCGGTGGCCGTGGGACGTCTGGGGTCGATTCTCGGGCCGCTCGTGGCGGGCCAGTTGTTCGCACTCGGTCAAAGCCCGTCGATGCTAGTGGGATCGAGCATTCCGCTCGTGGTGATCGCGGCGGTTGCGGCACTCACCGTGGTGGGTGCATTCCGGCCGCGCAACGCGTTGGGCGCACAAGGCGCATGACATTGAAGGGAGAAGGCACGCGCATTCTCCCGCACGAGTTATCACGTTCTAAAGGATGGTCATCATGACTGGCACGGCACAAGCAATCACCGAAGCCTCGACGAGCGGATTCGCCCGCGTGAAGGACGGCGAGGTCGAATTCCGGATTCACTACAACGACGCAGGCGCCGGCGCCGAAACCGTCGTGATGCTGCACGGCTCGGGTCCGGGCGCGAGCGGCTGGGCCAACTTCAACCGCAACGTCGAACCGCTCGTCGCGGCCGGCTACCGCGTGATCCTGATGGACTGCCCCGGCTGGAGCAAGAGCGACCCGATCGTCTGCACGAGTTCGCGCTCGGACCTGAACGGCCGCGTGCTCAAGGCCCTGCTCGACGTGCTCGACATCGAGCGCGTGCATATTCTCGGCAATTCGATGGGCGGTCATAGCGCCGTGGCGTTCGCGCTGGCGAATCCGCAACGCGTGGGCAAGCTCGTGCTGATGGGCGGCGGCACCGGCGGACCGAGCAGTTTCGTGCCGATGCCCACCGAAGGCATCAAGCTGCTGCAAGGTCTTTATCGCGAGCCGACCATCGAGAACCTCAAGCGCATGATGAACGTGTTCGTGTACGACGCGAGCGCGCTCACCGACGAACTGATGCAAACGCGTCTCGACAACATGCTCGCGCGCCGCGACCACCTGGAAAACTTCGTGAAGAGCCTCGCCGCATTCCCGAAGCAGTTCAGCGATTACGGCCCGCGCCTTGGCGAGATCGCGGCGCCCACGCTCGTGATCTGGGGCCGCGACGACCGCTTCGTGCCGATGGATATCGGGCTGCGCCTGCTGGCAGGCATGCAGAACGCCCAATTGCATGTGTTCAACCGTTGCGGGCACTGGGCGCAGTGGGAGCATGCGGAGGCGTTCAATCGCATGGTGATCGACTTCCTGAAGCACTGAGACCAGGCGTTCAGGCGCTTAGGCGCGGAAGTCCTTGCGGCAACGATGCGGCGCACCTTTTGGGTGCGCCAACGCGCGCGCCGGGCTGATCTTCGCGTACACGAAGAAAGACTCGGTCGAAGCGCGCGCAAAGAGCATGACGCGGTGCGCAGCGGCCTCGAACTGCTTGATCCGAAAAGCCGGGCGCTCGCGGCACTCAAAGATAGACCAGTGACTGGAGATTGCGGACGGGACAAGCAGCGCTTGAGGGCGATGAGGCGAGAGGGGGAGATGGTTACCGGGGTTGCCGGAACGTAATCTTGAATTGACTCGGCGTTCTACCATCGTCATCAACTGGCATTGGGTCGGACTGTTGCACAGCCCTCATCACGGCGGCGTCCCATGCCATGTCTCCACTTGAACGGACAATTTTCGCTGACAGCAATCTACCATCCGCAGAGCATTGCACGGATACTAACGTTTCAAGGCCCGTGTTTTTCCCGTTCCATACCAGCCTGGATTGCAGCAGTTGTTGGACCTTTTGAGGGAAGGGATGCTTGATTGAGGGGTCATAGACGTGACTAGCCGGAACATATCGAAGAGAAAGCTGCGAATTCTTTTGCATGGGGTCAGCAGTCCCATCATTTTGCGCGTTCGCATGCGAAACGAGCGAGATGGAGCAGAGACAAGTCAAAAGACCGGGTAGCCACTTCATGCGCATTTTTTGTATGAAAGACGTAACGACATCGCTTTTATCGTACATCGTACGTTCGCATTTGAGCACAGCGGGAACATGATTCAGGTCAGTGTTGGCATGCTTCCCGACGGCTCGCTCTGGCTCATCGCGCTCGTGCTCGAAAACTGGTGGCTCACCGATGGCTGGTGCAAGTGCGCCGTCACCAGGCAGAACGGCTCCTAGAGGCGCAATGTACCCGTCACCGCAACATGTGCGGCGGGATGGCGGACCCGCAGTACCGGCCAAGCTTCCTGGATGGCGGCGTGACCTGACACTGCGGCTATCCTTATCGTGGAAAGTACCGGGCGAGCAACTCGCGCGTGTTGATAGGTGTACTGCACAACATACTTGTTCATTCAGATCCCGTTTCGATTCATTGTTCGCAGCGAACTCGGCTGGCACCCGTGGCCTTGCGGATGCAACTGCAAGGATGCAGCGCCGACTATCTCGAAACAAGTCAATAAAGGTTTAATCCCGCTTCGCTTGCCGGTAAAGCCTCGGGCTTCGATCTCGCGCCGCTCTATACGAGCGAGCCACACCAGATGCCGTTTCTCAACGGCGAGCAACAAAGCGAGTCGCGCCGGTCGGTTGACTGTGCAACGCAGGTCAACGCGCGCGTCACGGTCCTGCAAGCGTTCACGCAGGAACTCAAAAACGGGTGACGCGGGCCATCCCGTCACCGCGAATACCACATATATCGAATCGTGGAACGGCATAACCGAAGTCGACACACATCGGCACGATCAACGTGTACGGGTCCGATACGCGCGACGGTCATGCGGTCGCTGGCGGCATGCGCGAGGCACTCGACCGGCGCGGACTCGCGATTAATGGCGCGTATGCGATGACGTGAGGCGGCCTCATGAAACCGCAAGGATGGATCTCATATCGCCGATGAAGTCGTACGGACCAGAATGAACGACACGCGGCCATGCACAGCCGTAGACAGTGCCGCCATGCTCACGCACGAGATTGCAAAAATAGAAGTCCTCGCCGAGCAAACGGCCGTCAATGATCTTCTGACGAAAGAATTCATAGACCGTGAAATCCAGCGGACCAGTTGGTAATGCGTACGGGATTCCAGCGGCCACCAGACGTTGCAGGCACGCACGGGAGATCAGCATGATGCCAGTGCCAGTCTCGCGTATGGGCATTGGGCTTTCCAGTGCAGCGGCAGGAGTATCGCCGTCATGAAGGAATGTCTGCATCCCGCCGTACTGCCCGGCAATCTGCGGCAACATTGAAGGCTCGATCTCCGGATGGGCCAGCACGACCTGCTTGACCCGTTCCCAATCGATTTGCTTGCGCGGATACATGGCAGCCACGACGTCGTAACTGTGCCATTCAAACATGCGCATTACGTCAGTGACGTCGAAACCCATGTCGTCATCGAGAAAGAGCAAATGACTGAAATCCGTCTTGCCAAGAAAGTGGCCTGTGAGTGTATTGCGGGCGCGGTCCACCATGCTCTGGTTCTGCAACGTCAGCAATTGGACCGGAATGCCGCGCAGCAGACACGCGCTTTGCAGGTCCCAGAGGCTTTGAACGTAGGAAGTCGAAAATAGCCCGCGACGAGAGGGCGTCGCAACTGCAAGTGAGAACGGCGTGGGCATAGGCGTCGTGAGTGCTGTGTGACCTGTGTGAAAAGTATAGGGTCCACGTTCGCGATGCCATCCTGAAATCTGTGACGCCACTGATCTCGTTCCCGAACGTACCGCCTGTCGTGGGATCCCCTGGCGCCTCACGTTGACGATACTTGAGCAATTACACACACCTGTTGCTCCCAAAGATGGGCGCAAGGCCTTCGGCGTGCATGACGTGCTGGCAATCAGCCTTTACACCGTCATTCATTCTGCGCCAGTTCGTCCAGCAGCCAGTCGCGAAATGCAACCAGCACGGGATGGCGCTGCGCACGCTCGGGGTACACGAGGTAATACGAGCGCGAGCTTTGCACCGCTTCGAACGGGCTGAGAAGCCGTTTCTCGTTCAATTCGTCTTCCACCAGCATGCGCGGCACGAGGCCCACGCCAATACCGGCCACGACGGCCTGAATCAAATGCGAGGTCAGCTCGAAACTCGGCCCCGGGCGTAGGGCGTCGTGAGGCAAGCCGAAATGCGCGCACCATTCGCGCCATGCATCGGGAAAGCTGCGCACGCGCAGCAGCGTGAGGCCGTCTAGCGCTTCGATGCTCGGCGCGGCGGCCCGTCGCCTCGATTTTTTCGCGAACGGCAGCGCCGCGGCGTTGCCGACCAGCACCAGCTCTTCCGCATAGAGACGGTGCGCCGTCACGCCCGGCCAGCGGCCGTCACCCACTACGATGGCGGCGTCGAGGTCCTGGGTCGAAAAGTCGGCGGCCTCGATGCGTGAGTCGAGATCGATCTGCAAATCGGGGTGCGCCTGATAGAAGCGGTGCAGGCGCGGCAGCAGCCACCGCGCGCCGAACGTGGGCAGCGTCGCGACGCGCAACTGCGTTTTCGGCGCGCTGGAGGTGAGCGCCTGTAGCGTCGCGCTGCGGATCAGCGTGAGCGCGTGCGAAATCTCGGCCATATAGGCGCGGCCGATATCCGTCGGGACGATGCGCTTGCCTTCGCGCGTGAAGAGAGGAAGATCGAGCATCGCTTCGAGCGCCTGAACCTGGCGGCTCACGGCGCTCTGCGTGAGCGACAGTTCCTCGGCCGCGCGCGTGAAGCTCTCATGGCGCGCGGATGCCTCGAACGCGAGCAGCAGCGACATGGAAGGCGTGAGCTTGCGGTAGTTCATTCGTAAACCTCATGATCGACCCAACCAGTTTACGTTTGCGCGCAGCCGGCTGGGGCGCGAGAATGTCTTGCCAGGAAGGACCTACTAGCGCCCAGTGCCAAACTTCGAGAGCGACATGACGATTGCCCAGCTTACCATTGGCGAACCCGGCAACCCGCTGATCCGTCAATTTTTGCATGAACTCGCGATTTCGGGTTTCGAGGGCGAGGTGGATGCGAGTCACGCCACGCGCACGGTGCTGGCCACGGACAATTCCATCTACCAGCGTTATCCGCAAGCGGTGGTGTTTCCGCGCCATGCGAAGGACGTCGAGCGTCTGGCGAGCCTGCTCGGGCGCGGCGCGTTTCGCGGCGTAGCGGTCGCGGCGCGCGGCGGCGGCACGGGCACCAACGGGCAATCGCTGACCGAAGGCGTGGTGGTCGATATGTCGAGGCATATGAACCGCATCCTCGAAATCGATCCGGTGGCGCGCACGGCGCGCGTGGAGGCCGGCGTCGTCAAGGATCAGCTCAATGCCGAACTGAAGCGGCATGGACTTTTTTTCGCGCCGGAACTCTCGACTTCGAATCGCGCGACCATCGGCGGCATGATCAGCACCGATGCGAGCGGGCAGGGCAGTTGCACGTATGGGAAAACGCGCGACCATGTGCTCGCGCTGGAAACGGTGCTGGTCGGCGGCGAACGTCTGTCGAGCGCGCCGGTCGATCACGACGCACTCGTGGCGCTCTGTGCGCGCGACGACAAAATCGCCGAAGTGTTCCGCACCGCGCGCGATATCAGCGAGCGTGAAGCGGGCCTGATACGCGAGCGCTTTCCCAAGTTGAACCGCTGCCTCACGGGCTACGACCTGGCGCATTTGCGCGACGGCGAAGGACGCTTCGACATCAACAGCGTGCTATGCGGTTCGGAAGGCACGCTCGGCTTTATAGTCGAAGCGACGCTGAACGTGTTGCCCGTGCCGAAGCACGCCGTGCTCGTCAATATTCGCTACGAGGGCTTCATGGACGCCCTGCGCGACGCACGCGCCTTAATGACCCATCGTCCGCTCTCGATCGAAACCGTCGACTCCACGGTGCTGCAACTCGCGCGCGAAGATAGCGTCTGGCAAAGCGTGGCCGGGTATTTTCCCGCTGACGATGGCGTCGAAGGCGGTGCGAGCGGCATCAACCTGGTCGAATTCAGTGACGACGATGCGGACAAACTGCGCGAACGCGTGGCGGCGTTCGCCGGGCACCTGGGCGCGGACGCGAGCGTGAAGCGCCTGGGTTACACGATTGCCGAGGGCGAAGCGGCGATCAATCGCGTCTACGCAATGCGTAAGCGCGCGGTGGGCCTGCTCGGCAACGCGCGCGGCGCGAGCCGCCCGCAGCCCTTCGTGGAAGACACAGCCGTGCCGCCCGAAAATCTCGCCGGCTACATTGCGGAGTTTCGCGCGCTGCTCGACGGTTTCGGCCTGCGTTACGGCATGTTCGGCCACGTCGATGCGGGCGTGCTCCATGTACGCCCCGCGCTCGACATGCGCAATCCCGACGAGGCCGCGCTCGTGCGTCCTGTTTCGGATGCCGTGGCCGCATTGACGATGAAGTATGGCGGCCTGCTGTGGGGCGAGCATGGCAAGGGCGTGCGCTCGGAATACGTGCCCGAATATTTCGGGCCGTTGTATCCCGCGCTGCAACGGCTCAAGGCGGCGTTCGATCCGCACAACCAGCTTAATCCGGGCAAGATCGCGACGCCGGCTGGCGCGAGTGCGACCCTGCTCAGAATCGACGGGACGACGCTGCGCGGCGAACTGGACCGGCGCATAGACGAGCGGGTGTGGCAGGCCAATGCCGACGCCGTTCATTGCAACGGCAACGGCGCCTGCTACAACTTCGACCCGCACGACGCCATGTGCCCGTCGTGGAAAGCCACGCGTGAGCGCGTGCATTCGCCGAAGGGCCGGGCTTCGCTAATGCGCGAATGGTTGCGGCTGCAACAGGATGCCGGCGCGGATCTTACCGCTGCGCCGGTTGCGGCGGCGTTGCCGGTGCGCATCGTCAATAGCGTGCGCAAACGCCAGGGCGAGCAGGACTTCTCGCATGAGGTTTACGACGCCATGGCGGGTTGCCTTTCGTGCAAGTCATGCGCGGGGCAGTGCCCCGTAAAGGTGAGCGTTCCCGAGTTTCGCGCGCGCTTTCTGGAGCTTTATCACACGCGCTATTTGCGTCCGCTGCGCGACTACCTGATCGGCGCGCTCGAATTCACGGTGCCGCGCGTGGCGGCTGTGCCCGGCGCGAGTCGCGTATATAACACGCTGATGAGTGCGGGTCTCATCAAAGCATTGCTTGCGCGCTGCGCGGGCCTCGTCGATAGCCCGCTGTTGAGCCGAGTGTCGTGGCGTGGGGTGCTGCACAGGTCGGGGGCGCAAACTGCCACACCCGAACGGCTCTCGATGCTTGACGAAGCGGGACGAAAGCGCAGCGTGATCCTCGTGCAGGACGCGTTCACACGCTACTTCGAAACGCCGGTAGCCGCGGCGTTTGTGGAACTCGCCACGCGTCTGGGTTTCAAGGTATTCGTCGCGCCTTATTCGCCGAACGGCAAGCCGCTGCACGTGCAGGGGTTTCTCCCACAGTTTCGCCGTGCCGCGCGGCGCAATGCGGCGCGCCTCGCCGCGCTTGCGGGCTCGGGTGTGCCGCTCGTCGGCATCGATCCCGCCATGACGCTCGTGTACCGCCAGGAGTACCGCAAGGTGGAAGGCATCGGCACCGTACCGGAGGTGCTGCTGCCGCAGGAGTGGCTGCTCGGCGCATTGCGCGCGTGCGCGACAAAGGCCGAAGTATCGGGCTCGTTCCGCCTGCTCCCGCATTGCACCGAACGCACTAACGCGAGCGCCGCGACACTCCTGTGGAAAGACGTATTCGCCGCGGTGGGCCTCGCGCTCGCGACGCCCGCTAGCGGATGCTGTGGCATGTCGGGCACCTATGGGCACGAGGCGCGCAATCGCGCGACTTCGGAAACGATCTTCGCGCAGTCGTGGGCGGCCCATGTCGACTCGAACGCTACCGCGACGCAGGGAGCCGAAGAACTGCTCGCCACCGGTTACTCGTGCCGCTGCCAGGTGAAGCGCTTGCGCGGGCGCCAGTTGCGTCACCCGGTTCAGGCGTTGCTCGACGCGCTGCGCTGAACCGGATCATTAGTCCCAGCGTCCCTGGTTGTGCCATTCGCGTTCGCGCCACTGGTGCTCGCGCCATTCATGCTCACGGCGTTCGTGCTCGCGCCACTCGTGTTCTCGCCAGCGCCGCGCGCGCCAGTCGTCGTCTCCTCTCCAGTCGGTCTGGACTGCCGCCGGCGCGTAGACCGCGCCAGGCGCCTCCACGCCGAAGCCCACCTCCACGTGAGCCATTGCTGCGGTCGAAGCCGCCAAAGCCGTTGCGCCCAGGACCAGGCCGAGAATCGTTCGCTTCATATCGCAACTCCTTCGCACGCTGTGTGCGTTTTCGATGAGCACGGTTCGGAGTGTAGGCGTCGCCTTCGGACACAGGTGCAACGGTACTGCGAGATTGGTAACAACGGGTTATGCGCACGCCGTGTTGCCGCCGTGGCAATCGCTCCGCGAGTTGATAAGCATAACGATGTATTTCTCGTGGTAACGCGTGCGGGCGATATCGCGTGAATCCGGGTACACTCGAATACGAATCGCGAGCCCATGTTTATCTATTGCCTTTTTTGCGCACGATGTCGAAACGAATCCTGCTTGTGGACGACGACCGCGACGTTGCTGAAGCGCTCGCGGCGCTCGTCGAGTTCGAAGGTCATCAGGCCCGATGCGCAGCCGATGGCCGCGAGGCCCTGCAAGTTGCCGCGTCGTTTCTTCCGGAACTTGCTTTCGTGGACTGGAAGCTTCCGGACATGAGCGGCGGCGACCTCGTGGGCCGGCTTCGACTCAATCCCGCTCTGTCGAATACCCGGTACGTTCTGCTATCGGGACATACCGGGCAGGGCTTCGCGGCCCAGGTAGCGGCAGCCGGTTTCGATAAATGTCTGACGAAACCGGTGCGGCTCGAAGACCTCGTGGCCTGCCTCTAATGCCGCACCGGCCGCCTCGCGCGGGCGGTGCGCGTCCACCTTGACGGATTCCCCTGTATGCCGGAACAATAATTGCGCGCGTGTCTCGCCGGTGCGCCGCCGTGCTGGTCGCAGCCGTGTACCGTTAGGAACATCGGCCACGAACATCGCGGTCCCGATTTTCAGCAGCGTCTCCCCGGAGCAGAGTCGCGTCATGAACAAGGAAGTTCCACCGCCGGTCGAGCACCGCCCCGCCCGTTGGGCCGGTGAAATGGCGGAGCGCATCGCCGCATTCGACTGGAGCAACACTGCGCTCGGCCCGCGCGAATCGTGGTCGGCTAGCCTCGTTGCCGCCATCAACATGCTTCTTGCTTCGCCCTCTCCGCTTGTCATGCTATGGGGTCACGAAGGCACGATGGTCTACAACGACGCCTACGCCGTTTTCGCGGGCGGCCGGCATCCGTTCCTGCTGGGTAAGCCGGTCGAAACGGGCTGGCCCGAGGTGGCTTCGTTCAACCGGAATGTCGTCGATACGTGTCTGGCTGGCGGAACGCTGGCCTTCCAGGACAAGCAACTCGTGCTGTACCGCGAAGGTCACCCCGAAGACGTCTGGATGGACCTTAGCTACAGCCCGGTTTTCGAAGACGACGGGCGGCCGGCGGGCGTCATCGCCATCGTGTTCGAAACGACCGCGAAGATTCAGGCCGAAAAGCAGCGCAAGGTGGCCGAAGACGCGTTGCTGCAACTGACCCAGAACCTGGAGCAGCGCGTAGCCGAGGAGGTGGGCGCGCGCGTGGCGATGGAGGAGCGGCTGCGACAGGCGCAAAAGCTCGAGGCGATCGGCAGTCTCACGGGCGGCGTGGCGCACGACTTCAATAACGTCTTGCAGGTCATCTCCGCCAATCTGCAACTCATCGAGCTTTCGACCAAAGGCAACGCCGCGCTCGAACGGCGCGTGGCTGCCGTCAGCAATGCGGTGTCGCGCGGGGCCAAGCTCGCCGCGCAGTTGCTGGCCTTCGCACGCAGGCAGCCGCTTGCGCCGGCCGTTCTGAATCCCTTCCGGCTGGTCGAGGGGATGGCCGAAATGCTTCATCGCACATTGCCGGAGACGATCGAACTGACCATCGTGCCGGCGCAGGAAAGCTGGAATATCTGTGCGGACCGTAGTCAACTTGAAAGCGCGCTGCTGAATCTGGTCATCAACTCGCGCGACGCGATAGACGGACCCGGGCGCATCGCCGTGTGTCTCGCCAATATCGATGCAGAGGACGACGAGCAGGCGAGCCGCGGCGGCGTGCCCGCGGGCGAATACGTTCGCCTGCGCGTGTCGGACTCGGGCAGCGGCATGCCCGACCACGTGAAAGCGCGCGTGTTCGAACCGTTCTTCACCACGAAGGCAGAAGGCCAGGGCACGGGCCTTGGCTTGAGCATGGTGCACGGATTCGTGGCGCAGAGTTCGGGCCACGTTTTCATTGAAAGCACGCACGGCCAGGGCACCACGGTCAGCCTCTATTTTCCCCGCAGCCTCGAAGCGGAATACGACGCCTACAAGCCGACGGTCGCGAGACAGGAGCGCGGCGGCGAGACCATTCTCGTTGTCGAGGACGATGCCGAGGTTCGCATCGCCGCGATCGAGATGCTTGCGCAACTCGGCTACAAGGTGCTCTCCGCGCAGGACGGCGAAAGCGCGCTCAAACTGATCCAGAGCGGCCAGCGTTTCGACCTGCTGTTCACCGATGTCGTGACGCCGGGCACGGTGCGAAGCAGCGAACTGGCACGCATTGCGAGCGGGGCGCCTTATCACGCCGAAGTCCTCTTTGCCTCCGGCTACACGCGCGACGTCATTTTCCACGACGGCAAGCTCGACGAAGGTGTCGCGCTCATTAGCAAGCCTTATCGATTCGACGAACTTGCCGTCGCGGTGCGCAATGCGCTCAACAAGACTGCATGACGTTGCCGCCGCGTCAGGTTTTCAGGCCGATCTGGGCGCGTCCTTGCGGCGTCAGGTCGTCGATGGTTGCGCGCCCAACGAAATCGACCTCGAAATGGTCCGCCGGAAAATCGGGCGGACTCTTGCCTTCGAGAAAGGTCGGCAACTGCCGCGCGAGATACGCGTCGTTCTTGGCGCAGGACGGCGCCGAAGCGATGTACATCACGTTGCTGTAGCCTTTGCCGCGATGCGCGTCCTCCACGGCGTGAATGACGTCGCTATGCCAGAAGACGGTGTCGCCCGGCTGCATCAGCGGTATCGACGAGAGCGCGTGGAACAGCGGCGCGTGGTATTCCGGCTTGATCGAGAGCGCGCGGCCCGGCATCGCGCCGCACAGGTCGTCGTCCGCGATGTCGTCCTGCAGCGCGCGCAGCAGGATATAGACCATGGCGTTCGCGATGGGCACGAGTTGCAGCGTGCCGTCGCCGGGGCCTTGCTGCGTGAGCGCCGTCCAGCCCTGAAACGTGCGGAACATCGAGCACACAGCCGGTGACGGAATTTCTTCGACCTCGGTGCGCCACGCCGCGTCGAACGCATCATAGTCGCGCCAGTTTCCCGAGAATACGTGGCGATAGACCTTGCGGAAGTTCGCTTCGATCCAGCGCTCGACTGAACCGCCGTCGCAATGCGCGGAAAGCCCCAGCGATTCGGAACCGGGCGGCCGGCGGCGCAGCCGGTCCGCATAAACCGGCACGTGGTCCGGGTCGAAATGCACGCGGCCTTCGCTCTGCGCGCTCCACAGCCGGTTCAGGAACACGCGCGCTTGCGTCAGCTCCGGCGACTGGCGCGCCAGCACCTGGGGCTTCGACCAGTAAACGCCGTAGATCTGCGGCTTGCTCGAGGCCAGTTGACCGAAGTATTTGTCCTCCGCGCGATTGAGCAGCTTGCGGTCGAGATCGTTGCGCTCGACGTAGTGCGCAATGTCGTTGTCCCATTGCTCCACGAGCGAGGGATCGAATACCTTGCGGATGACACAGGCGCCGCGCGCCTTCACGAGCGCGATCTGTTGCGCGCCAACCCGGTTGCCGACGATATCCGCGAACGCGATCTCGGGGATGACCGGCTCGCCGCGCTCGCGAAGCTGGGCAATGCGATGCGCCTCGTCGTGCATCGCACCTTCGACCTCGGCGAACACGGCCCGGTAGTTGGGTAACTTTTCCCGCAGTTCCTGCTTCGCGAGGCGGATAGCCGCGGGCAGATCGTCGATATGCAAAGCCATTGGGTTGTCTCCATCGTCGTGACTTCGAATGTCCGCAGCGTACGCTGGCGCTGGTCCGCGTGGTGATACTATCGAGTCAATCTTTTTGTAGATTCAGCCATGAAAGCCGCCTACGAGCACGTCGACTTCGGCAGCAGTTGTTCCGTGCGGGTTTACCACCGGCGCTTGCCGCGCATTCCGTTCGAATGGCATCACCACCCGGAATACGAACTCACGCTGACGATGAACAGCCAGGGCAAGCGCTATGTCGGCGACTCGGTCACCGTGTATGGCGCCGACGATCTCGTGCTGGTCCCGCCGGACATGCCGCATACGTGGTCGTCCAATCGCTCGGTCGATCCGGCGGACCCGCAGGTGGCCATCGTCGTCTGGTTCGAAGGCAACTGGGTGCAGCGCCTCGCCGACGTTTGCCCGGAATACGCGAACCTGCGCAACCTGTTGCGCCGCGCGGCGTGCGGGCTGGTTTTCGAAGAGGGCGCCGGCGCGCACATGCGTGGCTATCTGGATCGGCTGTTGTCGGCGGACCCACGTACGCGCCTGGCCGCCGTGCTGGACATCCTGGTCTGGCTGACCGGTTTGCCGGCCACGCAGCTCGCCACGCCCAGCGCGTTCGAAGGCCGGGCCGGCGCATCGACGGGCTATGCGCCCGAGCAGTTGAACCGCGTTCTCGCGCTGATCGAAACGCAGTTCTCGCAACCGTTGCGGCTTTCGACGCTCGCCAAGGCCGCAGGTCTTTCCGCGCGCACGTTGACGAGACACTTTGTGCAGCATACGGGCGAAAGCGTGGGACAGTACCTCGCACGAGTACGAATCGGCCATGCCTGCCGCCTGTTGACGGACACCCAAATGCCCATCTCCGTGATCGCGGCGCGCTCGGGATTTCCCAACGCCGCCAATTTCAACCGGCAGTTCAAGGCCGCGAAAGCGCTGACGCCCGTGGCCTACCGGCTGCAATTCACGGGCGCGAAGCGCGCCGAGGATCATGCGGCGCCGTCGCTCACCGAGCGCTCGCCTTCTCTTGAGCCGGTGCGCCGTAGCGTGCCGTAAGCAAGACGAAGGGCGTCGTTTATCGCCCATCAAGGGCACGGCCAGGCGTCGCGGCCTGCCATGCCTCGCCGTCTCAGCGATTTCCCTGGAGTGCTGTCATTCGCGTCGGGAATGTGTTGATATAACGAAAAAACGCACGGTCGGACAGAAAATTTCACGCACGATAAGTCATGCCCAAACAAGCCCGAACAAAGGAGACAGTCCATGAGGATGTTGCGCTCGTTGGTGGTTGGTGCGGTTGTATCGTCAGCGTTGGCAGCAGCGGCCGCGCAAGCGGATACGGTCAAGATTGCCTTCATCGATCCGCTGTCCGGCTTGATGGCGTCGCTTGGAACGAATCAGTTGCATAGCTGGCAATACACGGCCGAATTCGCCAATGAGCATAACTGGGCCAACGGCACGAAGTTCGAAGTGGTGGGATTCGACAACAAGCTTTCGCCGCAGGAAAGCCTGACCGTGCTGAACCAGGCCGCCGATCAGGGCATTCGCTATATCGTGCAGGGTAACGGCTCTTCCGTGGGGCTCGCGCTCGAGGATGCGGTCGCGAAGTACAACTCGCGCAATCCGGGCAAGGAAATCGTCTACCTGAACTACGCCGCGGTGGACCCGGCCATGACCAACGCGCGGTGCGACTACTGGCACTTCCGCTTCGACGCCAACGCCGACATGAAGATGGATGCGCTCACCACGTTCCTCGCGCGCGACAAGGACATCAAGAAGGTCTACCTCATCAATCAGGACTACTCGTTTGGTCACGACGTGTCGCGTGTGGCGCGCGAGGACCTGAAGACGAAGCGCCCGGATATCGTGATCGTCGGCGACGATTTTCATCCGCTCGCGCGCGTGAAGGACTTCTCGCCTTATGCCACCAAGATCAAGGCGTCCGGCGCCGACACGGTGATCACGGGCAACTGGGGCAGCGACCTCGCATTGCTCGTGAAGGCCAGCAAGGACGCGGGCGTGACCGCCAACTTCTATACCTATTACGGCGGCACGACCGGCGTGCCGACGGCCATGGGCGCGTCCGGCGCCGACCATGTGAAGTACGTGGGCGTGTTCGGCCCCAACACGGCGAACAACGCGCCGGTAGTGGGGCAGGTCATTGAGGGTTTCAAGAAGAAATACAACGACGACTATTACCTGGCGACGGCGTATGCCGGCATCGCCATGCTGAGCCGTGCGATGAACGCCGCGAAGTCGACCGATCCCGTCAAGGTGGCCAAGGCCATGGAAGGCATGACGGTCGACGGCATGAACGGTCCGGTGACGATGCGCGCCGCCGATCACCAGGCGCAGCAGTCGCTCGTGATCGCGACATGGACCAAAGCGGACGGCAAAACGGTAAAGTACGACCAGGAGAACACCGGCTATGGCTGGCGCACCGACGTCCAGCTTGGGCCGACCGCGGCAACGCAGCCGACCACTTGCCAGATGAAGCGCCCGGGCTGAACGTGCTCCCGCCACGACACTTCACAAGGACCATCGGGCAGTGGAATTCCTGACCATTTCTCTTTTGAACGGCATCGGCTATGGGCTGCTGCTGTTCATGCTTTCCTCGGGCCTCACGTTGATTTTCAGCATGATGGGCGTGCTCAACTTCGCGCACGCCAGCTTTTACATGCTCGGGGCCTACTTCGCTTACACCATTGCCAGCAAGATAGGTTTCTGGCCGGCGCTGGTGGCGGCGCCCGTGCTCGTGGCGTGCGTCGGCGCGCTCGTCGAGCGTTTCGGCCTGCGTACCGTGCACAAATACGGGCACGTGGCCGAATTGCTGTTCACCTTCGGCCTCTCGTATCTGATCGTGGAGGGCGTGAAGCTGGTCTGGGGCCTGGCCGCCGTGCCGTATGCCATCCCGCCCGAGCTGAACGGCGCGCTGTTCAAGGTGTACACGTCGGAATTTCCGAAGTATCGCGCCTTCATGATGCTGGTCTCGGTCGCGATGCTCGCGGCGCTCTACCTCGTGCTGACGCGCACGCGCATCGGCCTCGTGATCCAGGCAGCGCTTACGCACCCCGAGATGGTCGAGGCGCTCGGGCACAACGTGCAGCGCGTATTCATGCTGGTGTTCGGCGGCGGCGCCGCGCTGGCGGGACTCGCGGGCGTGATCGGCGGAAATGCGTTCGTCACGTCGCCTTCGATGGCCGAGTCGGTGGGGACCATCGTGTTCGTGATCGCCGTGGTGGGCGGCATGGGCTCGCTGCCGGGCGCCTTCATCGCGTCGCTGCTGATCGGCGTCATGCAGACCTTCGCCGTGACGATCGATGCTTCGCTCTCCGATCTATTTTCGCTCGCGGGCGTAACGGTGACGGACAACACGGCGCTCTCGTCGCTGTGGCGCATGCCGGTGTCGCAGGTCGCGCCGATCCTGCCTTATCTGCTGATGGTGCTCATGATGATCTTCCGGCCGCGCGGGTTGCTCGGCAAGCGGGAGGGATGAACGATGAAACCGCTCATTCAGGCCGGCGCCGGTTCGGCCATGCCACGCCGCGGGTTGCTGCAGTCCGCGCATTCGCTGCGCTGGATCATCTGGGGCGCCACGGTGCTCGTGATGGGAGTGCTTCCGCTGGTGTTTTCCAGCGGTTTTGCCATCGCGCTGCTTTCGCAGATGGGCATCATGATCATCTTCGCGCTCTCGTACAACATGCTGCTGGGGCAAACCGGCATGCTCTCGTTCGGGCACGCGGTGTATTCCGGGCTCGGCGCGTTCGTCGCGGCGCACGTGCTCAACCAGATCGGCGCGAACCATTTTCCGTTGCCTGTTTCGCTGCTGCCGCTGGTGGGCGGTTTCGGCGGCATGCTGTTCGGTGTGCTGTTTGGCTATGTGACCACGCGCAAGTCGGGCACCACCTTCGCGATGATCACGCTCGGCATCGGCGAGATGGTGGCGGCGAGTTCGCTCATGTTTCCCGGGTTTTTCGGCGGTGAAGGCGGGGTGCCGACCAACCGCACGGTGGGTCATGCGGTGCTGGGTATCACGTATGGGCCGGCAATTCAGGTGTACTACCTGATTGCGGTGTGGTGTCTCGTTTCGATGATCGCCATGTACGCATGGACGCAAACGCCGCTCGGCCGCATTGCCAACGCCGTGCGCGACAACCCCGAACGTGCGGAATTCGTGGGCTATAACACGCAGCGCGTGCGCTTTTTCGTGATGGTGCTTTCGGCGTTCTTTGCGGGCATTGCGGGCGGCCTCTCGGTGATCGACTTCGAGATCGTGACGGCGGAGAACGTCGGTGCCGCACAGTCGGGCGGCGTGCTCCTCGCCACGTTCATCGGCGGCGGGGCGTTCTTCTTCGGGCCGATCATCGGTTCGATCCTGTTCGTGCTGTTTGCGGTGGCGTTGTCCAATCTCACGCCGGCATGGCTGCTGTACCTCGGCCTCTTCTTCGTGCTGGTGGTGATGTACGTGCCGGGCGGCATTTCGAGCCTGCTGATGAAGCAGGTTCCGCTCATCGCGGCGCGCAGGCTGCATCGCATGCTGCCTTCGTATGCGGCGGCGCTGGGCGCCGCGCTTGTCCTGCTCGGCGCGCTCGTGCTGACGGTCGAACTCGTCTACAAGGTGCAGATCGACAGCGACAACGGCACGGCGATGGCGTTCCTCGGCCTGAACTTCGACGCCGCAACGTGGATGCCGTGGGCCGTCGCCGCGGTGCTGTGGGCCGTGGGCGCGCAGGCAGGACGCCTCGCGGCCGCGCGGGTTCGCGCCGCGTGGGACGGCGTGCAACGGGAAATCGCAGGGAGCAACGTATGACGGCCGCACTGGAAGTGCGCGAATTGCGCAAGAATTTTGGGCGCACGGAGATCATTCGCGGTGTCGACCTGAACATCGCGAAGGGCGAACGGCATGCGCTGATCGGTCCCAACGGCGCGGGCAAGTCGACGACGTTCAATCTGATTTCGGGGCGCATGGCGCCGAGTTCCGGCACGGTGAAGCTCAACGGTGTGGATATCGGCGGGCTGCCGCCGTACAAGATCAATCGCATGGGGCTCTCGCGCAGCTTCCAGGTGACGAACATCTTTCATCGCCTTTCGGTGTTCGAGAATTTGCGCTGCTCCGTGTTGTGGTCGCTCGGTTATCGCTATTCGTTTTGGCATCGCCTCGCGCAATTGCGCGACGCGCGGGAACGCGCCGAAGAAGTGCTCGAATTGATCGGCCTGCAGGGGCGGCACGACACGCTCGCCGGGCTGCTGACTTATGCCGAGCAGCGCGCGCTCGAAATCGGCATTACGATCGCGGGCGGCGCCGAGGTGATCCTGCTCGACGAACCCACGGCGGGCATGAGCCGTTCAGAGTCCGATCATGCGGTGGAACTGATTCGCCGCGTGACCGTCGGCAAGACGCTGGTGATGGTCGAGCACGACATGAGCGTCGTGTTTGGCCTCGCCGACCGCATCTCGGTGCTCGTGTACGGCGAGGTGATCGCCACGGACACGCCGCAAGCCATCCGTAACAACCGCCGCGTGAAGGAAGCCTATCTGGGCACCACGCTGGACGAACCCGCGGGGGCACATTGATGGCGACCGCCCATTGCATGCTCGAAGTGCGCGACCTGCATGCGTACTACGGCAAGAGTCATATTCTGCATGGCGTCGAAATGCAGGTGGGCGAGGGCGAGATCGTCGCTTTGCTCGGGCGTAACGGCGTGGGCCGCTCGACGTTGGCGAAAGCCATCATGGGGCTCGTGCGATGCGAGGGGCAGATTCTGCTGCGCGGCGAGCAGGTGCGCGGGCTGCGCACTTTCGAAGTCGCGCACCGGGGCATCGGCTACGTGCCGGAGAACCGCGACATCTTCCCGACGCTCACCGTGCGGCAAAACCTGATGCTCGGCGAAAAGCGAAATCGCGCGCACCAGAAGCCGCGCTGGCAATTCGACGACATGTACCGGATGTTTCCGCGCCTGAAGGAGCGCGAGGACACGCCCGCGGGTCTGCTATCCGGCGGCGAGCAGCAGATGCTGACGCTGTGCCGCACGCTCATGGGCGACCCCGACTTCATCATCATCGACGAGCCGACCGAAGGGCTCGCGCCGCTCGTCGTCGCGCAGGTGGGCGAGTACCTCAAGGCGCTGAAGGAGCGCGGCATTTCGGTGCTGCTGGTCGAGCAGAAGCAGGCGATTGCGCTCGATATCTCGCAGCGCGTGTACGTCATGGGCCACGGCCAGATCGTGTTCGAAGGGACGCCGCAGCAGTTGAAGGCCGATGCGCGCGTGCGGCAGGAGTGGCTGGAAGTGTAGGGCGCGCTTCGGCCGGTTGCGCTGCGGCGGGCATTGCGCCTAGCGCGAGGGCAGGTTGCACGGCGAATAAGTCGGCTGCTGACCGGTCGCGCCGAAAAGATCCTCGGGTTGGCCGTTCATACGCTGCCGTATGGTGTCGTTGACGATCATCCCTGCGGGGAAGGCTCGCGCGCCCACTCCGGCGGCCAGCCAGACAGGATCCGCGACCCATTCCCTGTGGCGCGGGCCGAGGGGATTGGACTGGACGGCAACGGGCGGATGAAGCGCGAAACTCAAACCCACGTCCGCATGCTGCAACCTGTCCACGACCCAGAGCAGGGCGCCATCGGAGAGGCCATGATCGGTATAGCCGCCGCCGACATCGCAATGACCGCCGGGGAAGAGCGCTTGCGTGACGTTCGGGTTGGGATTCCACAAGGTCGGTTCGAACGGCTTGCGTTGCTCGTCCAGCGAGACCGCGTGCACGCCTAGTCCGATGGCGGGGCTGAGCGTCAGATCGCAGAACCGGAACAGGTCGATGGCGGAACCTCGAAAGTAGACGGGGATGCCGAGTGAGCCCACGGTATCCCAGACCGCCACGGCGGCGATTTTTGCATCGACGAACGAGGTGGCGTCCAAAGGTTTGGGATGGGAGAAGGCGGTGTGGATCGTCAAAAATTCCGTCACACCGTCTACCAGTTTCTGGAGCGTCGTATCGTGGCCGTGTCTCCATCGATACCACGCCGATACCGCGGTGTCGTAACGGTTCTCGTCGTCGACGGCAGCGAGATCGGGGCGCAGCAGTCCCTGCCCCGCAATCAGTCCCGCAAGGGCTCGCGCGGTGTACGCGCCGCGGCTGAATCCGACGATCACAATGCTGTCGCCGGCCTCGAAGTTGCGCGAAATGTAGGTATAGCCGCGCGCGATTCGGGCGACCACACCCACGCCAAACGCGCCGCCGGCGACTTTATCGAGCAATTGCTGGGAATTGCCGACTCCGTGAATATACTTCGCGATTTGTATGGGTTTTCCGCTTGCGTCTGGAAGGGCTTTTTCCATCTCTATGCCGCCCCAGTCGGTTCCTTCCGGCACGATGTTTCCGTTGAGCCACGCGAAAAGCTTGCATACGTTGGTGAGTTCGGGCAGGCACCCAGCGACGGAATCAGGTGCGTCGCCATCGCTTTTTCCGGCTGGATCGTCGGGCCCGTTCCACGTACCGTCTGCGCAAAAGACTATCGTTTTGGACATTGTTGGCTCCTTGCATGCCAAAGCCGGTCGGCGTCTAGCTTGTTCGCAATCCTGAATAATTTGTTGGAGTGTTATCGTTGCAAAGGGGCGTTGCGTAACGTGCGCGTCACGTACTTTAGGTCTACAAATATAGCTTCTGTGCCCCGGAATGCGAGACGAGGAATGTGCGAGGGCGCACGTGTGGCGTCGCAGCCCATGGTGCATCGCAACGATCGTAGCGAAATGAAGATGGCGGCGAGCGAGGTGACAGTCGATGAATGCAATCGGCCAATGCGGGCAAAGCGCAGCACGGCATGCATTCGCGCTCGTTTGCGTGACCGTGTTCGCGATCTCCTGGACCTGCGTCGCGCCGGCGCAGTCACAAGCCGCGAACCCAACGAACCCAACCGATGCCCAGCGTAAAAACTGGTACAACGACCCGTTCTTCGCGCTGTCGAACGCGATACGCGCGTGCCCGCAGCCGCTCGGCCCGCTGATGACGAAAGCCGAAGCCGACGACGACGCCCACTACCGCGTCGAGCGCGGCACGACCTGCTGGCTCGCGCACAAGTGTTCGAAACCGAATTCGTATCTTTACGATGCCGACATCGCAGCGGCGATCCGGCAGCAACTGCAAGGCGATGCCGTGTTCGCGGGCACGAGCATCTGGATCACGGTGCAGCGGCGCTTCGTCTACGCGGAAGGCTGCGTGGGCCCGGGTTTCGACAGCGCGGCGCTGGAGCGCAGGCTCGCCGCCATTCCCGCCGTCGAGCAGGTCTTCGTGCGCCTGACTTCGCACCCGCAAGGTGCGCTGCCTTACAAGACGCTCTCGACCGCGCCGTGAGCACCCCCGGCGCGTGCGGCTGGCGCTCGCCGCGATGCATCGCACACGGCTCGCGGCATGGCACAATCGCAACGTCGAAAAACTAGAAGCCCATCGGGGTGCTCGAAATGACTCGTCCAGTTTCGTCGTTGTTCCGTTTGCGCGGATTGCCATTCGCGGCCTGCGCGTTGACCTTGATCGCGGGGCTTGCTGCGTGCAGCAGCGGGCCGCCGCTGTTCCTGTCGGATGGCCGTCCCACGGTCCAGGTCCAATGCCCGGCTTCGGGCGATCGCGATTCCTGCGCCCAGCAGGCGCGCGCCCGTTGCGCCGACGCGGGTTACGACACCGTCGCGACATCGACCGACAATGGCAACTACACGCTCGTGTTTGCCTGCCGCAAGGCCCAATAAGCCTGGAGCGTCGCTCAGCCTTCGGCGGCGGCGCCCGGCCCGCGCGCCGGCAGATTCAGCAGCAGGCGCAGCAGATCGGGCTGGCGGCGCGTGGCCGTCTTCTGAAAGATCGATTGCAATTGTTTGCGCACCGTGTCGTGCTGTACGCCCACGCGCGCGGCGATTTCCTTTTGCGTGAGACCCTCCGCTAGCAGCAGTGCAATACGGCATTCGGCTGGCGAGAGATCGAACGCCGAGGCGAGCACCCGCTCGTCGACTGGCGGCGCGGATCGCGGGTGGTAGAAGGTCAGCGCCGCGAAGGCGCGCAATTCCGAAGCCGAGGCGTCGTCGGCCGTCACCACGTTGTAGAACGCGTAGAGCACCTCCGGCTGGCTCGCCGAGGGGTGTGTGCTGTGCGGCCCTGCGTGGGCCTCGTCGTGAGGATCCAGCGAAGCAGCGGCGTCGGGCGCGCGCGCGGCATCCGGGCCGCCCTCGCTGGCGCCGACGATGCGCAGCGCGCGAAAGCGCGCCGCCGCTGCCCGCGCGCCGCTCGCGCGGTTACGCAGTCTGGCCTCGCTCACGGCGATGTCCTCGAGCAGGCGCGCGTGATGAGGCGCTGCGAGGGCGATCCGCCTTCCGCGCACCCGCACGAGCGAGGTCGCCTTCAGGAGCCGCTGCGCGGGCTCGTTGCTATGGAGCACGTCGCCCAGCGCGCTCACCAGCATGGCCGGCGGCCGTGAGCGGTTTGCAAGCGTGTCGGCGTTCAACGTAAAGCGGCGCGCGTAAAGGCGCACCGCGCGCACGAGATGCGGCGTGAGCCGCCCGAGCAGTTCGCGATGCTCGGGCGCAAGCGGCCCGGCCTCGCCGCCCCCGCTGCACGCGAGCATGATCGTGAGCCCGTTTTGCTCGATCAGCTTGCACAGCGCCACGCATTGATGACCGTCCTCCAGCGGATAGAGTTCAAAGCCGGTTGCGCGGTCGCCGTCCGCGCAGTCGAATTCCACGCCGCAATGCAGCCATTTGGCCGCCGGGAAAGCGCGCAGCCATGCAAGGCGCGCGTCGTCGCGATAGAGCGGCCGAATGCGCTCGAGCGGCTCCGCGCCCGCGAGCGCGAAACCGTCGCTCCAGGCAAAAAGATCGCGCTGCCTCTCAAAGCCAAACAGATGAATCGACGTCACGCCAATCGTTTCGCGCAATTGCGCGCAAAAATCCTTCCAGGCGCAAGGATTATCGAGTGTGTCGTAAATAACATGCAGCAGGCGATCGTATTGTGATTCGTTTGTTTTCACGCCATTCCCGTTGTTCGTATTGTGAAAGCAGCGGCGGAAAAATGCGCTCCGCATAGCGTTCCACAATTGAGGAATATACAGATGCAAATGCCCCCGTTAATCTGCTTTCCAATTGGATGCGGATACAACCGTCAGCGTGGACGAGAGGCCTTTGAAGTTCCGTGCGGTATCCAACGGATACGCGGGCACGCTGGCCGTATTCTTGTCTGACGGTACGAACAAAAGCCGTAAATCCGCTGCGGCGTGCATTTAGCACGTCCCGATGCGCGATTACTAAACCGACCGATTATCCGCCGCGCGCGGAAAAGCGGCGATGCGACGAAAGTGAGTGCACGCTATTTGTGTGCGCTCGATAAAACTTGTCATGACCGGGGGCAGCGATGAATCATCACCAACTCGAAAAGGACATTGAGCATCTCGAACACATTATCGGGCGGCTCTCGGGGCAAGACCGTATTCCACTCTCTTATTGGCGCGGCCGGCTCGAGTCGGTGTCGAGCGCGAACCTCGTGCCTTCGCAGATGCAGCGCGTGAAGCGCCTGAACGAAGCGCTGCGCGCGCTCGAAAGCCGTCTGTCGCACGAATCGTTGCAGCAACGCGAGCGCTAAACCCAACGTTGCGGCAAGTTTTGTAAAAAAGCGCCCCTTCGCGTTCGTTGACGCTCCAAACCGGTCACAATGGCAATCTCGTGACCGAACTGGAGATGACGTTTCATGGCGAGCTACAAGCAATTGACCGCCCAGCTTGAGAAGCTTCATAAGGAAGTGGCTGCGGCGCGTGAAAAGGAAATTGACCAGGCGATCGCCGAGATCAAGGAAAAGATCGCGGAGTACGACCTCACGGCGGAAGAACTGGGCTTCTCGAGCCGTCGTGCAGTCCCCACGCGCAAGAAGGCGCTCCCTGCCCGTTACATGAACCCGAAGACGGGCGAGACCTGGAGCGGCCGTGGCCGCGCGCCGGGCTGGCTGGCGGGCAAGAACCGCGAACGGTTCCTTATCAAGGAATAACGGATTCCCATCAGGCCGAAACGCCGGAGTGCCCGGAGTGCCCGGAGTAACCGGCGCGACAGCGGCACGGCTTCAAGTCTCCTGAAAAAGCTCACCGTGGGCCACGCGGCGCGCGCCAGCGCGCCCAACCTGTTCGAACCCCATCAAACCTTTAGTCGGCGGCGCGAATGCCGTGTATCATTCGGTCCCGGCGCCTTTTCGCTTTTTCGCGCGGGCATTCCTGGGACATTCCCGATCGCTCGTGCTATTCGCCGTGCGTAGCGGCCCGCATGGGTTCGCCGCAAATGCACCCGGCGTGACCTGAAAACGCGCCCGCAAGCGCCGCCGCGCTCGCCGCAACCTCCGCCGCGCGGCCCGGTTGCCCGAATTCATCCGTGATACCCGCCAGATCCATGTCAGTAGCCGAACTCAGACGCCGCCGCACGTTCGCGGTCATTTCTCACCCGGACGCGGGCAAGACCACGCTCACCGAAAAGCTGCTGCTGTTTTCGGGCGCGATCCAGATCGCCGGCACCGTGAAGGGCAAGAAAAGCGGCCGCTTCGCGACCTCCGACTGGATGGAGATCGAAAAGCAGCGCGGCATTTCGGTCGCCAGTTCGGTCATGCAGTTCGAGTACGGCGACGCCGTCATCAATCTGCTCGACACGCCTGGCCACGAGGACTTCTCGGAAGACACGTACCGCGTGCTGACCGCCGTGGACGCGGCCGTGATGGTGATCGACGGCGCGAACGGCGTGGAAGCGCAAACGCTCAAGCTGCTCGAAGTCTGCCGCAGCCGCAAGACGCCCATTCTCACGTTCATCAACAAGCTCGACCGCGAAGTGCGCGAGCCGCTCGACCTGCTCGACGAAATCGAACAGCATCTGGGCGTCTCGGCGGTGCCCTTCACCTGGCCCATCGGCATGGGCAAGGAATTCCAGGGCGTGTACGACATCCAGCGCGACCAGGTGCGCGTGTTCCGCGCGGGTCAGGAGTCGCTGGGCGGCGCGGTGGAAACGCTGCAGAACATCAGCGAAGAAGAGGGCGAAGCGCGCTTCGGCTATCACTGGAAGCGCACGAAGGAAGAAGTCGAACTGATCACGGGCGCGACGCCCACGTTCGATCGCGACGCCTTTCTCGCGGGCGAGCAGTCGCCGGTGCTGTTCGGCTCGGCGATCAACAACTTCGGCGTGAAGGAAATTCTCGACGCGCTCGTCGATCTCGCGCCGCCGCCTTCGCCGCGCATGGCCGTGCAGCGTCCGGTCTCGCCGGAAGAAACGAAATTCACTGGCGTCGTGTTCAAGGTGCAGGCCAACATGGACCTCGCGCACCGCGACCGCGTGGCGTTCATCCGCGTGTGCTCGGGCCATTTCGAGCGCGGCATGCAGTTGAAGGTCACGCGCAACAACAAGACCTTCCGCGCCAACAACGTGGTGAGCTTTCTCTCGCAGCGCCGCGAAACCGTGGCCGAGGCGTACCCTGGCGACATCATCGGTATTCCTAACCATGGCACGCTGAGCCTCGGCGACACGCTCACCGAAGGCGAAGACCTGCAATTCACGGGTCTGCCCTTCTTCGCGCCGGAAATTTTCCAGACCATCGAAGTGGTCGATCCGATGCGCGCGAAGCAACTGGGCGAAGCGCTCAAGCAGCTTGGCGAAGAAGGCGCGATCCAGGTGTTCCGCCCCATTCATGGCGGCGCGACGATTCTGGGCGCGGTCGGCCAACTGCAGTTCGAGGTGGTGTCGCACCGCCTCGCCGCCGAATACAAGGTGGCCGTGCGCCTGATGCCGGCGCGCTATCGCCTCTCGCGCTGGGTGACCTGCGACGATCCCGCCGAACTGCGCCGCTTCACCGATTCGTACGAGGCCCGCATGGCCTACGACGCTTCGAATGCGCCGACGTATCTCGCCTCGCACGTCTCGGAAATCGAGGTCGCGCAAAAGGCCTGGCCCAAGATCGTGTTCAACGAACTGCGCGAGCATTCGGGCGCGCCGTTCAAGAAGTCGATGTAACACGCGCGGCGCGCTCGCGCCGCGTTTTCAAACAAGCGAAATTCCTCCTTCCGGCGTGTGACACCTTCATGCGCCGCACCAGGCGGCGTGCGACGCCATGCCGCCGCATCTGCGCTCACGCGCGCCGGGCGAAAAGCGCGCATCGCCTGCGCGCTTGCCCTATCCTCCTCGTAACGATAAACGACGACAAACCGGCGTTCGCCATAGCGGCGCGCCTGCTCGACAGACGAGGAGTGCCTGTGACCGTACGCAATCTCGACGCGGTGTTCCAGCCGAAATCCGTAGCCGTGATCGGCGCTTCGCAGCGGCCCGACAGCATCGGCAGCATGGTGTGGCGGCGGCTGATCGAAGGCGGCTTCGCGAGCCCGCTGTGGGCTGTCAATCCGCGCCATGCGGGCGACGTCGAAGCGTTCGACGGCCGCCCCGTGCTCGCCGATGCGGGCGACCTGCCCGAAGCGCCGGGCGTCGCGATCATCTGCACGCGGCCCGCAACGTGGCCCGCGCTCGTGCATCGCCTGGGCGGCATGGGCACGCGCGCGGCGATCATCGTCGGCGAAGCGCGCGACGAAGCCGATCAGGCCGACCTGCGCCACGCGCTGGCGGCGGCGCGCCCGCACCTGCTGCGTATCGTCGGCCCAGGCAGCCTCGGCGCGCTCACGCCCGCGCTCAACGCGCAACTGGGCGCGGCGGCGTCGATTGCGCGCAAGGGCGGCGTGGCGTGGGTGTCGCAGTCCAACGCGCTCACCAACGCGGTGCTGCGCTGGGCCGCGCCGCGCGGCCTCGGCTTTTCGCACGTGATTGCGCTCGGGGACGAAGCCGACGTCGACGCGGGCGACGTGCTCGACTATCTCGCGAGCGATCCGGGCACCCGCGCCATCCTGCTCGAAGTGGACACGATCCGCGCGGCGCGCAAGTTCATGTCGGCGGCGCGCGCGGCGGCGCGCAACAAGCCTGTCCTCGCGCTGCGCAGCGGCCGCGACGACAAGGGCGACGCGCTTTACACGGCGGCGTTCCGGCGCGCGGGCATCGTGCGCGTGGATACGCTCGACGACCTGCTCGACGAAATCGAAACGCTCGGCGTGGGCCGCGTAGCCGCGAGCGACACGGCCACGCTCATCACGAGCGACCGCGGCGTGGCCACGCTCGCGCGCGACGCCTTCATGAAAGCCGGCGACACGCTCGCGCACTGGAACGACGAAGCGCTCGCGGCCATCCAGGCCGCGCTGCCGCATGCGCAGGCGGGCAATCCGCTCGTACTCGGCGACACCGCCAAGCCCGAGCATTTCGGCCTCGCGCTGCAAACGCTCGCCACGCACCGTTCGAGCGGCACGGCGTTCGTCGTGCACGCGCCCACTCACAGCGCGCCCGTGGATGCGGTCGCGCGCACGCTGATTGAGCAGCAGCGCTTTGCCTATCGCGGCATGCTCGCGTGCTTCTTTGGCGGCGTGGACGAAAAAACGCGCGACGAACTGCACGCGCACGGCATTCCGGTGCACACCACGCCGCGACGCCTGGCGCGCGCGTTCGCGCGTCTCGTCGATTACCGGCTGGGCCGCGAGCTGCTGATGCAGACGCCCGAAACGATGCCCGCCCAGGGGCCGGCCGCGATCGAGGCCGCGCAAGGCGAGGCGCGCGCGGCGCTGGCGGCGGGGCGCACGGAACTGAAAGGGGCGGAGGCTGCCAGATTGCTGGCCCTGTTCGGGCTCGCCACGCAGGCGCAGGACGAGCCGGGCGTGAAGGCGGTGGTGGACGTATCGGTGGAGTTTCGCGACGACGACAACTTCGGCCCCGTGTTCCGTTTCGCCGCGCCCTCGCCGGACGACTTTTCGCCGCCGCTGCGCGTGTACAGCCTGCCGCCGCTGAACCCCGTGCTTTCGCGCGACATCATCGCGCGCTCGCCCTATGCGCGCTACACGGCGCCCGCGCCGCCGCTGGCCGCGCTCACGGAGCTGTCGCAGTTCGTGTGCGAGGTGCGGGAGATCGTGGGCATGCGTTTGACGCTGCGCGTGCTGCCCGAGGCGGTCGTGGTCGTCGCGCCGTGCCTGCAACTCGCGGAAAAGCGCAGCCGCTTCGCGATCATGCCGTACCCGCGGCGGCTGGAAGAAACGCTCGACTGGCACGGCGAGCGCCTGACGATCCGTCCGATCCGCCCCGAAGACGAGGACATGCATCGCACGTTCGTCGAATCGATGACGCCCGACGACTTGCGCCTGCGCTTCTTTTCGGCGGTGCGCAGCTTCGATCACTCGCAGCTCGCGCGCATGACGCAAATCGACTACGACCGCGAGATGGCGCTCATCGCCGTCGTGCACGGCGAGGATGGCCGGCCGCGCACGCTGGGAGTCGCGCGCGCCGTGGCCGACCCGGACAACGAGACCGCCGAATTCGCGGTCGCGATCCTGTCGAATCTCAAGCGAGGCGGCCTGGGCCGCTTGCTGCTGTCGCGCATCATCGCGTACGTGCGCTCGCGCGGCACGCACTGGCTGCTCGGCGAGGCGCTGCGCGAGAACGCGCCGATGATCGGTCTTGCGCGCGCCTGCGGCTTTACCGTCACGCCCACGGAAGACCCGGGCGTGGTCGGTTTTCGCATGGCGCTCGACTGAACCGGCTAACGGGCGGGAACCTTAAGCGGCCAGCTTCGCGAGCGCGTCGTCGATCTGGCCGCGCGTGAGCGCCAGCTCTTCGAGCCACGCCTCGCCGTACTGGGCGCCGGTTTCCTTTTCCAGCCGCGCGATGGTCGCGGCACAGCGCGCGGCGTCCTTGGGCGTGGCGATGAACGCCTTCACCGACTGGCCGCCCTGGAATGCCTCGAACAGCGGCGCGCGGATTTCGTCGGGCAGCGCGCGCGTGGTCCACTGGTGCGTCTTGCCATTGAAGGTGAGCGAAGGCGGCAGCACGCGCTCCTTGCGCGTGGCCGGAATCAGGCCGAAGTTGCGGGCGGCTTCGGCGATCTGCTCGGCCGTGAACAGCTCCTCGGGAGCGATCTCGAATTGCGCGATGGCGTTCTCGACGGTCTTCATCGCTTCCGCGCGGTCGTCGCGCTTTTTCTGCGCGCGCGCCACGATGTCGCGCAGCTCGTCGGCTTCTTCGGGCGTGATCGTGAAGCTTGCCTGTTTCTGCTGAAGCTCGGAAAAGCGCTGGAATTCTTGATCGGTCAGGAGTTTCGCCATGGGTTTTCGCGGTTTTTCGCGCACGCGGCCTTCATGCGCCGGGAAGGCCGCGCGCGCGGGTTTTTGAGAGGGCCGCCATTCTAACCGTTTTGCGTGGCTGCCTTCCATTTGCGCGGAATGGACGTGCATGCGCGCGCGGCGCATATGTAGGACGCGTCCGATTTCCTCGGGCGAAGGCGCTCCCTATCATCGCCAGATGAACTCATCGCGCCCCTCATCTCAAGCCGATTCGTGCCCGGAGGCTTTGCTTCAACGCGGCATCGGGCATCTGAACGACGAAAAATACAGCTTCGCCGAAGCGCTCTTTCGCGAAATTCTCGCGCAGGACCCGCATCATGCCGAAGCGCTCCATCAACTCGGCGTAACGCTCGCGCGGCAGTCGCGGTTCGAGGCGGCCGAACAGTCGTACCGCGCGTCGCTCGCCCAGCGCGAGAGCGGGCCGTGCCGGCGCGATCTCGCATGGGCGCTCCTGTGGCAGGGCCGCGACGGCGAAGCGATCGAAGCGTATCGCGCCGCGATCGGCGCGGGCGTGCGCGAGGCGCGCGTCTTTAGCAACCTCGGCAATCTGCTCAAAAAGCGCAATGCGCTGCCGCAGGCGGAGGCCTGCTACCGCGAGGCCATTGCGACCGACCCCGGCTACGCGCTTGGCTACAGCAATCTCGCGATGCTTCAGCAGGACGCCGGCCAGCTCGAAGCCGCCGAGAAAAACCTGAAGCAGGCGCTCACGCTTGCGCCGAACTCGGCGCATCTGTGGCAATGCTATGGCGGTTTGCTGGAGCGTCTGAACCGCATAGACGAAGCCGATCATGCCTATTGCCGGGGCGGCCGCTGGGAAGCCGCGCAATTCGTGCGCCGCCGCGAGGCGCACTGGCAACAGCTTGCCGAGATAGACGCGGCTGCACTGGCCATGGTGTCGGCGGGCACGGCGGACAACCTCACGCCCTGGGGCCTGCTCGGCATTCCGGCGCTTACGCCGCAACTGCATCGCGAAGCGGGGTCGCGCTTCGCGCTATGCCGCTGGCGCGGGGAACTGGCCGCGGCGCCGCTCGTGGCGCGCGGCGTGGGGCTCTCCGGCGCGCTTGCGCGCTGCAACCTGGGCGAGCGGCTGCGCATCGGCTATCTTTCGGCCGACTTCTACGACCATGCCACGCTGCGCTTGCTGGCAGGCGTGCTCGAATTGCACGACGCCACGCGTTTCGATGTGCATCTGTACTCGTACGGACCCGATCCCGATGCCGCCGCCCGCGCGCGCTTCGCGCACGTGCCGGGCACCTGGCACGACGTCGGCGCGCTTTCCGACGCCCAGGCCGCCGCGCAAATCATGCACGACGGCATTCACCTGCTCGTCGACCTGAAAGGCTATACAACGGGCGCGCGGCTCGGCATCACGGCGCTGCGTCCGGCGCCCGTGATCGTGAGCTGGCTGGGCTATCCGGGGTCGCTCGGCCACGCGCGGCTGGCGGACTACCTCATCTCCGACGCCCTGGTCACGCCGCCCGCCGCAGCCTCGCACTACAGCGAGACACTGGCGCTGATGCCGCATTGCTACCAGCCTGTCGATCATCGCCGCCAAAGCGCATCGCCGCCCTCGCGTGCGCAAGCGGGTTTGCCCGAAACGGGCTTCGTGTTCTGCAGCTTCAACCAGACCTTCAAGTTCAACGCGCCGATGTCGGCGCTGTGGGCGCGGCTGCTCAAGGCCACGCCCGGCAGCGTGCTGTGGCTGCTCGAACCGGGCTCGGAGCGAGCGAAAGCGAACCTGCGCAGCTTTTACGAGACGCAAGGCGTCGATCCCGCGCGCGTGATCTTCGCGCCGCGCGTGCCGCAGGAGGCGCATCTCGCGCGTCTGCAACTCGCGGACCTCGCGCTCGACACGCTCCCGGTCGGCTCGCACACCACGGGCAGCGACGCGCTCTGGGCCGGTGTGCCGATGGTGACGGTGCCGGGCACGTTGTTCGCGGGCCGCGTGGGCATGAGTCTGCTGCACGCGGTGGGACTGCCCGAACTCGTCGCGCACGATCTCGACGCCTACTTCCAGATCGCGCTCGGCTTTGCCACCGACGCCGCCTGGCGCGCGAGGGTGCGCGAAAAGCTCGCGGCCGCGCGCCTTGCGTCGCCGCTGTTCGATACGGCGCGGTTCACGCGCGATCTGGAGCGTCTGTACATGGCGATTGCCCAGCGGGAGGCACAGGGCGTAACGCAGGAAACGGGCGATCGTACGCCCGTGGTCGTGAGCTAAGTGCGGTAAGTGCGGTAAGTACGACGAGTGGGGACGTGCGTGTGCGTCACGCCGCGCTGTCTTCGCGAAACATCGACAAGGTTTGCACGGTCGCGCTCAGCATTTGCGTGGCGTCGTCGAGCGAGGGCGCGACATAGTCGTCGATGCGCTTGAGGAACGGGCAGGTCAGCGCCGCAATGGCCTGACCGGAAGGCCCGAGCACGGGAAACGTCACGTCCGTCACGCCGAAAATCTGCTGGCTGTCCTTGCGCGAGAAGCCCGCCTCGCGCACCTGTTCGCACGCGGCCTCCAGCGCCGCGTGATCGATCGGCACCTCGCCCTTCACTTTCGTATGCTCCGCGAGCATGTGCGCGCGCTGCTCCGGCGTTTGCCAGGCGAGGAGCGTGCGGCCCGAACTCGTATCGACGAGACCCACGCGCGACCCCAGGCGCACCGCAATGCCCCACGTGCCGGGGCCGTCCACCTGCGCGATCACGAGCAGGTTGCCGCGGTCGTACACGGTGAGATGGCAGGACTGCTCGGCTTCGTCGGCGAAACGCTGCATGAGCGGCAGCGCTTCCGAGATCAGGCGCTCCATGGGCGGGTGACGATGCGCGAGCGCGAAGAGCTTCAGACTCAGCGCATAACGGTCGCCGCCTTCCGAGCGGATGACGTACTGGCGCGCCACCAGCCGCTCGAGCATGCGGTAGATCTCGCTCGCGTTGCGCCCGAGCGCCTTCGTGATCTCGGCGCGCGTGAGGCCGGCGCGCTGCTCCGCAAGCAGTTCGAGTATGTCGAGTCCCTTGTCGAGGGCGGGCGCGCGATAGCGATCGGCGTCGTCTTTCTCTTCGGTTTCTTCGGGCACGTTATCCATCTGGCTATTTTTCGCGTTCTTTTCCATTCGATGTCCCCAGGGAAAGCACGGACCCATGTTGCACTGCACTTTTCTTGACCTCGTGTCGTGCGTATATGAATAATATGTTCACTGGTGAATAAACGCCAGCGTCGTCAGGTTAGGGCAGGTCAGGAAGAGGCAGTTGCAACGGGTCGCCGGCGCTTCGGGCATTCCACGTGGGCGCGGCAAACAGTGCGATTCATCAACGACAGAATCGGCGCGCCAGGCGCGCGCGACAGGAGACACACATGGCGTTCGCATCCGGGCTTTTGAAGGCCCGCCGCTCCACCGCAATTCATCCGTCGCGCGGCGCCTTCGCCCGCGCCGCCACAAAAACGCTGTGCGTCGCCGCGGCCTGCGCTGCGGCGTTTGGCGCGTCGAGCGCCGTCAACGCAGCGGAACCTGGCAAGGTGGGCCTTGGCCTGCCGCTCCTCACGTCGCCGTTCTGGCAGTCGTACAACAATTACCTCGGCGTCTACGCGAAGCAGGACGGCATCGACATTCTTGCGCCCGTGAACTCGAACAACGATCCCGCCCAGCAGATCACGGACATGAACAACATGATCAATCTGGGCGCGAAGGGCATCGTGGTCGGGCCGATCGATTCGGCCGCGATCAGCCGCGCGCTCGGCAACGCCGCGCAGAAGAACGTGAAGGTCGTGGCCGTGGACGTCGCGCCCACGCAGGGCAACGTGGCGATGGTGGTGCGCGCCGACAATCGCGCCTACGGCGAGCAGGCGTGCAAGTACATTGGCGAGCACGTGAAGTCGGGCAAGGTCGTGCAGATCATGGGCGACCTCGCGTCGGTGAACGGTCGCGACCGTTCGGAGGCGTTCCGTGCGTGCCTGAAGAACTATCCGAATCTGTCGCTGCTCGAAATTCCGGCCGGCTGGAAGGGCGACGTGGCGGCGAGCGCACTGGACAGCCTGCTCACCGCGAACCCCGACGTGAAGGGCATCTACATGCAGGCGGGCGGCGTGTATCTCTCGCCCACGCTGCAAACGCTGCGCCGCAAGCAGATGCTCTTTCCGGCGGGCGACCCGAAGCACATCGTGATCGTTTCGAATGACGGCATTCCGCAGGAGTTCGAAGCAATTCGCAAGGGCGAGATCGACGCGACCGTATCGCAGCCCGCCGATCTTTACGCGAAATACGGCCTCTATTACATCAAGGCCGCGCTGGAGGGCAAAACGTTCAAGCCGGGCAAGACCGATCACGACAGCACGATCATCCAGCTTCAGTCCGGCATTCTCGAAGACCAGTTGCCGGCGCCGCTCGTGACGAAACAGAACGTCGACGACAAGAACCTCTGGGGCAATACCGTCAAATGAACGATCGAACGAGCGATCGGGTTGCAGCACGGGTTCCAGCGCGGGTTGCAGCCGATAGCGCGCCGCCGTGGGGCGATGCGCTATCCGCGGGCAGCCGCGAGGCGGCTGCGCGAGCCCTGGCGCCGGTGGTCGAGGCGAGCGGCGTGACGAAGCGCTATGGCTCCACGGCGGCGCTCGCCGACGTGAGCCTGCGCGTGATGGCGGGCGAGTCGCATGCGCTGGTGGGCCGCAACGGCGCGGGCAAGTCCACGCTCGTTTCGATCCTCACCGGCTTGCGCAAGCCCGACGAAGGCAGCGTGCGCTTTAACGGCGAGAGTGCGCCCGCGCTCGCCGACCGCGACGCCTGGCGCGAGCGCGTGGCCTGCGTGTATCAGCATTCCACGATCATTCGCGATCTCACGGTCGCGGAGAATCTCTTCATCAATCGCCAGCCTGTGCGTCGCGGCGCGATCGACTGGCGAACCATGCGCCGCGACGCTCGCGCGCTGCTCGACCACTGGCGCATCGACGTGCGCGAGGACGCGCGCGCGGGCGACCTCACGGTCGAAGCGCGCCAGCTCGTGGAGATTGCGCGGGCGCTGTCGTATGGCGCGCGTTTCATCATCCTCGACGAACCGACCGCGCAGCTCGACGGCGAGGAAATCAAGCGCCTCTTCCGGCGTATCGACGAATTGCAGCGCGAAGGCGTGACGTTCCTGTTCATCTCGCACCATTTGCAGGAGGTGTACGAGATTTGCCAGGCTGTCACGGTGCTGCGCGACGCGCGCCATATCGTGAGTGCGCCGGTGTCCCAGTTGCCGCGCGAAAAGCTTATCGAAGCCATGACGGGCGAGCGCGGCGGCCTGAATGTGGCCGATGCGTCGGCGCGCGCGGCGCTGCCCGCCGACGCGCCGCTCGCGCTCGAAGTGCGCGGCCTCACGGGTCACGACTATCACGACATCTCCTTCACGCTAAAGCGCGGCGAAGTGGTGGGCCTCACGGGCGCGACGAGCAGCGGCCGCACGAGCGTGGGCGAGGCGATTGCGGGACTCGCGGCGCAGCGCTCGGGCGAGATTCGCGTGAATGGCGCGCCGCTCGCGCCCGGCGACGTGCCGGCGGCGCTGGCGAGCGGCGTGGGCTGCGTGCCGAAGGACCGCCATCACGAAGGGCTCGTGCTCACGCAGTCGGTGGCCGAAAACGCATCGATGACGATTGCGCGCCTGCTCGGGCGCTTCGGCTTCGCGCCGCCGGCGAAGAAGCAGGCGTTCGGCAAGCGCATGATCGAATCGCTCGGCATCGTCGCGCAAGGTCCGGATCACGTGGTTTCGGGTCTGTCGGGCGGCAACCAGCAGAAGGTGGTGATGGCGCGCGCATTGGCAAGCAATCCTGACGTTCTCGTACTCATCGACCCCACGGCGGGCGTGGACGTGAAGTCGAAGGAAGCGTTGCTCTCGGTCGTGGACCGCGTGCGCGACGAAGGCAAGGCCGTGCTGGTCGTGTCGAGCGAACTCGACGACTTGCGCACCTGCGACCGCGTGCTCGTGATGTTTCGCGGCAGGGTGGTTGCCGAAGTGGCGGCCGGATGGCAGGACCACGAACTGATCGCATCGATTGAAGGAGTCGATCTCCATGAAGAATAGTGTTTCGACGCCCGCGTTCGCGGCGGCGCAGGCCGATGCGGCCGCGAAGGATCGCCGGGCGCGCCCCCGCATCGAACTGGCGCGCCTGCGCGATTTCGCGCTGTTGCCCGCGCTGGTGCTGCTGCTCGTGATCGGCGGCTTCGTGAGCCCGAGCTTTCTCACGCGTGCGAATCTCATCAGCGTGCTGGGGGCTTCCGCGGCGCTCGCGCTCGTGGTGCTCGCCGAGTCGCTCATCGTTCTCACGGGCAAGTTCGATCTTTCGCTCGAATCGACCGTGGGCATCGCGCCCGCCGTTGGCGCGATGCTTGTCATGCCGGCTGCGTCGGCGGGCTTCGGGACGCAATGGCCTGCGTTCGCCGGGCTCGCGGCCATCGTGCTGGTGGGCGCGCTGATCGGTTTCATCAACGGCTTTCTCGTCGTGCGGCTGCGCCTGAATGCGTTCATCGTGACGCTCGCCATGCTTATCGTGCTGCGCGGCATGCTGGTGGGCGCAACCAAAGGCGGCACGCTCTTCGACATGCCTTCGTCGTTCTTCGCGCTCGCCACGACAATCGTGCTCGGCCTGCCGGTTTCCGTTTGGCTCGCCGCCGCCGCGTTCGCCGTGGCCGCGTTCATGCTGCGCTATCACCGCGTGGGCCGCGCGCTCTATGCCATCGGCGGCAATCCCGACGCGGCGCGCGCCGCCGGCATTCGCGTGGAGCGCATCACATGGGGCGTGTTCGTGCTCGGCAGCGTGCTGGCCGCGCTCGGCGGGTTGATCGTCACGGGCTACGTGGGCGCGATCAACGCGAATCAGGGCAACGGCATGATTTTCACCGTGTTCGCGGCGGCCGTGATCGGCGGCATTTCGCTCGATGGCGGCAAGGGCACGATGCTCGGCGCGCTCTCGGGCGTGCTGCTGCTCGGCGTCGTGCAGAACCTGCTCACGCTCGCCCAGGTGCCGTCGTTCTGGATTCAGGCGATTTACGGCGCAATCATCCTCGGCTCGCTGATGGTGGCGCGGCTCGCGGGCGGCGAGGCACAGAACTAAACGCGGAGACCCTCTGTGAACAGCAACGCACTTCATACGGACGCCCGCCTCATCCTGCTAGCTCCTGAGGACAACTGTCTGATCGCGGCGGCGCGTCTGCCGGCGGCCGAGACCGTGGAGATAGAAGGCGAGCGCGTGACGCTCGCGAAGACGATCGAACTCGGTCACAAGGTGGCGCGCCGCGCGCTTGCGAAAGACGAAAAGGTGCTGCGCTACGGCGCGCGCATCGGCCATGTGAACGAGCCGGTGGCGCGCGGCGAGCATCTGCACACGCACAACCTGGAAAGCGATTACTTGCCGACCTATACGCACGACGCGGGACACGAGTTCGTGCCGCATAAGTCGTGACCCAATGATGCGATACGCGCTGAAAGCAGGATTCAAGTTATGAGCGATAGCAACATCACATCTTCACAAGCCCGCGCGCCGATGCTCGAAGGCTGGCCGCGCAACGACGGCCGCAAGGGCATTCGCAACGTGGTTGCGGTGGCCTACCTCGTGGAATGCGCGCACCATGTGGCGCAGGAGATCGTCGCGCAGTTTCGCGAGCCCTTTGGCGCCTTCGACGATCCGGCCGCGCAGCATGAACCGCCTGTGCATCTGATCGGCTTTCCCGGCTGCTTTCCGAACAGCTACGCCGAGAAGATGATGAAGCAGCTCACCACGCATCCGAACGTGGGCGCGGTGCTGTTCGTTTCGCTCGGCTGCGAGAGCATGAACAAGCACTATCTGGTCGAGCAGGTTCGCGCGAGCGGCCGTCCTGTAGAAGTCCTGACGATTCAGGAAAAGGGCGGCACGCGCAGCACGATCCAGTACGGTCTCGACTGGGTGCGTTCAGCGCGTGCGCAACTCGCCGCGCAAAAGAAGGTGCCGATGCGCCTCGACGAACTCGTGGTCGGCACGATCTGCGGCGGCTCGGACGGCACGAGCGGCATCACCGCGAACCCGGCCGTGGGGCGTGCCTTCGATCAACTGATCGCGGCGGGGGCGGCCTGCATCTTCGAGGAAACCGGCGAACTGGTGGGCTGCGAATTTCACATGAAGACCCGCGCGGCCAGGCCCGAACTGGGCGAAGAGATCGTGGCATGCGTGGCCAAGGCGGCGCGCTACTATTCGATTCTCGGACACGGTTCGTTCGCCGTGGGCAATGCGGACGGCGGCCTCACCACGCAGGAGGAGAAGTCGCTTGGCGCCTACGCCAAAAGCGGCGCCTCGCCGATCATCGGCATCGTGAAGCCCGGCGACGTGCCGCCCACGGGCGGTCTCTATCTGCTCGACGTGGTGCCTGACGGCGAGCCGCGCTTCGGCTTTCCGAATATCAGCGACAATGCGGAAATCGCGGAGCTGATCGCATGCGGCGCGCATGTGATCCTGTTCACGACCGGGCGCGGGTCGGTGGTGGGTTCGGCGCTTGCGCCGGTCATCAAGGTGTGCGCGAACCCTCTGACCTACCGCAACCTCGCCGGCGACATGGACGTGGACGCGGGCCGCATTCTCGAAGGCCGCGCGACGCTCGACGAAGTGGGGCGCGAAGTATTCGACCGCACGCTGGCGGTGGCGGGCGGCGAGCGCTCGAAGTCGGAGACGCTTGGGCACCAGGAGTTTATCCTCACGTACAAGACCTTCGATCCGGTCGGTCCCGCCTGCCTGCCCGCCAGTGCGCGTGTGCCGATTGTCGAAGTCGCGAACTGAACCCGCGGTTACACGATTTCGTTGTGGACCCAACCATCTCCAGGAGGTGACGAGCCATGGCGCAAGAACAGCATCCCAAGGTGGCGCATACGCGCCGTATCGGACGCACGGCGCTCGAAGTGAGCGCCCTGGGTCTAGGCACCGCGCCGCTCGGCGGCCTGTATCGCGATTTGTCGGAGGAAGAGGCGCAGGCTACCGTCGACGCCGCGTGGCAAGCCGGCATCCGCTTTTTCGACACCGCGCCTCACTACGGTCACACCAAGGCCGAGCATCGGCTGGGCGCGGCGCTGCGGCGTTATCCGCGCAACGAGTACGTGATTTCCACGAAAGTGGGCCGCCACTTCGTGCCGCGCACGCACCCGTACGACGGCAGCGAGGGCTGGCAAAACCCGCTGCCCTTCGAGGCGATTTTCGATTACACGCGCGACGGCATTCTGCGTTCGTTCGAGGACAGCCAGAAGCGCCTCGGCGTCGCCGATATCGACATCCTGCTCGTGCACGACATCGGCCACTATACGCACGGCGAGCGCAACGAGTTCTACTGGCGGCAACTGAGCGATAGCGGCTTCAAGGCGCTCGACGAATTGCGCAAGGCGGGCGTGATCAAGGCGATCGGCTTCGGCGTGAACGAGCGCGAAGTGATACGAACGGCGATGCAGGAATTCGACATCGATTGCGCGCTGCTCGCGGGCCGCTACACGCTGCTCGAACAGGCGCCGCTCGACGATTTGCTGCCCGAGTGCGAGCAGAAGGGTGTGAGCATTCTGCTGGGCGGCGCGTTCAATTCGGGCATTCTCGCGCATGGGCTGCTTGGCGAACTCAAGTTCAACTACGCCGACGCGCCGCAGGAAGTGGTGGACCGCGTGGCGCGCCTCGAAACGATCTGCCGGGCTTACGACGCGCCGCTCGCCGCGGCGGCGCTGCAGTTTCCCTATGCGCATCCCGCCGTGGCGACGGTGCTCAACGGCGCGCGCAGCCCGCAGGAAGTGCGCGAGAACGTGGCCTCGTTCGAAACGCCGTTGCCCCGCGAGCTGTGGATCGCGCTGCGCGACAAGGGGCTGCTCGATCCGCGCGCGCCGCTTCCGCAGGTCTGAGCCGTGGCTACGATCACGACGAGCGAACGGATCGACGCCCATCAGCACTATTGGGACCCCGCGCGCGGCGATTACGGCTGGCTCACGCCTTCGATGACCGCGCTGTATCGCCCGTTCGGCCCCGCCGATCTCGCGCCGCTGCGCGCGTCGTGCGGCGTGGCGCGCACGGTGGTCGTGCAGGCCGCGCCCACGGTCGAGGAAACGCGCTGGCTGCTCGACCTTGCGCGCAACGAGCCCTCGATTGCGGGCGTGGTGGGCTGGGTGCCGCTCGACGACCCGCACGTCGCCACGCTGATCGCGGAGCTTGCGCGCGAGCCCAAGCTGCGCGGCGTGCGGCCGATGCTCCAGGACCTGCCCGACGACGACTGGATTGCCAAAGCCGATACGGCGCGCGGCGTGCAGGCGCTCATCGCGCACGATCTCGCCTTCGATGCGCTCGTTTTCACGCGTCATGCGCAAGCGCTCGCCACGTTCCTCGCGCGGCATCCCGCGCTGCGCGTGGTGGTGGATCACGGCGCGAAGCCGCCCATCGCAGCGGGCGGCGAAAGCGGCTTTGCCACGTGGGCGCAGGCCATCGAGCGCTTCGCGCAGTTCCCGCAGGTGTACTGCAAGCTCTCGGGGCTCGCGACCGAGGCCGCGCCCGGCTGGGACGACGCCACGCTGGCGCCCTGGGTCGCGCATCTGCTTGCGTCGTTCGGGCCGCAGCGCCTCATGTGGGGCAGCGACTGGCCCGTGCTGAACCTCAACGGCGATTACGAACGTTGGCATGCAAGCGCGCAACAGCTAACAGGGGCGCTTTGCGCAGACGAGCGCGCCGCCGTTTTCGGCGGCAACGCCGCGGCTTTTTACCGGCTTGAACCGGGCCTTGAACCCAGGTTCGGGGGCGATCCAGCCGGTTAGAAAACGTCCGCCGAACGCCACGAGGCGCGCGTGCGTCGCCATAATGGCCCCTGGCGTCATCCCGACTTCTTCCCGCGATTTCAACGGAGTGGCAGATGGTACAAAGACTGGCCGGCAAGACGGCCTTGATCACCGCGGCAGGCCAGGGCATCGGTTACGCGGCCGCGGAACTGTTCGCGCGCGAAGGCGCACGCGTGATCGCCACGGACCTGCGCATCGACGCGCTGGCGGCGCTGCCGGTCGAGGCGCGCAAGCTCGACGTGCTCGACGGCGCGGCCATCACGGCGCTCGCGCAGGAACTGGGCGAGATCGACGTGCTGTTCAACTGCGCGGGCTTCGTGCATGCGGGCTCGATACTCGAAGCAAGCGAGGAAGACTGGGATTTCGCGTTCGATCTGAACGCGAAGGCGATGTACCGGACCATCCGCGCCTTTTTGCCGGCCATGCTGGCGAAGGGCAACGGCTCGATCATCAATATGTCGTCGGCGGCGTCGAGCGTGAAGGGCGTGCCCAACCGCTTCGTGTACGGCGCCTCGAAGGCCGCTGTGATAGGGTTGACGAAGGCCGTGGCCGCGGACTTCGTGACGCGCGGAATTCGCTGCAATGCGATCTGCCCGGGCACGGTTTCGTCGCCGTCGCTCGAAGAGCGCATCGCCGCGCAGGCGGCGGCGCAGGGCACGAGCGTGGACGCGGCGCGCGCCGCGTTCGTCGCGCGCCAGCCGATGGGGCGCGTGGGCAAGCCCGAGGAAATCGCGGCGCTCGCGCTCTATCTCGCCTCCGACGAATCGGGGTTCACGACCGGCCAGGCGCATGTGATCGACGGCGGGTGGTCTAACTAGTTAGACCCAAAGTAGTTAGCCCCGAAGAATCTGACCGACTGCATGGCAACTCAGACACACGAGGAACACAGACGATGAAACTGCTTCGCTACGGCCCGAAGGGCCACGAAAAACCCGGCATGCTCGACGCCGAAGGCCGCATTCGCGCGCTTTCGGGCAACGTGGCCGACATTGCAGGCGACGTGCTTTCCGACGCCGGTCTCGCGCAACTGCGCTCGATCGACCCGGAAACGCTGCCGCTCGTCGAGGGCAATCCGCGTATCGGGCCCTGCGTGGGCCATATCGGCAAGATGGTGTGCATCGGTCTGAACTATGCCGATCACGCGGCCGAGTCGGGCATGGCGGTGCCGAGCGAGCCGGTCGTCTTCAACAAGTGGACGAGCGCCATTGTCGGCCCGAACGACGACATCGAGATTCCGCGTGGCTCGACGAAGACCGACTGGGAAGTGGAACTGGGCGTGGTCATCGGCAAGCATGCGAAGAACGTGAGCGAGGCGGATGCGCTCGACTACGTGGCGGGCTACTGCGTGATCAACGACGTGTCCGAGCGCGAATGGCAGATCGAGCGCGGCGGCCAGTGGGACAAGGGCAAAGGCTTCGATACGTTCGGCCCGACCGGCCCGTGGCTCGTCACGCGCGACGAAGTAGCCGATCCGCAGAACCTCTCCATGTGGCTCGAAGTGGATGGCCACCGCTATCAGAACGGCAGCACGCGCACGATGATCTTTACGGTCGCGAAGCTCGTTTCGTATCTTTCGGAGTGCATGAGCTTGCAGCCGGGCGACGTGATCTCCACCGGCACGCCGCCGGGCGTGGGCATGGGCGTGAAGCCGAGCCCCGTGTTCCTGAAGGCGGGGCAGACGGTGCGTCTGGGCATCGAAGGCCTGGGCGAGCAGCAGCAGAAAACGCGCGCGGCGGAATAAGCTCGCTGCAAGCGTGAAAAAGCGCGCGAGGCGAAGCGGACCAACCCGCTTCGCCTCGCGCGCTTCGTTTTTGCGGCGCGGACCTTGTGGTTTGTCTAACCTTTCTCTTCCGCCCCGTTCCCTTCCGCAAGCCGGTTGACCGTCCCCTGCGCGAGCGCGACGAGCTTTTCGTCGCCGTTCTCCATCACGTACACGCTGCACTGGCAGGTGGCCTGGTGGCGCCCCGCGTACACCACGCGCGCCCGCGCCATCAGCGTGCCCTTGAGCGCCGGGCGCAGATAGTTGATCTTGTATTCGCCCGTCACCACGCGCGGCCCGAGCGCCAGCGCCCCGGCGAAAGTCAGCGCGTTGTCGGCGAGATAGCTGATCACGCCGCCGTGCACGAAGCCGTGCTGTTGCTTGAGTTCGTCGCGCACCGGCAGGCGCAGGGTCAGCTCGTCGGCGCCAACGTGCATCAGTTCGGTTCCGAACAGCACGCTGAACGGTTGGGCATGCAAAGCGCCGCGCGCGCGGTCTACGAGATCGGTCATCGTGGCGTTCCCTGGGTCTATCCCCGAGTGGTTTCCTAACCACTCTAGGAAGCATCGGCGTCGAGTCAAGGTGAATCGACCGTGGCCGACTCTATTGTTGCCAGAAATGCGGGGAATAGTCGTGCAACCATTTCTGAAATGATCCGCTGCGCATTTTGGGGCGTTTTTTTACGGTTTGGGGCTCAAAAACGAGGTTTGCACGGCCGTAAACGCAAGGGGGCCCAGAGCGATCACATGCTCGCGGCTCACTCATTCACTGCTATCCCAGGTGTCCCCGATGTTCAGCAAGATCAAGGTCGCATCCGGCCTGTTGTGTGTCCTCGTCGCGTTCTGCGTACTGCAACTCGTGACCGCAGGGCTTGGTTACTGGTCGCTCACGCGCACGCACGATGACGTGGCCGACCTCTCGAAAGTGGCGTTGCGCCAGGCGAGCGCCGCCAACGTCATCACCCAGCAGTTGATGGACGCCCGTATCAATCTTTCGCGCGCGGGCACGCGCATGGTGCGCGGCGGCACGGTTCCGGCCGACATGGTCAATCACGCGCGCGAGCAGCTTACCGCCGCCGACACCACGTTCGCGGCGTTCATGGCCGTACCGCCGATCAACGACGACAACCGCGCGCGCGTCGCCGCGCTCGGCGAGCGTTACCAGGTGTACCGCAAGGCGCTCGGCGAGCTGGTCGACGACCTCAACGGCAACAATCTGCAGGCTTTCCTCGACCAGCCGACGCAGTCGTACCAGGACGCCTATCTCGCCGAACTGCACGCGTTCGCGCAATTCAGCGCCGCGGCGAGCCACGCTTCGCTCGACTCGATCGACTCGCGCCTCGCGCTCTTCCAGGGCGTGGGCCTCGTCATCCTGATTCTGCTGATCGCGCTCGCGACCGGCGTGCACTTCGCGTTGCGGCGCGGCGTGGTGGAGCCGCTTGAAGAAGCGGGCCGCCACTTCGAGCGCATTGCGCGCGGACGCCTCGACGAGCGCATCGCCGCGCGCGGCGAAAACGAGATCGGCCGGCTGTTCCAGGGGCTCTCGATGATGCAGGCAAGCCTCGCGCGCACGGTCCACACCGTGCGCGAGACGGCGGGCTCGATCAACGTGGGCGCCGACGAGATCGCCACGGGCAACGCCGATCTGTCGGCGCGCACCGAATCGCAGGCGGCTTCGCTGGAGGAAACGGCGGCGAGCATGGAGGAACTGACGGGCACCGTGCGCAACACGGCCGAGAACGCGCGCGAGGCGAACGCGCTGGCCGAAGCGGCGCTCGACGCGACCGCGCGCGGCGGCGCCGTGGTGGGCGAGGTGGTCGAGCGCATGCGCGGCATTGCGCAAAGCTCGGACAAGATCGCGGAGATCATCGGCGTGATCGACGGCATCGCGTTCCAGACCAACATTCTCGCGCTCAACGCCGCCGTGGAAGCGGCCCGCGCGGGCGAGCAGGGCCGGGGTTTCGCGGTCGTGGCGGGCGAAGTGCGCGGGCTCGCGCAGCGCAGCGCGCAGTCGGCCAAGGAAATCAAGACGCTGATCAGCGAGTCCGTTTCGCAGATTCGCGGCGGCTCGGAACTGGTGGAGCGCGCGGGCGACTCGATGCGCGAGGTGTCGAACTCGATCTCGCGCGCGACGCAGATGATGGCGGGCATCAGCGCCTCGTCGCTCGAGCAGAGCACGGGCATCGATCAGGTGAATCAGGCCGTCTCGCAGATGGACCAGATGACCCAGCAGAACGCGGCGCTCGTCGAGGAGGCCGCGGCTGCCGCCGCTTCGCTGCATCAGCAGACGCGCCAGCTTTCCGAAGCGGTTGCCGCGTTCGAGATTTCGCCGGCGGTGCTGGCGGGCTGACGACGGCGGGCTTGCGCCCGCCTGTGACTCAAACGCCCATGCCCTGGTAGGCGGTCAAGAGGTGATACGGCGTCGTGGACGGCATGTCCGCGCGCGCCACGTCGCCATTCGCGCTGCGGCACTCCACCCAGCCTTGCGGCGTGAGAAAGCGCGGCGCGAAGCGCGCAATTTGCGGCGCGAGCGCGGCGCGCACCTCGGCGTCGCCGTGCGTGGCGAGCGCGCGCAGATATTCCGTTTGCGCCCAGATGCGCTGGGTCGCATCGATCACGCGGCCCTGCTCGTCGAGTGCGGCCGCCACCGCACCCGTTTCCGGATCTACGCCGTGCTTTTGCGCAAAGGCGAAGGCGCGCGCGAGCGCCTCGTCCAGACCCGACGCGCCCAGCCGCGCTCCCGCCCGCGTTGCCAGCCAGAACCATTCGAACTGATGCCCGGGCTCGAGGCGGTTGTCCGCCGCGCCAACCGGCAATTCGGCGATGCAGCCCGTGGGCTCGTGCAGGAAGCCGCGCGCCAGCGCTTCGACAAGACGCGTGATCGCCGTGTCGAACGCGCTGTCGCCGGTCGCCTCGCTCGCCACGAGCCAGGCTTCGGTGAGGTGCATGAGCGGATTTTGCAGCGGGCCGCCGGCGACGCTCGCGAAGGAAGCGTCGAGCGCCGCGTTGAGCAGGCCGTCGCGAGCGGCGAAGCGATCGGCGATCAGCGAGGACGTTTCGCGCGCGACGTCGAGCGCGTCGGCCACGCCGAAGCGCTGGCCATAGGCCGCGGCGGCGAACACCACGAAGGCGTGCGTGTAAAGGTCCTTGGTGGTGTCGAGCGGCGCGCCGGCCGCGTCGACGCTGTAAAACCATCCGCCGTGCTTCGGGTCTCGATAAGTGTGGCGCAGGGTTTCGAACAGCGTTTGCGCGTGCGCGGCGTCCCCGGCCTGGGAGAAGACGAAGAGCTGACGCGCGCATGCCATCGCGCGGTAGCGCGTGACGGGCAGCGGCGTGGCGCCGGTGGCATCGAGTGCTTCGTAGGGCAGGCGCAGTTCGGCGTTGAAGCCCGGGCCGCGCCACATCGGCAGGACGATGTGGTCGAAATGCTTGCGCAGACTGGCTGCGCTCGTAGGTGTATTCATGGCGAAAGGTGCGGCGAACCGCGTCACTTCAAAAGAGTCATGCCCGGCGATGGTACGGATTGTACGCATTCGCAAAATGCACGGGCCATTCCCTCCTGACGCGGGGCGGCCTCGTCGAGCCAGCGCGTGAAGCCGTACGTCGCGCAGCACAGCGGCGACTCGCCCGCACTGGACGAAGCGATGATCACGCGGAGCCGCGTGTCGTCGACGGTGCGGTCGATGCCCCGTGGGTTAAGTGGGGGAAGAGCATCGGGACACGCGTTCGGGCATGCGACAATGCGCGTTCGAACCAGAACACGAGGACGTCGCCAAGCGGCCGTGACCGGCCCGCGCGCGACGCGAACCGCATCGCTGACCCATGGCTGATTACGAAGACACCGCATCCCTGAGCCCTTCGCATCCTGAACGCAACGCACCGTGGCAGCCGCGCGCCGCGTCGGCGTCGTCCAACGTTACTGAACCCCCTGTTGCTGTTGAATCCGGCGTATCGCAAGCGCTTGCTGGCGAGAATCCCGCCGCGCTAGCTCTTGCGGAAGCCGAGGCCGCCGTGCGTCAGGGCACGCTGAGCGGCTTTGAAAACCGGGAGGGCGAGGAGGCAAGCGCGGCGACCCCCACTGGCGGAACCCCTGCGGGCGCAACGACCGCGCGCCGCACGGCGCGGGCCAAACGTGCCGCTGCGCCGGCCCCGGCCGAAGCCGTTTCTTCGGGCTTCGGCGACGCGCAGGAGCCGGTTGCGCCAGCGTACGTCGCCGAACCGTCGTTTGCCGCCGGTCATGCCGGGCGCGTCGAACCGGTCGGTTTCGCGACCGAAGCGGCGCAGACGGCCGCCGAGCCGGATGCGCTGGCGCAGCGTCTCGACGCGCTTCAGGGTGCGCTCGCCGAGCAGCGCCGCATGGCGGTTGCTTCGTCGCGGCGTCTGAAGTGGGTGCTCGCCGCTGCGTCGGCGGCGGTGCTTGCAGCGGTGGGTTTCGGGATCGCGCAGTCGGTGCGGCTCGACAGCCTCGCGAACGAATCCCGCGCGGACGAGGCGCGCCTCGAGCAGTTCATCCTGAAGCAGCAGTCCATGCTCGACGATCTGTCGCAGCGCGTCGCCGCGCAAACCGCCGCCGCCACGGCGGCTGCGGCCGCCGTCGCAGAAGCGCCAGCGCCGCCTGCCGCCCGCGCGATGGCCAAAGCGCCGGCCGCGAAGGCGTCGCCCGCGCGCCGCGCCGCGGCGGCGCATTCCGCGCGTACGGCTCACGCTAAAGGCGCCCAGAAAGCCGCCCGCTAAACGGCTTCATCCGGCGATCCCGCCCCGATATCACAAACCTCGATGCGTTGCTTTGCTGCAACGCATCGTTTGCGCTCGACCCCATGCGACGGTGCGCCGCAGTTTTTCTGCTGCGTTGCACTAGCGCAGTCCTAGGGAAAACCCTATAATTCGTTCTGTCTTAGGGAAAACCCTGAACTGCAAGTCTAACTGGGAGTCGCCATGAGCTTCATCTTTGCACTGTTCCAAAAGGTGAGCGACCTCTTCGCGTCGCCGTATCTGCCGATGGATTCGGACTACTCGTACGCAGCGCGTCACCGCGAAGCAGAGCGCGTTCGCCGCTCGCACTACATGCCGTTCGGCATGCCGCGTGACTGATCGAAGCTGAAGCGCTTCGAACGGCAAAGCGCCGTCCAACGCGTTTCTCCGCTCAGACCGCAAGATTTTCAGACAAGGCCGGCTCTCGAAGGAGAGCCGGCCTTGTTGCGTTCCGGGCTGCCAGCAGCGGCGCGCGGCTCGTGTCATAGTGATGCCGCCTCGCAATCGCTACGCCTCGCACTCATGTCCAATACCTACTTCTACGATCCCGCCCAGGGCCACGGCCTGCCGCACGACCCGTTCAAGGCGATCGTCGCGCCGCGCATGATCGGCTGGATCTCCAGCCGCGCAAAAAGCGGCGCGCTCAATCTCGCGCCCTACAGTTTCTTCGGCGCGTTCGCCACCTTTCCGCCGATCATCGGGTTCAGCAGCGAAGGCCGCAAGGACAGCATCGGCAATATCGAGGAGACGGGAGAGTTCGTCTGGAACCTCACGTCGAAGGCGCTCGCGCCGCAGATGAACCGCACCTCCGCGCCAGTCGCCGCCGACGTCGACGAGTTCGCGCTCGCGGGCCTGACGGCCGCGCCGGGCCGCAGCGTCGCGGTGCCGCACGTGGCCGAGTCGCCCGCGGCGCTCGAATGCAAGCTGTTGCAGGTCGTGCGGCTCAGCACGCTCGAAGGCGCGCCCATGGACAACTGGCTCGCGCTGGGGCAGGTGGTGGGCGTACACATTCGCGAGGAGTTCCTGAAGGACGGCCTCTTCGACACGCACGCCGCCCAGCCCGTGATGCGCGCGGGCTATCGCGCCGACTACGCGCAGATCGGCGAGATGTTCCAGATGGTGCGGCCGGGCGCGTAAGCCGCTTCCGGCATGACCACGGCGCGGGCCCACGCGCGGCGTTGCCGCCTCCCGCGTGCCCGCCCATAATGGCCCGACAGCGCGCGGCGCGCGAGGGAGGCAATCCATGCAATCTCCGACGGGATCGGTGGTGGCGCTCAGTTCGGCCGCCTCGACGATGTTTTCGATCGGCATGATCGCGCTGGGCTACTGGGGGCTGCACGAGCCCACGGCCTGGCGCATTGGCGACCGCGTGGTTGTCGGCATTGCGCTCGCGGGCTTCGCGTGTCTCGGCAGCGTGCCCTGGCTCGCCACGTCGCCTGCGAAGCCCAACGACGAATCGCGCTTTCTGATGGCGCGCCGCGCCTTTCTCTGCGGCGCGACGGCCGTGTGGGTGTCGATCGCGCTGTCGCTCGCGCTCTGACGAAGAGGATTCTTCCTGTATGTGGAAGGATGGTTTCATCTCCATGTCATAAATCGACTCACGCCGACGTAGGGTTTGCGCCGGGCGGGAAGCAGGAGCGGCCTTTCGAGTTTGGTACGATTCACGCTTTGCCAGCCGACCCTACCTGCCGCGTGAAGCGTTATGTGCCGTTGATCCGCGATCGAATCGCGATGCAGTTTTCCCGCCTGAAGCCCGCCGCTGCCCGGTTTGGCGCGTTTTTACGTCCGTTCGGCGCGCGTGCGCTTCACCATCTGCGGCATCCCACGCGGCGCGGCGTGCTCATCGCCATCGGGGCGCTGCCGGCGCTCGTCGTGCTCTACGTGCTCGTGCTGATTCCGTTCACGCCCAGCATCGGCGACATCCGCAAGGCGCGCGTGGACGAGCCGGCCCAGATCCTTTCCGCCGACGGCAAGGTGCTCGCCGAGTTCAAGCCCTCGAACCGCGAATGGGTGCCGCTCGCGCAGATCTCGCCGCACATGGTCGACGCGCTGGTTTCCACCGAAGATCACCGCTTCTACGAGCACCACGGCATCGACTTCAAGCGCACGGCGGGCGCGGCGCTGCACACGTTTTCGGGCGAGCGTCAGGGCGGCTCGACCATCACGCAGCAGCTCGCGCGCAATCTTTATCCCGACCAGATCGGCCGCGCGCCCACGCTCACGCGCAAGATCAAGGAAGCGATCACGGCGTTCAAGATCGAGGCGGTGTACAGCAAGCAGCAGATCCTCGAAACCTATCTGAACACGGTGCCGTTTCTCTACAACGCCTACGGCATCGAGATGGCGGCGCGCACCTATTTCGGCGTTTCGGCGGATCAGCTCGACATCCTCCAGGCCGCGACGCTTACGGGCATGTTGAAGGGCAACGCCTATTACAACCCGGTGATCAACCCCGAGCGCGCGCTCGCGCGGCGCAACACCGTGCTCGGCCAGATGGTGAAGTACGGCAAGCTCAGCGACGCACAGTACGCCACGCTCTCGAAGAAGCCGCTGCGGCTCGACTTCGAACGCCAGACCGAGCCGCCCGGCCCTGCGCCGCACTTCGCGCTGCAACTGCGCAAGTGGCTGATTTCGTGGGCCGACCGCAACGACTACAACATCTATTCCGATGGCCTCGTGGTGCGCACCACGATCGATTCGCGCCTCCAGCAGATGGCGACCGCCGCGCTGCGCCAGCACGCGAGCCAGCTTCAGGGCATCGCGAACGGCGCGTGGAGCGGACGCAATGGCTGCGTCGCCAACAATGACCTGTTCGCGACGTTCATGCGCGAAACGCAGGACTACAAGAACGCGCGCGACGGGGGCGCGACCGACGCCGACGCGCTCAAGCAACTCGCCGCCGACCGCACCTTCATGCGCAACCTGTGCAAGAGCAAGACGGCGGTCGAGGCGGGCTTTCTCGCCATCGACCCGCGCAACGGGCAGATCAAGGCATGGGTGGGCAGCCGGGACTTTGCCGACGAACCGTTCGACCACGTGCAGCAGGCGCGCCGTCAGCCGGGCTCGACGTTCAAGCCGTTCGTGTACGGCGCGGCCTACGCGGCGGGCGCAAAGCCGACCGACACGTTCATCGACCAGCCGGTGGAGATTCCGCTGGCGGGCGGCGAAATCTGGAAGCCGACCGACGACGTGCCGCCGAGCAACCGCCCCATGACGCTGCGCGACGCCATCGCGTTCTCGCGCAACCGCATCACCGCGCAACTGATGCAGTCGGTGGGCCCGGACAAGGTCGCGCGCCTCGCCCGCGCGATGGGCGTGCGCGACAGCCAGCTCGACCCGGTGCCGTCGCTCGCGCTCGGCACGAGCCCGGTCACGTTGAAGGAGATGGTGTCCGCCTACAGCACCATCGCCAACGACGGCGAGTATCTCGAACCGCGCATGGTCACGAGCATCGAAGACCGCAAGGGCAACGTGCTCGCGCAATTCGAAAGCGCATCGCCCGAACGCGCGCTTTCCGCGGAAGCGGACCGCACGCTGCTCGATACGATGCGCGACGTCGTGAACCGCGGCACGGGCGCGGCCATCCGCACGCGCTTCGGTATTCGCGGCGACGTGGCGGGCAAGACCGGCACGACCCAGGGCAACACGGACGGCTGGTTCATTCTGATGGATCCGCAACTCGTGGCCGGCGCGTGGGTGGGCTTCGACGATGGCCGCGTGACGCTCGACGACTACTGGGGGCAAGGCGCGCGCAGCGCGCTGCCGATCGTCGGCGACTTCTTCCAGCGTGCGCAGCGCCAGCGGCTCGTCGATCCGCGCGCGCGCTTCGACACTGAAGTGGCGCCGGGCGCGTTCGAAACCTTCCGCGAGAAGCTGCGCGCGTGGATCGACAAGCTGGTCGGCCCGCACGAAGCGCCGCCGCCCCAGAGCGCGCCAGTGCGTCGTGCGCCGCCGCCGCGCGTGAGCGCGCCTGCGCCTGCGCCGGCATCGGTAGCTTCGGAGGCGTCGGCGCCTTCGGCGGTTTCTGCGCCTTCGGCCGCGTCGGCAGCGGCCTCGGAAGCCGCGGCGCGCGAGATCATGGGCGTGCCGCCGATCATCGGGCCGTCCAGCGCGCCGCCGGCGCCAGCCCCGCAGCCTTCGTATCCGGCGCAGGCGCCGGCGCTTGCGCCCACCCCGACGCCCGACGACGAAGACACCGGCACGCCGGGTGCGAGCGCGACCTACACGCCGCCAGTGGCCCAGCCGCAGGGGCAATGAACGCGGCCGCGCGCGCCGTCGCCTTGCGGTGACGTCTCGCGCGGGCGTCTCGCGCTTGACGTGCCGCAAGCTTCCCATCCGGCCCCGCGTCCGTTTGACACTTCCTGACAACAGCGCTTCGAGATTCCGCTAGATTCGCGCGGATCAAAACCAGCCCTGGCGCTTGCTGCAGCGTTGCGCCCGGGCGTTCCGAACTTGCTGGAGTCAATCGAAATGTCATTCATGTCCCGATCCATCCGCGCGCTGTGCCTGCTCTCGTTCACTTCGGTGGCGGCGAGCACGCTGGCGCCCACGCTCGTCCAGGCGGCCGAAGCCGCAACCCACGCTTCGTCGGCCGCCGCGCTGCCAGCGGGTGCCGCCGCGCTCGTCAACGGGCAAGTTATCGCGCAATCCGCGCTCGACACGGCAGTGAGCAACGTGGTCAGCCGCACCGGCGCGCCCGACACGCCGCAACTGCGCGCCGCGCTCAAGGACGACCTGATCGCGCGCGAACTGCTGCGCCAGCAGGCCGTGCTCGGCCACTACGACCAGCGTGCCGAAGTCGCGCAGTTCCCCGACGCCGAAAAGACCGACGCCGAAATCCGCGCGTGGATTCTCGACAACGTGCATGCCCCGAAGATCACGGACAGCGAGATCAAATCGCGCTACGAGTCGGTCGTCGCGACGTTCGGCAAGGAGGAGTACAAGCCGGAAGTGATCGCCGTGACCGACGAGGCCACCGCGAACACCGTGCTCGCGGCATTGAAGGGCGGCCAGCCGTTCGCTGACCTCGCGCGCCAGTACGGCATTGGCGCGACGAAGGCGACCGGCGGCGAGATGCCCTGGGTGAGCTTCAAGTTGCCGCTCACCGAAGGCAATACGCACGGCGTGCCCATGCCGCTCGCGCAGGTCATCACGAGTCTCGCACCCGGCCAGACCGCGCCGCAGCCGCTCAAGGCCGGCGACGGCTGGCTGATCGTGCGCCTCGAAAGCAAGCGGCCGATGCAGGTGCCGGCGTACGATTCGGCGAAAGAAGATATTCGCCGCCAGTTGCAGGACGAGGGCATGCAGGCCGCGCTCGGGCAACGCGTGGCCGAACTGGCGCGCTCGGCAACGATCGTGGAGTGATAGAGGGCGCGGCGTCCGCCGCGCGGTTAACGTAAAAAGGCAGCGTCATGTGGCGCTGCCTTTTTCGTTTATTGGGCAGTGCGAATCATGCCCTGAAGGTATCTCAAGATACCTGAAGGCGCGCTTACTCGCGCACCTTGAACACGGAAACGAGTTCCGCGAGCGCCGCCGCGTGGTCGTTGAGCGCGGCGGCGGCGCGCTCGGCGTCGCCCACGAGCGCGGCGTTCTGCTGCGTCGCTGCGCCGATCTGCGAAACCGCGATATTCACCTGCTCGATGCCGCCCGACTGTTCGCGCGAGGCCACGCTGATTTCGCCGATGATCGAGCGCACTTCGTCCACGCGCGCGACGATGCCGCGCATGGTCGTGCTCGCTTCGCCGGCAATGCGATAACCGGTTTCCACCGTCGAAGACGATTCGGTGATCAGCGCCGAGATCTCCTTCGCCGCCGCCGCGCTGCGCTGCGCGAGCGCGCGCACTTCGCTCGCCACCACCGCGAAGCCCTTGCCGTGCTCTCCCGCACGCGCGGCTTCCACGGCCGCGTTGAGCGCGAGAATGTTGGTCTGGAAGGCGATGCCGTCGATCACGCCAGTGATCTCGGCGATCTTCTGCGAGGAGCGGCTGATGTCGTTCATGGTTTCCACGACGCGGCTCACGGCGCGGCCGCCGTCGAGCGCGGCTTCGGCGGCGCTCGTCACCACGGTGTTGGCGCGCGTCGCGTGGTCGGCGTTCTGCTGCACGGTGGAAGTGAGTTCTTCCATGCTCGCCGCCGTTTCTTCCAGGCTGCTCGCCTGGCTCGCGATGCGCGAAGCGATCTCGCCGCTGCCTTGCGCGATGCGCGAGGTGTCCTCGCTCATCTGCGCCGTGGCGCTGCGCACCTGCGCGACGATCTGCGCGAGGCCCACGCCGATGCCGTCGATGGCGCGCGTGAGGCGGCCGATCTCGTCGGCGCCCGCCGCGCCCTGTGCGTCCGTCGCAATGCCGCCGCCGTTTCCGCCGCCCTTGCCGCCGTGGTTATTGCCTATGCGCACGGTGAGATCGCCCGCGGCGAGCTGGCCGGCGGCGAGCGCGGCGGCGTCGAGCGGCTGGCTCACGAGGCGGCGCGCCGCGTAGATCGAAAGCGCCGCGAACAGCACGACCAGCACGAAGCCGATCGCCGCGAAGCGGTTGCGCGTGGCGTTCACCTCGGCCATGATCTCGTCGCGCACGGCGACGCCGCCCACGAGCCATTGCCATTGCGGCACGCTGACGAACGAGACGAACTTCGCGCGCGCCTCATGCTCGTTGCGCGTCGAGTCGGCGGACGTATAGTCGAGCGTGCCTTCGCGCGCTTCGAGCATGCGCGACCAGGGTGCATCGGCGTCGTCGTAGTGTTTGCCCGCGGCGCCCGGATGCACGAGGAAGGTACCGCGCGTCGGGCCGCTCGAGGCGTCCATCACGAAGTAATAGCCGCTCTCGCCAATCTTGAGCTTGGCGATCTCGCCCTTGAGCGCTTCGATCTGCGCGCCCACATCCACGCCGACGAACAGCGCGCCGATCACGTGGCCGCTCGCGTCGAGAATCGGCTTGTACTGCGTGATGTACTGCTTGCCGAATAGCTGCGCGAGGCCGGTGTAGGTGCGGTTGGCCAGAACCGGGCCGTACGCGGGGCCCTTGCGGTCGAGCAGCGTGCCGATCGCGCGCGAGCCGTCCTGCTTCTTGAGCGAGGTGGTCACGCGCACGAAGTCGTCGCCGCTGCGCGCGAAAACGGTGGCGATTTCGCCGCTGCGCGCGAGGAACTGGTCGGGGATCGTGAAGTCGAGGTTCAGCACGTGGTCGCCGGACTTGAAGAGCGGCGTGGCCTTGCCGCCGATGTCGACGGTTTGCGTGGGATCGATCGTGAAAGCGCCGGGCAGGAAGCTCTCGAAGAGCTGCATGGCGCGGTCGACTTCGGCGTCGAGGGCGCCGTCGATCAGCGAGATCGACGAAGCGACCGACTGGTCCTTTTCGGTGATGCGTGCGCGCACCTGGTCGCCGACCTGCGTCGCCGCCGAGTGCGTGATCGCCCACGTGAAGGCCGCAAATATGGCCGCGACGAGCACGCAGGACAGCAAGGCGAGGCGCACGCCGACGCTTGCGCGGGCTGATAAGCGTGAGAACATGAATATTCGGTTCCGGAATAGAGCTTGTGAAGAAGGAACCTGCGCCTTCGAGACGCTGGCATACGCATTACGGCGCGCGCGAGCGATCCTTTAGGGAAAGGCCTGAAAAACCTTACGGCAACGTAAAGATTACCGACCATTCATCTGCTCCGGCGTACAGATCGTGGGATATTTCGGAATCCGAAATTAATGCGTGCTCATAACAAAAGGACGCATATAGCGCCCTTTCGTTGTATTCCTCATGATACGTCGCGCAGCGAATTTCCGCGTTAGCGTCGGGCTTGCCAGGTTCTGAGCAGCAGCGCGTTGGTCACCACGCTCACGCTCGAAAACGCCATCGCCGCGCCCGCGAGCATGGGGTTGAGCAGGCCGAAGGCGGCGAGAGGAATTCCGATGAGGTTGTAAATGAACGCCCAGAACAGGTTCTGCTGGATCTTGCGCCACGTGCGCCGCGAAATATCGATTGCGGCGGCAACGAGCGCCGGGTCGCCGCGCATGAGCGTGACGCCTGCCGCGTGCATGGCGACGTCGGTGCCCGTGGCCATGGCGATGCCGATGTCGGCGGCGGCGAGCGCCGGGGCGTCGTTGATGCCGTCGCCGGCCATCGCCACGATGCCGCCGCTCTGGATCTTGAGGTTGCGGATCGTGCGCGCCTTGTCGTCGGGCAGCACCTGCGCGTGAACTTCGTCGATGCCGAGTTGCGCGGCCACGGCCGCCGCGCTGCCCGCGTTGTCGCCGGTCACGAGCACGCTGCGGATGCCCATCGCCTTGAGGCTGGCGACGGCTTCGCGCGACGTGGGCTTCACCGTGTCGCCGAATGCGAGCAGGGCGAGGACGCCGCCGTGCGGTTCGCCATCGGGTGCAAAGAGCCACGACACCGTATTGCCGGCCTCTTCGAGCGAACGCGCGCGCGCCGCGAGCGCGGGCGGCACGGCCAGCGCCAGCTCGTCGAGCCAGCGGCCGCTGCCGATGGCGAGCCGCCGTCCGTTCACTTCGGCCTCCACGCCGCGCCCGGGCACCGCGCGCGCATGGGCGGCGCTTTGTTCGCGAGCGTTTGCCTGGGTTTCATACGCCTGCACCACGGCCTTCGCGAGCGGATGGTCGCTCTGGCGCTGCACGGCGGCGGCGAGCGCAAGCGCTTCGTCGCGTTCGAGACCCTCGGCCGCTTCGAACGCGGTGAGCGAAGGCTGGCCGAGCGTGAGCGTGCCGGTCTTGTCGAAGGCGACCACGCTCACGTTGTGGGCGGTTTCCAATGCTTCGGCGTCCTTGATGAGCACGCCGTGGCGCGCGGCCACGCCGGTTCCGGCCATGATCGCGGCGGGCGTGGCGAGGCCGAGCGCGCAGGGGCACGCGATCACGAGCACCGCCACCGCGTTAAGGATCGCCGTTTCGGCGCTCGCGCCCGCGAACAGCCAGCCGCCCAGCGTGAGTGCCGCGATCACGAGAATCGCCGGGACGAACACGGCGCTCACGCGGTCGACGAGACGCTGGATCGGCGCTTTCTCCGCCTGCGCGCTTTCCACGAGGCGGATGATGCGCGCGAGCGTGGTTTCCGCGCCGATGGCCGTGGTGCGCAGGACAATCGCGCCTTCGCCGTTGATCGAGCCGGCCGTGACGGGATCGCCGGGCGCCTTCGGCACGGGCAGACTTTCGCCCGTGATGAGCGATTCGTCGACGTGGCTGCGGCCTTCGAGCACCACGCCGTCCACCGGCAGACGCTCGCCGGGGCGCACGACCACGACCGTGCCCACATGCACCTCGGCAAGCGGGACTTCGCGCTCCTGCGCGAGCGCGGGATTGTCGCCGCCGTCGATGCGGATGCGCGCGCGATCGGGCCGCAGCGCGTTGAGGGCGCGGATGGCGTCGGTGGTCTGGCGCTTTGCGCGCGCTTCCAGCCACTTGCCGAAGCGCACGAGCGTGATGACGACCGCCGAAGCCTCGAAATACAGATGCCCCACGTCGCCGGGGCGGGCGAGCATCGCGTACACGCTCACGCCGTAGGCGGCCGACGTGCCGAGTGCGACCAGCAGATCCATGTTGCCCGCGCCCGCCCGCACGGCCTTCCAGGCGGCGCGATAGAAGCGCGCGCCGAACAAGAACTGCACGACGCTCGCAAGCCCGAGTTGCACGGAGGCGGCCAGCATCCAGTCGATGCCGAGCCAGTGGCCGAACATCGGCAGCGCGAGCGGGGCCGTGAGCACGGCCGAAATCAGCACGGCGCGCCACTCGCGGCGCGCCTCGTCGATCGCGGCGGCGCTTTTGGCCGGGGCGGCGGCGTCTTCGTCGGCGGCGGCGGCGAGCGGCACGGCTTCGTAGCCGGCCTTTTCGACGGCGGCGACGAGCGCGGCGGGCGCGACGTCGCCGCTCGCCTCAACGGTGGCCTTTTCGGTGGCGAGGTTGACCGAGGCGCGCGTGACGCCCGGCACTTTGGCAAGCGCCTTCTCGACGCGCATGGCGCACGAGGCGCACGTCATGCCGTGGACTTCGAGTTCGGCCACGGCGGTATCGGTGCGCTCTGCTATGAGGGGTTCGTTCATGACGATGGGGCTGGCGCTGGCTGTAATCGATGTCAGGCAGTATCTACGTTCCCATTATGGGAAGGTCAAGGGGGCGACGGCGAGTCGCTTTCGGGTCGGATGGTGAGTCAGGACGCAACCTACGCCGCCGTCAGGCAATATTCCACGCTGTAGTCTTTTCAGGCCCATGCGCGAGCGATACGATACCAACCGGCGGCATTGGCGCCTTGCCGCGCGCTTTTCACGACGGCCCTGGGGGGACCTGCGCGCGGGAGTGGACAGCCGGTCGACGTCACTTCATGGACCGCCCGCACCGAATACAACCAACAAATGACAACAATACATCGAGCATTCTCCGCGTACCGTAGCTGCTCCGCGCTTGCCTGCCTTGCCCTGATCGCCGGATGCGCTTCGGCGCCGGGCGACGTCGCGCCGAAAAGCAACGGGTGGATGAAGGACGAAGTCTCCGACTCCTATGTGTTCGGCTATCCGCTCGTGCTGATGGACGTGTCGCGCGAAGCCGCCACGGGCACCGGCCCCGGCCAGGCCGCGCCGAACACGCTGCGGCACGCGCAGTCGCTGCCGCCCGTCGGCGCGTCGAGCCCGCCCGAACCCAACCTCGACACGCTGGCTTCCAGCGGCTGGCTCGACGTTTCGAGCGAGCCGGTGCTCGTCACGCTGCCCGACACGCACGGCCGCTACATGGACGCGCGCGCGCTCGACATGTGGACGAACGTCCTCTGGTCGACGGGCGCGTCGCAAACCGGCGAACGCGTGAGCGGTCAGAAAGCGCAAACGATTGCATTCGTTCCGGCCGGCTGGAAGGGCACGCTGCCCGCGCGCGTGAAGCGCGTGGACGTGCCGACGCGCTACGTGTGGTTCCTCGCGCGCATCCAGACGCACGGCGGCGGCGACCTCGCGGCCGTGCGGCGGCTGCAGCAGGGCATGAAGGTCACGACGCTCTCCGCGTGGAGCGATCGCGGCGCGCGCGGCAAGTCCGGCGCACGCGGCGACGAGCCGGCGGGCGCCACGCAGAGCGGCGATCCGGCGGCGCCGGGCACGCCGTCCGCCCAGGTCGCGGCGCTCGACGCCAACGGTTTCTTCGACCGCCTCGCCCAGGCGCTGGAAGACAACCCGCCTGCGGCGGACGATGCGCACGCGCTCAAGATTCTCGGTGACATCGGCGTGCACGCGGGCGACCCGGCGCAACTGCCCGCGGGCGGGAAGGACGCCGCAGTCGTAAAGGCGGGTCTCGCGGATGGCCGCGCGCGCGTCGCGACGCCGCCGTCCAACCTGCTGGCGGGCAACGGCTGGCTCTGGGTGGGCGACGACGCGGGCAATTACGGCCCCGACTACGCGCTGCGGGCCTACGCTGCCTATACGTCGCCGGGTCTGCCTACGGCCCGCGACGAAGTGCGCGCCCGCGTGAGCCAGGACAGCGATGGTCATGCGCTCAACGGCGCGAACCGCTACACGATCCACTTCACGGCAAAGCAGTTGCCGCCGGTGCGCGGCTTCTGGTCGATCACGGCCTACACGACCGACGGCGCGCTCGATGCCGACGCGCCCGTGCGCGTGGCGTTCGGCGACCGCAGTGGCGCGCGGCGCAACCGCGACGGCTCGCTCGACGTGCACGTGAGCGCCGAGCGCACGCGCGGCGGCGCGAACTGGGTGCCGGCGCCCCATGGGGACTTCCGGCTCGTCATGCGGCTCTACGCACCGAAGCCGCAGGCGACCAACGGTAGCTGGCAGCCGCCCGCCGTTGAGCGGCAATAAGGAGCGGCAACAAGCGCTCAAGCGAACTCAAGCGAACTGAACCGGACTGAAGCGGATTGATTCAGGCGTTGGCGGGAGCCCATCCCGCCAACGCTTTTTTTACGCCCGATAATCGCCGGGCCCTCGTCGATAATCGCGCTCCCGCTGTTACTTCTTGTTGCGCAATACCTGCGCCGCGGCCGCCGTTTTCGCGCCGTCCGATCTTCTATCGGACCTATACTTCCCGCTGTCGACATCCCCCGGATTTCCGACATCAGACCCACATCACGCGGCGGGCCTGTTGCCGCCTCCTTCGCAAGCAAGCATGGCAAGCCTCAACAAAGCGTCGCTCAACTCTTCCTTGCAATCGGTGCGCGCCGTCGCGCATGCGCCCCGCACCCGGCGCATTCTGATAGGCGTCGTCGTCTTTCTCGTTGTGTTCGGTCTGCTCGGCTTTTTCGCCGCGCCGCCCCTCATTCGGCACGTCGCCGAACAGCAACTGAGCAAGCAACTCGACCGGCCCGTGACCATCGGCCGCATCGCGCTCAATCCGTACACGCTGCGTCTCGAGGCGGACCGCGTGCATATCGGCGAGCGCGGCGGCAATGGCGACTTCTTCGACGTGTCGCGCGCCGTCGTGCAGGCGTCGTGGTCGTCGGTCTTTCGCGCGGCGCCCATCGTGGAAGAACTGCGGCTCGATTCGCCGCGCGCCACGATCGTGCGGCTCGACGCGCAGCATTTCAACTTCTCGGACCTCATCGAGAAGTTCTCGACGCCCTCGAAACCCAACAGCAAGCCCGCGCAGTTTTCGGTGTCGAACATCCGCATCGAAAACGGCCAGATCACTTTCGACGATCGCCTGCTCAACGAAAAGCACGTGATCGACCGCTGGTCGCTCGGCATTCCGTTCATCGCCACGCTGCCTTCGAAGACCGACATCTTCGTGCAGCCGATGCTGCGCGCGCGCATCGACGGCGCGAGCACGCTCGCCATCGACGGCAAGACCAAGCCGTTTTCCGCTACGCGCGAGTCGGAAGTGGAGTTGCGCCTGACCGACCTCGACGTGCCGAAACTTCTCACGTATGCGCCCACGAAGCTGCCTGTCACGGTCAGGAGCGGCAGGCTCTCGACCAATCTCAAGCTCGATTTCGTGATGTCGGCCGAGAAGCCCACGCTGCGCGTGACGGGCACCACCGACCTGAACGATTTCGATTCGACCGATAACGCCAACGCGCCGTTCTTCGGCGCGCGCAGCCTGCACGTGGCGGCCGCCTCGCTCGAACCGTTCAGCAACGTCTATCGCTTCGACGATATCCGGCTCGACGCGCCCACGCTCTGGGTCGCGCGCGACAAGCAAGGCGTGCTGAGCGTCGAGAAGCTGATGGGCGCGCCGGCTGCGAACGAGTCCAAAGGCGAGGCCGCAAGCCACGCCGCGCCCGCTTCGGGCGCTTCGGGGGCGTCGGGCGCTCAGAGCGCGCAGGCGCCCGAGCCCGCGAAGCCTGCGCCGCTCGATCTCTCGATCCGTCAGTTCGCGCTGACGAACGGCACCGTGCACGTGCGCGACAATCTGCCGTCGCGGCCGGTGAATCTCGATCTCACGCAACTTTCCACCACACTCGCCAATTTTTCGAGCACCGCGAAGGCGGGCGCGCCATTCACGTTCGCGGCCATGGCGAACGACGGCGGCACGGCGAAGGCTTCGGGCACGTTCAGCATGGCGGCCAGGAACGCCGAAGCGAACATCGCGCTTCAGTCCTTGAGCCTGCCGCGCGCGCAGCCGTACATCGACAACCTGAGCGGCGCGCAGATTCTCGACGGCAAGCTGAACCTCACGTCCACGCTCAAGGCCGACTGGGCGCAGCAGCCTGCCGTCGTGCAGGTCGGCCAGAGCACGCTAGGCCTCGAATCGCTCAAGCTCGCGGCGCGCGGCGCGAATTCGTCTGCCGCCGCGCCTGCCATCGCGCTCGCCCAGGGCACGGTGCAGGTGAGCGGCATCGACCTCAACGCGCGCAAGGCGCAGATCGCCTCGGTGGACCTGACCGGCCTCGTGGTGAACGCCGGGCGCCAGAAGGACGGCAAGATCGATCTGGCGCAACTCGCCTCCACGCATCAGGCGGCGCCCGAGCGCACGGCGATTCACGCGGCCCAGAAGTCGGTGCAGGAAGGACCGGCATGGCGCTATACGATCGACGCGTTCACGCTCAACAACGGCACGATCAACTTTACGGACAGCGCCACCCAGCGCCCGGTGAAGCTCGCCGTCACGCCGCTCGACCTGAAGATCCAGCAGATCAGCGACGACCTGCGCCACCCGCTGCCGATAGACCTCAAGGCGACCGTCAACCGCAAGGGCACGCTCGCGCTGAGCGGCAAGATCAACCCCACGCCGCTTACGGCGCAACTGAAGATCGATGCGAACCGGCTCGACGTCGCCGCATTCGAGCCTTATTTCGGCAACCAGCTCAACGCCGTGATCGCGAGCGCGCTGCTCAACATGAACGGGCAGCTTGCGGTGGAGCAGGGCAAGGCGCTGAAGGCGAACTATCGCGGCGACGCGGCGCTCGTGGACGTGCGCATGCTCGACAAGGCCACGTCGGGCCCGTTCGCGGGCTGGCGCTCGCTCGCGCTCACGAACCTGAAGGCGAATTACGACGACGCGCGCGGCACCGACGTGGACGCGAGCCGCGTGACCTTCGCGGGCTTCTACGGCCGCGTGCTGCTCGACGCGCAAGGCAAGCTCAATCTCAAGGACGTGGTCGCGCATCAAACCGGCGCGGCGCAGCCGCTTACGCAAGACACGAGCGCGGGCAAGAACGGTGGCCGCGAGCCCGTGCCGCTCACGCCGCAAGCCGCGAGCGCGCCTGTGCAGACCGCTTCCGCCCCCGCGCCGGCTTCTGCGCCTGCCACGGTCGTGGCCGCGCAGCCGCCGAAGCACCCCGTGCGTCTGCACTTCGGCGAACTCGTGCTGCAAGACGGCCGCGTGAACTACACCGACAACTTCATCAAGCCGAACTACACCGCCGACCTCGTGCAGATCCACGGCACAGTGGGCGCGTTCGGCACGGACTCGACGACGCCCGCGCCGGTGGACGTTGCCGCGAAGCTCGCGGCGAACGGGCCGCTCTCGATCAAGGGCACGGTGAATCCGCTCATCGACAAGCCCTCGCTCGACCTCACGGCGAGCGCGCACGACATCGAACTGACGAACCTCACGCCGTATTCGGCGAAGTACGCGGGCTATCCGATCACGAAGGGCAAGCTCAACGTCGACCTGCACTACGCGCTTGCGAACGACCAGCTCACGGCGAACAACCATATCTTCATCGACCAGCTTACGTTCGGCGATCACATCGACAACGACACGGCCACCAGGCTGCCGGTGCGGCTCGCTATTTCGCTGCTCAAGAATCGCAAGGGCGAAATCGACGTGAACATTCCGGTGTCGGGCTCGCTCTCGAACCCCGAGTTCAGCCTGGGCGGCCTGATCTGGAAGGCCGTGCTCAACCTGATCGCGAAGGCGGTGACGGCGCCGTTCACGCTGCTCGCCAACGCATTCGGCGGCGGCGGCGAAGATCTCGGCTATGTCGAATTCGCGGCGGGCACGGCCACGCTCACGGACGCGGACCAGAAGAAGCTCGACACGATCGTGAAGGCGCTCGACGACAAGCCCTCGATCAAGATCGACCTGATTGGCCGCGTCGATCCGGCCGTCGATACGCCCGCGCTGCGCGAGCAATACGTGGATCGCCTCGTGCGGCTTCAGAAGGTGAAGGACACGGTGGGCAACGGCGAGAGCGTCGACACCGCGCAAGTCAAGGTGGACGACAAGGAGTACGAAAAATATCTCACCAAGGTCTATAAGGACGCCGACTTCAAGAAGCCGCGCAACATGGTCGGCCTTACGAAGGCGCTCCCCGTGGGCGACATGAAGCAGGCGCTGGCCGACCACGCACCCGTTGACGACGCAACCTTGCGCGATCTCGCCCAGCAGCGCGCGCAGGCGGTGCAGCAGTACTTCGAAGGCAAGGTCGATCCGAGCCGCGTGTTCATCGTCGCGCCGAAGCTGGACGCGAAGGGCATCGACGACAAGGGCGCGACGACGCGCGTGGATTTCGGGCTGAAATAAGCCCGCGTCCGGCGATTCAATGCGGCGGCGCGCTTCGGTTCAACCGGCGCGCCGCTGCTTTTCCGGCGTGGCTTCTGGCCTGTCGAACGCGTGTTCCTCGATCACCCGCGCGAGCGTTGCGAAGGCCGGCGCGATTTCCTCGTGCGGCACGCACGCGTAACCCGTTAGCAATCCTTTGCGATCCTGGCGCACGCTATAGTAGGCCGCGAGCGGACGCACGATCACGCCCGCGTCGTACGCGGCCGCGGCGATGGCGGGATCGTCGGCGTGCTCGGGCAGGCCGAGCACGAAGTGCAGGCCCGCTTCGTCGCCCATGACCGGCAGCGCGTCGCCGAAGTGGCGCGTCACGGCGTCGATCAGCAACTGGCGCCGCTCGCCATAGAGCGTGCGCATGCGGCGCACGTGCGAGGTGAGGTAGCCGTCCATGATGAACTCGGCGAGCACGGCTTGCTGCATGAGCTGGCCTTCGCGATACAGCTCCGCCACGCCCGTCCGGAAGGTGGCCGCGAGCCGCTCGGGCACGACCATGTAGCCGATGCGCAGGCCCGGAAACAGCAGCTTGCCGAGGCTGCCCACGTAGATCACACGGTCCGAGTCGTCGAGACCCTGCAGCGAGGCGAGCGGGCGGCTTCCGTAGCGGAACTCGCTGTCGTAGTCGTCTTCGATGATCCACACCTTGTGCTGGCGCGCGTATTCGAGCAGCGTGCGGCGGCGCGCGAGGCTCATCACCATGCCGAGCGGATATTGATGCGAAGGCGTGACGAGTGCGATGCGCGGCGGGTCGCGCAGGTCCTGTTCGCGCGGGTTGAGCCCTTCGTCGTCCACGGGAATGGGCGCGAGCTTCAATCCTGAGGACTGCAACACACTGCGCGCGCCCCAGTAGCACGGTTCTTCCACCCACGCAGTGTCGCCGTGGTCGGCGAGCAGGCGCACGGCGAGATCGATGGACTGGTGGATGCCGGTCGTGATGATGATCTGGTCCGGCGTGCAGCGCACCGAGCGCGCCACGCGTAGATAGTCCGAAAGCGCGCGCCGCAGCGGCCGGTAGCCGCCGCCCGGCGCGTAGGTCAGCAAGCCGTGATTCGCCGACTTCCACAGCCGCGCCTGCAGGCGGCTCCACGTGCGCGCCGGAAATTCGGCCACGTCGGGCACGCCCGGCATGAAGGCGCCCCACTGCCTGGCGGAAACGCCCGCTTCGTCGATGAGCCGTTGGCCGCGCATCGACATGTCCCCGCGCGCAGAGGCGCCGGCCGCGTCGTCGTCCTCGCCGGCCGGGGCGGCGGCGGGCGAGGGCGGGTTCGCGGGCGCGCTCGTGGGCGTGCCCACGGCGGCCGAGTCGGGGCGCGTATCGGCGACATAGGTGCCGCTGCCCGTGGTCGAGATCACGTAGCCCTCGGCGCTGAGCTGGTCGTACACGTGCAGCACCGTGTTGCGCGCCACGCCGAGGTCGCCGGCCAGCGTGCGCGAACTGGGCAGCTTGGTGCCGGGCGCGAGCCGGCCCGTCAGGATGGCCTGCTGCATGAGCTGGAGCAATTGACGGTAGGCGGGCTCGGCGCTGTCCTTGTCGAGTTGCGCCGCGAGCCATTCGGACAGGATGACCATGGCGAAGTGGTTCCATCGGGAATAATGAAATGGCTCCATTGAATGGAGCCGGGAGCATCTATAGTAATTCGCACGTCAGCTTCGGTTAATCCCCGCGTCAGGGTTTATTTATTCGTGCCGGAAGGGGCGGACCGGAAAAAAGAGCAAGCAAAGGAGACAGGGCGAATGAAGACCTCGGATGTGATCGTCAGCTTTCGCGGCATACGCAAGACCTACGACGGCGAAACACTGGTCGTCAAACAACTCGACCTCGATATTTACCAGGGCGAGTTTTTGACGCTGCTCGGGCCGTCCGGCTCGGGCAAGACCACCTGCCTGATGATGCTCGCCGGCTTCGAGTTTCCCACCGGCGGCGAGATTCGCCTGGAAGGCAAGCTGCTCAACAACGTGCCGCCGCACAAGCGCGATATCGGCATGGTGTTTCAGAACTACGCGCTCTTTCCGCATCTCACGGTCGAACAGAACGTGGCGTACCCGCTGGGCGTGCGGAAGGTTCCACCCGCCGAACGCGCCCAGCGCGTGAACGACGCGCTCAGGATGGTGCGCATGGAAGGTTTCGCCAAGCGCTATCCCGCGCAGCTTTCGGGCGGCCAGCAGCAGCGCATCGCGCTTGCCCGCGCGCTCGTGTTCCAGCCCAAGCTCGTGCTCATGGACGAGCCCCTCGGCGCGCTCGACAAGCAGTTGCGCGAACATATGCAGTACGAACTGAAATCGCTGCACGAAAAGCTCGGCGTCACGTTCGTCTACGTCACGCACGACCAGGGCGAAGCGCTCACGATGTCGGACCGCGTGGCCGTGTTCGACAAGGGCATCGTGCAGCAGCTCGACAGCGTGGACCGGCTCTACGAGTCGCCGTGCAACGAGTTCGTGGCGAACTTCATCGGCGACAGCAACCGGCTGCGCGGCACCATTGCCGCCGTGGATGGCGAGTACTGCGAAATGCATCTCGCCGACGGCACGCGTCTGAAAGGCCGCAACGTGGCGGGTGCCCAGGCCGGCGCTCCGGCCGTCGCCTGCATTCGCCCCGAGCGCATGAAGCTCGCGAACGGTGCGAACGGCGCGAGCAGCTATGGCGCAAACGCGCTGGCCGGGGAAGCGCGCGGCCTCATCTATTTCGGCGACCACGTGCGCATGCGCTGCGGCGTGCCCCAGCAGGACGAGTGCTTCGTAAAAGTGCCGCTCGGCACCGAGGCGCTCGCCGGCTTCGCGCCCGGCCAGCCGGTCGCACTCGAATTCGCGCCTGAGCATCTGCGCGTGTTCGCATGAAGCGTGCGGGCGCGGCGCGCTGTGTCGCGCGCCGGCGCTCTCGCGAAGCATGCGTCTGGACGACCGGGCCACATCTCTCGTATCGAAGGGCCCGGCAAGACAAACCACCAAGGAGAAGGGACACAACCATGAAGCAGATCGGCAACATGCGCGTTGCAGCGGTCGCGGCCGCGCTCGCACTCTCGTTCGGCGTGGCGCACGCCGCGGAACTGACCGTCGTGAACTTTGGCGGCGCCAATGGCAATGCGCAGAAGGCGGCGTTCAACGAGCCGTTCCAGTCGCAAACGGGCAACAAGATCACCGCGGTCGAGTACAACGGCGAGCAGGCCAAGGTGAAGGCCATGGTCGACGCGAAACACGTGGACTGGGACGTGGTGGAAGTCGAAACCGGCGACATCGCGCGCGGCTGCGACGAAGGTCTCTACGAGAAGCTGGACTGGGCCAGGCTCGGCAACAAGGGCGACTTCATGAAGGCAGCGCAGCAGCCCTGCGGCGCGGGCTTCTTCGTGTGGTCCACGGCGCTCGCGTATAACGCCGACAAGCTCAAGACCGCGCCCACGGGCTGGGCCGACTTCTGGGACGTGAAGAAATTCCCGGGCAAACGCGGCATGCGCAAGGGTGCTCAGTACAACCTGGAATTCGCGCTGATGGCCGACGGCGTGGCGCCGCAGGACGTCTACAAGGTGCTCTCGACCAAGGCGGGCCAGGACCGCGCATTCAAGAAGCTCGATGAACTGAAGCCGAACATCCAGTGGTGGGAAGCAGGCGCGCAGCCGCCGCAGTTCCTCGTGGCGGGCGACGTGGTGATGTCCACGGCGTTCAACGGCCGTATCGACGCCGCGCAGCGCGAAGGCAAGAACCTCAAGGTGGTCTGGAACGGCAGCATCTACGACCTCGACTACTGGGCGATCCCGAAGGGCGCGCCGAACAAGGCGCTGGCTGAACAATACATTGCCTATACGCTTTCGCCGAAGCCGCAGCAGGCGTACGCGCAGCACATCGCGTACGGCCCGGTGAACGCGAACGCGATCAAGTCGCTCGACGCGAAGACGCTCGGCAATCTGCCGAACTCGCCCGCCAACGGCAAGAACGCGGTGCAGCAGAACCTCACGTTCTGGACCGATCACGGCGACGAGCTGGAACAGCGCTTCGCCTCGTGGGCCGCGAAGTAAGTGTGATGTAGACGCTCCGGCGCTCGAGCGCCGGAGCGTTTTGGCTGTGCATGGAGCGATGAGGCTGCATGGGCCCGGAGTAAGTGCTAAAGCACTAACTCCGGCCGACAGGAGACCGGATGTGACAACGATGACGACCGTGACGAACGTTACCGGCGCGGCACGCGAAGAGACGGCGCGCCTGAAGCGCGAACTGCGCGTGGCGCAGGCGAAGAAGCGCACGATGGCGCTCATGCTGATCGCGCCGCTCGCGATCTTTCTGCTGCTGATTTTCGTGGTGCCGATTGCCGCGCTGCTCACGCGCGCGGTGCAGAACCCCGAAGTGGCGACGGCGCTCCCGCATACCATCACGGCGCTGCGCGGCTGGGATCGCAAGAGCGCGCCGCCCGACGCGGCCTACGCGGCGCTCGCGCAAGACCTCACTGTGGTGCAGGAAGGCGACGCGATGGGCGCACTGGCGCGCCGCCTGAACGTGGAAATCGCGGGCTTCCGCTCGCTGGTCGCGAAGACGGCACGCGCCATGCCGCTCGCCGACGACAACGGCAAGCCGCTCACGCTCACGCCCGCGCAAACGCGCGCCAAAATCGTCGAACTCGACGACCGCTGGAGCGACGTGGCGTACTGGCAGGCCATTGCGAAGAATAGTTCGCGCTACTCACCGTTTTATCTCCTTGCCTCGCTCGATCACCGGCAGGACGCGTTCGGCCGCATCGTAGCCGCCGATCCCGACCAGCAGATCTATCTGGACGTATTCGCCCGTACCTTCGTCATCAGCGTGTTCGTGACGGTGTTCGCGCTGTTGCTTGGCTATCCGCTCGCCTACTGGATCTCGACGCTCTCCGAGCGCCGCGCGAATCTCGTCATGATCCTCGTGCTGATTCCGTTCTGGACGTCGATTCTCGTACGCGTGGCCGCGTGGATCGTGATTCTCCAGGGCGAGGGCCTCGTCAACAAGGCGCTGCTGGGCACGGGTCTCATCTCGCATCCTTTGGCACTCCTGTTCAACCGTGTGGGCGTCTACATTTCGATGACGCACATTCTGCTGCCGTTCATGGTGCTGCCGCTCTACAGCGTGATGAAGTCGATTCCGCCCACGTATCAGCGCGCGGCGGTGTCGCTCGGCAGCCATCCGTTCGCGGCCTTCTGGCGCGTGTACGTGCCGCAGACGTACCCCGGCGTGGGCGCGGGCGTGCTGCTCGTGTTCATTCTCTCGATTGGCTACTACATCACGCCGGCGCTGCTAGGCGGCCCCGCCGACCAGATGGTCAGCTACTACGTGGCGTACTTCACCAACGTCTCGATCAACTGGGGCATGGCCTGCGCGCTCGGCGCGCTGCTGCTCGCGGCGACCACGGTGCTCTATTTCATCTACGGGCGCTTTACGCGCACGCAACTGAGCCTGGGCTGAGGAACGCGCAACCATGAAATTCGCCAAACCGCTTTTTGCGCCGCATACGTCGGCCGTCGAACGCGTGTGGTACTTCGCGCTGCGCGCGCTCGTCGTGCTCACGCTGCTGTATCTGATCCTGCCGGTGCTCGCCATCGTGCCGCTCTCGTTTTCGTCGAGCACGTTCCTCGTTTATCCGATTCCGGGCTGGTCGCTGCGCTGGTATCAGAATCTCCTGATGTCCGACGAATGGCGCATGGCCGCGAAAAACAGCTTCATCGTGGGGCCGGCGGCGACCGTCGTGGCAACCGTGCTCGGCACGCTCGCGGCCATCGGCGTCACGAAGGCCGATTTCCGCGGCAAGGCGCTACTCATGGCCGTGCTCATCTCGCCGATGATCGTGCCCGTGGTGGTGGTGGGCGTGGGCATGTATCTGTTCTTCGCGCCGCTCGGACTCGCCAACACGTATCTCGGCCTGATTCTCGCGCATGCGTCGCTGGGCGTGCCGTTCGTCGTGACCACGGTTGCGGCGACTTTGCAGGGCTTCAATCACAATCTCGTGCGTGCGAGTCTTTCGCTCGGGGCGAACCCCGTCACGACGTTCTTCCGCATCACGCTGCCTGTCATCGCGCCGGGCGTGATTTCGGGCGCGCTGTTCGCGTTCGCGACTTCATTCGACGAAGTCGTTGTGACGCTCTTTCTCGCGGGCGCCGACCAGGCAACCCTGCCTCGCCAGATGTTCACGGGCATACGCGAGAACATCAGCCCGACGATCGCTGCGCTCGCAACGATCCTGATCGTGTTCTCGACCGGTTTGCTGCTTGCGCTCGAATGGTTGCGCGGCAGGAATGCGGCGCGTGCAGTGAAGGCGTGACGAGGTAACGAGTCGATGGAAAAAAGGCAGCGCCCCGGCGCTGCCTTTCTGCAACCGCGTACTTCTGCGCGCTACGCCTTGAGCAGCGCCGGCACGCGCCGCTTGACCCACTGCGTGGCCCGATCGTACGCGTGGGCGAGTTGCAGGACCGAAAGATCGGCCTGCGGCTTGCCGATCACCTGCAGCCCCATCGGGAGGCCTTGCGCATTGAAACCCGCGGGCACGCTGATCACCGGCAGCCCCGCGAGACTGCCGCCGATCACGACTTCCATCCAGCGGTGATAGGTATCCATGGTGCGGCCCGCGATCGATTTCGGCCAATGCTCGCTCGCGTCGAACGGGAAGATCTGAGCGCTCGGCAGCACGAGGTAATCGTATCGCTCGAAAAGCGCGAGCAGCGCGTTGTACCACTGGCTGCGCGCGACCGTGGCGTTCCACACGTCTTCGCCCGAGAGTTTCAGGCCGCCTTCCACTTCCCATTGCGCTTCGGGCTTCAGTTGTGCGCGCTTTTCAGGGTCGCGATAGAGCGCGCCAAGCGTACCCGCGCACGAGAAATGGCGCAGCGTGAGCCACGTTTGCCACAGACGCTCCATGGCGAAGTCGGGTCGCGCGGCGTCGACCTTGCAGCCTATCGATTCGAAGTCCTTGAGCGCCGTTTCGCAGAGGGCGAGCACGCCATCTTCCATCGGCAGATAGCCGTCGTAGTCGCCCAGCCAACCGATGCGCGCGCAACCAAAGTCGCGTTCGAGCGAGCCCGCGAACTGTGCGGGATCTTCGGCGATGGAAAGCGGCGCACGCGCGTCGTAGCCCGCCTGGGTGGAGAGCAGCATCGCGAGGTCGGGTACGTTGCGGGCCATCGGTCCCGCGTAGCCGAGCTGGTGGAAGAAGAGTTCATGCGCGGGCACGGAGGGCACGCGCCCTTGCGACGGACGGAACCCGAATATGTTGTTCCAGCCGGCCGGATTGCGCAGCGATCCCATCATGTCGCTGCCGTCCGCCACGGGCAGCATGCGCAGCGCGAGCGCCACCGCTGTGCCACCGCTACTGCCGCCCGCGCTGCGCGTGGGGTCGTAAGCGTTGAGCGTCGTGCCGAAAACGGTGTTGTAGGTATTCGAGCCGAGGCCGAATTCCGGCGTGTTCGTTTTGCCGATGAAGATCGCGCCCTGTGCGCGCATGCGCGCGGCCATCAGGGAATCGGCCGCGGGTATTTCGTTGCGGAACAGCGGCGAGCCTTGCGTGTACGGGATGCCCGCCGTGGCGGTGAGATCCTTCGGCGCTTGCGGCATGCCGTGCATCCAGCCAAGGTACTCGCCGCGCGCGAGCTGGGCGTCGCGTTCGCCGGCCTCGGCCAGCAGCGTGGCGCGCTCGCGCAGCGAGACGATGGCGTTGGCCGGCGTATTCACGCGCTCGATATGATCTAGAAACGCGGTCATCACTTCGCGGCAGGACACCTTGCGCAGGCGTATCCATTCCGAAAGCTGGAGCGCGTCGGCCGCGACGAGATCGGTGGGGGACAGTGATGCGCGGGACGGCGGTGCCTGGTTCATACGTGTCTCTCGTTTGCGGATGGAACAAGGGGAGAGTCATTGTCGCGCAGCGCCGGCGCAAGCGGAAGGAAACGAATGGTTGCCGTTATGGCCCGATGGTTGCCGCGCGATTCGCCGGATCAGCGCGGAGCCGAAGTGTCGTTGGCCGCGGCAGGAGGCTGCGTGTCCGGCAGTGTGGCGCCGCCCAGCGCTTGATAGAGCGCGGCGGTGTCCGTTAGCCGGTCCGCATGAACGCGCGAGCGGTCGAGCATCGTCTGGAGTGCCTGGCGTTGGGCGTCGATCAGCGAAAACTCGCTCACGCCGCCTGCGTTGTAACGCGCTTGCGCGATCGTCGCATTGGCCTGCGCTTCACGGGCGGCTTCGTCGCGCGTCTGCAGTTCGGTCGCGTCGTTCTGGAGCGCCTGGAGCGAATCGGCGACCTGCTGCAGCGCTTGCAGAACCGTCTGACGATAGTCGGCGAATGCAGCCGCATAGGCCGCCTCCGACGCACGCTTCTTCGCGCGCAATTCGCCGCCATGGAACAGCGGCTGAGTGAGGCCGAAGCCCACGTTCCAGATGTTCAGGCCGCTGATGACGTCCTCGATATGCGTGCGCTCCGACCCAATGCCCGCTGAAAGCGAAATCTGCGGATAGAGATTCGCGGTCGCCACGCCCACGTTCGCGCTGGCCTCGTGCAGCAGCGCCTCGGCGGCGCGGATGTCGGGGCGCTCGCGGGCCAGCGCGGAAGGCACGGTGAGCGAAACCGTGTCCGGCAGATGGAGTGTGTCGAGAGAAAGGGCGTCGAGCGGCGCGGCGAACTGCGAAGGCGCCACGCCCAGAAGCGTGGCAAGTTGATGCTCGGCGGAATCGCGCTGCGTTTCGAGCGGCGGCAGCGAGGCACGTGTTTGCGCGAGCAGGGTGCGCTGGCTGCGCACGTCGATCTCCGCCACGCCGCCCGCCGCGTAGCGCGCCTGCATGATGGCCAGTTGACGCGCCTGAGTCTGCGCGAGTTGCTGCGTGAGGTCGATCTGGCGTTGCAACGATGCGCGCCGAATGGCCGTAGCAACGACGTTGCCGGCCACCGAAAGTCGCGCTGCCTCCATTTCGTACGACTGATAATCGACCTGGGCGAGCGTGGATTCGAGCGCACGACGGTTGGCGCCGAACAGGTCGAATACATACGAGACGCTGACCGAAGCGCTGTAAAGCGTAAACGGCGGGGGATTCGGCACCTGCGTAATGCCGAACGCGGCGAGATCGACCTTCTGGCGCGTGCCGGAAAGTTTCAGATCGACGGCGGGGAAGTTCGCCGCGCCTGCTTGCGCGTTGTAGTTTTCGCGTGCTTCGACGAGCTTCGCGCGCGCCGAATCGAGCGTCGGGCTTGCGCGCAAGGCTTGATCGACGAGTTCGTTCAACTGCGCGCTGCCGAACTGCGTCCACCATGCATTTGGCGCGTGTTCCGCGAGGGCGAAGGTTTGCGTGCCGCCGCCGGGGCCTTCCGCGCTAGCAGTGGCTGCGGGCGTGGGCCCGCGTGTCCAGCCCGTGGTGTCGGGTGCGGCGGGCGTATGGAAATCGGGGCCCACGGTGCAGCCCGCGAGCATGAGCACAAGCAGGAGGGAGACGTCGCGCATCATGGTCGTGTGCCTCGCGCTAGTCGAGCGTGCGGCGGTAAAAGCGCACCGCGATCGCCATGACCGCGATCGTGAACACCGCGAGCGGCCAGACCGCCGGCCACAGGTCGGTCCAGCCATTGCCCTTGAGCAGGATGCCGCGCACGAGCCGGTTGAAATAGGTGAGCGGCAGTAGATTGCCGATCCACTGCGCCCAGCGCGGCATGCCGCCGAACGGGAACATGAAGCCCGAGAGCAGCAGGCTTGGCAGGAAATAGAACATCGTCAACTGCATGGCCTGCAACTGGTTTTGAGCGAGCGACGATAGCGTGATGCCCACCGTGAGATTCGCGGCAATGAACAGGAGTGCGGAGAGATAGAGCGTGACGAGACCGCCCGCAAACGGCACATGAAACACGAAGCGCGCCGCGAGCACGATGATCGTCGCCTGGATCAGCCCGATCGCCACATACGGAATGATCTTGCCCGTCATCACCTCGATGGGCAGCACAGGCGTAGCGAGCAGATTCTCCATCGTGCCGCGTTCGCGCTCCCGCGTGATGGCGAGGCCCGTCATCATCACCATCGTCATCGTGAGGATCACGCCCATGAGGCCCGGCACGACGTTGTACTGCGTGATGCCCTCGGGGTTGTAAAGGCGGTGCACCTGCACGTCGAACGCGTCAGGCTTGCCGTTCAGATGCGCGAGCGGGCCGGTGAGGTCCTTTGCGGCCACGGGCGCAACGAGTCCGGTCAGTGCAGCGAGCGCCGTGGTGATGGCGGTAGGGTCGCTCGCATCGGCTTCGACCAGCAGCGAGGGCCGTTCGCCACGCAACAGGCGCCGCGAAAAATCGACAGGAATGCTAAGCACGAACTGCACTGTGCCGCGCGCGAGCGCGTGACGCGCCGAGGCTTCGTCGGGCAGCGTTTCGATTATGTCGAAGTAGGCGGAGTTGCGCATGCCCGCCACGAAGCTGCGCGCGAATACGCTGTCCTCGCCCACGACGATGGCCGTGGGCAAATGCTTCGGGTCCGTGTTGATCGCATAGCCGAACAGCGTAAGCTGGATGATCGGCAAGCCGACGATCATCGCGAACGTGATGCGGTCGCGCTTGAGCTGCAAGAACTCCTTGAGCACGATGCTCCACCAGCGCGCCACGGAAAACGGGAACGACGCGCTCACGACGCCGCTCCATAGTTATCCTGAGCATGGCTCATCAGATAGATGAAGACGTCTTCGAGGCCAGTGTCGATACGTTGCGCGCGCAACGGCTGGCCTTGCACGGCGCGCTCGACCGCGGCGGCGAGCGCAGCATGGTCGCGCCCGCTCGCATGCAGCGCGGAGCCGAACACCACCGTCTGATCGATGCCGGGCGCGTCGCGCAACTGCGCGGCGAGCGCGCTGAGTCGTTCGCCGTGAATCGCCCACGTTTCGAGGTTCTGTTCGGCGATTACCTCGGCGGCGGTGCCCTGCGTGAGCAGCTTGCCGTACGCGATATAGGCGAGCTTGTGGCAGCGCTCGGCTTCGTCCATGTAGTGCGTGCTCACGAGCACCGAAATGCCCTGCGCGGCGAGCCGGTGCAATTCCTCCCAGAAGTCGCGGCGCGCGGTGGGATCGACGCCCGCAGTGGGTTCGTCGAGCAGCAGCAGTTCGGGCTCGTGCAGCATGCAGGCCGCGAGCGCGAGCCGCTGCTTCCAGCCGCCGGAGAGCGCACCCGTGAGCTGGGTCGCGCGGCTTGCGAGCCCGAGCGATTCGAGTGCGCGATCCACGGCTTCGCGCCGGTTCGGCATCTGATAGATGCGCGCGACGAAGTCGAGATTCTCGCGGATCGTCAGGTCTTCCCAGTACGAGAAGCGCTGCGTCATGTAGCCCACGTGGCGCTTGATCTGCGCGCTCTCGCGCAGGATGTCGTAGCCGAGGCAAGTGCCGGAGCCTGAGTCGGGCGTGAGCAGCCCGCACATGAGCCGGATCGACGTGGTTTTGCCGCTGCCGTTCGGGCCAAGAAAGCCGAAAATTTCGCCGCGCCCGACGCGCAGCGACACGTCGTTCACGACATGCTTGCTGCCGAAATGCTTGTTGAGATTGTGCACGTCGATCGCGTAGTCGCGGGCGGATTGATCAGGTGTGCTCATTGCAGCGTCACCTCGACCGGCTGACCCGGATGCAGCTTCATCGCGTCTTGCGCGGAAGGCCGCGCCTCGATCATGAACACGAGCTTCGCGCGATTCTCGTTGCTGTAAATGACGGGCGGCGTGTATTCGGCGGCGTTCGAAATCCACGTGATGGTGGCGGGAACCCACGCGGCGCACCCGTCGCAGCGCACGTTCACCTTGCGGCCGGGCGCAAGCGATCCGACTATCGTTTCGGGCACGAAGAAGCGCACCTTCACGTTTTGCGGCGGCAGCATCTGCACGACGGGGTTGCCCGCCTGCACCCACTCGCCCACCCGAAACAGCGTGTCGTAGACGAGCCCGCCGCCCGGCGCGTTCACGCGTTTCTGGTCGAGCCGCCACTGCGCCTGCGCGAGCGAGGCGCGCGCGGCTTCGACATCGGCGGCCTGCGCGGCGACTTGCGCGGTGCGCCCCGGCAGATTCGCCACGCGCACCTGGTTTTGCAGCTCGCGCACCTGTGCGGCCGTGGAGGCGGCTTGCGCGCGGGAGTCGTCGAGCTGCGCCTGCGCAATGCCGCCCGCGCGCAGTTGCGCCTCGTCACGCGCGAGCTGGAGCGCGGCCTTCTTTGCGTTCGCCTTGGCCTGCGCGAGCTGCGCCTCGGTCACGCGCACTTCGGGCGGCCGCTTGCCGGTTTCGAGATCGGCAAGCTGCTTTTGCGCCGCGGTCAGCCGATGCAGCGCCTCGTCGCGCGCGGCGGCTTCCTCGACGGAATCGAGCGCGAAGGCGGGCGCGTTGGCAGCCACGGTTTGACCGCGTTGCACTTCGAGGTGCGTGAGCGTGCCCGATTGCGAGGACGCGAGATAGACATACTCGCCTTCTGCGTAGCCCTGCCAGCCGGGCGTTTCATGCCGGGAACACGCGGCGAGCGCGAACGCCACGGCGCACAGGCAGGCCATGGCGCGATTCATGACGCGTCCGCCTTGCGGCTCGCTGCCCGGCGCGCGCGCTTTTCCTGCGGCGCTGGCCGCAAGGCCGCGCTCAATAGCGCACTCACATGCCGATGCAACGCCTCGCGCTCGATCTTCGGGAAGTCGCGCGCGCTTTGCCAGAGTTTCGACGTGGCGAGCGGCAGCATGACGAGCGCGAGGATCGAGATGAAAAGCAGGCGCGCTTCCAGTTCGGCGTTGACGCTGCCGTCGCGCTGCGCCTCGTTGACGCGCGCGGCGAAGCGCTGCAATTGCTCGACGGGCAGCCTCTTGAGCATGCGCTCGCGCAGCAGGCCACCTTCGTTGACGATTTCGCGCAGCCAGAGCGGCGGCAGCCAGGGCATGCGCGAGGTGACTTCGAAGAGCCGCCCGACCAGTTCTTCCACGAGGTCGTGCGGGTTTTGCGCGGCGTCGCCGTCCACGGCCTCCCATACGAAGGCAATCGAGCGGGCGATGCGCTCGTCGACCACGGCGTCGAGCAGCTTTTCGCGGTTCGTGAAGTAGTAGTGAACCATGGCGGACGTCACGCCCGCGGCCTCGGCGATCTGCGCCATGGTGGTGGCCGCGATGCCCTGCTCGCCGAACAGTTGCGTGGCGCTGGCGAGCAACCGCTCGCGCATGTCGAGGTCGGCGGCGGCGCGGCGCCGTCCGCGCGGGCGGGGAGCAGCAGCGGCGGGGCGGGTGCGCGTGATCATCGCTCTACTCTAATTCACGAGTTAGTTAAATTCAACCGCACACGCACTGGGTTAACCCTGCGGCAGTTCTTGAAAGTCGTTTCGGAACTTTCCTATACAAAAATGCTGACGGGTCGTTCAGGCTGTGAGATTCCCGCTGAAGGGTCAAATAAATCATTCCGCATGGAACAAAAAATGAAACGCATCGTTGTAATCGACGACCATCCGATCGTGCTGAAGATGCTAGCCAACGTGCTGAATACGGAGTACGAGCTGGTGGGAGAGTGCAGCGACGGCGAAGAGGGCCTTCGCCTCGTACAGGAGTTGCATCCGGATCTCGTGATCCTCGACCTCGAGTTGCCGAAGCTCGACGGCCTTTCGGTCATCCGCGGCATTCGGGCGAAGCAGCCCGGCGCGCGCATTCTCGTGCTTTCGGCGAAGCCGGAACTGGTCATGGCCAACCACACGCGCGTGGCCGGTGCGAACGGCTATGTCAACAAGAATCGCGGCGTGGAGGAACTGTGCGGGGTGGTAAAGGCGGTGCTGCTCGGCTACGACTGCTTCCCGGCGGGCAGTTGCGGCGGCGGCCGCGACGTGGCGCTCAACGGGCTGTCGCCGCGTGAAGTCGAAGTGTTGCAGTATCTCGCGCGCGGCATGAGCAACAAGGGCATTGCAGCGCGGCTCGGGCTTTCAGATAAAACTGTCAGCACGTATAAGACCCGCGTGCTGGACAAGCTCGGCGTGTCGTCGCTTGCGGCGCTGATCGAGTTTGCGACGTTGAACAAGCTGATCGAGTAACGTTTCGGCTTTCTCACGGAAATCGCGAGTTCGCATAAAATCGCATTCCCAGTCACCACGGGCAGGAACACACGATGACCACGCCATCCAACGCGCGCTCTGAACTTTTGTTTTCCTACGGCACGCTGCAACTGGAAGCGGTTCAGCTCGCCACCTTCGGCCGGCGGCTTGAAGGGCGGCCCGACGCCATGCCGGGCTACTCGCTCTCCATGCTGAAGATCGACGACCCCGAAGTTGTCGCGACGAGCGGCAAGACGCACCATCCCGTCGTCACGTTCACCGGCAAGCCGGGCGACACGATCAGCGGCACCGTGTTCGCGATCACGCCCGACGAATTGCGTCACGCCGACGAGTACGAAGTCGCCGCCTATCGGCGCGACAAGGTGATGCTCGCTTCGGGCGCCCCGGCTTGGGTGTATGTCGATGCGAACTCGGCGCGAGCGCCGGGCTAGCGCACCCCGAAACGTATAAGCAAAAAAAAAGCCCGACTTTCGTCGGGCCCCAAGTGTGACCGCACCCGTTGCCGGGCGCGGCACCTGCAAAAAACCGCTTGATTACGCTGCCAGCAGCGAACGCAGCACGAACGGCAGAATGCCGCCGTGCTTGTAGTAGTCGACTTCGATCGGCGTGTCGATACGCAGCAGCACCTGCACGCGCTGATCCTTGCCGTCCTTGTGGTGAATCACGAGCGTCAGGTCCTGTTGCGGCTTGAAGTCGTCCGTCAGACCTTCGATGTCGAACGTCTCTTCGCCGGTCAGGCCGAGCGACTGCACGCTGTCCGATCCCTTGAACTGCAGCGGCAGCACGCCCATGCCCACGAGATTCGAGCGATGGATACGCTCGAAGCTGCGTGCGACCACGGCCTTCACGCCCAGCAGTTGCGTGCCCTTGGCCGCCCAGTCGCGCGACGAACCCGTGCCGTACTCTTCGCCCGCGAACACCATGGTCGGCGTGCCGGCGTCGATGTACTTCATCGCGGCGTCGTAAATCGACAGTTGTTCGCCGCTCGGCTGGTGAAGCGTCAGGCCGCCTTCCACGCGCGTGCCGTCGGCCTTCGCCGGAATCATCAGGTTCTTGATCCGCACGTTCGCGAAAGTGCCGCGCATCATCACGTCGTGGTTGCCGCGGCGCGAGCCGTAGCTGTTGAAATCGGCCTTCTGCACGCCGTTTTCCTTCAGCCACTTGCCTGCGGGCGAGTCTTCCTTGATCGAGCCGGCCGGGCTGATGTGGTCGGTCGTGACCGAATCACCGAAGATGCCCAGTGCGCGCGCGCCCTTGATTTCCGGCACGTCCGAAGACGGCGTCATCGAAAAGTCGCTGCCGAAGAACGGCGGCTCGGCGATGTAGGTCGACTTCGGCCAGTCGTAGACCTGACCTTCCTCGCCTTCGATCTTGCTCCACAGGTCGCCCTTCTTCGTGAGGTGGCTGTAGTTCTGCTGGAACGCTTGCGGATCGAGCGCGAACTTGAGCAGCGCGTTGACTTCGTCGCTCGTCGGCCAGATGTCGCCGAGGTAGATGTCGCGGCCGCCCTTGCCCTTGCCGACCGGTTCCGTCATCAGGTCGCGCGTGATGTTGCCCGCGATTGCGTAAGCGACGACCAGCGGCGGCGAGGCCAGGAAGTTCGCGCGGATGTTCGGGTGAATACGCGCTTCGAAGTTACGGTTGCCCGAGAGCACCGCCGCCGCGACCACGTCGTTCTTGACGATCGACTCGTTCAGCTCCGGAGTGAGGTCGCCCGCGTTGCCGATACAGGTCGTGCAGCCGTAAGCCGCGAGTTCGAAGCCGAGCTTCGAGAGGAACGGCAGCAGGCCCGTCTTCGTCAGGTATTCCGTGACGATGCGAGACCCCGGCGCGAGCGACGTCTTGATGTGCGGAGCGACCGTCAGGCCCGCTTCCACGGCCTTCTTCGCGAGCAGACCGGCGGCCAGCAGCACGGAAGGGTTGGACGTGTTCGTGCACGACGTAATGGCCGCGATCAGCACGTCGCCGTTGTGCAGCTTGACCTGTTCGCCCGCCGCGTATTCGGCGTCGAGGTCGGCGGCCTTCTTGTTAAAGCCGTTTTCCGCAACCGGCTTCGAGAACAGGTCGGTGAAGGTCGACTTCACGTTGCCGATTTCGATGCGGTCTTGCGGGCGCTTCGGACCGGCCAGCGACGGCGCGACGGTGCCGAGGTCGAGCGTGAGCGTCTTCGTGTAGTCGATCTCGCCGGCCTTCGGCACGCCGAACAGTTCCTGCGCCTTGAAGTAGTTCTCGAACGCCGAGATTTCGGCCTCCGTGCGGCCCGTGCCCTCGAAGTAGTCGATGGTCTTTTCGTCGACGGGGAAGAAGCCCATGGTCGCGCCGTACTCGGGCGCCATGTTGCCGATGGTCGCGCGGTCGGGCACGCCGATCGAGGCCGTGCCTTCGCCGAAGAATTCGACGAACTTGCCGACGACCTTTTCCTTGCGCAGCATTTCGGTGATGGTCAGCACGAGGTCGGTGGCCGTGCAGCCTTCGCGCAGCTTGCCCTTCAGCTCCACGCCCACCACGTCCGGCGTGAGGAAGTACACCGGCTGGCCGAGCATGCCGGCTTCGGCTTCGATGCCGCCCACGCCCCAGCCCACCACGCCGATGCCGTTGATCATCGTCGTGTGCGAATCCGTGCCCACGAGCGTGTCCGGGTAATAGACCGTGTCCGCGCCTTCGGTCTTCTTGTGCACGCCGCGCGCGAGGTATTCCAGATTCACCTGGTGCACGATGCCGATGCCCGGCGGCACGACCTTGAACGTGTCGAACGCCTGCATGCCCCACTTCATGAACTGGTAGCGCTCGTTGTTGCGCTGGAATTCCAGTTTCATGTTGAGGTCGAGCGCGTCCTTCTGGCGGAAGTAGTCGACCTGCACCGAGTGGTCGACCACGAGATCGACCGGCACGAGCGGCTCGATGACCTTCGGGTCCTTGCCGACCTGCTTCGCGACGCCGCGCATCGCGGCGATGTCGGCGAGCAGCGGCACGCCCGTGAAGTCCTGCAGCACGACGCGGGCGACGACGAACGGAATTTCGTCGACGCGCGAGGCGTTCGGCTTCCAGTTCGCCAGTTGCTCGATGTGCTCTTCCGCGATCTTCTTGCCGTCGTAGTTACGCAGCACGGACTCGAGCACCAGACGGATCGAGACGGGCAGACGGTTGATCTTCACGCCAAGCTGCTTGCCGAGTTGCGGCAGCGAGTAGAACTTGCCTTTACCGGAACCGCTGTCGAATTCTTTTAGCGTTTTGTGGAGATTGTGGGCCATAGTGTTTTCCTTCGTTTAATCGCGGAAATAACGCTTACTGCTCGTTTGCTGCTGTCACAAATGCCTGCCTGATTGCTCAGATCGTATACATGTCGACGTACTCGTTGACGGGCAGGGCGCATAGCCGCGCCTCGTCCAGCGAGACATCGAGAATCGCCTGCTGCTGCTTCGCGGGGAAGCGGCGCGCGAGGTTGATTCGAAACTTTTCGATCAAAAGCGGGATGCCTTCTTCGCGGCGCCGCTTGTGGCCGATCGGATACTCCACGACGACCTCGTCGAGCGTCGTGCCGTCGCTTAGCTCTATGGTGAGCGCATTTGCGATCGAACGCTTGTCCGGTTCGTGATAATCCTTTGTGAACTGCGGGTCTTCCACGCATGTCGTTTTCGCGCGCAGCGCGTCGATGCGCGGGTCGCTGGCGACTTCGTCTTCGTAGTCGGAGGCGGTAAGGCGCCCGAAGATCAGCGGCACGGCGACCATGTACTGGATACAGTGGTCGCGGTCGGCCGGATTCGCAAGCGGGCCGCTCTTGTCGATGATGCGGATTGCCGCTTCGTGCGTGCGGATGGTGATGCGCTCGATGTCTTCCACCGTCTTGCCGCGTTGCGCAAGCACGCCGTGCAGCGTCATCGCGGCTTCGGCGGCGGTCTGCGCGTGGAATTCGGCGGGGAACGAAATCTTGAACAGCACGTTTTCCATGACGTACGTGCCGTAGGGGCGCTGGAACCTGAAAGGCTGTCCCTTGAACGAGACGTCGTAGAAGCCCCACGTTTTTGCCGTGAGCGCCGAGGGATAGCCCATCTCGCCCGTTTTCGCCATGAGCGCGAGGCGCACGGCGCGCGAGGTGGCGTCGCCCGCCGCCCACGACTTGCGCGAGCCCGTATTGGGCGCGTGGCGGTAGGTGCGCAGCGACTGACCGTCGACCATCGCAAGCGTTACGGCGTTGATGAGTTCGTCGCGCGTGAGCCCGAGCATCTGCCCGACCACGGCGGCCGAGGCGAGCTTCACGAGCAGCACGTGGTCGAGACCGACCTGGTTGAACGAGTTCTCCAGCGCGATGCAGCCCTGGATCTCGTGCGCCTTCACCATGCCTTCGAGCACGTGCTGCATGGTGAGGGGCGATTTTCCCTGGGCGACGGCGGTGCGCGAGAGCCAGTCGGCGGTCGCGAGGATGCCGCCCAGGTTGTCCGACGGATGGCCCCATTCCGCGGCTAGCCATGTGTCGTTGAAGTCGAGCCAGCGGATCATCGCGCCGATGTTGAACGCGGCCTGAACCGGATCGAGCTGGAATGACGTGCCCGGCACCTTCGCGCCGTGCGGGACGATCGTGCCCGGCACGATCGGTCCCAGCAGCTTGCTGCAGGCGGGGTAGGAGAGCGCCTCGAGTCCGCAGCCGAGGGTGTCGATCAGGCAATGCCTGGCCGTTGTCAGCGCGAGCGCGCTGTCCACCGGAAAGTTCAGCACGTAGTCGACGATATCGACCAGTACCTGGTCCGGCTGCGGCCTGACGTTGGGGATCAGGGCGGACATCGAGGCGATCCTGCGGCGCTTACTGACCCGCGGCCGCGCTGGCGCCTGCTGCCGGAGCGCGGTTAGCCGGGTTCAGCGCCTGAGCCTGCGTGGGCGCCGTCGCGCCTTGCTGCATGGCAACCGTCTTGCACTCGTCGGCCAGACGCGAGCTGTCCTTGTCCGAGAACAGCATGGCCTTCGTCGGGATCACGACGAGGTCGAGTCCGGTGGCGGCGTCGTGGAAGCGGTCGGCGCCCGTGGTCGTCACCTGGCGCGGCAGGTTGTAGTTCTTGTCCGCCCAGTGAACGGTGACGATCTGGTCACGCGCCATGTCGCCCTTCAGGTCGAATTGCGCGCCTTCTGCGCAGCTCCAGTGCTCCGAGCCGGCCGGGATCGGGTCGCCCTTCGCTTCCTTGACCGGGTTGGCCTTGCGCTTGATGATGCGATGCTTGGGGGCCGGTTTTTTGGCCGTGGTCGACGTGCCTTGTGCGGCGGCGTCCGTGGCGGCGAGCATCAGCGTCGAGGACAGCGTGCCGATGACAGCGGCGATCAGCAGTTTCTTCATGAGAGTCAAACCTTTATCTATCTAAAAGCGGTTGATCAGTGCGCGGTTGAACAGGCAACCGCCGGGTGCACCGCGCGCGCCCCGAAAGCGCGCAGCGGACGCTATTTTCACCTATTTATCGCCCTGCACTTCAATTTCTCCGGGCCGGTGTTGTTTGTGCCTTGGTTCGCAGGTAACTGCCTGTAACTGTTCGCGACCCCCGTTGCTGCGCCCCGCGGCGCGCGCGCCGTATCGCGGCCTCGGCGAACTACGTTGAAAACGTTTTCGGCGCCCCACGCCGCGCGCGTCATGCCGACTCCCGCGCCGGGTCGCCCGCGCCGCCGAACAACGGCGCCGCTTCGGCGGGCACGGCGCGGCCCGTGGCGCGTGCGCGCCGCAGCACCGACCAGTAATAGCGATAGCTCGCGCGGTCGTGCAGCGTGTCGGCGTGGCGTGTCGGACCCCATTGCGCGTGCTGCGCGGCGAGCAGGATATCGGCGGCCAGCGCGATCTCTTCGTCGCGCGGCGCGAAAGCGGCCACGATCGCGGGAATCTGCGCCGGATGGATGCTCCACATGCGCGTGTAGCCGAACTCGTTTCGCGCGCGTCGCGCGTCGTTCGCGACCACTTCCATGTCGCGCACTTCCGTGCTCACGTTGTGCGAGGGGACGCGGCCGAAAGCGTGGCACGCGGCCGCGATTTCGAGCTTCGCGCGGCGCACGAGCGGATGGTCGAACTGGCCCGGCGAGCGCATCGCGGTGTCGGGAATCGCGCCGTCGTGCGCGGAGACGAAGTCCATCAGCCCGAAGCTCAGCGACTCGACGCCGCGCAGCGCCGCGAGGTCGAACACGCGCGCGAGCGCGCCATGCGTTTCGACGAGCAATTGAACGGGAATGGGTTTGGCGATGCCCATCTCGACGCGCGTGGCCTCGATGAACGCCGTCATTTCGGCGGCGTCGCCCGCGGCGCGGATCTTCGGCACGGTGATGAAGGCCGGCGCGCGCTTCGCGGCGCGCAGGATCATGCGCACGTCGTCGCGCCAGTGCGGATGATGGAAATCGTGGATGCGCACGCCGACGCGCCCAAAGCGGTCGTGTTCGCTACCGATGAACGACGCCACGAGTTCGGCGTGTTCGGCTTCGCGGCCGACCTGGGCGCCGTCTTCGCAGTCGAGCGTGATGTCGAATACGGGGCCCAACTGCTGCTGCAGCGCGAGCGATTTGAGCATCAGCTTCTCGCTGCCCGCGTAGTGATCGCAAGCGGGCAGGATGGCGGGCGGCGCTTCGCCGTCAAACAGCACTTCGGCTGGGAGAATGGCGCGCATCTTCGGCGTCGGGAGTCGAGTTTCGTGGGAGATACCGGATTCGGATGCGCCCTGCCGGCAAGACGCATGCGGATCGGGGGCGGCCCAGGGCGGCCCGCGCAGGGCGCGCTACGCGCCCATAAAGCAGAACGGAACGGGCGTGAATCGCGCGTTCCGTTCGTACAGCAGGCTTACTTGCCGAGCAGGTGAGCCACGCCTTCGCGCTCTTCGAGCAGCTCGTTCAACGTGCCCGTCATCTTCTCGCGCGAGAACGCGTCGATTTCCAGGCCTTCGACGCGCTTGTACTCGCCGTTTTCGCAGGTCACCGGCACGCCGTAGATGATGTCTTCGGGGATTTCGTACGAGCCGTCCGACGGAATACCCATCGTGACCCACTTGCCGTTCGTGCCGAGCACCCAGTCACGCACGTGGTCGATCGCCGCGTTGGCAGCCGATGCCGCCGACGAGAGGCCGCGCGCTTCGATGATCGCCGCGCCGCGCTTGCCGACGGTCGGGATGAACGTGTTGCGGTTCCATTCGTCGTCGTTGATCAGCTTCGTGAGGTTTTCGCCTTCGGCGGTCGCGAAGCGGAAGTCGGGGTACATCGTCGGCGAGTGGTTGCCCCACACGGCGAGCTTCTCGATCGAAGCGACCGGCTTGCCCGATTTGGCGGCCAGTTGCGAGAGCGCGCGGTTGTGGTCCAGACGCAGCATGGCGGTGAAGTTCTTCTTCGGCAGGTCCGGCGCCGACTTCATGGCGATGTAGGCGTTCGTGTTGGCCGGGTTGCCGACGACCAGCACCTTCACGTCGCGGCTGGCGACGTCGTTGAGCGCCTTGCCCTGAACCGTGAAGATTTCGGCGTTGGCCGAGAGCAGGTCCTTACGCTCCATGCCCTTCGAGCGCGGACGTGCGCCAACCAGCAGGGCAATGTCGGCGTCCTTGAACGCGACCTTCGGGTCGTCGGTGATAACCACGCCCGAAAGCAGCGGGAATGCGCAGTCGTCGAGTTCCATCACGACGCCCTTGACGGCGGCTTGCGCTTGCGGGAGGTCCAGCAGTTGCAGGATGACGGGCTGATCCTTGCCGAGCAGGTCGCCATTCGCAATACGGAACAGCAGGGAGTAAGCGATCTGACCTGCGGCGCCGGTGACGGCAACGCGCTTTGCGGGCTTAGCCATTGAAAATCTCCAGGAAGATGCGTTAGACGCCAGGGTAAAACGCCATTCTATATGCGCGATACACGAAGCGTAGGTGAAACACACGGTCTTTCTCGCCGGCGGGCGCGCTTCACTGGAACGACGATGACTGACAAGCCATGACGCGTGCGCCGCCGGCGCGGACCGCCGTGCCGGTAACCATGCAACATGGCAAGAGGTGAACGGGGCGCCCTTCGAGGGACGCCGGACGCTGGCCGCTTCGCGTGTGCCGACTCCTGCAACAGCTCGCTCGGGCTCTCCCACGAAACGCGCGGCGCGCAACGACTCATGCGTGCCGGCTGGGCGGATCGAAACCTCTACTGCGTTTACTGCGTGAGGGAACAGCATCGTGCAAGGCGGCTCGCGGTGCATTCGCCACGAGGTGGATGCAGCCGGAGGCTCCTCTTCGTCATGCCGGTTTCATGTCCTGAAATTAGCATGCAGCCTGCCCGCAAACCCTTGCTCGATCGGGAGTGTAGGAGTCGTCCAGATCAAAGTCAACAGTATCTTATGTCTTATATAAGACATAACTATTGCAGGCAAAATGCTTGATGCGTAGGGGGCTTTATGTTGAAATGCGCGCCATGAGTGCAAACCCGGCCAGCAACGCGAATTCCACCGCTCCCGAGAGCGGGGTTCCGGCGTCTGCGCCCGTGGTTCCGCCGTCTCCGACCTTCAGTCCGCTGTATCAGCAGATCAAGGGGCTCATTACGCAGAGCCTCGAGTCCGGCGAATGGAAGCCCGGCGAAATCATCCCCAGCGAAGTCGAACTGGCCGCCCGCTACAAGGTGAGCCAGGGGACCGTGCGCAAGGCGATCGACGAACTGGCTGCCGATAATCTGCTGGTGCGCCGCCAGGGCAAGGGCACCTTTGTTGCAACGCACAACGAAGAGCGCGCCCAGTTCCGCTTCCTCAGGTTGCTCGCCGACGACGGGGCGGAGCACCCGCACGTAAGCCGGCTGCTCGAGTGCCGGCGCCTGCGCGCTTCCGCCGAGATCGCCCGCCAGCTCGACCTCAAGCCGTCGGACCCGGTGGTGCTGATCCGGCGTCTCCTGCAATTCGACGGCGAAAGCACGGTGCTCGACGAAATCTGGCTGCCCGGCGGCGTGTTCCGCGGGCTCACGAGCGAGCGTCTTGCCGAGTATAAAGGCCCGCTGTACGCCATGTTCGAGGCGGAATTCGGCACGCGCATGATCCGCGCGACCGAGAAGATCCGCGCCGTGGCCGCGGAGCCTACCGTGGCCGATCTGCTCAAGGTGCCCGCCGGTTTTCCTTTGTTATCGGTCGAGCGCGTGTCCTATACCTACGGGGACCGCCCGGTCGAGGTGCGCCGCGGATGGTATGTCACAACCGGGTACTACTATCAGAATGATTTGAGTTGACGGGCGGCCGCGCGAAAGACGCGGAGCCCTTCCCCAGAGTGCCTTTGCTTGCGCGCACCACCAGCCGTACCCGACGTGGATTTCGCTGCAGCGCGATATAAAAAGGCGCTAAAATTGCGAATTAGTGTTAACACATAGTAGGGGTCTAGCATGGCAGAAGCCGCAAAAAAACCGAGGCCGGAATACCGGAACATCGGGCTTGGGCAGATCTTGTTCGCATACCGCCTGCCGTTGGCCGGTCGTGTGTCGATCGGCCACCGCATCAGCGGTGTGCTGTTGTTCCTGTTCCTGCCTTTCATCTTGTTCCTGTTGGACCAGAGCCTCACTTCGGAGCTTAGCTTCGAGGTATTCAAGGGCTTCCTCTCCAACATCATCGTCAAGCTCATCGTGCTGGTCCTCGGATGGGCGTTCCTGTTTCACTTCTGCGCTGGCGTGCGTCACCTGTGCATGGACTTCAACCATGGCCTCGTGAGCAAGGAAAAAGGCAAGTCGACCTCGCTGGTCGTCGTGATCGTCTCCACGGTCCTCACGATCGCCTTTGCGGCAAAACTCTTCGGAGCGTTCTAAAAAATGTCGGCTAAAAACGGTATCGGTCCGAAGCGTCACGTTGTCGGCGCTCACTACGGCATTCGCGACTGGATCGCGCAACGTGCCACCGCCGTGATCATGGCGATCTACACCGTCGTGCTGCTCGTCCTGTTCTTCGGCGCGCACGACTTCTCGTATGACGGCTGGGCATCGATCTTCTCCGCCGAGTGGATGAAGCTCGCCACGTTCGTGACCTTCGTCGCGTTGTTCCTGCACGCATGGGTTGGCGTGCGTGACATCTGGATGGACTACATCAAGCCGGTCGGCCTGCGCATCACGCTGGACGTCCTCACGATCGCATGGCTGCTGGGCAGCCTCGGCTACGCCGCTCAGATTCTCTGGAGAGTGTAAAAGAATGGCTGCAATCAAGAATTCATTGCCGCGTCGCAAGTTCGACGTGGTCATCGTCGGTGCGGGCGGCTCGGGGATGCGCGCATCGCTGCAACTCGCGCGCGCCGGCCTGTCGGTTTGCGTGCTCTCGAAAGTGTTCCCCACGCGTTCGCACACGGTGGCGGCGCAGGGCGGCATCGGCGCTTCGCTCGGCAACATGAGCGAAGACAACTGGCACTACCACTTCTACGACACGATCAAGGGTTCCGACTGGCTCGGCGACCAGGACGCGATCGAATTCATGTGCCGTGAAGCGCCGGGCGCCGTGTACGAACTCGAACACATGGGCATGCCGTTCGACCGTAACGCAGACGGCACGATCTACCAGCGCCCGTTCGGCGGCCACACGGCCAACTACGGCGAGAAGCCGGTTCAGCGCGCCTGTGCCGCTGCTGACCGTACCGGCCACGCGCTGTTGCACACGCTGTACCAGCAGAACGTCGCGGCGAAGACCACGTTCTTCGTCGAATGGATGGCGCTCGACCTGATCCGCGACGCCGAAGGCGACGTGCTCGGCGTGACCGCGCTCGAAATGGAAACGGGCGACGTCTATATCCTCGAAGGCAAGACCACCCTCTTCGCCACGGGCGGCGCGGGCCGGATCTTCGCGGCATCGACCAACGCGTTCATCAACACGGGCGACGGTCTCGGCATGGCGGCCCGCTCGGGCATCGCGCTGCAGGACATGGAATTCTGGCAGTTCCACCCGACCGGCGTGGCCGGCGCGGGCGTGCTGATCACGGAAGGCGTGCGCGGCGAAGGCGGCATTCTGCGGAACTCGAACGGCGAGCGCTTCATGGAGCGTTACGCGCCGACCCTGAAGGACCTGGCGCCGCGCGACTTCGTTTCGCGTTCGATGGACCAGGAAATCAAGGAAGGCCGTGGCGTGGGTCCGCACAAGGACCACGTGCTGCTCGACCTCTCGCACATCGGCGCCGAGACGATCCTGAAGCGTCTGCCGTCGATCCGCGAAATCGCGCTCAAGTTCGCGAACGTGGACTGCATCAAGGAGCCGATCCCGGTCGTGCCGACCATCCACTACCAGATGGGCGGCATCCCGACGAACATCAACGGCCAGGTCGTTGGCACGCCGAAGGGTCACGAGGAGGTCGTCAACGGCTTCTACGCCGTGGGCGAATGCTCCTGCGTTTCGGTGCACGGCGCGAACCGCCTCGGCACGAACTCGCTGCTCGACCTCGTGGTGTTCGGCCGTGCGGCCGGCAACCACATCATCAAGCATGTGAAGGAACTGAAGGACCACAAGCCGCTGCCGGCCGACGCCGCCGACTTCGCGCTCTCGCGCCTCGCCGAACTCGACAAGTCGACCTCGGGCGAGTACGCGCAGAGCGTCGCGAACGACATCCGCGGTTCGATGCAGAAGCACGCTGGCGTGTTCCGCACGTCGAAGCTGCTGGAAGATGGTGTGAAGGACATCGCGCAGATCGCCGAGCGCGCGAAGCACATCCACCTGAAGGACAAGTCGAAGGTGTTCAACACGGCGCGCGTGGAAGCGCTCGAAGTGGCGAACCTGATCGAAGTTGCGCGCGCAACGATGGTTTCGGCTGAAGCCCGCAAGGAAAGCCGTGGTGCACACGCACAGAGCGACTACGAACACCGCGACGACGAAAACTGGCTGCGCCATACGCTCTGGTTCAGCGAAGGCGACCGGCTCGATTACAAGCCGGTCCACATGCAACCGCTGACCGTCGAGTCCGTGCCGCCGAAGGCGCGTACGTTCTAAGGCACACGCCAGTCAAAAGGAATTGGAAATGGCCAAACGCATTTTTGAAGTCTATCGCTACGACCCGGACAAGGACGCGGCGCCGCGCATGCAAACGTACGAGCTGGAACTCACGCACGAGCGCATGCTGCTCGACGCGCTGGTCAAGCTCAAGGAAGTCGATGAAACGCTGTCGTTCCGCCGTTCGTGCCGTGAAGGCGTGTGCGGTTCGGACGCCATGAACATCAACGGCAAGAATGGTCTCGCCTGCCTGACGAACCTGAACGAGCTGCCGGCGAAGATCGTGCTGCGTCCGCTGCCGGGCTTGCCCGTCGTGCGCGACCTGATCTGCGACTTCACGCAGTTCTTCAACCAGTACCACTCGATCAAGCCGTACCTGATCAACGACACGCCGCCGCCCGAAAAGGAGCGTCTGCAGTCGCCCGAGCAGCGTGACGAACTCGACGGTCTGTACGAGTGTATTCTGTGCGCAAGCTGCTCGACGTCGTGCCCGAGCTTCTGGTGGAATCCGGACAAGTTCGTCGGCCCGGCAGGTCTGTTGCAGGCTTACCGCTTCATCGCGGACAGCCGCGACGAAGCGACGGGCGAGCGCCTCGACAACCTCGAGGACCCGTACCGTCTGTTCCGTTGCCACACGATCATGAACTGCGTCGACGTTTGCCCGAAGGGCCTGAACCCGACGAAGGCGATCGGCAAGATCAAGGAACTGATGTTCCGCCGCGCGGTTTGATTCTTGCTGTCCGAAATGGAATCGCACCAGTCTGACCCCCATCGCCGCGCGCGCCTTCGCTGGCGCGCGCGGCGCGGCCTGCTCGAAAACGATCTGATTTTCGAGCGGTTTTTCGAACGCTATGAGCATGAACTCAGCGACGCCGACGTGGGCGCTCTCACGCGCCTGCTGGAGCTGAGCGATAACGACCTGATGGACTTGCTGCTCGCGCGCAAGGAACCGGAAGGCGACCTGGCCGACCCGGACGTGAAGCGGGTGCTGGAGCTGCTTCGGAACGTCTGAGCGCGGCGGTGCCCGCAGGATGTCTTGCAGTTGTCCCGCAGGCGCCGCGCCGGACGTACAAAACTATCGAATCCCGTGTTTATCTTCGATTGAGGATGTGCTATGACCCCGTCTGATGTAAAAGCCACGCTATCGTTCAGCGACAATTCGCCGAGCGTCGAACTGCCGATCTACAAGGGCACGATGGGCCCGGATGTGATCGACATCCGCAAACTGTACGGGCAGACCGGCAAGTTCACGTACGACCCGGGCTTCATGTCGACGGCGTCGTGCAACTCGGCGATCACGTACATCGACGGGGACAAGGGCGAGCTGCTGTATCGCGGCTACCCGATCGACAACCTCGCGCAAAACGCCGACTTCCTGGAAACCTGCTACCTGCTGTACCGCGGCGAACTGCCGAACGCGGCGCAGAAGGAAGAGTTCGTGAAGACCGTCACGCAGCACACGATGGTTCACGAGCAAATGCAGTTCTTCTTCCGCGGCTTCCGCCGCGACGCGCACCCGATGGCGATTCTCGTCGCCGCCGTGGGCGCGCTGTCGGCGTTCTATCACGACTCGCTCGACATCAATAACCCGAAGCATCGTGAAGTGTCGGCGATCCGCATGATCGCCAAGCTGCCGACGCTGGTTGCCATGGCGTACAAGTATTCGATCGGCCAGCCGTTCGTGTACCCGCAGAACAACCTGTCGTACAGCGCGAACTTCATGCGCATGATGTTCTCGAACCCGTGCGAAGAGTACAAGGTCAACGACGTGCTCGTGCGCGCGCTCGACCGCATCCTCATCCTGCACGCCGACCACGAGCAGAACGCTTCGACCTCGACGGTGCGTCTGGCTGGCTCGTCGGGCGCGAACCCGTTCGCGTGTATCGCGGCCGGTATTGCGTGCCTGTGGGGCCCGGCGCACGGCGGTGCGAACGAAGCCGCGCTGAACATGCTGGAAGAAATCGGCTCGCCGGACAAGATTCCTGAGTTCATCAAGCAGGTCAAGGACAAGAACTCGGGCGTGAAGCTGATGGGCTTCGGCCACCGCGTGTACAAGAACTACGACCCGCGTGCGAAGCTCATGCGCGAGACGTGCTACGAAGTGCTGAACGAACTGGGCCTGCACGACGACCCGCTCTTCAAGCTCGCCATGCAGCTCGAAAAGATCGCGCTGGAAGACGAATACTTCGTGTCGCGCAAGCTGTATCCGAACGTCGACTTCTACTCGGGTATCGTGCAGCGCGCGCTGGGCATCCCCACTTCGATGTTCACGTGTATCTTCGCGATGGCGCGTACGGTGGGCTGGATTGCGCAGTGGAACGAAATGATCGCCGACCCCGAGCAGAAGATTGGCCGTCCGCGTCAGCTCTTCATCGGCGAAACGCCGCGCGAAGCGAAGCCGATCGCGCAACGCTAAGCCGTTTTGCGTTGTCACGCCGCGCGCCCCATGGCGCGCGGCGTGCCGGCAGTCATGCAAATGCCCCGACGGGTTTTCGCCCGTCGGGGCATTTTCTATTGGCGCGGCCCGCGGCGTTCAAATCCAGCCGTCGATCTTCAGCCCGCTCGCCGTTTCCGCTTCTTCGCGCGTGACCTCGCGCACCGTTTCGCCGAAGCTCCACAAGTGACCTTCGGGGTCGCATGCCACATACACGCGGTCGCCGTAGAACTGGTCCGCCGGCTCGCGGATGATCGTGGCGCCGGCGGCGCGGGCGCGCTCGCAATGCGCGTCGAGGCCGCTTTTCAATTGCACGTGCACCGACTGCGTGTTCTTGCCCTCCATTTCGGAGGGGCTCGTGTAGGGCATGCCGGGCCAGCCGCCGCAAATCATCACGTAGCCGTCCCCAAAGCGCATTTCCGAGTGGCCGAGCTTGCCGTCCGGCGACGTGACGACGAACTGGCGTGTGAAGCCGAACGCCTTTTCCAGCCAGTCGAGCGCGGCGAACGGATCGCGATAGAAGATGGCAGACCCGAAGGCCGGACGCGGCGAGGTGTTGCTCATGCTTGTCTCCTGGGTAGCACGTGTGAGGAATCTAGCACCGGCGTCATGCGATTGCGCGCAGCGCGCTCACGCGTCGTCGTGGCCATTACCTGCCACGTAATCGTCAGCGCGCGCGGCATCGACGACCATGGTTCTCACCGGCACACCCAACCGCAAGGAGCGACGACCATGGCACGCGACACCCTCAACGCCCGCCAACCCGGCTACATCCGCATCGACGACGACACCGCGCTGCACTATCGCGACTGGAGCGACGGCGCGCCGCTCGTGTTCCTCTCGGGCTGGACGCTCAACGCCGACATGTGGCACTACCAGTGCGCGCCGCTCGCGGCCGCGGGCTATCGCTGCGTGGCATACGACCGTCGCGGGCACGGGCGCTCCAGCGACCCGGGCCGCGGCTACGACTACGACACGCTCGCCGACGATCTCGAAGCCGTCCTCGACGCCCGAGGTTTGGCGCGAGTCACGCTGATCGGCCATTCGTTCGCAAGCGGCGAGATCGTGCGCTATCTGAGCCGTCACGGCTCGCGCCGCGTGGCCGGCATCGTGCTGGTTTCGCCGGCCTCGACGCCGTATTTGCTCAAGACTGCTGACAATCCTGGCGGGCTCGATGCGAGCCTTTTCGAAGCGTCGATCGAGGAAATGCTCACGTCGTTTCCCGACTGGATCGACCGGCGCGCCGAAGCGTACTTCAGCCCCGGCACCTCGCGCACGGTCATCCAGTGGACGGCCGACATGATGCTGGGCGCGTCGCTTTACGCCGCGGCGCAACTGTCGCGCATCCAGATGGTCACCGACTTTCGCCGCGAACTGGCCGCCATCGACGTGCCGGCGCTCGTGCTGCATGGCGACTGCGACGCCTCGGCGCCGCTCGAGATCACCGGGCGCCCCACGGCAGCCGCGCTCGAACGCGCGACGCTGAACGTCTACGAAGGCGGCACGCACGGCATGTACTTCAACCACGCCGCGCGCGTGAACGACGACATACGCGCGTTCGTCGCGCGCTGGCAGCGTTGAAAGGACGCTACTTCGGGGCCGCTTCAGGGTCGCTTCAGGGTGGTACAGGACCGCGAATCCTTTATGATGGAGCGCGCCTTCCTGCCTGAAACGCTCCGGGACGCTCCATGTTCTTCGCCGCGCAATCCCTGCATCGCCGCCTGAGCATTGCGATCGGCACGCTCGCGATTCTCGTGGGCGTGCTGGGCGCGCTCGGCACGTTTCTCGTCGTGCGCAGTCTCGCCGCCGAGTTCAACACGACGCTGCGCGACGCGGCCGCGCACGTGCAGACCGGCGCGCCGCATCGCGCGGCCGCGCAGGAGCGCGACGACAGCGAAGCCGCCGACAACTTCGTGGTGCAGATCTGGTCCGCCGACGACGGCGACGTGCCGGGCCGCACGAGCAACGCGCGTGTCGCGCTGCCGCGCGCGCAAAGCGGCTTCTCCACGATCGACTACGACGGCGAGTCGTGGGACGTGTTCGCGCTCGCCGCCGGCGACGAATATATTCAGGTAGCCGAATCGCGCAGCATGCGCAACCGCAATGCGTTGCGCGTGGCGTTCTGGAGCCTGCTGCCCGTGCTCGCGCTGCTGCCGCTCCTCGCACTCACGATCGCGGTCACGGTGCGCGTTTCGCTGCGCCCGCTGGAGCGCATCGGGCGGCGTGCGGCCAAGGTCGATCTGCATGATCTCAAACCGCTGGAAGTGGGGCAGGCGCCACTCGAACTGCGGCCCTTCGTCGAGTCGATCAATCGCATGATCGAGCGCCTTTCCGTGCTCGTGAACGCCGAGCGCATGTTCATCGCCGATGCCGCGCACGAACTGCGCTCGCCCATCTCCGCCATGCAGTTGCAGATCGACAACCTGCGCAATGCGCCGCCCGACCAGTACCCGGAGCGCTTCGAGGAATTGCGGCGCGGCATCGTGCGCACCGGGGCGCTCGTTTCGCAACTGCTGGGGCTTGCACGCGCCGAAATCGGCAGCGCCCAACGCGTGCTAGCGGAAGTACCGCTGGCGCAAGTGGTGACGGACGTGCTGGCCGACCTGCTCCCGCTCGCCGACGCGCGCCGTGTCGATCTGGGCGTGACGCGCCTCGACGACGCGACGGTGCGCGCCACCGAAACCGACATGCGCGTGCTCGTGCGCAATCTCGTCGATAACGCGATCCGCTACAGCCACGAAGGCGCGAACGTGGACGTATCAGTGCGGCGCGAGGACAAGGGCGTCGTCATCGAAGTGACCGATAACGGGCCCGGTATCGCCGAGGCCGACTTGCCGCGCGTGTTCGACCGGTTTTTCCGCGCGGGCGGTCAGCGCGCCAACCAGCAGGCCAACCCGAGCGCCAACCCGCGGACGGCCCACGACTCGCATGGCAGCGGCCTTGGCCTCGCCATCGCCCAGGCGGTGGCGCAAAGTTACCGCGGGCGCGTGACGCTCGCGAACCGGCGCGATGGACAAAGCGGCATCGTCGCGCGCATCGAGATGCCGCGCCAATCGGGCGAGCGCACGTAAGGCAAAATCCAGCAAAGCATGGGAAACCGAGGACGGACACGATGCGTATTCTGCTGATCGAAGACGATCTGCTGATCGGGCCCGCGCTGCTGCGCGCGTTGAAGGACGCGTCGTACAGCGTCGACTGGGTGCGCACGGGCGAGAGCGGCCGCGACGCCATTCGCGACGGCTCGTACACGGCGATCCTGCTCGACCTCGGACTCGGCGACATGAGCGGGCTCGACGTGCTGCGAGGCTTGCGCGAGGCGCGCAACGCCACGCCTGTGCTCATCATCACCGCGCGCGACGATGTGGACACGCGCGTGGAAGGCCTCGATCTCGGCGCCGACGACTATCTCGTGAAGCCGTTCGAGAGCAAGGAATTGCTCGCGCGCATCCGCGCCGTGGTGCGGCGCAAGTCGGGCTTTGCCTCGCCGGCCATGGGCAGCGGCCGCGTCACGCTCGACATGAACGCGCGGCGCCTCACGTTCGACGGCCAGTCCGACGACCTTTCCGCGCGCGAGTACGCGCTCATGCTTGCGCTGCTCGAGCGGCCGGGCGCGATCCTGTCGCGTCAGCAAATCGAAGAGCGGTTGTATGGCTGGGGCGAGGAAGTGGAAAGCAACGCGGTGGACGCCGTGATCTACAGCGTGCGCCGCAAGTTCGGCCACGCGGTGATCCGCAACGTGCGCGGGCTCGGCTGGGCCGTGTGCGCATAAAAAACCGCGGCGAGCGCGAGGCTCGCCGCGTGGCGCGATGCGTGGGGGAAAGCACGCGTCGCGCGCGAACTTACGCCAGCAGGCGCTGCCAGGGTTCCTTCTGCCAGGCGCGGCTGAGCGAGGCGAGCAGCGCGACTTCGCTTTCGGCCACGTGCCGGTCCGAATACACCGCCACATGACACAGCTTCAGTACCTCGGCGCGCAGCGTCGGGTCGTCGAGTTCGCGCATGACCTGCTGCATCACGTCGGAGTCGAGCTTGCACGCGTCGCTCCAGTTCAGGTGCGCGGTGGTCTGCAAGTCTTCGCACAGCGCCTTGAGGATCTCGGCGAATTCGCCGGGCGCGAGTCCGAGCCGGTCGGCAATGCGCGCGCGATGGACTGCTGCAAGTTCCTCGCTGCTCAGGTGGCCGTCTGCGAGCAGCGCGACGGCGACGATCCGGCCCGCGGCTTGGGGGCTATTGCAGGTATAGGTACGCATATTCAGGAATCCTCTTAAACGTGATGTCGATGGTACGGTCGGCCTGGCAGCGGTTCAGTCGAAGATGTCCTGAAGCCACGACTTGCGGCGATAACCGCTGGCTCCATGGCCGCCTTGTTTGGAGCCGTACTGCGAGCCATACTGCGAGCCGTGCCTCGAACCGTCCTGGCGGAAAGCCTCTGCATCGCTTTCGCCGCGAGCGTGCCGTCTGCCGCTGCGTTCGATCAGCTTGTCGAGTTCGCCGCGATCGAGCCAGACGCCGCGACACTGCGGGCAGTAGTCGAGTTCGACGCCTTCACGCTCCGCGAGCGAGAGGGTGACGTCAGGGCAGTTGGGGCATTTCATGATGCGCTCCATGTTGAGTGACAGGTCATCGAAGCCGTTTCGCGTGAGGGGCAACGCGGCCTCGATGGGAATCATCCTGGCAGAGCAAAATGAGCGAAGAATGAGGAGCGCGGGTTTGATTCAGGGCGTGCCCAGCGTGTCCTTCGGCGGGTGCGTCTTGACGAGCGACACCACCACGCCGCCCGCGAGCAGCGCGGCCGTGACGCCAAGGCTGAACAGGGCGGGAATCTTGCCGATGATGCCCACCAGAAAGATCTTCGCGCCGATGAACACCAGCACGAGCGCGAGCGCATGCTTGAGGTAGTGGAACCGGTGCGCCATGGCCGCGAGCGCGAAGTAGAGCGCGCGCAGACCGAGCACGGCGAAGATGTTGCTCGTATAGACGATGAACGGGTCGGTCGTGATCGAAAAAATCGCGGGGATCGAATCGACGGCGAAGATCAGGTCGGCGAACTCGATCATCACGAGCGCGAGCAGAAGCGGCGTAGCGAGCAGCTTGAGCTTGCCGGTGCGCGGATGCGCCTGGCGCACGAGAAACGCGCGGCCCTCCAGTTGCGGCGTGACCGGCAGCTTGCGGCGCAGCCAGCGCAGCAAGGCGCTGTCGTCCACGCCGGGCTCTTCCTTCGGGCCCAGCAGCATTTTCACGCCCGTCACGGCGAGGAACGCGCCGAACACATAGAGCATCCACTCGAACTGCGCGACGAGCGCGGCGCCGAGTCCGACCATCAACGCGCGCAGCACCAGCACGCCGACGATCCCCCAGAACAGCACGCGATGCTGAAGCTGGCGCGGCACCGCGAGCGCGCCGAAAATCGACGCGATGACGAACACGTTGTCCAGCGAGAGCGACTTTTCGATCAGATAGCCGGTGATGTACTCGGTAGCCGGCTGCGCGCCGAGCTGCCACCAGACGAAGCCGCCGAACAGCACGCCCACGACGATATAGCCGAGGGAGAGCCACAGACTTTCGCGGATGCCGATTTCGTGATCGTCACGGTGCAGCACGCCGAGATCGAGCACGAGCAGCACGACGACCACCGCGAGGAAGGCGATCCAGAGCCACGCGGGCTGACCGAGAAACGAGGCCGTGACGATCGGCGCGAGCATGGTCGGTCCTTTGAACGTAGGGAGAACAGCCTTCGTGCGCGACTTCGGCGCGCACGGCCGGGCTGCTGGGCCTGTCGCCCGTACGGTCAAGCATAGTGGCAAAGAATGAGCGGTGAATGAGCCGTGGGCCGGCCCGGCGCCCGGTCATGCCAGGCGCCGCGCTCGAACGAAGGGCCTGGCGGCCCGCCAGGCTAGAACTGGTAATTGATCGAGACGTCGCAAACGCCGCCCGTCTTCGTCTGGATGATCGGGCTGCGCGCGGCGCTGCCGAGCAGACGTTTGATCGCGCCGTCGGCGCTCACGAACCAATGTTTGTTGACGAAGTACACCATCGTGATGCCGAAGCCCGCCGATCTGAGGCCCGCGCTCGCGTCGTACTGACGGTAGCCCGATGCGGCCGCCTGCTGCGACGTCACGCCGTACCAGCTCTGCATGTAGTTGGAGTCGGCGAACGTGACCGAGGGGCCGGCGAACCAGTAGAAGTTCTGGCTGCTGCCCGGCAGCGGCATATAGGCGCCGAGGTCCGCGGTCCAGCCGTTCGAGCCGCCGAAACTGCGCGTGAACGCCGTGCGGAACACGAGCGGAAAGTCCTTCGAAATCACATATTCGCCGGCGATTTTCAATTCCGGCGACGGGTTGATGTTGCCCATTCCGTGCAGCCGCGTCGGGTCGTCCTGGCCGCGCCGCCCGAGGTCGTAGGCCCCGGCGACGCTCACGCGCCAGTTCGGGCCCTGCAGAACGTTGACGCCGAAGCCTTCGCCCGTGGAGCCGAACAGGATGTCCTTGTAGCGCAGGTCGATGCTCGGCCCGACCATGGCGTGATAGCGGTCCGACCCGTCGTAGCGCGGCTCGAACGTCGCGCCCACGCCAAGCCGCGCCTCGAAGTCGGGGCGGTTCGGGTTAAACATCTTTTCGAGCGGGATGCCCGCGGAGTATTGCCATTCGCCAAGCGGCGAGGGGGTTTGCGCCTGGGCGCGCGGGGCGAGCGCGGCGAGGGCGCATGCCGCGGCGGCGAGAGACGCACGCTGCGTGGCGCGCGAGCGGCGCGTCGCCGCCGGTTTTATTCTGCTTGTTTTATGTTGCGCGATGCGGATTGCGAGTGGCATGAAGCCTCCGGGTTGGTGCCTGGTCGGCCGCGGCGTTGTTTATTGAATGCGATGAAAACACAAAGTCGGATTTCGTGCGGCGGGGCTCATGTCGCAAACGTCGTGCCCGATCCCTCGAAGCGCGCCTCGGCGCGTTGGCCGGGACCGCTGCGAACAGGGCTTCCAAACGCAGGTAAAGCGGTCAGATGATCAGGATATCTAATTGAACTGCCGCCGCACCCGCGCACCGTTCTGGAGCGCTGCATGGGCCCTGATTAAACTCTGCCGCCAGATTGCCGTTAGACAATGATGGACGTCGATGATGCGGCTCCCCCTGTGTCGCAGATTCCGAAGCCCATATCTCACCGTTCTCACAGCGGTAACCAATTTGCGCCGGTCGCGGTCGGGCCGGCGCATTTCTTTTTTCGCTTCCGTCGCCTTTCAGCGTCCGCACGCCCGCTATGCCCCAATCTCCGCGCTCGCCGGGTAACGCTGATACAGGTATCGCGACTACCACCCTAAGCCACTGTTTTTTATCGCTTTTTTCTCGATGAGCCCTGTGGTGCGCGGCTTTCGCGTGGCATAATCGATTCACACCGTATTGCCCCGCAGACAAACATTTCCCCCGCACATCATGGCAAAGACGCTCTACGACAAATTGTGGGACACCCATGTGGTCCACACGGAAGACGACGGCACGACGATTCTCTACATCGACCGTCATCTGCTGCACGAAGTCACCAGTCCGCAGGCCTTCGAGGGCCTGAAAATGCACGAGCGCCCCGTGTGGCGCATCAGCGCGAATCTGGCCGTGTCCGACCACAACGTGCCGACCACGGACCGCAGCCACGGCATCGCCGACCCGGTCTCGAAGCTGCAGGTGGACACGCTCGATACGAACTGCGACGCCTTCGGCATCACGCAGTTCAAGATGGCGGACCAGCGCCAGGGCATCGTGCACATCGTCGGTCCGGAGCAGGGCGCGACGCTGCCTGGCATGACCATCGTCTGCGGCGACTCGCACACGTCCACGCACGGCGCGTTCGGTGCGCTTGCGCACGGCATCGGCACCTCGGAAGTCGAGCACGTGCTGGCCACGCAAACGCTCCTGCAAAAGAAGAGCAAGAACATGCTCGTGAAGGTCGAGGGCCAACTGCCGCGCGGCTGCACCGCGAAGGACATCGTGCTCGCCATCATCGGCAAGATCGGCACGGCGGGCGGCACGGGCTACGCCATGGAGTTCGGCGGCTCGATGATCCGCGGCCTCACGATGGAAGGCCGCATGACCGTGTGCAACATGGCGATCGAAGGCGGCGCGCGCGCCGGCATGGTCGCCGTGGACGACACCACGATCGAATATCTCAAGGGCCGTCCGTTCTCGCCGCAAGGCGCGGAGTGGGATCAGGCCGTCGAATACTGGAAGAACTTCCGCACCGACGAAGGCGCGCACTTCGACCGCGTGGTCGAACTGAGCGCGGCCGACATCGTGCCGCAGGTCACGTGGGGCACGTCGCCGGAAATGGTCACGGCCGTCGACAGCCGCGTGCCGGACCCCGAGCGCGAGAAGGACCCGGTCAAGCGCGACGCGATGGAACGCGCGCTGCAATACATGGCGCTGCAGCCGAACACGCCGATCGAATCGATCAAGCCGGACAAGATTTTCATCGGTTCGTGCACGAACGCGCGCATCGAAGACCTGCGCTCCGCCGCCTATGTCGTGAAGAAGCTCGGCCGCCGCGTGGCGCCGAACATCCGCCTCGCGATGGTCGTGCCGGGCTCGGGTCTCGTGAAGGCGCAAGCCGAGCGCGAAGGTCTCGACAAGGTGTTCACGGAAGCGGGCTTCGAATGGCGCGAACCGGGCTGCTCGATGTGTCTCGCGATGAACGCCGACCGGCTGGAGCCGGGCGAGCGTTGCGCATCGACCTCGAACCGCAACTTCGAAGGGCGCCAGGGCGCGGGCGGCCGCACGCACCTCGTGAGCCCGGCCATGGCAGCCGCCGCGGCAATCGAAGGCCATTTCGTCGACATTCGCAAGCTGGGGTAAGGCTACACGATCATGGAAAAATTCATCGTACACACCGGCGTTGTGGCGCCGCTCGATCGCGAGAATGTCGATACCGACGCGATCATTCCGAAGCAGTTCCTCAAGTCGATCAAGCGCACCGGCTTCGGCCCGAACGCGTTCGACGAATGGCGTTACCTCGACCATGGCGAACCGGGCCAGGACAACTCGAAGCGCCCGCTGAACCCGGACTTCGTGCTGAACCAGCCGCGTTATCAAGGCGCATCCGTGCTGCTCACGCGCAAGAACTTCGGCTGCGGCAGCTCGCGCGAGCACGCGCCGTGGGCGCTCGACCAGTACGGCTTTCGCGCGATCATCGCGCCGAGCTTCGCGGACATCTTCTATAACAATTGCTTCAAGAACGGGCTGCTGCCGATCGTGCTCTCCGAATCGGACGTCGATCACCTGTTCAACGAAACTTACGCGTTCAACGGCTTTCAGCTCACGGTCGATCTGGACAAGCAGGTCGTGCGCACGACGGACGGCGCGAAGGAATACCCGTTCGAAGTGGCCGCGTTCCGGCGCTACTGCCTCTTGAACGGGTTCGATGATATCGGACTCACGCTGCGTCATGCCGACAAGATCCGCCAGTACGAAGCCGAACGCCTTGCGCGTCAGCCGTGGCTGAATAACCGCGTGCTTTGAGCGCGTTTGCGGTGATTTAGGGTTGGGGGCGCGGGCGGTTTGCGCGTGTTTTTGTTTTCTTGTTTTCGTGTCGGTGTGCAAGCGTTGCCCCTGTGCGGGGCGGCACCTACTTTTCTTTGCAGCGGCAAAGAAAAGTAGGCAAAAGAAAGCCGCTCACACCGCCAATGCCCGCCACCGTTCACCTCGAACCACTCCAGGTAGTGGCTCCGGAGCGTCTGGGTCCTCGCACCATTCTCGGTAGTGACAAAGGACTCATTCGTTCCCGCTGCTCGCTACGCGTGCAGCGGCCGGGTCTGCAAGGGAAACCGGATGGTGAGGATGCGCACCGCGAATACACGTGCGCCCCAACGGTGTGGGATTACGCCCTTCGGGGCGCGTAGCGCCGCCGGAAGGATGAGCGCCTTGTCACTTGGTTAAGTGGTGCGAGGTGGCGGATGCTCCGGAGCCACTACCTTGAATGTTGCGGGGTGAAGGGTGGCAGGCATTGGCGGTTTGAGCGGCTTTCTTTGCCTACTTTCTTTGCCGCTGCAAAGAAAGTAGGTGCCGCCCCGCACAGGGGCAACGCGGGCATACCGACACGAACACAAGGAAACGCGAAAGCGCAAACGTCCCGAAGTCCTTACAACACGTACCTAACACGAAACATATCGAGGAATCACAATGAAGATTGCAGTGTTGCCGGGCGACGGCATCGGTCCCGAGATCGTCAAGGAAGCCGTGAAGGTGCTCAACGCACTGGGCGAAAAATTCGAGATGGAAGAAGCGCCCGTTGGCGGCGCGGGCTATGAGGCGAGCGGCCACCCGCTGCCCGAAGCGACGCTCGCGCTGGCGAAGTCCGCCGACGCGATCCTGTTCGGCGCCGTGGGCGACTGGAAGTACGACAAGCTGGAGCGCGCGCTGCGTCCGGAGCAGGCCATTCTCGGTCTGCGCAAGCATCTGGAACTGTTCGCGAACTTCCGCCCGGCGATCTGCTATCCGCAACTCACGGGCGCGTCGTCGCTGAAGCCGGAAATCGTTTCGGGCCTCGACATCCTGATCGTGCGCGAACTGAACGGCGACATCTACTTCGGCCAGCCGCGCGGCACGCGCGAAGCGCCGGACGGCAACTTCAAGGGCGCGCGCGAAGGCTTCGACACGATGCGCTATGCGGAGCCCGAAGTGCGCCGCATCGCTCACGTGGCGTTCCAGGCCGCGCAAAAGCGCCAGAAGAAGCTCACTTCGGTGGACAAGGCCAACGTCCTCGAAACGTCGCAGTTCTGGAAGGACATCATGATCGATGTCGCGAAGGAATATCCGGACGTCGAGCTGTCGCACATGTACGTCGACAACGCAGCCATGCAGCTCGTGAAGGCGCCCAAGGCGTTTGACGTGGTGGTCACGGGCAACATGTTCGGCGACATTCTCTCGGACGAAGCCGCGATGCTCACGGGCTCGATCGGCATGCTGCCCTCGGCCTCGCTCGACAAGAACAACAAGGGTCTGTACGAGCCGTCGCACGGCTCGGCGCCGGATATCGCGGGCAAGGGCATTGCCAATCCGCTCGCCACGATTCTTTCGGCGGCCATGATGCTGCGTTATTCGCTGGGCCGCGCGGAGCAGGCGGACCGTATCGAGACAGCGGTGAAGAAGGTGCTCGAACAAGGCTATCGCACCGGCGACATCGTCACGCCCGACTGCAAGCAGGTCGGCACCGTGGCGATGGGCGACGCGGTGATCGCCGCGCTGTAAGGTTGCACGAAGGGCGCGCCGTTTCAAGGCGCGCCCTTTTTTATTTTGCGCGCTTGAAGAATGGCGTCGTAAATAGCGGAAAGTATGGTTTTTTCCGCGCAAATTAGCTGTTTCGTGTATATTGCTTCGATGGCGAAGATCTCCCCGATCACGACTGTTACGAACATCCGCGGCACGGCCCGCGCGATTTCGCTCGCCATCACCACGCAAGCAACGAAAGCGATTACGAAAACGATCACCACGCGTTGATCGCTCGTCGTGCCCGCTCATCTTCCCCGCGCGGCCACGCCGGGCGAGCGAAGCGGGGAAGTGTCCAAATCAAGGGTTAGTCATGAACGTAGGTCTCGTAGGTTGGCGCGGCATGGTCGGCAGCGTGCTGATGCAGCGCATGCAGGAAGAACGTGATTTCGACCTCATCGAACCGGTGTTTTTCAGCACCAGCAATGCAGGCGGCGCGGCTCCGTCGTTCGCCAAAAACGAGACGAAGCTCAAGGACGCAAACAGCGTCGACGAGCTGAAGAAGTGCGACATCATCATCACTTGCCAGGGCGGCGACTACACCAACGAGGTGTACCCGAAGCTGCGCGCGGCGGGCTGGAAAGGCTATTGGATCGACGCGGCCTCGGCCCTGCGCATGAAGGACGACGCCGTCATCATCCTCGACCCGGTCAACCTCGACGTCATCAAGGACGCGCTGGTCAAGGGCCAGAAGGACTTCGTCGGCGGCAACTGCACGGTCAGCCTCATGCTGATGGCGCTCGGCGGCCTGTTCCGCGAAAACCTCGTCGACTGGATGACGGCCATGACCTACCAGGCCGCTTCGGGCGCGGGCGCGCAGAACATGCGCGAGCTGCTCTCGCAAATGGGCTCGCTGCACGCTGCGGTGGCGAGCGACCTGGCGAATCCGTCCTCGGCGATTCTCGATATCGACCGCAAGGTGCTCGCCACGATGAACAGCGACGCCATGCCGACCGAACACTTCGGCGTGCCGCTCGCCGGCTCGCTGATTCCGTGGATCGACAAGGACCTCGGCAACGGCATGTCGAAGGAAGAGTGGAAGGGCGGCGCGGAAACCAACAAGATTCTCGGCAAGCCGGCCATGGGCCAGCCGGGCTCGATTCCGGTCGACGGCCTGTGCGTGCGCATCGGCGCGATGCGCTGCCACTCGCAGGCGCTCACGATCAAGCTGAAGAAGGACGTGCCGCTCGACGAAATCGACGGCATCCTCGCGTCGGCCAACGACTGGGTGAAGGTCGTGCCGAACCAGCGCGAAGCGTCGATGCGCGATCTGTCGCCGGCCGTGGTCACGGGCACGCTGTCTGTGCCGGTGGGCCGTCTGCGCAAGCTGGCCATGGGCGGCGAGTATCTGTCGGCGTTCACGGTGGGCGATCAACTGCTGTGGGGTGCCGCTGAGCCGCTGCGCCGCATGTTGCGCATTCTGCTCGACAAGTGAATGAATTAAACTACGCGGCTAATGACGCGTAGACAGGGTGAAAAGCGCCGCGCCAGTCGCGGCGCTTTTTTTATTGCATGCTTTTTATTGCATGCACCGATGCAATCGCCCCGAAGCACACTCCTATTTGATCGACAGCCGCGAGAGCGGTATGCAGGGCAACCGATGATCGTTCGATTTGATTCTGTTTGCGCCGCGCCTCGCGCGAAGCGCGCCCAAGGGCGGCGCGCCATCCGCGCCACCGTGGCGGCGGCGAGTTTCCTGTTCTGCGGGCTTGCCGCTGCGCAGGGGGGCGCGAGTGCGGCGCCGGGCGTCGCTGGCGCAGCCTCTTCCGCCGCGGCTGCGGTGAGCACAGCGGGGCAGTACACCGTTCGTCCCGGCCAGTCGCTGCACGACGTGGCCGTCGACCTCACGCAGTCGCACGACAAGGCCACGCTCGCCCGCATGAGCCAGGCGATCTTCGATGCGAATCCCAACGCATTCATCAAGCAGGATCCCAGCCGCATGCGCGTGGGCGCGGCGCTGAACGTGCCCGCCACGCCGGACCTTTCCAGCGCGGCGGAGGGCATGACGGCGGCGCCGGGCGCAGCCGCAGCGGCGGCTGCCAGCGCACCGGCTACGGCGGCGGCCGCGCCTGCGGCGTCCGCTGCTTCCGCCAGCACGCCTGCCGCCGCTTCGAGCGCTCCCGCGCAGGCCGTAGCGGCCGCATCGTCGGCTGCCGCCGCCGCAACGGCTGGCGCGAGTTCGGCCAGCGCGGCCGCGGCAACTGCGGCAACTGCCTCGGCGGCCTCGACGGCTGCGGCGGCTGCGGCGAGCGGCCCCGAAGCGGCCTCGCAGGGCGCTTCAGGCGCCGCTGCTTTGGGCGCTAGCGCGGCAGCGCCGGCGTCGGCAGCCAGCGACTCGCACGTATGGAGCGGCTCGATCCAGTCGACCCCGGCCAGCGGTGCGGCAAGCGCATCGGGCCAAGGCGCGAAGAGCGCGCCCGTGACGGTTTCCAGCCTGCAGCAACTCCTCGCATTGAAGAACCGCGTGCTGATGGCGTTGCAGCAGCACGGCATCGGCAAACCGGCGCAGACGGCAGGCGGCGCGTCGGCGGGTGCGCCTGGGGCGCAAGGCGGCGCGCCTGCGCAGAACGGCGCGGCGACCGCGGGTGCGGCCGGCGGCCAACCGGAGGTCTCGCCCATCGCCATGGGTGCCGTAGGGGCGGTCGTCCTGGCGCTGGTGGCGTTGTTCGTGCGCCTGCTCATGCGCAAGCGCAAGAAGCCGGCTGAGCCGTTGCCCGAAGTCGCGCCCGAAGCGCACGAGCCGACGCCGCCTGCATCGGCCGCCGCCGCTGTTGCGGCCGCGCCTCATGCCGAGGAGCCTCCGGTCTTGCGCGAGCCCGTTACGCACGTCGCCGATGAAGCGCCGACTGCGCCGAAGGCGGACGAAGTCGCGGTCACGCCGGTGCCTACGCCCGCGATCTCGTCCGAGCCGCTGGACGATACTGCTGGCGTTGCGGGTGTGGACACGACCGCCGGACTCGGTGCCGAAGCGCTGCCGCCGACGCTGACCGAGACGCTGCCTGCGGCCGCTCCGCAAGAGCCGTCCGCCGCGCCGGACACCCCTGCCGCGCACGACCTGCCGCACGGCGTCGAACCCGGCGAGCCGCACACGCTGGCGGACGCGACCGAAGCCGCCAGCCTCGCCGCCGCAGCGGAACTGGGCGCCGATGCGCTGCCGCCGGAGAGTCTCGGTGCGCCGCGCGCGGCCGAAGACGCCGAGGCGCTGGCACGCACGCAGGAAGAGCCGGTGCGCGCCGAAAAGCCTGCTACGCCCGACATCGCGCTCGACTTCGGCGATGGCGTGCCGCAAGCCGCGCAAACGCCGCCCGCAACCGAAGCCTTCGAGCGCCCTCCCGCGCCGCCTCACGCACCTGAAATTCCGCCAGTCCCCGCAGTTCCCGCAGTCCCCGCAGAAGATATGAGCTACGCCGAAGTCCCGATTGCCTTCCCGCACGATGCCGTAGAGGCGCTGGGCGGCCTCGACCTGCCGCTGCCGCCGCGCATCGGCGAGCCGGTCATTCCGCCCGAACCGCTCTCGACCGAGCCGGTCGCGACGCCGGAGGCGTCGGCGCGTCTCTCGTCGCCGTTCTTCGAGCCGCCTCCGCCGCTGGCGGGCAAGGCCATCGAAGCGGGTACGGCCGGCGCGGGCGCGCTCGCGGGCCTCGGCGCGCCGCGCTTTGGCGCGCTCACGCTCGATTTCGACCTGAACCTGCCGCCCGATTCGGCCGAGCCGCTGCCGGTTTTCACGCCCGAGCAGCTCGCACGCATCGCGCGCAACAAGCTCGATCTCGCGCACGAATACATCGCGCTTGGCGACGTGTCGGGCGCCCGCTCGCTCATCAACGAAGTGATCGAGTCGAACGACCCCGCCACGCGCAGCGACGCGCAGGCGCTGTTGTCGAAGCTCGCTCCGCTTTCGTGACATCGAAACAAGCCGTATGCGTATCGCGCTAGGAATTCAGTACGACGGCGCCGCGTTTTGCGGCTGGCAGTCGCAGCCGCACGGCAAGACGGTGCAGGACGCGCTCGAGCGCGCGCTGCGCGAGTTCGCCACCGTGCCGCTGTCCACGATCGTCGCGGGCCGGACCGACACGGGCGTGCACGGCCTGGGCCAGGTGGTGCACTTCGACACCGACCTCGACCGCACGCCGTTCTCGTGGGTGCGCGGCACCAACGCGTTCCTGCCCTCCACGGTGGCCGTGCAGTGGGCCAAGCCCATGCCCGACGCTTTCCACGCACGCTTCGCGGCGTTCGAGCGCACCTACTACTACGTGCTCTACGTGAACCCCGTGCGCTCGCCGATGCTGGCGGCCCGCGCGGGCTGGGTTCATACGCCGCTCGACGTCGATGCGATGCGCGAGGCGGCGGCGCATCTCATCGGCGAGCACGATTTTTCGTCGTTCCGCTCGTCGGAGTGCCAGGCGAAAACGCCGGTGAAGCATCTGTACCAGATCGATATCCGGCCGCAGGGCGACTTCATCCACTTCCGCTTTCGCGCCAACGCGTTCCTGCACCACATGGTGCGCAATCTGATGGGCTGCCTCGTGGCCGTGGGGCGCGGGCGTTACCCTGCCGCGTGGATGGCCGAAGTGCTCGCTGGCCGGGACCGCACCGTGGCCGCGCCGACCTTCATGCCCGACGGCCTCTATCTCGCTCAGGTAGGCTATCCTGACGAGTTCGCCGTGCCCGCGCCGCATACGGCCAGCATGCCGTGGAGCGCGGTCTGGAGCGACGCGCCCGAAGGCCGCGCCTGAACCATCGAAACTCACACCGCATCCAGCACCATGACGTCAGCCGAGCATTCCGCCACCACCGTCGCGCAGCACCGCACCCGCATCAAGCTGTGCGGACTTTCGACGCCCGAGGCGGTTGCGCACGCCATCGACCTTGGCGCCGATGCAGTCGGTTTCGTGTTCTATCCGCCCAGCCCGCGTTCGGTGAGTGTGGCGCAGGCGGTCGAACTCACGCACGATTTGCCGCCCTTCGTTTCGGTCGTGGGTCTTTTCGTGAACGCCACGCCGCAGTGGATGAGCGAGGTGGCGAGCAACGTCTCGCTCACCATGCTTCAGTTCCACGGCGACGAAACGCCTGAGCAGTGCGAATCGCTTGCCTCCGTTGCCGGTTTGCCCTGGTTGCGCGCACTGCGGGTGGCGGCAGATACTCAGCAAGCCGATTTGATAGAATCGGCTAACCGTTATTCATCAGCCAGCGGCCTGTTGTTCGACACCCATGTCGAAGGTTACGGCGGCGGCGGAAAGGTCTTCGATTGGTCACTTATTCCCGCAGGGCTCGCGCGTCGGGCCGTTTTGAGTGGTGGCTTGAACGCGCAAAACGTCGGTGATGCGATTCGCCAGGTGCGTCCGTTCGCCGTCGATGTCTCCAGTGGCATCGAGGTTCCGGGCGCAAAGGGCGTGAAGGATCACGCCCGCATGGCGGCGTTCGTGCGCGCGGTGCGCGAAGCGGACGCGGGATAATTTCTTTGGCCGGCACGGACCACGCAACGTGGTTTCTCCCAAGCCCGGCCGAGCGAGTGACTTATGTACAATTTGCCAGATGAACGCGGCCATTTCGGCCCTTATGGCGGCGTGTTCGCTGCCGAAACCCTCATGCAGGCGATCGACGAATTGCGCCACGCCTACGCGAAATACAAGGACGACCCCGACTTCCGCGCCGAATACGAGCGCGAGTTGAAGCATTTCGTCGGCCGTCCGTCGCCGGTTTATCATGCGCAGCGCTGGAGCGAGTTGCTGGGCGGCGCGCAGATCTATCTCAAGCGCGAGGACCTGAATCACACGGGCGCGCACAAGGTGAACAACGTGATCGGCCAGGCGCTCCTCGCGAAGCGCATGGGCAAGCCGCGCGTGATCGCCGAAACCGGCGCGGGTCAGCACGGCGTGGCCACCGCGACCATCGCGGCGCGCTTCGGCATGGAGTGCGTGGTCTACATGGGCGCGGAGGATGTGCGCCGCCAGGCCGCCAACGTCTACCGCATGAAACTGCTGGGCGCGACGGTGGTTCCGGTCGAGTCGGGCTCGCGCACGCTCAAGGACGCGCTCAACGAAGCCATGCGCGACTGGGTCACCAACGTCGAAAACACCTTCTATATCATCGGCACCGTGGCGGGCCCCCACCCGTACCCGATGATGGTGCGCGACTTCCAGCGCGTGATCGGCGACGAATGCCGCGTGCAGATGCCTGAAATGACGGGCCGCCAGCCGGATTCGGTAATTGCGTGCGTGGGCGGCGGTTCGAACGCGATGGGCATCTTTTATCCGTATATCGACGATACTTCCGTGCAGTTGATCGGAGTCGAGCCCGCCGGCGACGGCATGAGCACCGGCCGCCACGCCGCCTCGCTCGCGGCGGGCAGTGTGGGCGTGCTGCACGGCAATCGCACCTACCTGCTGCAGGACGAGAACGGCCAGATCATCGAGACGCATTCCGTTTCGGCGGGTCTGGACTATCCTGGCGTCGGGCCTGAGCACGCGTGGCTCAAGGATAGCGGCCGGGCGCAATACGTCACGATCGACGACGAAGAAGCGCTCAAGGGCTTCCACGACTGCTGCCGGATCGAAGGCATCATCCCCGCGCTCGAATCGAGCCACGCGCTCGCGTACGCGGCGAAGCTCGCCCCGACCTTGCCGAAGGACAAAATCCTGCTGGTGAACCTGTCGGGCCGCGGCGACAAGGACATGCACACGGTCGCCGAGCGATCGGGCATCCAGTTCTGAACGCCCGGAGCGACGTAAGCGATGCGTGACGAGTTCGACGAGCCGGAAGTGCCGGCGTCCGTTGGCGAGGTGAATGCCGAAGCGGCTGCGTTAGAGGCCGCGCAAGCGGTCGCCAATGCGGCTGGATTGCCCACGGTGCCCGAAACCATCCGGCTCCTGAACCGCGATTTTCTGACCGATGCCGTCCATCTGCCCGACGCCTCGATCGACCTGATCGTCGCCGACCCGCCTTATGGGCTCGGCAAGGACTACGGCAACGACTCCGACATGCGTTCAGGCGAGAACTTCCTCGCCTGGACGTATGAATGGCTCGACCTGGCGATTCCGAAGCTCAAGCCCACAGGCTCGCTCTACGTGTTCTGCACGTGGCAGTATGCGCCCGAGATCTTCGTCTATCTCAAGTCGAAACTCACGATGATCAACGAGATCGTCTGGGATCGTCGCGTACCCAGCATGGGCGGCACGACGCGCCGTTTTACCTCGGTGCACGACAACATCGGTTTCTTCGCGGTCTCGAAGGATTATTACTTCGATCTCGATCCCGTCCGTATTCCGTACGATGCCGTCACGAAGAAGGCGCGTTCGCGCAAGTTGTTCGAAGGCAGCAAGTGGCTGGAGCTTGGCTACAACCCCAAGGACGTCTGGTCGGTTTCGCGGCTGCATCGCCAGCATGCGGAGCGTGTGGATCATCCCACCCAGAAGCCGTTGGAGATCGTCGAGCGCATGGTGCTAGCGAGTTGCCCGCCGGGCGGCCGCGTGCTGGACCCGTTCATGGGCAGCGGCACCACGGCAGTGGCTTGCGCACGTCAGCAGCGCGAATTCGTCGGCTATGAAATTAACGAAAGTTACTGCGCGATCGCGCGCGAACGCGTAAGCGCGGCCGCCGCAAGCGCCGTTGCTGCCGGCGCCTGATGCGCCGCCGCCGGACCCGCCGCGTAGTAACGCCAAAAAGCTGAGGACCCTGAAATGTCCCGTATCAAGACCACCTTCGAGGCGCTCGCCGCCGACGGCCGCAAAGGCCTCATCCCGTTCATGACGGCAGGCGACCCCGATCCCGCGCGCACCGTCGAATTCATGCACGCGCTGGCCGCTGGCGGCGCCGATGTCATCGAACTGGGCGTGCCGTTCTCGGATCCGATGGCCGACGGCCCCGTGATCCAGCAATCGTCCGAGCGCGCGCTCGCGAAGGGCGTGACGCTCAAGAGCGTGCTCGCCGACGTGAAGCGTTTTCGCGACACCGACAACAAAACGCCCGTCGTGCTGATGGGCTACGCGAACCCCATCGAGCGCATGGGCGCCGATGCGTTCGCGCAGGCCGCGAGGGAAGCGGGCGTGGACGGCGTACTGGTGGTGGACTATCCGCCCGAGGAGTCGGTCGAGTTCGCTGCGAGGATGAAGGCTGCCGAAATCGATCCGATCTTCCTGCTCGCGCCGACCTCGACCGACGAGCGCATCGCCGAAGTGGGCCGCGCCGCAAGCGGCTATGTTTACTACGTGTCGCTCAAGGGCGTAACTGGCGCTGCGAATCTGGACGTTTCGAGCATCGCGGGTAAAATCCCGTCGATCAAGAAGCATGTCTCGCTGCCCGTGGGCGTGGGCTTCGGCATTCGCGACGCGCAAACGGCTGCTGCCGTTGCGCAGGTTTCGGACGCCGTCGTGATCGGCAGCCGCATCGTGCAGTTGCTCGAACAGGCAACGCCGGAAACGGCCGCCGACACGCTCACGCAGTTCATCACGGGCATACGCACGGCGCTGGACGAAGTTCGCGCCGGATAAGGCTACGGGCAGGATGGTGGGCCGGCGCTGTTGGCTGGTTTCGAGACTGCTGTAAAATCCACTTTTCGCCATGCGCGGTCGGGGTCGGAACCCGGTCGGTTTTACCGATCGGCAGTGATTCGATCCGCCGCGCCCGCGCATCACGAAGGTCAAGGAAGGAACATCAATGAGCTGGCTCGATAAACTGCTGCCGCCCAAGATCAAGCAAACCGATCCGAAAAGCCGCAAGAGCATTCCGGAAGGGTTGTGGATCAAGTGCCCGGCGTGCGAAGCGGTGCTGTACCGCAACGACGTCGAGGCGAATCTCCACGTTTGCCCGAAGTGCGATCACCACATGCGCATCAACGCGCGCGAGCGTCTTGACGGCCTGCTCGATCCGGAAGGCCGCTATGAAATCGGCCAGGAAATCCTTCCGGTCGACGCGCTCAAGTTCAAGGACAGCCGCAAGTACCCGGACCGCCTCAAGGAGGCGATGGACGAAACCGGCGAAACCGACGCCATGGTGGTGATGGGCGGCGCGATCCGCACGCTGCCCGTGGTGGTGGCCTGCTTCGAGTTCTCGTTCATGGGCGGCTCGATGGGCTCGGTGGTCGGCGAGCGTTTCGCGCGCGGCGCGCAAAACGCGCTCGAGCAGCAAGTGCCGTTCATCTGCTTCACGGCTTCGGGCGGCGCGCGCATGCAGGAAAGCCTGCTTTCGCTCATGCAGATGGCCAAGACCACGGCCATGCTCACGAAGCTGGCCGAGGCGAAGCTGCCGTTCATTTCCGTACTGACCGACCCGACGATGGGCGGCGTTTCGGCGAGCTTCGCGTTCCTTGGCGACGTCGTGATCGCCGAACCGAAGGCGCTGATCGGCTTTGCCGGCCCGCGCGTGATCGAGCAGACCGTGCGCGAAAAGCTGCCGGAAGGCTTCCAGCGCGCCGAATTCCTGCTGCAGAAAGGCGCGATCGACATGATCGTGGACCGCCGCAAGCTGCGCGACGAAATCGCGCAAATGCTGGCGCTGCTGCAGCGTCAGCCTGCCGACGCGGTGGCCTGAGCCTCCCCCTGAGCGATCTGCGGCGCCGAATACGCCGCAGCCACACCGCTTTACCCTACGCGCCGCGAGCGAAAGCAAGCGGCGCGTTGTCATTTCCGCGATAATGCCGTTCTTTCGAAGCGGATCATCCGCGTGAACCTACCGCGGTTGGCGGCGTCTCACGCGCAGCACCAGGCCATTCTTATCCCGATGAGTACCTTTCCCACCCTCGACGCGTGGCTCACGCACCTCGAAACCGCGCATCCGGTCGGCATCGACATGGGGCTCGACCGCATCCGTCAGGTGAAGGACGCGCTGGATCTCAAGTTCGAATGCCCGATCATCACGGTCGGCGGCACGAACGGGAAGGGCTCGACCTGCGCGATTCTCGAAACGATCCTCCTCAAGGCGGGCTATCACGTGGGCTGCCACACCTCGCCGCACCTGCTCGCGTTCAACGAGCGCGCGCGCCTGGACGGCCAGCAGGCCAGCGACGCCGAACTGCTGCCGCACTTCGAAGCCGTGGAAGCCGCGCGTAACTCGCTTGCCACGCCCGTTTCGCTCACGTACTTCGAATTCACGACGCTCGCGATCATGCATCTGTTCGCCTCGCGCGGGTTCGACGCCGTGATTTTCGAGGTGGGTCTGGGCGGGCGTCTCGACGCCGTCAATGTGCTCGACACCGACTGCGCGATCATCACGAGCATCGACCTGGATCACACGGAGTACCTTGGCGACACGCGCGAGAAGATCGGCTTCGAGAAGGCAGGGATCTTCCGCGCGGGCAAGCCCGCGATCTGCGCCGACCCGATGGCGCCGCAATCGCTTGTCGACCATGCCGAGGCGATCGGCGCCCAACTGTGGCTCTTCGGCCGCGATTTCCGCTACGAAGGCCAGCCCGGCAACGAGCGCCAGCAATGGAGCTACGTGGGTCCGACGATGCGGCGCTCGGCGCTCGCCTATCCGGCGCTGCGCGGGGCGAACCAGCTCATCAACACGTCGGCTGCGCTCGCGGGCCTCGAGTCGCTGCGCGACCGCCTGCCGGTTTCCGCGCAGGACATCCGTCTCGGCCTTGCCAACGTGGAACTGCCGGGGCGCTTCCAGGTGCTGCCGGGCAAGCCGTCGATCATTCTCGACGTCGGCCACAACCCGCATGCGGCGGCCGTGCTCGCGCAAAACCTCGGCAGCATGGGCTATTTCCCGTACACCTACGCGGTGTTCGGGGCGATGCGCGACAAGGACATTGCGGGCGTGATCGAGCACCTGAAGGGCGAGATCGATCACTGGTGCGTGACCGACCTGCCCCTGCCGCGCGCGGCCACGGCCGAGCAGCTCGAAACGTTGCTGCGCGACGCGGGGGTGACGGACGGCGCCGATAGCAGCGTCACCCGCCACGAAAATCCGGCTGCCGCGTTCCAAGATGCGCTTAAACGTGCAACTGAAAATGATAGAATTATTGTTTTCGGCAGTTTTTTGACAGTTGCCGGGGTCATGGCCTGGCGAAAGTCACAGCAACACTGACCGCCCGGCACCCGCGCGCCGCCCACGTAAGACAGGCCAGGTAGGCCAACAGCAAGCCATACATGGGAATTTTCTCGTTCGGCAAGAAAGATGACGCTGACGCGCCCCGCCGGCGCGGCACTGAGTCCGGCTCCAGCCGGCGCAGCAATCAGAGCACGCGCGTGGAGCGGCGCAGCCGCCGGCCGGACCGGTCCGGCGACGCCGAGGCCATGCTGCTCGACCCCACGCTCCCCGAAAAGCAACGTGCGCGCCGCCGTCTCGTCGGCGCGATTGCGCTCGTGCTCGCGGCCATCGTGATCCTGCCGATGGTGCTCGATTCGCACCCGAAGCCCGTCACCGACGACATCGCCATCGACATTCCCAGCCGCCCGGCCGACAAGGCCGCCGCGCGCCAGCACGACGCCGAAGACACGCAAGCCGGCGTCGCCCCGGACAATCCCGCAGCCGCCGAAGCCACGCCTGGCGCGTCGGGTCTCGCGGCGGCTTCGGCCACGCAAACCGCCCAGAGCACGGATAAAACGCCGGCCGCGCCCGCGAAAAAACCCGCGCAGGCGGCAACCGCTCCAGCGCAATCCACGCAAACCGCCCAGGCGCAAAAGCCTGCCGCGAACAGCAAGCCGACGACGACCGCATCGAACGACGACGCCGACACCGGCGACGCAAACAGCGCGAAAACCGAATCCGCCACGCCGGCGGCACCTCCGGGCGCGCGTTTCGCCGTGCAACTCGGCGCGTTCTCGAACAGCGCGACGGCGAGCAACTGGGTCACGAAGTTGAAAGCGGCGGGCGTACCCGCATATACCGAACAGCGAAAGGAAGCCGACGGCACGACGCGCACGCTGCTGCGCGCGGGCCCGTTCCCGGACCGCGCCTCGGCCACGGCGGCGATCGCCAAGGTACGCGGCGCCGGCCTGATGGCGGGCTCGAACGCCAACGCGGAATAACCGGTCGATGTTCACGGCATTCGACTACGCTGTAATGGCGGTGATCGGCCTGTCGGCGCTGCGCGGCGCGTGGCGGGGCCTGATCGGCGAGATTTTTGGATTGATCGGCTGGATCGCGGCGTTGCTCGTGGCCTGCCGCTACGTGGACCGCGTGGTGCCCTGGATTCCGGCGAACTGGCCGGGCGGGGCGCTCACCCAGTGGCTGATCGCCTTCGCGCTGATCGTCATTGCCGTGGTGCTCGTAGCCGGCGTGGGCAACGCACTGATCGGCCGTCTGGTGCAGGTGAGCGGATTGTCCGGCGTGGACCGTTCGCTCGGGATGATGTTCGGCCTCGTGCGAGGCGTCGTGCTGGTGCTGATCCTCGTCGTCCTCGGCGGGCTGACTGAGCTGCCCCAGCAGGACTTCTGGCGCCACGCGCTGCTGCGGCCTTATGCCGTGCAGGGCGTGCTCGAACTGAAACCGTTGTTGCCCGAGGCGCTCGCGGCCTACGTTCACGTCTGATCAGAAACTGATCGGGCGCGGTGCGAGGCGAAGGTTTCCGGCAACACTGCCCATTCGCGGCGTCCGACCGGTGATGAAGCCGGGGCGGCCCGCTACCGATTTCGCTTTTTTGAAGGACCTGCCATGTGCGGCATCGTAGGCGTAGTTTCCCGCTCTCCCGTCAACCAGCTCCTCTATGACGCGCTGCTGCTCCTGCAGCACCGCGGTCAGGACGCGGCCGGCATTGCCACCGCGAACGGCAGCACGTTCCATATGCACAAGGCCAACGGCATGGTGCGCGACGTGTTCCGCACGCGCAACATGCGCAGCCTGCCCGGCACCTGCGGCATCGGCCAGGTGCGTTACCCCACGGCCGGCTCGGCGTCGAGCGAAGAAGAAGCCCAGCCGTTCTACGTGAACGCGCCGTTCGGCATCGTGCTCGCCCACAACGGCAATCTCACGAACTGGCAACAGTTGAAGGAAGAGATGTTCCGCGTGGACCGCCGCCACGTGAACACCAACTCCGACACCGAAGTGCTGCTCAACGTGCTCGCGCACGAAGTGCAGCTCGCCACTTCGGGCCTCGAACTCGATCCCGCGACGCTCTTCAAGGCGGTTTCGGGCGTGCATCGCCGTCTGCGCGGCTCGTACGCGATCGTCTCGCTGATCGCCGGCCACGGCCTGCTCGCGTTCCGCGACCCCTTCGGCATTCGTCCGCTGTGCATCGGCAAGATGGAAACGCCGGAAGGCACCGAGTGGATGCTCGCGTCGGAATCGGTGGCGCTCGAAGGCATCGGTTTCGAATTCGTGCGCGACGTTCGGCCGGGCGAAGCGGTGTTCATCGACTTCGACGGCAACTTCCACTCGCAGCAGTGCGCCACGGCGCCCACGCTCAACCCCTGCATCTTCGAACTCGTGTATCTCGCGCGTCCGGACTCGGTGCTCGACGGCGTGCCCGTGTACAACGCGCGTCTGCGCATGGGCGACTATCTCGCCGAGAAGATCAAGCGCGAGTTGCCCGACGTGAAGATCGACGTGGTCATGCCGATTCCCGACTCGTCGCGCCCCGCCGCGATGCAGGTCGCGAACAAGCTCGGCGTGGAATACCGCGAAGGCTTCTTCAAGAACCGCTACGTGGGCCGCACCTTCATCATGCCGGGCCAGGCCATGCGCAAGAAGTCGGTGCGCCAGAAGCTCAACGCCATGGGCATCGAGTTCAAGGGCAAGAACGTGCTGATCATCGACGACTCGATCGTGCGCGGCACCACCTCGCAGGAAATCGTGCAGATGGCGCGCGACGCCGGCGCGACCAAGGTGATCTTCGCTTCGGCGGCGCCGCCCGTGAAGTACCCGAACGTGTACGGCATCGACATGCCCACGCGCGGCGAACTTGTCGCGCATGGCCGCACGGACGACGAAGTGGCGCGCATCATCGGCGCGGATCACCTCGTGTATCAGGACGTGGAATCGCTCAAGCAGGCAGTGCGCGACATCAATCCGGAGCTGAAGGAGTTCGAGGCTTCGTGTTTCGACGGCGACTACATCACCGGCGACATCACGAGCGCGTACCTCGACAACATCGAGACGGCGCGCCTCGCGCCCCAGGCGCAGTCCGACCGCGACGCCGCAAGCGACGCGATGGACGGCGGTTCCCGCTCGCAGTTGCACCTGCAACTCTCGGTGGAGTGATCCCCCCGGCGAACGCGAGCGCGAGGCTCGCGTTTGCGCCGAATCCGAAAGCCCGCTTTCTGCCGATGCAAAAGCGGGCTTTTTTGCGCGTGTGCGTGCAGTATTGAAGCAGGCTGATTCGGCACACGGAGAAAAAGGAGAATACGAACATGGACGACACCTTCAACTTCGACACGCTGGCGGTACGCTCGGGCACGCTGCGCAGCGAGTTCAACGAACATTCGGAAGCGCTCTATCTCACGTCGAGCTTCTGTTTCGGCAGCGCCGCCGAAGCGGCCGAGCGCTTCAGGAACTCCGAAACCGCCTATACGTACGCGCGGTTTTCGAATCCGACCGTCACCATGTTCCAGGAGCGCCTCGCCACGCTCGAAGGCGGCGAGGCGTGCATGGCGACGGCTTCGGGCATGGCCGCGATCATGTCGGTGGTGATGGCCGCGCTTGAGGCGGGCGACCATATCGTCAGCTCGCGGAGCATTTTCGGCTCTACGCTCGCCATGTTCTCGCAGATCTTCAGCCGGTTCGGCATCGCGACCACCTTCGTCGACCCGACCGATCTCGACGCGTGGAAGAGCGCCGTGCGTCCCGAAACGAAGATGTTCTTCCTCGAAACGCCGTCGAATCCGCTCACCGAAGTGGCCGACATCGAAGCCGTGAGCCGGATCGCCAAGGCGGCGGGCGCGCTTTTCGTGGTCGACAACTGCTTCTGCAGCCCGGCGCTGCAACAGCCGCTCAAGTTCGGCGCCGACGTGGTGATGCATTCGGCCACCAAGTTCCTCGACGGCCAGGGCCGCGTGCTGGGCGGCGCGCTCGTGGGCTCGAAGCAGTTCATCATGGAGAAGGTGTTTCCGTTCGTGCGCACCGCGGGGCCGACGCTTTCCGCGTTCAATGCGTGGGTGCTGCTCAAGGGCATGGAAACGCTGTCGCTGCGCGTGGAAAAGCAATCGGACAATGCGCTCGAAATCGCGCGCTGGCTGGAAGCGCATCCGGCTATCGCGCGCGTTTTCTATCCGGGTCTGGCGTCGCATCCGCAACATGCGCTCGCCATGCGTCAGCAAAAGCTGGGCGGCGCGATCGTCTCGTTCGAACTGAAGGGCGATACGCCGGAGCGGCAGCGCGCGAACGCCTGGCGCGTGATCGACGGCGCGAAAATCTGTTCGATCACCGGCAATCTCGGCGATACGCGCACGACCATCACGCACCCGGCCACGACGACGCACGGGCGCATCACGCCCGAAGCGCGCGCGGCGGCCGGCATTACCGAAGGGCTGATTCGTCTCTCCGTTGGCCTCGAAAACGCGCAGGACTTGCGCAACGATCTCGCGCGCGGGCTGGACGCGGCGCAGTCAGCGGCGTAGTCAGCCGTTTAGAGCCGTGGTTGTATCATCGTGGGTCGGCCCATTTCCCCCTATTGCGTGAGTTCGCCATGCCCATCGTTCGTGCGTTGTTCGTCTACCCGGTGAAGTCGTGCGGTGCGATTCCGCTTGATCAGGCGCACCTGCGCGTGCAAGGCATCGAATGGGACCGTCACTGGATGGTCGCCGACGAAAACGGCCGGCTCGTCACGCAACGTCAGTACTCGGCGATGGCGCGTATCGTGCCCGCGTTCGTCGAGGACGGCGTGCGCCTCACCATGGAAGGCATGAGCGAAGCGCTCCATTTGCCGTTCGCACCGCGCGGCGGCGAGGCGCGCGTGCCGGCCTCGGTGTGGAACGACGACTTCGAAGCGCTCGACGAAGGCGAGCACGCGGCGCAGTGGTTCACGCGGGCGATAGGCGTGCCGGTGCGCTTGCTGCGCTTCGCGGATGACGTGACGCGTCTTTCGAGCAAAAAGTGGACGAAGAGCGCAGACGCGCCCACGCAATTCGCCGACGGCTTTCCGGTTCTCGTGACGAGCGAGGCGTCGCTCGCGGAACTGAACCAGCGCCTCGTGGCGAAGGGCGCGCCGCCTGTGTCGATGGCGCGCTTCCGTCCGAACATTGTCGTGGGCGATGTGGGCGACGCATTCGAGGAAGACTTCATCGACACGCTCGCCATCGAATCCGCCTCAGGCGGCGAGGAGATCGTGCTGCGCTTCGTGAAGCCCTGTGCGCGCTGCCCGATCACGACCATCGATCAGCAACGGGGCGAGCGCGATGCGCAGTGGCCCACCGAACCGCTCGACACGCTCGCCGTGTTCCGCGCCGATCCGCGTGTGGACGGCGGTCTCACGTTCGGCCAGAACGCAATCGTGGTGACGGGAGCGGGCGGGCGCGTGGCGGTGGGCGCACGCGCGCAATGGGAATACCGCTTTGACGAATGAGCGGGGCGCTTGCGCTCAGTGAGACGGCAGCGCGCGCCACTGCCCGGGCGCGAGCCCGAAGCGGCGCGTGAAGGCGTGCGTGAACGCGCTCTGGTCGCCGAAGCCCACTTCGAGCGCGATGTCGGTGAGCGAGGCGCGCGGGTCGGCGAGCAGCGTGAGCGAAGTGTCGAGCCGCAGCCGCTGCAGGTAGCGATGCGGCGTTTCGCCGAACGCATCGATAAAAAGCTGATGAAAGCGCCGCATGCCGAAGCCGCAATGCGCGGCGAGATCGGCAATGCGCAGCGGCTGGGCGAGATGCGCGCGCAGCCACCGGTCGATGCGCGCAAAGTCCAGCCCGGCAGCCGCGCTGAACGGCGCGCTTGCTGCCAGGCCGGTTTGCGCGATGAAGGCCGCGCATAGGCGCGCCGAGGCGTCCCAGTGAAAGCGGCGCGCGCGCAGGTTCGCGCTATGGGTTTTGCTCTCGCGAGACGGCGTGGCCGCCGCTGCGCGCTGCGCAATCTGGCTCACTAGCTGCGTGAGCGCGGGGTCGAGGCGCACGGCGCGCGCCGTGTCGAAAAGCCGTTCGGGCACCGCGAGCGTGGCCGCGGGCAGGTCGAGCACGAGCTGGCGGTTATCGCCAATGCCCATGTAGTCGTGCCGCGCGCCCGCCGGAACGAGCCACGCGGAACGACTGTCGATACGCTCGCCCCGGCCGTTCACGCTCATCTCCATCTCGCCGTCGAGACCGAGCACGATCTGGTGAAAATCGTGCAGATCGGTTTCCTCGATCGCGCCGTAGCGGCGCAGCTCGACGCCGGGCGCGGTAACGGGAGCGTGGTGATGCGGATTCATGATGACCGGTTGCGATTGCAAATAAGGCGAGTGCGTTGAAGCATCGAGCAAGCGTTGCGCGATGCCTCAAGCGGCCATCAAACGTCGAGCAGTTCGACTTCGAACACGAGCGTCGCATTCGGCGGAATCACGCCGCCCGCGCCGCGCACGCCGTAGCCGAGTTGCGGCGGAATGGTCAGCTTGCGCACGCCGCCCACCTTCATGCCCTGCACGCCTTCGTCCCAGCCCTTGATGACCATGCCGCCGCCCAGCACGAAGGCGAACGGATCGTTGCGGTCCTTGCTCGAATCGAACTTCTGGCCGTCCGTCAGCCAGCCGGTGTAGTGCACGCTGACCGTCTGGCCGGCCTTGGCTTCGGCGCCGGTGCCTTCGGTCAGGTCTTCGTACTTGAGGCCGGATTCGGTGGTCACGATAGACATGGAAAAACTCCTGATTCGAATAGGTTGAACCCGTTATTGTAGGCGCTTTGCACCGGAGGGCGGGCATGGCATTGCCGGGCACGCGGGTTGCTCGCTAGCCGCTGCCTATAATAGGGACCGCTCGCCCGGCTTGAGGCGTAATACGAGGAATCAGATGGTGTCGACTTCGCAAAACTGTACCGAGCGCACGGCGCGCCTGTGCGCCGAGGCAGCGCTTTTCATGCGCGACCACGTGCTCTCGCGCGTCTCGCACGATCTGCGCAGCCCGCTCAATGCAATCCATAGTTGGGCTTACGTCCTCGAACGCAAGATCGACAACGGCGACGCCGCCGCGCAGCGCGCGCTGGGCGGCATTCGCACGGGCGTGGAGCAGCAGGTTCGTCTGCTGGAAACGCTCGTCGATACCACGCGCGCCGAAACACGCAAGCTGCGTATCGAGCGCGCGCCGTTCGCGCTCGCGGCATTGATCGGCGAAACCGTGGATGACGCGCGCGCCGCGCTAGGCGATGCGCGCGGCGTGACGTTCGCGGTGGAGGACACGACAGGCTCCGCGACGCTCGACGGCGACCGCGACCGCCTCGGGCAGGCGCTGTGGCTGATGCTGGTGTTCGTCGCGGAAACGAGTGCGCACGGCGCAAACGTGACGCTCGCGGCGAGCGCGAGCAGCAGCGGCGCTCAACTGGAAGCGAAATGGCGCGCGACGCGCGCGGCGCTCACCGACGACGCGCTCGCGCACGTGCTCGAACCGTTCGCGCGCGCGCAGGCGAGCGAGCAGCAGGAAGCCGGTCGCTACGCCTGGGTGCTCGCGCTTTGCCAGCGCGTGGCGGAAGCGCACGGCGGCCGCTTCGAAGCGCCGGCTCTGGTGGGTGAAGATGAGGAAGCGACGCTTGTGCTGAATGTGCCGCTGCATGGCGCGTGAGCGGCGAGCGAGCCGCGTCCTCCGTCGGGCGCGCGTAGCGATTTGAGCGCGCGCAACGTATCGGGATTTAGCGGGCGTCGGGCGCACTTTCGTTCTCTGGAAGCAACAAAAACCCAACGGCGTTCGGTTACGATGCCGGAATGCCGACAATCCTCAGTACGAACGGAATGCGCGTAGTGGTCTACCCAGCCGACCATCGGCCGGCCCACGTGCATGTCCTGGGTGCCGGCTACGAGGTTGTGTTCGTGCTGAACTGCCCGGAAGGCCCGATGGAATTGCGCAACGTTGGCGGGGGAAACGTCACAAAAATGAAGATCGAGAAGATCCGGCGAAGTCTCGCGCCCCGTCTCCTCGACCTGTGCGATGGCTGGAGAAAGCATCATGGTGACTATCACTAAAGCGGATATCGAAGCCGCGCGCGCACGAGGCGAGAAGATCGGCCCGCGTGCGCTCGCCGCCTTCTATTTCGCGGACGAACGAAGACTCGGCGTGGAATTCGACAACGGTGTGAAACTCAGCGTGCCGGTAAACCTGATCCAGGGCCTCGAAAACGCCGACGACTCGCAGCTCTCGAACATCGAAATCAGCCCGGCGGGCTGGGGACTGTACTTCCCCGAAATCGACGCCGACGTGTACGTTCCGGCGCTCTTTGGCGGCATCTATGGCTCGCGCGCGTGGATGCAGGAACTCGGGCGCCGCACGTCGCCCGCGAAAGCCGCTGCAAGCCGTGAGAACGGCCGCAAGGGCGGCCGCCCTCGCAAAACGCCCGCGCCGGAAACCGCAGCGGATCCCGCGCCGGTGCGGCGCACGCGAACGCCTGCCGCGTGAATCGCGGGCCGCGGGTGGTATCGAGCCCATCCGCGCCTTTCACCCACCTTGCACCCTTATACTGAGCGCTTCGTCCTTCGGAGCCATTCGTCTTGATCCAGCTTCTCGCCCTTATTGGGGCGTTCCTGCTCGTCGTCCTCAACGGTTTCTTCGTCGCGGCCGAATTCGGCCTCGTCAAGCTGCGCGCCACGCGAGTGCAGAGCCTCGCGCAGCAGCACGGCCTGCGCGGCCGGCTGCTCGCCAAGGTTCATGGCCAGCTTGATGCGTACCTTTCCGCGTGCCAGCTCGGCATCACGCTCGCGTCGCTCGGCCTTGGCTGGATCGGCGAGCCGGCTTTCGCGCAATTGCTCGCGCCGGTGTTCGAACTGCTCGGCGTGCAATCGGCGCAACTCGTGCACGCCATTTCGCTGGTGTTCGCGTTCACGGTGATTTCGTTCCTGCACATCGTGGTGGGGGAGCTTGCGCCGAAGTCGCTGGCTATCCGCCAGGCCGAGAAGATTTCGCTGTGGACCGCCATGCCGCTCTACGGCTTTTACTGGACCATGTATCCCGCGATCTGGCTGCTCAATTCGAGCGCGAACGCGGTGCTGCGTCTCGCGGGACTTGCCTCGGAGCACGGCCACGACACGCATTATTCGACCGACGAACTCAAGCTGATCCTGCGCAGCCGCCGCGCCGCCGCGCAGGCCGAGGCGCATGACGCCCTGCATGAACCGCGCGGTGCGAAAAGCGCAAACGGCGCCGCGCCGATGCTCCCCGCGCCGGCCGCGAGCACCTATAACGCCGACGAATGGAATACGCTCGCCCATTCGCTCGACTTCTCGCGCCTCACCATCTCCGACCTCATGCGGCCGACGCACGAAATGGTGGGCCTGCGCCGCGACCTGTCGCTGCGCGAGAACATGCAGATCGTGGCGCGCCATCGCTTCAGCCGCTATCCGCTGTTCGAAGACGCCTCGGGCGAACGCGTGGCGGGCCTCATCCACCTGAAGGATCTGCTGCTCGCGCGCGAGGCGGGCAACGCCCTGAGCGATCTCGGCAAGTTCGTGCGCCCCGTGCAGTACGTGCGGCCCGAGACGCCCGCGCTCGCGCTGTTCCGCCGCTTTCGCAAGGGTGCGCCGCACTTCGCGCTGGTTGGGCACAAGAACGCGCGCCCGCTCGGTTTTCTCACGCTCGACAATCTGCTCGGCGCGCTCGTGGGCCAGATTCACGACGAGTTCCATCAGGCCGACACCGACTGGACCCGCATGGACGACGGCACGCTGATGGGCCGCGGCAGCCTGCCCGTCGTTTCGCTGGAGCAGGCGCTCGGCATCGACATCGACGAAGGGCGCGCGGAGTCGGTGGGCGGCCTCGTCATTCACGCGCTCAACGATCTGCCCACCGAAGGGCAGCGCGTGGAGTTCGACCGCTTCGACATCGTCGTGAAGAAGATGAAGGGACCGCGCATCGTGCTCGTGCGCGTGTACCCGAAGGACCTCGAGGACGAAGGCGGCTGAGCGCGCCCCGAGCGCCGCCTAGCTGCGCGCGACGCTCGAGAGCACGGCCACCGGCATGGCGCTCAACACATCGCGCAGCGCGAGCGCGCCGCCCTGGTGCGCCGTGTGCGTGGCGTCGCTGAGCCAGTCGTGCAGCGTGGCCTGCGCGCAGCCCCTGGGCAACTCGACCTTCGTATCTTCCCAGCGTTCTGGGGCGACGAGCGGCGTGTCGCCTTCCAGCAACCCCGCCGCGAGGCGCGTGCCGATCACGATGGCCCACGCATTGCCGTGATGGCGCGCGAACGCGATCACACGCCCGGCCTGCGCGCCGCTCACCGTGAGCGGCAGATACTCGCCTTCGCGCAGGAGTTCCGGCATCTTCGCGCGCAACGCGAGCAGGCGGTGCACCGTGGCCAGCTTCACGTGGGCGTTGCGCCACGTGGCCAGCTTCGCGGCGGGCGCCTGGTCGTCGAGCGCGGCCGCGCGGGCGGCGTAATCGACAGGCTGCCGGTTGTCCGGATCGACGAGGCTGAAATCCCATAGTTCGGTGCCCTGATAAAGATCGGGCACGCCCGGCGAGGTGAGCCGCAGCACCGTTTGCAGCAGCGTATTGAGCGCGCCTGCGGGCGCGATGCGCGCGACGAATCCGGCAAGCGCCTCCAGGAAGCCGTCGCGCCGCTGCGGTGCGAGAATATCGAAGAGAAATGCCTGGCACTCCGATTCATAGGTTTCGTCGGGCGAGAGCCAGTTCGTGCGCAGCTTCGCTTCGCGCACGGCCTTGAGCAGCCACTTCGACACGCGCTCCGCCAGCGCGTGCACGCCGGCTTCGTCGCCGGGGTCCAGTTCGGGCGGCCAGCAGCCTGCCAGCGTCTGATAGAGCATCGCCTCGGTGGCAGGCCCAGGCGACCAGGCCGCCCCGTCGTTACGTCGATGCGTCTGGTTCAGTGCCGACCAGGCGCGCAGCGTGTTGCTCCAGTCGCCCGCGATCTCGCTTAGCACGGCGAGCCTTGCGCGCACGTCCTCGCCGCGCTTGTGGTCGTGCGTGGCCGTGGCGAGCAGCCCATACGGATGACGCTGGCGCAACCGGTTCGCGGCATGGAAGTCGGCCAGCGTGCGCGCGAAATCGTCGGGGTCCGCGCCCACCTCGTTACGCGAGAGCAGGCGCCCGTAGCGATAGAGCGCGGTGTCCTCCGTGGCCTTCGCCGCGAGCGGGGCGGTGAGTTGCGAGAACAGCGCGAGCGCCGTGCGTTGCGCAATCAGCGCGTGGCTGAGCGGCGCATTCGGCTGAGTGCTTGCGGCACCGCCGCCCGCGCCTGTATTCGCGCCGGCGGGCGTCGCGCGTGCAGCCTTGCCGCTGTGGCCCGCGCTTGCGCCGCCATTGACGTTGTTCGCGACCGGTTCGGGGGCGCGGCCGCCTAGCCAGCCGTCGACGAGATCGAGCGCCGCGAGGCTCGCGCGCGGCAGTGCGCGTCGCGCGGCGTCGAGCGCGACGTCGAAATAGCGGTTGTCGAGCGCGCTGCGCAAACCGTTCACCGGGTAAATGCGGTAGATCGGGAAGTACATGGCCAGATGCGCCGCCACGCGATGCACCGATGCATACGTGGTGTCGCGCGTACCGGGAAGCTCGCGGGCGATGCGGTGCAGCGTGCGCGTCACATGGTCGAGTTCCGCGGGGAGATAGGCGGCCAGCATTTCGCGGCGCGCTTCGAGCGCGTAGTCGGCGAACGGCCGGCCGTCGCCGGAAATGTCGGTCCACGCCTCGGCAAGCGGCGCGGCGCCCGCGGGATCGTGCAGGAACGCGCCCACGTCGTTCATGAAGTCGTAGCCGGTCGTGCCTTGCACCGGCCAGTCGTCGCGCAGCGTTTCGCCTTGCGCGAGGATCTTCTCCACGACGATGAAGGGCGGCGTGGCGCGCAGCGCGGCGAGCCGTTGCCGCAGGCGTTCGCAGTACTCGCGCGGGTCCGCGAGTCCGTCGATATGGTCGATGCGCAGGCCGTCGATCACACCGTCGGCGTAGAGGCGGAACACGAGCTTGTGCACGGCTTCGAACACGTCGTGACGCTCCACGCGCACGCCGGCGAGCGTGGTGATGTCGAAGAAGCGCCGCCAGTTGATCTCGTCGGTGGCGGTGCGCCACCAGGCAAGCCGGAAGTGCTGGCGCTCCAGCAGGCGGTGCAGCCGCTCGCGCGGCACCGGGTCGGCGCTTGTGTAGGATTCCAGAACGAAATCGATGGGGTCCGTGCCGGCGCGCTCGACGAACGCGCGCAGCGCGTCGCGCCCGGCGGCGGCGCGCGCCTGATCGTCGGGCTGGGTCGTGAGGCCCTGGAACGGCCCCGCGAGCATGTTGAGATCGGCGCGGTTCGCGGATTGCAGCAGCGTTGCGTAATCGGTCGGGCAGATCGGGCACACGTGCGGCCCGTACTGCACGTAAAAGCGCGCGGCGGCGGGATCGAACTTCAGCTCGATGCGGCCGGCCGCGAGTTCCTCGCCATACTGCGCGCCGAGAAACGGCATCAGCACCTTGCCGCGCAGGGCCGGGTCGGGCGAATGCCAGTCCACGTCGAAGTGGCGCGCGTATGCGCTGTGGCGCCCCCATTCGAGGATGTCCAGCCACCAGGCGTTGTGGCCGCCGCCCACGCCCATATGGTTCGGCACGAAGTCGGCGACGATGCCCATGCCGCGCTCGTGCACCTTGGCGGCCAGACGGCGCAGCGCGCCTTCGCCGCCGAGTTCCGCGCTCACCGCGCCGTAGTCGACGGTGTCGTAGCCGTGCATCGAGCCGGGCTGCGCGGTCGTGACCGGAGAAAGATAGAGATGGCTCACGCCGAGCGCGGCGAAGTAGTCGAGTTGCGCGAGCGCGTCGTCGAATGTGAAGCCGTGATGGAGTTGCAGGCGCAGCGTCGCGCGAGGGTGTGTCATGGCGTCGGCTTCTTTGCGGGCGCGTGTCGCGCTCCGCTGGCGGTTGGGTTGGCGTCGTCGGGATTTGCGTGGGCAGCTTCGCCGGCGCCTGGTTCGGCCTGCGTGCGCGCGACGGCCTCGCGGGCGCGCACGACAGCTTCGATGCGCGCGGTAACGGCCGCGTCGGTGAACAACGACTCGACGGGCAGCGGCAGACGGCGGCGCCAGTTCGGATGCTCGTCGATCGAGCCGGGCAGATTCGGCTGATCGGACAACGCGAGCAGGTCTTCGAGCGGGCAGGTGACGAGCGGGCTCCTCGTCGCCGCGACATAGGCGAGCGCCGCGTTCACGGGCGGATCGTCGGGCGGCGGCGGATCGGTGTCGCGCGGCGCGAGCCCGCTTTGCTGGAGCGCATGCCAGAGCGCGATGCGGTCCGTCGCGCGCTGCGCATGGTCGAGCGCGACGGGGTCTTGCCCGTCGGCGCGCGGCAGCGTCTGGCCGATGCGATCGCGCCAGTCGATATCCGCGCCGCTCCACCAGCCCGCGACGGTCGGCAGATCGTGCGTGGTGGTGGTCGCGACGCCGTGCGGGTCCCAGCGCGCGGGCGCGAGAAAGCCCTTGCCATCCTGCTCGAACCACAGCACGCGAATGCCGTACAGGCCGTGCGAGGCGAGCCGCTCGCGCAGCCCCGGCGGCACGGTGCCGAGGTCTTCGCCGATCACGATCGCGCGATGCCGCCACGATTCGAGCGCGATGAGCCGCACGAGGTCGTCGAACGGATAGCGCAGATATGCGCCGTGCCGCGCGCTTTCGCCTTCGGGCACGAGCCAGAGCCGCCTCAGGCCCAGGATATGGTCGATGCGCACGCCGCCCGCGTGCGTGAACGCCGCGCGCAGCATGTCGATGAATGCGCGAAAGCCGTTGTTGTGCATCGCGCGCGGCGAGAACGTGGTGAGTCCCCAGCTTTGTCCGGCCTGATTGAAGATGTCGGGCGGCGCCCCCACCGAAACGCGCTGCAGCATGTCCTGCGGCAGCGACCACGCGTGCGAGCCGCCGCCGTCGCAGCCCACGGCGAGATCGGCGACGAGGCCGATCGACATGCCGGCCTCGCGCGCGCTGCGCTGCGCGCCCGAAAGCCCATCGGCCGCGAGCCATTGCAGGAAGCAGTGAAAGTCCACTTCGCGCCGATGCTCCTGCGCAAAAGTCGCCACGTCGGCGCTGCGCGGGTCGCGCAGCGGTTCGGGCCAGTCGCGCCAGTGGCGCTCGCCGCCGGGGCCGCGCAGCATGGCTTCCTGAAGCGCCTCGAAACGCGCGTGGTCTTCGAGCGCCTCGCCGCCCTGCGCGCAAAACGCAGCAAAGGCGGCGGCGCGCGGCGAGCCGCTCGCGCGCTCTTCCGTATCGAAGCGTTCGAACAGCGCGCGCAGCACCTTGAGCTTGAGCGGCAACGCACGCTGCCAGTCCACGAGCGGCGCGGCTTCGAGTTCGCGCCAGGCGTCGGCCGCCTTCGCAGCCACGCTCGCGTCATGCGCGGCCTTGGCGCCGAATACGGCGGCGGGATCGATATGCGCGACATTGACCCACAGGCGCGACGAAGGCGAATACGGACTGACGTGTCCCGGCTCCGCGCTGAACATCGCATGGGTCGGACTGACGGCGAGCGCTTGCGCGCCGCGCCGCGCGCTTTCGGCCGCGAGCGTGGCGAGCGCGGTGTAGTCGCCGATGCCGCCGTCGCCATTGCGTCGGAGTCCATACAATTGCGCGGCGAGTCCCCATAGCGGCGGCACCGCGCCGCTCTCGCCATGACGCGCGCGCCAGGCGTCGGCGACGGTATGGCAATGCGGCGGCGCGACCGCAATCGTCAAGCGATGGTCGTTGACGGTGAGCGTGTGATAGCCCGGTTCCGCGAGCGGCGCGAGCAGCGCGCTCTCGCCTCGCGGCGAGGTGAAACGGCCTTCGATATGCTCGCCGCTTTCCAGGTCGATCCGGTAGTGACTGCCGGCGCGCACGGCCGAAGGCGGCAGTTCGATGGCGCTGTCGTATTCGGCGGTGATGAGCGGCGGCAGACGCCGGGTGGACTGTTCGGCGTTCAGCGCAGAAGTGCTCTGGCGGATTTGCGTGGCGTTCGCGCACGGCAGGCCCGCGCATTCCAGCAGCGCGGCGAGCGTGCTGTCGGGCACGCGCTGCACGGCGCCGTGGGCGTCGGTCCATTCGACCTCGAAGCCCGCGCGGGCGGCGAGGGCGGCGAGCGTTTCGCTGCGGCGCGCAGTGCTCATGCGTACGGCTCCTCGCGATGCACGACGCGCGCGTCGTGTTCGCTCGAATACTCGGGCACGTTGCCGGTGAGCCACGCAATGCACGCGCTCTCGGGCAGCACGCCGTTGTCGGCCTGGTCGCGCGCGCGTGCCGGCGTTTCGAAGATCACCATGCCTTCGGGCCGCGGATCGAGCGGCACGCCGTCGCGGCCCAGGTTCAGCGCGATCGTGAGCGTTTCGCCATCGGCGAGCCGCCAGCGTGCGACGAGCGCGGCGAGGCCTTGCGCGGCGTCGTCGGCGAGCACGGTCGCGCCGAGCGCACGCGCGTGCCGCAGGCGCGGCATGAGCAAATGCGCCCGCACGCAGAGCGCCGATTTGTAGAAGTGCATCCATTCGAGCCGTTCGCCGTCGAGCGGCTCGTTGGCCGGCGGCGACGAATTCACGAAGGTCTGCAGATCGTTCGGGTCCGGAATGCGCGCGCGGCTCGCTTCGTCGTTGAATGCGCTGAACGACTTGAATTCGCGGCGGCGGCCTTCGCGCACGGCATCGGCGAGTTGGCCTGTGAACGCGGTGAAGAACTGGAACGGCTGCGTCGAGCCGTATTCCTCGTCCATGAAAAGCAGCGGAATTTGCGGCGAGAGCAGCAGCATGGCCGTGGCGGCGCGCAAGGCGTCGTCGTCGGCCAGCGCGCGCAGCCGGTCGCCGAGCGCGCGGTTGCCGATCTGGTCGTGGTTCTGCAAAAACACCACAAACGCGCTGGGCGGCAGGTGCGCGCTAGGTTCTCCGCGCGGCTTGCCGTCATGCACGGGCGATGGCTCGCCCTGATAGACGAAGCCTTCGCCGAGCGCGCGCGCGAGTTTGCCGATGGGGGAATCCGTGAAGGCGCGATAGTAGCCTTCCGATTCGCCGGTCAGCAGCACGTGGAAGCAGTGATGCACGTCGTCGTTCCACTGCGCGCTGAAGTGCGATTCGAGCAGGTTGGCTTCGTTGTGCTCGTTTTCGAGCACGAGATGGACATGCCGCCCGGGCTCCACGCGCGCCTTCACGTGGTCCGCGAGTTCGCGCAGCCAGCCCGGGTTGTTGATCGCATGCGCGGCGTCGATGCGCAGACCGTCGAAGCGATATTCCTTGAGCCAGTAGAGCGCGTTGTCGCAGTAGAAGTCGCGCACCTCGAAGCGGTCGAAGTCGAGCGCTTCGCCCCAAGGCGTATGCACGTCCGCGCGGAAAAACGGCTTGGCGTACTGGCCGATCCAGTTCCCGTCGGGGCCGAAGTGGTTGTACACCACGTCGATGAACATCTGCAGTCCCAGACCGTGTGCGGCGTCGACGAGCGCCTTCAGTTCTTCAGGACTGCCATAGGCTGCGTGCGGCGCATAAGGGAGCACGACGTCGTAGCCCCAGCCGCGCTCGCCGGGGTAGGTGTTGAGCGGCATGAGTTCGACTGCCGTCACGCCGAGCGCCGCGAGCGCGGGCAGGCGCTTCATGACGCCCTGGTAGCCGCCCAGCGCGCCCACGTGCAACTCGTAGAGCACGGTCTCTTCCCAGGGGCGTCCTTGCCAGAGCGTTTGCTGCCAGGCGTAGGCGCGCGGGTCGATCACTTCGCTCGGGCCGTGCACGCCTTGCGGCTGGAAGCGCGATGCGGGGTCGGGTACGCGTTGCTGGCCGTCGATGCAGTAGCGGTAGAGCGTGCCCGGCCCGCACGGCGCCTGCGCTTCGAACCAGCCGTTGCCGGTGGGCGTCATGTCGAGCGGCGGCGCATCGCGCACGTTCTCGAATACGACCTGCACCGTTTGACAGGAAGGCGCCCAGAAGCGAAAGCGCGTATGCGGCTGCGTGTGCGACGCGCCGATCAACTGCGCGCCGAACGGCAGGCAATGCATGTACTGGCGGACGTGCGGATCATGCGAATCGTGCGTATCGTGCGAAAGCGGGGACATGGTGGATTCCTGGTTGCGTCCTTACCTGTACCTATCTTCTACCTGGCGTTGCTCGCCAGCGTCGTCGTGGCCCGCGCCCGGCTCGGGCGTGTCCGGCGTGCGGCGCGGGTCGGGCGTCGGCGTGTCGTCGCGCGTGCCGTGCTTGCGGTGCGCCTCGGCGCGCGCCGGTCGGGCGCGGAGCACGGCAAGCGCGCGGGCAGCCAGCTCGTACGTCGTATCGGGCAGCGCGTAGGGCGCCGCATCGGGACGCGCGGTATCGAGCAGCACCTCCCATGCCATGCGCGGCGCGGGCGCGACGAAAGTCACCGCGCCCTGCGAGGCGTTCAGCATCATCAACAATACTTCCATTTGGCCGTGGAGTCCCGCTCCCGCGCGACGCATCGTGAACGCGCACGCCTGCGGGTCGTGCCAGGCCTCGGGCGAGAGCGATTCGCCGCGTTCGTCGAACCAGTCGATGTCGTGCACGCCGGGCATCAGCTCGCGCTCGCCGAACAAGAAGCGCGTTTCGCGCAGCAGCGGATGGTCGCGGCGCAGCGCGATCACGCGGGCGGCGAACCGCGTCATGGCCTTGCCCTGAGGCGTTTCGGCGAGCGCCCAGTCGAACCATGAAATATCGTTGTCCTGGCAGTACGCGTTGTTGTTGCCGCGCTGCGTGCGGCAGGCCTCGTCGCCCGCGAGCAGCATGGGCGTGCCGAGCGCGATGAAGAGCGTGGCCATCATCGAGCGCGCCACGCGCGCACGCGTGGCGAGGATGGCGGGGTCGTCGGTGGGACCTTCCACGCCCCAGTTCGCGCTCCAGTTTTCGTTGTGGCCGTCGCGGTTCTCCTCGCCGTTGGCCTCGTTGTGCTTGCGCTCGTACGAAACGAGGTCGGCCAGCGTGAATCCGTCGTGCGAAGTGACGAAATTGATCGACGCCCAAGGCCGGCGTTTGCGCTTGTCGAACAGATCGGCGCTGCCCGTGAGGCGCGCGGCGAGGTCGGCGCGCTGGCCCGGCGCGCCGCGCCAGTAGCGCCGCACGCTGTCGCGAAAGCGGTCGTTCCACTCGGAAAAGCCGGGCGGATGATTGCCTAGCTGATAGCCGCCGGGACCTACGTCCCACGGCTCGGAAATCAGTTTGCATTGCGAAAGGACGGGGTCCTGCCGCAGCACGTCGAAGAAACCGCCGTTCGGGTCGAAGCCCGCGGGCTCGCGCCCGAGCGTGACGCCGAGATCGAAGCGAAAGCCGTCGATACCGTATGACGTAACCCAGTGGCGCAGCGAGTCGGCGACCATCTGCAGCACGCGCGGATGCGAAAAGTCGAGCGTGTTGCCGCAGCCCGTGTCGTTGATGAAGTGGCGCTCGTCGCCGGGCACGCAGCGGTAATAGCTGGCATTGTCGAGGCCGCGCCATGAGACGGTGGGACCCATTTCGCCGCTTTCGCAAGTGTGGTTGTAGACCACGTCGAGAATGACCTCGATTCCCGCCGCATGAAACTGGCGCACGGCAATGCGCATTTCGTCGGTGTCGTAGCCCACCAGGTAGCCGGGCTCGGGCGCGAAGAACGCGGCCGCGTTGTAGCCCCAGTAGTTGCGCAGTCCACGATCGATCAGAAAGCGTTCGGAGAGAAACGCATGCACGGGCAGGATTTCGATGGCGGTCACGCCGAGCTTGTGCAGATGCTCGATGAAACGCGGCGCGGCGAGCCCGGCAAACGTGCCCCGCATGTGCGTGCGCAAATCGTGCCGCTGCATCGACAGCCCGCGCAGATGCGCCTCGTAAATCACGGTGTCGCCCCAGGGCGTATTGGGCCGCCGGTCGTGCGACCAGTCGAAGTTGTCGTTGACCACGACGCATTTAGGCATGGCGGGCGCGGAGTCGCGCCGGTCGATCGAGAGGTCCACGCGGTTCGAATGCGCGCGATAGCCATAGAGCGTGTCCGACCAGCGAAACTGGCCGATGAGCTGTTTCGCGTAAGGGTCCAGCAGCAGCTTGTGCGGATTGAAGCGATGCCCCAGATGCGGCTGATACGGCCCATGCGCGCGCAGCCCGTACACCGTGCCCGGATGCGCGCCCGGCAGATAGCCGTGCCATATTTCGTCGGTGCACTCGGGCAGCGTGTAGCGAATGCGTTCCTTGCGGCCGGTGGGATCGAAGAGGCACAGCTCGATGCGCCAGGCGTGGGACGAGAACACGGCGAAGTTCGTGCCCAGGCCGTCCCACGTCGCGCCGAGCGGCCACGGGGAGCCCGGCAACAGGCGATCAGGCGGCCCGTTTGCCATGGCGATGCTCCCTGTGTTGTTCTTCGATTTGCATCGGATTCCTGATCAAATCCCGCCGCCGCACCGTCTCTCGCTATCGGCGCAGACGCAGAATCAGCGTGCCGAGCGGCGGCACGACGAGCGCGGCCGATTGCGCCTTGCCGTGGCTCGCCACGTTCTCCGTGTGGACGACACCCCCGTTGCCCATGTTCGAGCCGCCGTAGACTTCGGCGTCGGTGTTGAGCGCTTCTTCCCATTGTCCCGGCTGTGGCAAGCCGATACGGTAGCCGTGGCGCGGCAGCGGCGTGAAGTTGCAGATCACCACGATCTCGCGGCCCGAGCCGTCCACGCGGCGCCACGCGAGCACGCTGTTTTCGTTGTCGTCGGAAACCAGCCACTCGAAGCCGCCGGGTTCCGAGTCGAGCGCGTAGAGCGCGGGCTCGCTCGCATAGAGGCGGTTGAGGTCGCGCACGAGCGTTTGCACGCCGCGGTGCAGCGGGTCGTCGAGCAGATTCCAGTGCGGCGTGCCGTCGTGATCGAATTCGGCCATCTGCCCGAATTCGCCGCCCATGAAAAGCAGCTTCTTGCCGGGATGCGCCCACATGAAGCCGAAATACGCGCGAAGGTTGGCGAACTTCTGCCAGCGGTCGCCCGGCATCTTGCCGAGCAGCGACCCTTTGCCGTGCACGACTTCATCGTGCGAAAGCGGCAGCACGAAGCGCTCCGACCACGCGTAGACCATCGCGAACGTCATCAGGTGATGGTGATAGCGGCGATAAACGGGGTCCTCGTGCATGTAGTGCAGCGTGTCGTGCATCCAGCCCATGTTCCACTTGAACTGGAAGCCGAGGCCGCCGTCTTCCGGGCGGGCCGTGACGCCCGGCCAAGCTGTGGATTCCTCAGCAATGGTGATGACGCCCGGGCGTTGCGGAACGTACTGCGTTTCATGGTTGAGGCGCTTCAAAAACGCAATGGATTCGAGGTTTTCGCGGCCGCCGTAAATGTTGGGCACCCATTCGCCTTGCGCGCGCGAATAGTCGCGGTACAGCATGGAGGCCACCGCGTCCACGCGCAACCCGTCCACGTGATAGCGCATGAGCCACGCGAGTCCCGACGCAATGAGGAACGCGCTCACCTCGCGGCGTCCCAGGTTGTAGATCATCGTGTTCCAGTCGGGGTGATAGCCCTCGCGCGGGTCGGCGTGCTCATAGAGCGGCGTGCCGTCGAAGTCGATCAGCCCGTGCGCGTCGTTCGGAAAGTGCGCGGGCACCCAGTCGAGAATCACGCCGAGTCCGGCTTCGTGCGCGCGATCGACGAACGCCGCGAAGTCCGCGGGCGGCCCAAGACGCGCGGTGGGCGCGAACTGCGCCAGCGGCTGATAGCCCCACGATCCGCCGAACGGATGTTCCGCCACGGGCAGCAGTTCGATATGCGTGAAGCCCATGCCCTGCGCGTAGGGAATCAGACGATCGGCGAGCGCGGCCCAGTCGGGCGCGGGGGCGTCTGCGCCTTGCGTGGGCAGCCACGAAGGCGCATGCACCTCGTAGATCGACATGGCCGCGCGGGCGTTTTGCCGTTCCGCCCGCGTTTGCAGCCATTCCTGATCGCGCCACGGGTAGTGGTCGATCGCTTCCAGGGGCGCGACGATCGACGCGGTGCCCGGCGGACATTCTGTCTGCAGTGCGCAGGGATCGGCCTTGAGCGGCAGGACCACGCCGCGCGCGCCAAGTATCTCGAACTTGTAGCGCGCGCCGGGCGCCACACGCGGGACGAAAAGCTCCCAGACGCCGGCTTCGTGGCGCAGCCGCATGGGGTGACGCCGCCCGTCCCACGCGTTGAAGTCGCCTACCACGGAAACGCGCTTCGCATTCGGCGCCCAGACGGCAAAGCGCACGCCGGGCACGCCGTCGCACGTCATCGGCCGCGCGCCGAGGCATTCGAGCACCGCGTAGGGATCGCCGTCGGCGAGACGCATGAGCGCTTCGTGCGAGAGCTGCGGACCGAATGAATAGGTGTCCTCGATTTCCTGGCTCACGCCATGCCAGTCGACCACGAGGCGGTAGGGCACGGCTTCCGCCAGCGGGCCTGCGTAGAGTCCCGCCGGGTGTACGAGCGTGAGTTCGCCGAGCGTGTGGGCGCGGTCGCGCGCCACCACGCTCGCGCCCGAGGCGTTCGGCAGCCAGGCGCGCACATAGGGCGCGCCGTCCACCCAGTGCAGCCCGAGCACGGCGAAAGGATCGGAGTGCCAGGCTCCGGCGAGCGCGTCGGCATCGAGCGGACTTAGCCCGGCTTGGGGCACGCGATCAACCATGGCCACCTCCGCCGGAGTGCGATTGTGTGGACTGCGTGGAAGTGAGCCCGAGCACGCGTGCGGTCAGCGCGGCGAGTCCGCGTACCGGCAGTGCGAGCCAGGCAGGGCGGTTCGCCGCTTCGTAGCGGATCTCGTAGGCCGCCTTCTCGATCAGGAACAGGTCGAGCAGCGCCTGCTCCTGTGAAGCGCTCACGAGCGTGAGCGGTCCTTCGGCGACGGCCGCGCGATACTGGCTCAGGAACGCTTCGGCGGCGTAGCCCCGGAAGCGCTCGAAGAGGGCGCGCTTGCGATCGACGACTTGCTGCGGCGCGTTTTCGAGTGTCGATTGCGCGGCGGCGCCCGCATACGAAAGCGAGCGCAGGAGGCCCGCCACGTCGCGCAGCGGCGAGGCCTTCGCGCGCCGGTATTCGAGCGCGCGAGCGGGCTCGCCCTCGAAGTCGATCAGATACGCGTCGCCCTGCGAAATCAGGACCTGGCCCAGGTGGAAGTCGCCGTGTATGCGGATGCGCGCGGCCTTCGTGTCGTGCGGCACGAGTTCGTCGAGCTTCGCGAGCAATGCCTCGCGGCGATCGATGATGCTGCGTGCGAGATCGCGTGCGTCTGCGTCGAGCGTTTGCTCGTCCTCGCCGGTATGCTGCGCAACGATGTCGAGCGCTTCGTTGAGCATGGTCTTCGCGTCGGCGATCCATGCGCGCACGTCGTCGGGCGTGGCGGCCACGGGCGAGAAGGCTTCGTCGTCGCTGGGCCGCGAAAGCATGGCGTGCAACTCGCCCAGGCGCTTGCCGATCGCGCCGATCACCGTGCAGTAGCCCTGCACGGCTTCTTCTTCGTGCGCCTGGTCGATGCTCGTGTCGTCGTCCATCGCGAGCGCGAGTTCGTCGACCGTGCGGCGCAGATAGTCGAGCGCCCAGTCCCACGCATTGCCCTGGTTGTCGATGAAACCTTGCACGATGATGAGCGTGTGAGGCACGCCCGCGGGGTCCACGCGGACCACTTCGCCATAGAGCGGCGCGGTGTTCGCGTAGCCGAGTTTCGTGAGGTAGCGGCTCATTTCCGCTTCGGGGTGTACGCCCGCCATCAACCGGCGAACGATCTTGAGCACGAGCGTTTCGGCGATCACAAGCGAGCTGTTGCTTTGCTCGGCGGCGAGCCAGCGCACTTCCGGCGTCTCGCCGAGGTTCAGTTCGTCGATGCGGTCCGTCGGCTCGAAGCGGATGGTGCTCTGCTGCACGGTAGGCACCGCGGCGCGCTCGCGCAGCTTGCGCAGCACGCCGTAGGCGAACCACGGCAGCGAGAACGCATCCGTGAGGTAACCCACCGTGCGTCCGCGCCGCACGCGCGACAGCGCGAGCTGGATGTGCAGCGGCGTGGTGATTTCGGTGCCCCAGGTGATGGCGATTGGGAGTACGTAGCGTTCGCTCGTGCCATCCGCGAGTTCGGCCTCGATTTCGGTGAATGCGAAGCCCGCGCCGTGGATCGTCGTGAGCGCCGCGAGGCGAACCGAACGCAGCCCCTTGTCCTTCGAGGCGAACCAGCGGCGCCGCGAGAGCCACGAAGGCAGCACTTCCGATTCGAGCAGGCGCACGTTTTCAGGCGTCGCGCCCTGCTGTCCTTCGCGCAGCACCACGGTCACGAACTCGGGCAATTGTTCGGAGATAGGCTGGCTCCATGATGGCCGCTGATTGCCTGCGCTCAGCAGGAACCACAGGAAACCGTAGGGCGGGAAGGTCAAGAGATAAGGCAACTGCCCGATGGCGGGGAACACGGAGTCGGCCGTCATTTCCACCGGGGACATGCCCGCGAATTCGGAGAGGTCGAGTTCCACCGCCTGCGGCGCGCGCGACAGATTCGCCACGCACAAGATCGGCGCTTCGCCGGGCATTTCGCGCAGGTACGCGAGGATCTTGCGGTTCGCCGGGCGCAGGAAGCGGATCGTGCCGCGCCCGAACGCCTGCTTCGCGCGGCGCGTGGCGAGCATGCGGCGCGTCCAGTTGAGCAGCGAATGCGGATCGCGGCTTTGCGCTTCGACGTTGATGGCGTCGTAGCCGTAGAGCGAGCCCATGAGCGGCGGCAGCACGAGCTGTTCGGGGTCGGCGCGCGAGAAGCCGCCGTTGCGGTCCGACGACCACTGCATCGGCGTACGCACGCCGTCGCGGTCGCCCAGGTGAATGTTGTCGCCCATGCCGAGTTCGTCGCCGTAATAGATCACGGGCGTGCCGGGCATGGAGAGCAGCAGCGAGTTGATGAGTTCGATGCGGCGGCGGTCGCGCTCCATGAGCGGCGCGAGTCGCCGGCGAATGCCGAGGTTCAGGCGTGCGCGCCGGTCGCTCGCATAGGTGTTCCAGAGATAATCGCGCTCGGAGTCGGTGACCATTTCGAGCGTGAGTTCGTCGTGATTGCGCAGGAAGATCGCCCACTGGCACGTCGGCAGCAGGTCAGGCGTCTGCTTCATGATGTCGAGAATCGGGAAGCGGTCCTCGCTTGCAATCGCCATGTAGAGGCGCGGCATCAGCGGGAAGTGGAACGCCATGTGGCATTCGTCTTCGTTGCCGAAGTACTCCTGCACATCTTCGGGCCACTGGTTCGCTTCGGCCAGCAGCATGCGGTTCGGGTAGTTCTCGTCGATGGCCGCGCGGATGCGCTTGAGAATGTTGTGCGTTTCGGGCAGGTTCTCGTTGTTCGTGCCTTCGCGTTCCACGAGGTAAGGCACCGCGTCGAGGCGCAGCCCGTCGATGCCCATGTCGAGCCAGAAGCGCATGACCTGCAGCACTTCGCGCAGCACGGACGGATTGTCGAAGTTCAGATCGGGTTGATGCGAATAGAAGCGGTGCCAGTAGTACGCGCCCGCCACGGGGTCGTGCGTCCAGTTAGACGGCTCCGAGTCGATGAAGATGATGCGCGTGCCCTGGTACTTCTGGTCCGTATCGGACCACACGTAGTAGTTGCGATGATTCGAGCCGGGCTTCGCGCGCCGCGCGCGCTGGAACCACGGGTGCTGGTCCGACGTATGGTTGATGACCAGCTCGGTGATCACGCGGATGCCGCGCGCATGCGCTTCCTGAATGAAGCGGCGCACGTCGGCGAGCTGGCCGTAGTCGGGGTGCACATTGCGATAGTCGGCGATGTCGTAGCCGTCGTCGCGGCGCGGCGAGGGATAGAACGGCAGCAGCCAGATCGCTGTCACGCCCAGGCCCGCGATGTAGTCCAGCTTGGCGAGCAGACCCGGAAAATCGCCCACGCCATCGTTGTTCGAATCGAAGAACGATTTCACGTGCACCTGGTAGATGATCGCGTCCTTGTACCAGAGCGGATCGTCGGAAAGCACAGACGGCTTGCCGCGCCGTTGCGTGCGTTCCTCGTGGTGCGGGTCGTGTGCGGTCGAGTCTCGCGTGACGGTCTGGACGTGGGTTGCCACAGGCTCGTGCGTAGCGGGGTCGCGTTTCATGTCGCTCCTCCGGGCGGGAAGTCGGCGTCGAGTTCGGGATGGCCTGCGATGTGTCCATCGCGCTCATCGGCGTACTCGTCGTATTCGGGCGGCGGCTCTTCGCGAGGCAAGCCGTTCGCGGGTTCGATGCGCCAGATCGCAAACGGACGCGCGTGCGGATCGAGCCGCACGTGTTGCCAGCGCCCGCGCCACTCGAAGCGCTCGCCCGTCATTTCGTCGACGACATTGAGCGCGGCGTGATCGTCGAGGTGCCAGCGCTGGAACGTCGCCCACGAGAGTTCGAAGTCGGCGCCCTGTTCGTTGAAGGCGTCGAGATTGATGGCCACGACGATCACGTTATCGCGCGCGGGCGTGGCCTTTTCGAAGCACAACAGAGAGTCGTTGTGCGCGTCGAGAAATGTAATGCCGAGATGCGAGTGCAGCGCGGGATTGGCGCGGCGGATCCGGTTGAGCGTGGCGATTTCCGCGACGATGTTGCCCGGACGATTCCAGTCCCACGCGCGTAGCTGATATTTTTCGGAGTCCAGATATTCTTCCGAATTTGGCATGGCGCGCCCTTCGCACAGCTCGAAGCCGCAATACACGCCCCATAGCCCCGAAAGCGTCGAGGCCAGCGCCGCGCGGATCAGGAAGCTCGAACGTGCGCCGGTCTGCAAATGGCGCGGATTGATGTCCGGCGTATTGACGAAGAAGTTCGGCCGATAGAAGTCGCGCACTTCGGTTTGCGTGAGTTCCGTGAGGTACTCGGTGAATTCGCGCTTCGATTCGCGCCATGTGAAGTACGTGTACGACTGCGAGAAGCCGAGCTTGGCGAGCCGGTACATGAGGCGCGGCCGCGTGAAGGCCTCGGAGAGGAAGATCACGTCGGGATGGCGCGCGCGCACGTCGGCGATCATCCATTCCCAGAACGGCAGCGGCTTGGTGTGCGGGTTGTCCACGCGGAAAATGCGCACGCCCGTGTCTGCCCAGAACAGGATCGCGTCGCGCAGGGCGAGCCACAAGTCGGGCTTGGAGTCGTGCGCGTAAAACTCGGGGTTCACGATGTCCTGATACTTCTTCGGCGGGTTTTCGGCGTAACGCAGCGTGCCGTCGGGCCGCCACGCGAACCACGTGGGATGCGCCTTCAGCCACGGGTGATCCGGCGAACATTGAATCGCGAAATCGAGCGCGATTTCGAGGCCGTTTTCGCGCGCCGCGGCGAGCATGCGGCAGAAGTCTTCGAGCGTGCCCAGTTGCGGATGCACGGCGGTGTGGCCGCCTTCGGCCGCGCCGATCGCATAGGGGCTGCCCACGTCGCCGGGCTGCGCATTGAGCGTGTTGTTGCGCCCCTTACGGTTCGCGAGTCCGATCGGGTGAATGGGCGGAAAGTACAGCACGTCGAAGCCCATTTCGCGAATGCGCGGCATCTTCCCGATCACGTCGTCGAATGTGCCGTGACGCGATTCGTCGTCGCTCATCGAGCGCGGGAAGATCTCGTACCAGCTTGCGAAGCGCGCGGCGATGCGCTCCGCATCCACGCGACCCACGACCGTATCGCGCGACAGGAACGGGCGATGGCGCGCGGCGCGCACGGCCGCGGCCGTGGAGGGCGCGGCGATGATCGCGCAACGTGTTTCGGTGTCCGCACCAATGAAGCGCTTGACGATGGCGTCGAGCGTTTCGTTGGTGTGCTTCTGGCCGGCGTCGTCCGTGCCCGACGTTTCGGCCGTGGCGAGCACGAGCGCGAACAGGCGGCTCGCTTCCTCCAGCTCCAGATCGACGGGCTGGTTCGCCACGCGCTTCTTGTGCAGATGCTCGGCGAGCGAGGCGAAGTCGTCGCGCCAGGCGATCACGACGTACTCGTAGCGTCCCACGCGTTCGAGGGGAATGTGGCCCGTCCAGAGGTCGGTTCCGGCGGGCAGCACCGGCGACATCGGGGATTCGTGCCACGCGGTTTCGTCGGCGGCGCGCCAGAGCACGGCGGCGTCGATCTTGTCGTGGCCTTCGGCGAAAATCGCCGCGCGCACTTCGCAGCGTTCGCCCACGGTGCGCTTCGCGACGAAGCGTCCGTGATCGACCGAGGGCTGCGCGCTCTCGATGGCGATGCGCGGCGCGGCAATCGCTTCGAGCACGCTCTTGTGGCCGCTCGTCTGCGTCTTGCCGCGATCTTCGGGCGGCGCGAGCACCACGAGCGGACTCGCGAGGGCGCGGAACATCCAGCATGCGCCGGCGGGCAGCGTGAACGTGTCGGGAATCGCGCTCGCATCGCGCGCCGTGGGCCGGCGTGCGCCGCGCAGCGTTTGCGCATCGAGCGGCGCGAAGCGCGTGAAGCCGCCAGGCACGCCGTCGAGCAGCCGCGAGAGATCCACGCGCACAGGCGCGGCAAGCGCGGGGTTGATGAGCGTGAGCACGGCGTCGCCTGCGCTGCGCAGGTCCGCGCGATCGCCGCGCAAGAGCGCCGCGACGCTTGCGCCAGGGCCGTTGAGCGCGCGCAGTTCGCCGTTGGTTTGCAGCGTCCACGTTTCGCGTTGCAGCGCATTGGCGTGCGCGACGTCGGCGCTGAGATCGAAGGGTGCGCGCGCCTTCGCGGCTTCCCACGCGTGCGCGCTGTTGCCGCTATGCGAGATCGCTTCGTCCACGCCGTACTCGAAGCCCATCGGCATGAGCCAGCCGGTGCCGAGCGCAGCCGACGCGCGCAGCATGCGGCGATAGGCGCGCTCGACGGCGCGCGCATCCGCGGCGCCGTCCTGGTCGTGCGCGTAGCGCGTGCCGTAGGGTGCTTCGGGAAACGTGACTGGCGAGCCCACGCGGCGCAACGCGGCGTGCTCCTCGACCAGCCAGCTCGACTGGAAGTCCCACCAGCGCAGCGAGGAGAAGGCCGCGTCGAAGCCTGCACCTTCGAGGTGCGCGAGCGCTTCGCGCGGCAGGCCTGGCGTGGCGGCCAGCCAGCGCGTTTGCGGGTAGCGCGCGCGTACCGCATCGAAGATCGCGCGCAGCACGTGAGGCGGCGTGCGGTGCGGCGAGTCCACGCGAAAGCCGCCGATACCCGCTTCGACGAGCGCGATGGCGCGTTCGGTCCACCATGCGATGAGCGGCGCGCTCGCGCGCTCGAAATCCGCGTAGGCGACGTTGGCATCGCTGTGGCCGTGGCGTGGATCGAGGCGCGCCTCTTCGGGCTCGAAGGGATGGAACCATTCGGGATGCGCGGCGTAGAGCGCGCCGTCGGCGGCGCTGCGGTCGAGCACGAGATCCGCGAGCAGCGTGACGCCGCGCGATTGCGCGGCGAGTGCGAGTTCGCGCAAGGCGTCGTCGGCGGAAAGCTTGCTGCCGAAGGCCGCGTTCAGGCGCGTATGGTCGGCGACGATGCGGTCGTCGCCCGATGCACCCGAGGCGAACAGCGCACCGATCAGAACATGGTCGAAGCCAAGGGACGCCGCACGGCCGATATGTGCCGGCCACGCGTCGAGAGGTCCTGCAAGTACTGAATGGACGAAGTAGATCCGCGGCGCATAGGCGTGGGGAGGTTCCATCGGTCGTATTCCAGGTACGTCAGGCGAAGGGGATGCAAGACGGCGTTGGCCGTCATGCGATCGCGCCGCCCGGGGGCTTGCCGGAGCGTGCCGCGCTGCGCGTGTGGAGAGGCACCTGTTCAGAGTAGTGCAAGAGCAGGCGGGAACCAAACCACTTGCGCCGCGTGGCGACTTGGGGGGAAGGGGAGCAAGGCACATGCCCATGAGACATGCGGGCGCGCGCCGCCGCGCGCAGGCGTGCGTTCTCAAAGCCCAGGCGCGGGGTTGGGCGCGAGGTCAGGCGAAAGGCAGGAGCGGTGAGTGAAGAAACCGGCGGCGATTGCCGGTATCCGTTGCAGCGACGAATGAGAGCGTTTCAGCTACCGACCATGCTCGCGGCGATGTTCACGCACAGCCCTAGCACAGAAACGTTGAAGTAGAAGGACAAAATCGATTGCGCGAGTACACCGCGCCGTGCGTTGCGTCCGCGCAGGCCGATGTCGGCGGTTTGCGATGCACACGCGATGGTGAACGAGAAGTACAGAAAGTCCCAGTAGTTCGGCGTGAGCTTTTTGTCGGGAAATACGAGGGCGGGCTCGTTGGGATCGGAGCCGTAGTACACGCGTGCGTAGTGCAGCGTGAAGATGGTGGGAATGAGAAACCACGCCCCGATGAGCGTGAGCCCGGTAAGCAGCGAATGCAGCACCTTCGAAGCCGTGCCGAGGTCCTTCGTCGTGCCCAGTTCGAAGACGATGGCGACGATGCTCGCCACCGTCGCGGTGCAGATGAGAAACAGCACGGTGCCCGCGTTCTCGTCTTCGCGGCGCGCGTTCTCGCGCACGTTCTCTTCGTTTGCGAACCCCATGTGCAGCCAGATCAGCACGAGGTAGGTCCACACCGTGGCGTCCCAGCCGAGCAGAATCCGCGCCGAAGTGTGGATCGAGGCGGGGGCGAATGCGCCGAGCACGACGCCCACGGCGATGGCGACCATCATGTGCGGCCGGTTGCGCAGCACCTGCGGAATGAGATTCATGGCGTATGGCATGACGCACGAAGGGTGACGGGGGTTGGCTCGGATGAGTGCGGCGATTCTACCGTGCGGCCCTCGAGTGGTGGCCCGCTGTTATGCCCGGCATGCAAGCTTGCGGTGTGCCGCGTCGGGTCACGACTGCCTGCCTCCCCGGCGCGCGGCAAATACCTCGCGCACGCCGCGGGGGGCGTTTTCGAACACGTACGCAGGGCGCAGGCAGGCACGGCGCTTGCTCACCGGCTTGTTTTGTGCGGCGCCGTTCACAAATGTTACCAATGCGATATTTGTCGCTCATATGGCCCACCCACACAGCGCTATGATGAAGTCATGACGCAAAAAACCGACATTCTCGTGCAGCACCATGCCCCCAACCTTGCCGGTCGCGACTTCGTTGTCGGCGACCTGCACGGTTGCGTGGAGGCATTGCGCTATCTGTTGCGCGAAGTCGAATTCGACACCGCGCGCGACCGGCTCTTTTCGGTGGGCGATCTCGTCGACCGGGGCGAGCGCGAGCAGTGCGAACAGGCGCTCGCGCTACTCGACAAACCCTGGTTCTACGCCGTGCTGGGCAATCACGAAGACGCGCTGTGCGCCGTGGCCGAAGGGCGCATGCCGCGTAATCGCTGGTATGGCATCGGCGGTGGCTGGGCGCAGGGCGTGCCCGACGCAGAACTCGTGCGTTACGCGCAGCGGCTGCGTCAATTGCCGCTGGCGCGCGTGGTGGGCGACGGCGAAAAGCGCTTCAACATCATCCACGCGGAATTTTTCGGCGACGACGCCGCGCTCGACAGCGGCCAGTTCAGCTCCGAAGTCCGCGAACGCATGCTGTGGGGACGCGATCTCGTGCTCGGCACGGGCGATCCGGCGCGCCATGCGCTCTCGCTCACGTTCTGCGGGCACACGCCAGTGCGCGAGGTCCGGCAGATCGGCGCGCAGGTGTTCATCGACACCGGAGCGTTCATTACCGAAGGACGCCTGACCATGGTCGAGGCGCTCACATCGCGCATCTGGTCGGTCTCGCAGGTGGAAGCGCTTGCGCACGGCGCGGCCGCGATCGTGCTGCCCTGAGGCGCGCCGCTGCGCTACACGATGCGGTTCAGCTCGAACACCATGTCGATGGTGTGCCCATTCCAGTTGTATTCCAGATACGCCGCGTGATGGCACGCGCGCAGCAGCGTCGTGCTGAGCGCGGCGAGACATTCGCCGTCCGCATCGCGCACCGACGGATACGCAATGCCGGGCGCGCGCGCTTCGCGCGCGGCGCGGCCTAGCGCCTGGCCGGCCGTGTAGTCGTTGGGCGAGAGCACGCCGGGGTCGAGCGCGGGGTCGTCGCGCAGGTCGATCACCTCGCCATGCGCAATGACCGTGTAGAGCCGCATTTGCTGGCGGATGGGCGGCTCGTTCGTGGCCGCGAGAAAAAGTCCCGAGTGATAGCGCGTTTCCGCGACGGCGGTTGCGCGCGAGCGCGCACAGTAGAACACGCCGTAGGTGCCGTCTGAAAAGCGGCTGCCCTGCGGATTCAGATGCGTGAAGGCCGCCATGATCGGCCCATAGCCAGGACCGAAGCGGCGTTCCTCGCGCGGCACAAGGTCGAGGTCGCCCGTTTCAGTGCGCAGGCGGTCATTGGTTAGCGCTTCGAGCGCGTAAAGCGCCTCGAAGTCGTCCGCCGAAGCCACGCGGTCGAACAGGTTTACGGCGGGAAAGCGGGTGGGAATCACCCTGAACGCGGGCGACCAGGTGAGCTGTACGCTACGCCAGCGGTCTTGCCAGTTCGATTGCGTCACGCCCAGCCGCCTCGCATTGCGTCGAGATACTGGCGCACCGCTACGAGGTCGCTGACGTTGCCGGCCAGCATGCGGTCGAGCGCGCGGCGGCCGCCAAAGGGCGGCGCGCTGTTGGGACGCTTGATCCAGGCGTCTGCGGAGGTGGGTTGAGGCAGGAGAATCTGCAGCGCCTTGTAGATGCCGAGCAGCAGCGAAAGGCGCTCGAGTGTGTCGCGGCCGAGCCGGGCGGTTTGCGGGGACTGCTTCCACTTGAAGAACGTGGATCGGCCCGGCGAGCCGAGCAGAATAATCTGCTCTTCGGCGCTCAGGTTCCAGTCGCTCGCAATCCGGAAGAACGCCCTGAGCCCCGCCGCCGACATTTCGGTGAGCGAGGGTTCGGCGCCGGGACGTCGCGACGGGGAAACGGAAGCAGTGGCAGGTGACATGGTGGTCGAGTCCTGAATTGAACTTTTAGTAGATATTAGTCCATATATGGATTATTGCAAGTTTGGACTCGGTATAATCCTCGCCCCGCATTTGCGGCGAGACGGGGTGCGAGCAGGCGTATGGAGCGTTCAGCGCGCGACTCCCGCGCCGCATGCGCTGCCGCCCATCCTGATCTGAGCGCCCGTTAATTCGTGCCGAGCCCTGAAGCGAGCAGCTGCAACGTAGCGGCGGTTCGAGGCTCGCGCACCCGCGAGTGAAGCGTGACTTGCGAAACCGGCAGCGCGGGCAGGCCGAGCCGCGCGCCCACGTCGATGAGTTCGCGCGGCGCGACCCGGCGCGCCAGCGGCGATACCGCCAGGCCAGCGGCCAGCGCCGCGCCCACCGCGGCGACGCCGCCGCCCACGAACACTTCGGTCCACGCCACGCCCGCGGCGTCGAGCGCGCGAATTGCCGCCGCCCGCACGGCGCAGGGCGCGGCGAGCAGCGCGAGCGGCAGCGCCATGCCGGGCTGCCACTGCCATTGCGGCGCGGCGAGCCAGACGAGCGGCTCCGCGAAGAGCCGTCGGCCGTCGCCGCGCGCCGCTTCTTCTTCCTCCTGCCGGACGATGACGGCATCGAGCCGCCGCTCGTCGAACTGCGCGAGCAGTTGTGCCGAGAGTCCCAGATGCAACTCGATCACGAGCCCCGGATCGTGAATGCGAAGCTGGGCAAGCTGGCGGGCGAGGTTCGCATCCGCGACATGCTCGCTCAGGCCGAGCGCGAGCCGCCGTTCATCGCCTGAAAGCGCCCCGAGCGCGCGCTCGTGAGCGCCCAGCAGGTCACGCGCCGCGGCGAGGAACGTGAGGCCATCCGCCGAAAGCCGCACGAGGCGCGGCGTGCGCTCGAGCAACTGCTTGCCCAGATGCGCTTCGAGGCGCTTGAGCTTGAGGCTCACGGCCGATTGCGTGGTTTCGAGGGCGTCGGCGGCGCGCGTGAAGCTGGAGAGTTCGGCGACGAGCACGAAGGCGCGCACGGCGTCGAGATCCAATGGTTTCATTTCAGTTGGAAATGGATGAAATATCGATCTATGTCTGTTTATTATGATAGATCGCGCCTAAGCTGATGTCACGTCAAACCCATTCGAAAGAAGGAGATCGACATGCCATTCACTCGTATCGCTGTTCGTGCGGGCAAGCCCGCCGCGTATCGCAAGGCGCTCACGCAAGGCGTTCATCAGGCGCTGATGGAGGTGTTCAAGGCGCCCGAAGACGACATCTTCATGATCGTCACGGAGCACGACGCGGATAACTTCGTGTTCGGCCGCCATTACCTGGGGATCGAGCGCAGCGACGATCTCGTCATGATCCAGATCGCGGTGAGCAATACGCGCGGGCAAGATCAAAAGAAGGCGCTGTTCGCGCAGATTGCCGAGAACCTCGCGCGCGATCCGGGGGTCAGGCGCGAGGATGTGTTCGTGAATCTCGTGGATGTCGCGCGGGAGAACTGGTCGTTCGGGAATGGCGTGGCGCAGTATGCGACCTAGCTGACCCGTCGGGAAACCAGAAGCGATAGCCGGAATTGAGCGCGAGGGACGTGGGCGGCACGTTCCTCGCGCGATTTGATCTGATCGCCTCGCCTACAGGGCGCGGCTCACCAGCAACGGATCCACCGTCCCGATCGCCTCGCCATCCCGGCTCGCATAAGGCAGCTTGTTCAGCACGAAACGCATGGCATTGAGCCGCGCTCGCTTCTTGCAATCGGAGCGAACGACGGTCCACGGCGCGTCGGCGGTGTCGGTTTGCGAGAACATCGCCTCCTTCGCCTGCGTATAGGCTTCCCACTTGTCGAGCGACGCAAGATCGACGGGGCTCAGCTTCCACTGCTTGAGCGGATGCACCTTGCGTTCCTTGAAACGCCGCCGCTGCTCGGCGCGGCTCACCGAAAACCAGAACTTGATCAGGTGGATGCCGCTGCGAATCAACTGCCGTTCGAACTCCGGCACCTGCTGCATGAAATCGGCGTATTCCTCGGGCGAGCAAAAGCCCATGACATGCTCGACGCCCGCACGGTTGTACCAGGATCGGTCGAACAGCACGATCTCCCCCGCCGAAGGCAGATGCTGCACATAGCGCTGGAAATACCACTGGCCCCGCTCGACTTCGGTGGGCTTTTCGAGCGCCACCACGCGCGCCCCGCGCGGGTTCATATGCTCCATGAAGCGCTTGATCGCGCCGCCTTTGCCCGCTGCGTCGCGGCCCTCGAACAGGATCACCACGCGCTGGCCGGATTCGCGCACCCACGCCTGGAGCTTGAGCAGTTCGACCTGCAGCCGATACTTCTGCCGCTCATACGCGCGACGCGACATCAAATTGCGATAGGGATAGGCGCCTTCGCGCCAACCCATGGCAAGTTCCTCGTCGGGATGGCGCGTGCGCGAGTTGCGCCAGTCGGCGGGGTTGCCTTCGAGGATCAGGCTGCGCAACTGGGCGACTTCGTCGGGCGACATGCCTTGCATCAAGGCCGCGATCGAATCGAGCAGCATGGCGGGCGGATTTTGCTCAGCTTGTGTGCGCGCGACGAGATCGTGGACAGCGCCCGCGATGACCTCGCTAGCGGAGTCGACGGCACTGTCGACGGTGCGCAACTCGGCGCTGTGGGGCGTGACGAGGGGCAGTCGTGCAGCGGGACCGGAGGTGTCGGAAGCGGAGAGGGGAATGGATTTAGGCATGGTGTCGACGGGTGGGGAGAGGGGACGGTCGATGACCCGGGCTGGCCTGTCGGCAACTAACGGCCAGCGCGGGGCACCACCTGCTTCAGGCGTTTGCCGCCTTTCTCAGGATCAGGTAGAGCGAGTCCTTGAGTTGAAGCTTTTCCTTTTTCAATTGCTCGACTTCCATGCCATGCGAAGCCACGACACCCGCCTCCATGTTCTTGATCTGCTGGTCGAGTTCGTTGTGCCGATGAAAAATGCGGGCGAAATGCTCGTCCTGAACCTTGAGGCGCGAAATCAAATCTCTGTACTCTGGGAACACTCAATACTCCTTACAGATAGGCAAAACGGAAGAAATTGAAACGTAATCATTTTTCCACCGTCTTGCCGTGCCGGTCTTGACCGTCATCAGATACCCGGCGGAAGGTCAGGGGCTCTACCTGGCGCGTCGTGGCGCGCTCGCGTGTACCATCGATCGCGTCGTCGCAGTTCTGGCTTTCCATCCGCTTGCACCGTTCTCAACCGTCGCGCCCGCCCACAGAACCCTGGAGCGTTCATGGATCGCGTTCTGGAAATCGTGCTGGATGTCGTGATCCCGGCAGCGCCGGATAGAAAAAACTCAATAGCCGTCGCCCCTCGAGCGGTGTCCGGGGCGCACGCCAGCCCGAAGCCTTCGGAATGGCGCGTCGGCCTGTGCGCGGCGTTGCCCGCGCTCGTGGCGCTGCCCCACGCGCGCGAATGCGTGACGACGGTTGCCTTCGACCGCGGTGGCGTCCTTGCGAGGCTCGGTTGGCGCGTCGCGGTCGAATCGCACGGCGACACGCGGTGCGTCGTCGTGTCGAGCCGGCGCGTTCATACGCCGGGCGTCACCGCGGTCGCGCCGGTCTTCGAAGCGGCGCTCGATGCAAACGGCATGGCGCACGCGCTCTTCGACGCCGCGCCGCAACCGTTTCGCGAGGCGCTCGGCAGCGCGGGAGATCTCTGCGTGTCGGCTACGCTCGTCGCGTCGCGCAGCCGCTGGCAGTGGCCGCGCGACGGCATCGAGGTGCTGCTCACGTTAGACGAAGATTTGCACGAGCCGCCGGACGCGTCGTCGCCGCCCGACTTGCCCGAACTGCACGAGTTGCGCGTGAGCGCACCCTGGCCTGAAGGCGAGGGCGAGCGGCCTGTCGTCGATGCGTTGTTTGCCTGTGCGGCCGACCTGATCGAGGCATTCCCCGCGTTCGTGCGTCTAGCCGACGCGCTCGAACGGGCCACGAAGGGCAGCGTGAGCGGCGACGCCGAAGTCATCAAGGCCGAAGCCGTGGATCTCGCGGGCGCGGCCACGGCCGAAGCCGCGCTCGTGGCGATCGGGCGCAACATCAGCGCGCAGTGGTTCGGCAACGACGCGGGTGTGCGCGACAGCACGAACGGCGAGTTCATCCATCAGATGCGCGTGTCGCAGCGGCGGCTGCGCACTGCCATGCGCATCTTCTCGCGCTGGTGCGACGAGACCTGGGAGACGCGCATCGAACCGGAACTCAAGTGGCTCGGCGCACTGCTCGGCGACGCGCGTGACCGCGACGTTTTCGTCGAGTCCACGCTGCCCGCGCTCGCCGCCGCCGACGTCGAGCCCGCGCGCTGGGACGCGATTCGCGCCGAGGCGAACGCGCAACGGCTCGCCGCACGCGCGCGGCTGCGCGAGGCGCTGGCGTCGCAACGTTACGCGCTGGCGGCGCTGGCGTGGCTGCAGTGGCTCGACGCGCTCGCGCGGCGGGCGCACGACGACGGCGGCGCGGGGCGTTCGCTGCACTGCCACGTGAAGAAGCGCGTGCGGCGCTACTACGAGCAGCTCGCGAGCACGCAAAAGCTCACCGCCATCGACGAGGCCAGCCGCCATCGCGCGCGCATCAATGCGAAGTATTTGCGCTACACGATCGAGTTCTTCGCCACGCTCACGTCGCGCCGCACGCGCGTGGAGGTGGCGCGCTCGCTCGCGCGGCTGCAGAGCGTGCTCGGCGACGGCAACGACGCCGCCGTGGCCCTGCGTTATCTCGAATGCATGGATGCCGAGCCGTATCAGCTTGGGTTCGCGCGCGGCTGGTGCGAGGCGGTCAAGCGCTACACGGCGAAGGAAGGCGAACGCCTGCTGCGCGAACTCGGCGAGCCGAAGGTCGCGCGCGGCGGCTGAGGCGCGTCTCTATAATCGCAGGCGGATTCTGGCGGAACGTCGCCGAACCTTTCGCTCATTTCGTCTTGTCCGGGCTCGTTTTGCGCATGATGAACTCCACCGATCCGAACTCCACAGCCACCGGCGGCGCCGACGCCGGTTCCCCGGGCCCGTCCCGGTCTTTCGAAGCGCCGGAACTCGGGCTTGGCGGCTCCGTCTGGTTTCGCTCCGGCCAGCAGATGCTCGGTGGCGCGGCGCGCATCGCGCTGCTCGAAGCGATTCACGCAACGGGCTCGATCACGGGCGCTGCGAAAGCGGTCGGCATGAGTTACAAGGGCGCGTGGGATGCCGTGGACGTCATGAACAATCTCGCCGGCGAGGCGCTCGTGGTGCGCGCGACGGGCGGCAAGGGCGGCGGCGGGACGACGCTCACGGCGCGGGCGCTGCGGCTCGTCGAAACGTTTCGCGCCATCGAGCGCGAGCATCAGCGCTTTCTCGAACGAGCGGCGCACGCGCTCGGGGCCGTTTCCAGCGAAGGCGCCGACGCCAACGCGGGCCGTTTCGCGCGCGATCTGGCCGTACTCGGCCGCTTCACCATGCGCACGAGCGCACGCAATCAGCTTTTCGGCACCGTCTCCGGGATCGTGAGGGGAGCGGTGAACGACGAGGTGTCGATCGTGCTGCCCGGCGGCGAAACGCTCGTCGCCACGATCACGCGCGAGAGCGCGGAAGCCCTCGGCCTGGCCGCGGGCGCGCCCGTGGTGGCGCTCGTGAAGGCGACGTCGGTCGTGCTGGTCGCGAGCGCGGCCGATGCGGCGCGGCTTTCCGCGCGCAACCGGTTGAGCGGGACGATCGAGGTCGTGCGGCGCGGCGCCGTGAACGCCGAAGTGACGCTCGCCCTGCCGGGCGGCGCGGTGATCGCCGCGATCGTGACCGACGCGAGCGTGGACGCGCTCGGATTCGCCGCAGGGGAAGCGGCGACGGCGGTGTTCAAGGCTTCGAGTGTGCTGCTAGGCGTGGCGGGCTGAGCGGCCGGGCAGCGTCCGGTCGAGCGGCTTCAGGCGTGGCGCTGCGCGGGTGGCGCGAGGCCGTTGCGGGTTTGCGAAACAGGCGCGACCGGCGCGCGGTTGGGGCGATTGGCCTTCCATTTGGCGCGCACATAGGGCCGGTCGTGGCCCGAAACGGTCAGCGCGATGTTCGTCACCCAGCGATGCGTAGGCACGTGCACGTTGTGCAGCGCGACAGTCAGCGCTGCGAGGCTCAGCGCGACAACCGCCGCCGAAATGCGCTGCGCCTGCGCGTGCCACCAGTAGCGCGCGAACACCAGCGCGGTGAGCGCACCTACCACGCAGCCCGTGACGGCCTCGGAAGGCGAGTGGGCGTCGAGCACCACGCGCGAGAGTGCGACCGCGAGCCCCACCGCGAGCCCGATGGTCACGCCGGCGGCGCGCACGAAGGCGGGCGCGCCTTGCAGCATCAGGAAAAATGCGACGGGATAGACGGCCGTGGAAAGCATCGCGTGGCCGCTGATGCCCGTGAAGTCCAGTTCCCTTACCCCCACGCCCCAGCCGAGAAACGCGATTTTGGTGAGCGTCACGAGGCCGATTGCCAGGCCGAGCAGCAACACCCAGCTCGCCGCCATGCGCCACGAGTAGCCGGCCACGAGCCAAAGCGCGATCGCCAACGCGAGCGGCAGGGTGAGGCCCGCGCCGCCGAGGTTGGTGATCGAATACCAAAGATGAGTGGGTAAATCTGGCATGAGTCCGCTACCTGATAGCTACTCAACGCGCGAACCGGCTGGCTAGCCGACACGCGCGCGAGACAAGCGTGAAGTATAGCCGGGTCGCATAAACGAAGGCGTGCCCCGTCGAACGTATCGGGAAGGAATCGAATGAGTGCGATCTGCAACCGCCTTCAAATGGTGTTATTGTGCGTTGCACAACGACGGATCGCGGCAAGGTGCCACGGTGTGTCGGACCCTTTTACGAGGCCGTAGATGACGAAAAATCTGACGAAGCTATGGGCCGGTGGCATGCGACGTCTGCTCGCCATCCAGACCCAGGCCACCCACGACGCCATGAAAGGCGCGCGGATCGATACCCCCAGGCCGCAGGCAATCTGGCGCGCCGCCCAGGCCGCAGCCGATCAGGCGGCGAAGCACGCTGCGCCGGCGCAGGCACGCCATGCGGGGCCGGCGCGGGAGTCGCGCGTGGGCCCGCGCGCGAGCGCCTGGGCCGCGGGAGAATGGCGCCGCGCGGAACATCATGTACCGGCGAACGCACTGCATGCTGGCCGCTCGCTGCCGTTCGGGCTCTATTTACCCTCGGGGCACGAGACGGCGGGCCTGCCGCTCGTCGTCATGCTGCATGGCTGCAAGCAGTCGATGGACTCCTTCGCCGAAGGCACGCGCATGAATCTGCTCGCCGACCGCCACGGGTTCGCGGTGGTGTATCCCGAGCAGTCGGAGCGCGCGCACCCGCATCAATGCTGGCATTGGTACGACGCACGCGATGCGGCGGGCGGCGGCGAGGCCGCGGCCATCGTTTCGCTCGTCGATTCGCTGGTCGAGGAACACGGCTTCGACCGCTCGCGCGTCTATCTGGCGGGGCTGTCGGCGGGAGCGGGGCTCGCGATGCTGCTTGCGGTGCGCTCGCCCAGCCGCTTCGCCGCGCTCGCGCTGCATTCCGGCCCCGCATTTGGCGAGGCGCGTTCCGGCGTTACGGCGCTCGACGTCATGCGGCGCGGCGTTCACCGCGATCCGGTGTCGCTCGTCGATACGCAACTGGGCGCGCGAACTCACCCGGGCATGCCGGCGATCGTCGTGCAGGGCGACGCCGATGGGGTGGTCGCGCCCGTCAACGCGGAACAGCTCGCGGTGCAACTGTTGCGCTTGAACGGTCTTGCGGATTCGCACGGCGTGCGCGACGGCGTCGTGTCGCGCGAGACCATGAAGGACGGCTACCGCGAGCAGGATTACGAACTCGACGGCGCGAGCGTCGTTCGACTTTGCCGCGTGGCGAAACTCGACCACGCCTGGAGTGGCGGCGACGACACCGTACCGTTCCATTCCTCGACCGGACCGGACGCGAGCGCTCTGATCTGGGACTTTTTCGAGGCGCATCGCCGCGAAGCCAGCGACGAAGCTTACGACGACGAATTGACGCAGGACGCAGGATAAAGGGCTTCGCGAGCAGATTAGGTGTTTACCCTGAATAGGGTTTACCCTATAATGGCTTCATTCGATTCGCGGGCACGTGCCCGTTCAAGAAGGGCCAAATCATGTATCTGCTCAGCCGTCTTTTCCTGTTCCTTACCGAAACCGCCGAAGCTCGCCGCCAGCAGCGCGAAGAAGCGTATCTCGCGCAGTCCGTCGACATCTACGATCTCGAATTCCGTATGCGCAAGATGGATCGTGAGAAGGCCACGCGCCACCCGTCGTGGATGAACCACTACGGCTAAGCAGGAATGGAGTGCCCCCTCTAAAGGGGCGAAATGAGAACGGCGCTCGAAGGCGCCGTTTTTGCGTTGTACGCCGATGTACGTGAAAGTGCTTGCCGCAGCCCGGCCGCGCTGTTCAGCGGCCCGAGTCCGGCATTTCTTCGGCCTGTTTTTCCTGCACGCCGTAGCAGCCGCGATAGGTCGCGTAGAACGAGCAATAGAGCATCGTCGTCACGATGATGAGCGCGGGCATCAGGATCGCCACCGTGAAGTCGCCCGCGCCGAGCGCGCGCAGAAGCGTTGACAAGCCAATCGATACGACCGTCGAGACCGCGAACCACAGCGCGCCGTACACCATGAACGCGCCCTTGTTGCGCCAGCAGCTCACGATGCTGAAGAACATGGCCTTCACGGGCGGCACGTCGTGCCATGCCGTGAGCACGGGCGCGAACCAGAACAGCATCGACACCGGCACGTAGCACAGCAGCGAGGCGAGCACCGCAAGCGGCACGTCGGAGTTGGCGAGCGCTTGCGCGTCGAGGTCGCCGCCAATCGTCATCAGGCGCAACAGCTCGCCGCCGTCCACGAACGCAGACGCGGCCAGCACCAGCAACATCGCCACCACGTAAATGGCGCCGAGCACCAGCAGATGCTTCGCCACGTTGCTGCCGTACGAGCGAAAGCCCTCGATCAGGATGGTCGGGAACACCGGCTTGCCGGCGATCGTGTCGCGGCACGCCGCCATGAAGCCGACGGCCACGCCGGGCACGAACAGCAGCGGCAGCACGCCGCCGATCACCGGAATGGCGGAAATCAGCGTCATCGCCAGCAAATAGACGAAAAACAGCGTGAGGAACGCGAGCGGATTGCGGCGGAACAGCCAGATTCCCTGGCGGAACCAGACATAACCCGTCTTCGCGGGGACTTCAATTAGTTGCATGGGCGATGGGGCAAGGCGTGATGGGAACCCGCCTCGCTGCCGGCGAGGCGCTCGCGCAGGATGCGCTCGAAGTGGCCGGGGTCGTGCGGCTTGAGCAATTCGGCCGAGCGGGGCAGGTGGAAATCATACAGGCGCGAGACCCAGAAGCGGTAAGCGCCTGCGCGCAGCATGTCCATCCAGTGGCGCGTTTCCTCGGGCGTGAACGGGCGCACGGTCTGGTAGGCGCGCAAGAGCGCGTCGGCGCGCACTGTATCGAGCTTGCCCGTGGCGAGGTCGACGCACCAGTCGTTCACCGTTACGGCCACGTCGAACAGCCATTTGTCGCAGCCGGCGAAATAGAAGTCGAAAAAGCCGCCCAGCCGGACTTCGTGACCCGGCGCCGGGTGCGAGTGCGCGAACATCGCGTTGTCGCGGAACAGGTCGCAATGGCACGGGCCGCCCGGCAGCGCCGCGTAGTCGGCCGAGCCGAAGAATGCGCGCTGATGGTCCAGTTCGCTCGTGAGCAGCGTGCGCTGGGCGTCGTCGAGGAACGGCAGCACGGTCGGCACCGTTTCTTCCCACCACGAAAGGCTGCGCAGATTCGGCTGGTCGCCGCGATAGTCGCGCCCCGCCAGGTGCATGCGCGCGAGCATCTGGCCCACTTCCGCGCAGTGCTCCACGCCGGGCGCAAGTTCGGGCTTGCCTTCGAGCTTCGACACGATGGCCGCGGGTTTGCCGTGCAGCAGGCCGAAGAGCGCGCCGTCCCGGCGCAGCACGGGGTCGGGAACCGGCACGCGATGCGCCGCGAGATGCCGCATCAGGTCGAGGTAGAACGGCAGTTGTCCGGCCGTCAGCTTTTCGAAGATCGTCAGGACGTATTCGCCGCGCGTCGTCGTCAGGAAGAAGTTGCTGTTCTCAATGCCGGACTGGATGCCGCGAAATTCGACGACATCGCCGAGATCGTAGTCGCGCAGCCATTGGGCAAGCTCTTGGTCGGTGACAGCGGTGAAGACGGCCATGCAGGAAGGTCGGTTGATTGGTAATGGCGGGTCGGCGAACGCTGCGTCGTGCTGCCCGAGGGGCGTGCGAGCGTGTCCGGCTCAGGCGCGATGGCGGCGGCCCGGCTTCATGGGCGGCGCTCGCGGCGTGGGTGCGCGCGTGCCCCATAAAGGCGTGCGCGCACCCGGATGGATCAGTAATGCAGGTTGATCGACGGCAGGCGCGTGCTGGCCTGGCCGTTGTTGCGCACTTGCGGCGAGGTGTCGGGATTCGCGCTCATCGAGTAGCGCGTGCCGAAGTTCGAATGCACGTTGATCTCGACGGGCTTGCCCTTGTCGCGGAACTCGGTGATTTCGGTGCCGTTCGGGCTCACTTCGTGATAGCTGGGCAGGCGCGGTACGTCGTTGATGTCGACCTTCGAGGTGACGCGAGCGGCCGGCTTGTTGTTGATCGCGGCCAGGTCGGGCAGGCCCGCGCGTTCGTTCTCGGACTGCGCGGATTGTGCCTCGACAGCGGTCTTTGCGTCGTCGGCCGGCGCGGCCATGGCGACCCCGCTGAAAGCGAGCGTCGCCGCGACGGCGGCAAGAAGGTGCGACTTCATGGTCATTCTCCGATGGGATGCTCCAATTCTAGCAAATCCGGGCGCTTCGCCCGCATGTCGCGCAGGCGCTGAGGCCCGCGCCGGGCGGCCCGTGCGCGGCGCTGCAAAAGCCCTGGGCGCGGCGAGGTCCGTCGCCGGAAAGTCGCACCTTCCGTGGTAATGTGGATCCATCAAACGGAGAGGCGAACGAAGATGAACAACGACAGTTACCTGCGGCCCCTCATGACGCCGGCGCACGACTTCCCGGACGAGTTTTTCGAAGACGCCGCCGACGCCGTGGCGCGCCTCTCGAGCATCTACGAAGCGAATACCTCTTTCCTGCGCGACGCCTTCGCGCGCTATCGCCGCGGCGAGTCGTTCGAGCGCCGCGTGCGCGCGTGCTATCCGTTCGTGCGCATCCGCACCAACGTCAACACGCACATCGATTCGCGCCGCTCGTATGGGTTCGTCGCCGGCCCCGGCGTGTTCGAGACCACCGTCACGCGGCCCGACCTGTTCGGCAATTACTATCGCGAGCAGTTGCGCCTGCTGGCGAAGAACCATCACGTCGGCATCGAAGTGGGCGTGTCGGATCAGCCGATTCCCGTGCATTTCGCGTTCGCCGAAGGCATCCACCTCGAGGGCGATCTCGACCGCGAGCGCCTCTTCGCCATGCGCGACGTGTTCGATACGCCCGATCTCGCGCAGCTCGACGACCGCATCGTCAACGGCACCTACGAACCGGACGCGGGCGAGCCGCATCCGCTCGCGCTCTTCACGGCGCCGCGCGTGGACTTCTCGCTGCATCGGCTCAAGCACTACACGGCGACCTCGCCCACGCACGTGCAGAACTACGTGCTCTACACGAACTATCAGTTCTATATCGACGAGTTCGTGAAGCTTGGCCGCGCGATGATGGCGCATACCGACGACGCCGACCTGCGCAACTACCGCAGCGAATACACCTCGTTCGTCGAGCCCGGCGACGTGGTCACCTACAACGCGAACCTGGGCGAGCAGGACGACGAAGGCACGGCGCCGGCGCGTCTGCCGCAAATGCCGTCCTACCACCTCAAGCGCGCGGACGGCAGCGGCATCACGATGATCAACATCGGCGTGGGGCCCTCGAACGCGAAGACGATCACCGATCACATTGCCGTGCTGCGTCCGCATGCGTGGATCATGCTGGGCCACTGCGCGGGCCTGCGCAACACGCAGCGCCTGGGCGACTACGTGCTCGCGCACGGCTATGTGCGCGAGGATCACGTGCTCGACGCCGATTTGCCGCTGTGGGTGCCGATTCCGGCGCTCGCGGAAGTGCAGCTTGCGCTGGAGCGCGCGGTGGCCGAGGTCACGAAGCTCGACGGCGTGGAACTCAAACGCGTGATGCGCACGGGGACGGTGGCGAGCGTCGACAATCGCAACTGGGAATTGCGCGATCATCGCGAGCCGGTGCTGCGCCTCTCGCAAAGCCGCGCGATCGCGCTCGACATGGAAAGCGCGACCATCGCCGCGAACGGGTTCCGCTTTCGCGTGCCGTACGGCACGTTGCTGTGCGTGTCCGACAAGCCGCTGCACGGCGAACTCAAGCTGCCGGGCATGGCCGACTCGTTCTATCGCGCGCAGGTCGATCAGCATTTGCAGATCGGCGTAAAGGCGATGGAGATTTTGCGCACGAACGGCTTGCACAAGCTGCATAGCCGGAAATTGCGCAGCTTCGCGGAAGTGGCGTTTCAGTAGGGCTGGTCCGGATGGCTGGCACCCAGGGTGTGTCAGCCATTCCGTTGCCTTACGATACTGCCGATGAAAATCGCACTCCTGATTATTCCGCGATTCTCCCCTTACTGCCCGAACCCCAGCAACCCAATCAGACTCCCCGCGCCCAGCAGCCACAGCGGATGAATCTTCGTGCGAAACGCGAGCACGGCGCACACGCCGGTAATCGCCCACGCGATCCACGAAGGGTCCGAAGCCTTCGCGATCAGCACCGCGCTCGCGGCCACGAGTCCCGCCGTCACCGGCACGAGGCCCTTTTGCGCGATGCGCCGCCACGGACGGTCCTTGAAACGATCCCACGCATGGAGGGCGGCGATCGTGACGAGCGACGACGGCCCGAACTTCGCGATCGACGTCACCAGCATGCCCGCCCATCCCGCCACGTGCCAGCCCACCAGCGTCACGACCATCATGTTCGGGCCCGGGGCGGCCTGCGCCAGCGCGAAGAGGGCGCTGAACTCGCTCGCGGGCATCCAGTGGTGCACCTCGACCACTTGACGCTGCATCTCGGGCAGGATCGTATTGCCGCCGCCGAAAGCGAGCAGCGAAAGCTGGCTGAAGATCGCGGCGAGCGCAACGAGTGTGGAGGTCATCGGGCGCCTCCTTCCTTGCGCGCCGCGCGGGCCGCAAGGGCGATGCCGATGGGCGTGAGCACGAGCATGGTGGGCAAAAGCGGCGTGCGCAGCACGGCAATGGCCACGAAGCCGAGCGCGGCGACGCCAGCGGCGGCGGGATCGCGCCGCAGCGGCAGGACGATCTTCAGCGCCATCGAGACGAGCAGTCCGGCGGCTGCCGCGGCGAGTCCCACGAACAGATGCCGCACGTGCGGGTCGTTTTGCGTGCGCTCGTAGAGCACGCCAAGCCCGATCACGACGAGCGACGGCCCCGCAATCAGCCCCAGAATGCCTGCGAGCGCGCCGCGCCAGCCCTGAAAACGCATGCCGAGCGCAACCGACAGGTTGATGACGTTGCCGCCCGGCAAAAACTGGCACAAGCCGAGCAGGTCGGTGAATTCGCCGGCGCTGAGCCAGCGGCGCTGCTCGACGATGGTGCGGCGCGCTAACGGCAGCGCGCCGCCAAACGATGTGAAGCCGAGACCGAGGAAGCCGTAGAACAGATCGCGCACCGTGGGCGTGTGGAGGCCGTCGTCGGTGCCGTGCGCGGTGGAGGCGGCGGCAGCGTCGGGCGATGAGATGGGTTGTTTCATGAATGGAGGGACCTCTGAGGCAAGCTCCGAGATTAAGCCCAATCGCGCGCGCGGCAAAACGATTTCTATGGCGCGCTCTTGTGATCTACACTCACAAGCATGGCACGCTCCCTCCCTCCGTTTCCCGCGCTGCGCGCATTTGAAGCCGCTGCGCGGCACAACAGCTTCTCCGCCGCGGCGGCCGAGCTTAATGTGACTCACGGTGCGATCAGCCGGCAGGTGGCCGCGCTTGAAACATGGGTCGGCGTGCAGGTGTTTCACCGGCACGGCAAGCGGGTCTCGCTGACCGAGGACGGGCGGCGCTACCTCGCCGCTGTTCAGTCGGCGTTCGATGACATCGCGCGCGCAACGAGCCAGCTACGCGACACGGGCGTGGTGCACGTGCTGCGCGTGAACGCGCTGCCGACCTTCGCGATGAAATGGCTGCTGCCACGGCTCTCGCAATTCCAGCGTCTCGCGCCGAACGTCGAACTGCGTCTGTCTACGTCGAACGCGCCGGTCGAAACGCTTGAAGGTTTCGACGTGGCCGTGCGACGCGGACCGGCTCACTGGCCCGACTGCGAGGCAGGCCATTTTCTCGACGAAACGGAACTGCCGGTATGCAGTCCGGCGCTGCTCAAACGCGCGCCCATACACCAGGCGAGCGATCTGGCGCGCCATGTGCTGCTGCATTCGGACACGCGGCCCGATGCGTGGCGCACCTGGCTCGCCGCCGCAGGCGTGAAAGCGAAATGCCGGAAGAAGCAGTCGTTCGACCACTTCTATCTCGCCTTGCAGGCTGCCGTGGATGGTCTTGGCGTCGCGCTCGGGCCGCTGCCGCTGCTCGACGACGAACTCGCTTCGGGGCGTCTCGTCACGCCGCTCGCGGGACCGCATCTCGATGCGCGCGGCTACTGGTGGGTCGCGCGGCGCGAGGTGGCGCAAGCGCCGCTCGTCTCGCAGTTTTGCCGCTGGCTGGAGGAGCAAGCGGAACAAACGGAAAAAGCGGGCACGCGCGCGCCGCATGGTGCGCCGGGCGTGGCCGCGAGCGCGGAGAAAGCATGAGGAAGTGATGCGCTCAGGCGCGAGCGCGGCGGAGGCCCGACGAAAACATCAATCGCAGGTCATCCGCGCGCCGCGCGAAAAGCCATGCATCAAAGATAGAACATCCGGTCTTCGTCGGAGTCGCGGTCGCGGCGCGCCGCGTGTTCCTTGCCGGACTCTTCGGCGGCATCCGCATCTTCGTAGAACTTGAGAACGGCTTCGAGCACCTGGTCCGGGTCGTCGATCACCTGCATCAGGTCCATGTCTTCGGGATTGATGAGGCCTATGGGCACGAGCGCCGAGCGGAACCAGTCGAGCAGCCCCTGCCAGAATTCGGCGCCCACCAGAATGATGGGTACGTGACGCGACTTTTTCGTCTGGATGAGCGTGAGCACTTCGGCCAGTTCGTCGAGCGTGCCGAAGCCGCCGGGCATGACGATCACGGCGTCCGAGTTCTTCACGAACGTCACCTTGCGCGTGAAGAAATGGCGAAAGCGCAGCGAAATATCCTGCCACTGGTTGCCCGATTGCTCGTGCGGCAACTCGATGTTCAGACCGACCGAAGGCGACTTGCCCGCATGGGCGCCCTGGTTCGCGGCCTCCATGATGCCGGGGCCGCCGCCGGAGATCACGGCAAAGCCCGCGTCCGAGACTTTTCGCGCGATGGTGGAGGCGAGCTGATAGTACTTCGACTCCGGTTTCAGGCGGGCGGAACCGTAGATGCTGACCGCTGGCCGGATCTCGGACAGGTACTCGGTCGCCTCGATAAACTCTGCCATAATCGTGAACATCTGCCACGATGCGCGCGCCTTCTTGGCCGTCGCGCGCTCTTGATCTGCGAGTGAACGCAGACTCGGAATCACTTTTCTCTTGTCCATAATGCCTGAAGAACTACGCGTGGAAACGAAGCTACAAAACGAGCTGGAAGGTAAGACCTTGTTGCTGGTCGACGGTTCTAGCTATCTCTATCGGGCCTTCCATGCGATGCCGGATCTGCGCGGTCCCGACGGCGAACCCACAGGCGCGCTATACGGCATCATCAACATGCTGCGTCGCATGCGTAAGGACGTTACGGCAGAGTATAGCGCGTGCGTGTTCGATGCAAAGGGCAAGACGTTCCGCGACGACTGGTATCCCGAGTACAAGGCCAACCGGCCTTCCATGCCTGAGCCGCTCGCAGCACAAATCGAGCCCATTCACACGGCCGTGCGCGCGCTCGGCTGGCCGCTCCTGATGATCGAAGGCGTGGAAGCCGACGACGTGATCGGCACGCTCGCCTGCCAGGCCGAAAAGCTCGGCATGAAGGTCGTCGTTTCCACGGGCGACAAGGACCTCGCGCAGCTCGTGACCGACCACGTCACGCTCATCAATACGATGACGAACGAAACGCTCGATCGCGAAGGCGTGATCGCGAAGTTCGGCGTGCCGCCCGAGCGGATCATCGACTATCTTTCGCTGATCGGCGACACCGTCGACAACGTGCCGGGCGTGAACAAGTGCGGCCCGAAAACGGCGGTGAAGTGGCTCACGCAATATGGCTCGCTCGACGGCATCGTCGAACATGCCGACGAAATCAAGGGCGCCGTGGGCGGTTATCTGCGCGACGCGCTCGACTTCCTGCCGATGGCGCGAAAGCTCGTCACGGTGGAAACGTCCTGCGATCTCGAGCCGCATCTCGAGTCGATCGAAGCGTCGCTTGCCACGCGTCCCGAAGCGCGCGAGGAACTGCGCGATATCTTCGCGCGCCACGGCTTCAAGACCTGGCTGCGCGAAGTGACCGAAGCGAGCCAGCAGAGCGAGACGGTGCCCGCCGCGACCGAGGGCGACGCGCCCGAGAAAGACGCGAACGTGCAGCCCGCGCTTTTCGTCGAAGCGCCGCGCCACTACGAAACGATCCAGACGTGGCCGCAGTTCGACACGTGGCTCAAGAGGATCGAAGCCGCGGAACTCACCGCGTTCGACACTGAAACCACGGCGCTCGATCCCATGGTCGCGAAGCTCGTCGGCATATCGTTCGCGACGGAACCGGGCGTGGCCGCTTACCTGCCGCTCGCGCATCGCGGCCCGGACGCGCCCGATCAACTGCCGCAGGACGAAGTGCTCGCGCGCCTGAAGCCGTGGTTCGAAAGCGCGAAGCACAAGAAAGCGGGCCAGCACCTGAAGTACGACGAGCAGGTGCTCGCGAACTACGGCATCGAACTGAACGGCGTGGAGCACGACACGCTGCTCGAATCGTATGTGCTCGAATCGCATCGCAGTCACGACATGGACAGCCTCGCGCTGCGCCATCTCGGCATCAAGACGATCAAGTATGAAGAAGTGGCGGGCAAGGGCGCGCAGATGATCGGCTTCGACGAAGTCTCGCTCGAAAAGGCCGCCGAATACGCTGCCGAAGACGCCGACGTCACGCTGCAACTGCATCGCGCGCTCTATCCGCAAATCGCGCCGGAAAAGGGCCTCGACTACGTGTATCGCCAGATCGAATTGCCCACGTCGCGCGTGCTGCGCAAGATGGAGCGCAACGGCGTGCTGATCGACGCCGGGCGGCTCGACAGGCAGAGCGCCGAAATCGCCGTGCGGCTCATCGCGCTCGAAGAGGAGGCGTATGCGCTCGCGGGCGGCGAATTCAATCTGGGTTCGCCCAAGCAGATCGGCCAGATCTTCTTCGAGAAGCTGCAATTGCCGGTCGTGAAGAAGACGCCAAGCGGTGCGCCTTCCACCGACGAAGAAGTGCTGCAAAAGCTCGCCGAAGACTACCCGCTGCCCAAGATCCTGCTCGAACATCGCGGCCTCGCGAAGCTCAAGTCGACATACACCGACAAGCTGCCGCGCATGGTCAACGCGCAAACGGGCCGCGTGCACACGAATTACGCGCAGGCGGTCGCGGTCACGGGGCGCCTTGCGTCGAACGATCCGAATCTGCAGAACATTCCCGTGCGCACGGGCGAAGGGCGTCGCATTCGCGAGGCGTTCATCGCGCCGCCTGGGCACAAGATCGTTTCCGCCGACTATTCGCAGATCGAACTGCGCATCATGGCGCACATTTCGGGCGACGAGTCGCTGCTCGCGGCGTTCGCGCGCGGCGACGACATTCACCGCGCCACGGCTGCCGAGGTGTTCGGCGTGACGCCGCTCGAAGTGAGCGCGGACCAGCGGCGCATCGCGAAGGTCATCAATTTCGGGCTGATTTACGGCATGAGCGCGTTCGGACTCGCATCGAATCTCGGCATTACGCGCGACGCGGCGAAGCTGTATATCGACCGCTATTTCGCGCGCTATCCGGGCGTTGCGCGCTATATGGACGAAACGCGCATGGACGCGAAATCGCGCGGCTATGTCGAGACCGTGTTCGGCCGCCGCTTGTGGCTGCCCGAGATCAACGGCGGCAACGGTCCGCGCCGCCAGGCCGCCGAGCGCGCCGCCATCAACGCGCCGATGCAGGGCACGGCGGCGGACCTCATCAAGCTTTCCATGGTCGCGGTGCAGAAGTGGCTCGAAGAGCGCAAGATCGGCACGAAGATGATCATGCAGGTGCACGATGAACTCGTGCTCGAAGTGCCGGGCGACGAACTCGCCGAAGTGCGCAAGCGCTTGCCCGAACTGATGTGCTCGGTGGCGCAGTTGAAGGTGCCGCTCGTGGCCGAAGTGGGCGTAGGCGAGAACTGGGAAGAGGCGCACTGATTACGCGCTGAAGCGCTTAGTGAAGTTCTACTAAGCACATACTGAATGAATGCGCCGTACCGTGACCAGGACTTAACTGCACGCGCGCGATAAGGCAAGCCTTGCGTGCGTAATGTCGCGAATGCGCCGCGAGGGTTGCCGCCGCGCGCTCCGTCAACCGACAATGACCTGATCGAAGGCCGGTGCCTCGCGCAGGATGTTGCCGATGCATCGGCCTTTCTATCGCCTTTCGACATGCACGGAGAGTCTATGCATCGCTTTATCGTTGTGGGAGGAGGCGCAGGCGGCCTGGAACTGGCAACACGGCTCGGCGATCGTTACGGCGAAGTGCGCGCGAAGCGGGGCAGGCCGCAGGCAGCGTCGGTCACGCTGGTCGACCGCAATCCGACGCATATCTGGAAGCCGCTGCTGCACGAAGTCGCGGCGGGCAGCATGGATCCGTTCACGCATCAGCTCGAATATCCCGCGCAGGCGCGCTGGCACGGCTTCGAGTTCCAGCAGGGCGAGTTGACGGGCCTCGACCGAGCCGCGAAGCGCATCACGCTCGGGCGCGTGCTCGACGAAGACGGCGCGGAAATGCTGCCCGAGCGCGTGCTCGAATACGACACGCTCGTGCTCGCCATCGGCAGTACTACGCACTTTTTCGGCGTGCCGGGGGCAGCCGGGAATTCCATCGCGCTCGACACCGTCGAGCAGGCCGAGCGCTTTCGCAAGCGCCTGATCGCCGCGTGCATGCGCGCGGAACATCTCGCGCCCGAGCGCGTCACGTCGGACGTCACGGTGGACGATCTCTCGCCGGCCGTGAATGGCGGTGCGGAGCCGCGCGTGCAGGTGGCGATCATCGGCGCGGGGGCGACGGGCGTCGAGCTTTCCGCCGAACTGCGCAACACGGCGCAGGTGCTTTCGGCCTATGGGCTGCACAAACTCGATCCGCGCAACGACGTGGGCATCGTGCTGATCGAGGCGGGCCCGCGCATCCTGCCCGCGTTGCCCGAGCGCGTTTCTTCGGCCACAGGTGAATTGCTGCACAAGCTCGGCGTGAAGCTGCTGACGAGCGAACGCGTGATCGAAGTGGCGCCGGGCGTCGTGCGCACCGCGAGCGGCAAGAACCTGCGAGCGGACCTCACCGTGTGGGCCGCGGGCATCACCGCGCCCGCCGTGCTCTCGCGGCTCGACGGTCTCACCGTCAACAAGCTCGGCCAGCTAATCGTGCGCCGCACGCTGCAAACGGAACTCGACGACAACATCTTCGCGCTCGGCGACTGCGCCGCCTGCGAGTGGCCGGGCCACGAGCGCGGGGTGCCGCCGCGCGCTCAGGCCGCGCATCAGCAGGCCACCTTCCTGTTCAAGTCGCTTGGCAACCTGCTCGCCGGCAAGCCGCTGGAGGAGTTCACCTATCGAGATTTCGGCTCGCTGGTGTCGCTCGGGCACTTCAGCGCGGTCGGCAATCTGATGGGCGGGCTGATCGGCGGGAATATGTTGATCGAAGGGCTGTTTGCCCGTTTCATGTACATGTCGCTGTACCGGCTGCATATCGCCGCACTGCACGGCTACGCGCGCATGGTGCTCGACACCTTCGCGCACTGGCTGCGCCGCACGACGCTGCCGCGCGTGAAATTGCACTGAGCGGCGCTTGCGTTCACGGGACGCCGCGCCATGTTCGTTGTTTCCGCTGTTTGACGTCCGAGGAGCGTTGCATGCTTAAGCCTGAAGTGGATAGCCTCGTCCCGCACGTGCCGTTCGACCGGCGCACCTTCATCAAGGCGGCGCTCGGCAGCGGATTCGCCGTTGCCGTGCTGCCGGTCTCCGCGCAAACCATCCACACTGACAGCGAAGGTCTCGAAGCCGGTGAGATCGGTTTCCAGTCGGGCGGAACGCTCATTCCCGCGTATCGCGCGCAACCGCGCGGCAAGACGCACCTGCCGGTCGTCATCGTGATTCACGAGATTTTCGGCGTGCACGAGCATATCGCCGACGTGTGCCGCCGCTTTGCGAAGCTCGGTTATCTCGCCATTGCGCCTGATTTTTTCGTGCGCCAGGGCGACGCCTCGGTATATCCGACGGTTCAGCAGATCGAACAGAACATCTCGAGCAAGGTGCCCGACGCCCAGGTGATGGGCGACATCGACGCCGCCATTGCCTGGGCGGCCGAGCATGGCGGCGACACGAAGCGTGTGGGCGTGAACGGCTTTTGCTGGGGCGGCCGCTATGCGTGGCTCTATGCGGAGCACAACCCGCGCATCGAGGCGGCAGTGGTGTGGTATGGGCGAGTGACCGGCCCGCACACGGCGAACGCGCCGAGCAATCCGCTCGATCTCGCGAGCACCTTGCAGGTGCCGGTGCTCGCCATGTACGGTCTGCAGGACCAGAGCATTCCGCAGGACACGCTCGAACAGATGAAGGCCGCCATCGCGCAAGCGCCGCAGGGTGGGCGCAGCTCGCAGATCGTCGTGTACAACGATGCGGGCCACGCGTTCTTCGCGGACTACCGCCCGACCTATCGCAAGGCCGATGCGCAGGACGGCTGGAACCGCGCCATTGCCTGGTTCAAGGAGCATGGCGTGACGTGACGCCGTGCCTCGCTCCCGGTGGCGCGCTCAGGGATTGGGACCCGTGGCGATGGGGTGCGACGGGTCGGCGCTCCATTCGCTCCATGAACCGGGGTAGAGCGCCGCGCCATGCAGCCCGGCAATCTCCATCGCTAGCGCGTTGTGGCAGGCGGTCACGCCCGAGCCGCATTGCAGGACCACGTGTTCGGGCGTAATGCCCGAGAGCACCGCCGTGAAATCCTCGCGCAGCGCGTGCGCCGACTTGAAGCGGCCGTCCGGCGTGAGATTGTCCTGATAGAACCGGTTGCGCGCGCCCGGAATATGGCCGCCCACGGGGTCGATCGTCTCGTTCTCGCCGCGATAGCGGTCGGCGGCGCGCGCGTCGACCACCGTGAGTTCGCGCGTGGCGAGATTGCGCACGATGGCCTGCGCGTCCACCGTCACCTGGAGCGGCGCGCCGGCCTTGAAGGTGCCGCGCGCGGGCGTGGGCACGTCGCGCACGAGCGGGAAGCCCGCGGCCTCCCATGCCTTGAGGCCGCCGTCGAGCACCGCCACCGAGTCGTGGCCGAGCCAGCGCAGGAGCCACCACAGGCGCGCGGCGTAGGCGCCGCCTTGTGCGTCGTACGCGACCACCTGCTGGCCTTCGTTGAGCCCGCGCAGCGAGAGCGTGGCGACGAGCGCCGAGCGGTCGGGCAGCGGATGGCGGCCGTTCTTGCCCGTCTTCGGGCCCGACAGGTCGCGGTCCAGATGCAGATATTGCGCGCCGGGCAGATGGCCGAGCGCATAAGCGTTCTCACCCGCAGCGGGATTGGCGAGATCGAAGCGGCAGTCGAAAACCAGCACGCTGCCCGGCGCGGCGGTCAGGCGTTCGTGCAGATTGGCGGCCGAGATCAGCGTGGTGTAGTGCGTGTGGGGCATGACGGCTCCTTGAATCGTGCAAGGCCGCCATCGCTATCTCTACAACGGCCCGATTCCGTCAGTCTAAACAAAAAGACGGGCCGAAGCCCGTCTTTCCGTGATGCGTTCCAGCACGCGTTCCAGCGTCCCGAAGCTCGCGCCCGCCGTGCGTCAGATCGGCCCCAGCTCGCGGCGCAGGAACTCGTGGAAGTGCTGCATGCCGTCTTCCATCGGGCTCTGGTACGGGCCGACTTCCGAAACGCCGCGCTCGAAAAGCGCGCGGCGGCCGGCGTCCATGCGCTCGGCGATTTCGTCGTCTTCGACGGCCGTTTCCATATAGGCGGCGCGTTCGGCCTCGACGAACTCGCGCTCGAAGAGCGTAATTTCCTCGGGGTAGTAGAACTCGACGACGTTCGTCGTCTTCTGCGTGCCCTGCGGGATGAGCCACGAAACGACGAGCACATGCGGATACCACTCGATCATGAGATTCGGGTAGTACACCATCCAGATCGCGCCGAATTCCGGCGGCACGCCATTGCGAAAACGCAGGACTTCGTCGTGCCACTTGCGGTAGGTGGGACTGCCCGGCTTGCCGAGGTGATTGTGCACGCCGACCGTCTGCACGCTATACCACTCGCCGAATTCCCACTGGAGGTCGTCGCACGACACGAAGTTGCCGAGTCCCGGATGGAACGGCACGACGTGATAGTCCTCCAGATAGACCTCGATAAAGGTCTTCCAGTTGTAGTTGCACTCGTGAATCTCGACGTGATCGAACATGTAGTCCGCAAAGTCGAGGTGTTTCGCCGGCCCGAGACGTGCAAGGTCGCGCGCGACGTCGCGGCCCGCGGATTCGAACAGCAGCCCGTTCCACTTCTGCAGCGGCGAGCTGTTCAGATTCAGGCAGGGCTTGTCCGCGAAGTGCGGTGCGCCGAGCAGTTCGCCCTTGAGGTCATAGGTCCAGCGATGCAGCGGACATACAATGTTGTCTGCCGTGCCGCGACCGTTTAGCATGATGGCCTGGCGGTGCCGGCATACGTTCGAGAGCAGTTCGATTTCGTTGCTCTTGTTGCGAACGAGTACCCGGCCTTCTTTTTCGCCGGGCAGCGCAAAATAGTTTCCCGCCTCGGGCACCATGAGTTCGTGCCCGACGTAGCGAGGACCCTTCTGGAAAAGCGTGTCGATTTCGCGCTTGAGTAGCGCTTCGTCAAAATAAGCGGTGACTGGCAGCTGGCTGTGGATAGACTTCAGCTGCAATGCATTGCTCAGATTGGACATTCCCACTCCCGATGAAGACGTGAAAGCAGTGAACAACCCAACCATCGAAGATTCGATTTAGGGAGCCGGCGATTATACCCGGTTACCCTGTCATGGGGTAGCTAAGTGACTGATTTTTGCCAAAATTACACCGGAAAGACGGCAGGAAATCACGAAATGTGAGACAAATGCTCCGGTAATCGTTCCTTCTGGAACCGTTTCGTCCTGGCCCCGGGCCGGTAGCCGGGAGGGTTGCAAGCCGGAGAGCGGGTCGAAAGGGACCTTTTGCCGTAGAATGTCCGCCTTGTTTCATTCTGGCGACGACTCATGGCGAAATCCGCAACGAAAGACCGCGCTGGCGCGGACGAAAGCGCAGCCGGGCTGGCCGAGGGCGAAGCCCTGCCCGAGAGCTACGAGGCGGCGCTTGCGGAGCTGGACGGGCTCGTTGCACGCATGGAAGGCGGCAGTCTGAGCCTGGAAGAATCGCTTGCGGCATACCGCCGGGGCGCGGCGCTCGTGCGCTTTTGCCAGCAGCAGCTCGAAAAGGTTGAACAACAGGTGCGCGTGCTCGACGGCGAGACGTTGCGGCCCGTGCCCCTCAATACGACAGACTCCGCAGCGGGCGGAGACGACGATCTATGACATTTGACCAATGGACCCGGCAGGTACTCGACCGGGTCGAAAGCGCGCTCGATCACTATTTGCCGGCTGCCGACGTGCTGCCGGCGCCGCTGCATGACGCCATGCGCTATGCCGTCATGGGCGGCGGCAAGCGGGTGCGTCCGCTCCTGTGCCACGCGGCGGGCGAACTCACGAACGCCACGCCCGAAGCGCTCGACGCGGCGGCCTGCGCGCTCGAAATGATCCACGTCTACTCGCTCGTGCACGACGACATGCCGTGCATGGACGACGACGACATGCGTCGCGGCAAGCCCACCGTACACGTCAAATATGACGAACCGACGGCACTGCTGGTGGGCGATGCGCTGCAGTCGCAAGCCTTCGTCACGCTGACGTCGGACGTGCTCGCCGCGCCGCGCCAGGCCTCGCTCGTGCGCGAACTCGCGCTGGCCAGCGGCTCGATCGGCATGGCGGGCGGCCAGGCCATCGACCTCGCGAGCGTGGGCCACTCGCTCAGCCGCGAGCAGCTCGAAACCATGCATCGTCTGAAGACCGGCGCGTTGCTGCGCGCCGCGGTCCGCATGGGCGCGCTGGCGGGCGAAACGCCTTCGGCGCAAAGTCTCGCCGCGCTGGACAAGTACGCAGCGGCCGTGGGCCTCGCTTTCCAGGTGGTGGACGACATTCTCGACGTCACCGCCGACTCCGCAACGCTCGGCAAGACCGCGGGCAAGGACGCGAAGGACGGCAAGCCGACCTACGTGTCGATTATCGGTCTTGATGCCTCGCGTGCACTCGCGCAGCAGTTGCGCGCCGACGCGCACGCGGCGCTCGAACCGTTCGGCGCGCGCGCCCAGCGCCTCGCCGAACTCGCTGACCTGGTGGTGAACCGGGTGAGCTGACCGCGCAACCCGCCCACGCGCATGAAAGGGAAGTAGTGCGCAGAAAAAGTGCGGGAGCGCCAGTTTTCCTACAATGGAACGACGATGTACGACTTGCTGAAAACCATTGACGACCCGGCGGATCTGCGCCGCCTCGATCGCCGCCAGTTGCAACCGCTTGCCGACGAACTGCGTGCCTTCGTTCTCGAAAGCGTCTCGCAAACGGGCGGCCATTTGTCGTCCAACCTCGGTACGGTCGAACTGACGATCGCGCTGCACTACGTGTTCGACACGCCGCGCGACCGCATCGTCTGGGACGTGGGCCACCAGACCTATCCGCACAAGATCCTGACAGGCCGCCGCGACCTGATGTCGACGCTGCGCCAGCTCGGCGGCATTTCGGGCTTCCCGAAACGCGACGAGTCGCCGTACGACACCTTCGGCACCGCGCATTCGAGCACGTCGATTTCGGCGGCGCTCGGCATGGCTGTGGCGAGCAAGCTCAAGGGCGACAACGCCATGGGCATCGCCGTGATCGGCGACGGCGCGATGACGGCCGGCATGGCGTTCGAGGCGCTGAACAACGGCGGCGTGGAAGACGACGTGCCGCTGCTCGTGATCCTCAACGACAACGACATGTCGATTTCGCCGCCGGTCGGCGCGCTCAATCGCCATCTCGCGCGCCTCATGTCGGGCCGCTTCTACGCTGCCGCACGCGCGGGCGTGGAGCGCGTGCTGCGCCATGCGCCGCCGGTGCTCGACCTCGCGCGCAAGCTCGAAGAGCACGCGAAGGGCATGATCGTGCCGGCCACGCTGTTCGAGGAATTCGGCTTCAACTACATCGGCCCGATCGACGGTCACGATCTCGACTCGCTCATCCCCACTCTTCAGAACATCAAGGAACTGCGCGGCCCGCAATTCCTGCACGTCGTGACGAAGAAAGGCCAGGGCTACAAGCTCGCCGAAGCCGACCCGGTTCTCTACCACGGTCCCGGCAAGTTCAATCCGGCCGAAGGCATCAAGCCGTCGACAACGCCCGCCAAGAAGACCTACACGCAGGTGTTCGGCGAATGGCTGTGCGACGCCGCCGAGCTTGACCAGCGCGTGATCGGCATTACGCCGGCCATGCGCGAGGGCTCGGGCATGGTCGAGTTCGAAAAGCGCTTCCCGGACCGCTACTACGACGTGGGCATCGCCGAGCAGCACGCCGTGACGTTCGCGGGCGGTCTCGCGGCCGAGGGCATGAAGCCCGTGGTCGCGATCTACTCGACCTTCCTGCAGCGCGCCTACGACCAGTTGATCCACGACGTGGCGCTGCAGAACCTGCCGGTCGTGTTCGCGATCGACCGCGCGGGCCTCGTCGGCGCCGACGGCGCGACGCACGCGGGCGCGTACGACCTCGCGTTCATGCGCTGCATCCCGAACATGATGGTGATGGCGGCGTCCGACGAAAACGAATGCCGTCAGATGCTCTACACGGCGCTCCAGCAGAACTGCCCGACGGCCGTGCGCTATCCGCGCGGTGCGGGCACGGGTGTCGCGACCGTCAAGCAGATGGCCGCGCTGCCGGTTGGCAAGGGCGAAGTCCGCCGCGAGAGCAACGCGCCGGCAGGCAGCCGCATCGCGATTCTCGCGTTCGGCACGATGGTCGCCCCGTCGCTCGCCGCGGCGCAAGAGCTGGACGCCACGGTGGCGAACATGCGCTTCGTGAAACCGCTCGACGCGGACCTCGTGAAGCAGCTCGCGCAAACGCACGACTACCTCGTGACGGTCGAGGAAGGCTGCATCATGGGCGGCGCCGGCTCGGCCTGCGTGGAAGCCCTCCTTGAAAGTGGGGTTATCAAGCCCGTACTACAATTGGGCCTTCCCGACCGTTTCATCGACCACGGCGACCCGGCGAAGCTGCTGGCGAGCTGCGGGCTCGACGCAGCGGGCATCGCGAAGTCCATTCGCGAACGCTTTCTCGACAAGGCGGCGAATGTGTCCGGCAAGTCGGTGATGCGCGTCGCGTAAGGTCGATTGAGGCCGCCATGGTTTGAGTGGCGCCTCGCGGCCGCCCAATTCACATTTGAACTGGCGGGCGGGTTCCGTACCCGGCTTTCCGCCAGCAAACGCCGGCTCATGCCGGCGTTTGCCATTTGCGCGCCGCACTCGGCGCGGCTTGAGGATAAGAACATGAATCAGATGAACCCGGCCTTCGTGATGCCGGACGTCCAAAGCTCCGTCGATACCCGCCAGATCGCGATCCAGCGCGTAGGCGTGAAGGCCGTGCGCCATCCGCTCACGGTGAAGACGGGCGCGGGCGACGTCCAGCCGAGCGTCGGCACGTGGAACCTCGACGTTCATCTGCCGGCCGACCAGAAGGGCACGCACATGTCGCGCTTCGTCGCGCTGCTCGAAGAGAACAAGGCGCCGCTCGAACCCGCCACATTCCGCGCGATGCTGGCCGCGATGCTCGCGAAGCTCGAATCGCAGGCGGGCCGTATCGAAGTCACGTTTCCGTATTTCGTGAAGAAAGTGGCGCCGGTGTCGGGCGTGGAAAGTCTGCTGGACTACGAAGTGACGCTCACGGGCGACGCGCGCAACGGTCAAACGCGCCTCTTCCTCGAGGTGCTCGTGCCGGTGACGAGCCTGTGCCCGTGCTCGAAGAAGATTTCGCAATACGGCGCGCACAACCAGCGTTCGCACGTGACGATGAACGTCGAGTTCGAAGGCGATCTGCCGGTTGAACACCTCATTCGCATTGCCGAAGAAGAAGCGTCGTGCGAACTGTGGGGCCTGCTCAAGCGCCCGGACGAGAAGTTCGTGACCGAGCGCGCGTACGAGAACCCGAAGTTCGTCGAAGACCTCGTGCGCGACGTGGCCGTGCGCCTGAACGCCGACGCGCGCGTGATCGCCTATACGCTCGAAGCCGAGAATTTCGAGTCGATCCACAATCACAGCGCTTACGCCGTGATCGAGCACGACAAGCGCGTGGGTTGAACCTGCGCGCCTCGTTGCGCCGTCAACAAAATAGCCGCCCGTGGGCGGCTATTTTGCTTTTGCGACGGCGGCGTCTTATTGCTGCGCGAGCGACGTCAGGTCCCAGCGCGGCTTCACCGTGAACGCGTAATCGCGCGTGGCTTGCTCGGGCCAGCGTTGGAGACGCAGCGCGCCCGCGAGCGCGATCATCGCGCCGTTGTCGGTGCACAGCGAGAGGTCGGGATAATGCACCTCGAAGCCGCGTTTTTGCGCCGCCGCCGAAAGCGTCTCGCGCAACTGCTTGTTCGCGCCCACGCCGCCCGCCACCACGAGGCGCTTCATCTTCGTGCGCTTGAGCGCCGCGAGCGACTTCGCGGCCAGCACCTCGACGGCGGCATCGACGAAACCGCGCGCGATATCGGCTTTGCCCTGCTCGCAGATGTTCGTGCCGAGCTTCTTCACTTGCGTGAGCACGGCCGTTTTCAGGCCGCTGAAGCTGAAGTCGAGATCGCCCGAATGCAGCATCGGGCGCGGCAGTTCCACCGCGCCTGGCGTGCCGAACTCCGCGAGACGCGAGACTTCCGGGCCGCCCGGGTAGCCAAGGCCAAGCAGCTTGGCCGTTTTGTCGAAGGCTTCGCCCGCGGCGTCGTCAAGTGTTTCGCCCAGGGTTTCGTACACGCCCACGTCGGTTACGCGCATCAGTTGCGTGTGGCCGCCCGACACCAGCAGCGCGACGAACGGAAACGGCGGCGGCGCGTCGACGAGCAGCGGCGACAGCAGGTGCCCTTCGAGGTGGTGAATCCCTACGGTCGGCCGATTCCAGGCCATGGCGAGCGCGTTGGCGATGCTCGCGCCCACGAGCAGCGCGCCCGCGAGACCGGGGCCTTGCGTGAACGCGATGGCGTCGATGTCGCTTTTCGCCGCGCCGCTCTTCGCGAGCACTTCCTCGAGCAACGGCAGCGCGCGGCGGATATGGTCGCGCGAGGCCAGTTCGGGCACGACGCCACCGTACTCGCGGTGCATGGCGATCTGCGAGTGCAGCGCGTGCGCGAGCAGGCCGCGCTCGCTGTCGTAGAGCGCGAGGCCGGTTTCGTCGCAGGAACTTTCGATGCCGAGAACGAGCATGGTGTGGAGCGCGGCGAGCTTTTTGTCGTGCCTGTCGAGCAGGAAGCGGCCAAAAACCGTCGCTAAATCAAGAATCAAGGGAACATAAAAGTATAGCAGCGCGCGTCGAGGCCGGCTGAAGGCGAAGGGCGCAGCCTCCCGCGGACAAGCCCCGCCGCCGCGCAGGTAGAATGCGCGCCATGGAATCTTTCGACATCGCCGTGATCGGCGCAGGGGCGGCCGGCATGATGTGCGCGGCGGTGGCGGGCCAGCAGGGCCGCCGCGTGGCGCTCATCGACCACGCGCCGCGCCTCGCGGAAAAAATCCGCATCTCGGGCGGCGGACGCTGCAACTTCACGAACCTGCACGCGAGCCCGGCCAACTATCTCTCGAACAACCCGCATTTCTGCCGCTCGGCGCTCGCGCGCTACACGCCGCGCGATTTTCTCGCGCTGCTGCGCCAGCATCGCGTGACCTGGCACGAAAAGCACAAGGGCCAGCTTTTCTGCGATCAATCGAGCGAAGCGATCATCGACGTCCTGCGCGCCGAATGCGACGCGGGCCAGGTGGCGTGGCGCCGCCCGCTGCCCGTGGAAGCGGTGAGCCATGCCGATGGCGCGGGCTTCACGCTCGGCACGCCGCAGGGCGAGATTCGCGCGAAAGCGCTCGTGATCGCGACGGGCGGCCTGTCGATCCCGAAGATCGGCGCCACCGACTTCGCGTATCGCGTGGCGAAGCAGTTCGGCCACAAGCTCATCGACACGCGCCCGGCGCTCGTCCCGCTCACGTTCGCGCAGGACGAGTGGGCGCCGTATGTGCCGCTCGCGGGCGTGTCGCTCGACGTGCACGTGGCGACGGGCGAGCGCAAGAGCGGCGGCGCCTTCGACGAAGACCTGCTTTTCACGCATCGCGGCCTTTCCGGCCCCGGCGTCCTGCAGATTTCGAGCTTCTGGCAGCCGGGGCAGCCGATCCGCGTGAACCTGCTGCCCGAACACGATCCGGCCGCGGCGCTGATCGAAGCCAAGGGCGCGACGAAACGGCAGATCGGCAATCTGCTCGCCGAATGGGTGCCGGCGCGCCTGGCGCACGTGTGGCTGGAGGCGCATGAGGTGAAGGCCGACGCGCGCATCGCCGATCTGCCCGACAAAACGCTGCGCAAGATCGGCGAAGGGCTCGCGCAATGGACGCTCACGCCCACGGGCACCGAAGGCTACAAGAAAGCCGAAGTCACGCGCGGCGGCGTGGACACGCGCGAGCTTTCCTCGGCGACGCTGATGAGCCAGCGCGTGCCGGGTCTGTATTTCGTGGGCGAAGCCGTGGACGTGACGGGCTGGCTGGGCGGCTACAACTTCCAGTGGGCCTGGGCCTCGGGCGTCGCGGCCGGCGAGGCCGCCGCTCACTATGCGGCGAGCGCGGGCTGATTTCCTGATCGATATGAACCGCCGAATCTCTCCCGGTTGACGCCAGTCATTGTTGGCCCGGCGCCCGAGGTTCACGCTTGAATGCCTGACCACGAGGAAAAGGTACGAAACGTGAATCAAGAGGAAAAGCTGCCCACGGGGCCGCTGCGGCGGGTCATGATTGCGGTGGACGATTCGAAGGCATCGACGCAGGCCCTGCGTTTTGCGTCGCGCGTGGTGCCGCGCGACGCCCACGTGCGCATCGCGTGCGCGGTCGAGCAGCCGCGCGCCTGGAATGCGGGCGGCGCATACACCGCGGGCGACGCGTGGATGACGGACGCGCTCAACGCGGCGCGCGGCGAGTATCTGGATGCCGCCAGGAGAACGCTCGAGCAGGCGATGACGGCGTTCAACGGACAAGCCGCCCAGGTCGAAGGGCAGGTGGTCGGCCTTTCCGCGGAGGCCGGCGCGGTCGTGCCGGCACTGGCCGATGCGGCGCGGGAGTGGCGGGCCGACCTGCTGATCGTCGGCACGCGGCACCAGGGGCGCATGAAGCGCTGGGTCGACGGTTCGGTTTCGGGCGCGCTCGCGGTTTGCGCGCCTTGTCCGCTGCTGGTAGTGCCCGTGGAATACGACGAAACGCGCGGTGACGCGCCGCTCGCTCGCATCCTGGCGGCGGCGGACGGCAGCCCGGCCTCGGCCCACGCGATCGGCGCGGCGGTGCGGCTGGCCGAACCGCAAACCGCGTTGCGCGCCGTGTATGTCGTGGACCGCAGCAGTGTGGCCGGCGACCCGGTGCCGGGCTCGGTGCTCGAAGACGCCCTCGCCGAGCTTGGCCGCAAGGCGCTGGCAGGCGCGCATGAGCAACTCGACGCGTCGGGTCACACCTATGAGACGGCGCTTGTGGCCACGGCGCGCTTGCGCGACGACATCGCGCACACCGTTTTGCGCGACGCGCAGGATTGGCAAGCCGACCTCGTCGCGCTCGGTACGCAGGGGCGGCGCGGCGTCGCGCGATGGCTGCTCGGCAGCGTGGCGCAGCGCGCCATCGAGATCACGCAGGTGCCGTTGCTGCTGGTCGGGCCAGGCGCTGCCGAGGCCGCTGTGTAATCCCGGCGTGGAAACTCCCGCAGCCCCGCCAGTGAAGGCTCCCGGCGCGGTCGGACCCGTTGCCGGGATTGGGGTTTCCCCGCCAGGCAGGCGGGCGATGCGCAAATCCGGAACTGCTATACTCAACTCTCTTTACCCCCGATCCGTTATTGGAAAATGACGACCATCCGCGTAAAAGAAAACGAACCCTTTGAAGTCGCCATGCGCCGCTTCAAGCGCACGATCGAGAAGAACGGTCTGTTGACCGAACTTCGCGCGCGCGAGTTCTACGAGAAGCCCACGGCTGAACGCAAGCGCAAGAAGGCGGCGGCGGTGAAGCGCCACTTCAAGCGGCTGCGCAGCCAGATGTTGCCGAAGAAGATGTACTGATTCCGGCGTCGCCGCGGTGCGTGGCCTCGCGGTTCCAGCGTGGTCCTCGCGTCGGTTTCGCGGCGACTTGGGCAGCCGGTTCGCGGCCTCTGGTTTTTTCGCGCAACGCGAACCGCCGCTGTCCTCTGGTGTGGCCGCAACCATGTCGAATTTGCGCCAACCCGCCTGGAAGCGTTTCCAGGCGGGTTTTTGCATTCCAGCAACCCCAACGTATTTCAGGTGAGTGATGAGTCTCAAAGACCAGATCAACGACGACATGAAAACCGCGATGCGCGCGCGCGAAAGCGAACGCCTCGCCACGATTCGTCTGCTGCTCGCCGCTATCAAGCAACGTGAAGTCGACGATCGCGTGACGCTCGACGACGCGGGCATCACGGCTGTGATCGACAAGATGATCAAGCAGCGCAAGGACTCGATCAGCCAGTTCGAAGCTGCGGGCCGCACCGATCTCGTCGAGAAGGAAGCCGCCGAGCTGACCGTCCTGACCGCCTACATGCCCGCACAGCTTTCGGACGCCGAGATCGCCGCCGAAGTGCAGGCCGCCGTCGCCCAGGTGGGCGCAGCCGGTCCGCAGGACATGGGCAAGGTGATGGGCGTGCTCAAGCCGAAGCTCGCGGGGCGCGCCGACATGACGGCCGTCTCGGGCCTCGTCAAAGCGGCGCTTTCGAAGTAAACGCATCCGGCTCGCACGCGGCGCCCGCCCGGCCGAGGGGCGACGCCGCGAGGCCCGCACGTCGCGCGCATGTGACGCGCGTACGCCACGGAGTAGGCCGCGCGAGCCCGGTTGACCAAGCACGTTCGCTCCGATGATTCCGCATTCGTTCCTGCAAGACCTGCTGAACCGCGTCGATATCGTCGACGTGGTGGGTCGCTACGTGCAGCTCAAAAAGGGCGGCGCGAACTTCATGGGCTTGTGTCCGTTCCACAACGAGAAGAGCCCTTCGTTCACGGTCAGCCCAACCAAGCAGTTCTATCACTGCTTCGGCTGCGGGGCGCACGGCACCGCCATCGGCTTCCTCATGGAGCACGCGGGACTGACGTTCCCCGAAGCCGTCGAGCAACTCGCGCAGTCGGTCGGCCTCGCCGTGCCGCAGGAGCCTTCGCCCCTGCGCGGCGGGGCTGGCGCCGCGGGCGGCTACGCCCCGGCGGTCTCCAAGGCCGTCTCCACCGCGCTTTCCGACGTCATGCAGACCGCTTGCGACTACTACCGCAAGCAGTTGCGCGGCGCGCCCAACGCCATTCAGTACCTCAAGAAGCGCGGCCTCACCGGCGAGATCGCCGCGCGGTTCGGCCTGGGCTACGCGCCCGATGGATGGCAGAACCTCGAAACCGCCTTTGCCAGCTATCGCGACGACGCGCTGGTCGAGGCGGGCCTCGTCATCGTCAGCGAAAAGCAGGACGCGCAAGGCCAGGCGCGCCGGTACGACCGGTTCCGCGACCGCGTGATGTTCCCGATCCGCAACGTGAAGGGCCAGGTCATCGGCTTTGGCGGCCGGGTGCTCGACGGCGGCGAACCCAAGTATTTGAATTCCCCGGAAACGCCGCTATTTAACAAGGGCAGCGAACTGTACGGGTTGTTCGAGGCGCGCCTCGCGATCCGGGAACAGCGCTATGTTCTGGTGGTCGAGGGATATATGGACGTCGTCGCGCTCGCGCAACTGGGTTTCCAGAACGCCGTGGCGACGCTCGGCACCGCGTGCACGCCGATCCACGTGCAGAAGCTCATGCGTCAGACCGACACCGTGATCTTCAGCTTCGACGGCGACTCGGCGGGCCGCCGCGCCGCGCGCCGCGCGCTCGATGCGTGCCTGCCGCACGCGGCCGACAACCGTACGATCCGCTTCCTGTTCCTGCCCCAGGAGCACGACCCGGACAGCTACGTGCGCGAATTCGGCGCCGAGGCGTTTTCGGAGCAGGTGGAGCGGGCCATGCCGCTGTCCCAGTTCATGCTCAACGAGGTGCTGGCGGACAAGGAGCTGGACCAGCCGGAAGGCCGCGCCCGGGCGCTGTTCGACGCGAAGCCGCTGCTTCAGGCACTGCCGGCGAACGCCCTGCGCGCGCAGATCATGCACATGTTCGCGGACCGTCTGGACGTGCCGTTCGAGGAAGTGGCGGCGCTGTGCGAAGTCGACGCGCGCATTGCCCAGGCGGCGCGCCACGCGCCCGCGCGCAAGGACCGGCACCTCGTGACCGGTATCGAGCGCAAGGCGCTGCGCAATCTCGTAATGCATCCGCGCATTGCGTCGCAACTCGACGAGGAGGCCGAAAAGGCGCTCATCGGAATGACACGCCACGGCGAGCTGTTCGAGGAAGTGACGACGCACGCGCGGGCGCTGGGCGACGCGGCGGAATTTCAGCTTCTTTCAGACCTGTTGAGAAATGGGGCCAATGCTCCAACCTTCGAGGAGATTTTTCGCGAAATTCTGGACTATGATGAAAACGTTCGGGATTTGCTGATGAAAAACCCGGAAGACGGCGCTGTAGCGGAGGAGCGTCGCGAGCAGGAGCGGCTTGTGAGCGAGGAATTGACAGCGGCCATTCTGAAGATGCGCTACGACGCCTGTTGCGATCGCCTGGACGCGCTTTCGCGGCAGTCGCGGCATACGCCTGAAGAACTTGCCGAATTGATGTCGTTGAATCAGACGCGCGCTGACATGAAACGTCAGCTCGGTTTGTAAGAGTAAGGGAAGGACCGCACAGGGGGATGAATGCCCTGCGTGGTAAAATAACAGGTTTTCAGCGGTTTGTTTTTGTTTTTTCCGGGCGGACATAATGGGTTGGGGTAACCCGTGAATGTCCAGTTTTCCAGCAAGGGGCGGAATGGCAATGGCAAAGACTACAGGCGGAAAAAAGGCAACCGGCAGGGGCTCGACGGAGCCGGCCAGCAAGGTCACAGAGGCCGCAGTTGCCCCTTCTTCCGCCCGGTCGTCGGGCAGTGAGTCCACTAACCGTTCTGAACCGGCTACCCGGAAGAGGTCGACGATTGTTTCGGCTGCGCGAGCAGCGCCTGCGCGTGCGGCGAAAGCCGCCACGCAGCCGGCAACGAAGCGGTCCGGTTCGAGAAGTGCAAGGGAAGTGCCTGCCGTCGAGGACGATGCGGCAGCGCGCGAGGCTCAAGCATCCACGGTTCAAGAGGCTGTTGTCCAGCAGCCGCGAGTCGAGACACTAGCCGGTACGGCGAACTCCATGACGAAAAAGCTGAATGAAGTACCCGTCGATGACGACGCAAACCAGAGCGAAGACAGCCCCCCCGCCGCAGGCAAGGTCGAAAAGACCACCCGCGCGCGCGACCGGCGAGCGAAGGAAAAGGCGCTGCTGAAAGACGCGTTCGCGTCGTCGCAGCCCGGCACCGTCGAAGAGCTGGAGGAGCGCCGCACGAAGCTGCGTGCGCTCATCAAGCTCGGCAAGGAGCGCGGCTTCCTCACCTATGCGGAAATCAACGATCACCTCCCGGACAACTTCACGGAAACCGAGGCGATCGAAGGCATCATCAGCACGTTCAACGACATGGGCGTGGCCGTCTACGAGCAGGCGCCCGACGCCGAAACGCTGCTGCTCAACGACAACGCGCCGAACGCTTCTTCGGACGACGAAGTAGAAGAAGAAGCGGAAGTCGCGCTCTCCACCGTCGATTCCGAATTTGGCCGCACGACCGACCCGGTGCGTATGTACATGCGCGAAATGGGCACGGTCGAACTCCTCACGCGCGAAGGCGAAATCGAAATCGCCAAGCGCATTGAAGACGGCCTCAAGCACATGGTCATGGCGATCTCCGCCTGCCCGACCACCATTGCCGACATCCTCGCCATGGCCGAGCGCGTGGCGAACGACGAGATTCGCGTGGACGAACTCGTCGACGGCCTGATCGATCCCAACGCCGAAGACACCGACGGCTTCAACGCCAAGGAAGCGGAAGAGATCGAAAACGAGGACGAAGAGGAAGAAGCCGAAGAGGAAGAAGAAGAGGAGGAGGAAGAGGACGACGGCGCGGCGCAGGCGACGGCCAACGCGGCGCAGCTCGAAGCCCTCAAGCGTGCCTCGCTCGAGAAGTTCGCGCTTATCAGCGAATGGTTCGACAAGATGCGCCGCGCGTTCGAGAAGGAAGGCTACAAGTCGAAGTCCTATCTCAAGGCGCAGGAAACCATCCAGAACGAGCTGATGTCGATCCGCTTCACGGCGCGCACGGTGGAGCGTTTGTGCGACACGCTGCGCGCGCAGGTGGACGAAGTGCGCCAGGTCGAACGCCAGATTCTTCACACGGTCGTGGACAAGTGCGGCATGCCGCGCTCGGAGTTCATCGCGCGCTTCCCGGGCAATGAAACCGACCTCGAATGGTCGGAGAAGATCGTCGGCGAAAGCCACGCGTATAGCGGCATTCTCTCGCGCAACATCCCGGCCATTCGCGAGCAGCAGCAGCGCCTGCTCGACCTGCAGGCGCGCGTGGTGCTGCCGCTCAAGGACCTGAAGGAAACCAACCGTCAGATGGCGGCCGGCGAACTGAAGGCGCGCCAGGCGAAGCGCGAGATGACCGAGGCCAACCTGCGTCTCGTGATCTCGATTGCGAAGAAGTACACGAACCGCGGCCTGCAATTCCTCGACCTGATCCAGGAAGGCAACATCGGCCTGATGAAGGCGGTGGACAAGTTCGAATATCGCCGCGGCTACAAGTTCTCGACCTACGCGACGTGGTGGATCCGTCAGGCCATCACGCGATCGATCGCGGACCAGGCGCGCACGATCCGCATTCCGGTTCACATGATCGAGACGATCAACAAGATGAACCGCATCTCGCGGCAGATTTTGCAGGAAACCGGACTCGAGCCGGATCCGGCAACGCTTGCCGAGAAGATGGAAATGCCGGAGGACAAGATCCGCAAGATCATGAAGATCGCGAAGGAACCGATCTCCATGGAAACGCCGATCGGCGACGACGACGATTCGCATCTGGGCGACTTCATCGAGGACAACAACACGGTGGCGCCCGCGGATGCGGCGCTCCACGCCTCGATGCGCGACGTCGTGAAGGACGTGCTCGACTCGCTCACGCCGCGCGAGGCGAAGGTGCTGCGCATGCGTTTCGGTATCGAGATGAGCACCGATCACACGCTCGAAGAAGTGGGCAAGCAGTTCGACGTGACGCGCGAGCGCATTCGCCAGATCGAAGCGAAGGCGCTGCGCAAGCTGCGCCACCCGAGCCGTTCGGACAAGCTCAAGTCTTTCCTTGAAGGGAATTGAGCCTGGTTAGTTTTAATGCACGGAAGTCACGTGCAAGATGGCCAGGCCGGCCTGCTTTCGTGTAGTATATCGGCCTGTCGTCGAAAAGCCCGGCCTTTGGGTAGACCGGGCTTTTTTGTTGACGCGCTGTTGACGCTTTATTGCTGCTGTTCTTCTGTTCTCGCTACGCTTCGTAGCTTCGTGGGCCGGACGCCGTGTTGGTTGCAGGCAGCGGACTCATAATCCGCCTCCGAAAGGACGTCGTCGGTTCGAACCCGACCCGGCCCACCATTCATCCCCTCTAGTGCGCAAGATCGAAGCCGCATTGGCTTTCTCGAATGCCGCACGAATCATCCACAACTTCCCGCAATCCAGCGCAAGCCGATCCTGGATCTTAGCGAGGACCCGACACGCGTCGGTGCCGTTGCATCTCGATGAATCGTGCGCAGAGCAGTTCGTAGAGGGCGCTGCGAACTCGGCTGATGGAGAACATGACGGGCTGCTCCGGGAAAAGGAGAAAGCCTTCTTGCAACAGCCATGCCATCCACATATGCGCCGTGTCTGCCTGTATTCGGCGCCTTTTCCGCACGCTTCCGCACGCACATAGTGCCGCCGCATTGCTTTGGGGCAGTGAGCGCCCCACGACCGGGCGAGAGCGCGCCTCGGTTGCAACGGCACCCCTCGTACTCGAGGCTCCGGTTAATCGCAGCCGCGCGGGCGGCCGCACGCTTTCCTTTGCTCCGAAACCTCCGTTACGCGTGGCTGGCACGACTCTCGCTTAGCCTTGTACCGAGAGGTGCGAAGCAATTTGCATCATCTTAGGATCGCTAGGGTTCCGGTCGGCGCAACGGCTATGTCCATGCCGTGCGTTCGATGCCTGGTCCGAGAGCAATCCGGTCTTGTCTCCCACCTTGCCAGCAAGGCGGCGACGAGGCTCCACGGAGGGATAAAAGCCCGGGAGGTCGCGATGTCGTTCGGTCGCCCTCTCACGTGCCATCCCTACGCAACCAGGAGCCTCCATGCCGTCCAGCTTCTCTTCAGCTACCGCGCAGCCTGACCTTCCGCATGTCGACGTGCTTTGGGAAACCGTGATTCCTGCGGGCACGCACTGGTCGGGCATCCTCCGCCGCGGCCTCGCGCTGCGTGTCATCGACCTCGAAGGCGGCGCGAACCTCGCCGCCGTATTTCATCGCCAGGAAGAACCCCTCGAACGCTACAACATGGCCGACACGCTCAAGGCTCAGCACACGGCCCATCTCACGCGCGGCCACGCGCTCTACACCGACATGGGCCGCGTGATCGCCTCGATCACGGCGGACACGCTCGGCTGGCACGATCCGCTCGGCGGCGTGGGCGACGCAGCGCTCTTTGCGCGCAAATACGGTGAGAAGCGCTATCAGGCCCACCGCAACGAAATGATCCGTAATGGCCGCGACAGCCTCGTGCTCGAACTCGCGAAGCACGGGCTCGGCGCGCGCGATCTCGTGGCCAACGTGAACTTCTTCAGCAAGGTGGCGGTGGGCGACGACGGCGCGCTCGAATTTGTGCCGCGCCATTCGCGCGCGGGAGCAGCGTTCGACCTGCGCTTCGAGATGAACACGCTCGCGGCGTTCTCCACGGCGCCGCATCCGCTCGATCCGCACGGCGAGTACGCGCCGAAGCCGGTGAAGCTCGTTGCCTGGCGCGCCTATGCGGCCGATGCCGCCGCTTGCGCCGACGACCTTTGCCGCACGGCGTGCGCCGAGAACGAGCGCGGCTTCATCAACACCGACCGTTTGTTCGCCTGAGCGCAAGGGGAGCCATCATGCCGATCATCGAAAGCGCGCTCGACGAGCGCAATGCCCATACCGATTTCACGTTGCCCGCGGGCGAGCCGTGGCTGCACGACATGAAGCGCGGCGAGACGCTGCGCATCGTCGACCTCGAAGGCAATCAGGCCGTGGACACGCTGTTCTACAGCAGCGCCGATCCCACCGAGCGGTATAGCGCGCAGGACACCATCCGCGCTCAGCGCAACCTCTACCTGAGCGCAGGCAGCGTGTTGATGTCGAACCGCGGCGCGCCGTTGCTCACCATCGTGGCCGATACCTGCGGCCGTCACGACACGCTCGGCGGCGCCTGCGCGGCCGAGAGCAACACGGTGCGCTACGCGCTCGAAAGGCGCTACATGCACAACTGCCGCGACAGCTACCTCAATGCGCTCGCCCAGTGCGGCTGCGGCGCGGGCGCGCTGCTGGGCAAGCGCGACATCGTCAGCAACATCAACTTCTTTATGAATGTGCCCGTTACGCCATCCGGCAAGCTGACGTTCGAAGACGGCATCTCAGCGCCCGGGAAATACGTGGAAGTGCGCGCGGAACAGGACGTGACGGTGCTGATCTCGAACTGCCCGCAACTGAACAATCCGTGCAACGGCTATAACCCGACGCCCGTGCGCCTGCTTGTCTGGGGAGCGTGACGATGGCGTTCAACAAGGTACTCATTGCCAACCGCGGCGAGATTGCGTGCCGCGTCATCCGTACGCTCAAGCGCCTTGGCATCGCATCGGTGGCCGTCTATTCGGAAGCGGACCGCCACGCCATGCATGTGACGCTCGCGGACGAAGCCGTATGCATCGGGCCGGCGCCCGTCGCGCAGAGCTATCTGAATGCCGACGCCATACTCGCGGCCGTGCGGAGCACGGGTGCGCAGGCCGTGCATCCGGGTTACGGTTTTCTCTCGGAGAACGCCGCGTTCGCTGGTGCCTGCGAGTGCGCCGGCATCGCCTTCATCGGGCCTCGCGCCGAACAGATGACGGCTTTTGGGCTCAAGCACACGGCTCGTGAAATCGCACGCGCCAACGAAGTCGCGCTGCTGCCCGGCACGGGCCTGTTGCCCGACGTGGCGGCGGCGCTCGAAGCGGCGACTGCGCTCGGTTATCCGGTGATGCTCAAGAGCACGGCGGGCGGAGGTGGCATCGGCATGTCGCTGTGCCAGGACGCCGCGCAACTCGAAGCCGCGTTTGCAACGGTGGTGCGCCTTGGCGAAAGCAACTTCGCGAATGCGGGCGTGTACCTGGAAAAGTTCGTCGAGCACGCGCGCCATATCGAAGTGCAGGTGTTCGGCGACGGCCGGGGCAACGTGATTTCGCTCGGCGAGCGCGACTGTTCGGTGCAGCGGCGCAACCAGAAGGTGATCGAGGAAACGCCCGCGCCGGGCCTGACCGACGAAGAACGCCGCGCGTTGCACGCCACCGCCGTGCGCCTTGCGAAAGCAGTGAGCTATGCGAGCGCGGGCACGGTGGAATTCGTGTTCGACACGCAAACGCGCGCGTTCTACTTCCTCGAAGTGAACACGCGGCTCCAGGTGGAGCACGGCGTGACGGAAGAGGTCTACGGCGTCGATCTCGTGGAATGGATGATCCGCCAGGCCGAAGGCACGCTGGCGCCGCTCGATACGCTTGCACCGGCCAATACGCTTGCGCCTCGCGCGGCGAGCATTCAGGTGCGCGTCTACGCCGAAGATCCAAACCGCCAGTTCCAGCCGAGTTCGGGCCTCCTCACGCACGTGGCGTTTCCGGCCGATGTCCGCGTGGACTCATGGATCGAAGCGGGCACCGAGGTCAGTGCGTTCTACGATCCGCTGCTCGCGAAGATCATCGCCACGGGCGCGACGCGCGATGCCGCGCTCGCGAAACTGGGCGACGCGCTTTCCCGCGCGCAACTCTACGGCATCGAAACGAATCTCGACTACCTGCGCGCGATCGTTGGCTCCGCAACGTTCGCCGCTGGTGAGCAGACCACGGGTTTTCTCGGTCGCTTCCTGTTCGCGCCGCACACGATCGACGTCCTGGACGGCGGCGTGCAGACCACCGTCCAGCAAACGCCGGGCCGCCTCGGCTACTGGGACGTGGGCGTGCCGCCCTCGGGCCCGATGGACGACCGCTCGTTCAATCTCGCCAACGAACTGCTCGGCAACGCAAGTGATGCGGCCGGGCTCGAATTCACGATGATGGGCGCGACGCTGCGCTTCAACACGGAAACGCTGTTCGTGCTGGGCGGCGCGCCGCTCGCCGCGACGCTCGACCGCGAGCCGGTGCCGTATTGGCAGGTGGTGCGCGCGAGCGCGGGCATGGTGCTCAAACTCGGCGGCGTGACGGATGCGGGCATGCGCGCGTGCCTCGCGGTGAAGGGCGGCCTGCAGGTGCCCGATTATCTCGGCAGCAAGGCGACTTTCACGCTCGGCCAATTCGGCGGCCATGCGGGCCGCGCACTGCGCAAGGGCGACGTGCTGCATCTCGCTCCGGGAGCGGGCAAAAGCGCGGCGTGCGAGGCGGGCGCGAGACTCGCGGTGGAGCGCCTGCCGGTGCTCACGCACGACTGGGAGCTGGCGGTGCTCGACGGCCCGCACGGCGCGCCCGACTTTCTCACGGCCGAAGACATTGCGATGCTCTACGACGTGCGCTGGACCGTGCACTACAACTCCAGCCGCACGGGGGTGCGCCTGATTGGCCCGAAGCCGCGCTGGGCGCGCGCGGACGGCGGCGAGGCAGGCCTGCATCCGTCGAATATTCACGACAACGCCTATGCGATCGGGGCCGTGGACTTCACGGGCGACATGCCCGTGATTCTCGGCCCGGACGGTCCGAGTCTGGGTGGTTTTGTGTGTCCGGTCACGGTGATCGGCGAGGAGTTGTGGAAACTCGGCCAACTGCGTCCAGGCGATACGGTACGGTTCGTGCCCGCTGCGGGCGCGCTCGCGAACGCGAGCGGGCACGAATGCGTGCTCTATCGCGACGAACAGACGAGCGAAGGCGCAGGCGTGGTCTACCGCCGCTCGGGCGACCGCAACCTGCTGATCGAATACGGACCGGCGGTGCTCGACCTGAAGCTGCGCTTGCGTGTGCACGCGCTGATGAGCTGGCTCGAAGCGCACCGTCTGCCCGGCATCATCGATCTCACGCCGGGCATCCGCTCGCTGCAGGTGCATTTCGATCCCGCGGTGCTCACGCTCGACGCGCTCGTTGCGCATCTTAAGGAAGCCGAAGCAATGCTGCCAGCCGTCGATGCGATACGCGTGCCGAATCGCATCGTGCATTTACCGCTTTCGTGGGACGATCCGTCCACCCGTGTGGCCATCGAGCGCTACATGCAGTCGGTACGCCCCGACGCGCCGTGGTGCCCGAGCAATATCGAATTCATCCGCCGCATCAACGGTCTTGCGAGCATCGACGACGTGAAGCGCATCGTATTCGACGCGCGCTATCTCGTGCTCGGCCTCGGCGACGTCTATCTCGGCGCACCCGTGGCCACGCCTGTCGATCCGCGCCACCGGCTCGTCACCACCAAGTACAACCCGGCGCGCACGTGGACGCCCGAGAACGCCGTGGGCATCGGCGGCGCTTACATGTGCGTGTACGGCATGGAAGGCCCCGGCGGCTATCAGTTCGTGGGCCGCACCGTGCAGATGTGGAACCGCTATCGCACGACGAAGGAGTTCGCGCCGGGCAAGCCGTGGCTGCTGCGCTTCTTCGACGAAATCCGCTTCTTCGAGGTGAGCGAGGCCGAACTCGCGGAGTGGCGCAGCGAATTTCTCGCGGGGCGCCGCAGCGTTCGTATCGAGGAGTCCGTGTTCGACCTCGGCGAATACGAGCGCTTCCTGCACGACGAAGCCGCGTCGATCGCCGCGTTCAAGCACACCCAGCAAGCCTCTTTCGAAGCCGAGCGGGAACGTTGGCGCGAGGCGGGCCAGGCCGAATACGTGGCTGAAGGCGCGGCGGACGAAGCGGCAAGCGCCGCGCGCGAGGCTGAAGCCCTCGCCGAGGACTGCCGTGCGATTGGCGCGGACGTTTCGGGCAGCGTGTGGAAGGTGCTGGTCGAAGCGGGCGAGCGCGTCGAGGAGGGCCAGGATCTTGCGATTCTCGAATCGATGAAGATGGAAGTAACCGTGAGCGCCAGCGCAAGCGGTGTGATCGAAATACTCGATTGCGCGCCTGGCGACGCCGTCACCGCGGGCCAGCGCCTGATGGTGATTCGTTTGGTATCCGAAGCATCGGGTGAGACCGCACAAGCCGCCGCCGTGAGCGGCGAGGAGGCCGCATGCCAATGAATCCGCGCAACGACGACCTGCCCATGACGATCGAGGCGCTGCGTGCGCGCTATCTGGAAGGCAGCCTCACGCCGGCGCAACTCGTCGAGCATATTGCCGCGCGTACCGCCGGCGACGATCCGCATCGCGTGTGGATCCATGCGCTCACGCGCGACGAGATGATGCGTTACGCCGATGCGCTGTCGCAACGCGACCCCGCGACGCTGCCGCTCTACGGCGTACCGTTCGCGATCAAGGACAACATCGATCTCGCGGGCGTGCCGACCACGGCCGGCTGTCCTGCTTACGCGTACACGCCGGCGCGCAGCGCGCCTGTGGTCGAGCGGTTGATCGCGGCGGGCGGGATTCCCGTGGGCAAAACCAACCTCGACCAGTTCGCCACGGGGCTCTCGGGGCAGCGCTCGCCCTATGGCGCGTGCCGCAACGCGCTCGATCCGGAATATGCCTCGGGCGGTTCCAGTTCGGGTTCGGCGGTGGCCGTGGCGCTCGGTCTCGCCGCGTTCTCGCTGGGCACGGACACCGCGGGTTCGGGGCGTGTGCCGGCGGCGTTTCACGGACTCGTCGGACTTAAGCCGACTAAAGGTGTGCTGAGCACGCTTGGCGTCGTGCCGGCTTGCCGTTCGCTCGATTGCGTCTCGATCTTCGCGCATTCGGCAAACGACGCGCGGCGCGTGTTCGAATGCGCGCGCGGCGTGACCGCAGGCGATCCGTACGCGCGCGCCTGGCAGCCGGGCGGCCGTGAATGCGCAACGCTTGCGGGCATGCGCTTTGGCGTGCCGCGCGCGGCGCAACTGAACTTCTACGGCGACGACTCGTACGCGGCCGCGTTCGACGCAGCGCTGGCGAAGCTGCGCGCGGCCGGTGCGCAGCTTGTGGAGATCGATTTCGAGCCGTTCCTCGCCACGGCGCGGCTGCTCTACGAAGGCCCGTTCGTGGCCGAGCGTCTCGCTGCGATCCGCCCGTTCTTCGAAGCGCAGCCTGAGGCGCTGCATGCCGTCACGCGCGAGATCATCGGCGGCGCGGCGCGCTGGAGCGCAGCCGACACCTTCGCCGCGTTCGACCGTCTCGCCGCGTTGCGCATGGAAAGCGAGCGCGTGTGGCCGCACATCGACGCGCTCGTCACGCCGACTTCGCCGACCACGTCCACGGTGGCCGAACTCGAAGCGGATCCTCTCGGCGTCAACGCGCGCTTCGGTTACTACACGAACTTCGTGAATCTGCTCGACCTCAGCGCGATTGCCGTGCCCGCCGGCGAATGCGCGGCGCTCCCGCACGCGGGCAAGCCGTTCGGCATCACGTTCGTTGCGCGCGCAAACGACGATGCGTTCCTGCTGGCGCTCGCCAGTGCCTGGCTCGGCGAACGCGGGCTCGACGCAACGGCGGGCGCGCCGGAAAGCGCCGAAAGCGACGAAAGCGCCGAAAGCGCCGAAAGCGCCGAAAGCGCCGTGCGCGTCGCCGTCGTGGGCGCGCATCTGAGCGGCGAGCCGCTCAACGCGCAATTGACGACGCGCGGTGCGCGCCTCATCGAAACCACGACGACCGCGAGCGCGTATCGCCTTTACGCGCTTGCGCAGACGCACGCGCAAGCGCTGGCCAAGCCCGGCCTCGCGCGAGTCAACGAGGGCGGCGCGGCGATCGAAGTCGAAGTCTGGGAGATGCCGATGGCTGCGTTCGGTTCGTTCGTCGCGGCCATTCCGGCGCCGCTTGGCATCGGCACGCTCGAACTCGCCAGCGGGCAAACGGTGCCCGGCTTTCTATGCGAGAGCGCCGCGCTCGCGAACGCGCGCGACATCAGCGCTTACGGCGGCTGGCGCGCGTATCGCGCGGCGCTGGCCCAGGCGGGTTCGCAAGGGAAAGCCGAGAGCACAGAAGCATGAAATCGCCGCTCATTACGTCACGAAAACCGTTGCACCTTTACTCCTGGAGATTCGCCATGAAGACGACGTCCGTTCCGTTCGCAATCGAGGCAGACGAGGCACACCGCGCCAAACCCTCCGCATCGCTGCCCGGCTGGGCGCTTCGCGCCGCCCGCGCGCTCGCGCTCGCCACCGGCCTCTTCGCAGCCGGCGCGCACGCCGCGAACGCCGCACCGCTGCGTATCGGCTATAGCGACTGGCCGGGCTGGGTGGCGTGGCAGGTTGCGATCGACAAGGGATGGTTCAAGGAAGCGGGCCTCGACGTGAAGTTCGACTGGTTCGACTACACGGCCTCGATGGACGCCTACGCTGCGAACAAGCTGGACGCCGTGCTCGTCACCAACGGCGACGCGCTCACGATGGGCGCGAATGGCGCGAAGAACGTGATGGCGCTCATCACCGACTATTCGAACGGCAACGACATGGTCATCGCCAAACCGCCCGCGCGCAAGATTCAGGATCTCAAAGGCAAGAAGATCGGCGTGGAGTTCGGCGTGGTCGATCACCTGCTGCTGCTCGACGCGCTCCAGCGCGCGGGCATGAAGGAGACCGACGTCACGCTCGTGAACGCGAAGACCAACGAAACGCCGCAGGTGCTGGCGTCTTCCGATGTCTCGGCTATCGCCGCATGGCAGCCAAACGCGGGTGAGGCGCAGCGCGCAGTGCCCGGCGCGCGCCCCGTGTTCACTTCCGCCGACGAGCCGGGCCTCATCTATGACGTGCTCGCGGTGAATCCTGTGAGCCTCGCCGCGCACAAGGCGGACTACGAAAAGCTCGCGCAGGTCTGGTATCGCGTGGTGAAGTACATCGACGACCCGGCCACGCAGCCCGACGCCGTGAAGATCATGGCCGCGCGCGTGGGCCTCACGCCGGCGCAGTATCTGCCGCTCCTCAAGGGCACGAAGCTGCTCACGCTGCCCGAGGCGCAGCAGGCCTACGTGAAGGCCGACGGCTTTCGCTCGCTGTACGGTTCGAGCCGCGCCGCCGACGCGTTCAACGTGAAGTACCAGGTCTACAAGACCTCGCAGGACGTGAGCGCCTATCTGGACCCGTCGCTCACCAGCACGCTGAAATAAGGCCGCATTTCGTCGACTGTCGTCATCAAGCAGGAGTACAACATGGCCGGAATCAGCCAGACCGGATGGTTGGCCGTACGTCGCGAGCTTTCGCCACGCGGCAAGTGGATGCTGGGTATCGGCTCGTTTCTGTTGCCGGTGCTCGTGTGGTGCGTGGTGAGTTACGTGCCGTTCGTCTGGCATCCGCAGGTGCTGATCGTGCAGCCGGGCAGCGTGGACTACTTCCAGCCCGGCATGCGGATCGACAAGGCCGTGTTTGCCGACGAGTTCGACCATGCGCGCGAGACCCGCGCCGCCTTGCCGGCGGGCGTGCCCGCGAACCCGGTGTATCTGCCCGCGCCGCACGAGGTGCTGCGCGCGTTCTACACCGCGTTCACGACGCCGCCCGCCGCGCAGGACGGCGTCTGGCTGCATCAGAGCCTCTGGCACAGCGTGCAGATCATTTTCTGGGGCTTCGTGGTCTCGTCGATCATAGGTGTGCCGCTTGGCATCGTGTGCGGCACGTATAGCGTGCTTGCGCGGCTGCAGGAGCCGTTCTTCGAGTTCTTTCGCTATTTGCCCGCGCCGGCGTTCGGCGCGCTGATGGTGGCCGTGCTCGGCATATACGATGCGCCCAAGATCGCCATCATTGTGATCGGCACGCTGTTCCAGCAGGTGCTCATCATCGCCAACACCACGCGCAAGCTCGAATACGGCCTGCTCGAAGCGGCGATGACGCTCGGCACCAGCCGCATGAGGCTGCTCACGCATGTGGTCGTGCCCGGCATCCTGCCCGACCTCTACCGCGACCAGCGCATCCTGCTGGGCTGGGCGTGGACCTACCTGATCGTCGCGGAACTGGTGGGCACGAGTTCGGGCATTACCTGGTACATCACGCAGCAGGCGCGCTACCAGCATTTCGACAACGTCTACGCGGCGATCATGATGATCGGCATCATCGGCCTCGGCACCGATCTCGTGCTCGCATACCTCGGGCGCAAGTTGTTTCCATGGGACCGCACGCTCAAAGCCTGAGGCGTTCGCCGCCCGGCATCATGCGCTCGTATCGCGCCGTAGTACACCGCACCTAAAGGATCGCATCATGTTCAATCCGCAAGCCGTTCCCGACTATCTCCTCCAGTCCGATGCGGTACGTGCGCGCTTCGAGCGCCTGAAAGCGCGCGAGCCGATTCTCGAAGTGCGCAATCTCACGAAGCGCTTCGTCACGCCGCAAGGCGCCCACACGGCGCTTGCCGACGTGAGCTTCACCACGCACCGGCGCGAGTTCGTCTGCGTGATCGGGCCTTCGGGCTGCGGCAAGTCCACGTTGATCCGTATTCTGGCAGGCCTCGAAGCGCAAACCTCGGGCGAGGTGCGCGTGAACGGCAAGACGGTGACAGGCCCCGGCGCCGACCGCGGCATGGTGTTCCAGGGCTATACGCTTTTTCCATGGCTTACGGTCAAGAAGAACGTGATGTTCGGACTCCGAATGAATGGCCAGGGCAACGCGCAGGCTGAGCGCGAGGCGTTGCAATGGCTTGACCTCGTGGGTCTCGAAAAATTCGCCGATGCGTATCCGCACCAGCTTTCGGGCGGCATGAAGCAGCGCGTGGCGATTGCGCGCGCGCTCGCAAACCGGCCCGGCATCTTGTTGATGGACGAGCCCTTCGGCGCGCTCGATGCGCAAACCCGGGCGAAGATGCAGGCGCATCTGCTCGACATCTGGCGCAACGTCGACGTCACGATCTTCTTCATCACGCACGATCTCGACGAGGCGATCTATCTCGCCGATCGTATCCTCGTGCTAAAGGCGCATCCCGGCGCGGTGCAGGAGTTGATCGAGGTGCCGGTGCCGAGGCCGCGCAGCTACGCACAGTTCAATTCGCCGGAATTTCTCGCGACGCGTGCGCGGCTGGATGCGCTCATTCACCCACCTGAACAGCGCTCCCAGGACGACGAAACGGTCCACCCGCATATGATTCGACTCACGGATGTCGACGATACGGTCGAGTAAACGAACGAATTCGGAGACCGGGTGTGTCGTCACCCGTGCGTGGTGCCGTTCAGGAAGCCTTTGAGCATGCCGAGCGTATCCGCGTCCTCGACTGACTTGTCGGTGCGCCATCTGAGCATTCGGGGAAAGCGCACCGCGATGCCCGACTTGTGCCGCGGGCTCGCCTGAATTCCCTCGAAGCCGATTTCGAATACCAGCGTCGGCGTGACGCTGTGCACGGGTCCGAACTTCTCGATCGTCGTTTTGCGCACGATTGCGTCGACTTTGCGGATTTCTTCGTCGGTGAGTCCCGAATAGGCCTTGGCGAACGGCACGAGGGTACGCGCGCCGTCTGCTTCGTCCCAGACCGCAAACGTGTAATCCGTGAAGAGACTTGCCCGCCGGCCGTGACCGCGTTGGGCGTAGAGCAGCACGGCGTCGATCGAATAGGGGTCGATCTTCCATTTCCACCACGTGCCCGATGCCTTGGTGCGTCCGACGCCGTACATCGACGCGCGCTGTTTCAGCATCAACCCTTCCACGCCGCGCGCGCGGCTTTCCTCGCGCAATTGCGCGATCGCGTTCCAGTCTTCGGCGACGACCACCGGCGACACGCGCAGCAATTCCGCCCCGGCCGTCTGCGATAACGGCTGAACGAGCGCATCGAGCCGCGCACGCCGTATCGCGAGCGGTTCCGTGCGCAGATCGCGGCCTTCGGCTTCGAGCAGGTCGTAGGCGACCATGGCAGCCGGCGACTCGCTGAGCACTTTTTTCGTGAGCGACTTGCGCGTGATGCGCGGCTGCAGACGCGCGAACGGCAGCGGCGCGCTGGCGCCAGGTTCCCAGGCGAGAATTTCCCCGTCGATGACGAGTCCGTCCGGCAAGGCAGCGCCCATCGCCGCCAGTTCCGGAAAACGCTCGGTCACGAGGTCTTCGCCGCGCGACCAGATCCAGACGCGTCCCGCGCGTTTGACGAATTGCGCGCGAATGCCGTCCCACTTCCATTCGACGATCCAGTCCGCGACCGGGCCGAGCGTCGCGGGGTCGGCCTGCAACGGATGCGCGAGAAAGAACGGATAGGGCAGGCCAACGTCGCTTGCGTGCGGCCTCTCTGCGTCGTCGGGCTGGTCTGCGTCGGCTGGCGGGGCGATCAGCCGAAGATAGCCGGCGGCGTCCGGCGATTTGCTCGAATGCGTCCAGCCGACGATGCGCTGCGCGATGCGTTTGTGGTCGATGCCCGCTACCTGCGCGAGCGCGCGCACGACGAGCTGCCGCGACACGCCTACGCGAAATCCGCCGCCGATGAGCTTGGTGAGCAAAAACCGCTCGCTCCAGTTCAGTTCGTCCCAGTAAGCGACCAGCCGCTCGCGCACGGCGTCGGGCTCGCTGCCCCGCAACGTCAACAGGCGCTGCTCGACCCATTGCGCCAGACCGAGTTCCGACTCGCGCAAAGCGGGCGGCAGCACGTGGGCGATCGTCTCCGCAAGATCCCCGACTGCCTCGTACGATTCGTCGAACAGCCATTGCGGCAGGCCGGCCCGATCGCGCGCGCATTCGATCAGCACGCGGGTAGGCACCGACTGGCGAGGCTTGCCGCCCGCGAGGAAGTACGAGGCCCACGCCGCGTCTTCGGGTTCCGCGGCGCGGAAATAGGCCACCAGGGCGTCGAGCTTGTCGTTGATGGACGTCGTCGCGTCCAGCGCTGCGTAGAGGGCCGCGAATCGTTTCATTTCTGCGCATTCTCCGCGGAGGGCGCTTCGGTGTCCGCCTCGATCGCGTCGCCGCCATATTCGGTCGCGAAGGTGCCGGCATCGTAGCCCTGTTCGCGGAGCCATCGCACCATCGGCTCGATCTGACCATGCGTGACGATCACGCGTTGCGCGCCCGTTGCTTCGATGGCTTGCTGGAGGCCCGGCCAGTCCGCATGATCCGACAAGACGAATCCGCGATCGACGCCGCGCCTGCGTCTCGCGCCGCGCAAGCGCATCCAGCCCGACGCCAATGCGTCGCGATACTCGCCGAAGCGCCGCATCCACGCACTGCCTTGCGCGGACGGCGGCGCGACGATGAGCGCGTTCCTGAACGCGGTCTTCTCGTGCGCGGGGATTTCGCCAGTGGGCCGCGTAGCGGGCAAGTCGACGACGGCGTCGCGATAGAGGCGATTCACTGCCTCCACCGCGCCGTGGCAGAAGATCGGGCCGATGCCCCGGTCCACGCCCGCGAGGACGCGCTGCGCCTTGCCGAGGGAATAGCAGAACAGCACCGAGGCGAGCCCCGCGGCCGCGTTGTGCCGCCACCACGCATTGATGCTGTCGAATATGGCCTGCGAGGGCTCCCAACGGTAGACAGGCAGGCCGAAAGTCGATTCCGTGATGAACGTCTGGCAACGCACGGGTTCGAACGGCGCGCAGGTCGGGTCGGGTTCGATCTTGTAATCGCCGGAAGCCACCCATACGCGCCCCGCGTGCTCGACCCGCACCTGCGCCGAACCGAGCACGTGCCCCGCCGGATGCAGCGACACGCGCACGCCGTTGATATCGATCCGTTCGCCATACGGCAAACCCTGCGCCGCGATGCCGGGCAATCGGGCCAGCAGCACGCCGAGTCCCGCCTGCGCCGTCAGGTAGTGGCCGTGGCCCATGCGTGCATGGTCGGAGTGCGCATGCGTAATGATTGCCCGCTCGACCGGCCGCCACGGATCGATGTAAAACGCGCCCGCCGGGCAGTACAGTCCCTCGGGAAGGGCAATGATCAGGTCGGAGGCGTTGTCCACGTGTCTGGCAAGGGTTGATCGTCGCGATTGGTCTGCGTGTCGTCCGTCAAGATGATCGAGCCGGTCTTGTTCGCTGTGTCGCCGAGCGCCGTGACGCTTCTGTTCAGGCAGCCCTCGGCCTCCCTCACAGTCGCGATCAGCGCGTCGACCAGGATCTCGTTGACATGCCCCCAGTATGCGGCAGCTTTCGCCGTGCCTGCGAGGGCGAAGCTCGCCTGAAGGCGCCAGGCGTCGAACGGGGATCGCTCGCCGGCCGTTTCCAGGGCCACCGCGCGTTGCTCGTCGAGGGTCGCGTCGATTGCGCGGCTATTGAGTTCGGTTATGCGCTGTGCCGCCCCCAGATAAATCTGCATGAGGTCGCTCGTTTCGGCGGGGAGCCGGAACGTCTGCAACGGGTCTTTGGCAGAGGCGGAGTAGGGCAAGGCGATGGTGCTTTCGGTCATGGTCGGCTCCTGTGCGGTTCGTGCTGGCTGACTGGCGCTGCGATGCGGATGCGAGGCGCTCCCCGTTGGGGCATCGTTCTGCTGCGTTGCCGCAACGGCCATTCCCGTGACCTCGCATTCGCTGTGGAACGGCGCTTGCGCTGCAACGGACCACTGCAACGGAGGCTCATATGGCGACGAAGGCGAAGGAACAAAAAAGCGCAACGCAAAAGTCGGAAACCAGAATAGACGACGCGGTCGAGGACACCTTTCCGGCGAGCGATCCCCCGGCAATCGGCGGCACGACGAGGGTGGAGCCGGCGTCCGCCGAAAACGACCGCGAACAGCGCATCCGCCAGCGCGCATACGAGTTGTGGGAAAAAGCGGGGGCGCCCGACGACCATACCGACGAATATTGGCATCAGGCGGAGGCAGAAATTGCCGGGGGCAATTCCGGGGAGGAGAAGTCGCCCGAGCGGTCTTAGGCCGCGCGCGGTGTGTCCCCGGGCGTTCGTTTGAACATCGAAATGAACGCGCTCGCGCTCCGAGAGCCGGATTCGGCAGCAATCGCCGTAACCGGCACGTCGAGCGCGAGCCTGGCCATCGCTGGGGCGTGCGGCGAGCGTGGATCCTGCTCCTTAATAGATTTAGAACATCACGCGCATGCCCACGTTGGCGCCGAAGGTCGTACCCGCCGGCAGGCCCGCGTTGCCGATCGGCTTCATGGCGCCCACGCCGCTGCCAAGACTCTCCACGGTGAGGCCGGAACCGAGGCACGTTCCATTGGCCGAACAGGTGTTGTGGACGAGTCCCACCTGCGCGTACAGCGCCGTGCGCCGCGAGAGCAAATACTGCGCTCCGAGCGCCGCCGTCAGCGAGTGAACCCCCGAATTCACCCGGTCATCCTGGTAGTACATGCCGAGGTTCACGTCGAGTTGCGGCAGAACGAAGTAGTCGGCGCCCGCGCTGTACAGGTTGACATTTGTGTTCGTACTACTGACGGTTGTCGGCTGGCCGCCTTCGTTGGCCCGGAAGTTCGTGAATGAAGCCTTCACCGTCAGGCTGCCGAACTTGTAGCTGCCGCCTGCCGTCCACGCGCGAACGTTGGCGAGGAGCAGTGGAAATATATCGGGCGGGAGGGTGGGGTTCAGCGCGTTGTTGACGCTGAGATACGCGGTTGTCAGCAGCACGGTGCCGTTCGTATAGCGCGCGCTGAGCGAGTACGAGCGGCCGTTCTGGAACGAGCCGGCCACGCCGCCCAGGCCGAACAGGCCGCTCGCTTCGAAGCCGCCGAGGTTGGGCGTGGTGTACGACACCGCATTGGGCATGATGATGGCCGCGACGAGGCTGTTGTCGAGCAGCGGCGTCAGCACGCTGCCGAACTGGGCCACGCCTCGCGGGTCGAGGTCGTACATCGCATTGAAGAACGGCGAATACTGCAGGCCCGCCGAAAGCGTGCCGAAGCCGCCTTTCAGGCCGACATAGGCGAGGCGGTTGAACAGGCTGTTGTTGGCCGGGCTGTCATGGCCGCCGTTGCCCACGCTGAAGCCGCTTTCCAGGTTGAAGACGGCTTTCATGCCGCCGCCAAGGTCCTCCTCGCCCTTGATGCCCCACAGCGAAGGCAGGTAGCCGCCATTGGTGAGCGAAACCTGGCTTTTGGTGCTGGTCGCCGTGCCGTTGAAACCCGGCGTGGAGCGGCTGAGATACATCAGCCCCGCGTCGACGATACCGTAGAGCGTCACGCTGCTCTGCGCATAAGCAGCGCCCACCTGGCACAGCATGGCCGCTGCCGCGCAAGCTCCGATAGAAAGCTTCTTCCTTGACATTCCGTAAGTCTCCTTTCCTTTTTTATTTCGATCAGGACTGCAAAAGTTATTTATGTAGTGGTCGCGGCGGCTCAGACGACGTTCGTCGTCGCAACGGACTCGATGCGCGCCGGCGCTGTTTCCCTGAGCGCGAGCACGATCAGCAGACCCGCGCCCATGGCCCCGATCGCCAGGTACGGGACGCATTGAATGCCGAAGTGCATGGCAAAATGGCCGCCGATTGCTGGGGCAACGCCGCCTCCGAAAATTTCGCCGATGCCGATTACCGAACCCGATGCGGCGGTCGCGAGATGCGGCGGCACGGACTCGGTGCTGGCCGGCCCCACGGTGAGCGTGGTCAGGCTCATGAGGCAGAACACCGCCGCGAACATCAAGCCGTACAGGAGCGTCACGTCGGCGCCCGAGCGGGCGAACACCACGAAAGCGGCCAGCGCGCCGAGCACGGACACGATCATTACGGGCCTGCGGCCGAACCGGTCGGAGAGCGCCGGCATCACGGCGGTTCCCAGCGCGCCGCCCGCGCCGATCGCCGAGAGCACGTAGCCGATCTGGGGAAGATCGAGATGCAGGTAGTCCGAAAGATAGTTCGGCAGGAAGGCGCCGATCACGGTGATGGCCATCATCCAGCAGAGCATGGCGAGCATGCCGAGGCGCACGTTACGGTAGCCAAGGACCTCCCGCCACGACGCCTCGCTCGCGCGGGTGGAAACCGGCTGCGGTTGTGGGGCACGGGTTTGCGGAGCGGCGTTGCGCAGCACTCGCCACATCAGGAATGCGAGCACGAATCCCGGTACGGACATGATCGCGAAGACCGCGTGCCACGGCACCCAGCGCAACAGTTGCATGACGGCAATGGGCGCGAGGCACAGACCGAACAGCGGTCCCGCCGCCTGCTGGAGGCCGATATTGAGGCCATGCCGGCTTGGGCGCGATGCGTTGAGGGTGGCGGTGATGGAGGCGGGCACATAGGCGCCTTCGGCGAACCCCATGAGGGCGCGGATCATGAGCAGGCTGGCCACGCCTCCCGCGAGTCCGCTCGTGCCGACGAGCAGCGAGAACGCGAGAAGCGCGGGAATGACGACCTTGCGATGCCCGTAACGATCCGAAAGGCGGCCGGTGAACATTGCGGAAAGTCCCCACGCCACCGAGAGGATGCCCGTGAGATAACCGAGGTCGCTGTAGTCGAGCCCCATGTCCTTCATCATCACCGGGAAGAGCGGCATGATCAGGAAGCGGTCGGCCGTGACGAGGCCGAAGCCGATCGCGAGCAGCGCGACGACGCGCCATTCGTACCGCGTGTCCCACCCGTCTTTCGAGTCCATCATCTTGTCTCCGTGAATTGTTGCGGTGTCCGTCTACGGCGGACGACGAAATTGCGTCATGCGTTATTGCTTAGTATTACTATTGATTGATGCGAGCATTGGGCCACGCGGTCGAACCGCGTGGCGGGGCGTCAGGTCGAGCGGTGCGCCGTGCCGGGCTGGAATCCCTGGAACGCGACCACGCGCCACGCGTCTGCCGCGCGCACCCAGACGACTTCGTAGTGACTTGCCACGCTAAGCGTGCGCTCGGGCGTCCTGACGCGGGCGGTCATGCTCCCTCGCAACAGCGCGAAGCGTTCGCGCACCGCGATTTCGACGACCTCGGTCGACAGTTCCTCATAGCGCACAGCCCCCTCGTCGAGCTTGCCGAGGTAGCTGGCGCGGCTATCGCGCGTTCCTGTCGAATGCACATAGACGAGGCCTTCGTCGAGCATATCGCGCAAGGCCGCCGTGTCCGCCGCGAGCATCGCAAGCCGGCGCCGTTCTTCCAGCGCCCGCAGTTCTTCGGCTACGCGCCGTGTATCGTTCATCGAACTCTCCGTCTTGCCTGGCGTTGCCGGATGCGAAGGCCCGGGGCGCGCAGCCCGGGACGCCCGGCCCCGGGCCTTCGTTCGGCGCGTTTAGAGTCGAACCTTGTCCCGGCCCTTGAGGCCAAGCATCTGGCGCGCTTCGTCGGGCGTGGCAATTTCAAAGCCGAGCCGCGTGAGGATGTCGCGAATCAGCGTGACCTGTTCGGCATTCGAGGTGGCGAGCCGACCCGGGCCGATTGTGAGGGAGTCCTCAAGACCCACGCGCACGTTGCCGCCCATCAGCGCCGCCTGGGTAATCAGCGGCAGTTGATGCTTGCCCGCGCCCAGCACCGACCACTGGTAGCCGTCGCCGAAAAGCTTGTCGGCAATGCGCTTCATATGGACGAGATTTTCGGGGTCCGCGCCCATTCCGCCGAGAATGCCGAAGATGAACTGCAGGAAGATCGGGCCTTTCACGAGCCCGCGATCGACGAAGTGCTTGAGGTTGTACAGGTGACCGACGTCGTAGCACTCGAATTCGAAGCGCGTGCCGTGCACCTGCCCGAGCCGCGTGAACACTTCCTCGATATCGGCAAACGTGTTGCGGAAAATCGCGTGGCGCGTGCCCTCGATGAATTGCCGCTCCCATTCGTGCTTGAACGTCTTGAGCTTGTCGAGCACAGGAAAGATCGCGAAGTTCATCGAGCCCATGTTGCACGAGGCCATTTCCGACGACACGTCGAGCGCGCCGGCGAGGCGCTCGTCGAGCGTCATGTTGACCGCGCCGCCCGTGGTGATGTTGATCACGGCGTCGGTTGCCGCGTGGATCTTCGGGAGGAATTGCCGGTAGGCCTCGGGAGAAAAAGCCGGGCGCCCGTCCTCGCCGTTGCGCGCATGCAGGTGCAGAATCGCCGCGCCGGCCTGCGCGGCGGCGATCGCTTCGCGCGCGATGTCCTCCGGCGTGGCGGGCAGATACGGCGACATGCTGGGCGTGTGGATCGAGCCCGTGATTGCGCAGGTAATGATGACTTTTCGTGCCACAGTGTTGCTCCTTGTTCAGACGGGTTCCGCGACGACGACGTTCTCGATGTGACCCACGCCGTCGATCTCGACGCGCATCACGTCGCCGATATTCAGGAAACGCGGCGGCTTGTGCGCGCCGCCGACACCCGAAGGCGTACCCGTTGCGAGCACGTCGCCCGGTTCGAGCGTCATCACGGTCGAAAGGCAGGCGATCTGCTGCCAGATGTTGTAGATCATCTCGCCGGTGCTCACTTCCTGCCGGCATTCGCCGTTCACCAGCATGCGCATCTTGAGCGCGTGCGGGTCGGCGATTTCGTCGGGGGTCACGAGCCAGGGGCCGAACGGGCCGTGCGTATTGAACGACTTGCCGAGCATCATCGTCGGCGAGCGCATCTGCCAGTCGCGCACGGAAACATCGTTGCAGACCACGTAGCCCGCAACGACCGAAGCTGCTTCGGCCTCCGAAACATGTCGGCAGCGGCGGCCGATCACGACCCCGAGTTCCGCTTCGTAATCGAGCTTGTCCGACACCTTCGGCATATGCACGGGATCGAACGGGCCGTTCACGCAGGACACTTGCTTGTTGAACCAGACCTGGCTGTCCGGCACCTGAATTCCGGCCGCCTTCGCTTCTTCCACGTGACGGCGATAGTTCATGCCGATCGCGAGAAATTTCGACGGATTCGGCACAGGCGCTTCGAGGCGCACGTCCGCGAGCGGGTAGGTCACGGCGTCGGCGAGGCGGATCGCTTTCGCGCGCTGCATCAGGGCCGCACCGCCCTGGAGCAGTTCGAGCATCGTGCCGGGCAGCGTGCGGTCGCTGGCCGGCAGGTCGATTACCTGGTCGCCTTCGATCTTGCCGATCGACTGGCGACCGCGACATTGAAATGTAACGAGCTTCATTGCAGTTTTCCTGGAAGGGTGAGAATGGCGATCGCCATGACGGCGCCTCAGGCGCCCTGTTCCGAGTTTTCGACGAAGATGGCGGGCAGGTCCGGGCCCCACAGGTACATGGAATCCTCCGGCGCGTGGTCCTGCGCGATCCAGTCCGCCGCGGCCGGGATGTAATCCATCGTCGCGCTGTATTCGGAGAAACTGCCCCACGGGTCCTGCACGTAATAGAAGTAGTTCGAGCCCAGCACGTGACGGCCGATGCCCCAGCCGTTCTGGTAGCCGGCCGCTTTCATCTGCATGTAGCCCAGGCCGACTTCCTCGACCGTCGGCACGTCCCAGCTCAGGTGATGCAGCGCGGGGCCGGAGCTTGCGGCAAGCGCGATCAGGTGATGATCGCCGCCGTGCGGCGCATGAATGAAGGCCACGCCGTCGCCGGAGCGGTCCGAGAGGCGCAGGCCCAGCACGCGCTCGCAGAAGTCGATTTGCGCGGGCACGCTCGACGTGGCGAACGCGATATGCGAAAGACGCGTGGGCCGCACCGCCTGCGTATTGCGCCGGTACGGTGCGCAGCGCACGCCGTCTACCGGCAGCGGCGGGTTCGCATGCGCCGCTTCGTCGAGCGTCGTCTTCACGCCGGCGCGAATCTGCAGCGGCATGCCATCGGGATTGCGAATCCAGAAGCCCGATGCATCCGCGCCGGGCGGCGGCGCGATCGTTTCCGCGCCGGCGGCAAGCGCCTGGGTGCGCAACGCTTCCAGCTCGTCTTCGAAACAGTGCAGCGTGAGCCATTCGAATTTCTTGCGCGCGCCCTCACGCAGACGGCCCCATACGTGAGGCGAGCCGAACGTGCGAATCAGCAGACCCGTTTCGCCGTCGGGCTGCACGTCCAGTCCGAATGCGGTATAGAAGCGGCTTGCCTCGTCGAGCGAAGGCACCGTCATGCGGAACTCGCCGATGGAGTGGATGCCGAGGCGGTCGCGCCGGCGATTTTGCGTCATGTCGTTCTCCTTATTGAATGCGAGGCCGCTCAGCATGCGGGTTCCATTGCGTGGCGCCACGCATCGACGAGCGGATTGAGATCCTCGACGGTGCGGGCCGCGCCATAGCTGTAAAAGTCGGGACGGGCGAGCACGGCGAGCGCGTTGTGTTGCGCGAAGTATTCGCCGTAAACGCCGTCGACATCGGTAAAGCCGTCCGCGCCGAACTGCGCGACGATCGCGCCGTGCTCGCTCAAGGCCTGCCGGTTCTCGCGGCTCAGGCCATCGAGTGTGGCCTGGTCGCGTGCGATCAGCGCAAAGCCATGTCCGAACACGTCGTCGAACAAACCCCGCTTGCCTTCGAACTCCACCACCCCCTGGGGCGTGAGCCACCCGCCGCCTGGCGCGCGCGGGTCGTAAAGTCCCGCGCCCAGGCGCGGCTGCGGCGCTTCGGGCGGCTGGAAGCCGGGCGTGGCCTGCGCGGCGAGCATCTCGCGGTCGCGTGCGGCGGCGGCCTCGGGATCGGTGATGCAGATCACCTTGCCGAGCCCGATCGAGAAGTCGATGATTTCGCGCACGTGATTCAGACGCTCTGGGCCGTAGCTTTCCAGCAGCCGGTCGCTGCCGTTGCCCCGCAGAATCGCGTTCAGGCGCCAGGCGAGCGAGGCCGCGTCGCGCAGCCCGCTGCACATGCCCTGGCCCGCGAACGGAGGCATCAGATGGGCGGCGTCGCCCGCGAGCAGCACCTTGCCCACACGCCACTGGCGCGCCCAGCGCCCGCGGAAGGTGTAGACGGCGTGGCGCTCGAGCGTAGCGTTACGGGGCGTGACGTCCCAGCGCGAGAGCAGGTCCCATGCTACGGAGTCCTGATTCATCTGCTCCGCGGTTTCGCCGGGCAGCAGCATGAACTCCCAGCGCCGGCGGCCCGGGCCGCCCGGAACGATGGTGGTGGGGCGCGCCGGATCGCAGAGCTGCCAGGTTTTGGGCAGCCATTCCCTCGGCTCGGTTGGCTGGACGTCCACCACGAGCCAGTCGAATGCAAAGCCCAGGTCCTCGAATTCGATGCCCGCCGCGCCGCGCACGACCGAATTCGCGCCATCGGCTCCGATTACATATCGCGCGTGGACTGCGCCGGTTTCGCCGGTCGCTGTCCATTTGCCGTTCTCGATGCGGCCCGCCTCGATCTGAAGCTGCACGCCTTCGGCGTCCTCGTGCAGCGCGGTGGCCGACCAGCCCTGGCGCACGCAGACGTTGGGCAGCTTCCTCACGTGCGTATCGAGCACGCGTTCGAGCTGCGGCTGGGAAAACATGCTGGAAGCGGGCCAGCCGCACAGGCCGCGGCCGCTCCAGTTGAAGTCCATGAGGACCTCGTGCCGCGCGTTGAGCCACTGATAGCGGTCGGCGATCTCGGCGATGAGCTTGATATCATCTATGACACCGGAGGCCTGAAACAGGCGGGCAATCTCATGGTCGTAGTGGACCGCGCGCGGCAGCGGGTACAGATCGGGCCAGCGTTCGATCACGGTAACGCTGTGCCCCGCACGTCCGAGCATCAGGGCGAGCAGTTGTCCCGTCGGGCCGTAACCGACGATCGCCACATCGACGCGTGTGCCTGCCTCCATTTCTTCTCCTTGATCGAGATTCTTTAAAATGACAAAGTCGTATAAATTGGATTGTATTGTCAACGTGACGAAGCAGTCCAGGCAAATGGGGGAAACCCGGGGAGGGGCGTTGGCGGCGAAGAATTCGAAGGCGCGGCACGCGGTGAGCGAGGCCGCGCCGGAAGATCACCGCGTGCGCACGGGCGCCGTGCGGCGGGAGGCGACGCGCCGCAAGCTGCTGAGCGCGGCGGTCGAGGTGTTCGCGCAGAAAGGGCCGGATGGCGTGTCGATCGACGATTTCCTGGCGGCGGCAGGTGTTGCCCGGGGCACGTTCTACAACTACTTCAAGACGACGAGCGAATTGCTCGATGCCGTGACCGCCGAACTCAACGACGAAGTCATCCTGGCGATCGAGCATTGCGTAGAGAAAATCGACAACCCCGTCGAGCGGGTCTGGACTGGCTGCCTGATTTTCGTCCACGTGGCGGTGATGCACCCGGCGTGGGGAGCGTTCATCACGCGTACGGGGGTGCGCGAGGCGGCAAGCGGGCGGCTGACGGACATTTATCTGCCGCGCGATCTGGCGACCGCGCAGGAGCGCGGAATGGCGAAATATACGAACGCGCGCGCCGCGAAGGACCTATTGCTCGGCGCGATTCACCAGAGCATCGAGACGGTGCTCTCCGGCGCGGCGTCTGCGGAGCATCCGCGCGCCGTCCTGCGGCTTGCGCTCGGTGCGCTGGGGGTCGCGCGCGCTACGCTCGACCGGCTTGGCAAACAACCGCTTCCGGCCATCGAGCTGCCTGAGGGGCTGAAGTCGCTCGAGGCCGCGGCGGGTCAGACGGGTTGACGGAGTGGTTCGCACGGCATGGAGCGCCTCACATTGCCGCGCTCACGGGCCGCGCAGGCGTTTCGCACTGCACACCAAAGGGCGCGCCGCATTCCGCGAGCAACGCTTCGAAGTGCGCCGGTTCGAGCGGCGAGGGCGGCCCGAGCCGCGGCTTCAACCGCGCGAGTGCATGACCGTATCGCTCGAACGTGGCGAAATCGCGCGGAAAGCGTTCGGTATCGACGCCCGCGAAACGCCCCTCGCGAACCGCGTGCGCCAGTAACGCCTGCCAGCGCGGGATCGGCGCAAGCCCGATGCTTTGCGTGCCGTGCGAGAACAATGTCATGTCGATGTACTCGAACGCGCTCGCGCTTTCCAGGAAGCGTTGCAGCGCGTCGGCCGAGGGCTCGACGCCGAACAGCAGCCAGAACGGTATGGCGTGAAGCTCGAGCGTCGTGAGCGGGTCGATCAGCATGAAAGAGCCGACCAGAAGACGTCGCGTTTCGATCACGTTTTCCTCATACCAGCGCAGATAAACAGCCGCGGTCGCGAAGCTCAATGCTTCGGGGTCCTGAAATCGGATCTCGACGATACGCCATTGCATGGGCCCGGCCAGTTCGGCGAGGTCGTCGCGCAAGGCCGGGTCGAAGCCCCACTCGGCTTCCGGGCACCGCGCATCGGGAGCGGGCGGCTCCCAGCGCGTACGCGCACTGCGGTACTGCGCGAGAAATGCGCGCACGCGCTCGCCGCCGTGCAGATATGCGTCCTCGGTCGCGCCGCCTGGGGCGCCGAACTGAAAGACCGAACGCTCGCTCGTGCGCGTGACCGCCCAATCGCGCGTGCAGTTCACCACGTAAAGCGTCCCGCCGCGCTCCAGATTGGCGAGCAGGAACCCACGAAAGGCGGGCGGCAGGCGTCGATGTTTCAGACGGAAATAGCGCATGCCGTGCAACATCAGCCGGTCCTGGTTGGGATCGTGCATATGGTGAACGGCAATGCGCGCGTCGGCGGCGAGCAGTGCGTCGACGATGCGCCGGCCCGTGTCGAAGGCGCGTTGGGCGTCGTCAGGATCGCTGAACGGCGCGCGCACGGGACACAGGAACGTTTGCGGCAGCCAGGGTGCGCGCAGCGCGGCCGCGAGGTGGATCATCGCGCCGTTCGACGCGCCCACGAACGCGCAGCGCCGCGGCACCCTCGGATAAAGGTCCGCTATCCACTGCGCGATGCGCTCGACGTCGAGGTTCTTCGCGCGGCGTGGATCGATGCCCTCGCTCATGCCGCCCAGAATATAGGCCCATTCGCGCTGACGTTTCGGCAGCGCATTGATGGCTGGCATGAAGCGGTCAAGGAGCGCCGACTGGCTCGGGCTTGAAAAACGCCTCCCATGCAACAGGCTTGCAAGCGCCTGGGCCATGGCGGCGGCGGAGTCGAAACGGGCGATGCCGGGCGGCGGCTTGTTCATTGAAGCGCTCCCTGCCAAACGCCAACGGCCCGGCCGTGAGAGAACAGTAGGATCGCGAAAGCGAAGGGCTCCATCCCGTCTCGAAAGCAACCGGGCCAGCCCGATTCGATGGGCGCAAATCGTGTGCCGTGGCTTCGTGCTGTTTTGAATGCGGCGGGCCGGTCTTACGAGTGGGATTTCCCACCGCTTCGGTTAGCGCTGCCGACGACTATCGTGTTTGGCTCAGCGCGGCCTGATTCGTGACGGCAAGTAAAAACCGCCTCGTGGCCGAGGCGGTTTTCGAAGCGAAGCACCGGACATCGATCAGATATCGGTCGGATTGTTGGGATTGGTCGGCGACACCACGCTGCCGGTGCCGAGCGGATCGGTCGCAGTCCTGCCTAGCGGATCACTCGCCGCGCCGGTGCCTGCCCAGTAGGGGCGGCGGTTGTAATAGCCGTGTAGCTGGGTTCCCCACGAGGCGTCCGCCATGGACGGCCAGTGGTCCTTGTCGAAGCCGGGGTCGTCCTTGATCCGTTGCGCGGGCAGATCGACGCGGAAGCATTTTTCCGCGGTGTCGAGCGTGAGCGCATTCCACGGAATGGCATGGAGCGTATTGCCCATGCCCAGAAAACCTCCTTCAGACAAAACGGCATAAGCGACGCGGCCGCTGCGGACGTCGATCATGATGTCGGAGATCTTGCCGACATGTTCGCCGTCCGACGAAACGACCTTGTTGCCGTCGAGCGTAGCGGCCGCCATGACCTCCGGTCCGGGACCGTCGCCGTAACCGCCGCCGGTGATCTGCGCACCCGAGGCGGGCGACTGGGGATCGAGCATAGTCATTTGATAGCTCCATTTGGTTGTGGGCAATCCACCTACAGCATTTGCCATGCCGTGCGGTGGGATGCCTCGCGCAAGCGCAGGGGAACGCCGCTTGCGCTCCCGCAGCCGTGAATGGAAGCGATGGGCCTACGGTGGGTGAATAGCGCTCATCGCGTACACGGGAGCGTGCAAGATGTCTCGCTACGACGAATGCACTGACGCGCCGGAGTCGGCGCAACGGCGCGCCGTGCTCACGGCAGCGGTCGCGGGCGGCGCGGCGATGTTTGCCACAGGCGCGGCGCCCGCCGTTGCGCAAACGGCGCAAACGCGGGATTCGCGCGGACAGCCCGCGGATCGCCAGCATCAACCGCAGTTCGATCCCGCAAGCGATGCGACGACCGCCGACGTCATTGTGGAAACACTGCTCGCATGGGATGTCGATTACGTGTTCGGCATTGTCGGCGACGGCATCAACCCGCTCATCGAAGCGCTGCGCAAGCGCCAGAACCAGATCCGCTTCATTGGCGTGCGGCACGAGGAAGCAGCGGCTTTCATGGCGTCGGGCTGGGCGAAGGCCACCGGGCGGCTGGGCGTGTGCCTCGCCACCACGGGCCCGGGCGCGGTTCACCTCATGAACGGCCTCTACGACGCGCACATGGACGGCGCGCCGGTGCTCGCCATTACCGGGCTCACGTTCCACGATCTGCTCGGCACGCGCTTTCAGCAAGGCGTGGAAACCACCGCGTTGATGCAGGACGTCGCGCTGTATAACGTGGCTGTGTCGGGGCCGCGCCATGCGTTGACGGTGACCGACATCGCCTGCCGTCATGCGCTCGGCCATCGCGGCGTGGCGCATCTCGCCGTGCCGAAGGACGTGCAGACCTACCGCCTCGCGGACGACAGGCCTTCGATGGAGAACCACGGCATCCGCACTTCAGCCGCCTGGAGCGCGGCGGCTCCGACGCCTTCGCGCGACGATCTGCGCGCCGCCGCCGACCTCATTAATGCCGGCAATCGCGTCGCGATTATCGCGGGGCAGGGGGCGCTCGGCGCGAGGGCCGAACTGCAGCAACTGGCGGCGCGCCTGAACGCGCCGGTCGCGAAGGCGCTGCTTGGGCGCGCGGTCATGCCAGACGATTCGCCGTATTGCACGGGCGGCATCGGGCATCTCGGCACGTTGCCCTCCGAAGAAGCGATGCAGCGCTGCGATACGGTGCTCATTGTCGGCACGACCATGCCTTGGGTCGATTCGTATCCGAAGCCCGGCGCGGCGCGTGGCGTGCAGATCGACATGAACGCGGGGCGAATCGGCTTGCGCTTTCCTGTCGAGGTCGGGCTTGTCGGCGACACGCAGCAAACGCTGGCAGCGCTGCTGCCGATGCTGCGCCCGAAGGACCCCGCTTTCCTGCACGACATCCAGGTACGCGTGACGCAATGGAATGCGCTCCTCGATCGTGTGGCGGCGGTGGAGCGCACGCCCTTGCGGCCACAATCCGTCATTCGCGCGGTCAACGACGCACTCGCGCCCAATGCGCTGATCTGTCTGGATTGCGGCGCGAACACGCACTTCGCCGCGCGTTTTCTCACGATACGCGAGGGCCAGCAACTGGTCGCCACAGGCATGCTTGCGACGATGGCGCCCGGGCTGCCGTTCGCCATCGCGGCGCAGCTTGCCTACCCGGGGCGGCAGGTGGTGGCGATCGTGGGCGACGGCGGCTTCGCCATGCTGATGGCGGAACTCTCCACCGCCGTACAGCACGCGCTGCCCGTGAAAGTCGTCGTGCTGCGCAACGACATGCTTGCCGAGGTCGTATTCGAACAGAAAGCGCTTGGGAATCCGCCGTACGGTTGCGAACTCGGCGGAATCGACTTCGCGCAGGTTGCCGTGGCATGCGGCGCGCAAGGCTTCCGGTGCGCGCAGCCCGCGGACTTGCGGCCCGCAATCGATTCGCTGCTGCGCGCGCCCGGCGCGGCCGTGCTCGAAGTCCGCGTCGATCCGAACGAGCCGATCACCACGCCGGACAAGCTCGTCGCGTAACGCCGCATCGCTCCCGCGCGACCGCCACCAAGGTGAACCTGGCGAGCCGCCGCGCCGCCGCAATCGCGCCCGCCCGGTGAAGTTGTCGTAATATATCCACCGATATAACGGAGAAAGGCCCGCGAGCGTGCGGCCCTCCGATTCCCGAGGCAAGCGATGTTCATCCGTCAACTCAGCTACCTGGTCACGCTGGCCAGGGAGCAGCATTTCGCGCGCGCCGCGGAGCTTTGCAACGTCACGCAGCCGGCGCTTTCGTCCGCGATACGCAGCCTCGAAAACGAACTGGGGCTCGTGATCGTCCGGCGCGGCCGCCGCTTTCTCGGCCTCACCGAGGAGGGCGAACGCGTGCTGGGTTGGGCGCGCCAGACCATTGCGGCGCTCGATCACATGAGGCAGGACGTGTCCGCTTCGAACCTGCTGACCGGCACGGTCAAAATCGGCGTGATTCCCACGACGATGCCCGTCGTGAGCGCGCTCATCGCGACCTGTCGCGAAGCGCATCCCATGCTCAGCTTCTCGGTGCGCTCGCTGAGTTCGGACGCCATCCTGCGCCAACTCGACGACTACGAACTGGACATCGGCTTCACTTATCTCGACGATCGCACCCAGGCCGGCTTCGAAGTGCTCCCGCTTTACCGCGAACGGTATGTCCTCGTTTCGCCGTCCGGATCGGGGCAGAGCGTGTGCTCCGGCGCGGGCCGCTGGGATGCGCTGGGCAATCTGCACTTTGGCCTGCTCGATTCGTCGATGCAGAACCGTCAGGTCATCAACGCCGCGTTCCGCCGCGCGGGCATTCAGCCCAAAGTCGTGCTCGAAGCCGACTCGTTGCTCACGTTGATGTCGAACGTGCAGCATGCGGGGCTTCACACGGTGTTGCCGCATAGCGTGCTGAGCGTCATGGACAGCGCGCGCCGGGATGCGGTCACGCCGCTCGAGCCCGAACTCACGCGTGAGATCGGCCTGATTGCGCGCGATCTTCCCTCTCGTCCGCCGCTGGTGGCTGCCTTGTGGAAGGCCGCGAAACATCTCGATCTGCAAACGCGTTTCGACGCGTTCCTCGATCGAACCGGCGCGCCGGTGGAGGCATCGACGGCCGCTTCATAAGCACGACTTATCAGGTAATTCGTCGAAACGATTGGATCTGCATCGAGCTTCTCGTCGACACTCTGTCCGTCGATCGGCCGCAACGGCGCGATCGTACAGCCGGCGGCTCCCCAAGGCGGCCGGATTCCCGAAAATCAGAGTGGAGACACATCGTGGCAAAAATTGTTTGTGTGCTGTACGACGATCCGGTCAACGGTATGCCGAAGCAGTACGCTCGCGACACGCTGCCTGAAATCACGCGCTATCCCGACGGGCAAACCACGCCGACGCCGAAGGCCATCGATTTCACGCCTGGCCATTTGCTAGGTTGTGTCTCGGGCGAACTGGGTCTGCGTAAATATCTGGAATCGAACGATCATCAACTGGTGGTCACGTCCAGCAAGGACGGCGCCGACAGCGTCCTCGACCGCGAACTGCACGACGCCGAAATCGTGATCTCGCAACCGTTCTGGCCGGCCTACATGACGGCCGAGCGGATCGCGAAGGCGCCGAAACTCAAGATGATCGTCACCGCGGGCATCGGTTCCGACCATACCGATTTGCAGGCCGCGATGGACCGCGGCATCACCGTGGCGGAAGTGACCTATTGCAACAGCAATAGCGTGGCGGAGCATGTCGTGATGACGACGTTGGCGCTCGTGCGCAACTATATTCCGTCGCACAACTGGGCCAACGAAGGCGGCTGGAACATCGCCGATTGCGTCGAGCGTTCGTATGACATCGAGGGCATGCACGTGGGCACCGTGGCCGCCGGCCGGATCGGTCTGCGCGTGCTGCGACTGCTCAAGCCGTTCGACATGAAGCTGCACTACCTCGATCGTCACCGTTTGCCCGAGTCGGTGGAGAAGGAACTGAATCTCACGCATCACACGAGCCTCGAAAGCCTGACCCGCGTATGCGACGTGGTGACGTTGAATTGTCCGCTGCATCCCGAAACCGAACACATGATCAACGCCCGGACGCTGAAGAACTTCAAGCGCGGCGCGTATCTGATCAACACCGCTCGCGGCAAGCTGTGCGACCGCGACGCCATTGTCGACGCGCTGAAAAGCGGCCAACTGGCGGGCTACGGCGGCGACGTGTGGTTCCCTCAGCCGGCGCCGGCGGATCATCCGTGGCGCAGCATGCCGCACCAGGGAATGACGCCTCACATCTCCGGCACGAGCCTCTCCGCGCAGGCCCGTTATGCCGCGGGAACGCGCGAAATCCTCGAGTGCTACTTCGAAGGGCGCCCGATCCGCGACGAATATCTCATCGTGCAGGGCGGCAAGCTCGCGGGCGTGGGCGCGCACTCGTACAGCGCGGGCAATGTGACCAAGGGTTCGGAAGAAGCGGCCCGCTTCAAGACGGCCTGACGGCCCCTTGCCCCGCTTCCGCTTGCGCTAACGGGCGGCATCGACGCGGCGTGCCCGGGCTTGCGGCATTCTGCTTGCCGGCCTGGGTGGGGATTCCCGGTTCATTCCGTGCCACCAGGGCTCCGCAACCCTGGTTTGCTAATGTTCAGGCGAGCAGCTTCGTGCGGCACGACGATTGCTGTCCCGGGTTACCGATGCACGAGGGCTTCGACGGAGCCGGAAGGCATGGCCGCAGGGTGCGGGAAAGCGCAGCAATGGGCCGGGAGAACACCATGTCAGTGCGTACGAAACTCGATAGCTGGCGCAACGTTGGGAGTTTCGCCGTACGTCGGCTGGCTGACTACGCGGAATTGTTGACGATTGAAATGGCGGAAACGCGCTCGCGCCTGCTGCGCGAGTTCATCGCGCTCGTTGCGTTGACGGTCTGCGCCCTGTTCACCGTGTCGTTCTTCTGCATTGCCGTGATCGCCTCCGCGTTGAACAAGCCATATTTTCTTTACGTGGTTTGGGGTGTCGCGATCGCCTGGCTGTTACTCTCGCTGATCGCGCTGCTGGCTTGTCGGGCGCTGCGTCCGATCCATTCGTTCGATGTCCTGAAAGACGAGTTGCAGGCCGATCTCCAGTCTTTGCGCGAGGCCCTCAAATGAGACACGAATTCGATCTTCGGCGCGCGCACGAAGCCGCTGTGCTGGAACGCATGCATATGACCCGGGAGCAGTTTCGCGCGGTAGACAGCGCGTTGCGAACCACGAGCGCCCGCCGCTCCGCCGCGCGGCGCGCCCCGAATCCGCAGGCGTTGACCCTGACGAACGTAGGCCGGGCGCTGTACGACGCTCCGCATGTGACGCTGCTGGGATCGATCGCACTGGCGGCGCTGGTGCTCGGCCCGAAGCGGGTCGTGCCCCTGGTCGTGCGCACGGGCCTCACCACCTGGGTTTCGCGCAACGTTCGCGCGGTCGTAGGGCGGCATTAGTGCAATCGAAGTGCGCTGGCGGTGCGCCGGGCCATGCCCGCGCCTCGGGAGCGACGCTTGCGCTCTCGCGGATTGCCTCAACACGAAGGCATCAATTGACGGGAGAGTGACGATGGGCAAGCCTCATTTTTTGATGGTCGCGGCGGTAGCCGCTCTTTCCATCGCGCTCGCGCCGGGAATGGCCGGCGCGCAAACGAGCGCGTCCGACGTTTCGGGTAGCGGCAGCATGTCGAAGGCGCAGCGCAAGGAAGCGCGCAAGGAAGCTCGCGACCAAAAGAACGCAGAACTAAAGAAACTCGAAAAGAACGGATATAACCCTGCGGCGGGAAACGATTCGAATTACCCCAATGATATTCAGAATGCCGAGAAAAAGGCGGCTTCGCCTGGCGCGGCGAGTCAGTAAGGAAAGCGGAATAGTTATCGCGCGCCCACTATCATGGCCATTCGACCGAGGCTAGCCGTGGCGAGAAATCAGACAAGTACAAAAAACGGGAACCGCGCGGCGGGAGCGAGCGGGGCATCCGCCACGGACTCCTTGCCGCCGGGACTGCGCTATGTCGACGACTCGCGGCGCGGCTACACGCGCGAGCGCACCGGCGCAGCGTTCGTCTACTTCAATACGCAAGGCGAGCGCATCAAGGACGAAGCGGAGATTTGCCGCATCAACGCCCTCGCGATTCCTCCCGCCTATACCGATGTGTGGATCTGCCCTGACGCGCGCGGCCATCTGCAGGCCACGGGCCGCGATGCGCGAGGGCGCAAGCAATATCGCTATCACCCGCGCTGGCGCGAAACGCGCGACGCCACGAAGTACGAGCGCATGCTCGCGTTCGGCACCGCGTTGCCGGGACTGCGCGCGCGGCTCACGCGCGATCTCGCGCTCGACGGCATGCCGCGGGACAAGGTATTGGCGACCGTCGTGCGCCTGCTCGACGTCACGCTGATTCGCGTCGGCAGCGAGGAGTACGCGCGGGAGAACCGCTCATATGGTCTGACGACGCTGCGCAAGCGGCATCTGAAAGTGTCGTCGGATGGGTTGCACTTCAAGTTTCGCGGCAAGAGCGGCGTCGAGCATGACGTTGCCGTGAACGATGCGCGCGTCGCGCGGATCGTGAGGCGCTGCATGGAACTGCCTGGCCAGGATCTCTTCCAGTATCTCGACGCCGACGGTACGAGGCATGCGGTCAATTCCTCCGACATCAACGATTATCTGCGCGAGGTCACCGGGGCCGATTTCACGGCGAAGGACTATCGCACGTGGGCGGGCAGTGTCTTCGCGCTGGCGGCGCTGCGCAAGCTGGAATGGGAGACGGTGACGCAGGCGCACAAGCATGTCGTCGGCACCATCAAGGAGATTTCGCAGCTACTGCGCAACACGCCGGCGGTGTGCCGCAAGTGCTACATCCATCCGGCCGTGATCGAGGCGTTCGAGGCGGGCGCCCTCGCGCAGGCGCTTCCCGCCGCGCGCCGCCGCGGACTCAAGGCCGACGAAACCGCCCTCGTGATCTTTTTGAAGAGCGATGCGAAGCGCCGGGCGCGCGAGGCGTCGCGCCGCGAGCGCGAAGGCACGACAGGCGATGCGCGCCTCATTCGCCTGCTCGCGCAATCCAGCCGCGACGCGCGTGCGAACGCAAGGAAGACCGCGGGGTCCGCTCGCACGTCCGCTGCGAAAAAATCCCGCGCTGCCGCCTGAGCCTGCCGCCTGAGCCGCCTGTTCGCCCCGATCCCGCGCTGAAACCCGCCGCTTGCGGCTGGCGGCCCATTCATTCTTCCGCTTCTCGCGTCACGATTTCGTGCGCGGCCCTTCCGTTACGGCGTCCCACGTCCGCTTGACGATACGCTGCACGTCGGCCTTGAAAGCTTTTTCGTCTTCCGCGCTATCGATGAGGAGCGCCGCCTCGCAAACCATGCGGCCGATCATCCGCGCCGCGAGCGCCACGTTCTTCGCCGCAGCGCTGCCGCGCGGCGCCTGCGCCTGGAGCGCGGTGGTCAGGAGACCGAACGTGCTCGCTTCCTCGATTTCGCGACAGCGGTCCGAGCCCAGCACCGCGGTTGCAGTTTCGAGCACGAGGTGCCGGTAGGCCGGCTCCGAGCACACGTCGAGGAACGCCGCGATGCCAGCGCTTACCCGCTGCGCCGGCGTCGCGGCTGCGGAAGCGGCGCGTACGCGCGCCGTGGCCTCGGCCTGCAGCGCGACGACGAGCGCATCCAGCAGTTCCGGTTTGCCGGAGAAGTGATGGTAGAACGCGCCGCGCGTCACGCGGGCCTTTTGCGCGATCGCCTCCAGACTGACCTGCGGATAGCCCTGAGACGTGAACAGTTCGCGCGCGGCAACAAGCAGCGCTTCGCGGGTGGCGTCCGCATATTCGGCGCGGCGGGTTTTGAATGCTTCTGTCATGAGACGAGGAAGGTTGACTTTTCACAGACGCATCGTAGTATACATACGCGATGTATGTGAAAGTCGCAATGTATGTCATCCCCTTTGTGGTGCAAATCAACCTTCACGAGGTGAGTCCATGACGGATTCCAGCCATGCAGAGATGAAGTACGTCCCGCCCACCGCCGAGCAGTTGCACGCGGCGCAAGATATCGTGCACCGCTTCGCGCAGCGGTGGCGGCGCCCGGTTGCGGAAGAGTTGCGCGACCTGATGCATCCGGACACGCAGAACCTGATTCCGCCGATGACCGTTCCCGCCAATCGCGAAGGCGTGATCGAGCATTTCCGGCAAGTCCTGCAACAGTTGCCCGATCTCGAAGTCGAGGTGATCCGCTGGGCGCCGACCGAGGATGCAGTGCTGATCGAATGGCGCGCACACGCCAGCGTCGCGGGAGAATCGCTCGAATGGCAAGGCGTCGATCGCTTCAACGTACGCGGCGACCGCATCTACCAGGGGCAGGTGTATTGGGACACGCGCGGCGTGGCGGAGCGGATCGCCGGCGCCGTGCAGCGCGCGCAAGCGGGGGCCGCCGCGCGGGGCTAGCGCCTGTGCGCGATCTGCACCTCACCGACCTGCGGGTCGTCCACCATCCTCCATAGCCAACCCAGCGTTGCCGCCGGTCGAGCCGGGAAAACCGTCCCGCCGTCGACACGCTGGCTCCCCGCACCAGGGACATTCCTGGGGCGGCTTTCTGGCTTCCGGCTTGACCTCTAGCATTCCTGTGTGTGAATATTCATTCATCACGGTGAATTTTACCCCGTGGCTCGCGTGAGCCGAGGCGGGACGACCCGAAGGTTCTCCGACAACAGAGACGTGTTGGCAGCGCATCCGCCGCCCCGGCGTCGCATGGGCGATTCTTTGGCGTTTCCAGTTCCCATCAGTCAGTACTGCATATCAAATGGACATTCCTTCACCTCACATGGCAGGATCGCTGCACGGCTTGCGCGTTGTGGACCTGTCCCGCGTGCTCGGCGGCCCGTACTGCACGCAGATTCTTGCCGACCACGGCGCGCAGGTCATCAAGATCGAACCGCCGGGCGGCGACGAGACGCGCGGCTGGGGGCCGCCGTTCGACGGCGAAACCGCTTCGTACTTCCAGGGCGTCAATCGCAACAAGCTGGGCGTCGTGCTGGATCTCACGCAGCCGGCGGAACGCGAGCGTCTGCTCGCGCTACTCGAAACGGCCGACGTACTGGTGGAGAACTTCAAGGTTGGCACGCTCGAGCGATGGGGGCTCGGTTACGACACCGTGCTGGCCGCGCGCTTTCCGCGGCTCGTGCATTGCCGCGTGTCCGGATTCGGCGCGGACGGCCCGCTCGGCGCGTTGCCCGGCTATGACGCGGCGATTCAGGCGATGACCGGCCTCATGAGTGTGAACGGGGAGGCGGGCGGTGCGCCGCTACGTATCGGCGTGCCGATCGTCGATCTCGTGACGGGACTCAATGCGGCCCTCGGCGTGCTGATGGCGATACGCGAGCGCGAGGTCAGCGGGCGCGGCCAGTTCGTCGAATCGACGCTGTTCGATTGCGCGCTCTCGATCCTCCACCCGCACACGCCCAATTATTTCTACTCGGGCAAGGAACCGCAGCGCACTGGCAACGCCCATCCGAACATTACGCCTTACGACATGTTCCACACCGGCAGCGGCGACATCTTTCTCGCGGTCGGCAACAACACGCAGTTCGCGGCGCTGTGCCGACTGATCGATGCGGCGCATCTCGCCGACGATCCGCGCTTTGCCGACAACCGCTCGCGCAGTCAGCACCGCGACGCACTGCGCGCGGCGCTCGAACAACGTTTCGCCGACTGGGACGGCCCGCAGCTTGCCGACAGGCTCGTGCGCCATGGCGTGCCATGCGCGCCGGTGCTCGGCGTGGGCGCGGCGCTCGCGCATCCTCACGTCGATCATCGCGCAATGAAGGTCGAGATGGGTTCCTACCGCGGAATCGCGTCGCCGATCAAGCTGGGTCGCACGCCGGCCACGTACCGAAGCGCGCCGCCCGCGCTCGGCGAACACGCGGCGCAGGTCTTCGGCGAACCGCCGCGCGAGGCGTAGCCGTCGCATCGAAAGCCATCCGGTAGAACCACAACAGCGGCCCACGCAGCGCCGCGCAGGAGACAGCAATGGCATCTGGCAACGAGGCAAGCAGCAGGGCGCACACGGAGACCGAATCATGCTCGCGCTAATCGGCACGCTCGCGATTATCGCCCTGTTCACGCTGATCATCACGAAGCGGCTTTCGCCGCTCGTCGCCCTGATCGCGGTGCCCATCGTCGCCGCGCTCGCTGCGGGATTCGGGCTCTCCACGGCGAAGTTCATCGTCCACGGCGTGCAGAACATCGGCCCGGTCGCGGGCATGTTCGTTTTTGCCATTCTTTTCTTCGGTATCCTGACTGATGCGGGGATGCTCGATCCGATCATCAACGGCGTGCTGCGCGTGGTGGGTTGCCATCCGCCGCGCATCGTCATGGGCTCCGCACTGCTTGCGCTGCTGATCCACCTGGACGGTTCGGGCGCGGTCACGTTCCTTGTCACGCTGCCCGCGATGATGCCGCTCTACACCCGCCTCGGTCTCGACCGCCGCATTCTGGCGTGCGTCGCCTCGATGGCGGCGGGCGTCAACTTTCTTCCGTGGGTCGGGCCGATGTTGCGCGCTTCGGCGGCACTGCATATTCCGGGCACCGTCATTTTCTATCCGATGATTCCCGTGCAGATCGTCGGCCTTGTTTTTGTGTTCGGCACGGCCTACCTGCTCGGAAAGCGCGAGGAAAAGCGCCTCGGTCTCACGCGCGAACATGCCGCGAGCATCGCCGCGACGCCGCGTGTACTCACGCCCGAGGAGCTGGCGCTGCGCCGGCCCCATCGCTTCTGGATCAACCTCGTGCTGACGCTCGTCGTGCTCGTGACGCTCGTTTCGGGCATTGTCGATCCCATGGTCATGTTCATGATCGGCACCGTGCTAGCGCTCGTCATCAACTATCCCGACGTGAACCAGCAGCGCGAACGCGTCGATGCCCATGCGAAGGCGGCGCTGATGATGGCGAGCGTGCTGCTTGCGGCGGGCGCTTTCACCGGCATCATGACCGGCACCGGCATGCTCAATGCCATGGCCGAGGTCGTCGTGCGTCACGTGCCCGCCGATCACGCGCGCCATATGCCGTTCGTGCTGGGGCTCTTTTCGATGCCGCTCAGCCTGCTTTTCGATCCCGATTCGTTTTACTTCGGCATCCTGCCTGTTCTGGCGAAGAGCGGGGAACTGCTCGGCGTGCCGCCCGTGCAGATGGCGCAGGCGGCGCTTCTCGGCCAGATGACGACGGGCTTTCCCGTTAGCCCGCTCACGCCGGCGACGTTCCTGATTGTCGGCTTGACCGGTGTGGAACTCGCCGAGCATCAAAAGTTCACGATTCCGTTTCTGTTCGCCGCCACGGTGCTGATGGTGTTTACGGCGGTGTTAGTGGGCGTGTTCCCGCTGTAATAGCGAATTCGTTTAGCCTCAAGAGGAAGTCCGTTATGAATTTCAACCTCAATGAAGACCAGCAGTCGATCGTCGCTGCCATCGAAAAGATCTGCGAGCGTTTCGACGATAGCTACTGGCTGGAACGCGACCGCGAAGGCGGCTTCCCGCACGACCTTCACCGCGCGCTTGCGGACGCCGGCTGGCTTGGCATTGCGATGTCGCCCGACTACGGCGGCTCCGGGCTCGGCATGACCGAGGCCGCGCTGATGATGCGCACGATCAGCGCATCCGGCGCCGGACTTTCGGGTGCATCGGCCGTGCATATGAACATCTTCGGACTCAATCCGGTGCAGGTGTTCGGCAGCGAAGCGCAGAAGCAGCGATTTCTTCCGCCGCTCATCGCGGGCCGCGACAAAGCGTGTTTCGCCGTGACCGAGCCCGACGCGGGACTCGACACGACGCACCTGAAAACGCAGGCCGTGCGCGATGGCGATCACTATGTGCTCACGGGCCGCAAGATCTGGATCTCGACGGCGCAGGTCGCGAACAAGATGCTCATCATCGCGCGCACCACGCCGCTGGACCAGGTGGCGAAGCCTACCGACGGCCTGAGTCTTTTCTATACCGACCTCGACCGCACGCGCGTGGAAGTTCGCGAAATCGAAAAGATGGGCCGCAAGGCGGTCGATTCGAACATGCTCTTTATCGACGGCCTGCGCGTGCCCGTCGAGGACCGCATTGGGGAGGAGGGCAAGGGCTTCCACTATCTGCTGCACGGGTTGAATCCGGAGCGCATCTTGATCGCGTCGGAAGCGGTGGGGCTCGGCCAGGCGGCGTTGCGGCACGCCACGCAGTACGCGAAGGACCGTGTCGTGTTCGGGCGTCCCATTGGGCAGAATCAGGCGATCCAGCATCCGCTCGCGCAGGCGTGGATGGCGCTCGAAGCCGCGAACCTGATGGTGATGAAGGCCGCCACGTTGTACGACGCGGGCGAGCCATGCGGCGCCGAAGCCAACGCCGGGAAATACCTCGCCGCCGAAGCCGCGTTCCAGGCGTGCCAGACGGCCATCGCCACGTTGGGCGGCATGGGCTACGCGAAGGAATACCACGTCGAACGCTATCTGCGGGAGTGTATGATTCCAAGGCTCGCGCCCGTCAGCCCGCAAATGATCATGTGCTTCATCGCGGAAAAGGTGCTCGGGCTGCCGAAGTCTTACTGAACACCGCAAGGGGCGTCGCGCCGCCTTGCGACCCACTGCCCGACTCATGGACGTCAAACTCGTAGCCCGCACACTCGACGTGTTCGAACTCTTCGCCGCCGAACAGAGGCCGCTGGCGCTCGCCGAAATGGCGCGGCTGCTGGATGTGCCCTCGTCGAGTTGCCTCGCGCTTGCCCGCACGCTCGTGAGCCGCGGCTATCTGTACGAGGTGCGCAAGCGCGGAGGCTACTATCCCACGCGACGTCTGCAACTGCTCGCCAACGCGATCAACGCAGTCGATCCGGTGGTCCAGATGTTGCACCCGCGCCTTGTCGAATTGCGCGACGCGACAGGCGAAACCATCGTGCTGGGCAAGATTCACGGCGTACAGGTCGTCTATCTCGACGTGGTCGAATCGGAGAAGGCGGTGCGTTATGCGTGCGCGCCCGGTTCGCTGCGCCCCTTGCATGCGAACTCGATTGGCAAGGTGATTTGCGGCGAACTCGATGCGCCGGCGCGCGACGCACTCTGCGCAAAGCTTGATTTCGAGCGATTCACGGGCGCGACCGTCGCGGATCGTGCCGCGTTCCTCGATCAGGTGAGCGCCGCGCATGAGCGAGGCTGGTACGCGAATATTGGCGAGAGCGCGCCCGAACTTTCGGCGGTGGCCGTCGCTCTCGATTTCGGCGGCGACCTTTACGGACTCTCGATTGGCGGCCCGACCGAGCGAATTCGCGAACAACTCAACGAGCACGTGGCGACATTGACCGCGGCAAAACAGCAGATTCTTCTGACCTGGCAAAAGAGCGAGACCGACTAAGCTTCGCTTTTCCCGCGCACCATCCTCTTCCCACGCTCGATCGTTCGATGCCAAAACCCTGGTTGACAAGGGTCGATCGTTTAATTAACGTACGTTAACTAAACGATCGTTCGCTACAGGAGACGGCATGCGGATCGACAATGGACAACCGAAAGTCGTGCTGGTGATTGGGGCAGGAGACGCCACCGGGGGCGCCATCGCGGCGCGTTTCGCGCGCGAAGGCTACATTGCCTGTGTGAGCCGCCGCTCGGCGGACAAGCTGGAGCCGCTGATTGCACGCATTCGCGAAGCCGGCGGCGAGGCTTATGGCTATGGCAGCGACGCGCGCAAGGAAGAGGATGTGGTGGCGTTGATCGAGCGTGTCGAGGCGGAGCACGGACCAATCGAGGTCATGGTGTTCAACATCGGCGCGAACGTGCCGTGCAGCATTCTCGACGAGACGGCGAAGAAGTATTTCAAGATCTGGGAGATGGCCTGCTTTAGTGCGTTTCTCAACGGCCGCGAGGTGGCGAAGCGAATGGTCGCGCGCGGGCGCGGCACGATTCTCTTCACGGGCGCAACCGCGAGCGTCCGCGGCTCGGCTAATTTCGGTGCGTTTGCCGGCGCCAAGCATGCGCTTCGGGCACTCGCGCAAAGCATGGCCCGCGAACTTGGGCCGCGCAACGTTCACGTTGCCCACGTTATTGTCGACGGCGCCATCGACACCGATTTCATTCGCACGACGTTCCCGGAGCGCTACGCCCTGAAGGAAAAGGACGGCATCCTGAACCCGGACCACATCGCCGAGAACTACTGGTATCTGCACCAGCAGCCGCGTGACGCGTGGACGTTCGAACTGGATCTGCGTCCGTATATGGAGCGCTGGTAAAGCGTTACTTCAAGGTCTCGATGTCGAGCGCTTCGCCGAGAAGTCGCCGGCTGGACGCGAGAATTTCGCGCCTCGTGCGCTCGCTTTCCACCGTGCGCGCGAGCAGAAGGGCGCCGACGCATTGCGCCATGACGGCCCACGCGGTGTCCTTGTCGTCGAGGTGGGCGCTCCAGCTCTTCTGGATGCGCTTGAGCGATTTTTCGACCTCGCCGCGTGCGTTGGGCGTGCTTCGCGCGATTTCCGGGCCGATCGCGGGCAGCGCACAACCCGATTCGGGATGCAGAACGTGATACGTGCTCAGGTAGCTTCTCAGGCGCTTGCCTAGATCGGCGCCGGGCGCGTCCTTGTCCACCGCCAGCAGATCGGCGCTGTTGGACGCCTCTTCGCCGACGAGGGCGTCGAAAAGCGCCTGCTTGGAGGGGAAATGATTGTAGAACGCGGCACCCGTGAGCCCGATCGACGCCATCAGCGCGTCGATTCCGGTGGAGGCAAAACCGCCTTCCTTCGCAATGGCGCGGCTGCTTTCGATAAGCCGGCGTCGCGTTTCTTCTTTGTGCGAGCTTGAATAGCGCATGGTCAAAAAGCTGGTCGGAATATTGAATGAGAATAGCATAACGGTCGTTCAGTGAACGACCGCTTATCAATCAGAACGTATCAGGAGAAAGAAATGGCGAAAACCGTAGAGTTCTATTTTGACTTCGGCAGCCCGGCGAGCTATCTCGCGTGGACACAGGTGCCGGCCATCGCTGCGCAAAGCGGGGCTGAACTCGTGTATCGGCCGGTCCTGCTGGGAGGCATTCACAAGGCGACGAACAATGTGTCGCCGGCGACCATTCCCGCGAAGGGCGCCTGGATGCAGATCGATCTCGCGCGTTTTGCCAGGCGCTATGGCGTCACGTACACGCATAATCCGCATTTTCCGATCAACACGCTGCTGCTCATGCGGGCCGCAACCGGTGCGCAGATGCATGACGAGCAACTGTTCCTGCGCTATGTCAGCACGGTGTTTCGCGCGATGTGGGAGCACCCTCGCAACATGGGCGATCTACCGACCGTGCAAGCCGTTCTGGAGGACGCCGGCCTGGATGGCGAGTTTCTGTTGCAGCGCGCCCAGGACCCGGCGGTGAAGGAGCGGCTCAAGCACGATACCGAAGCCGCCGTTGCGCGAGGTCTGTTTGGCGCGCCGACAATATTCGTGGGCGACGAGATGTTCTTCGGGCAAGACCGGCTCGATTTCGTCAAGGAAGCCTTGCGTTAGGCATATCGCTATCCCTTCGCCCGCTCCGCTGCCTGCGCGATACGATCGCGCACGACGCCGATTGCCTGCTTGAGCGCATAGACGTCCTGGAAATAGCGATAGGGAATTCGTATCCGGCTCGCATTCGCGTCGATGTTTTCGATTTCTTCGCGCCATTGTGCGATCTGCGAGTGAGTTGGCTCGCGGCTATTCCACACCTCGTCTTCCAGTGCCTTGATTTCTCGATACCAGACGACGAAGCGCTTTTTCATCCGCGCTTCGACGAGGCGCGGCAACGCCTGAATCAAACCGAAGAGAAGCGCCGCGAACGGCACGAGTATCAGCAGCCGCCGCTCAATCAGACTCGCAAGCCAGAATGGCAGATAGCGATAGAGAAACGGCTGGCCCGATTTGAAGTAGCGCGCGCTTTCGTCGGAGATGGGAAATTCTTCCGTCTTCAGGTTTGGAAACGTGCCGAGCGGCGTGAAGTAGTCCTCGCCGCCGTGAACGGCGTGGGCCGCTTCGAGCAGCAGATAGACGAGCGCCGGATGCATCGTGTCTTTCGATACGAGCAGCGCCGTCGCCGCGAGCAGTGTGACGTCGGTGCGCGGCAAATCGTCGGCGACGCTCGTGGATGCGCGCGGCAAGACGATCTTCGAAAGCGATGGAAATTTCTGCACCAGCGCATCGGCCTGCGAGAAACTCATCAGCTTGAGCTTGCTGTTGAGCAGCGTCTTTTGCATGTCCGCGTCGGGCCTGCCGATGAAAAACGCGGCGTCGATCTGGCCGCTTTCGAGTCCTTCATAGGCTGCGGGCGCATCCATTTGCAGCAGCGTGGAGTTCTGGCTCGTGATGCCGCTATAGCCGAGCAGCACCTGCGCCACGTTGAGCAGGCCGCTGCCGGGCACGCCCATCGAAATCCTCTTTCCGCGCAGTTGCGATAGCCGGTCGACCGTGGCGTCGCCGCGATAGAACACCCAGATCGGTTCGTACGACACGGCGGCGATCGTTTGCAGATGATCGGTTTCCTTCGGGCGGGTGGTGCCCGACTGGATGAAACCGACTTCGTAGGCGCTATTCGGGTCTCGCAGTCGCTCGTAATTTTCCACCGAGCCGGACGAACTGCGAATATCGAGCTTGATGCCCGCGCGCTTCAAAATGGGCGCATAGCGATCCGCGAACCCGCGATAAATGCCGTTGTCCGCGCCGCTGGTCATGACGATGGTGCGCTGGAACGCGGGTTGAACGACGATCGCGAGGAGCCAGCCGAGCGCGGCTAACAGAACGATTACGCCGATGAACAGCAGTCGCCGCTTCGCGCGGGTCATGGGCGCCTTCTGGCTGCGGTGCAGGGCGGGATTGTGTCTGGGCATCGTTATCGGCCGCTTGTATGAACTCACATGATAATGGATCGCTTTTAAGGAGATCGCCGATTACGCACCCGATTTGACGGCGCCGCAACGCGGCGGTTAGGCTCCTCCCATGCGCCCATCCAAAGTCGATCTCAATCTTTTCGTTGTTTTCGAAGCCGTCTATCGAACGCGCAATCTCACGCGCGCGGCGGAGATGCTTTTCATCACCCAACCCGCCGTGAGTAACGCGCTCGCACGCATGCGCAAGGCGTTCGACGATCCTTTGTTCGTTAGCACTCCAGCGGGCATGATGCCCACGCCCGTTTCCGAGAACATCATCGGGCGCGTGCGTGAGGCGCTTCAGTTGCTCGATTCGAGCACTCACGCGGGCGAGCGTTTCGATCCTGCCTCGTCGCAGCGAACCTTCCGGCTCAGCATGAACGACCTGACCGAGGCGCTGCTGCTGCCCGCGCTCGAAGACGTGCTGCAACGCCGCGCGCCCGGCATTCGCATTGAGAGCTACTTCACGACGCGCCGCGACGTTCCCGAAGCGCTCGCGAGCGGCGCCGTGCATCTCGCGATCGACGCACCGCTTATCGACGATCCGCACCTGGAGCAGGAGCCGCTGGGCCGCGACCGTTACGCGTGCATGGTGCGCCACGAGCATCCGTTTGCGAAGAAGAAACTCACCACCGGCGACTATCTGCGCTTCGGCCATATTCACGTGTCCAGCCGGCGGCAGGGGCCCGGTCTCGTCGATACGGAACTCAACAAGCTGGGCCTGCGGCGCACCATCCAGACACGCGTTCAGCATTATCTCGTCGCACCCTTGATCGCGATGCGCACCGATCTCGTCCTGACTGCGCCGCTCATGCTGCTCAAGCGCTACGACGCGCGCATTCTGGCGCTGCCGTTCGATCTCCCCGATCTGGAGACGCATGGCTACTGGCACCGCAGCGTGACGGCGGACCCCGCGCATCGCTGGCTGCGCGAGCAGATCGGGCGCCTCATGCGCAAGCAGCGGGGATAGCCCATGCGCATCACCGTTTGTTATGACGCGGTATCACGAGAATAAATTTCCTGAATACTGCGCGCGCCGGTATTGTTTCGGTCATGTTCAGACGAGGTTGGCATGGCGGAACTCTATCTGGTGAGGCATGGGCAGGCGTCGTTCGGCGCGGAAAACTATGACGAGCTTTCATCCTCAGGCAGCGTCCAGTCGCGCTGGCTGGGCGAATACTACGCGCAATCGGGCCTCACGTTCGACCGCATCGTGACGGGCACGATGCGCCGTCACGCACAAACCGCCGACGCGTTGCTCGCCGCAATGGGCGGCGCGCCCGTGGAAATCGCGCAGGACGCCGATCTGAACGAGTACGATTTTCACGCGCTCTTTTCCGCGCTCGAAGAAAGCGGACCCGCGCCGGGCACAACGGCCGAAGGCTCGATGAAACACTTTTACAAGGAACTCAAGCGGGTCTTGCAGCTTTGGTCCGAAGATAAGCTGCCCGGCCGCGTGCCCGAGACCTGGGCGCAGTTTCAGGCGCGTGTGGAGCGTGCGCGTCGCGCCATTCAGCGCTCAGGCGGCAAGCGCGTGCTGGTAGTGAGTTCTGGCGGCCCGATTGCCGTCTTTACCCAGCAGGTTCTTCAGGCGCCCGCCGCGGCCGCTATCGCGCTCAACACGCAGATTCGCAACAGCAGCGTGAGCCAGTACGTCTTCAACGAGAGCGCCATGTCGCTCGTCACCTTCAACACCTTGCCGCATCTCGAACAGGCCGGGCGGCGCGAACTCGTCACCTATGGCTGATTCCAATCCGGATTCCCGCTCCATGATGAATGCAAGTCTTCAGTTCGATGCCGATGCGCTCACGCGCTATCTGGCCGCGCACGTGCCCGGTTTTCAGGGGCCGATGTCCGTCGCGAAGTTCGCGGGCGGACAGTCGAACCCCACGTTTCTTCTAGACGCGCAAAGCGGCCGCTATGTGCTGCGGCGTCAGCCGGCGGGCGAACTGCTCAAGTCCGCGCATGCCGTGGACCGCGAATTCCGCGTGCTGAGCGCGCTTGCCGGCACGCCGGTTCCCGTTGCGCGGGCCTTGCATCTTTGTGAGGATCGCGAAGTAATCGGAGGCCTGTTCTATGTGATGAGCTTCGAGGAAGGCGAAATCTACTGGGACCCGTCGTTGCCCGCGTTGCCGCCTGAAGAACGCGGCGCCGTGTACGACTCGCTGATCGGCACGATGGCGGCCTTGCACGACGTGGATGTCGAGGCCGTCGGTCTTGCCGGCTATGGCCGCGCGGGCAACTATTTCGCACGGCAGATCGACGTGTGGACCAAACAATATCGCGTGTCGCAGACCGATGAGCTTGACGCGATGGAAGCGCTGATCGACTGGCTGCCGGCGCATTGCCCCGCCGAAGCGGGCCAGCCGTCGCTCGTGCACGGCGACTTTCGCATCGACAACTTCATCTTCCATCGCGGCACGCCGAAAGTTCGCGCGGTGCTGGACTGGGAACTCTCCACGCTCGGCAATCCGCTCGCCGATCTCGCGTACTTCTGCATGTGCCTGCGGCTTCCGCCCAAAGGCCATATGGGCGGTCTCGCGGGGCTGGACAGGGCAGCGCTTGGCGTGCCGGACGAGGCCGCAATTGTCGAGCGGTATTGCAGCTTGCGCGGCATCGCGTCGATCGGGCACTGGAATTTTTACCTCGCGTTCAGCTTCTTCCGGCTCGCCGCTATCGCGCAGGGCGTGAAAAAGCGCGCGCTCGGCGGCAACGCATCGAATGAGAAGGCGCGCCAGGTCGGCGAAATGGCCGGTGCGCTGGCGACAATGGGCGTCGACGTCATTTGACGACTGACGCTCCGCGCGCCAGCACGAATATTCGAAGGAGACAGTTGTGACTACTAATTTATTTGATCTGAATGGAAAGATTGCATTGGTCACGGGCGCGAGCCGCGGCATTGGCGAAGAAATCGCCCGGCTGCTTGCAGGGCAGGGCGCGCATGTGATCGTGTCGAGCCGCAAGCGCGACGACTGCGAGAGCGTCGCGCGCGGGATCCGGGAAGCAGGCGGCAGCGCCGAGGCATATCCATGCCATGTGGGACGTCTGGACGACATTCAGGGCGTTTTCCAGCACATCCGCGCGAAACATGGCCGGCTCGACATACTCGTGAACAACGCAGCGGCGAATCCCTATTTCGGCCACATTCTCGACACCGATCTTTCGTCCTTCGAAAAGACGGTGGAAGTCAACCTGCGCGGCTACTTCTTCATGTCGGTCGAAGCGGGCAAGCTGATGCGCGAGCACGGTGGCGGCGCGATCGTCAACACGGCTTCCGTCAACGCGCTGCAACCCGGCGACAAGCAAGGCATCTATTCGATCACGAAGGCCGCCGTGGTCAACATGACGCGCGCGTTCGCCAAGGAGTGCGGGCCCTTCGGCATCCGCGTGAACGCCTTGCTGCCGGGCCTGACCAAAACGAAATTAGCTGGAGCCCTGTTCGAAGACCGGGCCCTGTACGAAAGCTGGATAGCGAAGATTCCGCTGCGCCGCCATGCGCAGCCGCGCGAGATGGCCGGCACCGTGCTGTACCTCGTCTCCGATGCGGCGAGCTACACCAACGGCGAGTGCATCGTCGTCGACGGCGGTTTGACGATCTGACCATGGGTGCGGCGCGCGCGACCAGCGCTCGCGCCGCACGACATTCACCCGGATTCAAGGAACAGCAAAATGAACTTTGCCTATAGCCCGAAAGTCGCCGCGCTTTGCACGCAGGTGCAGGCGTTCATGGACACGCATATCGTGCCGCGCATTCACCGGTGGCACGAGGAAGTGAACGCGGGACAGTATCCCGTTTCCTTCATGGAGGAACTGAAAGAGAAGGCGCGAGCCGAGGGCCTCTGGAACCTGTTCCTGCCGCATCTGCGCGATGACGAGCCGGGCACGCGACTCACCAATCTCGAGTATGCGCCGCTCGCGGAAATCATGGGGCGCGTTGCCTGGGCCTCCGAAGTATTCAACTGCAATGCGCCGGATACGGGCAACATGGAGTTGCTCCACCTGGTCGCCACGCCGTCGCAACGCAAGAAGTGGCTCGCACCGCTGCTCGACGGCAAGATTCGTTCGGCGTTTGCGATGACGGAACCCGCGGTTGCTTCCTCGGACGCAACCAACATCACCACGTCCATTCGCCTCGACGGCGACGACTATGTGATCGACGGCCGCAAGTGGTTCATCACGAACGCCGCGCACCCGAATTGCCAGTTGTTCATCGTCATGGGGAAAACGGACCCGGACGCGCCCGCGCACCGTCAGCAAAGCATGATTCTGGTGCCGCGCGACACGCCGGGCGTGGATATCATTCGCAATATCACCGTGGTCAATCACACCGCGCCGGAAGGCCACTGCGAGATCGAATTCAGGAACGTGCGGGTACCGCGCTCGAATCTGCTCGGCGAAGAAGGCAGCGGTTTCGCGCTCGCTCAGGCTCGTCTGGGACCGGGCCGCATTCACCACTGCATGCGTTCCATCGGCGCCGCCGAAGTGGCGCTCGAACTGATGATCGAACGCGCGCAGGCGCGCACGGCATTCGGCAAGAAGCTCTATGAGCATGGCCCGGTTGCGGAATGGATCGCGAAGTCGCGTATCGAAATCGACCAGGCCAGGCTTTTGGTGCTGAAGGCCGCGTGGATGATCGACAACGTGGGCGCGAAGCAAGCGCACAAGGAAATCGCCATGATCAAGGCCCTCGTGCCGAACGTGCACACCGCCGTGTGCGAGCGGGCGATCCAGACCTTCGGCGCAATGGGTCTGAGCCCCGACACGCCGCTCGCGGATAGCTGGACGTGGGGCCGCGCATTGAAGTTCGCCGATGGCCCGGACGAGGTGCATCTGCAGAGCATTGCGCGCATGGAGATCAAGGCGCGGCCCTATGAGCCGGGCCATGAGAATCCCTACTTGACGCGCTAGCGAGACGAGGCGAGACGAACCGGCCGCCCCGAACTTCACCTTGAATCGGGCGGCAGTTAGTCTCGCTGAAATTCCCTGTTCCAGAAAAACGAATTCCCCTCTCCCTGTATTGCGCGCAGTCTGGCAGCCAATTCCGGCTGCGCAAAGCGATGCGTCCCGCGCGCGATGCGAAACGCATCGACCCGCTTTGCGGCCCGCCAGATCCAATACAGGAGACAGCATGGCAATCGTCAATTCCGGCGCCCGCCTCGACAGGCTACCTATCGGCCGGTTCCACTGGAAGATACTGGGCCTGATCAGCGCGGGCGCGTTTCTCGATGCCTTCGACATCTATCTCGCCAATGGCGCATTGGCGGCGATGGTCAAGACCGGCTTCGCCGATTTGCGCGTCGGCTCGTTCTTTCTGTCCGCTACATTCCTTGGCATGATGATCGGCGCGGGTCTTTCGGGCTACCTGGGCGACCGCTTCGGGCGCCGCTTCTCGTACCAGGCCAACCTCGCGATTTTCGGCGGTGCGTCGTTCATTGCCGCGTTCGCGCCGAATATCGAATGGCTGATCCTGCTGCGCTTCATCATGGGCGTCGGCCTCGGCGCCGAACTGGTGGTCGCGGCCGGCACGCTGTGCGAATTCGTGCCGCCGGGCAGCCGCGGGCGCTGGACGTCGCTGCTCGCGCTCATCACCAATTCGGGGCTGCTCGCGGCCACCGCCGTGGGCTACTGGGTCATTCCTCATCTCGGCTGGCGTTATATGTTCGCGATTGCGGGCGTAGGCGCGATCGTCGTTTGGGCGCTGCGTCATCGCATGCCGGAGTCGCCGCGCTGGCTGGAAACCGTGGGCCGGCTGGAGGAAGCCGAGCGGACGGTTTCCGCCATCGAACAGGAGGTCGAGCGGCACAACGGCGGCGCGCTGCCGCCTGTGGCCCGTGTCATGAGCCACGAGACGACTGCCGCGCCGTTTTCCGCGCTCTTTGCCGCCGGCATGAAAGGCCGAACCTTCGTGGCGGCGCTCACCGCCATCGCCGTGAACGTTTCCCTTTATGGTTTCGTGGCATGGCTGCCCGCGTTCTTCGTCAATGAAGGGCTGAGCATCACGCGTTCGCTCGGGTTCGTGTTCCTCATGTCGTTTGGCGCACCGGCGGGCGCCGTGGTGGGCTTTGCCATTGCCGATCGCCTTGGCCGCCGCAGGGCATTGATCGCCGGAGCGCTGGTCTCCATCGTGCTCGGATACTTCTACGTGCAGATGCGCGATCCCGCCGCTATCTCCGTGATGGGATTCGCGCTGGTGACCGCGCTCTACACCGTTTGCACGATCGGTTTGTTCGTCTATATCCCCGAGTTGTTTCCGACCACGCATCGTCTTCGCGGCACCGGCGTGGCGGGCACATGCGGGCGCGCTGCGTCGATGTGCACGCCTTATCTGGCGGTGCTGCTTTATTCGCGCTTTGGCGTGTCGGGTGTGGTAGCGATGGTCGCGTGCGTGCTGGTGGCGCTGTGCGTCGCGTTGCTGTTCCTTCGCGTCGAGGCGAGCGGGCAGACGCTGGAGGCCGTGTCCGCGCCGGACCCGCAGGAAGAAGCGATCAAGCAGCCCGACAGTCACGCGGCCTTTTGACTGCGCTTGCTCTTGGCGAGCGCCTTAATTGTCAGACCCGTTGCCAGACCCGCTCGAACAATAGCGTGCGAACTGTTCCTGGGATACGGCAAAGCCCTTCTGTTTTGCCAGTTCCCAGGGCCGTTCGCAGCGCTGCGTGGCTGCGCACCACGAATAGCCGGCCGAACCGATGCACCCGTGCGCATCGCGGTCGGCGCCAGGCTGAATCGATGACGCAGTGGAAGAAGCCGTTGACGAGGAATTCGCGCAGGCGGCAAGCGAACTTGCCATTGCAATAGCGAGGAGAAAAGCAGAAGAAAAATTTAGACGCATGGAACGTGCCTCCCGAAGAGGTCTCACCGTACCACGCCCGAGCTTGCACATGGAGTCAATACCGGTTGTGCCTTGACCGAAAACCAGAACCGGATCGTCCCCGTTTTTTCTTTCTGCATTTCCACGCCATTGCCCCTAAAATTCCATGATCCTGCTGCACCGGAGCACCACCATGGAACGAAAGAAAGCTGAACACATCCTGCTCGAAGCCGACGAGATCGCCGGTCTGGTTCTCAACGGTTTCGACATGACAATGGAAACCGACGCCGGGCGCGCGCTTTACGATCGCGCGTTCACCGCGTATATCCACAATGAAATTGGCGACTCGCCCGTCGCGGAACTGTACGACGCGTTGAACGGTTCGCCCGAAGCGTTTGCTGCAACCGCGCCGCAGTAAGTACGCGCCCCGTTTGAACAATCACGAATGAGGCCATGCACGCGAGCGCATGGCCTCGTTTCATCTTTACGCGTTCACTTCACATCGAACGCGTAATGTCCGGTCGTGCGATGCCCATCGGCGGCCACGGCAACCCATACCACCGAATACTTCCCCGGCGTCAATGCATTGAGCGCGACCGACATGCGCTTGCTGTTGTTCGCATCGACTCTGGCTTTCTCGCGAATCACGGACTTGCCCTGCGCGTTCGTCACGTCGATGGAACTGAACGCGGGTTCGAGCCCATCGTCGAAGTCGATGACGACGGCGTTGAGCGTGGCGGGCGCGGTCGATCCCGCGGGCGGTTCCTGATGCGTCGGATAAGCATGGGCCCATGCGAGATGGGCGGCCAGCAGCGCCGCCGTGGCGACAGCCGTGCGCAAAGTAGCGAGTTTCATGGCGATATTCCTGTGTGTCGTGTGTGTCCGCGTGAATACGCGGGCTTACTGGAAAAGCGGCTTGCCGATCGTGCGCGGCGCGACATCGTCGAAGAAGATGTGCACCTGCGCGAGGATGCCGACGTGCGAGCCGCTTGCGCGGTTGATCGGTATCTGCGCTTCGATGCCGAGCTGGCCGTAGCGGTTCATCCAGATGAAGCCGGGATTGACGGTGCCGGTCGTTTGCCCCTGGCTGCGCGAGAGAGGCACTTCGACCAGCGGGATGAGGCTCGAAAACGGCTGCGGCAAGCCGAGATCGTGAACGTGCTGTTGCAGATAGGGCAGGCTGTACTGGAACGTGAAGCCGTAGTCGAACGAATTCGGCTGGCCGCTGCCGGTCGTGAACGACGGTCCCGCTTCGCCGGTGATGGCGATGGGCCGCAGCCACGCGAGCGAGTCCGGCAGGTCGCCCATGCCCTTGCCCGCGAAGATGGTGGGCGAGATCGTGGAGAAGTTGTCGGCGATCGCGCGGCTGCCCGTGCCGCCGAGTTCGGCGTCCACGCCCACCGACGTCATGAATTCGTGCGCGTCGTTCACGTAGAGCAGATACTTCAGGCCCACGCCGAAGTTGTCGAAGCCGCGCGCGGTCGGGTTGTTCTGCATGACGTAGCCGCCGTCTACCGAGAACGCCAGCCTCGGCGTGATGAGCTTGTCGTATTCGAAGCTGAAGGTGTTGATGCTCTGGTCGCCGGCGTCGCCGGGCACGCGCTGGTGTCCGAATTCGAGGTTGGCTTCGTCGCCTACGCCGGGGTCGTCGACGGAAAGCGTGGAGGGAAATACGCGGTCGCCCGCGATGGCGTGCGCATGGGCCGCGCATGGCCCGAGCAGCAGCGCGCAGCCGATTACAGGAGCGGCGATGCGGTTCAGCGCGCGAGTGCGTGCAGGCACGCCCGGCGCGGCGTGGCTGGACGGCGATTGGTCAGACATGGGTTGTCCTGTCGGAGAACGAGGCACGCGCGCGAGCCGAAGCGGCGCGCGTACAGGCCCGGCGACACGCGGGGCGTATCGTCCGGGATTGGCAAGATCGATCGGGTCAGGACAGGGGTGGGGCGCGTGCGTGGATGTGGCTCGCGGGCGCGACGAGGCGAACGCTTTCGAACCGCGCCTCGATGCGCGCCTGCACGAGCCGGCCGACGACAAAGAGAGCCACGGGTACGCCGGAGACGGCGGGCAGGTGCGCGAAGAAGCTGCAATAGCCGCAGTCCTGCATGTCGCCCGGCGTTGCGTGCGTGTTTGCTGTGCCGCTTACGCCGTGAACGTGACGCGCCATCGAAGGCATGCCGCAGGGCGCGCGTTCCACCGTGCCGGGCGTCATCTGCATGGCCTGGGCGGCTAGCAGATGCGAAACCACAGGTGCGAGCGTTGCCATGAGGAGCGCGAACGTCCCCAATAGACTGCCCAGCCTGAGATGGAATCGGCGCACGGCGAAAAGCGGAAAGTGGCGGAAATATTGCGTGGATTATGCCACGCGAGCCCTAAGCTTCGCCGCGCGCCTCTACAGCGGATATCAACAGCGGATAACAGGCGATCAGCCGCGTAAGCCGACCGTATGACGCAATTCCTGGTAGCTGCGCAATCCCGCGACGCCCAGCTCGCGGCCGATGCCGCTCAGGCCGAAGCCGCCCCAGCATACCTGCGGAAAGATCAGTTGCGGAGTATTGACCCACACGAGCCCGGCGCGAAGCTGCGTCTTGTAACGTCGCGCGGCTTTTTCGTCGCTCGTTACGACCGTGGCGACCAGTCCGTAGCGCGTGTCGTTGGCGAGCGCGATTGCTTCGTCGTCCGAACGGAACGATTTCACGCAGGCCACAGGGCCGAAGATTTCGTCGGTCCACAGCACATTGTCCGCCGCCGGTTCCGCAATGACGATGGGCGCCATGAAAAAGCCGTCGGCGCATGCGGGATCGAGCTGGCCCGCGAACGCAATCTGCGCGCCCGCTTCCACGCCCTGCGCCACGAGCGCGGCCACGCGCGCGTGCTGTGCGGCGCTGATGAGCGGCCCCATCGCCGCGTCCGCGCCCTGGGGCGGCGCGACGACGACGGCGCGCACCGCGGTTTCGAACGCGGCCATGAACTTGCGATACACGTCGTCGTGCACGAGTATGCGCGACGTGGCCGAGCACATTTGCCCGGCGTTGGCGAACGCGCCGCCCACCGCGAGCGAAACGGCCTGCGCCACGTCGGCGTCTTCGCGCACGATGAGCGCGGACTTGCCGCCCAGTTCGAGCGTGAGGCGCTTCATGTCCTGCGCGGCGGCCTGCATGACCTTGCGGCCCGAGCCCGTGCTGCCCGTGAAAGAAATCTTGTCGACGAGCGGATGCGCCGTGAGCCATGCGCCGACTTCGCCGCCGCCGTTGACCACGTTCACCACGCCGTCGGGCACGCCGGCTTCGCTTACGATCTGCGCGAGCATGTGCTCGGTGGGCGAGGTGAGTTCCGAAGGCTTGATGACGACCGTGCAGCCCGCGGCCAGCGCGGGCGCGAGTTTCCATGCGGTCGTGACCATGGGGAAATTCCACGGCACGATGAGCGCCGCCACGCCAACCGGTTCGTGCAGGCGTTCGGCAAAGAGCGCGTCGTCCGGCAGCTCGACGGGTTCGGCGGCGAACACCGACGCGTCTTCGCACAGTCCCGCGTAGTAGCCGAATGTGGCGATGGCGTCGCTCACGTCGAGGTCCGCTTCGAACGGCGGCTTGCCGCTCACCTGCATCTGCATGGCGCCAAGGCGCGCGCGGTCGGCTTCCAGCAATTCGGCGATCTTGCGCAGCAGTTTGCCGCGCGCGGCGGGCGTCGTGTGCCGCCAGGCGATGAGCGCATCGTGTGCGGCGTGTACGGCGCGATCGACCATTTCGGCCGTGGCGTGCTCCTGCCATCCGATCGTTTCGCCCGTGGCTGCATTGCAGATGCGCGTGCACACTTCCTTTTCCGCGGCGCAGAAGGTTGCGCCCGCAATCAACGCGGCGGGCAGCACAAAGGCCTCGCCGTCGATCTCGCGTTCGGCGATTTGACGCCGGTTATCCGTAGCCATGATGTTTCTCCTTGCTTCCCAGGTTCTAGCGGTAAGCCACGCCGGGCATGATGCAAAGCATTTCGAATGCGAGATTCGCGCCCACGAGCGCGGTGGTGCCCGCCTGGTCGTATGGGGGCGAGACTTCGACGAGATCGGCGCCCACCACGTTGAGCCCCTTCATGCCGCGCACGATTTCGAGGCCCTGCTGCACGGTGAGCCCGCCCACCTCGGGCGTGCCGGTGCCGGGTGCGAACGCGGGATCGAGCCCGTCGATATCGAAGCTCAGGTACACGGGCGTATTGCCCACGCGTGCGCGCACTTCTTCCATGAGCGGCGCGAGCGAGCGGTTCCAGCAGGCTTCGGCCTGTACCACGGTGAAACCCTGCTTGCGGCACCAGTCGAAATCTTCTGCGTGATAGCCGGTGCCGCGCAGGCCGATTTGCGTGACCTTGTCGCATTGCAGTAGACCGTCTTCCACGGCGCGGCGAAACGGCGTGCCGTGCGCGATTTTTTCGCCGAACATGGTGTCGTTCACGTCCGCGTGCGCGTCGATATGGACGACGGCGACCTTGCCGTATTTCTTGTGCAACGAGCGCAGGATCGGCCATGCGATCGTGTGGTCGCCGCCGAGCGTGATCGGGCGGCAGCCGGTTTCGACGATGCGGTCGTACGCGGCTTCGATCAGACGAATCGAATCCTTCAGGTCATAAGGATTCGTTGCGACGTCGCCGATATCGGCCACTTGCAGCGAATCGAACGGCGCGGCGCGCGTGGCCATGTTGTACGGCCGCAGCAGCACCGATTCTGAACGGATCTGGCGCGGCCCGAAGCGCGCGCCGGAGCGGTTGGAAGTGCCGATATCGAGCGGCACGCCCACGAAGCAGGCGTCGAGTCCCTCGGTGGTTTCGGCTTGCGGCAGGCGCATCATGGTGGCGATGCCGCCGAATCGGGGCATCTCGTTGCCGCCTTGCGGCTGGTTGAACTGGCGCTCCATGTGGTGTGTCTCCGATCGTTAGAGTCAAATCGATCGGGCGATGGTAGGGGAGATGCCGCGCGGCCAAATATTGAAGTTGGAATGTTTACATCGATGGAAATCGATGTATGCGCGCTCCTGAGCGGGTGAGCGACAGGCTTAAACCGCGGCGTGGCCCCACGCGATCAGTTCGCGCTTGGTGCGCACGCCCAGCTTCGCGAAGGCGCGCTTCACGTACGACTCGGCGGTCGCTACCTGCACGCCCTGAATCTGCGCGGCTTCGGGCACGGTCTTGCCCGTGATGAGATGCGCGCAGGTTTCGTATTCGCGTTTGGAAAGGCGCACGTTGTCTGCCGCAATGCGCGCATCGAACTGCGCGAGCGGATGCATGAACGGCGCCGCGTGGGCAATGCGCCGGGCCGCGCTCGTGGAGGCGTGCAATTCGAGCAGCGGAAACAGAAACTCGCTCACGCTGCGAAAACGGTTCATTTCCACGAGCGTAAACGGCGGTTCGCGCAGCCCGCGTTCGAGCGCGATGGAATCTTGCGCGTGGCGCGTGCCGCGTGCGAGGACGCATTCGTGGGCAATGCGGGCTTCGTCGAAAAGACGCTGGCGGAATTCGCCCGGCGGTATCGCGCCGATGTCGCGCACCACGAGCATCGTGCCGAGCTTGCCGCGAATGCCCGCGAAAAGCGGGTCGCTTTCGTAGAAGCGGTCGTAATAAAGCGTCATCACGTCCGAAATCGCGCCGGAATCGATTCCGACCCCGCCACTGCCGATCCATTCGCAGCGATAGCCGGTCGGCATCGTGCTGTCCGCGCGCGAACGCTCGATATGCACGACGTTGACGGGCACCACCTCGTTCACCAGCAGCGTGAGACGCGGCACGAAGTCAGGCGTGCCGACGGCCTCGATCACATTGCCGAGGGTCTTGAACGAGAGCGGAAAGTTCGGTTGATCGCGGTTGAGCGGGGGTACGTTGAGCAGCATGGCGCGCCCCTTCGTGATGGCCAATCGATTATAGCCGATGGGTATTCGCCGCCAAAAATGCGGGAAACCCATGCCTGAGCCGGCTAACAAAACACCGCTTGTCCCCCCTGAGGGGGGGCATACCGCGGCCGCGCCAGTCGGTAACTTTGGCGTTACTCAATCAACCGGAAGCAACGCAAATGAGCAAACTGATTCAGGACATCGTGCCGCTGGGCGCCGGCATCGGCGAATTCACCAAGCTGGAATACGGCATGGACGAAAGCGACTGGCGCGCCACGGTGGGCAAGAACAACAACTACGTGATCGGCTGGTGGGAAGGCAAGGTCGGCGCGGTGGACTTTCCGGCCACGACCGCCGACGAAGCCGTGTGGCTCGTGGAAGGCAAGATCGCCCTGACCGATGCGAACGGCGGCCGCAAGGAATTCGCGGCAGGCGAGGGCTATCTCCTGCCCGCCGGCTTTGCGGGCCGCTGGGAAACCATCGAGGACGCGAAGAAGTTCTACGTCGTGCTCGAACAGGCCTGAGGACCCAGGCGAGCCGGCTCCCGCGCGAGGCGGCTCGCTTCATCCCGATCCTTTATCCCGATCCATGCAGTGAAGGCAATGATGAGTACCCCTGCAGAAATTGAAGTCGAGTCGCGCCCGCCCGTCACGCTCAGCGTGCAGGAGGCGCTTTCGCGCACGCGGTTCTTCCCGTACTGGCTCGATAACCCCGCCGAACCGCCGACCGAACCCAAACTCACTGCGAATGTCGAGGCCGACCTGCTGATCGTCGGCGGCGGCTTTACCGGGCTCTGGGCCGCGGTGCAGGCCAAGGAGCAGATGCCGCATCTGAACGTCGTGCTGATCGAGGCGGGCAAGGTCGCGCATGGCGCGTCGGGCCGCGCGGGCGGCATCATCTCGACTTCGGTCATGCACGGCTTGCCCAATGCGGTGCGGGTATTCCCCAACGACATTGCGCAGCTCGAAGAATTCGGCCATCACAATCTCGACGGCTTCGAGGCCACGCTCAAGCGTTACGGCATCGACGCCGATGTCGAGTGGAACGGCGAGATGACCGTGGCGGTCGATCCCGGGCATATCGAGCTGTTGCGCGGCGATTACGACCTTCACAAACGCTACGGGCACGACGTCGTGCTGCTCGACGGCGAAGCGACGCGCGAGCAACTGGATTCGCCGTTGTTCGCAGGCGCGCTGTGGTCGCGCAATCGCAGCGGCATCGTGCATCCGGCCAAGCTCGCATGGGGGCTCAAGCGCGCGGCGCTCGCGCTGGGCGTGAAGCTCTACGAGCACACCGCGCTGATCGACGTGATCGACGAAGGCCAGACCGTGTACGTGAAGACGCCCGAGGGCAGCGTGCGCGCGCCGCGCGTGGTGTTCGGCAGCGGGACGGCAAAGGTTGGCATTCCTGACATCAACCGCCGCGTGCTCCAGGTGCGCGACCATGTGCTCGCCACCGAACCGCTGACCGACGAGCAGCTTGCGCGCATCGGCTGGAAAAATCGCCAGGGTATTTACGACACGCGCACGCAGCTCAATTACTTCCGCCTCACGAAGAACAACAACATTATCTTCGGCGGTCTCGTGAGCTATCACTTCGACGGCGATCCGAATCCGCCGCAGGACGAAAAGGCCGAAACCTACTATCGGCTCGCGCAGGCGTTTTACCGCACGTTCCCGCAGCTTGCCGACGTGCGCTTCTCGCACGCGTGGGGCGGTCCGATCGACTACTGCTCGCGCGGCTCCGTGTTCGCGAAGCGCTATCTGAACGGCAAAGCCGTGTTCGTGGCGGGCTACACGGGCTTCGGCGTGGCGGCGAGCCGCTTCGGCGCCTTCATGGGCCTGAACATCCTGTTCGATCGCGCGAGCCCCGAGCGCACGCTCGATATCGCCAGGCAGAGCCCGACTTATATCCCGCCGGAACCCGTGCGCTGGCTGGCCGCCAAGGTCACGTTCCACGCATTCGACGGCGCCGATGCCGAAGGCGGCTGGAAGCGCGCGTGGATCAAGGGTATCAAGGCAATGGGCTTTCCCATGTGAGCGATGAGCGGCATGTTCTCCAATACCTCCGATCTCGACCTGCGGCTCATCCGCGTGTTTCTCGCCGTGGTGGACGCGCGCGGCATCACGGCCGCCGAAGCCACGCTGGGCGTGCGCCAGTCCACCATCAGCACGCAGCTTTCGGCGCTCGAAGCCCGCGTGGGCTTCAAGCTCTGCGAGCGCGGGCGCGGCGGCTTTCGCCTCACCTCGAAGGGCGAACGCTTCGTGCCTTCGGCGCGCGCGCTCGTTGCGGCCACAACCGATTTCGTCGCGCGCGTGCGCGATATCGACCGCAAGCTCGTCGGCACGCTCGGCATTGGCCTGATCGGGCAGGCTTCGCATGTCGAAAACGCGCGTCTCGCCGAAGCGATCGGCGTGTTTCGAAAACGCGATCAGGCCGTGCGCTTCACGATGAAGGTGGCCGCGCCGCAGGAACTCGAAGAAAGTCTCGTCAACAATCAGCTCGACATTGCGATTGGTTACTTCTGGCATCGCGTGGCGGGCCTCGACTACACCGAACTGTTCAGCGAGCGCCAGGTGTTGTGCTGCGGACGCGGGCACGCGCTTTTCCATGGCGCGCCGCACGTCAACGTCGACGGCCTGCGCGAGCACGACTGGGTCTGGCGCAGCTATCCGATACCGGAAGAGCTTGCGGGTATCGGCGACCGGCAGGTGACGGCGATTGCAGACAGCATCGATGCGGCCACGGTCCTGATCCTCTCGGGCAGCCACATCGGCTATCTGCCCGCGCATCATGCCGAGCCGTTCGAACAGCGCGGCCTCATCCGGGCGCTCGGGCGCACGACGTTCGGCTTCGACGTGCCGATGCATCTGGCCGTCAAGCGCAGCGCCGCGGAAAAGCCCATCGTGCGCGCGTTTTGCGACGATCTGCTCAACGTTTATGGCCAGCATGCCGCCGTGCCCGAATCGCTGGCCGAATAAAGAAGCGGTGCGCGCCATACATCGGTTGCGCATGATGTGAACGTATGGAATGCAGAATAAATAGCCCGCATCGATCGATTACAGTGGGCGAGAGACATTGAAAGTGCGTTGACCGGCGGTTTGCACAAACAACCGGATCGGCGCTGCAAGGAGCGAGACAATGAGCGATAACAGCATTACGCAGATCGAAACATTCGGTTTCGAACGCATTCCCGATGCATCGCGCTATGCGCGGCCCATCGATCTTTTCCGGCTGCTGTTCGGCGGCTGCAATACCTTCTCCACGTCGGTGCTGGGCAGTTTTCCGGTGCTCGTGGGCCTTTCGTTCAAGGCAGGTCTGTGGTCCATCGTGCTCGGCGTGCTCGCGGGCACGTGCATTCTCGCGCCGATGAGTCTGTTCGGTCCGCGCAACGGCACCAGCGATCCGGTTTCGTCGGGCGCGCACTTCGGCATACATGGGCGCATTGTCGGCTCGTTCCTCGCGCTGCTCACGTCCATCGCGTTCTTCGCGCTGGCCGTGTGGAGTTCGGGCGACGCGCTCGTGGGCGGCGCGCACGACATGGTCGGCGTGCCGGTCAATACGTGGACGCTCGGCGGCGCCTATATGGTGTTCGCGGTGCTCGTGGTGGTGGTGTGCATCTACGGTTTTCGTTTCATGCTGTGGGTGAACAAGATTGCCGTGTGGGCGGCGAGCCTCATGTTCGTGGTGGGCGCCTTCGCGTTTGCCGGCGCGTTCGACCCGGGTTACGCGGGCACGCTGCACGAAGGCGGCGCGGGCTTCTGGGTGGCGTTCGTGAGCGCCGTCCTCGTGGCCTTGAGCAACCCGGTCTCGTTCGCCTCCACGCTGGGCGACTGGGCGCGCTACATTCCGCAGCACACGCCGCGCCGCCGCGTGATGGGCGCCGTATTCGCCGCGCAAATCGCGACGTTCGTGCCGTTCTTCTTCGGCCTCGTCACGGCCACGCTCATCGCGACGAAGGCGCCCAGCTACATCGCCTCGAACGATTACGTGGGCGGACTGCTGGCCGTGTCGCCGCGCTGGTTCCTGCTGCCTACGTGTCTCATTGCGATCATCGGCGGCATGTCCACCGGCACCACCGCGCTCTACGGCACCGGCCTCGACATGTCCAGCATGTTCCCCCGGCTGCTTAACCGCGTGCGCGCGACCATGCTGATCGGTACGCTCGCCATCGGCTTCATTTTCGTGGGGCGCTTCGCGTTCAATCTCGTGGAAAGCGTCTCGACGTTTTCCACGCTGATCTGCACGTTCAGTTGCCCGTGGATGGCGATCATGGTGATCGGCTTCGTCACCCGCCGCGGCTACTATCTCGCCGACGACCTCCAGATCTTCAATCGCGGCGGCCGCGGCGGGCATTACTGGTTCACGCACGGCTGGAATCTGCGCGCGATGGGCGCCTGGTTGCCAGCGGCGTTCCTCGGTCTGTCGTTCGTGAATCTGCCGGGGCAGTTCGTGGGTCCGCTTGGATCGCTGGCCGGCGGGCTCGACTTGAGCGTACCGGTTTCGCTGGCGGTGGGCGGCATGATCTACGTCGTACTGCTTACGATATTCCCCGAAGCCGACGCGGTGTATGGCCGGGAAGGGCGCCGCTTCGTGCGCGGCGGCGGCCGCAAGCAGGCCGCGACGCCCGTGCATGTGTCGCGAACGCGCGAAGGGCGCGCCGCTGGCGGCGTGAGCGAGCTTCAGCGCAGCCCGGAGTATGCCGAGTGAGTGTGTGAATGAGGGTCGTCCCGCCGGGACGACCGCGCGTGTGCGGCGCCGCACACAGCGCGCGCCGGCATTGGCGCACCATGTCGCGATGCTTCGACACGTCGAACGGCGCGAGGTCTCTGGATTCGAATGGAAGCCGGTTAAGATCACGCCTTTGCGCACCGCGTAAGGAGTCGATCTTGGTTCGTTCATTCGTAAGGGTCTGTGCCGGCGTTCTCGTCGTAGCCGTCGCCCTGATTCGTCCCGCCTTAAGCGCGGAAACCGCCACCAGCGGCGACGCGGAAATACGCGAAGCCGCGCTCGCGTTCATGCGCGAGAACGGCATTCCCGGTCTCGCGATCGGCGTCGCGGTGAACGGCACGGAGCGGTTCTACAACTTCGGCGTCGCGTCGAAGGAAACGGGCGAGCCCGTCACGAGCGAAACGCTCTTCGAACTCGGGTCGATGAGCAAGACCTTCGCCGCCACGCTCGCGGGCCTCGCGCAGGTGAACGGCAAGCTCGCGCTCGATGCGCCGGTGAGCACCTGGTTGCCCGACATGCGCGGGACGCCGTTCGGCGCGCTAACGCTCATCAATCTGGGCACGCACACGGGCGGCGGTTTCCCGCTGCAGGTGCCCGACGAAGTCACGAACGACGCCCAACTGACCGCGTGGCTCAAGGCGTGGCGTCCGCGCTACCAGGCGGGCACGCAGCGCACCTATGCGAACCCGAGCATCGGCATGTTCGCGCGCATCACGGCGCAGCAACTCGGCATGAGTTACGCCGATGCCGTCGAGAAAACACTGTTCCCGAAGCTGGGACTCACGCATACGTTCATTCGCGTGCCCGCAGCCGAGCGCGGGGCCTATGCCCAGGGCTACAACAGCAAAGACGCGCCGGTGCGGCTGAGTCCCGGCGTGCTCGCCGACGAAGCCTACGGCGTGAAATCGGATACGCGCGACATGCTGCGCTTTCTCGAAGCGAACATGGGTCAGGTCGAAGTAGAGCCGGAACTGCAGCGCGCGCTGGAGGCGACGCACGTGGGCTATTTCCGCGCGGGCCCGTTCGTTCAGGACCTCGTGTGGGAGCAGTACGCGCAGCCGGTAAGCCTGAACGATCTCGTCAAGGGCAACGCGAACCTCATGGTGCTGGAGGACAACCCGGCCACGGCGCTGGTCCCGCCGCTGCCGCCGCAGCCCGATACGTTGCTCGACAAGACGGGCGCGACCAACGGCTTCGGCGGCTATCTCGCGTTCGAGCCTTCCCGCAAGACGGCCATCGTCATTCTCGCCAACCGCAATCACCCTACGGAGTCGCGCGTGCGGTTCGCGTATCGCGTGCTGGAACTGGTGCAGCAGGGCGAATCCGCGCAATGATGCGCGGCTAAAGCGTTACGTCACGCTGAATCGCTCGTCGCCCGCGCGGGTCTGGCGGCCGTCGTGGTCGTCGTACCGGGCGCAGGCCCGTCGTGCGGCCGCAGACCGCTCACCGCAGCCGTGAGCCCGCGGCCGCCCGGGTTGTTGCGCAGCGTGAACGTCAAGCCTTGCCGCTGCGCGATGCGCGCCACGATCGAAAGGCCGAGCCCGCTGCCCGTGCCCTGCGCATGATCGCCGCGAAAGAAGCGGTCGAGCACGCGGTCGAGATCGCCTTCGGGAATGCCGGGCCCGTTATCGACAACTTCGAAGCCGAGCGTCTCCTGCGAGCGCGTGAGCACGAGGTCGATCTTGCCGCCGGCGGGCGTGTAGCGGATCGCATTGTCGAGCAGGTTGTTCAGCAAGGTGTTCAGGCCGTGCGCGTCGGCGCCCACGTTGCAGATGCACTCGGGCGTCACGGGCGGGCGCGACTCCAGACCCAGATCGATGCCTTTTTCCTCCGCGAGCAGCGAGAAGTCGCCGATGGCCTGCTCGCCGAGCCGCCGCAGACTCACGACAGTCGCGGGAGCGCTTGCCTGCGCATCTTCGCGCGCGAGCGTGAGCAACTGCTGCACGAGGCGGATGGTGCGGTTCAGACGCGTTTGCATGCGCTCGAGCGTGCGCGGCTCGCCGTTCAGCGTGCCGTCGTGCAGCGCGGCCTGCCATTGCAGCTTGAGCGCGGCGAGCGGCGAGCGCAACTCGTGCGCGGCGTCGGCGATGAAAGTGCGCTGCGCCTGCGAAGCCGCGTTCAAACGGTCCAGCAGATCGTTGAGCGCGACGACGAGCGGCCGCAGTTCGAGGGGTACCGACCCGTCGAGGCGCAACGGCTCCAGCGCATGCGCCGAGCGCGAAGCGAGCAGCGCCGACAGCGCGCGCACGGGCGCGAGCCCGCGCGTCACCACGAACAGCACGAGCACGATGGCCACTGGCACGAGCAGCGCGAGCGGCCACAGCGTATGCAGCGCGAGATGCAGCGCCAGCGCGTCGCGCACGGAAATGGGCTGCGCGACCTGAACGAAGCGCTCCGGCTGCGCGATGCCGTACACGCGCCAAAGCACTTCCTCATGCTCGATCGTGCGAAAGCCCGTGGCCTCGCGCGGCAACACGGGCGTTTCCTGCGAACGGTAAATGAGCTTGCCGTCGCGGTCCCAGATCTGGATGAGAATGCGGTCGTCGGCGATCTCGTCGAAGCCGGGGCCAGACGGCTCGACCGCGCGCGCCATCGCGAGGTTCGCGGGCATGGACAGCGCCACGGCATGCAGCTCGTAGTCGAACAGTTCGCCCGCTTCTTCGCGAGCGGTATGAAAAATGCCGAAGCCCGCCACGAGGGAAGCGGCCGCGAATCCGCAGATGAGCCATGCCAGCAGGCGGCGCCGGATCGAATTCATTCGGGTCTCTTGAGCCGGTAGCCCACGCCGCGCACGGTCACGATCTGCTCCGTGCCGATCTTGCGGCGCAAGCTATGCACATGCACTTCGATCGCGTTGCTGCCGACTTCCTCGCCCCAGCCGTACATGCGCTCTTCGAGTTCCGCCTTCGTGAACACGCGCGCGGGCTGTTCGATCAGCACGCGCAGCAGCGCGAATTCGCGCGGCACGAGCGCGACGCTTTCACCGTTTTTCGTCACCTCGTGCGCGGCGGGGTCGAGCGCGAGACCGCTGTGCGTGTAGACGGGCTGCTTCTGGCCCGTGCGGCGGCGTAGCATGGCGCGCGTGCGGGCCGCCAGTTCGTCGAGGTCGAAAGGTTTGATCAGGTAGTCGTCGGCACCCGCGTCGAGGCCCGCGATGCGATCCGTCACCGAGTCGCGCGCCGTGAGGATCAGCACGGCCGCTTCGCCGCCCTTGCGGCGGTACGCGGCCAGCACCTCGATACCATCCTTCTTCGGCAGCCCGAGATCGAGCAGCACGAGGTCGTACACGTCGTTGTCGAGCGAAAGCTCCGCTTGCCGTCCGTCGCGCGCCCAGTCGACGGCATGACCCTCGCGGCGCATCGAGTCGAGCACCGTTTCGGCGATCATTTCGTCGTCTTCCACCAGCAGCAGGCGCATCGCTCGCTCCCCCAATTTCAGCCTTCCATTGTCGCCCATCCCGGCTTAACGCGGGCTTAAGCGGCATTTCAGGAAAGCGGCCGGGAAATCAGTCGAGCAGTTTGAGCACGTCGTCGTAAAGCGCGCGCGGCACCTTTACGCCGTCGCGTTCGCTGCGCTCTCTCGCCTCGAACCGGCGCTGCGACGGCAAACGCGCGCCTTGTGCCGTGATGGCCGCGAATAGCCGTTCCGCGCGCGCCTGACCGGCTTCGTAGCCGTCGCCACCGCTATTGCCGCCAAAGCGCCGTGGATCGACGGCGATGACGAGTTCGCCGTGACAAGGGCTCGCGCCCGCGCCCCCGTCGAAGGCCTGCGACTCCATGCTCGTAAGATCGCCGATCAACGCGCCGGCAAGCAACTCGATCATGGCCGCGAGCGCCGAGCCCTTGTGGCCGCCGAATGTTTGCATCGCGCCTTCCAGCGCGGCGCGTGCGTCCGTGGTGGGCTCGCCGTCGCTGTCGAGCGCCCAATGCGGCGGAATGGGCTTGCCTTCGCGCGCATGCAGCTCGATGTCGCCGCGAGCGATGGCGCTCGTGGCGAAGTCGAACACGAACGGCAGGCCGCCTTCGCGCGGCCACGCGAACGCGAGCGGATTCGTGCCGAACACGCCGCGCGTGCCGCCCGCCGGCGCGACCCAGCTATGGCTCGGGTTCATGGCGATGCCCACGAGCCCTTGGGCCGCGACGGCTTCGACCTCGGGCCAGAGCGCCGAAAAATGAAAGCAGCGGTTGATGGCCATCGCCGCGATGCCCTGGCTGCGCGCTTTCTGCGCGAGCACGGGCAGGCCGGTTTCGAACGCGAGCAGCGAAAAGCCATAATGCGCATCCACGGCGAGCACGCCGGGCGCGACGTCGCGCAGTGTGGGCTCGGCGCGCGCATCGACCTTGCCGCTCCTGAGCGAACGCGCGCAGACGAGCAGCCGGTAGATGCCGTGCGAATGGCATTCGTCGCGCTGGCCTTGCGTAATGACGCGCGCGATCGCATCGGCGTGCGCCTCGGACATGCCGTGCCGCAGCAGCACGTTGCGCGAGAGCGCGAAGACTTCGTCGAGTGTGAGGACGACTGGAGCGGGCGTGTCGTTCGTCTCGGTGGTGGACATGGCATCCCGTGTAAAAAGACAAACCGGGCCAACGTGGCCCGGTTTCGGCGCTTCGAATAAAGCGTGCGAGGGAGGCGCGCTTAGTGCTTCACGCGGCGAGACCGACGTCCGGCAGGGCGGGGCGCGTGGCAAGCGCCTTCTCGACTACGGCCTTCACGTGCGCGAGCGCTTCGCCTTCGAGCGGCAGGCGCGGGGCACGCGTGAGCGCGCTGCCGCGGCCCACCAGTTCTTCGCACAGCTTGATGCATTGCACGAGGTCGGGGCGCGCGTCGAGATGCAGCAGCGGCATGAACCAGCGATAGAGCGAAAGTGCTTCATCAAAGCGCTTTTGCTTCGCGAGACGGAAGAGCGTTTCGCCCTCCTTGGGAAACACGTTCGACATGCCCGAGACCCAGCCCTGCGCGCCCACGGCCACGCTTTCGACCACCACGTCGTCGAGGCCCGCGAACAGCACGAAGCGCTCGCCCACGGCATTGCGCAGATCGATGAAACGGCGCGTATCGCCCGACGAATCCTTGAAGCAGACGATATTTTCGCAATCCTGAAGAGCGATCAGGATGTCGGGCGTGACGTCGTTCTTGTAGATCGGCGGGTTGTTGTAGACCATCACCGGCAGGTCGGTGCTCGACGCCACGGCGCGGAAATGCGCGGCCGTTTCGTGCGGCTTGGCCGAATACACGAGCGCGGGCATGACCATCACGCCGTCCACGCCCACGCGCGCCGCTTCCTTCACGGTCTGACGCGCGAACTCGGTGGTGAATTCGGCAATGCCTGCGATCACCGGCACCTTGCCGCCGGCGGCGTCGCGCGCGGCTTCGATCACGGCGATCTTTTCCTTCGTCGCGAGCGAGGTATTCTCGCCGACGGTGCCGCACACCACGAGGCCCGACACGCCGTCCTTGACGAGATTGCTCACCACCCGGTGCGTGGCGTCGATATCGACCGAGAAGTCCGCCTTGAACTGCGTGCTGACGGCGGGAAATACCCCGCTCCACTGGATAGCGCTCACTGTGACTCACTCCTTGTATGCGTAGCGGCTCGCGCCGGTACGTGTTGAATATGAGTGAAGTATCGCTGTCCAGAACGATTGGCGCTTGGGGCCTTTCGCGCTTCGGAAAGACGAAATCTGCATAGTCGCGTGCGGGTCAGGGAGAACCCTGGACCCTGCGCGCCCGGGTCACGCGCCCGGCGTGTGCGCGCTTTCGGGCGTTTGCAGCAACGCGCGATACTGGCTTGGCGTCACGCCCACGGTGGCCTTGAATTGCCGCGTGAACGCGCTGTGATCGTTGTAGCCGCATTGCGTGGCGATGTCGGTGATGCTCAGGTCGCTCGCAAGCAGCACGGAAGCTGCGTCCAGGCGCGTTTTCAGCAGCATCTGGCGCGGCGTGAGGTGAAAGATCTTGTGGAAGTAGCGCTCGATCTGCGCCACCGACATATTGATGAGTTTCGCCAGGTGCGCGAGCTTGAGCGGTTGCGCATAGTTGTCCTGGATGTACTTCGCGGCCACCGCGAGCCGCTGGTAAGCGGGGTGGGTGCCTTCGGCGGCCTGCAGGTCGCGCGAAATGCCCGCCACGCCCAGCACGCGGCCGCGCGCGTCGTGCAGCGGGACTTTCGAGGTGAGGCACCAGCCCGGTTGCCGCCCCGGGTACAGATGCAGTTCCAGTTGATCGATGAGTCTGCTGTCCAGCCGCACCACGGCCTGGTCCTGCGCCGTATAGCTGTGGCCGAAGCGCGAGGGAAACACCTGTTCGGCCGTCTTGCCGAGCAGCGCGCGCTTCTCCTTGAAGCCGCAGCGCGCGGCGAGCGTGGTGTTGGCGATCACGTAGCGCGCCTCGTCGTCCTTCACGAAGAACACCACGTCGGGCATGGCGTCGAACAGCGGTTCGAGCATGGCGAAATGCGCGACTATCTGCGCAAACGTGGCGTTTTCGAGGGCGGCGGGAAGAACCAGTTCGGGCATCGCGAGGCGCTGGGGCGGGATCGGCGGGAAGACATCATTGTGCCGATTTACGCACGCGCGCGCATCTGCGATCAAAAAAGCGGGCGGTGTTATTGCACCGTTTCCGCGTGCAGCAACGTGTCGATGCGCGCGGGCGAGAACGGCGGGCGCTGGCCGGTTTGCGGCCAGCCAAAGCAGAACGCCGCCGCCTCGCCGCAAATTTTGCCCTGGCACGGGCCCATGCCGCAGCGCGTTTGCAGCCTGGCGTCGCGCCATGAAGCGTGGCGGGCCACGTCGCGATACGCGACGTCCTCGCAGCGGCAAAACACGGTGTCGGGTTGAGGCAGCGCGCGCAGCGCGGGAGCGAGTTCGAACGCCGCGTGCAGGCGCGCCGCGAATTGGCGGTAGCGTTCGCGTTCAGCGAACAGGCGTTGGGCGTTCGCGTTGTCGTCAAGCGCGGCGTAGGCCGCGATGCGTCCTTCCACCGTCGCGAGTTCCATGCCGCCCACGCCCGTGCATTCGCCAGCCGCGTAGATGGCTTCCGCGGAAGTCCGTTGCCATTCGTTCACGGCGATGGCGGCCGAGCCCGCCCGCGCTTCGAGCCGGCACCCCAGCGCCGCGCCGAGGCCCGTATTGGGCACGAGGCCATAGGCGCACGCGAGCCGGTCGCAATCGACGCGCACTTCGCTTTCGCCGCGCCGCACGCGCACTTGCGTCACGCGTGTCGCGCCGCTGGCTTCGGTCACGTAGGCATCGCACCAGTAAGGCGTGGCGCGCAGATCGAAGCGCATGCGCAGCGCCTGTGCGAGTTTCGCGGGCGTGTGGACGAGACCAGCCGCGAAGCGGCGCACCGCTTGTGGCGGCGCCTGTTCGACAATGGCGGCGATGGTCGCGCCATGCTGCCGCGCGGTCACGGCGGCCGCCCAGAGCAACGGCCCGCTGCCCGCGACGACGACGCGCTCGCCGCGCACCGGCATGCCGCCTTTGACGAGCGCCTGCAAGCCGCCCGCGCCCGTGACGCCCGGCAAGGTCCAGCCCGGATAGGGCAGGAAGCGCTCGCGTGCGCCCGAGGCGACGATGAGTTTGCCGTAGGCGAGCGTGAGCGCACGGTCCGCGCTTTCGGCAAGCAGTTGCCGCCCCGGCAGCGCCTGCACGATGCGCGTGCCGCTCAGCAGCACGACGTTCGCGCGTGCCGCGAGCGCATCGAGCAGCGCGCGCGCAGGGCCCGTAGCGCGATGCCCCGGACCTTGACGCCAGATCTGGCCGCCTGGCAGCGCATTGTCATCAACGATGCCAACGCTCGCACCAGCTTCGGCGGCGATGCGCGCGGCGTTCAAACCCGCTGGCCCGGCGCCGATGATAAGGATATCGAACTTCATGGCGCTGCATTCCCGGTGACGACGTTCATGCCCTCGGCGCAAACCGTTTGGCACGCAAGCCGGTGCGGCACGCCGTCGATGGTGACGCGGCATTCCTGGCAGACGCCCATGCCGCACAACGGCCCGCGCGGCGCGCCGCTCACCGAGCGCCGCGTGACAGGCGCGGCGTGTTCCGCGTTGGCAGCAACCGCAATGGCCGCGGCCACCGAACTGCCCGGCGCGACGCTTACATTGCGCCCGTCGATCATCAACGTCGTATTCGGTTCAGACATGCACGGCCCCCTGGGCAGCGAAGCGCGCGGGGAGCCAGGGCGTCGCGTCGATTTCGGCGGTGTGTCCCAGCAGCTGCGCGGCAATCAGCTTCGCGGTGCCGAGCGCCGTGGTGACGCCCAGGCCCTCGTGTCCGGTGGCGAGCCACGTGGACGGGTGGCTGTCGTCGTCGGCGAACTGGGCGGCGGGGCCGATGAGCGGCATGCCGTCGCTCGACGCGGGGCGAAAGCCCGTCCATGCGCGAATCGCGTTGAGCGTGGGCAATTGCGGCATATATTCGGCGGCGCGGCGCAGCATGCGCGCGAGAATCGCCGGCTCGACGGCGGGGTCCGTGCTGTCGAACTGGCGCGACGAGCCGATCAGCAATTGCCCGGTCGGCCGCGGCTGCACGTTGAACGCGACCGAGGTGCCGCTCGCGTTGTGCGCGCTCTTGATGTAGCCGAGTTCGAGAATCTGATGGCGGATCGTGCCGGGGTAGCGGTCGGTAATGAGCAGGTGCCCTTTCTTGGGCTGCAGCGGCAGGCGCGGCAGCAAATCGACCGCCTGCAGGCCGTTCGCGATCAAGACCGCGCCAGCGCCGATGACTTCGCCATCGGCGAGATGCACACCCGCGCGGTCGATTCGCGCAACCTGCGTTTGCGTGCGGCAGGAAACGCGGCCGCGAACCGGTTGCTCCAGCAACCATGCCGCGACGGCGGGCGCGTACACCACCGCGTCGTTGTCGACGACCATGCCGCCCGCGAGGCCATTGCGCAGCCCCGGTTCCGCTTCGCGCAACTGACGCGCGTCGAGCATCGAGCACGCTACGCCCTCGCGTTGCAGCGCTTGCTGGCGCGTTTGCGCGAGCATCAGTTCCTCGTCGTCGGCGGCGACCCAGAGCGTGCCGCAGCGCAGGAACGCGTGGCGCGCGTCGAGTCGCGGCGCGAGCGCGTGCCACAGCGCCAGCGACCAGGCGCTCAGGGCGAATTCGGCGGGCGTGTCGTCCATCACGACGAGATGACCCATGCCGGCGGCCGTCACGCCGCCGCCCACGCCCGCGCGCTCGATGACGAGCACGTTCAGCCCTTGCGCCGCGAGTTCATGCGCGCATGCCGCGCCCACGATGCCCGCGCCGATTATGACCACATCGGCGACCACATCAGGCTGACCGCTTGAAACTGGCATCACGCGGGAATGCCCCACGCGAACGGATCGTCGTCGGCGAAAATCAGTTTGGACTCCGCACTGATATGCGCGCTGCCGCGAATGCTCGGGCGCACATGGCCCATGGGGAGTTCGGGCGCGGTTTCATAGCTCGCCTCGAATACGCTGCCGATGATGCTCTCCTGCCGCCATTGCGCGCCCGGTGCGAGCGTGCCGTCCGCGGCGAGGCAGGCGACCTTCGCGCTCGTGCCGGTGCCGCACGGCGAGCGGTCGTAGGCCTTGCCCGGGCACAGTACGAAATTGCGGCTGTCGATGCCCGCGGCGTCGGAGTGCGCGAACAGTTCGATATGGTCGATCAGCGCGCCGTCCGCGCCGGTGATGCCGTTCGCTTCGAGCGCCTGGCGCATGGCCCACGTGGCTTCGGTGAGCGCTTCGACGTTGCCCGCTTCGAGCGCGAGGTTGTGATCGGCGACGAGGAAGAACCAGTTGCCGCCCCAGGCGACGTCGCCGTGCACGCGGCCGTAGCCGGGCACGTCGAGCGGCACGGCCTGGCGGTAGCGATACGCGGGCACGTTGCGCACGGTGACGCTGCCATCGGCGTGCAGTTGGGCTTCCACGTTGCCCACCGGCGTTTCGATGCGATGCACGCCGGGCGCGATGCGCCCCAGATGCGCGAGCGACGCGATGAGGCCGATGGTGCCGTGCCCGCACATGCCGAGAAAACCGACATTGTTGAAGAAGATCACGCCGGCGGTGCAGGACGGGTCGTGCGGCTCGCACAGCAGCGCCCCGACCATCACGTCCGAGCCGCGCGGCTCGTTGACGACGCCCGCGCGCACGCGGTCGAATTCGCGGCGGAAAACGTCGAGGCGTTCGGCGAGCGGGCCGCGGCCAAGCTCGGGGCCGCCTGCGATCACGAGGCGCGTGGGTTCGCCGCCCGTGTGGGAGTCGATAACGGTGAGGGTTTTCATGCCGACAATCGTAGGTCGCCCCATTGGGGCCGTCTTGCTCGAACGGCCCTTGCGCGGTGACGATTTCGGCATAGTGCGCCACGCGTCGATGCGCGACGCTCAGGGTGTTCCCTGGCCCCGGTCTTCCGGCAAAGCCAGTTGCTCCAACTGGCGCACCACTTCTGCGCGCAGGCGCGGCGGCATGTTCTGGTAGCCGAGCAGGTCGGAGATCCAGAGGCCGTCCGCCGCAAGCCGGCAGATCATCAGGCGAGCGGCGTTTTCGAGCGGCAGCGGGTCGGGACGCGTCCACTTGCGCATGGGCGCCGCGTAACGCTCGCGAATCGCGGGGTCGGTCATCATCGCGGCCACGAGCACGCGCAGCACGTTGGTGCTGGCGGCGGGGCTCGTTTCGTCGATCGTGGTGTGCAGATAGGCGCGCGCGGCGGCGCCGTGCTTCGGCGTGCCTTGCGCCACGCCTTCTTCGATGCGCGTGTGCATCTGCTGCTCGAAGCGCGTGAGCGTCTGCTCGAAAAGGGCGTCGAGCAAGCCCTGCTTGTTGGCGAAATGATATTGCAGCGCGCCCTTGGTCACGCCCGCGCGCTCGGCCACGGCGTCGAGCGTGACGGCGGGCACGCCCTGATCGGTGGCGATATCGGAAGCCGCCTGGAGCAACTGCGCGCGCACCTGGGCCGGGGCTTTCTTGCGGCGCGTGCCGGAGGCAGGGGGTGCCGCGTCGGCCGCCGCTTCCACCGCTGCTTCTGCCACCTTCGCGCCGCGCCGTGTCGCGCGCGCGGGCGCCTTGACGGAGGTGTTTTTCATGGCGGCGATCATACCATTGCAGCCTTCCCGGCTAAACATTCCGTACGGATGGTATGATCCGCCGATGAAAAATTCCAACCCGCCCTTTACTGCATCAGCCGCTTCAACGGCTGCCGGCATGGCGGCGCTCGAAGCCTCGATCGTTCGCGGCCGCGAAGCGCTCGTGCGACGGCAGGATGCCGATGGAAGCTGGTGCTTCGAACTCGAATCGGACGCCACGATCACCGCCGAATACATCCTCATGATGCATTTCATGGGCAAGATCGACGGGGTGCGCCAGGAGAAGATGGCGCGCTATCTGCGCGACATCCAGCGCCTGCAAACGCATGGCGCGTGGGACCTTTACGTGGATGGCGCGCCCGACGTCTCGTGCAGCGTGAAGGCGTACTTCGCGCTGAAGGCGGCGGGCGATCCGGCGAACGCGCCGCACATGGCGCGCGCGCGGGAAACCATTTTGAAGCTCGGCGGCGCGGCCAGGTCGAACGTGTTCACGCGCATTCTGCTCGCGACCTTCGGGCAGGTGCCGTGGCGCGCCACGCCGTTCATGCCGGTCGAATTCGTGCTGTTCCCGAAGTGGGTGCCCATCTCGATGTACAAGGTCGCGTACTGGGCGCGCACGACCATGGTGCCGCTGCTCGCGCTCTGCTCGCTGAAGGCGCGCGCCGCGAATCCGCACGATGTATCGATTGCCGAGTTGTTCGTTACGCCGCCCGAGGAAGAGCGCGAATACTTCCCACGCGGCAAGGGCATTCGCCGGCTCTTTCTCGCGGCCGACCGCGTGCTGCGCCGCGTCGAACCGTTGCTGCCGCGCGCGCTGCGCCAGCGCGCGATGAAACACGCCGAGGCCTGGTGCGCCGAGCGCATGAACGGCGAGGACGGCATGGGCGGCATCTTTCCGCCTGTCGTCTACAGCTATCAGATGATGCAGGTGCTTGGGTATCCTGAAGATCATCCGCTGCGCCGCGATTGCGAGAATGCGCTTGAGAAGCTGCTCGTCGAGCGGCCGGACGGCAGCATGTATTGCCAGCCTTGTCTCTCGCCGGTATGGGACACGGCGTGGAGCACGATGGCGCTCGAACAGGCGCGCTGGGTCGTGCCCGCCGATCCGGCGTCGGCGGCGTTCAGCGACCAGGAATTGCAGCAGCGTATTACGCGTGCGTACGACTGGCTCGCCCGGCGTCAGGTGGACGACGTGCGCGGCGACTGGATCGAGAACGCGCAGCCCGACACGCCTCCCGGCGGTTGGGCCTTCCAGTACGAGAACCCGTACTACCCCGACATCGACGACACCGCTGTTGTCGCTGCCATGCTCCATCGTCGCGGCCGGTCGCATGCGCGCGAAACGGGCGTGGACCCCTACGCCGCGCGTGTGACGCGAGCGCTCGACTGGATGCGCGGTCTGCAATCGCGCAACGGCGGCTTCGCGGCTTTCGACGCCGATTGCGACCGCCTCTATCTGAACGCGATTCCCTTTGCCGATCACGGCGCGTTGCTCGACCCGCCAACCGAAGACGTATCGGGCCGCGTGCTCCTGTGCTTCGGCGTGACGGGCCGCGCCGAGGACAAGGCGGCGCTCGCGCGCGCCATCGAATATGTGAAGGCCACGCAGCAACCGGATGGCAGTTGGTGGGGCCGCTGGGGCACCAACTACATTTACGGCACGTGGAGCGTGCTCGCGGGTCTCGCGCTCGCGGGCGAGGACCCGGGGCAGCCGTACATCGCACGCGCGCTCGCTTGGCTGCGCGCGCGCCAGCACGCCGATGGCGGCTGGGGCGAGACCAACGACAGCTATATCGACCCGCGCCTTGCCGGCACCAACGGCGGCGAAAGCGCGTCGAACTTCACCGCGTGGGCGCTGCTCGCGCAAATGGCGTTCGGTGATTGGGAATCCGAATCGGTTCGGCGCGGCGTGGCGTATCTGCTATCCGTGCAGCAGGACGATGGATTCTGGTGGCATCGCTCCCATAATGCGCCGGGATTCCCGCGTATTTACTACCTCAAGTATCACGGGTATACAGCGTATTTTCCGCTGTGGGCGCTGTCACGGTATCGGCGGCTGGCGGCGAGTGCGAGTGCGAATCCGCACGCGAGCGAAGTCGCCGTGCGCGAAGTGGAAGAAGCCGCGCTGGCGGACTGATTTCGAAGCGGGGCGCATGCGCCCCGCGTGGTCGCTTTAACGCGACTTTTCCAACGTAATCGTTTCGAACAACTCATAATTTGCGGTCGGCGTTCGATCGGCGCCCGGCGCGTGATAGTAGTTCATCGTGATCATCGTCTTGCCGCCGGGCGTGCCGGGATCGACGTCGAACACCGCGATGCCGTAGCCCGTGCCGGTGTCGCGCTGCGCCGACCAGATCGCGTCTTCGAGCGCATCGGCGATGGGGCGCGCGAAGGTGCCCGCTGTCGCGCCCGGCACCGGACGGTTGGCCTTCGTGAACACCTGGGCCTGCGGATAGCCGTTGCCGGCGTCCACGCCATAGACGTCGAGCGGCGCGCTCGTGCCCCCGCCGCCCAGGATCAGGTGAATCGTGCCGTGGCTCGTGTCGAAGGTGTTGCCGGCACCTTGATCGTGCGCGACGGGACGCGGTTGAAGCGTGTCGACGCTCGCGCCCGTTTTCGCATCGATGCCCGCGTGACGATTGCAGCCGCGCACCGGGTAGCTGCGCTCGTAGTCGTGATCGTGGCCGCACAGCACGAGGTCCACCCCATAGCGGTCGAACAAGGGCAGCCACGCCTCGCGTATGCCCTTGTCGGAGCCGTTGCCCGTTTTCGACGAACTGAGCGCGTCCTGATGCATCTGCACCACGATCCAGTCGATGTCGTCGTCGTCCTTTGCCTGCTTCAGCGTTTGTTCGAGCCAGTGCGTCTGCACGCCGTTGCTGTAGCCGCGCACGTAAAACGACGTGCCCGGCGCGATGGGCGCGTTGCCCGTGCTTGCGGCCGGCACGAGCGGCGCGGGGCCGCCCACGAAAGCGGCGGAATCCTGATAGACCACGTCGTCGGCATCGAGCGAGACGAACAGTACGTTGCTCACGCGAAAGCTGTACCAGCGGCCCGGGAAATGCGTGCCGTTATCGGGCAGCGTATAGCGCGTGAGATAGGAACTCAGACCTTGCGGGCCGTTGCAGAACTCGATTTCGTGATTGCCGGGGCACGGCATCCACGGACGGTTCGCCGACGAAGTCTGATTGTTGTTGCCGAAGTCGCGCCATACATCGGTCTGGTGCGCGGGATTCAGGTTCGCGTAGCAAAGGTCGCCATTAATCAGATGAAAGAGCGGCTGGAAACGCTCGACGGCCTCCACGGCGAAGCGGCTTTGCGGCGACGACAGCACCCAGCCTGTGTTCGGCGTGGCGAGGTCGCCGTAGCTCGTGAAGCGGAACCTTGCACGCCCGCGCGGCGCCGTGGTGAAGCTCGAACCAAACGGGTTGCCCGCGTGGCTGTCGTTATCGGCGGTGACTTCGTAGCGGTAGGTCGTGGCCGGTTCCAGGCCGCGCAGCCGCGCGTGATACGTGAACACGACGACGCCCGTGAGGCCGTCGGTATACGTGCGCTGGATGGCGTGAACCGTTTCGCGCTTGCCGCGATCGGCGCTGTAGACGACGCGCGGATTCGTGGACGAAGCGAGCGACGCCCACGACACGACGACTTCGCGCGCCGGGTCTTCGCCCCAGGTGAGGTGGATCTGCTCGGGCGTGCCGTCGGGCGCGGCGGCGCCGGCTTTCGCGCTGCCCGCGAAAGCGCTGGCCGCGCTCGCGAAGCCGGAAGCGCCCGCAAGCTTGAGGAAGCCGCGGCGCGAGACACTGGCGCCGCTTTCGGTGGATGCATTCTCGGGGATGTCTTTTTTTGTCATGTCGTCTCGCCTTGCGAGCAGTGGGCGAAGCCAGCGCTAGCGGACTCGCATGACCGGCGCGCGCGGGAGCGAGCATCGCACGGTGAGTGTCCGCGCAACGATGGCGCGCCCGCATGACGTAGCGATGACATCGCCCTTATTTTACGCAGCGCAACGGGCCGCGCCACCGAACTTGCCGGAGCCTTCGAAAAACTATCGGATTTGATGATGACTGGTATCCGCAATGCAAAGTGGAGGACTCAATCACATAGGCCTACCATTTCAAACGCATGGATGGCGTGCCAAGGCGGTTGCCGGACACCCGTCCGTCGTAATGGAGGCCTTCAGTGGACCACGGCGCCCGAACTCAAGACGAAAAGCTCGAAATCAAGACCACGACCTGCTATATGTGCGCGTGCCGCTGCGGCATTCGCGTGCATCTGCGGGAAGGGGAAGTCCGTTATATCGACGGCAACCCGGAACATCCGCTGAACCAGGGGGTAATCTGCGCGAAAGGTTCGTCAGGAATCATGAAGCAGTATTCGCCCGCGCGCCTCACGCAGCCGCTCATGCGCAAGCAGGGCGCCGAGCGCGGCGAAGCGCAGTTCGAGCCCGTTTCGTGGGACGTGGCGCTCGAAACGCTGGAAAAGCGCCTCGCCCATCTGCGTGCAACCGACCCCAAAAAATTCGCGCTCTTTACGGGCCGCGACCAGATGCAGGCGCTCACTGGCCTCTTCGCGAAACAGTTCGGCACGCCTAACTACGCCGCGCACGGCGGCTTTTGCTCGGCGAACATGGCCGCGGGCATGATCTACACGATCGGCGGTTCGTTCTGGGAGTTCGGCGGCCCGGACCTCGACCGCGCGAAACTTTTCATCATGATCGGCACGGCGGAAGATCACCACTCGAATCCGCTCAAGATCGCCATTTCGAAGTTCAAGCGCGCGGGCGGCCGTTTCATTGCGATCAACCCGATTCGCACCGGCTACGCGGCCATTGCCGACGAATGGGTGCCCATTCGTCCAGGCACGGACGGCGCGCTGTTCATGGCGCTGATTCACGAGTTGATCGAGGCCGACGCGTACGACCACGAATTCGTCAAGCGCTTCACCAACGCGGGCGAACTGCTGGACATGCGCGCGCAGAGCGATACGTTCGGCCTGTTCGTGAAGGATGCCGGTCTCCCCGTGGGCAACCCGCTGTTCCCGCAAAACCACCTGTGGTGGGACGAGAACACGGGCAAGGCCGTACAGCATCACGCGCCGGGCGCGCAGCCCGCGCTCGACGGCCGCTACGTGCTGGACGACGGCACGCCCGTGGCGCCTTCCTTCGCGCTGCTGCGCGAGCGCTTCAAGGACACGACGCCCGAATGGGCGCAGGAAATCACGGGCATCGCGGCCGAAACGATCCGCCGCCTTGCGCGCGAGATGGCGCAAACGGCGCGCGACCACAAGATCACGCTGCCGGTTCCGTGGACGGACGCCTGGGGCGTGAAGCACGAGAGCGTAACGGGCAACCCCATCGCGTTTCATGCCATGCGGGGACTCGCCGCGCATTCGAACGGCTTTCAGTCGATCCGCGCGCTCGCCGTCCTGATGTCGCTGCTCGGCACGATCGACCGGCCCGGCGGCTTTCGCCACAAATCGCCGTATCCGCGCGCGGTGCCGCCATCGGCCAAACCGCCCAGCAGTCCTGACGATGTCAAGCCCAATACGCCGCTCGCGGCCGGCCCGCTCGGCTGGCCCGCGGCGCCGGGCGATCTCTTCGTGGACGAAGCGGGCGAGCCGGTGCGCATCGACAAGGCCTTCTCGTGGGAATATCCGCTTGCCGTGCACGGCTTGATGCACAACGTCATCACCAACGCGTGGCGAGGCGACCCGTACCCCATCGACACCTTGCTGATCTTCATGGCCAACATGGCATGGAATTCCTCGATGAATACGAGCGAGGTCCGCAAGATGCTGACCGACCGCGGACCGGACGGCGAGTACAAGATTCCGTTTCTCGTAGTGTGCGACGCGTTCCAGTCGGAGATGACGGCATTCGCCGACCTGATTCTGCCCGATACGACTTACCTGGAACGGCACGATGCGATGTCGATGCTCGACCGGCCGATTTCCGAATTCGACGGACCGGTGGATTCCGTGCGCGTGCCGGTGCTCGAACGCACGGGCGAATGCCGACCGTTCCAGGAAGTGCTCGTCGAACTGGGCGGCCGCCTGAAGTTGCCGGCATTCACTACCGCCGAAGGCAAGCGCAAATACAAGGATTATCCGGACTTCATCGTCAACTTCCAGACCGCGCCGGATTCCGGTGTCGGCTTTTTGATTGGCTGGCGCGGCAAGAACGGCGACAAGGCGCTCGTGGGCGAGCCCAATCCCGATCAGTGGGAGCAATACGCAAAGAATAACTGCGTGTTCCATTACACGCTGCCTGAAGAACTTCAGTACATGCGGGGCGTAAATGGGCCGTATCTGCAATTCGCCGTGGAGAAGGGATTCCGTAAATTCGCAGAACCCATCCTGATTCAACTCTATTCGGATGTCATGCAGAAGTTTCGCCTCGCCGCACAGAGCAAGACCGATGCGCGCCAGCCGCCCGAGCATTTGCGCGCGCGCGTGGAGCGTTATTTCGATCCGCTGCCTTTCTGGTACGCGCCGCTGGAACTCGCGGCAACGGATCTCGAACGCTTCCCGCTAGCGGCGGTCACGCAGCGCCCCATGGCGATGTACCACTCATGGGACTCCCAAAACGCGTGGCTGCGGCAGATACACGGCGAGAATTACCTGTACGTGAATCCGCGTATGGCGCGGGAAAACGGCATCGAAGACGGCGGCTGGATCTACGTCGAATCGCAGTGGGGCAAGGTGCGCTGCATGGCGCGCTACAGCGAGGCGGTCGAGCCCGGCACCGTGTGGACGTGGAACGCCATCGGCAAGGCCGCGGGCGCATGGAATCTCGGCCCCCATGCCAACGAGTCGCAGCACGGTTTCCTGCTCAATCACCTGATTACCGAAGAACTGCCTTTCGGCGCTGACCGGCGCGTGTCGAACTCGGACCCTGTGACGGGGCAGGCCGCGTGGTACGACGTGCGCGTGCGCGTGTACCCGGCGGAGGCCGATGCCGACCGAACGCTGCCGCAGTTCGCGCCGATGCAGCCGTTGCCGGGTTCGACCGTAACCGTGGGCCGGATTCAGGCGTATTTCGCGGGCGGCGGCAAATTCGCCGCTCGGCTGCGCAACGCCGTCACAGGCAAGTAAGGAGGACTCCGAAATGACGCAAATGGCGTTGGTGATCGACCTGAACGTCTGTGTGGGGTGCCACGCGTGCGTGACGAGTTGCAAGGAATGGAATACCTCGGGGCAAGCGGGCAGCCTTTCGGATGTGCGCCCCTACGACGCCGATCCGTCCGGCACCTTCTTCAACCGCGTGCAAACCTACGAAGCCGGGGAGTTCCCGGATTCGGACACCATCCACTTTCCGAAATCGTGCCTGCACTGCGAAGACCCGCCGTGCGTGCCGGTCTGTCCCACCGGGGCGAGTTTCAAGCGCAAGGAAGACGGGCTCGTGCTCGTCGACTACGACAAGTGTATTGGCTGCAAGTATTGCGCATGGGCCTGCCCTTATGGCGCGCGCGAACTGGACGAAGCGCGCAAGGAGATGACCAAGTGCACGCTGTGCGCGGACCGCATCTATAACGAGGCGCTTCCCGAGCGCGACCGCAAGCCCGCTTGCGTGCTCGCGTGCCCGACATCGGCGCGCATTTTCGGCGATATTCACGACCCCGAGTCGGAGGCGTCGAAAGCGATTCGCGCGCGAGGCGGGTATCAGTTGATGCCGGAGTGGGACACGAAGCCGTCGAATCACTACCTGCCGCGCGTAAAGACCGCGAGCGGCGCAAGTGGATGTGGCAGCGGTTCGTGCGAGTGCGGCGGCGGCGCATCGGCGGCATCGCCGGCAAACACGCTCGATGCTGGCAAGCCGATCGACCTCGTGAGTCTCGCGACCCAGCGCGGCGCGCCGGCCGTGTCGCGCGATAAACGGGCCGTGGATCATGCGGATTCGGGCAAGCTCAATCTGGCGGCGCTGGCGACGCGCGTGAAGTCGCTGTTCGGGCGCGCACGGCCCGTAGCGACCGGGGAGATTTGAATGAGACCGGCATTTTCCGTTGTTTTTCTGACCACGCTTTCAGGTGCGGGACAAGGTCTGCTGATCGCGCTGTTTGGCGTGGAGTGGCTTTCGCGGCTGCATCCCGAATGGACGGCGTGGCAATTCGTGACACCCGGGTTCTATGTTTGCGGCGCGGCGCTCGCGTTGACGCTGGGTGCGCTGGGGCTACTGGCTTCGTTTTTTCACCTCGGGCACCCGGAGCGCGCGTGGCGCGCCATCGCCATGTGGCGCACTTCGTGGCTTTCGCGCGAATGTCTCGCACTGCCCGCGTTTCTCGCGACGACTTTCCTCTATGGCCTCGCGCACTGGATGCACGCGTCGTGGTCGCTCGCCGTCGGCGCGGTGGCGGTGTTGGCGAGCGCGTGCCTTTTTGTCTGCACGGCCATGATTTATGCGTGCCTGCGTTTTCTTCAGGAGTGGGCCACGCCGCTCACGCTGCTGAATTTCGTGCTGCTTGGCTGCGCGTCGGGCTTTACGATCGCAACGGCGAGCGCGGCGTGGCTCGCGCCCGGCATCGTGCCGGGCCTCGGCATTGCGGCAGTCGCGCTGATCGTGGCCGCTTGCGTGGGCCGCGTCGCCGCGCTCGCGCGCAATCGAAGGTTGCATCCGCGCTCCACATTGCAAAGCGCCACGGGCATTCAGGCTGCGAAAGTCACGCAGATTTCGCGCGGTTTTACCGCAGGCGCCTTCAACTTGCGCGAGTTCTTTCACGGCCAGTCCGACGCGGCGATGCAGTGGATTAAATGGGGATTTCTCGCGGGCGCGTTCGTCGTGCCGCTGGTGCTGCTAGCGTTGGCGTTGCATACGGAGAGTGCCGCGCTGCTCGTTGCGGCGTGCCTCGTTCAGTACGCGGGGCTCGTGGCGGAGCGCTGGTTCTTTTTCGCGCAGGCGCGTCATCCGCAGAACCTGTATTACCAACGCGCCGCTTGATCGGAGTCGGGGCATCGGCGGCGTTAGCCGATGCCCCGCGCGGGGTTTGCCGTGGCTTGCTGCACCGTCAATCGACTACTTTTTTCGCGACCACGAACCCGATCACAAGGAACACCACGCACAGCACAACAAAAATAAAGAACAGGACCTTCGCAATCGCGGCTGCGCCGGCCGCAACACCCGTAAAGCCAAACAGAGCCGCGATGATAGCGATCACCGCAAAGAACAGGGCCATCTTCAACATGGTCGATTTCCTCCTCGCGTGAAGGCGCGGCCACGTGGGCTGCGCTGCTTGATGAACTAACAGCGCATCTGCCCAGCAATCAGCGTGCCCGGCGGCACGAGCGCGGGCGATTTACAGGTACGAGGTTCCGCCGAGATACGCCTTGCGCCAGCGAACGATCTTCACGCTTTCGAACAGCCCGGCATGCGTGAACGGGTCCTGCGCGATGAAGCGCTCGGCTTCCTCGCGGGTTTCGAGGTCGACGATATAGATACCGCCGCCCGCGCTGCTGCCGTCGTCGTTGAGCTTCGCGCCGCAGGCGAGCAGCAGTTCCTTGTTGCTCGCGAGAAATTCCAGATGCGCGTCGCGCTCGCGCGTGCGCACGTCGGCGTGACCGGGCTTGTCGAATGTTTCGATCAGAAAAGGCATGGTGCGTTTCTCTTAGTTGGGGGCGATGGCCGACGGATGTTGCGCGAGCGGCGTCACGCTGACCTTCATGAACGGGAAAAGCGGCAACGCGGAAAGCAGCGTATGGAGTTCGTCGTTCGATTCGACGTCGAACACGCTGTAATTAGCGTATTCGCCGGCCACGCGCCACAGGTGGCGCCATTTGCCTTCCCGTTGCAGCTTCTGCGAGAACGCTTTTTCTTCGGCCTTCAGGGCGTCGGCGAACGCGGCGTCGGTGCCGTGCGGAATCTGCACCTGCATATGCACGAGATACAGCATGAATGGTCTCCGTTAAAGGTACGGGTTCAAGGTGATATCGGGCCGCTCAGCCCCAGGCGAGAATCGCAACCGAATACACGATGCCGATCCAGAACATCATGATGACCGTATAGCCCATGATGTCCTTGAGTTTGAGCTTCGAAAGCGCGAGGGCCGGCAGGATCCAGAACGGCTGCACGAGATCGTTCCACGCGTTGCCGAGCATGACGGCCGTCGAGGTATGGCCCACGGAAGCGCCGATAGTCTTTGCCGCCTCGATCATGAAAGGCCCTTGAATGACCCAGTGGCCGCCGCCCGAAGGCGCGAAGAAGTTGATGACGAACGAACTGATCAAGCCCCAGAACGGCAGCGTGCCGGGCGTGGCGACCTTCACAAATGCTTCGGATAACGTATTGACGAGCCCCGAAGACGCCATGATCGCCATGATGCCCGCGTAGAACGGGTACTGCAGAATGATGCCGCTAATGGTGCGAATGCCTTCGTTGAGCTTCTCCACATAGCGGATCGGCGTGCCGAGCAGCAGGATGCCGAGAAACAGAATGAAGAAGTTGATGAGGTTCAGGTCGATCGAGCCGCCCTGCACGAAGTGCAGCGCGACATAGCCCATGCCGATCAGGCCGATCACATAGCTCAGAATGCGGCTGTTGTTCAGCCGGTTGGCGAGCGTATTGCCTTCGTCGAGATCCACGCCGAGTGCGGCCGCCTTCTGCTGCTTGTCTTCCTGCGCGCGGTCGATTTCCTTGATCGGCTGACCGGGCTTCGGGTGCAGCCATGCGTTCAGGAGCGGCAGCGTGATAATGGTCACGAGGCTCGTGATGAGCATGGTGGGCGAAAAAATCGTTTCGGAGAGCGGAATAACGCCCATCTGGGCTTCTAGCGGATGCCCCTTCGTCGAGATCAGTACGGGAATGCTCGCCGAAAGGCCGAGGCCGTAAAGCGTAAAGCCGCTATACGCCGAAGCGATGATGAGCGGATAGTGCACGCCCTTCACGCGCAGCGCGAGCTTGCGCGCGACGATCCCGCCCACCACGAGGCCGAAGCCCCAGTTCAGATAGCTGCCGATGCCGCCCACCAGCGTCGCGACGATGATCGCCATGCGCGGATCGTTCACGCGCGCGACCACGCGATTGAGAAAGCGGTCGGTGAGCGGCGCCGTCGCCAGCACATAGCCCATCGCGAGAATCACCGCCATTTGCGTGGTGAACGCGAGCAGCGCCCAGAAGCCCTTGCCCCAGCTCGTGGTGAGCGCCGTGACGGCTTGTCCCTGCACGATCACGGCAAGCGCCATCGTGAGCAGCGTGAGGCCGATCGCGAACACGAACGGGTCGGGCAAATACCGACGCATCAGCTCGGTAAAGAAAGCGGTGACTTTCTGCATGGATTTGTCTCTGTCTGAATCGTAATAGTTGTCGGGTCTCTTCGCGTCTTGCGGCGCGCGCATTCGAGGCGCTTATGAGTCGTCGTGGTGCAGGGTCTTGCGATGGCGGGCGAGATGCATGAGCTGGCGGTCGCGCCAGCCCACACGCTCGTCCCATTGTTCGAGCGGCAGCGCCGCGCGTCTGGCCGCTTCGACCTGCGCGACGAGTTCGGGCGTCCACGGGTCGTGCTGGCCGCGCTCGGCGCCCATGCGCGCGTACGATGGGCCCATCTTCTGCGCATGCGAGGCAATGCCGCCGCGCGTGTTCAGATCGACGGTTTCGAACGGGCCGATCACGGACCAGCGCGGGCCGAGACCTTCGCGCATCACGGTGTCGATGTCTTCCACCGACGCCACGCCGTCGCGCACGAGGCAATACGCTTCGCGCAGCACGGCGCCTTGCAGCCGGTTGAAGATGAAGCCTTCCACTTCGTGCTTCACGCGCACGGGCTTCATGCCCGCTTCGGCGTAGAGCGCGATCGCGCGTGCGGAAGCGGCTTCGGAGGTGAAGGGCGCGGGCACGACCTCGATCACGGGCACGAGGTAGGGCGGATTGCCGGGATGCGCGACGAGGCATCGGGCGCGGCCCGGCAGCGTCTCGTCGACGAATTTCGAAGCCGCGAGAAACGACGAAGCGCTCGCGAGTATCGCTTCGAGCGGCGCGGCGCGGTCGAGCTGCGCGAAGATCTCGCGCTTGAGTTCGGCGCGCTCGGGCGCGCATTCCTGTACGAGATCGGCTTCGAGCGCGGCAGCTTCGAGCGTATCGACAATCGCGACGCGCGCGGCGATCTCGCTCGCGCTTTCGTCGAGCAGGGCGTATTGCGTGAGATCGCCCAAGCGTTGTGCGATTTCAGCGGGCGCGGCGGCGCGGCGCGCGGCGTCGGGATCGTAAAGACGCACGCGCCAGCCAGCCCGCGCGAAGCAGATCGCAAACGCCACGCCGATGCTGCCCGCACCCACGATGCCCGCGCGGCGAGGTTTGACTGCTTGCGTGAGCGTTTCGAGGGCCGCCATCGTCAGACTCCCGCGACGCCGACGGTCATGCCGCCGCACACGTAGAGCACCTGGCCGGTCACGAAGCCGCTGCGCGCGTCGAGCAGATACGAGGCCGCGTGCGCGACGTCGTCGGGCGTGCCGACGCGCTTCACGGGCACGGCATTGATGATCGCTTCGGTGCGCGGTGCGCCGGGCGGATTGGCGCGATCGAACAGTTCGGTGCGGATCGGGCCCGGGCCGATGGCGTTCGCGGTCACGCCGAACGCGCCGAGTTCGAGCGCCCATACGCGCGTCATGCCGATAAGCGCGGCCTTGGTGGCCGAATAGGCCGTGCGCAGTTCCTTGCCGAGCGCGGCGCGCGACGACATGTTGACGATGCGCCCGAAGCCCGCGGCCTTCATGCCGGGCAACAGAGCCTGCATGCACTGCTGCGCGCAGCGCACGTTGAGCGCCCAGGCGCGTTCGAGTTCTTCGAGCGACTGGTGCTCGGCGTCGTTGGGCACAACCACGCCCACGTTGTTGATGAGGCGCGTGATGGGGCCGCCTTCCAGCGCGCGGGCCAGCGCCGCCGCGGTTGCCTGGGTATCCGAAAGATCGGCGACGATGCCGTCGCCCACGCGGTCGATCACGACCGCTTCGTAGCCGTCGGCCTCGCAGCGCGCGGCGCACGCGGCGCCGATGCCTGCCGCGCCGCCCGTAATCAGAACTCGTTCTTTAGCCATGTTTTCTCAGGATTGCGAATAAAGCAGAGGATTGCGAATGGGTTCGTCAAACCGTCGCGACCGGCGTGACGGGCGACCCCATCGCGCCCGGCAGGCGCAGCGGCGGCGCGGTGAGCATGAAACGCGAACGCCCGTGCTCGCGCAGCCACAATGCGAGATCGCGCAAATACCAAAGCTCGCCCAGCGGCAGGCCGAGCTTGAAGAGACAGTGGTGATGCAGCGGCATGAGCGGGTGCTCGCCAGGCGAGGCGGGCGCGCGCGCGGGATAGCGTTCGACGGCGTAGTTGTCGGCCGCGAGCGCGGCGATGCCCGAATCGGTGATCCACTGGAGCAGGCGTTCGTCGCGCCCGTCGAGTGCGCTGCAGTGGCTCGACAACACGGCTTCGTCGGGTTGGCGGTTCATGTCGAGCACCATCTCCGCGAAGCCGGTGCGCAACACGAGCATGTCGCCGCGCTCGACTTCCACGCGGTCCGCCTCGATCACGCGCATCAGATCGTCGTAGCCTACGGTGCGCAATTCGCGGCCAAAATGCGCGGCCAGATCGATCAGCACGCCGCGGCCCTGCATGCCCTTCACGGCAAGATGCTCGATGCCGAGCACGTCGGCGTGGCTATGCTCGCCGCCGCACGCGTGGGGCGCGAAGTTGTCTACCGCGCGATATTCCATCGGGCCCACCACGTCCACGTTCGCGCGATAGCCGTTGTAGTACACGCTCTCGGCCACGCCGTCGCCGTTGGCGTCGAAGCGCGCGCCCACGTGCGCGAGCGAATCCCACTGCGTCGAATATTGCAGCGAGAGGAGCACCTGGTCGTCGCTCACGACGTCGGTCGCGCCCGCTTCGTTGCGCGCGAACGGAAAGTTCACATAGGGCAGGCCATCGCGGAAGGTCGGGCGCAGCACGGGCGGATGGCGGCGCACGTTGAGCTTGCTGTCGCCGGGAAAGTCGAGCGGCAGCGAGAGCGTGAACGTGAGCCCCGCGCGAATTTCCTGCGCGCCCTTGAGCACCTGCTCCGCGCCGATGAGATTGGGGCGGCCCAATTGATCGTCGGGACCGAATTCGCCCCAGTTCGAGCCTTCAGGCCGGTTCTTCCAACGCATGCTTTACCTCCACTTCAGGAATTCCGCGCTTGTTCCATGCTTGCGCGCAGCGACATCGATAGCCTGATGCGTTCAGGCGGCGAGCAGCGTTGGCGGAATTTGTGCGTACACCTCGAGCAGCGCTTTCACGGCGTTCTGCTCGTTCTTGAAAAGCCGCGCCTTGGGCGCGCCGATGACGAGCGCAAACGCCTCGCCGTGAATCAGGAAACCGCGCGCAAGGCCCGCTACGTCCTCCACGCTTTCGCCCGTCGATCGATGCCATCCGTGCGCCACGCCTTGCTCGACCTCGTGCTCGAATGCGGCGCGGTCGATGACCTCGCCGCTGGCCGCGTGCAATTGCGGCGCGAAACTGTCGAGCAGTTTGCTGCGCGCGGCCGGATCGAGCGCGCCGAGCAGCGCCTTGCCGGCCGCGCTCGCGATGGTCATGAAGCCGCCCGGCTCGTCGCTGTAGCGGATCTTCTGGCGCGATTCCATCACGTCGAGATAGACCACGCGGTTGCCCGCGAGCGTGGCGAGCGCGGCGGTTTCGCCGGTGGCGTCGCGCAACGCGGAAAGCAGCGGCTGGAACATCAGCGTGAGCGGGTCCTCGCTGCAGATGTCGCGCGCTACGTGCAACAGACGCTGCGTGGGGTAGTAGCCCGCCTTCACGCCCGGCGCGTACAGATAGCCTTTGGCCACCATCGTCTGCAACAGCGCGTGGCAGCTCGACAGCGGGATCTCGGTTCGACGCGCAATCTCGCTGTAGATCATCGGTTGCCTGACTTCGGCAAAGAGGTTGATCACGTCGAAGACGCGCACTGCAGTTTTCACATCCATGAGAGCATTATCGGCATACCGATAACAGCCTGACAATATGGTTACGGGTAAACACCTAAATCGCCGCAATCGCGGTGCGCTCGGGCGGCGGCCGCGATGAGGGTTATCCCTTGGTTGACGCTAATGAACGACCGTTCCATAGTCCGCACCTTCCGGCGCTTTGTTCGCTAAATGAAAGGTGGTTCGCAAAGCGAACGTTTGGGCGAATCGCCTTTCACGCGGAAAACTTCCGGAAAAAACGGCGCGTTTCGCTTGGGAAACCGCCGCTCGAAATCGAAATCTGGAGACGTCCCTTGGCAGCAACCTCTCTCGACACCCAGCATCGTCAGGCTCGCAAGGCGGGCATTGCGTCGTTCGTCGGCACGACGATCGAGTGGTACGACTTTTACGCGTACAGCACGGCGGCCGCGCTTGTGCTCGGCAAGCTCTTTTTCCCCTCGACGAATGCGCTGATCGGCACGCTGGCGGCCTTCGCCTCGTTCTGGGTCGGCTTCCTCGCGCGTCCGATTGGCGGCATCGTGTTCGGCCATCTCGGCGACAAGGTGGGCCGCAAGAAAACGCTGATCGTCACGCTCATGCTGATGGGCGGCTGCACGACGCTCATGGGCCTGCTGCCCACGTACAGCCAGGTGGGCGTGCTCGCGCCGGTGCTGCTCATCTTGCTGCGCCTCACGCAGGGCATTGCGATGGGCGGCGAATGGGGCGGCGCGGTCGTGCTTTCCTCGGAACATGCGCCCAAGGGCAAGGAAATTTTCTATTCGGCGTTCGCGCAGCAGGGCTCGCCCGCGGGCAATCTGCTCGCCACGGTAGCGTTTCTCGTGATTTCCATGCTGCCCGATCACCAGTTCATGACCTGGGGCTGGCGCGTGCCGTTCCTGATGTCGGCGGCGCTGGTGGCCGTGGGGCTTTTCATTCGCATGAGCGTGGACGAGTCGCCGGCCATGAAGGAGCTGCAGGCGAAGAACAAAGTGGCGAAGCTGCCGATTGCCGAAGTGCTGCGCGATCACAAGGCGCTCGTGGCGATGGGCGTGGGGGCCTGCGTGATCGCGCTGTCGGCCACGTACTTCAAGACCACGTTCGCACTGTCGTGGGCCGTGACCTCGATCGGCTTCGACCGCACGCAGTTCCTGAGCGTCATCACGTTTGCGATTGTCGTGCAGTTGATCGTGCAACCGTTCGGCGCGGTGCTCGCCACGAAGATGGACCTCAAGAAGGCGATCATCTACATGCTCGTGCCCGAGATCGTCGCGCTGCCGCTGATGTTCTCGATGATCGCCACCGGCTCCGTGAAGCTCGCGATGATCGGCATGGCGCTCGCCTCGATTCCGCATTCGCTCTACTACGCGGCCATGGCGGGCATGCTCGCGAAAGCTTTCCCGGCGCAGGTGCGTTACACCGGCATTTCGCTCGCTTACCAGATTTGCGGGATGGTGTTCGCAGGCACGACGCCGATTCTCGGCCAGTACCTGCTGAGCGCCACGGGCAGCATTCTTTCTGTGGTGGCGCTGGGCGTGGCGCACGTGCTCATCACGCTGGTTTGCGCGCTGATGCTGGTGGCCCGCATGCAGGGCGAGGGCGCGCTTCAGGCGCAGAGGGCGGTGACGGCGCGGGTGTGATATCGCTTGCATTGCCGTGAATCGTAACGTATCGTTTTGATACGTTACGATTTGATCCATTAGGAGGCAATGTGCATTCACGCTTCGACCGTTTCAAGGCCACGCCGCTCGCCAGCCAGCTGGAAGCCTTGATCGACGCGCCTGGGCGCTACATGGAGTACGCCGTGCTTTCCCGCGTCGGCATGGCCGCAATTGCGGCGGTGGCCGAGGAAATCGCGCAGAAGTTTCCGGAAATCGGCGAGGACGCCACTGCGCGCCAGTACTGCGGCGCGCTGGTGGCGGAGGTCATGCGCCGCCACGGCCACGAAGTCGCGCAGGCGCGCGGCCGTGTGAGCGGCGCGCTTTTCAGCTACGGCGCGGTGTTCAGCGCGCAGCCGGTCGTCTTGTCGTTTGAAGCGGTGATCGAAGCGCTTGCCGCCATGCCGGACCGCTTTGCGGCGCTCGTCAAGCGCGTGCCCATGAACCTGTGGGTGCGCCGCCCGCATGGCACGGGTTTTTCGTTGCTCGAGCACGCCTGCCACCTACGCGATCTGGACGCCGTTTTCGCGGAACGATTCAGCGTCGTGCGCAAGATCCAGCTTCCGGAAATCGCCTCCGTGAACGGCACGGCGCTCGCTGAAGAACGCGAATATCTGCGCCAGGATCTCGTCGCCGCGATGGGCGAATTCAGCGAAGGGCGGCGCCGTCTTTGCGCTTCGCTCAAACGCCTCACGCCCGAACAAAGATTGCGCTGCGGGCTGCGCGACGGCGTACGGCGCATGACGCTCGAAGAACTCGTGCGCGAACTGCTCGACCACGATCGCACGCACGGCCTCGAACTGGAAGAACTCGAAAGCGAGTTGCAGGAAAAGGCTCACCCGCGCGCCTTTTCCGCCTCCTGATACCACTCGCGCAGCGACTGCCCGAAGGTGGCGTCGACGTCGCGCAGCGCTCCCGCGCGCGTGAACATCGCAACGGGCGGCAGCGTCCAGTCGAGCGTGTACGGCACGATGGCCACGCCCGCGAAGTGCACGAGTTCCTCGGCGATATCGGCGGGCACGATCGACACGGCGTTCTCGTTCGTGCTGATCATCTCGCCGATCAGCCGCGACGTATAGCTCTCCACGATAGGCACGGGCGGCGCCACGCCCGCGTGCAGGAACAGATCGGAAATCTGCTCGCGGATAGGCGTGTGCGGCGCGCCCAGTATCCAGTCCAGCTCGACCAGTTTTTCCCAGTCGAGCTTGCCGCGCGCAAGGCGCGCCGCCAGGCGCCGGCTCGCGATGAGCCGCGGCTTTTGCTGATGCAGCACCTCGAAGCGCAACTGCGAGACATCGACCGCCGATGAGGCGCGCCCGATCACGATATCGAGCGTATGGTCGCGAAGCTGCGGCAGGAGCGCGTCGCTCGTGCCTTCGTGAATCGTCATGGTGACGCGTTGCGGCAGCCGCGACTGCGTGAGGCGAATGGCCGCCGCGAGCGTGCGCCCCGAGATGAACGGAATGACGCCCACGTGCACGCGCGTGGCATGGCCGGCCACCACGGCTTCGATGTCGCGCGCAAGGTGGTCGAGGTCGTGCAGCATGGCCTGCGCGCGCGCGAGCACCACGTTGCCGAGCGCCGTGGGCGTCATGCCGCGCGGCGTACGGTCGAACAGCGGCGCGCCGAACATGCTCTCCATTTCAGCGAGCGCGTTCGTGACGGCGGGCTGGCTCGTCGCCATGTGTTCCGCCACGCGCGTGAGCGACCCGTGCTGGCGGATCTGCAGGAGCAGAACCAGATGGCGCATTTTCAGGCGCGTATTCAACCGCCTCGTCACGTCGTCGATGCTGAAAGACACGATTCCCCAGGGTATTACCAAAAAATGATGGCCCCATACTAAATCAAAATGGGCACGTTATGAGGGCTCTCTAGAATCGCCTCATTCGAACACGCCGGGCCGCGCCAGCGAGCCGGCACATCCAAATCGAGTGAGGAACATGAACAAGACCGATCGTCAGGCCGCTCTGGAATATCACGAATTTCCCACCCCGGGCAAGATTTCGGTGACGGCCAGCAAGCCGCTCGTCACCCAGCGCGACCTCGCGCTCGCCTATACGCCGGGCGTGGCCGTGGCCTGCGAGGAGATCGTCGCCGATCCGCAGAACTCGTTCCGCTACACCGCTCGCGGCAACCTGGTGGGCGTGATCACGAACGGCACGGCCGTGCTCGGTCTCGGCAACATCGGCGCGCTGGCCTCCAAGCCGGTCATGGAAGGCAAGGCGGTGCTGTTCAAGAAGTTCGCGGGCATCGACGTGTTCGACATCGAAGTGACCGAAAGCGACCCGGACAAGCTCGTGGACATCATTGCGAGCCTCGAAGCCACGTTCGGCGGCATCAATCTGGAAGACATCAAGGCCCCCGACTGCTTCACGGTCGAGCGCAAGCTGCGCGAGCGCATGAAGATTCCGGTCTTCCACGACGATCAGCACGGCACCGCCATCACCGTTTCGGCCGCGTTCATGAATGGCCTGAAAGTGATCGGCAAGGACATTACGAAGGTCAAGGTCGTGACCTCGGGCGCGGGCGCGGCGGCGCTCGCGTGTCTGGACCTCATGGTGGATCTGGGCCTGCCGCTCAAGAACATCTGGGTGACCGACATCGACGGCGTGGTCTATCAAGGCCGCACCACGCTCATGGACCCGGACAAGGAACGCTTCGCGCAGGACACCTCCGCGCGTTCGCTTTCCGAGGTGATCGAAGGCGCGGACGTGTTCCTCGGTCTTTCGGCGGGCGGCGTGCTCAAGGCCGAAATGGTCAGGAAGATGGCCGACAAGCCGCTCATTCTCGCGCTCGCCAACCCCACGCCGGAAATCTTCCCCGAGGTCGCGCTCGAAGCGCGCCCGGACGCGGTGATCGCCACGGGCCGTTCGGACTTCCCGAACCAGGTCAACAACGTACTGTGCTTCCCGTATATTTTCCGCGGCGCACTCGATGTGGGCGCAACGACCATCACGCGCAACATGGAAATCGCGGCGGTGCACGCGATCGCCAAGCTCGCGGAAGAAGAGCTGAACGATTCGGTCGCGGCCGCCTATGGCGCATACGATTTGCGTTTCGGCCCGAAGTATCTGATTCCGAAGCCGTTCGATTCGCGTCTCATCGTGCGCATCGCGCCGGCTGTGGCGAAGGCCGCGATGGAAGACGGCGTGGCTACGCGTCCCATCGACGATTTCAGCGCCTATACGAACGAGCTTCAGCAGTTCGTGTATCACTCGGGCGCGTTCATGAAGCCGATTTTCGCGGCCGCGAAACAGTTCGTGCGTGACGGCGGCAAGTCGCGCATCGTGTTCGCCGAAGGCGAGGAAGAGCGCGTGCTGCGCGCGGTGCAGGTGATCGTCGACGAGAAGCTCGCGCGTCCGATCCTGATCGGCCGCCCCGAAGTGCTGCTTGCCCGCATCGAGAAGTTCGGCCTGCGCCTGAAGCTCGGCGAAGACGTGGAAGTCACGAACCCTGAGTACGACGAACGATTCCATCAATACTGGACGACGTATTGGGAACTGCGCTGCCGCGACGGCATTTCGAAGGAAATGGCGCGCGTGGAAATGCGCCGCCGCCTCACGCTGATCGGCGCGATGATGGTGCGCCTGGGCGACGCGGACGGCATGGTGTGCGGCACGGTGGGCGCGTATCACGACCACCTGCGCTTCGTTGACGAAGCCATCGGCATGCATCCCAATGCGAATACGTATGCGGCGATGAACATCCTGCTGCTCGACAAGCGCACGGTCGCGATCGTCGACACGCACGTGAACGACAACCCGAACGCCGAGCAGATCGCCGAATTCACGCTGGCGGCGGCGCGTCAGATGGAATGGCTGAATCTGCAGCCGAAGGTCGCATTGCTCTCGCGTTCGAACTTCGGCTCGGGCAGTTCGGCTTCGGGCACGAAGATGCGCGAAGTGCTCAAGCTCGTGACGCAGAAGAATCCCGATCTGGAAATCGACGGGGAAATGCATGGCGACTGCGCGCTGGACGAGGCACTGCGCCTGCGTATCCTGCCGCATTCGAAGCTCAAGGGCGCGGCGAACCTGCTCGTGTGCCCGAACGTGGACTCGGGCAACATCGCCTATAACCTGCTCAAGACGGGCGCGGGCAGCAACGTGGCGGTGGGCCCGTTCCTGCTCGGCGTGAATGCGCCGGTGAACGTGCTGACGTCCAGTTCGACGGTGCGACGCATCATCAACATGGCCGCGCTGACCGTGTTGCAGGCGAACCGCGACTAAATGTAGTGACAGGACGCACGCGTTGAGTCCTGGTGACAAACGCGCGATGGCTTCGGCTCTCGCGCGTTTTTTATTTCAAGCTTGCGCTTGAACGGAGGCTGGACGAAAGACGTTGAAAGGCGCTGGTTAGTAAGGTAAGCGAAGGATTATCGTCCGACGAAAAAGGCCTGCTCGCAGGTGCTTATTCTTAAGGTTCTCTTCAGCTAGCCGCAGGCACGATCTCATCACCTGCGCAGCGTTGCCATGCGCCTGACATTCGCGAGGCGCAGGATAAAACCGGTCAGACTGCCTGTCGTTGGCCGCGCAACTTTCTGGAGTGCAGCCCCATGAAGCCGCCGCCCGATCGCCTGCAAGCGTACCTGTTCGTTGCTTCGCTTTCGGCGCTCGTCATTCAAGCCGCCGTGTTCGTAGCGATTCTGCTGCTGCACGTGCCGGAACGCGCCTTCGAGTCGTCGGCGTTTCGCGTGGCCGTGCTCGCGGCAACAGGCTGTGCGCTCGTCGTGGTGCGCAGGCAGGCGCGGCGCGCCACACGAGAGGCCGGGTCACGCAACCGCAGTCCAGCGAGGCTGCGGGCCGCGTGTAAGGCGTGCGCCTCGAAGCGCGCGGACCGTGCAAACTTCAGCCATCCACCGGCGGTTCGGGCATCTCGAGATTAAGCTGGTAGAAAGCGGCGTCGAGCCAGTGTCCGAACTTGAATCCCGCTTCCTTGATCGTGCCGGAGTGCGTGAACCCGAGCTTGGTATGCAGGGCAATGCTGCCGGCGTTGGTGGCGTCGATGCAGCCTACGAGCACGTGAATCTGCTGCTCGCGGGCGCGGCGAATCAATTCGAGCAGCAGGCGTTCTCCGAGCCCGCGGCCGCGCTGGTCGCGATGCACGTAGACGCTGTGTTCGACCGTGTACTTGTTGGCGGGAAACGCGCGAAACGTGCCCCAGCTCGCAAAGCCGAGCAGGGTGCCGGCTTCGTCGACGGCGCCCACCACCGGAAAGCCGTTCGCGCGCTTGGCGCCGAACCACGTGGCCATCGCCTCGGGCGGCCGCGGCTTGTAGTCGTAGAGCGCGGTTGAGTTGACGATGGCGTCGTTGAGGATTTCGAGAATCGCCGACGCATGGTCCGCTTCGTTGCAATCGATGAAGCGCACGCCATCGTTCCGTGAGTTCGAATTCATTGGGAATCCTCTTTAATTGAAAAGGGTGAGGTGCATGGAGCGCGCTCAAATTCCGCTTAAGTCGCAAATGGCGACGACGTAGCGCGCGGCCTGCGAGCCCGGATTGCTGAAGATCAGCGGCTGATCGAGCCGCATGGCGAGGCAATCGCCCGCATGAAGCGAATGCCGTTCGCTGCCCAGCTCCACGTCGATGCGTCCTTCGAGCACCCAGACTTGCTGGTGAATCACATTCTCGCGGCCGCCCGTTTCATAGGCTACGCGTGCGCCGGCCGGGAAATCCACTTCGACAAGCTGGATCGGCGAAGGCCAGTTGGGCGGGGAGACGCTGCGGCGCGTATAGCCCGATTGCGGGTCGCGCCACTGTGCCTGCCGTTCGCGGCGCGCGAGGGGATCGGCGGGCGCGCTCTCGCTGCCTGCGCCGAAAAGGCTCGCCATCGAAACCGATAGCCCCGCCGCGAGCTTTTCGAGCACCACGGCGGTGGGGCTGGCGGCGCCGCGCTCGATCATCGAGATCATCGAGCGGCTCACGCCGCTGCGCGTGGCCAGCGCGTCCAGCGTCAGACCGCGCGTGGCGCGCAGGTCGCGTACGCAGCGGGCGATGCGCTCGTTAATGCCGGCGTCGGTCGGGCTATCCATTTTGCTTGTTTCCAAGATGATGGAGCTATTATCCAGTAACCTGGAAATTGGCGTCAATAAAAAAGCGCGCGGCCCGCTATGAGGGGCCGGGCGCTCAGCAAGGTTATTGCTTTTCCGGCAGGAACCAGTTCATCACGAGCGCGCAGATGCCGCCCGTCGCGACGCCCGATTCCAGCACGTTCTTGAGCGCATGCGGGAGGCTAGCAAGAATCTCCGGCACCTGCGAGACGCCCAGGCCCAGCGCAAGCGACACCGCGATAATGAGCAGCGCGCGGCGGTCGAGGCGGGTGCCCGCGAGAATGTTGATGCCCGAAGCGGCCACCGCGCCGAACATCACCATGGCCGCGCCGCCCAGCACGGGTTCGGGCACGGCCTGCAGCACGCCGGCCACGGGCGGGAAGAGGCCCAGCACGACGAGCATGCCCGCGATCCAGAGGCCCACGTGGCGGCTGGCGATGCCGGTCAACTGGATTACGCCGTTGTTCTGCGCGAACACGGAACTCGGGAACGTGTTGAAGAAACCGGCCAGCAGCGAATTGAAACCGTTCACGAGCACGCCGCCCTTGATGCGCCGCATCCAGACGGGGCCTTCCACGGGCTCTTTCGAGACCTTGCTGGTGGCGGTGACGTCGCCGATCGCTTCGAGCGAGGTCACGAGGTAGATGATCAGCATCGGCACGAAGAGCGACCACGAAAAGCCGAGGCCGAAATGCAGCGGGGTCGGAATCTGGAACAGGGCAGCTTCGCGCGCGCCCGTGAAGTCGAGCCGGCCCATTGCGCCCGCAACGATATAGCCGATGGCGAGCGCGATGACGAGCGCCGTGCTGCGCACCCAGACGATGGGCACGCGGTTGAGCACGATGATGGTGCCGAGCACGAGGCCCGAGAGCGTGAGGTTCTGCACGCTCGCGAAATTGCCCTTGGCGATGGCGCCGTAGCCGCCGCCCATGCTGATGAGGCCGACCTTGATGAGCGTGAGGCCGATCAGCAGCACGACGATGCCCGTGACGAGCGGCGTGATGAGGCGCTTGATGAAGGGCAGGATGCGCGACACGGCCATTTCGACGAACGAGCCCGCGATCACGACGCCGAAGATGGCGGCCATCACGGTAACGACCGGCGTGCCCTGCTTGACCATGAGGCTGCCGCCCGCGATGAGCGGCCCGACGAAGTTGAAGCTCGTGCCCTGCACGATGAGCAGGCCAGCGCCGAGCGGCCCGACGCGCTTGCATTGCAGGAACGTGGCGATGCCGGAAATGACGAGCGACATCGAGACGATCAGCGTGGTGTCGCGGCTGGAAACGCCCAGCGCCTGGCAGATCAGCAGGCCCGGCGTGACGATGGGCACGAGGATCGCGAGCAAGTGCTGGAGCGCGGCCACGAAGGCGATGGTCGGCGCGGGGCGGTCGTTGGGGCCGTAGACGAGGTCGTGGGTGGTTTGCGTGTCGTCCGCGCCGTGCGTTGCGGCGCGTGTAGTCGATGAGGCGGATGGCATCGGGAGCGGCGGATGAGCAGGGAAAGCGCAGCATTTTAACGGAAGCTCAGGGGGAACCCTGGGCGCGCGGGAAGCGGCGCGCCCGCGACCGCTTATTTGCCGTTGCGCGCGCGTGCCTGCTCGGCGAGCGCCTTGTAGTCGTAAGTGGGATAGAACTCGGTGCGATAGCCGCCCCACGCGGTTTCCTCGATGGCGCGATTCACGTCGCGCAGGCGGTCGGCGGGCACGCGCAGCGTCACGACCTGGCCGATTCCCATCATCACGTACCACGACACCACTTCGATGCCGGGCGGCGGAAAGGCCTTGTAGAAGCCCTGTTCCGCGAGTTGCTGATTGATCTTCGGCAGCGGCTTCGATTCGTCGTGCTTCAGGAAGATCGTCAGCAGGAACGTGCCGTCGCCGGCGGGCTTTGCGGAGGCGGTGGGCGCGGCAGGAGGCGTATCGGCGGGATTGGCTTGCGCGGCGGCGGGCAGCGGGATCAACAACGGGATCAACAGCGGGATCAACGGCGCGGCCGGCATGGCGGCGGCCGCGGTCAAGGCGGCGCGGGCTGTCCATTTGCGTAGGGCATGCATCGGCTTTCTCCTGAATGGGGTGGGCGAGCCCTTACAATAGGCCGGTCCTCACTTGCCTGCCAGACGAGCCAATGACACGAGATCCTCGCCTCACCCTGAACGCGCGCCAGCAGGAAATGCTCGAATGGGTGCAACGCGACGGCTTCGTCACGGTGGACGATCTCGCCTCGCATTTCGACGTCACGCCGCAAACCATCCGCCGCGACGTGAACTGGCTCGCCGACATGAATCTGCTGCGCCGCTATCACGGCGGCGCGAGCTTGCCCACGAGTTCGGAAAACGTCTCGTACAGCGCGCGGCAGCACATGTTCCATGAGGAAAAGCGCCGTATCGCGGCGCTCGCCGCCCAGCACATTCCCGATCAGGCGTCGCTCTTCATCAACCTCGGCACCACGACCGAGGAGGTCGCGCGCGCGCTCAATCATCATCAGGGCCTGCGCGTCGTCACGAACAACCTCAACGTGGCGAGCATGATGAGCGGCTATCCCGACTGCGAAGTGATGATCACGGGCGGCGTGGTGCGGCCGTGGGACAAAGGCATTGTTGGCGAGCACACCATCGACTTCATCCGCCAGTTCAAGGTGGATTACGCGATCATCGGCACCTCGGCCATCGAAACCGACGGCACGCTGCGCGACTTCGACACGCGCGAGGTGCGCGTGGCGCAGGCCATCATCGAGCATGCGCGCACGGTCTATCTCGTGGCCGACCACTCCAAGGTCGGCCGCCCGGCGCTCGTGCGCCAGGGTCATCTGAGCCAGGTGCACGCGCTCTTCACCGACCAGCCGCTGCCCGAGGACATGAACGAAGCCGTTCTCGCGGCGGGCACGCAGGTCCACGTCGCCACGTAGGCCGTGTAAGTCGCGGATTGCGCCCGCGCGTTTTCTCCCTTTCCGATCCGAAAGGCGCTGCGTTGAGCGCCCGTTTTCGTTCGCGCATGCAGAATGCGCGATGCATGTTCGAACCGTGTTCGTTTGTGCGCTGCTTTCGTTCGTTTTCCCAAAATTCGAACCTTTACTTTTTCGTTCATGTTCGATAAATTTCGAATTCGAACATTTCAAGGTTCGTTTTTCTTTCGGGGACATAGCAGGGTGACTCAACACAACCGGTACGATCTGCTCGTCGTGGGCGGCGGGATCAACGGCGCGGGCATCGCGCGCGACGCGGCCGGCCGCGGGTTGTCGGTGCTCCTTTGCGAGCAGGACGACCTTGCTTCCCATACGTCGTCGTCGAGCACCAAGCTGATACACGGCGGTCTGCGCTATCTCGAGTACAAGGAATTCGGACTCGTGCGCAAGGCGCTGCAGGAGCGCGAAACGCTGCTGCGCGCCGCGCCCCACATCATGTGGCCGCTGCGTTTCGTCATGCCCCACATGCCGGACCTGCGTCCCGCGTGGCTCATTCGCATGGGCCTGTTCCTTTACGATCATCTGGCTAAGCGCGAATTGCTGCCGGGCTCGCGCGGCATCGACATGCGCCGCCATGCGGCGGGCGAGCCGCTCGTCGACTCGATCCGGCGCGGCTTCGTGTATTCGGACGGCTGGGTCGACGACGCACGCCTGGTTGTCCTGAATGCGCTCGACGCGCAGGAGCGCGGCGCACAAATCCTCACGCGCACGAAGCTCGTTTCCGCCGTGCGCACGCACGTCGCGAACGGTGCGAACGGCGAGGACAACGAATGGCAGGCGCTCTTGCGCCGCCCGGACGGCAGCACCTTCGACGTGCGCGCGCGCGCCATCGCCAACGCGGCCGGCCCGTGGGTGGGCGAGGTGCTGCACGGCGCGCTCGGGCGCGGCGCGCAGCACAGCGTGCGGCTCGTGAAGGGCAGCCATATCGTGACGAAGCGCCTGTTCGATCACGATCACGCGTACATCTTCCAGAACCCGGACAAGCGCATCATCTTCGCGATTCCGTACGAGCACGACTTCACGCTCATCGGCACGACCGACGTGGAGTATCGCAACGACCCCGCGAGGGTGTCGATCGACGGCGACGAAACGCGCTATCTGTGCGAGTCGATCAACCGCTATTTCAAACGCAAGATCGCGCCTGCCGATGTGCAATGGAGCTACTCGGGCGTGCGCCCGCTGCTCGAGGAAGAGGGCGCGGCGAATGCGTCCGCCGTCACGCGCGACTACAAGCTCGAACTCGACGAAACCGCTGGCGCGCCGCTGCTTTCGGTGTTCGGCGGCAAGATCACGACCTTCCGCAAGCTCGCCGAAGAGGCGTCGGACACGCTGTGCCGCGTGCTCGGCCACGCCGCGCCTTCGTGGACCGCAGGCGTGCCGTTGCCGGGCGGCGATATGGCGAATGCGCGTTTCGAGCCCTTTGCGCAAGACTTCGTGAGGCGCCATGCGTGGCTGCCGGCCGCGCTTGCGCGCCGTTACGCGCGGGCGTATGGCACGCGCGCCGAACGGCTCGTGGGCCGCGCGCAATCGCTCGCGGACCTCGGCGCCGAAATCGCGCCCGGCGTCCACGAAGCCGAATTGCGCTATCTGCGCGCCGCCGAGTGGGCCACGCGGGCCGAAGACGTACTGTGGCGCCGCTCAAAATTGGGCCTGCATGTGGCGCCGGGCACGCTCGACGACGTGACCGCCGCGATCGACCGCTGGTTTGCCGCATCGAACGCGACGGCGGCCGCGCAGCACTGAAGCCCGCCGGCGTCGTGCAAGCGGTTTTACGCAACGCCGCAGAAATACCCCTCACGCGCCGTCTCCTGCGGCGCACAATCACAACTAGTACAGAAGGAGATGAGAGACATGCAGGAACAGTACATTCTTGCGCTGGACCAGGGCACCACGAGTTCGCGCGCCATGCTTTTCGATCGCCAGGGCAACATCGTTTCGGTTGCCCAGAAGGAGTTCGAACAGATTTATCCGCAGCCGGGCTGGGTCGAGCACGATCCGCAGGAAATCTGGTCGACGCAAGCGGGCGTGGCCGCCGAGGCCGTGACGCGTGCGGGCATGAACGGCACGAATATCGCAGCGATTGGCATTACTAACCAGCGCGAGACGACCATCGTCTGGGACCGCGAGACGGGCCACCCCGTCTATAACGCCATTGTGTGGCAGGACCGCCGCACGGCCGACTTCTGCGACTCGCTCAAGGCGCGCGGCCTCGAAGAGACAGTTCGCGCGAAGACCGGCCTGCCGATCGATTCGTATTTCTCGGCCACCAAGATCCGCTGGATTCTCGACAACGTGCCTGGCGCGCGCGAAAAAGCGCGTCAGGGCAAGCTGGCGTTCGGCACCGTGGATAGCTGGCTCGTGTGGAACTTCACGAAGCACGAACTGCACGTGACCGACGTGACGAACGCGTCGCGCACCATGCTCTTCAATATCCACACGCGCCAATGGGACGACGAGCTGCTCGACGCGCTCGAAATTCCGCGCAGCATGCTGCCCGAAGTCCGTTCGTCGTCCGAAGTTTATGGTCCGACGAAGACCACGGTGTTCGCTTCGAAGATTCCGCTGGCCGGCATCGCGGGCGACCAGCAGGCCGCCATGTTCGGCCAGATGTGCACGAGCACTGGCATGGTGAAGAACACCTACGGCACGGGCTGCTTCCTGATGATGAACACGGGCGCGAAGCCCATCGAGTCGAAGAACAATCTCGTCACGACGATCGCCTGGCAGATCGGCGACGAAGTGAACTACGCGCTCGAAGGCAGCATCTTCATTGCGGGCGCGGTGGTGCAGTGGCTGCGCGACGGCTTGGGGATCATCAAGAGCGCGCCGGAAATCGAGGCGCTCGCCGCGAGCGTGCCGCATACGGATGGCGTGTACCTCGTGCCGGCCTTCGCGGGCCTCGGCGCGCCGCACTGGAATGCGCGCGCGCGGGGCACGCTGTTCGGCGTGACGCGCGGCACGACTTCGGCGCATCTCGCGCGCGCGGCGCTCGATTCCATTGCGTACCAGTCGCTCGACGTGCTGGCCGCGATGGAAGCGGATTCGGGTATCAGCGTGGGCGAACTGCGTGTGGACGGCGGCGCGAGCGCGAACAATCTGCTCATGCAGTTTCAGGCGGATTTGCTCGGCGTGGATGCCGTGCGCCCGAAGATCACCGAAACCACGGCGCTCGGCGCGGCTTATCTCGCGGGTCTCGCCACCGGCTACTGGCAGAACGTGGGCGAACTGCAGAGCCAGTGGAAGCTCGGCCAGCGTTTCTCGCCGTCGATGCAGGCCGCGCAGGTCGACGCCTGCCGCGCAGGCTGGCAGCGCGCGGTGCGTGCGGCCAAGGCCTGGGCCGACGACTCGCGCTGAGCCGCGCGGCGAGTTTTGATAACAAGCAAGCATAACTAACTAACGTGACCCGACGACGGCTTGCGTGCGCCACGGGCGCACGCACCGCGCGGGCAGAGAGACTACGGCAATCATGTCACCCTATATTGCGGAATTCATCGGCACGGCCATTCTCGTGCTGCTAGGCAACGGCGCCGTCGCCAACGTGCTGCTGGCGAAAACGAAGGGCAAGGGCGCCGACCTCATCGTCATCGTGATGGGCTGGGCCATGGCCGTGTTCGTGGCGGTCTACGTGACCGCCTCGTTCAGCGGCGCGCACCTCAACCCCATCGTCACGATCAGCCTCGCGCTCGCGGGCAAGTTCGCGTGGTCGAAGGTCGGCGGTTATGTCGCGGCGCAGATGCTCGGCGGCATGGCCGGCGCGCTGCTCGTATGGCTCGCCTATCGACAGCACTTCGCGAACGAAGCCGACCCGGACATCAAGCTCGCGGTGTTTTGCACGGCGCCCGCCATTCGCAGCAGGCGGCACAACGTGCTCACGGAAGCGATCTGCACCTTCGTGCTGATTCTCGGCGTGCTCTATCTGGCCTCGCCGCAAGTGGGACTCGGCGCGCTCGACGCGCTGCCGGTGGGCCTGCTCGTGCTCGGCATCGGCATTTCGCTCGGCGGCCCGACCGGCTACGCGATGAGCCCGGCGCGCGATCTCTCGCCGCGCATCATGCATGCACTGCTGCCGATTCCGGGTAAACGTGACAGCGACTGGCGCTATGCCTGGATTCCCGTGTTCGGGCCGCTTGCGGGCGGCGCTGCCGCAGCCGGTCTCTATCACTATCTGCACGCGATGCGCTGAACTTCGATTGCGCCTTCGACAAGGCGCGCTGCACTGCACAAAGCCCGCGAACGTCAAGGCGTTCGCGGGCTTTCGTTTATCTGCGCACTCATGGCGCATAACGTAACAAAGGTGACAAAGGGCGCGATCCGGTTTCGTTATCGCCCCATGCGGCTTTCGGATTGTCCGGCTATCGCGGCGCCCCTATATTGGCTGTCAACGATGGCGGAACAAGGAGACAGGCGCAATGAATCAACTGGATCTGAAGAATCGCGTGATGGTCGTGACGGGCGGCGCGCGCGGCCTGGGTTATGCGGTGGCGCAACGGGCGCTGCGTTCGGGCGCGGCGGTCGCGCTATGGGACATCGACGCCGAACGGCTTGAGCGCGCGCGCAGCGAGTTGTCGGAGCTAGGCAACGTTTCGGTGGCGACCGTCGAACTGACCGACGAGGCCTCGGTCGAGGCCGCCGCGCAGCAAACCGTGAACACGCACGGCGCGATACACGCGCTCGTGAACAGCGCGGGCATTACGGGCGGCAACGGCCTCACGTGGGAACTGCCCGTGGACGTGTGGCGCCGCGTGATCGAAGTGAATCTGATCGGCAGCTACCTCACTTGCCGCGCCGTGGTGCCGCGCATGATCGAGCAGGGCTATGGGCGCATCGTCAATATCGCTTCCGTGGCGGGCAAGGAAGGCAATCCGAATGCTTCGCACTACAGCGCATCGAAGGCGGGTGTCATCGGGCTGACGAAGTCGCTCGGTAAGGAGCTTGCCACGAAGGGCGTGCTCGTCAATGCCGTGACGCCAGCGGCGGCCAAGACCGAGATTTTCGATTCGATGTCGCAGCAGCATATCGATTACATGCTCTCGAAGATACCGATGAACCGCTTTCTCATGCCGGACGAGGCGGCCTCGATGATCGTGTGGCTCACGACGGAAGACTGCGCCTTCAGCACGGGCTCCGTGTTCGATCTTTCGGGCGGGCGCGCGACGTATTGAGGCGCGGCAACACGATAACGGCGCAGCGGCAATAAAAAAGCGCCGACAGGAGACATCGATGTCGATCACGGCACCTAACCTGGCATCTACGTTTGCAGAAGCCGCCGGCCGCAAGGCCATGCGCCGCCTCTTGCCCTTCCTGCTCCTGATGTACGTGCTCGCGTTTCTCGACCGCGCGAACATCGGCTTCGCACAAAAGGCGCTGCAGCACGATACGGGCCTTTCGGACGCGGCATTCGCGTTCGGCGCAGGCGTGTTCTTCGTCGGCTACGCGCTCTTCGAAGTGCCGAGCAATCTTGCGCTGCACCGCGTGGGCGCGCGTATCTGGATGTGCCGCATCATGGTCACATGGGGCCTGATTTCCGCGGCCATGGCGTGGGTGCAGTCGCCCACATCGTTCTACGTGCTGCGATTCCTGCTGGGCGCGGCCGAAGCGGGCTTCTTTCCCGGCATCATCTATTACCTCACGCAGTGGTTTCCGCAGTCCTCGCGTGCGCGCGCCATCGGCGTGTTTTATTTCGGCGCGCCGCTGGCGTTCATCTTCGGCGGTCCATTATCAGGACTTCTGATCGATATGCACGGCACCTTCGGGCTGGCGGGCTGGAAATGGCTCTTTCTCGTGGAGGGCGCGCTGGCCTCGGCCGTGGGCGTGTGGGCTTTCTGGTATCTCGTCGACAAGCCCGAGGACGCGCGCTGGTTGAGCGCCGATGAACGCCGCGCGCTTTCCAGTGCAATCCAGCTCGACGCACGCGCGGCAGCCGCGCACGGCCCGCGCGATGCGCTCGCCGCGCTGTTCGACCGCCGCGTGCTCGCGTATGCCGGCATCTATGCGCTGATCCAGATGAGCGTGTATGGCGTGATCTTCTTTCTGCCGCAGCAGGTGGCGTCGCTCGTGGGCGCCTCGGTGGGATTGAAGGTGGGCCTGCTCGCCGCCGTGCCGTGGCTGTGCGCCGTGGCGCTCACGTGGATCGTGCCGCGCCGTGCGGATCGCCTGGGCGGTCATCGCGCATGGGCGGCGCGTTTGCTCGTGATGTCCGGCGCGGGCATCGCGGTCTCGGGGCTGGCGGCGGGGCTTGGCGGCACCGCGGGCGCGATCGTCGCCATGGTCGGCCTGTGTTGTGCCGCGAGCGGCTTCATTGCGGCCCAGCCGCTCTTCTGGACCTTCCCGGCGCGCGACCTTGCGGGCGCGGCTTCGGCCAGCGGCATCGCGCTCATCAATTCGCTCGGCGGCCTGGGCGGCTTCGTCGCGCCGATGCTGCGCGCCGCCGCGGACCGCAATTTTGCCTCACACGCGGCGGGGCTCGAATTGCTCGGTCTTGCGAGCGTTTTTGCCGCGCTGCTCATTCTTATTGTCGCCCCGCGCGCCGTTACGCCGGCGGCTCGTGCATTCGAGCCGCCCGTGCGGCGCGCGCGTTAATCCACTACCCAGGAGCTACGTCACATGGCCATGCCAACCATCAAACACGTGCGAGCCTTCACCGTGCGCGGCGGCGGCGCCGATTATCACGATCAACCCGACGGCCACTGGATCGACGATCATATTTCCACGCCCATGGCGCGTTACCCTGAGTATCGTCAGAGCCGCCGCTCGTTCGGCATCGACGTGCTCGGCACGCTCGTGGTGGAAGTGGAGGCGAGCGACGGCACCGTGGGTTTTGCCGTGACCACGGGCGGCGAGATTGGCGCGTTCATCGTCGAGAAGCATCTCGCGCGCTTTCTGGAAGGGCAGCGCGTGACCGACATCGAGAAGATGTGGGATCAGATGTACTACGCCACGCTCTACTACGGCCGCAAGGGCGTCGTGCTCAACACCATTTCGGGCGTCGATCTCGCGCTGTGGGATTTGCTCGGGCAGATCCGCAAGGAGCCGGTTTATCAATTGCTCGGCGGCCCGGTGCGCGACGAGTTGATGTTCTACGCGACCGGCGCGCGCCCCGATCTCGCCAAGGAAATGGGTTTCATCGGCGGCAAACTGCCACTGCTCCATGGTCCGGCCGAAGGTGAAGAGGGCCTCAGAAAGAACATCGAACTGCTCGCCACCATGCGCGAGCGTGTGGGCGACGACTTCTGGCTCATGTACGACTGCTGGATGAGCCTCGACGTGCGATATGCCACGCGGCTTGCGCAAGCGGCGAAAGAATACGACCTGAAGTGGATCGAGGAATGCCTGCCGCCCGACGACTATTGGGGCTATGCCGAACTGCGCCGCAACGTGCCGCGCGGCATGATGGTCTCGACGGGCGAGCACGAAGCCACGCGCTGGGGCTTTCGCATGCTGCTCGAAATGGGCTGCTGCGACCTGATCCAGCCCGACGTGAACTGGTGCGGCGGCATGACCGAACTCATCAAGATTTCCGCGCTCGCCGACGCGCACAACGTGCTGGTCGTGCCGCATGGCTCCTCGGTGTACAGCTATCACTTCGTCGTCACGCGCCACAACTCGCCGTTCGCGGAATTTCTCATGATGGCGCCGAAGGCCGACAAGGTGGTGCCGATGTTCACGCCGCTTTTGCTCGACGAACCGGTGCCGTTAAAGGGCCGGCTCAAGGTGCCGGACGCGCCGGGCTTCGGCGTGCGTCTTAATCCGGACTGCAAACTATCGCGGCCTTACACGCACTGAGCGCACCAGGCGCAGCCGGCGCACTGGGCGCATCGGGCAAGGCTCATCAAAAGCGACGAGGAGAAACACGTGCTGCTCAAGGACAAGGTGGTGATCGTCACCGGCGGTTCGCGCGGCATTGGCCGCGCCATTGCGATTGCGAGCGCCCGCGAGGGCGCCGACGTCGCGATCAACTACTGGGGCGACAACGACGCTTCGTACGGCCGCCGCTCGGCGATCGACGAGGTGCTGGGCGAGATCGAGCGCCTGGGGCGCCGCGCGATCGCGCTGGAAGGCAACGTGGCCGCGCCGCAAACGGGTGTGGACCTCGTGCGCCAGACGGTGGAGCGCTTCGGCAAGGTCGATGTGCTCGCCAGCAATGCGGGCATCTGCCCGTTTCACTCGTTTCTCGACATGCCGCCCGCCGTGCTCGAACGCACGATAGGCGTGAACCTGAACGGCGCGTTCTACGTGACCCAGGCCGTCGCACGGCAAATGAAGGAACAGGGCACGGGCGGCGCGATCGTGGCGACGAGTTCGATCAGCGCGCTCGTGGGCGGCGGCATGCAGACCCACTACACGCCCACGAAAGCGGGTGTGCATTCGCTCATGCAGTCGTGCGCGATTGCGCTCGGGCCTTATGGCATACGCTGCAATTCGGTGTTGCCGGGCACCATCGCCACCGACCTGAACGCCGAGGACCTGAGCGACGCGAGCAAGCGCGCGTACTTCGAAAAGCGCATTCCGCTCGGGCGGCTGGGCGCGCCCGACGATGTGGCCGAATGCGTGGTGTTTCTCGCCTCGGACCGCGCGCGCTATGTGACGGGCGCGGCGCTGCTCGTGGATGGCGGGCTCTTCGTGAATCTGCAGTGAAGAAGCCTTTGGCGAATGGATCAATGAGGCGCGAGCGCGGCCGCGTGCGAACCACTGTGAGCGATATCGTCCATCTTGAAGGGTTGCGAAAAGCGCCGCAGCAAGCCCACGAAATGCTCGGCGGGCTCGGCAAGCGGCTCGTTCTTGCGCGTGAGCACGCCGTAGCCCGGCAGGCTCTTGCCGATTTCGAGCGGCAGCACGACGAGCAGCTTGCCGCGCACGTGATCGCGCACGACCGGTTCGGGCAGCATGGCCACGGCGTCGAAGCTTTCGAGCAGTTGCAGCGTGGCGAAGATCGAAGCCGATTCCGTGAGATTGGGGGGCGTGCCGAGACCGGCGCGCGCGAGTTCGCCTTCGAACAACTCGCGCGCGGGGCTCGTAATGGGCTGCGCCACCCACGGCCAGTCCATCAGTTCCGCGAGCGTGACCTGCTCGCGCCGCGCGAGCGGATGGCGCGCGCGCACCACGAGCACGAGCGTTTCGCGCGCGATGGGCTCGAAGCTGAAATCGTTGTGCTGGAGCGGCGTGGTGAGGCGCCCGAGCGCGAGATCGACTTCGCGGCGATGCAGCAACTGCACGACCTGGTCGCTCGTTTCGCCGAGAATGCGCACGTGCAGCAGCGGCCGTTCGGTCTTGAGCGTGGCGACGGCTTGCGCGAGCAAATCGGGCGCGGCGCCCATGATCGCGCCCACGGTGAGCTGGCCGTGGCCGCCGCGGCGCTTCACGTCGAGATCCTCGGCAAAGCGCGTGAGTTCGGCGAGCGCGCGGCGCGCGTAGGCGAGCGTGACGACGCCGAGCGCGGTGGGCTGCATGCCGCGCGCGTTGCGCTCGAACAGACGGAAGCCGAACGCTTCCTCGATGTCGCTCAGCATGCGGCTCGCGCTGGGCTGGGCGACGTTGATGGCGTCGGCGGCTTGATGAACGTTGCGCGCGTCGTCGAGCGCGACGAGCAGGGCGAGGTGTTTGAATCTGAGCCGGTTGACGAGCGCGACGACAGCAGTTTGATGATTCATGGAGCGATCCGGTTTGTGCATCGCCCGATCCCAACATCGGATTGGTTGGCTATCGATGCGGGAATTATAGTCGGATCACCACGCCGGTAACTACGTAATAACGCCACGTAAAAGCGCGTGCCGCCGCGCGGCGAAGCCAGGGCAAATACCGAGGCAACGCGCGTACCAACGACATAAGCGCACGCCGAAACAAAGCTGGACGGAGACACGATCATGGAGACAATTGCGTTTCGCATGCAGCTCGATCCCGGCAAGCGGGACGAATACGAGCGGCGTCACCGCGAAATCTGGCCCGAGCTGGCGAGCGCGCTGCGCGAGGCGGGCGTGAAGCAATACCGCATCTTTCTCGACGAAGCGACGCATCATCTATTTGCCGTGCTCGAACGCCGCGACGATCACACCATGGACGCGCTACCCGCGTTGCCCGTCATGCGCAAATGGTGGGATTACATGGCCGACATCATGCAGACGGATGCGCACAACGCGCCGCTGCAACAGCCGCTCGTGCAGGTCTTCCATTTGCCTTGAGCACACGCGAGGAACATGCCATGCAGGTCGTCGATCCGCACGTCCACTTCTGGAACCTCGATACGCATCATTACCCGTGGCTCGCGAATCCGGGCACGTCGTTCGTGGGCGATGCGCGCGAACTCAAGCACAACTATCTACCCGAGGACTTGCTGCGCGAGGCCGGCGACATCGACGTGCTCAAGGTCGTGCACGTCGAGGCGAATCACGATCCCGACGATCCCGTGGAAGAAACGCGCTGGCTCGAGTCGATTGCGGATAACGCAGCGAACGCAGGCGCGGCGTGCGCGTTTCCCGATGCCATCGTCGCCGCGTGCGACCTGACCGCGCCCAACGCTGCGGCGGTGCTCGAAGCGCACGCGGCTTTTGCGCGTACGCGCGGCATTCGCCAGATTCTCAACGTTCACGAGAACACGCTCTACGACTATGTGGGCCGGCACTACATGCGCGAGGCAACGTGGCGCGAGAATTTCGCGCTGCTGGAAACACACGGCCTGTCGTTCGACCTGCAGCTTTATCCCTCGCAGATGGAAGAAGCGGCCGCGCTCGCGCGTGCGCATCCCGGCATTGCGCTCGTGATCAACCACGCGGGCATGTTCGTCGACCGCAACAGCGTGGCGGGTTATCGCGCATGGCGCGACGGCTTGCGCCTGCTTGCGGCATGCCCGAACGTGAGCGTGAAAATCAGCGGACTGGCGATGTTCGACCATGAGTGGAGCGTCGAGAGCCTGCGCCCTTATGTGCTCGAAACGATCGACGCGTTCGGCGCCCAGCGCGCGATGTTCGCCTCGAACTTTCCGGTGGACCGTCTCTTTGGCGGTTATTCGAAGCTTTGGCACGCGTATGCGTCGATTGTGAGCGGCGCGAGCGAAATTGAACAAGCGGCGCTGTTTCGCGGCAACGCCGAACGTATCTACCGCATCTGAGTGTGCGCGCAACGACATGGAGACAGGCGTGGAAGCAGAAGCAAAAGTCGGGGCCGGCAATACTCCGCGGCTCGAACTGCGTAACGCGAGCAAGTCGTTCGGGCGCGTGCGCGCGCTCATCGACGGCAGCTTGAGGCTCATGCCCGGCGAGGTGCACGCGCTGCTCGGCGAAAACGGTGCGGGCAAGTCGACGCTCGTGAAGATACTCGCGGGCGTATACCGGCCCGATGCCGGTGAAATGCTTGTCGACGGCGTGGCGCGCGAATTCTCGACGCCCGCCCAGGCGCGCGACGCGGGTATCGCGGTGATCTATCAGGAGCCCACACTGTTCTTCGATCTTTCGATTGCGGAGAACATCTACATGGGCCGTCAGCCTGTGGATCGCGTGGGACGCATCGACTATGTCTCGATGCATCGCGAAGTGGCGGCGCTGCTCGAATCGCTAGGCGTCGAACTGAAGCCCGAGCGGCTCGTGCGGGGGCTTTCGATCGCGGACCAGCAGGTGATCGAGATTGCCAAGGCGCTTTCGCTCAACGCGAACGTGCTGATCATGGACGAGCCCACGGCCGCGCTTTCGCTGCCGGAGGTCGAGCGGCTCTTTACGATTGCACGCACGTTGCGCGACCGCGGCGTGGCGATTCTCTTCATCACGCACCGGCTCGAAGAAGTGTTCGCGCTCACGCAGCACGTGACGATCATGCGCGACGGCGCCAAGGTGTTCGACGCGCCCACGGCCACGCTCAAGACTCAGGACATCGTCGCGAAGATGGTGGGGCGCGACCTCGCCACGTTCTATCCGAAGGCCGACGTGCAGCCAGGCGAGGCGATGCTGCGCGTACGCGGCCTGACGCGGCGCGGCGTATTCAAGGACATTTCGTTCGACGTGCGCGCGGGCGAGATCGTCGCGCTCGCGGGACTCGTGGGCGCGGGGCGCAGCGAGGTGGCGCGCGCGATATTCGGCATCGACCCATGCGATGCGGGGCAGGTGCAAATAGCAGGCAAGCTCCTCGCGTCAGGCAAGCCAGCCGCCGCCGTGAAAGCGGGGCTTGCGCTCGTGCCGGAGGACCGGCGTCAGCAGGGTCTCGCGCTCGAACTGAGCATTGCGCGCAATGCGTCGCTCACCGTTCTCGGGCGGCTCGTGCGCTTCGGTCTCATTTCCGCGGGGCGCGAAGCGCAGCTTGCGGGGCGGTGGGGCACGCGCCTGCGCCTGAAAGCGAGCGATCTGAACGCACCCGTCGGCACGCTTTCGGGCGGCAACCAGCAGAAGGTCGTGCTCGGCAAGTGGCTCGCCACGGGGCCGAAAGTGCTCATCATCGACGAACCGACGCGCGGCATCGACGTGGGCGCGAAGGCGGAAGTCTACGGCGCGCTCGCGGAACTCGTAAAAGAAGGCATGGCCGTGCTGATGATTTCCAGCGAACTGCCCGAAGTGCTCGGCATGGCCGACCGCGTGCTCGTCATGCACGAAGGCCGCATTACCGCCGACATTGCGCGTGCCGATGCCAACGAAGAGCGCATCATGAGCGCGGCGCTTGGCGAAACCAACATTCATCTGGGGCACGCCGCATGATGCGCCATTCCACTTCTCCTCATTCCCTGCGCGGCGGCGAGCCGAATGCGCGGCGGCAGCGGCACAACGCGGGCGCGTGGGCCGAAGCGCTGGCGCGCAGCCGCGAGAGCACGCTTTTTGTGGTTCTGCTGCTGATCGTGGGCGGTACGGCGCTCGCGCGGCCGCAATTCCTCAATCTGCAAAATCTGCGCGACGTGTTGCTCAATGTTTCCATTGTGAGCTTGCTCACGGCGGGCATGACGATCGTGATCCTCATGCGCCATATCGATCTATCGATCGGGTCGACGGTTGGCGTCAGCGCCTACGGCGTGGGCAGTCTGTACGTAGCGTTCCCGCATATGCCGGTGCTCGTGGCGTTGGTGGCGGGGCTCGCCATCGGACTCGTTGCGGGCGCAATCAATGCGCTGCTCGTGGCCGTGGGGCGTGTGCCATCGCTAGTCGCGACGCTTTCCACGCTCTACATTTTCCGGGGCGCCGATTACGCGTGGGTGCACGGCGGCCAGATCAACGCAACGAGCCTGCCCGACGCGTTTTCGCGCCTCGCCACAGGCTCCGTGCTCGGCATTCCGGTGCTGGCGCTCATCGCGCTCGTGCTGCTCGCTGCGCTTTCGGTCTATCTCAAGCAGTTCCGGCCCGGCCGCGAGTACTACGCCATCGGCTCGAATCCGGAGGCCGCGCGCCTTGCCGGCATCAACGTGGAACGCCGCGTGGCGACGGGCTTTTTGATCAGCGGCGCGATTGCGGGCCTCGCGGGCGCACTATGGCTCGCCCGCTTCGGCACCGTGGATGCGAGCACGGCGAAAGGCATCGAGCTGCAGGTGGTCGCGGCCGCCGTGGTCGGCAGCGTGGCGATCACGGGCGGCGTGGGCACGATACTCGGCGCGACGCTCGGCGCGCTCGTGCTGGGCGTGATCAGCATCGCGCTCGTGGTGCTGCACGTTTCGCCGTTCTGGGAACAGGCGATTCAGGGCGCGCTGATCGTGGCCGCCATCGCCGCCGATACGCTGCTCGCCCGCTCCGTGGCAAAACGCATGATGAGGAAACGCGACCATGGCTAAGAACGCCCCGAAACCCGACGCCGCGCTGCTCACGCGCAAGCCCGGCTTGCCGCTGAGCTGGGAGGCGCTGCTCGTTGTCATTCTCATCGCGTCGCTGGCGGTGGGGCGCGTGCTCTCGCCCGTGTTTCTCACGGGCGCGAACATCAGCAACGTACTCGCCGATCTCACCGAAGTCGCGCTCATGGCCTTGCCGATGACGCTCATCATCGTCGCCGCCGAAATCGATCTTTCGGTGGCCTCGGTGCTCGGCGCCTCGAGCGCGTTGCTGGGCGTGCTCTGGCACATGGGCTTGCCGATGCCCCTCGCCATGGTGCTCGTGCTCGTGGCGGGCGGCCTCGCGGGCCTCTTCAACGGGCTCGTGATCGTGAAGCTCAATCTGCCTTCGCTCGCGGTCACGATCGGCACGCTGGCGCTCTTCCGCGGGCTGGCTTACGTGCTGCTCGGCGACCAGGCGATTGCCGATTTTCCGCCGGGCTACACGCTATTCGGCATGAGCAACCTGGGCAGCACCTTCATTCCGTTGCCGTTCCTGATCGTCGCGGCGGCCGCCGTCGTGTTCACCATTCTGCTGCAAGCTACGGCGTTTGGCCGAAGCCTGTACGCCATCGGCGCCAATAGCACGGCGGCGTCGTTCTCGGGCATCGACGTGCCGAAGATCAAACTGCGCCTGTTCGTGATGTCGGGCGTGATGAGCGCGCTCGCCGGTATTGTCTATACGCTGCGCTTCACGAGCGCGCGCGGCGACAACGGCGAGGGCTTCGAGCTTTCGGTGATCGCGGCCGTGCTGTTCGGCGGCGTGAGTATTTTCGGTGGGCGCGGGTCGATGTACGGCGTGCTGCTCTCGCTCCTGATCGTAGGTGTCCTGAAGAATGCGCTCACGCTTGTCGATGTGTCGAGCGAAACGCTCACGATCGTGACGGGCGCGCTGCTGCTGGCTTCAGTGCTCATTCCGAATCTCGCGGCGCGCTGGCGCACTCTGCGCGACCGGCGCGCGCTTGCGCGGGCGGCTTGAACGCGGTGTGAAAGAAGGCAAGGAAGCAGAAGGGAAAAAAGCAGGCAGTCAATCAGCCGGAAGCGTCCGGTACCCATCGAGGAGACGATTCATGAAAAAGCCAGTACGTCACGTGTGCACGGCCCTGCTGTGCGCGATGCTAGTGGGAGGCGCAGTTGCGGCGAATGCGGCCGGCATCAAGGACGGATTGAAGATCGCGTTCGTGCCCAAGCAGATCAACAACCCTTACGAGGTGATCGCCGATAACGGCGGCATGGAAGCGATCAAGGAGTTCAAGGGCGACGGCAAGGTGGTCGGGCCATCGGACGCGGGCGCGTCTTCGCAGGTCTCGTACATCAATACGCTCACCACGCAGCACCAGGATGCCATCGTGATCGCGGCCAACGATGCGAATGCGCTCGTGCCGTATTTGAAGCGCGCGATGGACCAGGGCATCAAGGTTGTCACGTTCGACTCGGACACGGCGCCGGAGGGGCGGCAGATCTTCGTGAACCAAGCGAATGCGGAGAGCATTGGGCGCGGCCAGATCCAGCTCGTTTCGAAGCTGATGGGCGGCGAGGGCGAGTTCGCGATTCTCTCGGCCACGCCTAACGCGACGAACCAGAACACCTGGATCAAGTGGATGCAGGAGGAACTGAAGAAGCCCGAGTATTCGAAGATGAAGCTCGTGAAGATCGCGTACGGCAACGACGACGACCAGAAGTCCTTCGTCGAAACGCAGGGCTTGCTGCAGGCCTATCCGAACCTGAAGGCGATCGTTGCGCCCACATCGGTCGGCATCGCCGCGGCGGCGCGCTATATCTCCTCGTCGCCGAGCAAGGGGAAGGTGGTGGTGACGGGCCTTGGCACGCCTAACCAGATGCGCGCGTTCGTGAAGAACGGCACCGTGAAGGCGTTCCAGCTTTGGGACCCGGGTGCGCTCGGTTACCTCGCCGCGTATGCGGCAGCCAATCTCGCATCGGGCACGATCACGGGCAAGGAAGGCGAGTCGTTCGATGCGGGCAAGCTCGGCAAGCGTACGATCGGCAAGAGCGGTGAAGTGATTCTCGGGCCGCCCACGACGTTCGATGCTTCGAATATCGATAAATTCAACTTCTGATTGGCGCCGCTGCGCTGCCTGACGCGGCGTGCGGAACGATCTGGCGACCCGGCTTTGCCGGGTCGTTTGCCATTGGCCGCCCAAACGGGACACGCTGAAATTTGTCTGTAAGTAGCGCTTGTTAGAGTCCGTGAAAGCAGTGGCTTTCGCGGCCGTCAACACAAGGGCGACTTCTCATGGCTATTGTCCGCGCATGCGCGTTCTTTCTGGCGCTGCTTCTCGGTGCGCCCGTCTGGGCCTACCAGACGCGTGTCGTCTCGATCCCCAGCGCCGCGATGCAGCGCTCGTTCGACGCGACCGTCGTCTTGCCCGACGATTACGCGCGCGGCAACCGCGCCGCGCGCTTTCCCGTGGTCTACGTGCTGCACGGCTCGGGCGGCAGTTATGCCGACTGGACTTCGAACACCCGCATCGGCAAGCTCGCCGATCGCTATCACGTGGTGCTGGTGATGCCGGACGGCGGGCACGAGAGCTGGTATATCGACAGTCCGTTCGATCGGAACAGTCGTTATGAAACGTATGTGGGTAGCGAGGTCGTGTCGTATATCGACATGCATTTCCGCACGATCGCCACGCGCGAGGCGCGCGCGATCACAGGCTTGAGCATGGGCGGCTTCGGCGCGCTGCGTATTGCGCTGGACCGCCAGGAAACTTTCGGTGCGGCGGGCAGCATCAGCGGCGCAGTCGATCCGCGCAACTGCGAAGACGAACCCGGCATCGATCACGTATTCGGCGATCCCGCGCGGCACGCGTCGTTCTGGAACAGCAATGCGATCGTGGATAGCGCGCAGGACTTCGAGCACGCGCATATCGCGCTTACCATCGACTGCGGCGTAAGCGACTTCTTCGTGCAGTCGAACCGCGCGCTGCACGAAAAGCTCGTCGAACTGGGCGTGCCCCACGACTACGCGGAACGCCCCGGCGGCCATACGTGGTCGTACTGGTCGAACTCGATCCGCTACCAGGTGCTTTTCTTCGCCACAGCGTTCCAGCACGCCGGCTGGCATCCGCAGGCAGCGTGACGCGGCGCGTGCCCGTGATGGGCGCGCGTTTGCCATCGTCCTTCCGTCACACGATTGCCGCCGGCGAGTGTCCAGTGCGCGTCGTCCGATGCGTGTCCGATATCAGGCACCGCGCTTGCTACCATCATTCGGCAGGGGCGGGCGCGGGAATCCGCCCCGCTCAATAGAGGCCGGGCATCGAGCGACCGCATGCGGCGCCGGAGCGCGGCCACCACCCCAGAGCCGAATTACACAAGATGCAGGAGGACGTCATGCTTCAATACGCTGTCATTTTCTTTATTATCGCGATCATCGCTGCCGTGTTCGGTTTCGGTGGCATCGCGGCGGGTGCGGCATCGATCGCCAAGATCCTGTTCTTCATTTTCCTCGTGGTTTTCCTCGTTACGTTGCTGCTCGGCGTCGTGCGCAGGGGCTAACCGGCGAGTTACGCGCGTTGCAATGTAATTGCAGCCCGCCTGCGCGGGCTGCTTTTTTGCGTTCCGCGCCAGCGCTTCGGCCATCGATTCGTATTGCGAATTAAATGCGTGCGCTGACGGGAAACGGAATCAGGCGATGGTGTCCACCACGCCGCCATCCACGCGCAGCGCCGCGCCCGTCGTGGCGGATGCCTCTTTCGAGCACGCGTAGACAATCATGTTCGCCACTTCCTCCACGCTCGCTGCGCGGCGGATGATGGAAGACGCCCGATGCGTCTGCACGAACTCGGCCGCGACTTCCTCGACGCTTTTACCCGATGCGGCCACTTCGTCCTTGAGCATTTGCGTTACGCCATCCGAAAGCGTCGGCCCCGGCAGCACGGAATTGACCGTGACGCCCGTACCCGCGAGACGCTTGGCAAGGCCGCGCGCGAGCCCGAGTTGCGCGGTTTTTGTCATGCCGTAGTGGATCATGTCGGCGGGAATGTTCAGCCCCGATTCCGATGAAATAAACACGATGCGCCCCCAGCCGCGCTTGACCATTGCATTGGCGTAAGCACGCGAGAGCCGCACGCCCGACATCACGTTCGTTTCGAAGAAGCGCAGCCATTCGGCATCCGGAATCTCGAAGAAGTCCTGCTGCTGGAACACGCCGAGATTGTTCACGAGGATGTCCACCTGCGGATGCGCCTTCACCAGCGCGTCGCATCCTTGAGCATTGGAAAGATCGCCGACGAAGCCCAGCACCCGCGCGCCGGGCGCCGCGGTGCGCAGCGCGGCCTCGGCTTCGCGCACGCTTTCGGTGTGACGGCTGCTGACGATCACGTCCGCGCCCGCAAGCGCGAGGCCCCTGGCTGCGGCGAGACCGATGCCGGCCGCCGAGCCGGTGACGAGCGCGAGTTTTCCAGTCAGATCGATTTTCATGCGGGCTCCTTGAGGGGGGGCTTTTCATCGTGAGAGGAACGGGCAGTGTACTGCGCGGCCGCGTTGGACGCGCCTTGGACACGCGTTGCACATTCTATTGCACGCTTCAGGCTCCCATCGCGGGATCGCTCACGCTGTCCCTGCCCGTTTCCACGCGGCCCGCGAAGCGCCGTATCACGCCGTTTTCGGCGCTTATCGTGAAGTCGTACCAGCCGCCGGAATCCGCGAGCGGCCAGTTCGACTGAACCTGTTCGCCGGCGCGCAACGCGTAATTCCAGGGGCCGTCGCCGCGGTACGCGTTGGCCGTCATGGTCACGCGCGAAGCCGTGCTTGCGCGATTGGCGATGCTCAGAACGAGCCCATTGGCCGCGGTGTCGTAACGCACGAGCACTTCCGGATTCGGCTCGTGCGCCGCCGCATGCACGTTGCCCTCGAACGCGCGATGAAAGCCGTTCGGCCCGAGCACCCATAGACGGTATGCGCCGTCGTCAGCGGCGGTGGGCGTCCACGTGTCGCGCAGTGTCTTGCCGGCCTCTACTGTGTAGCGGCGCGGCGTCCTGTCGAGATGAAGCTGGTCGTACACGTGAAATACCGCGCCGGCCTTTCCCTCGTTGCCGAACGTCAGTTCAATCTTGTGACCACGCCCTTCGACGCCCGCATCCACGTTGAGACGGTACGGCAGCGCGCGAGAAGGCCGCGTCTCGCGCGCCTGCTGCGGCGCGGTCTGCGTGTCGGGGTGCGGCGCAGGCACGGGCTTCAGGGTGCTCTGTTGCTTGTTTTGCGCATCGGCATCGGCTTTCGTGGGCGCGGAAAACGCGTGCACGAGATTTTCGTTCGGTGTGCTGAAGTTGAATGCCGAGGTGAGATCGCCGAATACCGCGCGCCGCCACGGTCCGATATTCGGCTCGCGCACGCCGAAGCGCTTTTCGATGAAGCGCAGCACCGATGTGTGATCGAAGACTTCGGAGTTCACATAGCCGCCCGTGCTCCACGGCGAGACGACGATCATCGGCACGCGCGGCCCGGGCCCGAACGGCAAGCCGTCCGGCGCGACCGGCTTGCTGTCGCCGGGCGGGTTCGGCATGGTGAAGTATTCGTGGCGCGTGCTGACGGTGGATTGGCCCGCATACTCTCCGTTGCCGACAGGCGAGGGCGGGCAAGGCGGCGGCATGTGATCGAAGAAGCAATCGTTCTCGTCGAAGTTCACGAAGAGCACGGTCTTGCTCCAGACTTCCGGGTTGCGCGTGAGCGCTTCGAGCAGTTTTTGCAGGTAATACGCGCCTTGACCTGGCGTCGAAACGTCGGGGTGTTCGGTATAGGCCTGCGGTGCGACGATCCAGCTTACCTGCGGCAACTGGTTCGCCGCGATGTCGTCGTTGAGCGCCTGCAGGAAGCCGCCGTCGGCCATCGTATTGCCGACGCCTTTATAGAGCGGCTCCCGCGCGTCGAGCGCCGGAGTCCACGGCACGTTGGGCGAGCCTTCGATTGCCTCGAGCGCCTTGCGATAGCTCGCGAACCCGACGAGCGGATTGTCCGTGTAATTGTCGGGCTGATTCTCGTACACCTTCCACGTCACTCCCGCGGCCTGCAAGCGCTCGGGATAGGTGGTCCATTTCAGGCCCGTGGCCGGTGCGCCGATGTTGTCCCAGCCGTTGTTGTCGACCACCGCAGACGGGCCGGCCGTGGGCCCGTTGGTGCCGGTGAACAGAAAGAGCCGGTTCGAGTTGGTGCCGCCGTGCAGCGAGCAATAGAAGGCGTCGCAGATCGTGAAGGCATTAGCGAGCGCGAAATGAAACGGCAGGTCGGACGCCTGAAAATAGCCCATCGACCCATCGCCCTTGAACTTCGGCCACTGTGTCATGCGGCCGTGGTCCCAGGCCTCGTGCGCGTCGGCCCAGGTGTGCGCGCCGCCCGCGAGCAATGCGTTTCCCTGGCGGCGGTCGAGGTGGAACGGCAGCAGCCTCCGGGAGCCGTCGCTCTGGTGCCATATCTTCGCGTCTTCGTCGCCGCCAGGCGGCAACGGTATCGTGATGCGGTCGGAAAAGCCCCGCACGCCGGGCAGCGTGCCGAAATAGTGATCGAACCCGCGGTTTTCCTGCATGAAAACGACGATATGCTGAACGTCCTCGATCGTGCCGGTTGCAGTGTTCGCGGGAATAGCCAGCGCCCGCTGGATAGCGGGCGAAACGAGGCTGAGCGTCGCGCCCGCGGCGGCGGCGCGAAGGAAATCACGGCGGTCCATCGAAGTCATGGTGTGTTCGCGTTTTTCTCGTTGTACTTGCGGGCACTAGCATGACACGTTGTGGCGCCGCCGCGGGCGCTCGATGAACCGCTGTCCAGCGAACGAACCCGCGTGTCAGAGCTTCACACCGCCGGCTTCCGGCGGTTCGCGACCCGGATCGTCGAGCGGCAGGCTCGTGGCGTCGTCGCCCCAATAGGGCTCGCGGCCATAGTACTGATACACGGAACTGGCCCACGTGCGATCGGCCATCGCGGGCCATGAGTCCTTGTCGAAGCCCGGGGCATTTTTCACGCGCTCGGAGTTGAGTGCGATCACGAAGCATTTGCGGGCGGCGTCGAGCGTGAGCGCATTCCACGGCACGGCCAACAGCTTGTCGCCAATGCCGAGAAAGCCGCCGCTCGACATCACCATATAGGCGATGCGGCCGCTTTCCACGTCGAGCATGATCTCCTTGACCTTGCCGACCTCGTCGCCGTCCGAGCTGTACACGCTGTCGCTTTCGAGCGTGCTGGCGGCCATCACGTCAGGGCCCGGGCCGTGCGCGCCAGAGCGGTCGCGGCCGACAATGCGGGCGCCGTCGCCGCTCGGCGGCATTGAACCGGGGGGAGTTTGCGAGTAGGCCATGCTGTTCTCCTTGTCCATGATGAAGCGGGGAAGATTTCAGAACGTGAACGTGCGACGGCGCGTGCTAACTGCGCGCAGCAATCAGCCGCTCTTGCCGCCGCCGTCCAGACCTGCGCCTTTGCGCCACACGTCCTTGCCTTGCTCCGAAAGTTCGCCGCTGCTGTGGGTGGCGTCGGGTTCGGTGCCGTGCACCGCCATATCGCCGCCCGGCGGCTGCGTGGCGCCCTTTTTCTCGCGCTTGCGTTGTGCTACGCGTTCGTCGTGCGAACGACCTGCGTATTCGCCCATTTCGACCTCCCTTGACTGTGCCCATCGCATGACGATGCGATGCGGCTTGAGGGTTCGATCCCAAGCCGGCCCGAAACAGGCCGGCCACACCGATTGATCAGCATGGGCCATGCCGGGCCGTCCACGCGCAGGTACTCGTCAGGATGCCGAATCATTAAAGGTCGATATCAGCAGACGATTTGCGCGCTCCCGTGCGCCCTATCAGCCGCTACACCGATGATGTAAATCGTTCATGCGGTGCATCAGTTTCACGCCTCTCAAGGCGTAGCGAGCCGGTGCAGGATGTCGAGGAGTTGCGAAACCGCGAAGGGCTTGCGGAGAAAACCCACGACGTCGGCGTCGGCGGGCGGGGTGACGAGCGCGGAGACGAGCACAAGCGGCACGCTCGCGAGCCTGCTGCTGCGCTTCATTTCGCGCATGAGGGAGAGGCCGTCCATGCGCGGCATCATGCAGTCGGAGATCACGACATCCGGAGGATCGTCGAGCGCGCTTTGCAGCGCATCCGAACCGTCCGAGGCGGTTCGCACCCGATACCCTTCCTGTCCGACCAGTTCCTTGAGCGCGGCGAGCGCGTTGGTGTCGTCGTCGACCAGTAATACGGTAGTCATACGTTTCTTGCGTGAGCGGCCCGGCCAATCGTGGCGGCCGTGCCTTTGTTCTTCGCGATTGCGTTGCGGGCCGAAGGTATCCGGCACTCCTTCCGGAGCACGCAATTTCCGTTCCCGCACCGAAAAGACGGGAGTGTATTCGGTTTCGTTCGTCATCGTTGCGGCGCCTCGCGCGGTTGAGCGGCGCGCAGTTGCGCCGCGACGATGAGCGCCGACACTTCGGGGAAGCTGCCAAACGCCTCGTCGGGCAGCTCGCGCAGCGCCTCGATCACATCGGGCGCCGCGGCGCGGCGCTCGGCGTTTTCGATCAGCGTGGCGGGGTGCGCCGGCCACGTGACGCATTCGAGCGCGTGCAGCACGCGCTCGCTCAGCGCCTCGGCGTTCCCGCGGGTTTGCGCAAGAGTGGCAGTTCGGGTGGCCTCGCAAGCGGAAGCAGGCTTCATCGGCTTCTCCTTCGAAGATCGCGAGTCCCTCCCGCAGGTGCCATTCCCGGCGTTTTCCTATGAGGATTCGAATCGACCCTCTATTCGAGATCGGGACCAACGATTTTCGGGCGCGATGCCGGAAGCTGAGGCGCCTGATTCCGGTTTCGTTGTGCTCGCAACAGGTAGGGTGTCTCGCGCGAACTATGCGTCGTGAATCAACGCTCGCGCCCTTTGGCGGCGCAACCGACACTCCGTGTCGAAACTCCATGCGCCACGCATAGTTGCGCACCGTGAAGGGCTTAACAGCGCTGTTTTTAAACGATAATTATCAATGGCGCGACTGACGTTGCGTGCAGCGTGAAGGCGCTTTCGCTGCACGACGTGCGGGGCCTGTGGTCTCTCGTGGCGCGCCAGAAAAAATTTTCGGGCGGGCGTTTCTTCCCTTGTAACCAGTGGCGATCACGCGATGCGGGATTCGTGCGGATATGAAGGCGCCTGCTCCCGGCGCCCCGCGCCCGCATTGGTTGTCGAATTCGCTCCGCTTTCAAGCGCGCTCTGGCGCCGCCGGCCTGGGCCGCTCATTCGCTCCCCGCCGCGCGCCGCGACTCACGCGCTCGCCAGTCATTGCATCACCCACATTCAAAAGTCCGCTGCCGGAACGCGCACGTTATGCCTCATCGCGCGTGCTGTTTCGCTGCGGGCACATTACGGCCTGCTTCCCGGCAACCATCCTGACCAGACGCGTCGTCTCCGGGAGCGGGCTTTAACCACAAGGAGCCTGAGATGAAAGTTGGCAGCAACTGGCGTAGCGCACATAACAACGACGCGGCATTGCCCGCATTCCTCGCAGCACGTGTCGATCGGTACTACACCGAGCGCGTGCAGGAAAGCTGGGCCGGGGGGCACATCATGAAGGGCCGTGTGGCCGATGCCGATGCCTTGCACCTTTCGAGCAACGATTACCTTTCGATTGCGCGCCACCCCGAGATTCTCGATGCGATGTGCATGAGCATCCGCTCGGAGGGCAACGGGCTTTTGATGTCGGGTGTTTTCCTGCACGGCGACGACTGCCCGCAACTCGCGCTCGAAGACCGCTTCGCGTCGTACATGGGTGCCGAAGCGAGCGTGCTGTGCCAGTCGGGTTTTGCCGCCAACACGGGGTTGATCCAGTCGATCGCCAATGCGCAGACGCCGGTGTACGTCGACATGATGGCGCATATGTCGCTGTGGGAAGGCATACGCAGCGCCGGCGCGCGCGCGATCAGCTTCTTCCACAACGATGTCGATCACCTCGAGCAGCGCATTCAACGCTACGGGGCAGGTATCGTGATCGTCGATTCCGTCTACAGCACCAATGGCAGCGTGGCGCCGCTCGCGGCGATCGCCGAAGTGTGCGCCGAACACGACTGCGTGCTGGTCGTCGACGAGTCGCATTCGCTCGGCACGCACGGGCCGCATGGCGCGGGCATGGTGGCCGAACTCGGGCTCGTCGACCGCGTGCATTTCCGTACCGCGAGTCTGGCGAAGGCGTTTGCGGGGCGCGCGGGCATCATCAGTTGTTCGCGGCGCTTCCAGGAGTATTTCAAGTGCGAGGCGCTCCCCGCCATTTTCAGTTCGACGCTGCTGCCGCACGAAACGGCGGGTCTCGCGGCCACGCTCGATGTGATCGAGCGCGAAGACTGGCGACGCACGCGCGTCGCGGCCAACGCGCGTTACGTGCGCGGCCGGCTCGCCGAACTCGGCTACAACCTGAACGGCAGCGAAACGCAGATCATCGCGCTCGAAGCCGGGCCGGAGCCGCAGACCATCGTTTTGCGCGACGCGCTCGAAGCGCGCGGCATTTTCGGTTCGGTGTTCTGTGCGCCCGCCACGGCGCAGAACCGCTCGCTCGTACGGCTTTCGCTCAATGCGGCGCTGTGCGAGGAAGAACTGGAACGGCTCGTGGATGTGTGCGCCGAGATTCGCGACGAGGTGCAGATGTGGAACTGGCCGTCTACGCGTCGCAACGAGCGCCATGCGGGCCGCGCGCGCGCGCGTGTGCCGCAGGCGGTGGTGAATATGCCGATGGTGGCGGTGGCGGCTTGAAGGGGCGTGGGATGGAGCGGCGGTGAGGGGGCACCCGATTTACGGCTTGCGGAAAACCTCACGCAAATCCACCGTAAATCAGGGTGAATCCCACGCCGCCTGGATCTCGCGGTCAAGCTGGTCGAGATGCTGGTCGTAGGGCAGCACGTTGTCGAGCGCGAGCCCCGCCGGCTTCTTCACTACTGCGTAGAGATAGCGGCGGTCGCCATGAAATTCGGATGCGGGGTGCATATAGGGCTGCCATTCCGCGCACTGCGCCGGGTAGTAGCCTTCCGTTCGCCAGAAATAGGGCAAGCTGCGGCGGCTGTCCAGCTCGGCGAGGAAGCTTGCGGGCGCACCTTGTTCGACGGCGATTTCGCGCACGCCGCGCAGCGATTCGTCGGTGTGAATGACGAGCAGATAAGCGGTGCCGACACCGTCGAACATCAGGAGTCCGTGCGGTTGGTACGAAAGATAATGCTCGACAATGCCCAATGAATCGGCAATGCCTTTCACGTGCGCCGCGAGCGCGTGATCCTTGAGAAATGCGTATTCGGAAACGGAGAGCGCGTCGAGCACCGTACCGCAGCAGCGGTCGAAATATGCGCGCTGCATGTCGCCGATCGCCTGATTCAGCGTTTCCACCGCGTCGACTTCATGCTTGCGGATGAAGCGGTCGATCAGCCCTTCGTTGAAGCTTTTTACGGCCACGTGCTCGTCCGCTTTGCCCGTCAGCACGATTTTCCTGATCGACGGATCGGTAATGCGGCGGCAAAACTCCATGCCGTTGAGTTCGGGCATGTCGTAATCGACCACCACGACCGAAACCGATTCGAAGCGCGCCGCGTTATGTACGAGACTGCGTATCGCATCGACGCGCATGGCGATGACCTGGTGCGCATCGTTTTCTTCGGTGCGGTCCAGATAGGGGCTGAAGATCGGTTCCGAGGCGCGGTCCGAACCGGAGCGGCCATTGAGAAACTTCAGCGCCTCGCCGGGCGAACTGAACAGGCGGAAGGCCAGGTCGGGGTCGAGTTGCAGGCTCAGGTTCGAAAGGAACGCGGCGCTGTCGTCGACGAATGCGACGGTGGTCGGATAGGAGAACGGCTGAATGGCTTTCGTCATGGCGCAGGGAATGTCAAAACGAACTCGGTGTATTCGCCTTTTACGGAAGAGCAGGTAATTGCTCCACCCATCGCTTGCATGACATCGCGGCAGAATGCCAGCCCGATTCCTGCTCCGAGCGTCACGTCATCGGTGGCGGTTGTCGAAGTATAAAAGCGCGTGAAGATGTGCGGCAATACCTCCGGGGAAATACCGGTGCCTGTGTCGCTGAAAATCAAACGATTGGCCCGTTGCCCCGATTCAAGACGAATCGAAATCTGCGCGTCTTCGATGCTGCCCATATGCCGGAAGGCATTTTTCAGCAGATTGAAGAGCACGTGGACGGTCAGCATTTCAGATCCGTGGAATTCGAAATCGGGGCGCAGATTGCAGATTACCCGACGCCGGTCGCCTTCGCGAAACGGAAAACGCGCGAGCGCGGTTTCCACGCAATGGACGATCGAACACGTCGTTGCGTTTTGCATGTTGCCGCCCGTGAAGCGCGCCGTGGCGAGCAGCATGTCGATGATCGCGTTCGAATGCAGCGCTTCCTGTTCGATGCGGCCCACCACGCCTTGCAGCGAATGCAGATGCGCCACGCGTATTTTGGGCACGGTCAAGCGGCTGCGCTGCGCGAGTTGATAGGTGTCGAGCAGCGCGGGCAAATAACGCATCAGGCCGGCCGCGCCCACGCGTATCGCCACGAGCGGCGTACGCAATTCATGCGCCACGCTGCCCGCCGTGGCGAGCATCGCGCGCTCCTGTTCGATCTGAATGCGGTCCTGGTCGTAGTTGGCCAGCGCGCCAATGGCCACGGCAAACGAAAAAATCGCCAGATGGGTGAGGTAATTCGGCCCGAGCACGATGGGGTACGTGGTGAGGCAGTACGCGATCACCGCGAGGCTGATGCCCACGAGAAACTGCAGCACGAGCATGAGCCAGTCGAGTAGCAACACCATCACGAACGCCGCGATCAGCGCGCTCTCCACCCACACTTCGTTGCCGTTGTTCTTGAGCAGCATGAACGTGAAAAAGAACGGCAATGCGTAGAGTGTGCAGAAGTACCAGTACCACGGCAGCAGTTTTTTCAGCGCGGCGGGCCAGCGCTCGAACGCCAGAATCGGCAGGAACAGCAGCGAGCCGATCAGGCGCAGCGTGAGATTTTCGTACGGCTGCGGAAAGAGGTCTTTCCAGACGTAGTAGTAAAGCGGAAAGCCCACGCCCGCCACGACGGCGAGCGGGCGCATGCGCCGCTTCACGTATTGCAGGTTGCGCAGCGCGGGCGCGAAGGCGTGCACGAAGCGCGGACGCATCGACGCCCAGGCTCGCCTCAGTCGCACCGAGGTTCTTGAAACGTTCATCAGGATGGAATCGCTCATCGTTCTGGCCGGCGCGCGCGGTTCGCGCCGGTCTTCTTGCGTCTCGCTTTTCTGGTTCCCCGGAGTGCGGCTTTCCTGCCGTGGGGCTCGGCTGGTCGGACCCCGCCGCCACCCGGCAAAGAAAGACAATATCACCAAAGGATTGCGGCGATGAGGCGTGTTTGGGCGCGCGCTGCGTTCGCGCAGGAGTGCTATGCGCAGTGCATCGATTCGCCCCTCTTTGAGCGTATTCGAGAGGCGCTATGCGCAGCCTTTAGCCCTCGGGCTTGCGTTGCGCGGAAATGAACTGCTCGATGGCGTCGTCGAGCGGCTGCGGCGCGTCGCGATGGGGAGAATGGCCGCCCCGCGCGAGCGCGTGGACGCGCGCATGGGGCACGGCTGCGCCAATCGCCTCGACCTGCGCCATGGTGCCGTAGTGGTCGTCTACGGCCTGAACGGCAAGCAGCGGCGCGCGAATGGACGCCAGATCGCCGACGATGTTCCAGGCCCGGAAGGCGGGATCGAGCCAGATGTCGTTCCAGCCGTAGAACGCGGAATCGACGTCGTCGTGATAGCGCGCGAGTTTTTCGCGCAGTCGGGTCGTTTCGTACGCAACCTTCGCCTCGCCGATGCTTTCGACAGAAATATCTTCGACGAACACGTGCGGCGCAATCGCCACCGCGCCCGCGAGTGCCGCGGGAAAAGCGGCGGCATAGAGCAGGGCGATGGACCCGCCGTCGCTATGGCCGATCAACCACATGCGCGCGCGTTCGGCGGGGCTTACATCGAGTGCATCGAGCAGCCCGGGCAGCACGTCGCACGCCTGCCCGACCATGAAATCGACGGGCCATTTCACGCCGGGCGCGCGCGGCGTGGAGCGCCCATAACCGGGACGCGAATAAACGAGCCCGCGCATGCCGAGGCGCTCGCAAAGCGCGGCGGGCCAGTCCTTCCACATCGCGATCGAGCCGAGCCCCTCGTGCAGGAACACGGCGAGCGGCGCGTCGCTGGCGGCGTTGCCGATCCAGCGGTATTCGATGCGCAGCGCATCGTGCGTGGCGGTGGCGGGCAAATCGGCAAATTCGCTTTCGTTCATGGTGGCGATCATTCTCGTGACTGAAACTGCTGACGCAGCCGGAAACGCTGGATTTTACCGGTCGCCGTTTTCGGCAGATCGTCCACGAAAAGAATGTCACGCGGATACTTGTGCGGCGCGAGGCGCGTTTTGACGAACGCCTTTAATTGCCGGGCCAATACGTCGTGCGAAGTTTCGGCCGCCGCCTGCTTGAGGACGACGAACGCGCAGGTCTTCACGAGCCCGCCCTGATCCACGCCGATCACGGCCGCTTCGAGCACCGCGTCGTGCTGCATGAGCACCATTTCCACTTCGATGGGCGAAACGTACTGGCCGCTCACCTTGAGCATGTCGTCGCTGCGGCCCGCATAGACGTAAGCGCCGCCCGGAAGGCGCCGGTACTTGTCGCCGCTTCTCACCCAGTCGCCGAGGAAGGTTGCGCGCGACTTCTCGCGATTGCACCAGTACATCACGGCCGCGCTCGGGCCGCGAATGAAGAGGTCGCCGATTTCGCCGTCGGCCACGGGCGCGCCGGTCTCGTCGCGCAGTTCGATTTCGTAGCCGGGCACGGGGTGCCCCGTGGTGCCGTACTCGACCGCGCCCGGCCGGTTCGAGAGGAAGATGTGCAGCATTTCCGTGGAACCCAGTCCGTCGAGAATGTCGCTGCCGAAGTGCGCCCTGAAGCGCTCGCCAAGTTCGCGCGGCAGCGCTTCGCCGGCGGACGTGCACACGCGCAACGCGACGTCGGCGCGTGCGGGCAGATCGGGCGAAGCCATCATGCTCGCGTAGAGCGTGGGCACGCCGTAGAACACCGTGGGCCGATGCTGCACGAGGCGCGCGAATACGGCGTTCGCGGTGGGGCGCTCGGCCATCAGGATCGTGGTCGCGCCTACCGAGAGCGGAAACGAAAGGCCGTTGCCGAGGCCATAAGCGAAGAACAGCTTGGCCGCCGAAAACACGATGTCGCTCTCGAGTATGCCGAGAATGGGCTTCGCGTAGGTTTCGACGGTCCAGTAGAGATTGGCGTGCGTATGCACTGTGCCTTTGGGTTTGCCCGTCGATCCCGAGGAATAGAGCCAGAACGCGATGTCGTCGCAGCCCGTTCGCGCGGCGCGCGGGGCGGGCTCGGCGCGCGCGATCAGATCGGCGAGAACGTGTTGCGGTTCATGCGAAGGTGATCCGGAAGCAGGCCGGGAAACGATTAGATGGCAGTCCTCACATTGTGCCTCGGCCAGTGCCGCGCTCACGGCGGGCAGCACGGCGCCCGACGCGATCGCCACGCGCGCGCGGCTGTGCGTGAGCATATAGATGTAGTCAGCGGGCGTAAGCAGCGTATTGACGACCACGGGAACGATGCCGGCAAAGAGCGCGCCGAGAAACGCAATGGGCAACTCGACGGTGTCGAGCATCACGAGCAGCACGCGTTCTTCGGCGTGAACGCCGAGCGCGCGCATGGCGGACGCGAAGCGGCGCGCCTGCGCTTCGAGTTCGCCGTAATTCAGCGCAAGGGTGTCGTCGATATAAGCGGTCTTGGCGGCGCGCGCGGCATTGAGCGAGAACAGGTGCGCGGCGAAATTGAATTGCGCGGGCGGCGGCACCGCCGCGGCGTGTACTGGCGAGACTGCCGGGTTTTGCACGATGTTGTCTCCGCTCTGTCTGCCTCGACAGGATTTGTCGTCGACCGACCTTTTCGCGGAAAATTAGCGGTTAGCAAAATGCATGTCAAGCACTATAGTACATAAACGCAGTTTCCGAGATTGCCAGAGATGAAGCAAACTTACATTGCCGAGCTTCCCGCGGAGGCCGCCGACGACCCCGCGCGCGGCGAGCGCGCCGAACGCGATCCGTTCCTGACCGCCATGGGCGAGCGCGTGCGCATGCTGCGCGCGCGGCGCGGCATGACGCGCAAGACGCTGGCGGCGGAAACCGGGCTTTCGGAGCGGCATCTGGCGAATCTCGAATCCGGGGTGGGGAATGCATCCGTGCTGGTATTGCGGCAGATCGCGAACACGCTGAACTGCCCGCTCGCGGAGGTGATCGGCGACGTCACGACCTCGTCGGCGGAATGGCTCCTGATCCGCGAGTTGCTCCAGGGGCGCGACCCGGCTTCGTTGCAGCGCGCGCGCGTGGCGCTTTCGGAGATGTTTTCGCAAGCTCACGCCGATCCGCATCGCAACGAGCGCATCGCGCTCATCGGCCTGCGCGGCGCGGGCAAGTCGACGCTCGGGCGCATGCTCGCGCAGGAAATGAAGGTGCCGTTCGTCGAACTGACGCGCGTGATCGAACAACTGGCGGGTTGTCCGCCCTCGGAGATTCACTCGCTGTATGGCGCGAGCGCTTACCGCCGCTACGAGCACCGGGCGCTGGAGGCCGTGGTGGCGGAGCACCCGCGCGCCGTGATCGCCTCGCCGGGCGGTCTCGTTTCCGAGGCCGCCACCTTCAACGTGCTGCTCGCACACTGCTTCACGGTCTGGCTGCAGGCGGCGCCCGAGGAACACATGCGCCGCGTCGTGGCGCAGGGCGACCTGCGCCCCATGTCGGGCAATGCCGGCAACAGCGAGGCGATGGACGACCTCAAACGCATTCTGGCCGGGCGCAGCGAACTGTATGGCCGTGCCGACATGACGTTCGACACCAGCGAAAAAACGCTCGCCGACGCTTATCTGCAACTGCGCGATCGCCTCGCCGCGCGGCTGGCGGCCGAGGCGCCTGGCGTGGAGTAACCGGAGCGGGTTACCCAGGGTTTTACCCGTTGCATGCATTAAAATGCATTAACACGCTTTACATGGGTATTCCATTGCACTATCGTTCAGTGAAACGAAGTGCAAAGGAGACGCTCATGGCCGAAACCGCCGTCGCCCCGCAGCGGGTCGATTACCGTACCGAACCCTCGCAATACCGGCACTGGAAGCTGACGTTCGACGGCGCGGTCGCGACGCTCGGCATGGATATCGCCGAGGACGGCGGCATTCGCGACGGCTACAAGCTGAAGCTGAATTCGTACGACCTTGGCGTCGATATCGAACTGCACGACGCGCTCCAGCGCGTCCGCTTCGAGCATCCGGAAGTGCGCACGGTCGTGCTGACGAGCCTGAAGGACCGCGTGTTCTGCTCGGGCGCCAACATCTTCATGCTCGGCCTTTCCACGCACGCGTGGAAGGTCAACTTCTGCAAGTTCACCAACGAAACGCGCAACGGCATGGAAGATTCGTCGCGCCATTCGGGCCTGAAATTCATTGCCGCCGTGAATGGCGCCTGTGCCGGCGGCGGCTACGAACTGGCGCTCGCCTGCGACGAGATCATGCTCGTGGACGACCGGTCCTCATCGGTCGCGCTGCCGGAAGTGCCGCTGCTCGGTGTGCTGCCGGGCACGGGTGGGCTCACGCGCCTCACCGACAAACGCAAGGTGCGCCACGACCGCGCCGACATTTTCTGCACCGTGGTGGAAGGCATTCGCGGCGAGCGCGCGAAAGCGTGGCGTCTCGTGGATGACGTCGTGAAGCCGAACCGGTTCGGCCAGGCCGTGCAGGCGCGCGCGCTCGAACTGGCGGCCGCGAGCGATCGCCCGGCGAGTGCGAAGGGCGTTGCGCTCACGCGCATCGAGCGCGTGGAGCACGAGCATGGCCTGAGCTATGCAACCGTCGATATCGCGATCGATCGCGCGAAGCGCACCGCGACACTCACGGCGAAAGCGCCCGCCACCGCGCCTGCTTCGGACATCGAAGCAATTATGCAAGCCGGCGCCTCGTGGTGGCCGCTGCAGTTCGCGCGCGAGCTGGACGACGCCATTCTCTGCCTGCGCACGAACGAACTCGATATCGGCACGTGGATCCTCAAGACCCAAGGCGACGCGCGCACCGTGCTCGCCGCCGACGCCGCACTGCTCGCGCACCGCGACCACTGGTTCGTGCGCGAGACCATCGGCATGCTGCGCCGCACGCTGGCGCGCATCGACGTTTCTTCGCGTTCGCTGTTCGCGCTGATCGAGCCGGGTTCGTGTTTTGCCGGCACTTTCGCCGAACTCGCCTTTGCTGCGGACCGTTCCTACATGGCCGCGCTGCCCGCGAACGAAGACGAAGAACCGGCCATCACGCTTTCGGAAGCGAATTTCGGCCTCTATCCAATGGTGACGCACCAGTCGCGTCTCGCGCGGCGATTTTATGAGGAAACCGAACCACTCGACGCCGTGCGCGCGAAAACAGGCGCAGCCGTCAAGCCGGTCGAGGCCGAGCGTCTGGGTCTCGTGACGGCCTCGCCCGACGACATCGACTGGGCCGACGAAATCCGCCTGGCGCTGGAGGAGCGCGCGGTCATGTCGCCCGACGCGCTCACGGGCCTCGAAGCGAACCTGCGCTTCAACGGCCCGGAGACGATGGAAACGCGTATTTTCGGGCGACTTTCCGCGTGGCAGAACTGGATCTTCAACCGTCCCAACGCCGTGGGCGAGAAGGGCGCGCTCAAGGTGTACGGCAAGGGCAGCAAGGCGCAATTCGACGTTGCCCGCGTTTGATATCCGTATCCGCCGAAGCCGAACATGCCGCAAGGAACCCAAATGTCCACGATCAATTACAGCGAAAAGATTCCGAACAACGTCAATCTCGCCGACGACCGCGCGTTGCAGCGCGCTCTCGAACAGTGGCAGCCCAACTTCCTCTCGTGGTGGGGCGATATGGGTCCGGACGGTTCGCACGGCTACGACGTTTATCTGCGCACGGCGGTGAGCGTCGACGCGGGCGGCTGGGCGCACTTCGATCACGTGAAGATGCCCGACTATCGCTGGGGCATCTTCCTCACGCCCGGCGATGCGGATCGCAAGATCCATTTCGGCGCGCACAAGGGTGAGGCCGCATGGCAGGACGTGCCGGGCGAGCATCGCGCGAACCTGCGCCGCATCATCGTCACGCAGGGCGACACGGAGCCCGCTTCCGTCGAGCAGCAGCGCCATCTCGGCCTCACCGCGCCCTCCATGTACGACCTGCGCAACCTGTTCCAGGTGAACGTGGAGGAAGGGCGGCACCTTTGGGCGATGGTGTATCTGCTGCATCGCTATTTCGGCCGCGACGGTCGTGAGGAAGCCGAAGCATTGCTGGAGCGCCGCTCGGGCGACGACGACAACCCGCGCATTCTCGGCGCGTTCAATGAGAAGACGCCCGACTGGCTGGCGTTCTTCATGTTCACGTATTTCACCGACCGCGACGGCAAGTTCCAGCTTTCGGCGCTTTCCGAATCCGGCTTCGACCCGCTCGCGCGCACGACGAAGTTCATGCTGACCGAGGAAGCGCATCACATGTTCGTCGGCGAATCGGGTATCTCGCGGGTCGTGCAACGTACCGCGCAGATCATGAACGAACTCAGGACCGACGACGTGAACCGCCTGCGCGCCGCGGGAGTGATCGACCTCGAAACGATCCAGCGCTACCTGAATTTTCATTACTCGGTGACGATCGACCTGTTCGGCGCCGATCATTCGTCGAATGCCGCGACTTTCTATAGTTCAGGCTTGAAGGGCCGCTATGAAGAAACGAAGCGCGACGACGACCACCAGCTCGAAGGCCGGCAATATCGTCTGCTCGACGTGCAGGAAGGCAAGCTCGTCGAGCGCGAAGTGCCGATGCTCAATGCGATGAACGAAGTGCTGCGCGACGACTACATCAAGGACTCGATTGCGGGCGTGAATCGCTGGAACAAGGTGCTGGAAAAGGCCGGCATCGATGGCCGTCTCACGGTGCCGCACAAGGCGTTCAATCGTCAGATCGGCACCTTTGCGGGCGTGCGCGTGTCGCCGGACGGCCGCGTGATCGGCGAGGCCGAATGGGCCGCGAACGAAGCGAAATGGCTGCCCACGGCGGAAGACCGCGCCTACGTGGCCTCGCTGATGGGCCGCGTGATCGAGCCGGGCAAGTTCGCCAACTGGATCGCGCCGCCGGCCATGGGCATCAACCGGCAGCCAATTGACTTTGAATACGTGCGCTTTAACTGAGCGGAGCGGCGGCGCGTAGGAGCGAATTCGCGCGCCGCGGTGGGAGACAATCATGAACGGTCCGCTACCCGTGGAAATTCTCAGGCAACACCTGATCGATCCGGAAATCTGCATACGCTGCAATACGTGCGAGGAAACGTGTCCCATCGACGCGATCACGCACGACGGCACCAACTATGTCGTGAAGGGCGATGTCTGCAACGCGTGCATGGCCTGCGTGCCGCCATGCCCGACTGGCGCGATCGACAACTGGCGCAACGTGCTCAAGGCCGAGGCGTACAGCATTGACGAGCAATTCACGTGGGACGAACTGCCCGCGCAGAATCCAACGGTGGGCGCGCCGGTTGTCGCACAGGAATCGGGCGATGGGATCAACGACGCGCAAGCGGCGCCGAGTGCGGCCGATGCGCCCGTCGGCGGCTCCGACATGGTGCGCGGCTCGATCGTGCCGCCATGGTCGGCGGCGCGCCCCTATGTCCAGCTATACACGCACAAGGCGCCCACCACGGCGACGGTGGTCGGCAACTATCGCCTCACTGACGACGCCACCGAAAGCGACATCCATCATATCGTGCTCGACTTCGGCGCCATGCCGTTCCCGGTGCTGGAGGGCCAGTCGATCGGCATCTTGCCGCCGGGCGCGACCATGGAAGGACGCGCCCATCATGCGCGCCAGTATTCGATTGCGAGCCCGCGCGACGGCGAGCGCCCCGGCTACAACAACGTTTCGCTCACGGTGAAGCGCGTGACGCGCGATCACAGCGGCAACGCCACCGACGGCGTTTGCTCGAACTATCTGTGCGATCTGAAGAAGGGCGAAGTCGTGACCGTGATCGGGCCATTCGGCAATACGTTCCTGATGCCGAATCATCCGAATTCGCATTTGCTGATGATCTGCACGGGCACGGGTTCCGCGCCCATGCGCGCGATGACCGAATATCGCCGCCGCCGCAGGCTCAAAGGCGCGACCGGCAAGCTCATGCTTTTTTTCGGCGCACGCACGCAGCAGGAATTACCCTACTTCGGACCCCTGATGAATCTGCCGAAGGATTTCATCGACACGAACCTGGCCTTTTCGCGCACGCCGGGCGAGCCGAGGCGCTATGTTCAGGACGCCATGCGCGAGCGCGCCGTGGACGTCGCTCAACTGCTTAAGGACGGCAACACGCACGTGTACGTTTGCGGCCTGAAGGGCATGGAAGACGGCGTGCTGCAGGCGCTTCAGGAGATCGCCGAGAAGCACGGCGTGGGCTGGGAGGCGCTGTGGGATCGCCTCAAGCGGGAAGGGCGGCTGCATCTCGAGACGTATTGAACGCCTGTTGAAACCGATGCCATCCGCCGCTTCCGCGTGGTTGACTAGATCGCCGAGCGCGCCTTGTCCTCGATGAGACGCACCAGCGTTTGCAGCATGCGATTCGCAGGCGTGGGCACGCCGAGCGCCACGCCGCGTTTCACGACATAGCCGTTGAGGTGATCGATTTCGCTGAGCTTGCCGCGCGCGAGATCTTGCGCCGTGGACGAGTATTGGCCCGGCATGGTCTGCGCGATGCGTGGCACCGCGCTGTCGATGTCCGGCGGCAGCGTCACGCCGTCGGCCCGCGCAACCGCCACGCATTCGCCGACGATGTCGTGCATCGTCTCGCTCACGCCCGCGCCCTTCACGAGGCGCCCATAGGGCAATTGCGTGATCGCGGAGAGTGCGTTGTACGCGCAATTCACGATCAGCTTGGCCCAGAGCGCGCCGCGCACGTTGGGCGAGATTTCCGTGGGCACGCCCGCCTCGATGAGCGCGCGCGCGGCGGCGTCGCTCGCGCGCGAAGGTTCGATCACCAGTTCGCCGCGGCCGTGATGGCGCACGTGGCCCGGCCCCGCCATTTCAGTGGCCACGTAGACCACGGCGGCCGCTACGTCTTGCGGGATCACGCTGCGCAGACGCTCCGCATTATCGGCGCCGTTCTGCAGCGTGAGCACGAGCGTATCGGCGCGCAGATGCGACTGGATCGCGGCGCCCGCGCTTTCGGTGTCGGTGGACTTCACGCAGAACAGCACGAGGTCCGCGCCCGCGACCGCCGAGGCGTTGGTGCTCGCCGTGAGATGCGGCGCGCCGATGCGTTCGTCGAACTGCTGGGCTTCGAGGCGCAGCCCGTCGCGCGTAATAGCCTCGACATGCTGGGGCCGGCCGATCAGGACCACATCGTGTCCCGCGCGCGCGAGCATGCCGCCGTAAAAGCAGCCTACCGCGCCTGCGCCCATGACGGCGACTTTCATTTGCGTTTCTCCTGTGTGGCGTACCTATTCCGTTGTCCTTGCCAGTTAGCGGCGTCGTTCAGCGCAGCTCGAAGCCGAGCGCGTTAAGCGCGTCGCGCAGACGGTCGCGGCCGTGCAGCGATTCTCGGCTGCGCCAGCGCGCGAGCGAGCGAGCCGTCCAGCCGGCGGCGCCCAATCCCTGGGCGGTCTGGAAGCCGCCCATTACTTCGTCATACTGAGCAATGGCTCCCACTTGCGAAGCCGCATCGTATTGTTCGCGATGGAGCACGACCTCTTGCGGCAAGCGCGGCTTCACATCGGCGGGGCGCGTTTCGTCGGGATATCCCACGCACAGGCCGAACACGGGCATAACGCGCGGCGGCAGGCCCAGTTCCGCGGCGACCTGTTCAGGCTGATTGCGGATGCCGCCGATATACACGGCGCTCATGCCGAGCGATTCGAGCGCGACCACGGCGTTTTGCGCGGCGAGGGCCGCATCGATCATGCCGACGACCAGCGTCTCCATGTAGTGCAGACCTTCGACGCTCGCGCCACTGCGCCCGCCCGCTGCTTCGAGCCGCGAGAGGTCCGCGAGCCACACGAGAAAGAGCGGTGCGGCGCGAACGTGCGACTGCCCGCCCGCAAGCTCGGCGAGGCGCGCGCGGCGCTCGGGATTCTCGATGGCGACCACGCTCCACGTTTGCAGATTCGACGAGGTCGAGGCCGATTGCGCGGCGGCGATCAGCGTTTCGAGCGTGCCTTCCGGCAGCGGACGGTCCGCGTAATTGCGCACGGAGCGGTGCGCGAGCAGCGTGTCGAGCGTATCGTTCCAGGCCGGCAGCGGCGCGGACCACGGCGTGCCGTAGCGCGTTTCGAGGGCGCGCATGGCATCGGCAATATCGGCGGCGGGTTGTGCGGGCGTGGTGACGGTAGACATCGGTTTTCTTCTCCGGCAAATGACGTTGTATCGGGCCGCGCTGAAATTCGGGGCGCCAGGCGCCGTATGGTACATGGGTCGGGCGATTGGCGCAGGGCGGCCATCGACGGAGCCCCGAGGCGCGCCAGCAGAGTTCGCGCGTGACCGGTATCATCTGAGCCTGCGCGTTCCCCTGCTTTCGGCAGCGTTGTCTGCCCCTTCTTTCGCGAGGCCGTCCCATGTCCGTTGATTCTCCGAATGCGTCGCCGGTCTGGTTCGTGACCGGCTGTTCGACCGGCTTTGGCCGCGAGCTTGCCCGCGCCGTGCTCGCGCGCGGCTGGCGCTGCGTAGCCACGGCGCGCGACAAGGCGGCGCTCGACGATCTCGCGCCCGATGCCGGCGATCGCTTGCTGCCCGTTTCGCTCGACGTGATCGACGCCGCGCAGATCGACGCTGCCGTCGCGGCCGCCCAGAAGCAGTTCGGCGCGATCGACGTGCTCGTCAACAACGCGGGCTACGGCTATCAGAGTTCGATCGAAGAGGGCGAGGAGCACGAGATTCGCGCGCAGTTCGATGCCAACGCATTCGGTCTGTTCGCGCTCACGCGCGCGGTGCTGCCGGGCATGCGCGCGCGCCGCAAGGGCCACGTCATCAACATTACGTCGGTAGCGGGACTCGCGGGTTTTCCGGGCTCGGGTTACTACGCGGCCTCGAAACATGCCGTCGAAGGATTCTCCGATGCGCTGCTGGCGGAAGTCGGCCCGCTCGGCATCAAGGTGACCTGCGTGGAGCCGGGGCCGTTTCGCACGGACTGGGCGGGCCGCTCGCTCGTGCAAACGCCGAACCATATCGACGACTACGCAGAAACGGCGGGCGCGCGCATGAAGCGCACGGCGCAAGGCAGCGGGCAACAACCGGGCGATCCGGCGCGCGCGGCGCAGGCGATGATACGCATCGCTGAAACGGAAAAGCCGCCGCGCCATCTCGTGCTCGGCGCGTTCGGCGTGGATGCGGTGGCGAACCGCTTGCGCGCGGCGCTGGCCGATATCGAGGCGTGGCGCGAACTGAGCCTTGGCACGGACTATCCGGCCGGGAGCTGAGCCGGCGGCTCACGCCGTCGCGATCATCAACGTGCCGGTTGCCACCAGCGCCCCGCGCCAGAGCCAGTCGAAGTTGATCCAGCCGCGCCGCAGCACGCCAAGGCCGAGATACTCGTAGGCGAGCAGCGCGATCGCGGCAGTGGTGGCGAGCGTCGTGAGCGTATGCAGCGCGGTGAACGCGAGTGAAAGCGCAAGCGGGTTCGCAACGCTCGCCGCGCCGCTTGCGCCACCGCACAGCGGCAGCAGGGCGGGCATCAGCATGAGTCCCGCGCCGTGCATCGTGGCCATCAACGCCGACCATGCCGCGAGCCCGGCGAACCCCACGGTCATGCCCACGCGCGCGCGGTGCCGGTGCCCATACGCGTGCTGCCACGCTGCCCAAGCGATCAGCAGCGCGCCCAGCCCCCAGTGCAGCGCCGCACCCGGCAGATGCGCGCCTAGCGCCGCCGTGGAACTCGTGAACAACAGAATCGAAGCCGCATGGCCGAGCGCGATAGGCGGCAACGCGAGCAGCAGCGCCGCGCGGCTGCCGCGCTGCAAGCCGAGCGCGGTCGCGAAGAGCCAACCCATCGCCGGGTTCACGCCGTGAAAGACGCCGCTGCCCACCACGGCCGCCCAGGCGCCCCAGTGCACGCCGAAGACTTCCTCCATACGACGCTCCGCGCTTATGGATAGCAGTACGAATCAGACGAGCAATCGCCGCCTTCGAGCCGTATCTGATGCGGCCGGTGCGACTTCGGCCATTCGACGAAGAAGCGCTCGTCGAATTCGAGGCCGCCTTCGGGCGCGGCGTCGAGTTTCACCATCCAGCCGTCGATGCCTTCGGGATAGAACTGCGGGTCGATGGCGCCATACAGCGAGTTGCTGAAATACACGCGCCGGCCGTCGCGGCTCACTTCCACCATTTGCGGGCCGCCGTTCAGCGCCCGTTCGGGCGCGAGAGGATGCGCCGCGCGCGCGGCAATGCCGCCGATGCGTACGCAGCCCGTCAAGCGCGCATTCTCCGGGTCCGACACATCGTACTGGCGCAGGTCGCCCGTTCCCCAGCACGCCACATAGAGGAAGCGATCGTCGAGCGAGAGCGCGATGTCGGTGACGAGCGGCGGCACGGCCGCAAAACCCTTGAGCAGGGGCGGCAGATGCTCGGGATCGGCCGGCTCGGCGGGAATTTCGATGATCTTGCGCGCGGCCCACTGGTCGCCGTCGAGATACCACTGCCAGATCGAGGCCGAGAGGTCCTTCAGGCTGATGACGGAATTCACGAAACCATAGGGCCGCGTGGGGTTGTGCGCGGGGCGCAGTTCGAACACGAGCTGGTTTTCCGCGCCGAAATCGAGCACCTGTTTGTGCTGGCGCGTGTGCAGGTCCCAGAAGTGCAGGCGATGCCCGTACTGTCCGCCGAGCAGGACTTCGGGCACGAGACCGTTCTCGAAGGTCGCGGGCAGGCCCCATTCGCTCGTCACGAGCGTGTCGTAGCCAAGGTGCCACCAGCCGTCGTAGGCAAGCTGTTGCGGACCGCGGTCGATCTCCCACTGGCCGAGAATGTCGAAGCTCTCGTGATCCATCAGGAAAACGCCGCCCGGCGCCTCGCCCTGCGCGTTCGCAAGCGAGGTCACATAAATGCCGTCCGGTCCGCAATGCACGGTGTGGGGGCGCGTGTAGCCCGCGCGCTGCGCCACGGTTTCGGGTTCGTGCACGCGCGCGATGTGCGGTTGGCGTGCGTCGGGCTTCGTGTCGACAATGTGAATGCGCGAGGAGCGCAGGCCGGGCACGATGAGATAGCGGCGCTCCGAATGCGCGTGCGGGGCGTTGGGGCACAGGCACGAACTACAGGCATTCCAGCCGAAGTGATGGAGTTCGTCGCCGACGTTGGGCATCGCGAGCCGGTGCACGATGCGTCCGAAGTCCGGCGAGCGCGGGTCCAGATCGACCACGTCGAGCGAATCGGGTACGCTGCGCGTGGGGTCGAAGCTGGCGACGTACGCCAGGGTTTCCGGCGGGGCGTCGCCTGCCATGCGCGCGGACGGGTAGAAGGTCGGGTCTGGTTGCCAGGTCGCCATTGCTGCCCCCTCAAACGAAGATATTCGGAAGATTCGCAACAGCCCCTATCATGCATCAGAGCGAAACAGTGCGTTGCACAGATGCTCCATATTCCATCTGGATAGAAGCTTATGCATTGCAGCAATGAAGCGATTATCTGCGCAACGAGAATAGTCAATTCGCTTTTGCAGCATTTATTCGCAAGGCTAACGTTCCTAGACTTGTACTCAACGGATGCAGACAAGCAACTGCGCCGATTCGATCAAGTTACTGGAGGTGAGTCATGAGAACGCTAATCAAGGCCGTTGCGATTGCTGCCGTGCTTGCAGCGCCGGCCATTTCATTCGCGCAGTCGCAAGGCGGCAATGGTCCTGTCACGCGTGCGCAGGTACGCGGTGAGCTGGTGCAACTCGAAGCCGCAGGTTATCGTCCTTCTGTAAACGATCTGTATTACCCCGACGATCTGCAACGCGCCCAGGCGCGCGTGCACGCGCAGGACGGCGGCGGATACGGACCGGCCACGAGCGGCTCCTCGCAAAGCGGCTCGCGTACCGATGGCGCGGTGAGCAGCTATTCGCCGCCCGTGTATAACGCGCATTGAGGTGATCGACCGCAGTATGAATCCGCTTTGTGCCGCACAGTGAATATCAGCCCGCGATGGCGCGAAAGCGCCGCGCGGGCTGAATCATTTTCCGCTTGCTCGCGTTTCGCGCTCGCCAATCCATGCCCGTGTGGATTCGAGGATTTCATTCGATAGCGCGGGATCGTCGCTCAGCCGCGCAAGCACGACCGCGCCCACCATGGCGGCCCAGCCGCCTATCGCAGCCCGGCGCGCCGCCGCGGCGCCGGCGCCATTCGCGCCCCCGCTCAAGCGCTCGATTTGACGCTCCAGGCCTGCCGTCATGACGGCGCGCGCCTCGGGCGTTTGCCGCGCCGTTTCCGTAGCGAGCGCGGCAGTCGGGCAGCCGCCCGCGACATTGTCCCGATGCTGGGCGGACAGATAGCGCGAAGCATAGCGCGCCAGATCGGAATCGCCGCTTTCGCCCTGCGCGAAGACGTGGGCGAGCGTTTGCGCGATCAACTCGTCCTTCGACTTGAAATAGCCGTAAAACCCGCCGTGCGTGAGCCCCGCGGCGTTCATCACGTCGGCGACGGTCACCGCATCGTAGCCGTGCTCGCGAAAGAGCCGGCCAGCGGCTTCCAGAATCTGCTGGCGGTTTAACTCCACCTGTTCGCGACTGACCCGCATGGTTCTCTCCGTTTTCCTTCCATCGACGCTTGACATTATACATGTTGATCATCATGATTCCGTTTACATGACGTTCATCATGTAAACGGAATTCTCAAGGAGAAGTGTCGATGTCTGCTAAACCTGTTGTCCTGATCACTGGCGCGTCCACGGGCATCGGCGCCGTGTACGCCGACCGCTTTGCGAAGCGCGGGCATGACCTCGTGCTGGTAGCGCGCGATCGCGCCCGTATGGAAGCGCTCGCCGCGCGCCTGCGCGAGCGCGATGGCGTCAACGTGGAAATCGTTCGCGCCGATCTGGCCTCGCATGCCGACCTCGCGCTGCTGGAAACGCGCCTTGCCGAAGACGAACGAATCGGAGTGCTGATCAATAACGCGGGTGCGAGCCTGCCGGGCACGTTCGTCGAGCAGGCGCCGCACGCCGTGGGCGGCCTCGTCGATCTGAACGTCACGGCGGTTGCGCGCCTCGCGTCGGCCGTGGCGCCCCGTTTCGCGCGCCAGGGCAACGGGGCGATTGTGAATGTCGCGTCGGTCATCGGGCTTGCGCCTGAGTTTCGTTCGAGCGTGTACGGCGCGACGAAAGCATTCGTGCTGTACTTTTCGCAGGCGCTGAATCTCGAACTCGGCGGCAGCGGCGTGTACGTACAGGCCGTCGTGCCGGGCGCCACCCGTACCGAAATCTGGGAGCGCTCGGGCAGGGACGTGAACGCATTGGCGGCCGTGATGGAAGTGGACGACCTCGTCGACGCGGCGCTCGTGGGCTATGACCGGCGCGAGACGGTGACGATTCCGCCGCTGCCCGATGCGCAGCAATGGGACGCTTACGAAACCGCGCGGTTAGCGATGTTTGCGAACTTTGGCCAGTCCCAGCCCGCGGCGCGGTATCGCGAAGCCACATAGTTCGACGCTTAGCCCGGCGTATTGCGAGCGGCATCTGGCCGCTCGCGTTTTTATTCTGCCTTTACCTCGCATTTTTCCGGCTCGCGTCCGTGAGCCCGGTTGGCGTATTCCCGCAGTCCTCGTTTGCCCGGACCCATCTGCAAATTCAGCGATTTCCGATATCGCCCATTGCCGGGTCGCGGCATGCTGCCGCGTCGGCGCCCGCTTTGGGCGCGGGCGGCCATTCCCGGCGCGCGAGCGCCCGGCGCACTGTACCATTCACCGCACGCCGCCCGGCGCTGGCCGGGGCGGCGCGCGCGCAAACGAGGACCGGTCGATGCAGCGAATAACACGAAAAACTGGCGGTTGGTGGACGTTGGCGCTTGCCCTGGTGCTGGGCTTATGCATGGCGTGGGCATGGCGCGCTTATGCCGCGCGGGCGGTGAGCGTGTCGCCCCAGGGGACCGTGGCGCAGGTGCGTCAAGTGGTGGTGAAGTTCGACGAAGCCATGGTGGCGTTCGGCGCACCCGATGCGAAAGACCCCGCGCGCCTGCAATGCAGCAGCGCGGCGGCCAGCGCGGGCCAGGGCCGCTGGATCGACGGCAAGACGTGGGCCTACGATTTCGCGGCGGATCTGCCGCCCGACGTGCAGTGCAGCGTCACGCTCGTCGACGGCCTCAAGTCGCAGGCGGGCAACGCAGTTACGGGCTCGTCCCGTTTCACGTTCTCCACAGGCGGTCCGTTTCCAGTGAGCGTGCGGCCCTATGGTGGAGAAATTGAGGAAAACCAGGTATTCGTGCTGAAGCTCAATGGCCCCGCCACGCCGGCTTCCGTGCGCGAACACGTGTGGTGCGAGTCGGGTGGACTCGGCAACCGCATTCCGGTGCAGCCTGTCGATACGGCTACGCGCGCCGCGCTGCTCAAACATTTCCGGCTCGATAAAGAGAGCGCGAGCGTGCTCACGCTCGCCTGCCAGCAAACGCTGCCCGCGAGCGCGAAGATGCAGCTCGTGTACGGAAAGGGCGTGGCAGGACCGAACGGCACGCCCAACGACGTGGAGCGCCGCTTCGATTTCACGGTGCGCGCGCCGTTCACCGCGAGTATGAGTTGCGAGCGCGAGAATGCGAAGGCGCCCTGCACGCCGCTGCGGCCCGTGCGCATCGATCTGAGCGCGCCCATTGCGCGCGCCGACGCGCAGAAGTTCCGTCTGCAAGGACCGAAGGGCGAAGTCGCGCCGACTTTCACGGCCAATGACAAGGACAACGAAGTCAGTTCGATTTCGTTCGCCGCGCCTTTGCCCGACCATGCGGCGCTCACGATCGCCGCGCCCGCCGGCCTCAAGGACGTGAGCGGGCGCGCGCTCGCCAACGCCGATCTTTTCCCGCTGCATACGGCCACCGCGCCGATGCCGCCGCTCGCGAAATTCCCGTCGTCGACCTTCGGCATCATCGAGCGCTATGCGGAGCCGGGCGTGCCGCCGCTCGTGCCGGTCACGCTGCGCAACGTCGAGGCCGATCTGCACGTGCAGGGACTCAACGCGGGCGAGGCGAAGTTCGCCAGACTCGCGGTGCAGTCCGATGCCGACATGCGCCGCTGGATGCGCCTCGTCGATCAATTCGACAGCTACGGCATGAGCGCCGCGTCGATCGACAGGCTGATGCCGGGGCTGCTCGCGCGCGCGAAGTCGCCCGTGGTGATTCCGCGCACGACTGGCGAAGCAGATGACGGGAACGCACGCGTCATCGACGTGCGCTCGCTTTCGCTGCTCGACGGCCAGCCCGGCGTGCAGACGCTCGCGCTGCCCAAAGCCGATCCCAAGGCGTTGCGGCCTTTCGAGGTGGTGGGCATTCCGGTGCCGAAGCCGGGTTTCTACGTGATCGAACTCGCTTCGCCTTCGCTCGGCGCTTCCCTGCTTGGCAAGCCCGCGCCGATGTACGTGCGCACGACCGTACTCGTCACCAATCTCGGCGTGCACTTCAAGCAGGGCCGCGAAAACAGCGTGGTGTGGGTTACGACACTCGACAAGGGCGAGCCGGTGGCGGGCGCCGACGTGCACGTATCGGATTGCAATGGCGAAACGCTCGCCAGGGGAAAAACGGATTCTCATGGACTCCTGATGATCAACGGTCCGCTTTCGAATCGCGGCGATTGCGGCGAAAACAGTTACGGCGGCTTGTTCGTTTCGGCGCGCATCGACGATCCGAAAACGGGCCCCGACATGGCGTTCGTGCAGTCGGACTGGAATCGCGGCATCGAATCGTGGCGTTTCAACGTGCCGACCGACACGAGCATCGAGCCCACGGTGCGCGCGCATACGGTGTTCGACCGCACGCTGCTGCGCGCGGGCGAAACGGTGTCGATGAAACACTTCATCCGCGCGCAGACGATGCATGGCTTCGCCCTCCCGCAGCAGTACCCCACGCGCGTGACGATACGTCATGCGGGCAGCGGGCAGACCTGGCATCTGCCGCTCAATTGGGCCGCCGACCATACGGCGGATTCGACCTTCACGTTGCCGCCCGAAGCGAAGCTTGGCGAATACGATGTATCGCTCGACGACGGCAACGCAAACGCGGGCACGCCAGCCGAAAGCAGCGATGACGCGGACAACAGTGCGGACAACAGCGCCGACACGATCCACATGAGCTACGACAGCGGCAGCTTCCGTGTGGAAGCGTTCCGCCTGCCGGTGCTCAAGGGCACGATCGCCGTGCAAAACGAGAAGACGTCGCCGCTCGTTGCCGCCACGCAGGCGAGCGTCGCGGTGCAGATCGATTATGTGTCGGGCGGCGCGGCGTCGAGTCTGCCGGTGCAGGTTTCGGCGCTCGTGAAGGACACGACGCCGTCGTTCGCAAGCACCTATGGCGATTTCAGTTTCGCGCCGTACGTGAAGGGCAGCCAGGCCGACAACGCGTCCGACGACGAGGAAAGCGGCCCGCAGGAGGACAACGAGGTCGCGAAGCTCGTGGCCGACAAGGAGCCCCTCACGCTCGACCGCAACGGCGCGGGCACGCTCGTGCTGAAGAACCTGCCGGGCGTGGAGGCACCGAGGCGCCTTGCGCTCGAAGCGACCTTCGCGGACCCGAACGGCGAAGTGCAGACCATCAGCGGCGCGGCCACGCTCTGGCCGGCGGCCGTGGCGGCGGGCATCAAGGCCGGGCAGTGGGTTTCGGTGGGCAAGACGGTTCCCGTCACCGCGATTGCGCTCGACCTCCAGGGCAAGCCGCACGCGGGCGTGAAGCTCGAGGTGCGCGGCGTCGCGAAGATCACGACCACTTCGCGCAAGCGCATGGTGGGCGGCTTCTACGCCTACGACAACCACACCGAAACGCGCGATCTCGGCACGCTGTGCAGCGGCACGAGCGACGATCGCGGCTTGCTCACGTGCGACGCGAAGCTCAAGGAAGCGGGCAACATCCAGCTCGTGGCCACGGCGCGCGACGGTGACGGCCATGCGTCCACGGCAACCACCTCGGTCTGGGTCACGCGCGAGGACGAACTCTGGTTCGGCAGCGAAAACACGGACCGGATCGACGTGCTGCCGGAAAAAACGAGCTACGAACCCGGCGAGACCGCGCGCTTCCAGGTGCGCATGCCGTTCCGCTTCGCGACGGCGCTCGTGGCCGTGGAACGCGAGGGCATTATCGAAACGCATGTGGTCCAGATCGACGGGCGCGACCCGACCATCGAACTGAAAGTGAGCGACACGTGGGGGCCGAACGTCTACGTTTCGGTGCTCGCGCTGCGCGGGCGCATTCATGAAGTGCCGTGGTATTCGTTCTTCACGTGGGGCTGGAAAGCGCCGCTCGAATGGGCGCGTGCGTTCTGGTACGAAGGCCGCCAGTACGAGGCGCCCACGCCGCTCGTCGATCTGTCGAAGCCCGCTTTCCGCTATGGTCTCGCGCAAATCCGCGTGGGCGACGCGGCGCACCGCCTTGCCGTGACCGTGACGCCCGACGCGAAACGCTATGCGGTTCGCTCGACGTCGCACGTACAGTTGCGCGTGCAACTTCCGGGCGGCCAGCCGGTGCCCGCGGGTACGCAGATCGCCGTGGCGGCCGTGGATGAAGCGCTGCTCGAACTCATGCCCAACCGTAGCTGGGACTTGCTCGACGCCATGCTGCAGCAGCGCGCCTACGGCGTGGAAACGGCCACGGCGCAGATGGAAATCGTCGGACGCCGCCACTTCGGGCGCAAGGCGGTCCCCGCGGGCGGCGGCGGCGGACGCGGCGCGACGCGCGAACTCTTCGACACGCTTCTCTACTGGAATCCGCGCGTCACGCTCGATGCGAAGGGCATGGCGCAAGTCGACGTGCCGCTGAACGACTCGATCACGCGTTTTCGCATCGTCGCGATCGCGGCGAGCGGAGTCGCGCGCTTCGGCACGGGTAGCGCGAGCATCGAGAGTACGCAAGACCTGCAACTGATCCCGGGCCTGCCGCCGCAGGTGCGCGAGGGCGACACTTTCCGCGCGCAATTCACGCTGCGCAACACGACCCCGCGCGCGATGAAAGTGCTGGTCACGCCTAACGTGCCGCCGCTCGCGCTCGCGGCGCAGACCGTGGAGGTCGCGCCCAACTCGTCGCGCGAGATTGCGTGGACCGTCGCGGTCCCTGACGATCTCGCCGAAGCGCAGCGGCCCGCGCTCGTGTGGAACGTGAACGCGGCGGAGCAGGGCGGCCCGCATGCCGCGGACGCGGTGAAGCTCGCGCAACAGGTGAGCGCGGCGATACCCGTGACGGTGCAGCAGGCCACGCTCGCACAGGTGGACGGCACGCTGTCGATTCCCGTCGCGCCGCCGGCCAATGCGAGCGCGACGCATGCAGGCGCCGTGCGCGGCGGCATTGCGGTGTCGCTGCAGCCGAAGCTCGCGGACGGCCTGCCTGGCGTGCGCCGCTGGCTCACGCGCTATCCGTATTCCTGCCTCGAGCAGCAGACGTCGACTGCAATCGGTCTGCGCGACGCCGCCCGCTGGCAGGCGGAGCTTGCGCGCATGCCGGTGTATCTGGATCGCGACGGCCTCGCGAACTATTTCCCGCCCGCCGACGACAGCGCGAGCCGTGGCAGCACCGCGCTCACCGCGTATCTGCTCACGGCGAGCGACGAGGCGTCGAAGCTCGACCCGCGCTTCGCGCTTCCCGACGCCTTGCGCAGCCGCATGGTGGAAGGCCTCACGCGTTTCGTGGAAGGCCGTATCGAGCGCGACTCGTGGGCACCGCGCCGCGACCTCGATCTGCGCAAGCTCGCCGCCATCGACGCGCTTTCGCGCTACGGCGCGGCGAACGCACGCCAGTTCGGCTCCATCGAAATCGCGCCGAACCAGTGGCCCACTTCGGCGGTGATCGACTACGCGGAAAGTCTCGCGCGCATGCGCGACGTACCGGATCGCGCGGAGAAGCTGGCGCAGCTCGATCAGATCCTGCGTGCGCGTCTCACGTGGCAGGGCACGCAGCTTACGTTCTCCACCGCAGCCGAAGACGACTTGTGGTGGCTCATGACGGGCAGCGAAGTCAACGCGGCGCGCCTCGCGCTGGCGTTTGTCGATAACCCGGCGTGGAAGGAGGAAATGCCGCGGCTCGTGGCGGGGCTGCTAGCGATGCAACGCAACGGCGCATGGAGTACGACAACGGCGAACGCCTATGGGTCGCTCGCGGTCGAGCGCTTTTCGCGTGCGTTCGAGCGCGATCCGGTGACGGGCGCGACGAAGCTCCAGCTTGGCGATAGCTCTCTCCTCGTCGATTGGAACGCCGCAGCGCAACCGGCGTCGAGCGCGAGCGGCGCCACGGCGGCGACGCGAAACGCGCCTGCGCGCAGCACGCTGCTCGCATGGCCGGCGCAGAACGGCGCCGCGACCCTCACGCTGACTCAGGAGGGAACCGGCAAACCTTGGGCCACCGTGGAAAGCCTCGCGGCGGTCGCGCTGCGCGCGCCGTTCGCGGCGGGCTATCGCATCGCGAAGACCGTCACGCCGGTGAGCGCCGCGGTGAAGGGCGTGTACTCGCGCGGCGACGTCGTGCGCGTGCGTCTGGACATCGACGCGCAGACCGACATGACGTGGGTCGTGGTGAACGATCCGGTTCCCGCGGGCGCGACGATTCTCGGTTCAGGGCTCGGGCGCGATTCGGCCGTGGCGACGCAGGGCGAGAAGCAGGACGAGAACGGCCCGTGGCCCGCATTCATCGAGCGCGGCTTCGACGGTTATCGCGCGTATTACGAGTTCCTGCCGAAGGGCAAGATTTCGGTGGAGTACACAGTGCGCCTGAACAACGTCGGCACGTTCGGAATGCCGCCCACGCGCGTCGAGGCGCTTTACGCGCCGGCCACGTTCGGCGTCGCGCCGAATGCCGCCGTGGTCGTGAAGGCGGCGCAATGAACGGCGCGATCGCGCTGCGGCATCGCACGAGGAAGGCGCTCGGCGTTGCCGCGCTGTGCGTCGTGCTGATGCCGCTGCCCGCGTTCGCACTGCCGGCTTTCGACGACGTGCGCGGGCAGTGGCAAAGCTCCGACTGGGTGCTGCTCGCGCGCGACGGCACGCCGCTGCAGCGCACGCGCGTGGAGCACAGCGCGAGGCGCGGCGACTGGATTGCGCTTGCCGATGTCTCGCCTGCGCTACGCGAGGCGATCGTTGTTTCGGAGGACAAACGATTCTACGAACACAGCGGCGTGGACTGGCGCGGGGCGGCTGCGGCGGCGTGGGGGAATCTGTGGAATACGCGCACGCGTGGCGCATCCACGGTCACGATGCAGCTTACGGGCCTGCTCGACGACGACCCGAAGCATTCCGGCCAACGCTCGCTCGCGCAAAAGGCCGTGCAAGCCGTGGACGCGCTGCGGCTCGAACGCAGTTGGCGCAAGGACCAGATTCTCGAAGCGTATTTGAACCTCGTGCCGTTTCGGGGCGAAACGGTAGGGCTTTCCGCGCTTTCGCAGACGTTGTTGGGCAAGGCGCCATCGGGGCTCGACGAACGCGAATCGGCCGTTGCCGCCGCGCTGATCCGCGCGCCCAATGCGCCTTATACGAAGGTCGCCGCGCGCGCGTGCCGCATTCTGCGCGACATGCACGCCGCGAATGCCGCGAATGCCGCGAATGCCAATAGCGGCTGCCCGAATCTAGACGCCTTCGTGCAGATGGCCTTCGCGCGCCCGGCCATCGCCGCCGACGATCCCTCGTTCGACAGCCGCAGCGAAGACTCGCCGCAGCTTGCGCCGCACTTCGCACGCCAGATCGCGAACGCCGTGCATCCCGCGCCCGGCATGCGCGTGCGCTCGACGCTCGACGCGAACCTGCAACGCTATGCGCGCGACACGCTCACGCGCACGCTCATCGAACTCAATGCGCGCGCGCACCCGCGCAACGTGCAGGACGGCGCGGTGGTCGTGCTCGACAACGCAACGGGCGAAGTTCTCGCGTGGGTCGGGTCGTCAGGAGGCCTGTCGAAAGCGCGCGAGGTCGATGCGGCGCTCGCGCTGCGCCAGGCGGGCTCGACGCTCAAGCCGTTTCTCTATGCCGAGGCCATCGACGAGCGCCGCGTGACGACCGCCTCGCTGCTCGACGACGCGCCGCTCGATCTCGCGGCAGGCGGCGGCCTCTACATGCCGCAGAACTACGACAAAGGCTTCAAGGGCTGGGTGAGCGTGCGTACCGCGCTCGGCTCGTCGCTGAACGTGCCGGCCGTGCGTACGCTCGTGATGGTCACGCCGCACCGTTTCGCGAGGACGCTCACGGCGCTCGGTCTGCCGCTCACGCAAGCGGGCGATTACTACGGCTTCAGCCTCGCGCTGGGCAGCGCGGATGTGAGCCTCGTCACGCTCACGAATGCGTACCGCGCACTGGCAAACGGCGGCGTGGCGAGCCCGATCGCCGAAGTGCCTGCGCCCGCGAAGGCCGCATCGAACAGCGCCTCGAATAGCGCAACGAATAGCGCAACGAAGCGCGTATTCAGCCGCGAGTCCGCGTTCATCGTCACCGACGTGCTCGCCGACAACAATGCGCGCACGCGAACTTTCGATTTCGACAGTCCGCTCGACACGCGCATGTTTTCCGCGGTCAAGACGGGCACGAGCAAGGACATGCGCGACAACTGGACCGTCGGCTTCACGTCGCGCTATACGGTGGGCGTGTGGGTCGGCAACGCCGATGGCTCGCCCATGTGGGACGTTTCCGGCGTGAGCGGCGCGGCGCCGGTATGGGCCGCCGTTGTCGGCTATCTGCATTGGCGCGTGCCGAGCGTCGCGCCTGCCGCGCCGCCTGGCGTCGAGCGCGTGCGCGTGCAGTTCGCCGATGCCGTGGAGCCTGCGCGCAACGAGTGGTTCATCGCGGGAACGGCTACGCCGCTAGTCGGCCTGGCGTCGAATGCAGCCGATCTCGCGCGCGGGCCCGCGCAGATAGGCAGCCCCGTGGACGGCACGATCTTCGCGCTCGATCCCGACATTCCCGCGCAGCGTCAGCGCGTCTGGTTCGAACGCGCGACGGGTTCCAGCGCGCGCGTGAACTGGCGGCTGGACGGCAAGGCATTGGGCGGCGCGGCGCGCGTGGCGTGGCTGCCCTGGCCGGGCAAGCACACGCTCGAACTTGTCGATGCGCGAGGGCAGGTGACCGATACGGTGCGCTTCGAGGTACGCGGCGCGACGGCAAAGCCGCAGAAGTCCATGCGCGCCGACGCCGCGCAAGGCGGCATGGCGCACTGAACCACGGCGCCACGCAACCACGCACCATGAAGCGGTTTAATTCGCGGGCGTAGGCTCGGCCTGGGCCCCTTGCGCCCCTTGCTGACGCAGCGTTTGCTGATTCCCTTCCCAGCCGCCGCCCAGCGCGAGGAACAGGCGCACCTGGTCGAGCGCGACCTGCCCTTCGGCTGCGGCCACCTGCGCATGCGCGCTGGTAAGCGTGCGCGTGGCGTCGAGATCGGAGAGGAACGCTTCGCGGCCCGCCGCATAGAGGCGATGCGTTTCGTCCGCCGACTGCTGCGCGGACTTGTAGGCCGTGCGCAGCGAATCGGCGCGCTGATCGTCGGCGGCGTAGGTCGCGAGGCTCGACTGCGTTTCGCGCAGCGCGTTGAGCACCACGCCGTCGAAATGCGCTAGCGCGCCGCCCGTCGCGGCCTCCGCTGCGCGCACGCGGGCGCGCTGGCCGTTGGCGGGGAAGGTCCAGTTGATCAGGGGTCCGAACGACCAGGCGTTGGTCGCCGGGGTGAACAGATCGCTCGTCAGGCCGATCGTGCCCACGCCCGCGCCGAACGTGATGTCGGGGTACATCTGCGCGACTGCCACGCCGATGCGCGCCGTCGACGCCGCAAGCTGGCGCTCGGCCTCGCGCACGTCGGGGCGGCGCTTGAGAAGCGCGGCGCCGTCGCCCACGGGAATCGGCTGCTTGAGCCTGGGCAGGCGGTTGCACGCGAGCGCGGCGGGCGGCAGGTCTTTGGGCGCGCGCGCGAGCAGCATGGCGAGCTGATACTGGGCCACGCGGCGGCGTCCCTCGAAGCGCGGGATATCGGCGGCGAGCGTGTCGGCCTGGGTTTGCCCGCGCGTCACATCGGGCTGGTTGCCGCGGCCCGCGTCGCGCAGCCGTTTCGCGAGCGCCACGCGTTGTTTCTGCAGCTTGAGCGATTCCTGCGCGATCTCCAGTTCCTCGGCGGCCGAGCACGATTCCACGTAAGCCTGCGCCACGTTGGCGACCACGGTGATGCGCGCTAGATCGGCGGCGGCTTGCACGGCCGCGTCGTCGGCGTTCGCGGCTTCCACGCCGCGCCGCAGTTTGCCGAACAGATCGAATTCGTACGACACGTTAATGCCGAGATCGCCCAAAGTCGCGACGGGCACCTTCTCGAACAGCAGATACTGCTCGCCCGACACCTGCGCGCGCTCGACGGCGGCATGCGCGCTGCCCGAAAAACCGCCCTGCGCGTTGGCGACGTCGACCGCCGCGCGCGAACGCGCGAGATTGGCGGCCGCCACGCGCAGGTCCGCGTTCGACGCCAGCGCTTCCTGCACGAGTTCGTTGAGTGTGGGGTCGTCGTAGAGTTGCCACCAGTTCGCGGGCACGCCCTGTTGCGAGACGGGCGCACGGTCCGCGCCTTCGATCGGTCCTTGCGCGAGCGGTGCATTGATCGCGGCTTCCTGCGGCACGTGGTAATCCGGTCCGAGCGTGATGCACGCGCCCAGCGCGAGCGTGAGCGGCGTAACGGCGAGGTTGGGCCAAACGCTGCGCCAGAGACTGCGGCGTGTCATTGCGAAGCTCCGGCGGGCTGTGAAGCGGGCTGCGAAGCCGGCTCTGAAGCGACCGCGCCGCTTGCGCCGTTCGCGCCGTTCGCACGTGTTGCCGCGCGGTCGTCGGCCGCAGCGGTGCGCACGGCCACCGTTGCCGTGCGGCCCGCGATCATGCGGAAATCGGCGGGCACTTCGTCGAGCGCCACGCGCACCGGAATGCGCTGCGCAAGGCGCACCCAGCTAAACGCGGGATTCACGTTGGGCAGCAGGTTCGGGGCCGCCTGGCGGTCGCGGTCCTCGATTGCCGCGACGATGCTTTGCACATGACCGCGCAGCGGACGCGACTCGCCCATCACCGTGATCTCCACGGGTTGGCCGATCTGAATGCCGTGCAGGCGCGTTTCCTCGAAGTAGCCGTCCACGCGGAACGAATGCATGTCCACCACGGCGACCACCGCGCGGCCCGCCGTGACGTACTCGCCAACACGCGGCGCGCGGTCGTTCAAATAGCCGTCCACGGGGCTCACGATCGTCGTGCGCTGAAGATTGAGCTTTGCGGTGTCGACCTGGACCTGCGCGTCGGCAGCCGCGGCTTCGCCTTGATCGACGCGCGTGCGGCTTTCTTCCAGCGATTCCGCCGCCACGAGATTGCCTAGCGCGATATTGCGCGCGTATTCGCGCTTTGCCTGCGCGAGCGTGGCCTTGCGCTGCTCGAGCGCGGCCTGGGCGAGACGCAGCGCGAGCGTGTAGCGCGCCTGGTCGATCACGAACAGCACCTGGCCCTGCTTGACCTGCTGGTTGTCGACGACGTTGACGCCGGTGATGAGGCCGCCCACGTCGGGCGCGACCTGGATCACGTCGGCGCGCACGCGGCCGTCGCGCGTCCACGGCGAGAACATGTAGTAGTTGACGATGCGCCACAACACGAGGGCGGCGACCACGACGACGATGAGCGTCAGCAGGATCTGTCCTGCGGAGAACCAGGTTTTTTTCACGTTTGCGTTAATTCACGAAGCGATGCGACACGATGACGACGGCAGCCAGCACAAAGACATAAATGCCGAGATCGAAAATGGAACGATGCCACACGAGCCGGTAAAAGCCGACGCGCGTGAGCACCTTGCCGATCACGACGTTGATGAGGTACGCAATCAGCATCAACACAAGCACGGCTGGCACGAACACGCCAAAAATATCGATTTCGCCGATCATGATGCGGGTTTCGAAAAAGGATAAAAGGGCTGCGCGCTCATACCGTGGCCTCCGGGTTGGACGGCGACTGCGCCGACATGGCCGGATAGAGCGCGAGCCGCATGCCCACTAGCGCGTGCAGCGTGTTGCTCAACCAGCGCTGCGAAACCAGCGCACGCGGCGCGGGTTGCGCAGCGGCGTCGGCATCGGTGGCGGCGGCGGGCGGCAGTTGCGCGCGCGCGTGAGCCGCGACGCGGCGCATGGCGTCGTCGATGTTCTCGCGCAGCGCGGGCGGCGCTTCCTGGCGCACGCTTTCGCGCGCGCAACGCGCGTAGTGGTCGCTCACGCCGGCGAGCACGCGGTCGATCGCATCGGTCACGTCGCGGTCGAGCCTGCGCAGCGAGCGGCGCAAATCGAGCGCATTGAGCGCGATGCGCAAGTCGCGAAAGCTTTCGACCGACGGATGGCGATGCTCGTCGGAGGCAGCGAGACGCGGAATGATCTGCATGAGCCGGTCGAGCATGCGCGAGGTGAGATTGCGCTGATCCGCGATGGGCGTGGGCGAGGCCGAGAGCGCGACATCGCTCCAGCTCGATCGCAACAGGCGCTTCGCCGCGAGTTCGGCGCCGAACGGGCGTGTTGCGCGCGTCCACAGGTAGGCGAACAGCAGGCCCGCCACGCCGGCGATGTTGCTGTTGAGGAACACGAGGAAGTCGGCCTCGTAGGCGCTTTGCACGCTGATGAAGGTCGCCGTGTTCACGGCCACGAGCATCGTCACCATATTGAACGCCGGGCGTGGAATGAGTGTGCCGATCAGGATGAAGGGCCCCGCGAACAGCAGCACGAGCATGGCGAAATCGTGCACCTTGGGCAGCACGACGAACACGTACAGGCCCGCGAATACCACGCTTGCCGCCGTGGCGAGGAAGAACCGGAAAACGAGGGGCGCGGGCTCGTCGGTGGCCGCGAAGAAGCAGCAGGCCACGGCCGCGAGCGTCACCGCGCCCGCGCCGTCGTGCCAGCCCGAACTCACCCACAGCCAGCAGGCCACGAGAATCGCGCCCACGGGCACGAGGCACGAGAACAGCATGAGGCCGCGGTCGTAGAAGCGCTCCGTGCCGCCCAGCCGCCAGTGGCGATAGCGCGGCCGCCAGTCGCCGCCCGCTTCGTGCGCGATGAGCGCGCGCAGCGCGCGGCAGTCCTGCCATACGTCGATCACCTGGCCGAGGCGCCAGAGCGCGTTGGAGAGCAAGGCGCCTTGCCAGTTTGCGAGCGCGTCGCGCGCGGGCTGCAGCGCCGCGATGCGCCTGCGCAGGCTGTCCGCGGTCGCGTCGCCCATGTCGTCGTGCATGTCGGCCGCGCGCGTGGGCAGCGGCTCGCCGAACCAGCGGGCCGCATCGTCCAGCAGAGCGTCGAGGCCTTCGGGCCACACGTGCAGGTCGCGGCGCAGCGCGATGAGCGGATCGGCGAGCGCGGAAATCATCGGCAGAAAGAGCAGCATGCGCCCGCGCAGCGATTCGGCGCGCGCGAGGATTTCGGGGTGCGTATGGTCGTAGCTCAACTGGCTCAGCAGGAATTCGAGCTGGTTCACCGCGGCCGCCATGCGCTGGCGGCAGGCCGAAAGCGCATTACCCACGATATGGCCCGAGAGCGTTTCGCTGCCGTACCAGGCGGCGTCGCGGAACCACGCGTCGGCGCGTTCGATCAGCGTGGGGGCGAGGCGGCTCGGCAAAATGGTGCTGCCCACCACGCTCGCGCAAATGATGCCGAGCGTGATTTCCTGCGTGCGCGCGATGGCCACGTCGAAGATCGTGGTGGGATCGGTCACGGTGGGCAGTGCGATGAGCGGCATGGTGTAGCCCGCGAGCATGAACACATAACTGCGCGCGGTGCGGTCCGAGATCGCCAGATAGAGCAGCGTGCCGGTCCATGTGGCGACGATCGCGCTGAAAAGCAGCGGTGTTTCCACAAAGGGCGGCACGAGCAGGATCGCCGCGGCCGCGCCGAGCGCCGTGCCGAGCGCGCGGTAAAGCGCCTTCGAGCGCGTGGCGCCCACGAAGGGGTTCGAAACGATGTACACGCTCGCCATCGCCCAGTAGGGGCGCGGCAACTGGAAAACGAGCGCGAGATAAAGCGCGAGCATCGACGCGGCGAAGGTCTTGACCGAAAAGAGCCAGTCGCGGATGGAGGGGTAGGTCATGGGTCCGCTTTGTGCTTTCAGTCGTGTAAGGCCCGGTCAGCCTGATCTGCGGGCGTGCCCGCATTGAACGCATTGAGCACGCGCAGCGTCGCTTCGAGATCGGCGCGGCTCACGCCCTTGAGCACGCGCGCGCGCAGCGAGCGCAGTTCGTCCTCCATGCGTTCGGTCACGGCGTGGCCTTCGCGCGTCAGCGAAATCGTTTTGGCGCGGCGGTCTTCGGGGTCCTCGTCGCGGCGCACGAGGCCGGCGGCGCAAAGCTGGTCGAGCAGGCGCACGAGCGAAGGGCCTTCAATGCCCACGTGCTCCGCGAGCGTCACCTGGCGCACGGCTTCGCCAAGGCGGCCGGCGGTGAGAAGGGGCGCCGCGCACGCTTCGGAAACGTTGTAGGCGGTGAGAGCGCCATGCGTGGTGCGCCGCCATTTGCGCGCCGCCACGACGAGCGTGCTGCTGACCGCAAGGCGTAAGGTATGAAGATTCGACATCGGCGGATGATAGCCCAAAGCGATTCGATAGCAAACTATCTTTCTCTTTCGCGGCGCCACGACTCGGATGGTAGGCGAGTCGCGGGAGGGCTGCTTTCTATCTGGTGCGCGGTGATGCGCGGGGCCAACAGTGCGGGCGCTTTGCGGTAGTGGTTCGCGGTGTTTGTCTTTAGGCGCTTAACGATTAATCCAGCCCGCGAGCAGCCCAGGTAGCTTGACCATGTCGGTGAACACCTGCGCGACGCCCACTTCACGCAGCGCCTGCGCGCTGCTATGGCCGGGCTCGGCCGGGCTGTAGCCGAACACGGTGGCGCCCGCGGCGAGGCCGGCTCGCGCGCCCGTGACCGTGTCCTCGATCACGGCGCAGCGGCCCGCTTCCACGCCCAGACCGGCCGCCGCCGCGAGATAGACGTCGGGATGCGGCTTGCTGCGCGGCGTTTCGTGGCCGCTATAGATGTGTCCGTCGAAGCAGTCGAGCAGGTTCACCTTGCGCAGTTGAAGCTCGACCTTGCGCCTGTCCGCCCCGGAGGCGACGGCGATGCGCCCGTTCATTGCCGCGTGCACCGCGCGCACGGCCGCGCCCGCGCCCGGAATCTCGACGAGATCGCGCTCCAGCGCCTCGTTGCGGCGCGCGCGAAAGCCTTCGAGCCAGGCGTCGGTCATCGCGAAGCCGGTATGCGCCTCGATGCGCGCGGCTTCGTCTTTCACGGCCTTGCCGACGAAAATGCCCATGGCTTCGTCCACGGAGAGCGTCCAGCCGAGTTCGCCCAGCATCTGCGTGAGCACGACGTGCGTAATGCGTTCCGAGTCGACGAGAACGCCGTCGCAGTCGAAGAGAATGGCGTCGAAGGGGATGGAGGACATCGGTTGCCTGCGGTTGTTTTCAGTTGCCTGCGATTGCGCGTGCTTGCCCGTGTTTGCCCGTGTTTGCGCGGCCGCCAGGGGCGGCGCGCAGCGGGATTGCGCACGCAAGACCGCGATGATAACCGGGCTCGCATTTGTGCGGGCTTTTCGCGGGCAAAGGACGGAGGCAGGCGGGGCGGTCCATGGCGGGCCGCCCCCGCAATGGGATCGCCTCAACGGGGTTCGATGACGATGCGGCGCCAGCCGCCCATGCGTTCGTCCGCGACGATGCGGCCCGCGGCCGCGGCCGCGGCCACGCTACGCGTTTCGCTTGCGGGCAAGAGGATTTCCGCTGAACTGTGCTCACCAGGCATGGACCCGGTCGCCTCGACGGCAAGCGTGAGCGTGTTCGCGTCGCCTTGCGCGCAGACGCTCCACTCGCCGAACGCCCCGTGCCGCCACGCCTCGGTTTCGCCGTCGTCTTCCACGTAGCGGCGGCACAAGCGCTCGCCGCCCGCGAAAGGCACGACGATGAATGCGCGCCGGTCGGCGCGATGCCCGAACCGCTGCTCGGCGACGTTCAGCGCGATCACGCTGCCTTCGCGCACCAGCATGACGGGCCGGTCCCACGGCGCGGGCAGCGTCACGCTCTGGCCGCCCTCGAATGGCTCGCCGCTCCAGTAGCAGGTCCAGCGCGCCCCGGCCGGAAGCCACACCTCGCGCTCGGTTTGCCCCGGCTCGACCACGGGCGCCGCGAGCAGCGAAGCGCCGACCATCATGTCGTCGCATTCGGCGTAGCAGCGCGCGTCGTCGGGAAACTCGGCGAAAGTCGGGCGCAGCACGGGCTCGTAGTGCATCGTCGAGTCCCAGAGCAACTGGTACAGATAAGGCAGCAGCCGGTAGCGCAGCTTGAGCAGCGCCGAAACCTGGGACGTGCACTGCGGGTGCATCCACGGTTCGTTGACCGTGCCGTCGTCGTTCCAGGAGTGAATGGAAAAGCGCGGCATCCACACGCCGAACTGTATCCAGCGCAGGAACAGCTCCGGCTCGGGCGCGGGCCCCGAAAATCCGCCGATATCGTGGCCGATGTTCGACACGCCGGAAAGCGCCAGCCCCAGGCCCATTTTCAGGTTGTAGCGCAGCGTTTCCCAGGAGGTGGAGTTGTCGCCCGACCAGGTCTGCACGTAGCGATGCATACCCACGCCACCGGAGCGCGAGACGAGGAAGGGGCGCGTATTGGGCGCGTGCTCGCGCTGTGCGTCTCGCGAGGCGCGCATCATCAGCAACGTTTGCAGGACCTTCGTTTCGCGCGCGGGCCACGGCGTGCCGAAACCGTGGGCCATGGCGCCAGGCGACCAGATCTCGAACTCGTTGTTGTCGTTCCACGTAGCGGCGATGCCGTGGCGCAGCAGTGTGTCTTTCACGTGCGCTTTCCACCAGCGCACCGCGGCCGGGTTCGTGAAGTCGAGATACGCGCCCGCGTCGTCCCAAAACTGCACCCACGCCGGTTCGCCGTTGCGGTCCTCGATCAGCAAGCGCTCGCGTGCGGCCTGCTCGAACTCCGGATGATCGCGCAGCAAGCACGGTTTGATATTCGCGCACAGCTTGACGCCATTTTCCAGGTAGTCCTGAACGAAGCGCGGTATGTCGGGAAACTTGTCGTGATTCCAGTTGAACACATAGCGCTTCGCACCGATCGACGTATAGCCCGAGGACAGGTGAAACGAATCGCAAAGCATATCGTGCTCGCGGCAACGCTCGAGGAATTCGCCCATGCGGTGCTGCGCGTCGGGCGCGTCGGTATAGCTCATGGTCGAGCCCGAGTAGCCGAGGCCCCACTTCGGCATGAGCGCCGGGCGGCCCGTGAGCCACGTGAAGCGCCGCACGGCCGCAAGCGGCGTTTGCGGCGAGGCGATGAAGTAGTAGTCGAGATCGCCGTGATCGGCAACGAAGTGGCGGTAGGGGCCGTGATAGTTGTCCAGCTCGCGGCCCATATCGAAGGTGCAGTCCGCGAGGGTGTCGTAAAAGAGGCCGAAACCAAGGCGCGTTTCGCGTTGCCAGGTCAGGTAAAACGGAATGTGCTTGTAGAGCGGATCGGTCGTTTTCGCGCTGTAGCCCATCGCATCGACATTGGTCATGCGGTAGCTCTGGTTCGCGCGGTCGAGCGAACCGGCGCGTTCGCCTAGCCCCAGATACATTTCGCCCGGCTGGCGGCGCACGTAATGGTAGACGCGTTCGTCCCACCAGCCGAAGTTATAGGCCTGCGTCGCGCGGTCCTCCAGCACGCGGTGCCATCGGCCGTCGCGATACATCTCCCAGGTGCAGCGGCCGCCCGCCAGTGCGATGGTAAGACGGACCTGTGAAGTCTCGACGCGGATCTCGTCCGGATTCGAAAGGAGACCGAACGAAGGCAGCGCGAAGCCGGTCGCATCGAGCCGGTCCCGGCCTTCGTACGGAACGTCGTCGAGCCCCGGCGCGATGGCCCACGTGCGCGGCCCATGCGCGCGGCCATCCGGCAACACGCGTACGCGCACGATGTCTTCTTCGAGCACGAACACGTCGATCGTGGCGCCTTGCGCGCTTTCGAGGCGCAGGTGGTGCCCGTCGTGCTTCGCGAGCCTGAAGCTGGGGGGATGGAGGAGCGTCGTCATGGTTATTCCTTGTTTGTCGTGTCGTGCGCGGTCATGCGCGCGCCAGCCTGTAGTTGCTGCGGGACTGCCCGCGGATGAGCCACACGAGCAGCGCGGCGCCGATCAGGTCGAATACGCCGAGGCTCGCGAACAGCGGGCCGTAGCCCACCTTGTCGGCGAGCGCGCCGACCACGAGCGAGAAGCTCAAGCCGCCAATCCATGCGGCCATGCCCGCGAAGCCGCTTGCCGTGCCGACTTCGCGCGGATCGAACACGTCGGCGGCGAGCGTGTTGACGAGCGCCGAGATCATCTGGTGGGCGAAGCCGCCGACGCAAAAGAGCGCGATGGCCATATACGGCGAGGCGACGAGGCCGATGCACGCAGGCCCGATCATCATGAACGCGCCGAGCACGACGCCCGCCACGCGCGACCACAGCAGCGGCAAACGGAAATGGCGCATCAGGAAGGGTGAGAGGTAGCCGCCCAGAATGCCGCCCAGGTCCGCGGCGACGAACGGCAGCCATGCGAACGCGGCGATCTGCTTGAGGTCCATATGGCGTTCCGTGGCCAGATAGAGCGGGATCCAGAAACTGAAAGTCTGCCAGGCCGGCTCCGCGAAGAAACGCGGCAGTGCGATCGCCCAGAATCGCCGCGAGGTCACGACCTCGCGCGTGCTCGCCTTGCCTTGCGCCTGTGGCCGGTGTTGTCCGTCCATGATGAACGCGCGCTCTCCTTCGCTGATGCGCGGATGAGCGCTGGGCGCGCGGTAGAGCGCGTACCACGCGGCGGCCCAGATGAACCCGACCGCGCCAGTCACGACAAAGGCCGTTTGCCAGCCAAAGCGCAGCGAAAAGAAAATGACGACGGGCGGCGCAAGTACGGCGCCGAGCGACGTGCCCGCGTTGAAGTAGCCGACCGCCACGGACTTTTGCCGGTCGGGAAACCATTCCGCAACGGCTTTCATGCCCGATGGAATGGCGGCGGCTTCGAACAGGCCGAGCAGGCCGCGCATGGCGCCAAGCGTTACCCAGCCCGTGGCGAAGCCGTGCATGACGCCCGCGGCGGACCACAATGCGGCGAACAGCGTGAAGCCGATGCGCAGCCCGAGCAGGTCGACGATGATGCCGCACACCGGCTGCATGATCGTGTAGCCAATCTGGAACGCGGCGACGATATACGAATATTGCTGCGTGCTGAAATTCAGCACGTGCCGCAGTTCGGGCGCGAGCACCGCCAACGAATTGCGTGCGAGGTAGTTCAGGATGGTGCCCGCGCAAACGAGGGCAATGATCCACCAGCGCAGGCCTCTGACTGTTCTCAAGTTTTGTCTCCTCCCGGTTCCGGGCGCCGTGCTGCGTTGCGCTCCGAAATCAGTTCACTGTACTAATTAATAGGGTTTCCTCAGGCGACCGATGCAGAGTGCTTATCTTAAGTTATACGATGACGCACATCTAAGGATGGGACGATGCTAAATTTGCGCCCGATGAGTGTCAAGATGCGCGGCCCAGGTGGGTGACGTCATCGCGCGCCCTGGTCGCTTTATGTTCCTTAAATTTGAGGGAAATCACATTTCCGTTAAGGAGGACTCGTCTGACGAGGAAGGGGCGCTTGACGCCGTGTATGTGGCTTCGCCTTTTCATGATATCGGTTGTCGGATGACATTAGGGGGCCTGCGACCCGTTGGTCGATTTATCCAATAACATAAGGAGACCTGATGAAAAAGCACGCCACGCTGCGCGCCTTCCTGCTTGCGGCTGCCATCTGCGAGGTGACGCCCGTTCAGGCGCAATCGAACGTGACGCTATACGGCGTTGTCGACGACGCGATCAGCTATGCCGACAACCAGAACGGCCGCGCGAACGTCTCCCTGCGGCAAGGCAACCTCTACGCCTCCAAGTTCGGACTTCGCGGCAACGAAGCGCTGGGCGGCGGCACCCGCGCTATCTTCGATCTTCAGGCGGGCTTCGACGCGAACACGGGCGCCGCGTCGTCGGCGGGGCTGCTTTTCAACCGTCAGGCCTACGTGGGGCTTGCCAACGACACCTATGGCACCTTGACCATGGGACGCCAGTACACGCCCTATATGCTCTTCGTCGGGCCGCTCGCCTCCAGCAACTGGCTCACGGGCGCGACCGGCGCTCACCCCGGCGACTTTGACGGCCTCGACACGACGGTGCGCATCAACAATGCGCTCACGTATACGTCGCCGGTCTTCAAGGGCGTGAGCGCGAGCTTGCTGTATGGATTCAGCGGCATAGCCGGCAGCCCCGGCGCGGGGCAAAGCCTCAGCGCCGCGCTGCGCTATACGTCGGGCCCGCTGAGTCTCGCGGCCGGTTATCTACGCCTGAATAACACGGGCCGCACGCCGAATTTCGATCCGAACGCATCGGGCTCGTTTGCCGTTTCGGCGGTGAATCGCGGCTATGCGTCGGCGCGCGCGGTGCAGAACATCGCCGCCGCTGGCAACTACGCGCTGGGCGATTTCACGTTCGGCCTGAACTACACCAACGTGCAGTATCTGGCGGGAGGCACCGCGGCGTTCGCGAATACCGCCGTGTTCAACACCTATGGCGCGCTGGCGGCATGGCGCGCGACCCCGGCGTTCGACTTCGCGGGCGCGTTCTCGTACACCATGGCCGCGAAGGCGAACGGCATCGCGAACGCCGCGCGCTACCAGCAATACTCGCTGCGCGAGTCGTGGCATCTTTCGAAGCGCACTACGCTCTATGCGTTGCAGGCGTATCAGCGCGCAAACGGTCAGACGCTCGGCGCCACGGGCGCTATCGCAGGCGCAGTGGCGACCGTGGGCGACTCCCAGAACGCGACGCCTTCTTCGACGAATGCGCAATTCGTCGGCATGGCGGGCATTTCGGTGCTGTTCTAGTCCGGCCGGGCAGGTCCCGCCGGTGGTCCGCCCGAGCGAAACGGTGGACAATAGCGCACCCAATCGCCACAAAACCGCTCTCATGTCCACCGACGACAAGATCCCCGCCGCAACGCCCAGCGAACTTCCCGGCCGCGCGAGCTACACGCAGTTCGCGGACCGCTACGCCGAGCAGGCTCCCGTCAAGCCGCACAACGCGCTCTACGAACGGCCCGCCACGCGCTCGCTGCTTGGCGCGGTGGCGGGCCTCGACGTGCTCGATGCGGGCTGCGGGCCCGGCATCGTGAGCGCGGAACTGGCGGGCGAGGGCGCGCGCGTACAAGCCTTCGACGTCACGCCGGCAATGGTCGAACTGGCCAGGACGCGTTGCGCGGGTCTCGCGGTCGAGATCGCGCAGGGCGACCTCGCGCAGCCGCTCGAATGGCTCGCGGGCGCATCGGTCGACCGCATCGTGTGCTCGCTCGCGCTCGACTATGTCGAGCACCTCGCGCCGACGTTTCGCGAATTTCACAGCGTGGCGCGCCCTGGCGCGCTGCTGGTGTTTTCCATGGCGCATCCCATGCGCGACTGGATCGACACGCGCACGCGCGGTTCGCGCACCTACTTCGAGACCACGCGGTTCGGCCTGCATTGGGGCGGCTTCGGCGAGCCGAAGCCGTGGGTGGAAGCGTTCCGGCGCCCGCTTGCCGATATTTTCAACGCGCTCATCGAAACGGGTTGGGCCCTCGAGCGCGTACTCGAGCCCGTGCCGCAGCCGGAAATGAAGGCGGTGTCGCCGGCGCTGCACGCGGAACTGGCGCAGGCCCCGGCGTTCATCTGCGTGCGCGCGCGGCGCGTGTGAGTTTTTCGGGCGGCCGCCCGGCGCTGAAATCGCTTAGCGCCGCGCTTCGCGCGAGCCCGCGGAGAGCGACTCTTCGAGCGCGGCAACCCCGGCGGGCAGATCGACCTTCACGCCGAGATCGCTCATCGTGCGGCCCAGCGCGTGCACGGTACGAAAGAGATTGTGCTCGCGGCACTGCTCGCCCATCTGCCCGATGCGAACGATCGGGAGACCGAACGATCCGGCAATCTCCACCTGGTATTGCTGCGAGATGTGATTGCAGACCTCGCGCGCGCTCACGCCATCGGGCAACTCGATGCCGACAACGGAATTCAGGCGGCACGTTTGCGGCGTATAAAGCGCAAGGCCCAGCGCGCTCACGCCGTTTTGCAGCGCGAGCGAGCAGCGCAGGTGGCGCGCAAAGCGCTTTTCGAGCGTTTCGGTGCAGACGAGGCGCAGCGCCTCGTGCAGCGCGAGTACGCCGGAAACCGGGGCGGTGTAGTGGTAGCCCGCGTTGTGCCAGAAGTTTTCGGCGAGCATGGCGTCGAGGCACCAGTGCGTGTTCGGCGCGGTGCGCGTGCGCACGCGCTCCCATGCGGCGTCCGAGAAGGCAATCAGCGAGACGCCGGGAATTGACGAAAGTCCTTTTTGGCCGCCCGTAATCACGACGTCGATGCCCCACGCGTCCATTTCCAGCGGCATGGTGCTCAGCGTGCACACGGCGTCCACCACCACGAGCGCGCCCGCAGCCTTGGCAAGCTGCACGATTTCCTTGAGTTCGCGATTCCAGACCGTGTTCGACGTCTCGCCGTGCACGATCGTGACGACAGCCGGGCGCGTGCGTTCGATAGCCTGCGCCACGGCTTCGAGCGAGGCGATTTCGCCGTTGGCGACGTCGAGCGTCGTGACTTCGGCGCCCACGCGGCCCGCCATTTCGGCCATGCGCTGGCTGAAGAAGCCGTTGACGATGGAGAGCACGCGCGTGCCTGGCCACGCGAGGTTCGAGATCGCCATTTCCATGGCCGCCGAGCCCGGGCCGGCCACGCCGAGCACCCAGTTCGAGTGCGTCTGGAACACGTAGCGCGCCATCGTCTTCACCTGGTGAATGACGCGCGCCATGGTGTCGCCGAGGTGATTGATGACGACGGTGTTGGCCTTGGCCACCGCGTCGGGAATCGGCACGGGGCCCGCGCCCATCATGAGGAGCGGCTCCTCGGGCAGGATGCGGTCGAGCGTATCGACCGTCGGGCAAGGCACGGGCGCGGCCCCGGCCGCTGCTGCCGCCGCCGCAGTGCGCGAAGGGGTCGGCGGAGCGGAGTGGAGCGCGTTGTCGTTCATCTTGGGTACCTTGATTGACCGGGAAAGAGGGGCGTGAAGGGTGCGATTGCGGCGCCCTCATGCATTGTTCACGCAGTGTTGTGCGGCGCGGTAGCGCTGGCCATGTACAGTTGCGCGGAATTTTGCTGAACAGTCGCCTCGCCGGCGCCGCGTGGTGTTGCGGCGCTGCGGCATCGCGACCGCCACCCTATAATCGATCGCATCGCCCGATAATGCAAGGAAGATAGCGTATGTCGCAATTTGCCGTGGACAATCCGTTTCTCGAAACGCTCGGCGTGAGCGTCGCGCAGTGGCGCGAGGGTTACGCCGAGCTTGTCATGCCCATCGACGCTTCGAAGCTCAATCGCCAGGGCGTGCTGCAAGGCGGCGCAATCGCCACGCTGCTCGATGCCGCAGCCGGGTACGCCGGGCTCTTCGCGCCGGTTGGCGACCCGGCGCGCCACGGCTTCACGCTCTCGCTCACCACCAATTACCTCGACAAGGGGCTGGGCCAGTTCGTGCGTGCGAAGGGGTTTCTGGAGCGCGGCGGCCGCTCGATTTTCTTTGCGCGCGCGGAAGCCTGGGTGGATGACCGCCTGCTGATTGCAAGCGCCCAGGGCACGTTCAAGTATTCAAAAACGGCCTGATGCCAGCGTTGCCGTTTTGAATCGGAATCCGAAGTAATTTCGTAAAAAAACGCAAGCCCGCCGCCTCGCGGGAGGCGGCGGGCTCTTCTGACGCGTCTTTAGCCCAGCAGCAGCGCGTCGTCGTCGAGCTTCTCGTGGCGGTTCTGCTCGAACATGCGCAGCAGATCCGGCACGTCGAGGCCGCGGCGCGCATTGCCCGAAACGTCGAGCACGACCTGGCCCTGGTGCAGCATCACCGTGCGCTGGCCGTAATCGAGCGCCTGGCGCATGCTGTGCGTGACCATCATGGTCGTGAGCTTCGCCTCTTCCACGATACGCGCCGTCAACTCCAGCACGAACGCCGCCGTTTTCGGATCGAGCGCCGCCGTGTGCTCGTCGAGCAGCAGGATGCGCGAGGGCTGCAGCGACGCCATCAGCAGGCTGACCGCCTGGCGCTGGCCGCCCGAAAGCAGCCCGATGCGATCGGTCAGACGATTTTCGAGGCCCAGATTCAGGAGGCGCAGCTTCGCGCGAAATAGTTCGCGGTCCTGCCTTTTCAGCGCGGGACCGAAGCCGCGGCGCTTGCCGCGCGCCATCGCGAGCGCCATGTTTTCCTCGATGGTGAGCGCCTCGCAGGTGCCGGCCATCGGGTCCTGAAACACGCGGGCGACGAGATGCGCGCGGTCCCATGCCTGTTTCTTCGTGACGTCCTCGCCGTCGATGGTGATCGTGCCGCTATCCACCCGCTGGTCGCCGCTGATCGCGTTGAGGAAGGTGGACTTGCCCGCGCCGTTCGAGCCGATCACGGCCACGAACTGGCCGCTCGGGATGTCGAGCGTGAGGCCGCGCAGCGCGCGCGTTTCGATCGGCGTGCCGGGGTTGAAAGTCAGTTTGAGGTCTTTGGCGCTGAGCATCTCATGCCCTCCCGTTCTTGCGGCCAAACAGCTTTTTGCGCGTGGCGGGCAGCACGAGCGCGATGGTCACCAGTACGGCGGTGACGAGATTCAGGTCCTGCGCCTTGAGGCCGATGAAGTCGCTGTTGAGCGCGAGCGCAATGAAGAACCGGTAAAGAATCGCGCCGAGCACGGCGGCGAGCGTCGTGAACACGAGCCGGCGCGCGGGCAGGATGCTTTCGCCGATGATCACGGCCGCAAGCCCGATCACGATGGTGCCGATGCCCATCGAAATGTCCGAGCCGCCCTGCGTCTGCGCGAACAGGGCGCCGGCCAACGCGACGAGCGCGTTGGAGAGCGCCATGCCGGCCAGCGTCGCGCGGCCCGTGGCGATGCCCTGCGCGCGAGCCATACGCGGGTTCGCGCCCGTGGCGCGCAGCGCGAGGCCGTATTGCGACGAGAAGAACCAGTCCAGACCGAACTTCGCGGCCAGCACGACGACGAAAAGCGCGAGCGGGCGCAGCACGTAGTCGGGCAGCCACGCGGGCTGGATGATCGTGAAGACCGTGGCTTCGGAAATGAGCGGCACGTTCGGCGCGCCCATCACGCGCAGGTTGATCGAATAGAGCGCGATCATCATGAGGATGCTCGCGAGCAGATCCATGATTTTGAGGCGCACGTTGAGCCAGCCGGTAATGAAGCCGGCGATTGCGCCCGCAACGATCGCACATGCGGTGGCGAGAAACGGGTCGTGACCCGCCGCGATGAGCGTGGCGGCCACTGCGCCGCCCAGCGGAAAGCTGCCGTCGACGGTAAGGTCGGGGAAGTTGAGGATGCGAAACGAGATCAGCACCCCGAGGGCCACGAGGCTGAAGATCAAACCGATCTCGAGCGCACCCAGAAGCGAGTAGAGGGACATGAAAGGAATCCTGTTGCGGTGCGCGGCGGCGCGCCGGAATCGGCGCGCGTGCAACTTGCTTGACTGGCTTACTTCACGACCGTGGTCGCGTCCTTGAGCAGGTCGGCCGAGAGCGTCACGCCTTGCTTTTGCGCGGCGGCCGGATTCACGAACAGTTGCAGCCTGCTGCTGGTTTCCGAAGCGATCGCGCCCGGCTTTTCGCCCTTGAGAATACGCACGACGACCTTGCCCGTTTGATGGCCGAGGTCGCTGTAGTCGATGCCGAGCGCCGCGATGGCGCCGCGCTTCACGCTGTCCGTATCCGCCGCGACGAGCGGGATCTTCGCGTCGTTGGCGACTTTCACGAGTGCTTCGTACGCCGAAACGACATTGTTGTCGGTGTTCGTGTAGATCACGTCGACCTTGCCGATCAGGCTCTTCGCCGCCGGGCCGATGTCCACGGTGCGCGGCGCGGCGGCTTCCTTGAGCGTCATGCCATGCTGCGAGAGCAGTTCCTTGAGCGCCTTCAAGACCACGACCGAATTCGCCTCGCCCGGGTTGTAGACCATGCCGACGGTTTTCGCGTTGGGCACGACGCGCTTGATGAGCGCGACTTGCTTGTCGAGCGGCAGCTTGTCGGAAACGCCGGTCACGTTCGTGCCGCTCGGCGTCCACGTCTTGACGAGTTGCGCGGCCACCGGGTCGGTCACGCCCGAATACACCACGGGCACGGACTTCGTTGCGGCCACAACGGCCTGCGCCGAGGGCGTGGCGATCGCCACGATCGCGCCAGGGTTGTCGCCCACGAACTTGCGCGCGATCTGCGCGGCGGTGCCCGTGTTGCCCTGCGCGCTCTGGTATTCCCACTTGAGATTCTTGCCGGGCTCGTAGCCCGCGGCCTTGAGTTCGTCGCGCACGCCGTCGCGGATCGCGTCGAGCGCGGGATGCTCGACGATCGACAGCACTTCCACGGTCGCGGTTTCGGCGGCGCATGCAGCGCCCGAGGTCAGCGCGAGCGCGGCGGCGCTGGCGATCAGGGAAAGGGTAGCGGCGACGGCTGTCTGCTTGATGTTTTTCATTCTGTTCGATCTCCCCCGAGTGCCGGGTTTTTGCGGTTTTTTCGGATCTGCACGGTGCGGCATCGCCGGCTTCACGCGTGGCGCGAGAGCACGCGGCATGCGCTTAAGTGGTGCATGCGGGCCCGGCGAGGGAGCGAGGATACCACCGACTCTTGCGGGGCTGGAACGCGCTGGCGATCAGTGAGGCGGCCGCGCGACGGTGTCGCGGAGATTAATTCGAGATTGCACGATCCGATTATGAGAAAACTCCTGCCTTTCGTGAAAGTTTTCCCGTTTTTGGAGTGGAAAGCGGATGATGGGGCGCGCGGTAGGTTTATACGGGAAATGAGGGCGGCGTAGTAATTCGGTTTTAAGGCTAACGTAATTTTTATCCTTGCAAATCATGGATTTGGCGTAATTTGCATTTAGGGTATTCCCGGTATCTCAATAAAGAGCCGGAAAATTTATTGACGACTTTCTAGTCGATTTTGAATTTTCTCATTTACGATTATCCAGCCCCCGGATTCTCTTAAAACTAAAGCGATGGTCGGCAACGCTTAAAATCAAAAAATCTACTTTTCCCCATGCCCGCATCCGATGGCCTATCCAGCCCGCGTAGCAGCCCTCCGGCCGTCCAAAAGCTCAGTTTCCCAAGCATTTTCAAGCGCTTTACGGCGCTCCCCTAAATTGACTAATGTCAAAACTCAAGTCGATATCCGAAAAAACCCTTAGTTGCCGTGAAAATGGATTATTGATAGCATCCGCGGGTCGCTGATTCAGGCCGGTCCACCTTTCCGGTACGAATTGCAGCGAACGGGGCAGGCGGATCGCTTGCGCAACAGAGTCTGTAACTCAGCAGTCTCTCCGAACTCAGCCGCCTACCAGGGCGCTGATACACGCCGGGCCCCGTCACGTCTTATTTCTGGTGCTCGTCGTGGTTGTTCCCCATTGAAGGTCATGGGGCGCTGTTCGTTTGCGCAGGTCATTCCGACTGACCGGTTGACCCGAAAACAATCGAGGAGCTCCTGATGACGCCGCTGTTCTCTCTTAACCGTCTTACCTCCGTTTCTCTCGCCGCCGCGCTGCTCGCTTTTGGTGCATCCGCAAACGCCGACACCGTGAAGATCGCCATTGCCGGCCCGTTCAGCGGCCCCGTTGCCCAGTACGGCGACATGGTCAAGGCGGGCGCGCTGACTGCCATCGAGCAGATCAACGCCGCCGGCGGCGCGAACGGCAACAAGCTCGAAGCCGTGCTGATGGACGACTCGTGCGAGCCGAAGCAGGCTGTCGCCGTCGCCAACAAGATCGTTTCGCAGCACATCCAGTACGTGGTCGGCCACGTCTGCTCGGGCTCGACGATTCCCGCTTCGGACATCTACGAGAACGAAGGCGTGGTGATGGTCACGCCCTCGGCCACCGCGCCGCAACTGACCGAAGGCAAGAAGCGCCAGTTCATCTTCCGCACCATCGGCCGCGACGACCAGCAAGGTCCGGCAGCCGCCGCCTACATCATCAACAAGGTCAAGCCGAAGAAGGTCGCGATCCTGCACGACAAGCAGTCGTACGGTCAGGGCATCGCCACGTCGGTCAAGGCCGCGCTCGACAAGGCGCACATTCCCGTCGTGGTGTTCGAAGGCATCAACGCCGGTGATTCGGACTACTCGGCAGTCGTCACGAAGCTCAAGTCGCAGGGCGTGGACTTTGTCTACTTCGGCGGCTATCACCCGGAAATGGGCTTGCTCATGCGCCAGTCGCGTGAACAGGGCGTGAAGGCCACGTTCATGGGTCCGGAAGGCGTGGGCAACAAGGACGTGACGGCGATTGCCGGCCCGGCTTCGGAAGGCATGCTCGTCACGCTGCCCGCCGACTTCGCCTCGGACCCTGCCAACGCGAAGCTCGTGAAGGCTTTCGCCGACGCGAAGCGCGACGCCAATGGTCCGTTCCAGATGCCGTCGTACGCCGCAGTCGAAGTGATCGCCGACGGCATTGCCGGCGCGAAGAGCACGGACCCGACCAAGGTCGCGGCCTACCTGCACAAGAATGGGTTCAACACGCCGATCGGCAAGGTCGAATACGACGCGCAGGGCGACCTGAAGTCGTTCCGCTTCGTCGTCTACACGTGGCACAAGGACGCCACCAAGACCGCCGCGAACTGATCCCGGCGCTGCACGCCGCAAACGCCCCGCCTTGACTCGCGGCGGGGCGCTTTTATAGCGGTTGTGCGCGCAACGAAAGCTCACAGGTCAGTTTCAAAGGTCCCTCCTCAAAGGTCTCTCATCGGCTTCACGGCCGCGGGGCTTACGCATGAATGATTTTCTTCCTCAGTTCACCCAGCAGCTCGTCAACGGGCTCACGCTGGGTGCGATCTATGCGCTGATCGCCATCGGCTACACGATGGTCTACGGCATCATCGGCATGATCAACTTCGCTCACGGCGAGATCTACATGATCGGCGCCTATGTGGGCCTCGTCACGCTCACGGCCATCGGCACCTCGGCGGGTTATCCGCTGCCGCTCGTGCTGGGCGCGGCGCTCATCGTCTCGGTGCTCGTCACCGGGCTCTACGGTTTCGCGGTCGAGCGCGTGGCGTATCGGCCGCTGCGCGGCGGCCCGCGCCTCGTGCCGCTCATTTCCGCCATCGGCATGTCGATCTTTCTGCAGAACTACGTGCAGATCGGGCAGGGCGCGCGCGACGTGTCCGTGCCGATGCTCATTTCCGGCGCGCTCGACTTCAACATGGGCGGCAACTTCGAAGTGACGATTCCGTACGCGCGCATGCTGATCGTGGGCGTGACGCTCGTGCTGATGATCGCGCTCACGCTGTTCATCTCGCGCTCGCGCATGGGCCGCGCGTGCCGCGCCTGCGCCGAAGACATGAAGATGGCCAACCTGCTCGGCATCGACACGAACCGCGTGATCTCGTTCACGTTCGTGCTCGGCGCGATGCTCGCGGCCGTGGGCGGCGTGCTCATCGGGCTCACGATCGGCAAGCTCAATCCGTACATCGGCTTTATTGCGGGCATCAAGGCGTTTACGGCCGCGGTGCTGGGCGGTATCGGCAGCATTCCTGGCGCGATGCTCGGCGGCGTGCTGCTCGGCCTCGCCGAAACCTTCGCCTCGGGCTACATGCCCGCGGAGTACAAGGACGTCGTGGCCTTCGGCCTGCTCGTGCTCGTGCTGCTCTTCCGTCCCACCGGCCTGCTCGGCAAGCCGGACGTCGAAAAGGTGTGAGGTCGAAATGAGTCAGACTGTTTCGGTTCGTATGGCTTCAAAAGGTGGCCAAGGCCAGTCCTCGTCGCAAACGGTGAAGGGTGCGTTTGCCGCCGCCGTGGCGACCATCATCCTCACCGCGCCCATTCTCGGGCTGCAACTCACGCTGGACGGCTATCAGGTCGTGCTGCAGCAGCACTGGCGCCCGGTGTGGATCGCGGCCGCCGTGGTGTTCGTGTTCCAGCTCGTCAAGCCGATATTTGCGCGCGCAACGAGTAACGTGCGTTTGCCCAAGGCGCCCGCGCTCGGCGCGCGCCAGCAGCGCGTGGCGATCTGGGTGCTGCTCGCGTTCGGCGCGGTGTTTCCGTTCATGGGTTCGCGCGGCTCGATCGACGTCGCGACGCTCGCGCTCATCTACGTGATTCTCGGCCTCGGCCTGAATATCGTGGTCGGCTTCGCGGGTCTGCTCGACCTCGGTTACGTGGGCTTCTACGCGGTGGGCGGCTACACGTATGCGCTGCTCAACCAGTACTTCGGCTTCACGTTCTGGGAATGCCTGCCGCTTGCGGCGCTCGCTGCCGCGACGTTCGGTTTCGTGCTCGGCTTTCCGGTGCTGCGACTGCGCGGCGACTATCTCGCCATCGTCACGCTCGGCTTCGGCGAGATCATCCGTCTGCTGCTCAACAACCTCACGAGCATCACGGGCGGCCCGGACGGCATCTCCAGCATTCCCAAGCCCACCGTGTTCGGCTTCGAAATAGCCCGTCACGCGAGCGTGGAAGGCGCGAAGACGTTCAACGACCTGATCGGCATCGAGTACAACGGCGAGCACATGGTGATCTTCCTGTACCTGCTCGCGCTCGTGCTCGTGGCGTTCACGCTGTTCGTCACGAGCCGCCTGTTGCGCATGCCGATGGGCCGCGCCTGGGAAGCGCTGCGCGAAGACGAGATCGCATGCCGCTCGCTCGGTTTGAATCCCACGCGCATCAAGCTCTCGGCGTTCACGCTGGGCGCGTCGTTCGCGGGTCTCGCGGGCGCGTTTTTCGCGGCGCGCCAGGGGCTCGTCACGCCCGAATCGTTTACGTTCATCGAGTCGGCGCTGATTCTCGCCGTGGTCGTGCTCGGCGGCATGGGTTCGCAACTGGGCGTAGTGCTCGCCGCAATCCTGCTCACGGCGCTGCCCGAAGTGGCGCGCGGCTTTGCCGAGTACCGCATGCTGATCTTCGGTCTGGTGATGGTGCTGATGATGATGTGGCGTCCGCAGGGCCTCCTGCCCGCGAGCCGCCCGCACGTGGAGTTGCCGCAATGAGCGCACAGGCGTTGTTGAAAGTAGCGGGCTTGCAGATGCGCTTTGGCGGTCTGCTGGCCGTGGACGGCATCGACTTCGACGTGCGTCCGAACGAGGTGTTCGCGATCATCGGGCCGAACGGCGCGGGCAAAACGACGGTGTTCAACTGCGTGGGCGGCTTCTACAAGCCGACCGCCGGCGACATCGTGCTGGAAGGCCACGCCATTACCGGCCAGCCGAGCCACCAGGTCGCGCGTCGCGGCCTCGTGCGCACGTTCCAGAATATTCGTCTGTTCAAGCAGTTGACGGTGCTGGAAAACCTCATGGTCGCGCAGCACCTGAAGGTGAACCGCAACGTGCTGAGCGGCCTGTTCGCGACGCCTGCGTATCGCCGCGCCGAGCGTGCCGCGCTTGAGCGCGCCGCGTACTGGCTCGAACGCGTGGGCCTCAAGCAGGTGGCCAATCGCGAGGCGGGCACGCTCTCATACGGCCATCAACGCCGGCTCGAAATCGCGCGCTGCATGATCACGGACCCACGTCTGTTGATGCTCGACGAACCTGCCGCCGGTTTGAACCCGCAGGAGAAGGTCGAATTGCAGCAGATGGTGGATGGCCTACGCAACGAGTTCAGAATCTCCGTACTCCTGATCGAACACGACATGAGCCTCGTGATGGGCGTGTCGGACCGCATTCTGGTGATGGAGCACGGCAAGCCGATCATGATCGGCAAACCCGGCGAAGTGCGCAACGACCCGCGCGTGATCAAAGCCTATCTCGGAGAGGACTGATGCTGAAGCTGGAAAAGGTCCATACCCATTACGGCGCGGTGGAAGCGCTGGCGGGCGTGTCGATCGAAGTGAACAAGGGCGAGATCGTCACGCTGATCGGCAGCAACGGCGCCGGCAAGACCACGCTCATGATGACCGTGTGCGGCACGCCGCGCGCTTCCGCCGGGAAGGTGACGTTCGAAGGCGAGGACATCACGCGCATGCCCACGCACGACATCATGCGCAAGGGCATGGCGATTTCGCCGGAAGGCCGTCGCGTGTTCCCGAGCCTCACCGTGCTGGAAAACCTGCAGATGGGCGGCTTCTTCGCCTCGCAGCACGAGATCGATGCGGGCGTCGAGCACGTGTTCAAGCTGTTTCCGCGTTTGAACCAGCGTGCGAAGCAGCGCGCGGGCACGATGTCGGGCGGCGAGCAGCAGATGCTCGCCATCGGCCGCGCGCTCATGAGCAAGCCGCGTTTGCTGCTGCTCGACGAGCCCACGCTCGGTCTCGCGCCGCTCGTGATCGCGCAGATCTTCGACATCATCCGCACGATTCGCGAGGAAGGCGTGACGGTGTTCCTCGTCGAGCAGAACGCGAACAAGGCGCTGCACGTGGCCGATCGCGGCTATGTGCTGGAAACCGGGCGCGTGGTGCTCGCCGACAGCGCCGACAACCTGCTCGCCAACGACAATATCAAGCGCGCCTATCTGGGCGGTTGACCGGCGCAAGTCCGCTCTGCGGCCCGCGCAATTCGCGTTCATTGGACGTGGGTTTGCGCGGGCCGCTTCGTTTCTGAATGAACGGCTAGCAATAAACCTACGATTCGCTTTCGTCTGAACCCGTTTGCGAGCTTCGTTACATCCGATGCATTTCGGCTACTGGACAAGCGCGCCGCGCTCACGATAATTGAGCGTCTCAAATGAAAGTCAGATAAAAGCGGAGAGTCTTTGGATGTCTGAAGAGTACGAAGTGCATGGGCCGCACGACCACGCGGTGGAACACGCCGCGGCGGCCCATGGCGCTCATGGCGAGAGCGATGCGCTTCCGGGCCGCATGGCGGTGATGACGGCGATCCTCGCTTCCATCGGCGCCATTTTTGCGTACCAGAGCGGCAACAGCGAGAACCTGGCGCTCTATTACAAGAACGAGGCGGCGATTCGCAAGACCGAGGCGGCGAATCAATGGGCGTATTATCAGGCGAAAGGCGAGAAGCAGAATCTCGCGGAACTGGGCGCGCAACTCTCCGCGCTCGCGGCGAATTCCGACGCGGCGCAGAAGCGCTTTACCGCGGACGCCGACCGCTATCGCCAGCAAAAAGAGCCGATCCGCGCCAAGGCGGAGGCGCTCGAAAAAGCCGTCGAGCAGGACGACGCGCTGAGCGAGCAGGTGCTGCACGGCCATCATCGCTGGGCGCAGGCTACGACGCTCATCCAGATTTCGATCGCGCTCACGGCGATCACGCTGCTTACGCGGCGCCGCTGGCTCCTCAATACGTCGGTGGGTGTGGCTATCGCGGGCGTGAGCCTGGGCGCGGTGGCGTTCTTCGGCGGATGAACGCGGGCCAGTTCTACCCGCCGTTCTACCCGCCGCACACGATGGCCGTGAGCACCATCGGCACGACCGATTGCACGGTGGCGTCGCTGTTGGCTTCGCGCACGCGCGAGCGCACCTTCTCCGCGGGCGCGGATACGACGACGCCATAAAGCGGCGACGCGATCTCCTTGCCCGCGCCGCGCTTGAAAAGCGTGTCGTCGCGGTCGTAGCCGAGCACCACGTAAATGGGAAAGCCGAATGCGCTCAGGCGGGCGCCGTGCACGGGCTTGAACGCGTTGACCGAATTCGCTTCGACGCGGCTCGGCTCGGGGTTGATGGATTTATCGTCGATGAGCGCCGAAATGAACGTATGGGGATCGGACTTGCAGTCGAACTGCTGGTCGCGCGCGCTGGATTGCGCGTGCGCGGGCATCGGCCCCGACAGGGCGGCAAAAACCGCGAGGCCGCTAAGCGCGGCCCGCAACGTAGTGGCCGGGAACGCGAATATCACGGGAGTATGGCGCTTGGTCATAGCTACGAGCGGCAATGCCGGGAGAGGATCGGTCGACGCGATTCGACACCCAGACTGATTCGTGTTCAAAGCTTACGGCACATAAATTGCGCACCGGCGTGCGCCTGCGCACGTCCGCATGCGGGTTCATCGCCGTTACAGCATCGATTTTGCCTGAGTCAGAATCTTGTCGCAGACCTGCTTCGTGGCTTCCTCCTTGAGGCCGCCGCCTGTAAGGTCGAGCTTCTGTCCATTGCCGGCCGTGAGGATGCCGCTCGAACCCTGCGTATAGCCGCTATCCGTGGTGTTCGCGCCGCCGGGCAGTTTGCCGAGCAGCGAGTCTTTCACGTTGCTCGCGGCGTCGGCGTTCAGGTAATTGTTCTTGATGCAGTATTGCAGCAAGCCGGTGACGTTGCCGAGACTGTTCGAGGTGAGCGAGGGCGCGGAAAGCGAACTGCCAAGGCCGCCCAGATTCCCGAGCGCGCCCTGTGCCGAACCGCTGTTGCTGCCGCCCTGGTTGAGCAGGTTGCCGAGCTGCGCCTGCGTGGCGCCCCACGGCGCGAGCAGCGCAAGGGTCAAGGTGGCCATCAGCGCCTTGGCGACGCGCGACTTAGCGACGCCCGGCGTAGCGACGCCCGGCGTGGCGACACCCGGCGTGGCGACGCCCGAAACAGAGGTTTGCATACACGAATCTCCGTGGTGGTTCAAGTGCGCTCTTACTATAGACGGATTCGTTTGCGCGGCTTCGCTGCGTGACGCCGCGCGGGCGTTTGGTCGGCGGTGGGCAAGCGGGCGAAGCGCGAATGCGGCGTTCGCCGTGAACGTTTCGTGTTTCATTGGACGATTTCATCCGCATGTCATTTGTTGCGGGCACAACGATAACGTTGCAGGAGCGTGGTTTGGTAGTGGTATGCATGCGCTCGGAATCGTGTAGAACGCACGTGACTCGCCGGCGACGCAATGAATGAACGTGTTACAACTGTATCGACGCTGTAAAACACCACGTTTACAGGGCTTTTTTAGCAGTATTCCCGCCGTTTCAAGGTGGAGATTGTTTCTAACCGTAACACTTATTACGGCCCTCCTCATCGGCTGGTTTCAGGTGGTATGCTTCCTGCACAAATTCTCCCCTGCACGAGTGAGACCCCGTGTATTGCGTCAATACAGTGAAAGAACGCACTGCCAGAGTGCGCGTCGCGACGCAAATGAACACGTCATATAAGCATATGGTGCAACCGAGCTAGCCAACGCGGACAAGAAGATCCGCACAAGCCAATGCTCCGTCACTGCAGCCCCGGTCCGGCTGCGTGGAGAACAGCATGAATTTCGAAGAACTGAGCGACGACGAGTGGATGCAGGTGTCCTCGCTCGTGTCGGATGAACCTCCTATCAGACTTAACCGGCGCGGCCGCCCCCGCGCCGAGCCGCGTGTCGTGGCTAATGCCGTCCTCTGGATTCTTACCACCGGTGAGTCGTGGTCGCGCCTGCCCGCGCGTTATCCGTCCGGGCCGACTTGCCGTCGCCGTTTCGAGGAATGGCACGGCAGCGGCACGCTGGTCGAACTCGTCGAGCTGCTTTCGCAGCGCGGGCGCAAATTCGTTTATGTGCCCCAGCCTCCGCAGGCCGATGCGCAACCCGTTGCGGTCGCAGTCGAGGAAGTCGCCGAGGACGATGGCCAGCCGGCCGTGTTCTGGAAGAGCCCCGAAGCCTGGCAGGCGCCCACCGCGCTCGCCGACGCGCCGCTTGCCGATCCCATGGAAAGCATGATGCGTCAGCTCGCCGGCGGCGAACCGGTATTGCCCGCTTCGATCGAAGCGCCGCGCGTGTCGACCGCATCCACCGTTGCGAGCGCCACGCGTTCGCAAACCGAATCGCCGTTCGCGCCGTTTTCGCCTGCCCGCGTGAGCAAGCCGGTTGCGACTCGCGCGATGCCGCGCGACCCCTCGCATCGCAGCGCGCATCCGGCGGGCGGCGTGGTGCAGGTCGCGGAATGGCGCGGCTATACGATGAGCCTGACCGTGCAGCCCGTGCGCAACCGCATGTTTCGCGGCGCGGTGGAAATTCTCAAGGATGGCAGGCGCATCGAGCGCTCGGGCCTGATCGGGCCGCCGTTCCAGGATCGCGAATCCGCACGGAATTTCGCCTTCGACTGGGCGCGCGAATGGCTCGATCGCGAAGGCTCGGACGAGTCCGCTTCCGCATCCACTTCGTGGCCGGGTTCGCATACCGCCAAGCTTGCCGCCGCGCAAAGCGGTGCGAAGGCGGCGTTGCCGCACGCATCCGTCCAGAGCGCAGCCGTGACGCGCGGCGATCCGTCGAATGCCGCCGCCGCACGCGCGTTGCCGCCGGCCGTGCCGGGCAGCGTGCGTCTCGCGCCGCTGCACGCGCCGGGGCAGCCGTCCGTGCAGCCGCCGGTTCAACGCTATACCGCCGCGGGCGCGCTGCTTCCGGGCAGCGAGGCTTCCTGCGAGGCCGCTGCGGCGCCTTCCGGCAGCGCCGAACGCCGCACGGCCGCCACTACCGGCACGCGCTACCGCATGCTCTCGCGCTGATCTTTCAAGGTTGCGCGCGCGGTGCGCGCAGCCTTGTCTCCTCGTCTCTACTGCTTTGTTCACTGTCTGCCGTACTGATCGTCCAGACGCACGATATCGTCCTCGCCGAGATACGAGCCCGATTGCACCTCGATGATTTCGAGCGGCATCTTGCCCGGGTTTTCCAGCCGATGCGACACGCCAAGCGGGATATACGCTGATTCGTTCTCCGAAACGATGAAGCGTTCCTCGCCGCGCGTGACGAGCGCCGTGCCGCGTACGACGACCCAATGCTCGGCGCGATGGTGATGCATCTGCAGCGAGAGGCGCGCGCCCGGTTCGACCACGATGCGTTTGACCTGGAAGCGCTCGCCGCTGTCCACGCTGTCGTAGTGCCCCCACGGGCGATGCACGAGGCGGTGCGCCACGGCTTCAGTGCGGCGTTCCTCCTTCAGGCGTTGCACGATCTTCTTCACGTCCTGGGCGCGCGAGCGGTCGGCGACGAGCACGGCGTCGGGCGTTTCGACCACCACGAGGTCCTTCGTGCCGAGGCAGGCGACGAGCCGGCCGTCCGAATGCGCAAAAGTGTCGCTTGCGCCTTCGAACATCACGCGGCCGTGCGCGACGTTGCCTTCATCGTCCTTCGGCGAAACTTGCCAGACGGTGTCCCACGAGCCGAGGTCGGTCCAGCCCGCCGTGAGCGGCACGACCACGCCGCTTGCGACCGAGGGGTCGCCCGCGAGCGGTTCCATCACGGCATAGTCGATGGAGTTCGAGGGCGAGCTTGCGAACGCTTCGCTGTCTACGCGGAAGAAGTCGCCGTCCGCCTTGCCGTGCTCGAACGACTTCGCGCAGGCGGCATGGATGGCCGGATGGAAATGGCGGATCGCCTTGAGCCAGGTCGACGCGCGCACGATGAAAATGCCGCTGTTCCACCAGTAGCGCTGCGAAGCGACGTATTGCTGCGCCAGTTCGAAATAGGGCTTCTCGACGAAACCGTTCAGACGCCGCGCGCCGTGGGGTTCGGCGTTCGCGAGCGGTTCGCCCACGTGAATGTAGCCGTAGCCCACTTCGGGACGCGTGGGCACGATGCCCATGGTCACGATCTGGCCGTTCGCCGCGTGACGCACGCCTTCGGCGACGGCGTTCTGGAACGCTTCGAGGTCGGCGAGCGCGTGGTCGGCGGGCATCACCACGAGAACACCGTCTTCGTGCGAGGCCGCCACCGACATCGCGGCGAGGGTGAGCGCGGGCGCCGTATCGCGGCCCACGGGCTCGAGTATCAGACGTGCGCGCTTGCCTGCCGCGCGAACCTGGTCGGCGGTGGTGAAGCGATGCTCTTCATTACAGACGATCAGCAATTCCTCTGCGAGCGTCACGCGCTCGGCGAGCGCGTCGAGGCGCCCCGCGGTGTTGGCAAGCAGCGACTGTTCGCCCACGAGGTTGATCATCTGTTTCGGATATTGCTCGCGCGACAGTGGCCACAACCGCGAGCCCGCGCCGCCCGCAAGCACCACAGGGCACACCTGCAATGCACTGCGCGTTTCGGCACGCGTCTGGGACGCTTTTGCCGATGCCGTAACGGAACCCGTATCCGTCATCTCGCTCTCCTGTAAAAGGTATCGGTGATGCGATTTGTAGCATGCTTAAAATCGTCATAAATAGATTCGTAAAGAAGAAAACGGAAAATATTCGAATTAAATTTAAATCGCATCAGCGCGGCATAGAAAAGTCGATAAAAAATTCGATGAAAATTCCATGCGGGATCGCCAAAAATCTCCGTCGAAACCCTAAATTCCGCATACAGGCAGGAAAAAACTGCCGGAATTCGCGGCCGCATGCGCTTTATTCCATGCGGATGCCGGCAATCTTTGCCGACAAAATTCGCCAAAAAGCGGCCCGAAACGGGCGAAACAATTGGAGATACTTTTGAGGCTTGCAGCCGGAATTTTTATCGCGCTTTATTAGGGTTTATTCGGATCCGAATTCGCGCCGCGTTGCGTTTTTTTGCGGCGACGCAGTCCCAGAAACTTTTGAAGAGAACGGCCATGAGTTGCAGCGCGTGGCCGCGATTCTTTTTTTAAACCCGAGGTGCCGGACATGCTCAGCGTTCTAGCCAGAATTTTCGACGTTGCCGCCATCGCTGCTGGAGCGTTGCTCGCGGCCGCCTTGCATCGGGGCCAGCTCGTGCCGCTTACGGACGCCCAGAGCGTGGCGCTCGCGTTCAACTGCGTGCTCGCCATCTGGATGTTCCCGGCGTTCGGCATCTACAAGTCGTGGCGCGGCAAGTCGCTGTACGCGCTCTTTGCGCGCCTGTGCGCCGCGTGGCTCGCCGTGGAGGGCACGGGCATCCTGCTGAGCTTCAGTCTGCACCGCGCCGATTCGCTCTCGCGCCTGTGGCTCGCATACTGGGTCGTCGCCTCGGTGGCGATGCTGATTCTTTCGAAGGCGCTCGTGCACATGGTGCTGCGCGGCATTCGCCGCGAGGGCTACAACCAGAAAGCCGTGGCCGTCGTGGGCGGCCCGCGCTACGGGCGCTTCCTGATCGAGCACATGCGCTTTCATCCGGAAGCGGGCTTTCACCCGGCCATCGTGTTCGACGAGGACAGCGACGCGGACGGCGCCGCCGCAATCGACGGCGTGCCCGTGGAGCGCAATCTCCAGGCCATGCTCGCGTTCGTGCGCGAGAACGACGTGCGCGAACTGTGGCTCGCGTTGCCGATCACCAAGGAGCGCACGATTCACCGCATCGTCACGGCCTTGCGCAACGACTTCGTGAACATCCGCTTCATTCCGGACGTGCGCAGCCTTTCGTTCTTCAGCCAGCCCGTGGTCGATCTGCTCGGCGTGCCGGCCATCAATCTCGCGGCTTCGCCGGTTACGGACCTGAGCGTGCTACCCAAGCGCGTGTTCGACATCGTGTTCGCGGGCGGCGTGCTGGTTGCGCTCTCGCCGTTGCTTGCCGCGATCGCGCTCGCCGTGAAGCTCACGTCGAAGGGTCCCGTGTTCTTCAAGCAGCGCCGCAAAGGGCTGGACGGCAACGAGTTCGAGATCTACAAGTTCCGCTCGATGAAGGTTCACGCGGAAGTCGCGGGGCAGATCACGCAGGCGCGCCGCAACGATCCGCGCGTGACGCGCGTGGGCGCGTTCCTGCGCCGTACGAGCCTCGACGAGCTGCCGCAATTCATCAACGTGCTCAAGGGCGAGATGTCGGTGGTGGGGCCGCGCCCGCACGCGCTTGCGCACGACGACATCTACAAGGACCTCGTGCGCGGCTACATGGCGCGCTATCGCATCAAGCCGGGCATTACGGGCTGGGCGCAGGTCAACGGCTTTCGCGGCGAAACCGATCGCGTGGAGAAGATGCGCGACCGCGTGCGCTTCGATCTGCACTACATGCAGCACTGGAGCTTCGCGCTCGACCTGCGCATCGTGGCGATGACCATGTGGAAGGGGTTCGCCGGCCAGAACGCCTATTGAGGCGAAGCAAGTGCGCGTACTGATTGTGCGCGCAACGTTTCGCATGACACGAAGAACCAATCACTTTTGAGGTGGGCATGAATCTGACGATCATTGGCAGCGGTTATGTGGGTCTCGTGACGGGCGCTTGTCTTGCCGACATCGGCAACGACGTGTTCTGTCTCGACGTGGACCAGCGCAAGATCGACCTGCTCAATCAAGGCGTGGTGCCGATTCACGAGCCGGGCCTGAAGGAAATCATCGAGCGCAACGTGCGCGCGCGCCGGCTCAAATTCTCGACCGACGTGGAAGCGGCAGTCGCGCACGGCGACGTGCAGTTCATCGCCGTGGGCACACCGCCCGACGAAGACGGCTCCGCCGACCTGCAATACGTGCTGGCGGCCGCGCGCAATATCGGCCGCCACATGACCGGGTTCAAGGTGGTGGTGGACAAATCCACGGTGCCCGTGGGCACGGCGGCGCTCGTGCACGACGCGATCGCCTCCGAATGCGCCAAGCGCAGCGAGAGCCACATGTTCTCGGTGGTCTCGAACCCCGAGTTCCTCAAGGAAGGCGCGGCCGTCGATGACTTCGCGCGGCCCGACCGCATCGTGCTCGGCTGCAACGACGACGTGCCCGGCGAGCGCGCGAAAGAGGTCATGAAACGGCTCTATGCGCCGTTCAACCGCAATCACGAGCGCACGCTCTACATGGACGTGCATTCGGCGGAATTCACCAAGTACGCGGCCAACGCCATGCTCGCCACGCGCATTTCGTTCATGAACGAACTCGCGAATCTGGCCGACCGCGTGGGCGCCGACATCGAAGCCGTGCGCCGCGGCGTGGGCTCGGACCCGCGCATCGGCTACGACTTTCTCTATGCGGGCTGCGGCTATGGCGGCTCGTGCTTTCCGAAAGATGTGAAGGCGCTCATGCGCACTGCCGAAGATTTCGGCGAACCGCTGCAGATCCTGCGCGCCGTGGAGTCCGTCAATGAAGCGCAGAAGCAGGTGCTCGCGCAGAAGATCGTTACGCGCTTCGGCTCCGACCTCACGGGCCGCACGTTCGGCGTCTGGGGGCTCGCGTTCAAGCCGAATACGGACGACATGCGCGAGGCGCCGAGCCGCACGCTCATCGCCGAACTGCTCGCGCGCGGCGCCACGGTCAAGGCTTACGACCCGGTTGCGACCGCCGAGGCCAGGCGTGTTCTCGCGATCGATCTCGCGCACGCGCCGGAACACCAGACGCGGCTGTCGTTCGTGAACGACGCGATGGAAGCCGCAAGCGAAGCGGATGCCGTTGTGGTCGCAACGGAATGGAAGGTGTTCAAGGCGCCCGATTTCGAAACCTTGAAGTCACAACTGAAGATGCCGATCGTGTTCGACGGCCGCAATCTCTACGATCCGTCCGCGCTTCAGGAACTTGGCATCGAGTACCACGCAGTGGGCCGCGCGAGCGCGACGCAGGCAAGCCGCGCGCGCGCCGAAAGCGCCGCAACGCAGGCGCTGGCCTGAGCGTTTCGGGGCCACGCATTGCGCATGTCAAGGAAGGGAGTCACGCGACCATGATCAAGAACGTGCTCATCGTTTGCCACGCCAACGTCTGCCGCTCGCCGGCGGCGGAGCAGCTTTTTCGCGAGCGTCTGTGCGAACAGAAAGGCTCGCGCGAGGAATCGTTTCAATCGGCGGGCCTGCGTGCGCGCGACGGCGACGACATGGACCCCGTGATGCAGTGGCTGCTTGCCGAGCGCGGCATGAAGGTGGGCGGCCATCACTCGCGTCGCCTCACGAGCCGCCTCGTGCGCTCGGCCGACCTCGTGCTCGTGACCGAGCGCCGCCAGGTCGCCGCCGTCGAGCGCATCGAACCCACCGCGCGCGGCAAGGTATACGCGCTCGGTAACTGGGAAAACTCTGATGTCAGCGATCCGCACGGGCTCCACGAGTCCAGGTATCGCCAGAGTCTTGAATTGATGGATCGCATGGTAAAGGGATGGTTGAGCCGAATATGCCAATGACAAAACTGAAACTGACGGCGGTGGTCGCGTTGAGCGTCTTCGTTTCCGCGTGCGCGACAGCGCCCGGCAACTATCTCGACACGTCCAGCCTGAAAGAACAGCCGAACAACCAGCCGCAGCAGCAATTCAACGTGCAGCTCATCACGCAGCAAGTCGTGCTGCAGCAGGCGCAGGCGGCCGCGGCCGCGCCCAAAGCGCCGCTGCCGCCCGCGAAGTTCGCGAGCGCTGCCGACTACGTCTATCACATCGCGCCGCAGGACATTCTCGGCGTGACCGTGTTCGATCACCCCGAACTTTCGACGCCGCAGGGCTCGACGTTCTCCACGGGCGGCAACACCACGCAGACGGTGGGGCAGGCGCTCACGCAGCCCTACACGAACGCGCTGCCCGGTCAGGCCGATCCGTACGGACAGACGGTAGCGAGAGACGGCACGATCTTCTTCCCGTTCGTGGGCCGCATCATGGCCGCGGGCAAGACGCCTGGCCAGATCCGCGACCAGCTTGCGGCAGGCCTCGGCCCGTACGTGAAGAACCCGCAGGTGGACGTGCGCGTGCTCGCGTACCGCAGCCAGAAAGTGCAGATCACGGGCGACGTGAAGACGCCGGGCCCGCTTTCCATGAGCGACGTGCCGCTCACGCTCGTGGACGCCATCACGCGTTCGGGCGGCACGACCGACGGCGCCGACATCAACCGCGTGCGCCTCACGCGCAACGGCAAGCTCTACATCCTCGACGCGAACCGCATGCTCGACGGCGGCGATTCGACCCAGGACGTGCTGCTGCAGAACGGCGACGTCATCAATATTCCCGATCGTTCGGATAGCAGAATATTCGTGATGGGCGAGGTGAAGACGCCCACGCAGACGAGCCTCATTCGCGGCAACCTCACGATCGCCGATGCGCTCACCCAGGCGGGCGGCATTCTCGACACCGACGCGAACCCGCGCCAGATCTTCGTGATGCGCGGCATGAAGGACAACCCGACGCAGCCCGAAATTTACCGCCTCGACATGACCCAACCCGACGCGATCATGCTTTCGTCGCAGTTCCAGCTCAAGCCGCTGGATGTGGTGTACGTGGGCACGGCCGCTTCGACGACCTTCAACCGTGTGTTGCAGCAGGTGCTGCCGACCATCCAGACCGTCTTCTATCTGAAGCAGATCGCGAAGTAATTGCGCGATCAACAAGCTTCGAAAAAAGACGCAGGAGCAACACCTAATAAACAACGGGATTGAATCGTGACCATACAAGCCAATAGCCACGCGGCCCCGGCGGTCCGCACCGAGGAAGAGGACGTCGTCCTCGGCCAGTTGCTGCGCGTCATCATCGACGACATCGGCTGGCTCATCGCGATCGCGGCGGCGGTGATCGCCATGGCCGTGTTCTACTGCTTCATCGCCAAGCCGGTCTATACCGCTGACACCCAGGTGCGCGTGGAGCCTTCCGACTACACGTCGCAGGCCCTCACGCAAACGCAAACGGGCGCGAACATCAGTTCCGGCTCGTCGACGGGCAGTTTGCCCACCGACGCCGAGATCCAGATGATCAAGAGCCGCAGCGTGGTCGAGCCCGTGGTGCAGCAGTTCAAGCTGAACACCACCGTCACGCCGGTCATGCTGCCCTTGATCGGCAGCCTTTCCGCGCGGCTCGCCACGCCGGGCACGCCCGCGCGGCCGTGGTTCGGCTTGAGCAACTGGCTCAGCAGCTATGCGTGGGGCGGCGAAGTCATCGACATCGATTCGGTCGAAGTCACGCCCGAACTCGAGGGCAGGAAACTCACGCTCACGGCGCTGGACGACGACCGCTACGTGGTCTCGACGCCGGACGGCGCGCGTCTGCTCGAAGGCACGGTCGGCCAGATGGAACAGGGCGGCGGCGTGAAGCTGCTCGTGAGCAAGCTCGTTGCGCGTCCCGGCACGCGCTTCCAGGTCGTGCGCCTGAACGATCTCGACGCGATCAGCGGCTTCCAGAATGCGATCCAGGTGCAGGAGCAGGGCAAGCAGACGGGCGTGATCGACATCTCGCTCGAAGACAACGATCCGGGCCACGCGGCGGCGATTGCAAACGCGGTGGCGCAGTCGTATCTGCGCGAGCACGTGGCGACCAAGCAGGCCGACGCGAGCAAGATGCTCGACTTCCTGCGCAGCGAACAGCCGCGCCTGAAGTCGGACCTCGAAAACGCGGAAGCCGCGCTCACGGCTTACCAGAGCAAGTCGGGCTCGATCAACGCGAGCGACGAAGCGAAGATTTATCTCGACGGCAGCGTGCAATACGAGCAGCAGATTTCGGCGTTGCAACTGCAGATCGCCTCGCTCCAGCAACGTTTTGGCGACCAGCACCCGGTGCTGATCGCGGCGCGCCAGCAACTCGCGCAACTGCAAGGCGAGCGAGCGAAGTACGACACGAAATTCCGCGACCTGCCGGCCACGGAAGTGAAGGCCGTACAGTTGCAGCGTGACGCCAAGGTGGCCGAGGACATCTACGTGCTGCTGCTCAACCGCATTCAGGAGCTTTCGGTTCAGCGCGTGGGCACGGGCGGCAACGTACATATCGTCGATCCGGCGCTGCGTCCGGGCAAGCCGTCGAAGCCGAAGAAGCTGTTGATCGTCTCGGCGGCGTCGCTGCTCGGCATCATTCTCGGCACGGGCTTCGTGCTCATGCGCCGCAACCTGTTCAAGGGCATTGTCGATCCGGACCAGATCGAGCGCTCGTTCCAGTTGCCCGTGTACGGTCTCGTGCCGCTTTCGCCGGAGCAACTGGCGCTCGAAAAGCGCGGCCCGGTGCGCGGCGGCTCGCGCCTGCAGGAAGTGCTCGCGAATGCGCGTCCCAAGGATCTCACGGTCGAAAGCCTGCGCAGCCTGCGCACGTCGCTGCAGTTCAGCGTGATGGACGCGCGTAATCGCGTAGTCATGCTAACGGGTTCGGTGCCGGGCGTCGGCAAGAGTTTCCTCACCGCCAATCTCGCCGTGCTGCTCGCGCACTCGGGTAAGCGCGTGCTGTTGATCGACGGCGACATGCGCCGCGGCGCGCTCGAACGCTATCTGGGCGGCCCGCAGGAAAACGGCTTCTCCGAACTGCTTTCGGGGCAGATTGCGCTGGACGAGGCGATTCGCGCGACCGAAGTGGACAACCTGCACTTCATCTCGTGCGGCCGTCGTCCGCCCAACCCCTCCGAGTTGCTGATGTCGCCGCGTCTGGGACAGTACCTCGAAGGACTGTCGAACCGCTACGACGTGCTGCTGATCGACACGCCGCCGGTGCTTGCCGTTACCGACGCCGCGATCATCGGCGGCCATGCGGGCTCGACGTTCCTCGTGCTGCGCTCGGGCATGCACACCGACGGCGAAATCGCCGAGGCGCTCAAGCGCCTGCGCAACGCGGGCGTGCGCGTGCAGGGCGGCGTGTTCAACGGCGTGCCGGCGCGCACGCGCGGCAGCTACGGCTATGGCTACGCGAACGTGCGCGAGTACCTGAGCGCATGACGCCTGCGCACTCATCCAGCAAAGAAGGAGAACTCGCGATGAAAGTGACCGTGCTCGTGCCGACATATCGGCGTCCTGAAGATTTGTCGCGCTGCCTTTCGGCGCTTCTGCGCCAGCAGCGCGCGCCCGATGAAATCGTGGTGGTCGCACGCGCCGATGACGAAGCAACGCATGCATGCCTCGCCGAACACGTGACGCCGCATGTGCTCAACGTGCGAGTCGCCATCGTCGAGGAGCCGGGTCAGGTGGCGGCGCTCAATCGCGGCATCGAGGCCGCTGCCGGCGACGTGATCGCCATCACCGACGACGACGCCGCGCCGCGCGCCGACTGGGTTTCGCGCATTGCGGCGGCCTTCGAATCCGACCCGAAGCTTGGCGCGCTGGGCGGCCGCGACTGGGTGCATGAGGGCGGCCGCATGATCGACGGCGAGCGGACGCTCGTGGGCAAGTTGCAGCGTTCGGGCCGCATTGTCGGCAACCATCATCTGGGCGCGGGCGGCGCGCGCGAAGTCGACCTGCTCAAGGGCGCGAACATGAGCTATCGCCGCGCGGCAATCGGCGATTTGCGCTTCGACCGGCGCCTGCGGGGCACCGGCGCGCAAACGCATAACGACATGGCGTTCAGCATGAGCGTGAAACGCGCGGGCTGGAAGCTCGTGTACGACCCGCTCGTGGCCGTGGACCATTACCCCGCGCCGCGCCCGGGCGAAGACCCGCGCAACGCGCAGACGCTCGCCTCGATCCGCAACGCCGCCTACAACCTGCATCTGATCCTGCTCGGCCATCTCACGCCGCTGCGCCGCGAAACCGCCTGGTGGTGGTACGCGCTCGTCGGCACGCGCGTGTATCCGGGCCTCGTGCATACGGGCCTGAGCGCCGTGCGCGGCGATTCCGCGCTCGCGGCGTTCGCACGCTGGCGCGCGGTGCGCGGCGGCGCACGAGAGGCACGCCGCGCGCTCGTTTGAGCGGCGTGCCCCACGACTACACGGAGGACCCCGAATGAGCGGTACGCAAGTCCACGTCCACCTTTTCTACGGCGCCGATCCGCGCCGCTATCGCAAAGGCGAGAACATCGGCAGCCTCTACGGCTACCATCACGCGGAATCTGCGGAATTCGCCCTCGATTACGCGCAGGATGCGAGCGAGCGCACGCCCATGCGCTTCATTCGCCGCGGCCTGAAAGCCGCACTCGGTTTCGACTTTATTCATGCATGGCGCAATCGACGGGCTATTCTGGAGTCCGACGTAATCTGGACGCACACCGAGCAGGAGCATCTGGCCGTGGCGCTGGTGCTGCTGATGCACGCGAAGAAGGGCGGCGCGCGCCCGCTGCTGCTCGCGCAAAGCGTGTGGCTGCTCGACCGCTGGCCGGGATACGGGGCGCTGCGCCGAGCGATCTACAAGCGTCTGCTCAAGCGTGCCGATCTGCTCACGACGCTCGCGAGCGAAAACGCCGCGTTGTGCGGCGAGTATTTCGGGCGCGAAGCGCGTCACGTGCTCTACGGTCTCAATACCGACGACTTTCCGCTGCGTCTGCCTTCGGAATGGAAGCCGCATGCGCCGGTGCGCGTGGCCGCGATCGGCAACGACCGCGACCGCGACTGGACCACGCTCGTAAGCGCGCTCGGCAACGATTCGCGCTACCAGGTGCGCATTGCCACGCGGCGGCGCATGCCGGCGTCGGCGCGCGCGGACAACGTCGAAATCGTGCGCGTTTCGGGCATCAAGCAACAGCACGCGCTTTATGACTGGGCGGACATCGTCGTCGTGCCGCTGCGTCCCAACACGCACGCTTCGGGTATCACCGTCATGCTGGAAGCCGCGGCGCTCGGCAAGCCGATGATCGCGACGAAGGTGGGCGCGCTCGAAGACTACTTCGACGACAAGGCGGCGTCGTATATCGAACCGTTCAATGCCCAGCAGTTGCGCGCCGCGGCCGATGCGCTCGCGGCCGATCCGGCGCGCGCGCTCGAACAGGCGCGCGAAGCGTGCGAGCAGTTGCGCACGCGCGATCTCACGACGCAGCACTTCGCACGCCAGCACGCGCAGCTCACGCGCGACATGCTGCGCGAGCGCGACGCGCGCCATGGCGAAGCGGTCGCGAGCGAACCCCGGGGCCGGGGCGTCGCCGCGCGCGGGATGTGATCATGGACGTCACGACCGCTTTCCCGGCACCGGCCCCCAAACCGGGTGCGCAATCGGGCCCGCAACCGGGCCCGCAGCGTACACGCGGCGGCCTGCGTGGCCTGCTTGGCCGCGATACGCTGCCGCCGCTCGCGTTGTGGCTGTTCACGGCGCTGCTGATCGGCGCGCATCAGGGCACGGTGCTCACGCTGGCGTTTCCCGTGCTATCGATCGCGGTGGGCTTCTGGCTCTACTTCGTGAATCCGGTGCGCTATATCGGCTTCATGTGGTGGCTGTGGTTCCTGAGCCCGGAAGTCCGCCGTCTCGCGGATTACGGCAAGGGCGGCTTCACGCCCACCAGTCTCATCCAGGTCGCGCCGCTCGCCGTCACGATGATCAGCGGCATTTCGCTGCTGCGCTATTACCCGATTCTCGGGCAGCGGCGCGGCCTGCCGCTGCTGCTCGCGCTGCTCGGCATCGGCTATGCGTTCGCGGTGGGCGTCGTGGCGAGCGGCCCCGCTGCGGCTGTGTACGACCTCGCCAACTGGATCTATCCGTTCCTGATCGGCTTTCACATCATGGTGCTCACGCGCCAGTATCCCGAGTGCAGCAAGACGATCATCAACACCTTCATCTACGGCATGCTCGTGATGGGCGCCTATGGTCTCGTGCAGTTTTTCATCATGCCGCCGTGGGACGCCATGTGGATGATCGGCTCGGACATGAATTCGCAGGGCGACCCCGTGCCGCTCGGTGTGCGCGTATTCAGCACGATGAACTCGTCGGGCCCGTTCGCGTTCGCGATGATGGGCGCGATGGTGTTCGTGATGGCCGCGCAGCATCGCGTGCGCTGGATCGCAGCGGCGTTCGGCTTCTTCTCGTTCGCGCTCTCGCTCGTGCGCTCCACGTGGGGCGGCTGGGCAATCGCCATGGTCATCCAGTTGATGAAATCGAGCAACAAGGTGCGCATTCGCATCGTCGTCAGCGCGGTCGTGCTGGCGGGCGTGTGCGTGCCGCTGCTCACGTTCGGCCCCGTGGCGGACCGTATGCAGCAGCGCCTGAATACGCTCGTGAACCTAAAAGACGACCAGAGCTACGAGGCGCGTAACCAGTTCTACGCCGACTTCGCGAAAAAGGCCTTCACGGACGTGACAGGCGAGGGCCTGGGCGCTACCGGTGCATCGACCAAGCTGTCGAGCAATAACGGTCAGCTCGGCCAGTACGGCAGCTTCGACAGCGGCGTGATGAACATTCCGTTCGTGCTGGGCTGGCCTGGCACGCTGCTCTATATGTCCGGCGTGCTGTGGCTGCTCGTGCGCGCGGTGCGCGTGTCGTTCCGCCTGCAAGAGGACCGCTACGTTTGCGCCTGCCTGAGCCTCGCGATATCGATTTTCGCCATGCTCGTCTTCACCAACTCGCTCGTGGGCACCGGCGGCCTGCTGCTCTTTTCGAGTGTGTTTTCCATTCTCAGCGCGGGGCATTGGACGAAGCTGCAACGCCAGTCCCGTGTCCGTACCACGGAGGTCTCCGATTGAGAGTCGCAATCGTCACGCATGTCGTGCGCCACAATGACGGCCAGGGCCGCGTCAATCATGAAATCGCGCGCGCCGCGCTCGACGAAGGGTTCGAGGTGACGCTGGTCGCCTCGCACGTCGCGCCCGAACTGCTTGCCCACCCGAAGGTGAGATGGGTGCGCGTGCAACCTTCGCGCGCGTGGCCTACCAATCTGCTGCGTCAGCAGGTGTTTGCGTTCAAGAGCGCGATGTGGCTGCGCCGCAACCGGCACGAATACGACGTGCTTCATGTGAACGGCTTCATCACCTGGGCGCACGCCGACGTCAACACCGCGCACTTCGTGCATGGCGGCTGGGCGCGCAGCAAGTACTACCCGTTCGGCCTCACGGGCGGCGTGTGGTCGGCGTATCAGTTTGTCTACACGCGCGCGAACGCCGTGCTGGAGCGGTGGGCGTACCGGCGATCGCGCGTGATCGCCGCGGTGTCGCGCAAGGTCGCCGACGAAATCCGCGCCTCGGGCGGCAACCCCGTGGAGCGCCTGGACGTGATCTACAACGGTGTGGACACGCGCGGCTTCTCGGCCGCGAGTGCGGACCGCGCGAAGTTCTCGCTGCCGGCCGATGCGTTTTTGCTGCTTTTCGTGGGCGATTTGCGCACGCCGCGCAAGAACCTCGGTACGGTGCTGCACGCGCTCAAGCAGATGCCGGAGAACGTGCATCTCGCCGTGGCCGGCTATCTGCCGGGCAGTCCGTATCCGGATCTCGCGCGAGAACTCGGCATCGAGAAGCGCGTGCATTTTCTCGGCCTCGTGCGCGAGATGCCCACGCTCATGCGCTCCGTCGATACCTACGTATTTCCTTCGCGCTACGAAGCAATGAGCCTGTCGCTGCTCGAAGCGATGGCGGCGGGCTTGCCCGTGGTGACGGCGCGCACGGCGGGCGGCGCGGAGATCATCACGCCCGAGTGCGGCATCGTGCTCGAAGACCCCGACGACGTGCCCGCGCTCGCCAACGCCGTAAAAACGCTCGCCGCCGAAGCGCCGCGCCGCCTTGCGATGGGCGAGGCCGCGGCGGAGCTTGCCACGCAGTTCGGCTGGGCGCGCATGGCCGCGCAGTACATCGCCCTCTACCGGCAACTGGCCGGCGACGCGAGCGAGGCCGTGCGCCGCGAAGAACCCGCGTTCGCCGCTGCGACGCTGCCGGGCGGCCAACCGCTCCGGCGCGCAGAAACCCCCTGATAACCGCACACGTGCAGAATAAGGACACGCGATGACCACACAATCCATTCAATCGCTGCAGATCGGCATGCACTGGTTTCCCGAGCGCGCAGGCGGGCTCGACCGTATGTATTACTCGCTCGTGGGCGCGCTGCCCGGCGCGGGCGTGCGCGTGCGCGGCGTCGTGGCCGGCTCGCCCAAGGTGGCTGAGGACAGCGGCGGCGCGATCAACGGCTTCGGCTCCGCTTCGCGCTCGCTGCCGTTCCGTCTCATGGACGCGCGCCGCGCGCTGCGCAGCGAAATTCGCCGCCATCGCCCCGACGTGGTCTCCTCGCACTTTGCGCTATACACCTTCCCCGGGCTCGACGTCACGCGCGGCATCCCGCAGGTTTCGCACTTCCAGGGACCGTGGGCCGACGAAAGTCTGGTCGAAGGCGCGGCCACGCTGAGCCAGCGCGTCAAGCACTCGCTGGAACAGTCGGTCTATGAGCGCTCGTCGCGGCTCATCGTGCTTTCGAAGGCATTTGGCGAGATTCTCACGCGCCGCTACGGCATTTCGCCCGAGCGCGTGCGCATCGTGCCGGGCTGCGTGGATACGGCGCATTTCGACCCGGCGTGCACGATGGCCGAAGCGCGCCTGAAGCTTCAGTTGCCCCAGGGCCGCCCGATCATCCTGGCCGTGCGCCGCCTCGTGCGCCGCATGGGCCTGGAGGATCTGATCGACGCTATCAAGATGGTGAAGCAGCGTCATCCGGACGTGCTCCTGCTGATCGCGGGGCGAGGTCGTCTGGAGTCCGAACTTCAGCAGCGCGTCGACGAAGCGGGCCTCGCCGACAACGTGAAACTGCTCGGCTTCGTGCCCGACGCGCATCTGCCCTCGCTCTATCGCGCGGCCACGCTGAGCGTGGTGCCGACGGTCGCGCTGGAAGGCTTCGGTTTGATTACGGTGGAGTCGCTTTCCGCCGGCACGCCGGTTCTGGTGACGCCGGTGGGCGGACTGCCGGAAGCGGTGGCGGGTCTTTCGCAGGATCTCGTGCTGCCGGGCACGGGTGCGAACGCGATTGCCGATGGCATCGACGGCGCGCTTTCGGGCCGCATCAAGCTCCCGGACGAAGCCGCGTGCAAGGCGTATGCGCGCGAGCACTTCGATAACGCCGTGATCGCGAAACGCGTGGCCGGCGTTTACGCGGAAGCCATTGCGGCACAGTAAAGCGTTTTTATCGGCCAAAAGGAAACCGCCGCTCTGAGGAGCGGCGGTTGATCGGTAGTCCAGAGGAAAATCGCGCTATTGCGTTTCGACCACGCGCTCGCGGGCTTCTTCGTACATCCAGCGCAACGTGTCTTCCAGGCGCCTGCGCGAGCTGTCGCCGACGAGGGAGCGCAGCTTCGCGTTCGAGCCGATCAACTGGCGCACTTCGTTGGCGCGCACGAAACGCGGATCGACATGCACCTCGATCTCGTAGCCGGCGATGCGCGCAAGCATGCCGAGCAGCGCGCCAAGCGTCTGGCCGCTGCCCGAGCACACGTTGACGGTGACGCCGCGCGGCGAGGCTTCGATCAGCCGCGCATAGGCGTTCACCACGTCGCGCACGTCGGAGAAGTCGCGGGCCACGTGCAGGTTGCCAAGCGAAATCTGCTTTTGGCCGCGTGCGTAGTGATCGACGATCTTCGGGATCAGGAAGTCCGGCGATTGACCCACGCCCGTGTAGTTGAACGGGCGCGCCACGATGATCGGCAATTGCGGCTGAAAACGCTTTGCGACGTATTCCATCGCGAGCTTGCTCACGGCGTAGTCGTTGGCGGGCTGCGGTTCGACTTTTTCGTCGATCACGCCGTTCGTGGCGTTGCCGTAGACATTCGCGCTGCTGGCGAGCAGCACGGCGCGCGGGACATGCTTCTGATGCGCGAGCGCATCGAGCAGATTGCGCGTGCCGACCACGTTCACGACGTAGGTGCGCGCAACGTCGCTGTCGGCCACGTGGGCCACCGCGGCCAGATGCACGACCACGTCGGGCCGCACGGATTCGAGCGCGTGGGCGATGGCTTCTCGTTCGAGCAGATCGGCTTCGATCGCCGTGGCGCCGAAGGGGAACGCCTCCGCGTTCAGCGACTCGCCGGCCCGCACGGTGCCCCACACGCGGTAGCCGTCCGCCGCGAGGCGGGCGGCCATGTAGCGGCCCGTAAAGCCGCCTATGCCCGTGATGAGCGCGCGCGGACGGCTTGCGGAATCAGAATGTGTCATGGCGTTCGTTGCGCGCAAGATCGGCTGTGACCATCATCTGGCACAGTTGCTCGAGCGAGGTCTGCGGCTTCCAGCCGAGTTTTTCCTGCGCCTTGGTCGGGTCGCCGATCAGCAGATCGACTTCGGCGGGGCGGTAGTAGCGCGGGCTCACACGCACGAGCGTGCGGCCTGTGGCGACGCAAATGCCGGTTTCGCGTTCGCCTTTGCCCGACCATTCGAGCTGGATGCCGGCCGCCGTGAAGGCCATTTTCACGAAGTCGCGCACGGTTTCGGTGCGGCCCGTGGCGAGCACGTAGGTGTCGGGTTCATCGGCCTGCAGCATGCGCCACATGCCTTCTACATACTCGGAGGCGTAGCCCCAGTCGCGCTTGGCGTCGAGGTTGCCGAGTTCGAGCATGTTGAGCTTGCCGAGCTTGATCTTGGCGACGCTGTCCGTGATCTTGCGTGTGACGAATTCGCGCCCGCGCAGCGGCGATTCGTGGTTGAAGAGAATGCCGCTCGTCGCGAAGATGTCGTAAGACTCGCGATAGTTGACGGTGGACCAGTGCGCGAATAGCTTGGCCACGCCATAAGGGCTGCGCGGATAAAACGGCGTTTGTTCGCATTGCGGAATGGCTTGGACCTTGCCGAACATTTCGGAGGTCGAAGCTTGATAGAAGCGCGCTTTTGGATTCACCACGCGAATCGCTTCGAGCATGTTGAGCACGCCGATGCCGGTCACTTCGGCGGTCGTGGCGGGCTGATCGAACGACACGCCCACGAAGCTTTGCGCCGCCAGGTTGTAGACCTCCTGCGCTTGCGCGCGTTCGACGAGACGCAGCGTCGAACCCGCATCGGTGAGGTCGTGCTCGACGAGTTCGAGCGAGGGATGATCGAGGATGCCCAGCTCGCTCATGCGCCAGAAGTTCACGGAACTGGTGCGGCGATAGGTGCCGGTGACGTTATAGCCCTTGTCGAGCAGAAGGCGCGTGAGGTAGGCGCCGTCCTGGCCGGAAACACCGGTGATGATCGCTTTGCGACGTTCGTTCATGTGATGTGCCTTTGAAGTAGCGAAAGGGATTCGGGGATTCGGGAATTACGATTGCGGGCTCGACTGGCTCACGGGCGCGGCGATGTCCACCGGCTCGGCCGCCGTGCGGCGGCGTGGGCCGCGCGTGAGGCGGCGTTCGAAGAGGAACCAGCTCGCGCTTGCATAAGCGAGCGTGAGGACGAGCGCAATCGCGGCGCTCTCGATGCGGCTGTAATGCAGAGGCCACACGGCATAGAGAATCGTGAGGTGAATGAGGTAAATGGTGTAGCTGATCGTGCCGATATACACGAGCGCCGGATTGGACAGCAGGCGCCGCACGATGCCTTTCGACTGCAGCGCGAACACCACGATGGAGGTGCAGAGCACAAGCGAAACGCTGTAGAGCATCGCGTTCGAGAGCGGCGTGTTCATGGCGCGAAAGCGCGGATAGTGCAGATGCAGCCAGGCCAGCACGCCAAGCGCCGCGAAAAACAGCACGGCGGCAGGCCATTTGAAGGGCTCGAGCGCATTGCGGTCGCGGCGCACCAGCACGGCGAGCAGTGCGCCTGCGGCCAGCAGGTCCATGCGGAACGGCGTGAGGTAGTAAATGGGCCAGTACGTGTCGAACCACGGCGTTGCGACGGCGCGCAGCAGGGGCACGAGAACGATGAGCGCGGCGGCCACGACGGCCATGAATCGCTGCGGCAGAAGCAGCACGACGAACGGCCACACGATGTAGAACTGTTCTTCCACCGCGAGCGACCAGAGGATGTTGAGGCTGTCGTGGCCGCTCTGGCCGAGCGCGTCGCCGATATTGGTCGCGAAAAACGCATACCAGGGCCAGTAGTGCGCCCACCCGAAGCCGAACAGCAGCGACGAGACGACGAGCAGCAGCACGTACGGCGGCAGAATGCGGCGCACGCGTCGCGCATAGAAGTAGCTGAAATACGATTGCCCGCGCGCCTTGCGTTCGAGCAGGATGCCGGTGATCAGAAAGCCGCTCAGCACGAAGAACAGGTCGACGCCCATCCATAGCGGCGCGCGCAACGCGTGCTGCGCGAACACGGCGAGCACGGCGAAAGCACGCAGACCATCCAGTTGGACGATGCGATGGGAATGGTCGGCGGGGCCTTGTTGATTGACCAGGCGGCTAACGGTCATCGGTTCTCCGGTGGGTTAATGCATGCGCGATGGCTTCGCGAATCATTCTAGAAAGAATTAAATGTTCAAAAAGCCGAAATATATTTGAATCGGAATTTTTGAATTTAATTGGCGGAATTTGCGCGATGTGAAATGCGGATTGCGGCATGAGAGACCGGAGAAGGCCAGATAACAGGGCCTTCGAAGAGATTTCCCGTGCCGCGAAATTTATTCGTGGAGCATTCAGAAATGGGTCATAAATACTGAATTTTTTTGAATTATTTTCCGATTTTTAGAGGCGATTTTTTCACACGGTTTGTACGGCATGATCCTGGGCAGATTGCCGTCATCAGACTGGAGGAATTGCCTTGCCGTTATCGAATCCCGATCGCCGCTTGCGCAGGACGCTGGCGCTGGCCGCGATGTGCACGTTCATCTGCACGTCGTCGGTTCAGACCATCGCCGCGCCGCCGCTCAGCGTGACGACCTCGTGGATCGGCAACACTTTCGGCAACGGCCAGGGCACGTGGATGCAGATCAACGTCACGGCCATCGCCGTTACGCCCGACGGCAAGGTCTTCACCAACGCGCCGTGGGACGAGAGCGGCGCCGAGATCAGCGCGTACCAGGACGGCAAGCCGCTGGGCTTCGCGGGTGGCACGCATGGCTGGGGCGGCGCCGGCGGCGATGCCGTGGCCGTGAATCGTCGCTATCTGTATGCGGCGGTCGGCGTGGGCAACGAGAAGGGCCATCTCGTCGGCAGCGGCATCTGGCCGGCGAAGGGCAGTCAGTGGTATGGCGTCACGCGCCGGCCGCTGGACGAGCCCAAACGCGCCGCCGCGTTCCAGGCTTCGCCCGATCCGCTCAATCCGCATGCGCAGCTTTGCGCAGCATTCCTGAAGATCAACGAAGTGCCGACGGGCACGCATGCCGGCATTGGCGGACTCGCCGCGACCGATTCGACGCTCTACGTCAGCAACACGTCGATGAACCGCATCGAGGTGTACGACGCGAACTCGATGCAGCGCAAGACGCAATGGGACGTGCCGGCGCCGGGCCGTATCGCGCTCGCGGCCGATGGGTCGGTGTGGGTGTTGACCGGCGCGCGTCCACGCGGGGAGCCGCATGTGGAGCATTATTCGGCGGATGGCAAGCGTCTGGACGACACGCTCGCGCTGCCCGCCGATTCGGTGCCCGTGGATCTCGCCTTCGATCCGCAACAACGCCTGCTGATCGCCGATAACGGGCCGCGCCAGCAGATCCTCATCTTCGCGCGCAACGGCAAGACGTGGGCGCAGAGCGCGACGCTCGGCGAGCGCGGTGGCATTTTTTCGGGCGTAGCGGGGCGGCCAGGGCCGGGCCGATTCAACGGACTCACCGGCGTCGGCACCGATGCGCGCGGGAACATCTATGTCTCGACCAATGGCGTCGGGCCGCAACACGAAGACACCATCGGCGCGGGGCTCGGCGCGACGCTGGAGGCGTATACGCCCGCGGGCAAGCGCCTGTGGAACCTCGAAGGCCTGCTTTTCGTCGATGGCGCGTGGGTGGACCCGCAGCGCCCGAACAGCGTTTATACCGGCAACAAGCGTTTCGAACTGGATTTGTCGAAGCCGCCGGGACAGGACTGGAAATATGTCGGATTCCTGTCTAATCGTTTTCGCTATCCCGACGATCCGGTTTTTCATACCGATCAGTGGCCGGGACTGCCGACCGCGCGCGCGTTGGACGGCCACACGTTCCTGTTCCTCACCGACATGTACGCGGACCATCTGAAGATCTATCGCTTCGACGCGCAGCACGACGGCGAGACCGCGATTCCCTCGGGCTTTATCGCGGGGCGTGGGCGCGGCGTGCAGAACGTGCCGAACGTGCCGCAAGCGCCGAACGCGGCGGCTGCCGGCGACTGGATCTGGCGCGACATGAACGGCAATGGCGCCTTCGACGCCAGCGAATTCACGCGCAATCCGGGCCGCGACCATCTGGCCGGCGGCTGGGGCTGGTGGATCGACACGCGCGGCGACATCTGGCGCGCGCGCGACGACAAGGGCATCTGGCGCTTCCGCTTCGGCGGGCTGGATGCGAAGGGCAACCCGATCTACTCGTACGACAAGCTCGACAAGTACGCGATTCCCGCGCCGTTTACGGAGGTCCATCGCGCGATCTACGAGCCGCAGACGGACACGCTCTACGTGACGGGCTACACGGCCGACGCGCCGCACGAACCCGGCTTCTGGAAGGAAGCGGGGCGCGTGCTGGTGCGCTACGACAAGTGGTCGAGCGGCCACCCCGAGCAGCGCTACATGCTGCGCCTGCCCTGGGACCCGAAAGCGAAGCCGCCGGTCACGCCCGCGGGGCTCACCGTGGAAGGACAGTACGTGTTCGTGGTCGAGCCGGCGGGCAACGTGCATGTGTACGACAAGGACAGCGCGAACGAGATCGGCACGTTCGGGCCCGGCGCGCAAGTGGGCAATACCTCGGGTTGGGTAGACGTGCCGTTCGGGATTACCGCGCATCGCGAAGCGAACGGCGAATACCTCGTGTTCGTCGAGGAAGACGCGCGCGGCAAGGTCCTCATGTATCGCTGGAAACCGGCCTGACCCTCACGGGCCACGCAACTGGATACCCAATGGATAAAGGAATACTGCGCAACGTCGCAATCAATCTGTTCGGTCTCGTGCTGCCGACCTTTGTGTCGCTCGTCACGGTGCCTTCGTATATCCGTCTGCTGGGCGTGGAGCGCTATGGCGTGATCGCGCTCGTGTGGACCTTGATCGGCTACTTCAGCGTGCTCGATCTCGGCATGAGCATGGCCGCGCAGAACCAGATCTCGAAGGCGTATGCGTCGAAAGACGCCGGCGCCTGCGAGCGCGTGTTCTGGAGCGCCTTCTGGCTGAACTTCACGACCGGCGCGATTGGCGGGCTGCTGATCTATTCGGGCGGTGCGCTTTATACGGCGTATTTCACGCATGTCACGCCCGAATTGCGGCATGAAGTCTATCTCGCGCTACCCTGGCTCGCCGTGGCGATTCCGGTGGCGAACGTCTCGTGGGTGTTCGCGGGCGCGATCAACGGCGCGGAGCGCTTCGGCATCTACAACACGAACCAGACGCTCGGCACGTTCCTGTTCCAGTTGCTGCCGCTCGCGGCTGCCTGGTTGTACGAACCGAATCTGCAGACGGTGCTGGCCGCTGCCGTGTTCGCGCGTGTCGCGGCGGCGATACTGCTCGGCCGCTCCGCGCTGCGCGTGCTCGGCATTCGCAAGGTGCGCGGGCCGCGCCTCGATACCTCGAAGGCGCTCTTCAATTTCGGCGGCTGGATGCTGGTTGCGAGCGTCACGACGATGGTCGCGGATTCGCTCGACCGCATGATGCTGGGCGCGGGCCTCGGCGCGCGCTTCGTCACCTACTACACAGTGCCGCAGAACCTTGTCACGCGTTTGAACATGGTGCCCAACGCGCTCGTGCGCACGCTGTTTCCGCGCCTTTCCGCGCTGGGCCGCGAGCATGCGGATGAAATTGCGTCGCAGTCGCTGCAATTTCTCAATGCCGTATTCACGCCCGTCGCCATCGGCGCGATCGTCGTGCTCGGGCCCTTCCTGCATGCGTGGGTCGGGCCCGTGATCGCCGAACACGGCGCGCCGGTTGGACGCGTGCTGATCATCGCCGTGTGGCTCGTCGGGCAGGCGGGCGTGACGCGCATTCTCATCCAGTCGCAAAACAACCCGGCCGCCGCCGCGCGCGTGGGGCTCGTGGAATTGCCGCTCTTCGCGGGGCTCCTGTGGCTCGGCATCTCGCGCTTCGGCTTGCCGGGCGCGGCCGCCGCCGTGCTGTTTCGCGCGCTGTTCGACTACGTCGTTCTGCTGTGGCTTTCGCGCATTCACAGCCGCACGATCATCGTCGATATGTTTGCACACCTGAGTTTTCTCGCCGCCGCGCTCGGTCTTGCGTGGTGGCTGCCGGACGCGTTGTATGCGATCGGCGCCGGTGTCGTGCTCGCGCTCGCCAACGTGGTGTGGTCCGTTGCGACCACGCCGATGCTGCGCGGCTACGCCCGTTCCCTTCTCTTTCGACTGAATTCACGGAAAAGCGCATGAGTCATGAACTGATCGACGAAGCGGCGCCGTCCGAAAGCGCCGCCGCGCCCCTTCAACGGCGCGACGCCACCCAACCTCGACGCGCCGAAACAGGCGCGGTCATGCCGCTGCGCGCTTCGCGGCCGGCGCTTGCCGCAGGCCGTGCGCCACGCGTGGCCATCGTGCACGACTGGCTCGTGACCTACGCGGGCGCGGAGCGCGTGCTCGAGCAGATCCTTGCTTGCTTCCCGGACGCGGACCTGTTTTCGGTTGTCGACTTCGTCGATTCGAAGGACCGCGCTTTCCTGCGCGGCAAGCGCCCCACGACCTCGTTCATCCAGAAGCTGCCGGGCGCGCGCAAGCGCTATCGCGCGTACCTGCCGTTCATGCCGCTCGCTATCGAGCAACTCGACGTGTCGAGCTACGACGTGGTGATTTCGAGCAGCCACGCGGTGGCCAAGGGCGTGCTCACGGGACCGGACCAGTTCCATATCAGCTACGTGCATTCGCCGATTCGCTACGCGTGGGACCTCCAGCATCAGTATCTGCAGGAGTCGAGCCTCACGCGCGGGCCGAAGTCGATGCTTGCGCGTCTGATCCTGCACTACATCCGCAACTGGGACGTGCGTACGGCGAATTCGGTGGACCAGTTCGTCGCCAATTCGGAGTTCATCGCGCGGCGCATCCAGAAGGTGTATCAGCGCCAGGCGGAAGTGGTGTATCCGCCCGTGGATATCGACGCGTTCGAGCTGGAAATGCAGAAGGAAAACTTCTATGTGACGGCCTCGCGGCTCGTGCCGTACAAGAAGATCGACCTGATCGTCGAGGCGTTCGCGCGCATGCCTGGGCGGCGCCTCGTGGTGATCGGCGACGGTCCCGATATGCATAAGGTGCGTGCGAAGGCGACGCCTAACGTGGAAGTGCTGGGTTATCAGCCGTTTGCCGTGCTGCACGACCGCATGCGGCGAGCGAAGGCCTTCGTGTTCGCGGCGGAAGAAGATTTCGGCATTTCGGTGGTCGAGGCGCAGGCGTGCGGCACGCCGGTAATTGCATTCGGCAAAGGCGGCGCGCTCGAAACGGTGCGCGACACTGGCCCGCGCGCGACGGGTATCTTTTTCGAAGAGCAGAACGCGGACGCGATCATCGAGGCTGTCGAATCGTTCGAAAGCGATCCCGGCCGGTTCCGCGCCGAAGATTGCCGCGCGAACGCGGAGCGCTTTTCGTCGCGGCATTTCCGCGAGCAGTTTTTTGCACGCGTGGCGAAGGCGGTGCCGGCGATTTCGCGAGCAGGGTCCGCTCACGGCGCGCCGCCGTTCGAGAACGATGCGGACGCAGCGCAAGCGCCGCGCGTGCTCGCCATCGACCAGAGCGGCGTGCTGGGCGGCGCCGAGCTATCGCTGCTGGAAGTGGTGAAGGGCTTGCGCTCGCGCATCGACGTGCTGCTGTTCAACGACGGACCGTTCAGGGAGGCGCTCGACAAGGCCGGCGCGCGCGTGGAGGTGCTCGATTCGGGCGCGTTGAGCAACGTGCGCCGCGATGGCGGGGCCGCGCCGCGTCTTGGCGTGCTCGCGGGCATTGCCGCGCTCGTGCGCGAGACGCGCCGCCGCGCGCGCGAAGCCGACGTGCTTTATGCCAACACGCAGCGCGCCATGGTGATCGGCGTGCTTGCCGGCAAGCTTGCGCGCAAGCCGGTGGTCTGGCATTTACGCGACATCGTGAGCGACGCGCATTTTGGCCGCGTGCAGCGCGCGGTGATCAAGGGCTGCGCGAAGCTTGGGCTTGCGCATGTGATCGCCAACTCGCACGCATCGGCGAAGGTGTTTGCGCAACTCACGCGCTTTGACGCGAAGCGCATCGACGTCGTGCATAACGGCGTGGACGAATCGCCGTTCCGTGCGCTCGCGCGCGTGCCGCAGGCGCAGTTGCGCGCGCAGATCGGGTTGCCCGAGGACGCGTTTCTCGTTGGGGCGTTTAGCCGCCTCGCGCGGTGGAAGGGGCAGCACGTGCTGCTTGAAGCGTTGCTCGATGAGCCGCGGGCGCATGCTGTTTTTGTGGGAGCGCCGCTGTTTGGTGAGGACGCCTATGCGGCTGAGTTGCGGGATTTCGTCGAGGCTAACGGGTTGCAGGAGCGGGTGCATTTTCTTGGCTTCCGGCATGATATTGCGGCGTGCATGCGCGCTGTTGATGTTATTGCGCATACGTCGATTACGCCTGAGCCGTTTGGGCGGGTGGTGGTTGAGGGCATGCTGGCGCAGCGGCCTGTTGTCGCTTCGCGCGACGGTGGAGTGACCGAGATTGTCGAGCATGGCAGGAGCGGGTTGCTGTGTACGCCTGGGGATGCCAGGGAACTGGCCGCTACGATCGCACGGTTGCATGATGATGCTTCGCTGCGGGAAGGGCTTGCTGTGCAAGGGCTTGCTACTGCTCGGGAGAGGTTTGGGAGGCAGCAGTATGTTGAGGCCGTCGGGCGGGTGTTGGATGGGGTTGTTGCTCGGGGGAAGTAAATGTCTTGTTGCGGGGGCCTTGCTGGTTTGGGCCTTTCCTGTTTTCGCGGTGGTATGCAAGCGTTGCCCCTGTGCGGGGCGGCACCTACTTTTCTTTGCAGCGGCAAAGAAAAGTAGGCAAAAGAAAGCCGCTCAAACCGCCAGCGCCCGCCACCATTCACCTCTGGCGGTTACAGACAGTGGCTCCGGAGCGTCTGTCACCACGCGCCCACAAACGGAGTGACAAGGCGCTCATCCTTCCGGTGGCGCTACGCGCCCCGAAGGGCATAACCAAATCGTGCCGCCCTGGCATCAGACCGGTTTCCCACGCAGACCCGACCGCAGCGAGCGTAGCGAGCAGCGGAAACGAATGAGTGCTTTGTCACTAACGAGAATGGTGCGAGGTGACAGACGCTCCGGAGCCACAAGCTGTAACGGCCAGGGGTGAATGGTGGCGGGCATTGGCGGTTTGAGCGGCTTTCTTTGCCTACTTTCTTTGCCGCTGCAAAGAAAGTAGGTGCCGCCCCGCACAGGGGCAACGCTTGCATACCGACACGAAAACAAGAAAACCTCCAAACCCCAAAGCGCCGCACTCATCCAGCGGCCCGCCTCCTAAGCCTGCCAGCGGCATCAACCGCAGGCCGCTCGAACACCCGATAGAACACCCATGCAACGGGAATCACGCCGAGCGTGAACCCAAACGACGGCCAGATCGAAGTCTGGAGCGCGGAGCGAAACAAGAGCGACCCGAGCATCACGAAGAGCGGCAAGTGGATGAGATAGAGCGAGTAGCTGAAATCCCCGACCTTGGAAAACAGTGCGTGCAGCACACCAGGAGAAGCAGCAGCCCGCGAAAGCGCCTTGACGAGATAGCAGGCAAACGCACAAGCCCAGAGCTGAAACGCCCCAAACTGCCCAAAGTGGAAAGCCACGCACCCGGCCACGGCAAAAAGCGCAGCAGCGAGGTACGCAAAGCGAAAACCGGAGGACCCACGCAGACGCACTTCAGCGATCCACGCACCGAGCATCCAGGAAAACCAGTACGACGTGAAGACGACGATGCCATGTCGCTCCAGCGTCAACGCGGAAACGACATTAACGAGCGCCACAGCAGCGAGCACGACATTAAAGCCAAACCGCCGGCGCACAGCGAAGAGCAGCGGATACAGCAGATAGAACTGCACTTCGAGCGAAAGCGTCCAGAGCGCGCCATTCGAGCCATACGTCTTACCGGCCACTCCTTGCAACGAAAGCAGATTCACGAAGAAGTCACGCGCGCCGATGCCGTTGATCTTGTGGCTCACCGGCACCAGCGAAAGGCTGATGGAATCCACTGCCAGCGTGAGCAGCAACGCAGCGAGCAGCACCGGATAAATACGCACGAATCGGCGCAGCCAGAACTGCCGCGCGTCGAGCCGGAAATCGGGGTTGGCATTCAGCCGCGCAGCGCCGCTGCGGTGAATGCAATAGCCGCTGATCACGAAAAAAATCGGCACGCCCGCCGATCCCCACGCTACGGGTAACGTCAACCATGCCGCTATGGCGCCCGGGCTCGCGAGGCTCGCGTGCAACTGGTGAAACGCGCCCATGCCGATCCATGTAACCTGGCGGCAATGGAAGTAGGCCACCAGCAGGGCCGCAAAGCCGCGCAGCGCCTCGATCAACTGGTCGCCGGCAAGCTCGCGGGCCGCCGCCGCGGGCCGCGCTGCGGTAACTGCTGCGGCGGGCAGCGCGGATGCGGGCGGCATGGCGGTTTGGAGTACGGGATCGCTCATCGGTGTCGGCCGGTCCTTGGGAGAGTACCCGGCGATCTTAGGGGCGCGCGCGCGAGGGAAGTAAGCAAAAGATTTTCAAAATGTATTCGCACCCATCAGAGAAATGGAGAAATAAATGGATTGAAAATCAAAGCGGTTTATTTACGGAATTTGGAATGCTAGTTTGAGTGCGATCGACTATGGTCGCTGGAGAATCCGATGAACCTGCACTTGCTGGCCGGCGTGGCCGTGCTGTTGATACTCGTGGCGGTGTCCGCGTATCGTGAGGCCCTGCGCAATGAGCCTATCCGGCGCGCCCGCTCGCGCTCGGGTGCGTTGCCGCCCGCCGATGAGGCGGAGTAGCCCGCGCCCGAACGCAACACGTCGTTGATACAAAACCGGGACAGGAAATTCATGCCGATCCCCTTGAAATTATTCGATATGAATGGGAATAATTTACGGTGTGACGCGGGAATCAAAAAATCTGGTGTGAATGGCTTTTTTTATTCATGAAAAGACGGTAAACAATCCTGTTCAATACAAGACTCTGCCAAGGCAGAACCTCGGGGAAGTCGGCTTGCCTCGCTGCAAGACCGAGATTCAAACGAACGATCTGGGAATGAACATCATGCTCAAAGTAACCAAAGCGGTATTTCCTGTTGCAGGCCTTGGGACGCGCTTTTTGCCCGCCACCAAGGCGAGCCCCAAGGAAATGCTGCCGATCGTCGACAAGCCGCTCATTCAGTACGCAGTGGAAGAGGCGATCGCTGCGGGGATTACCGAAATGATCTTCGTGACCGGCCGCAGCAAGCGCGCGATCGAAGATCATTTCGACAAGTCGTACGAGATCGAATGCGAACTCGAAGCCCGCAACAAGCAAAAGCTGCTCGACCTCGTTCGCAGCATCAAGCCGGCCAATGTGGACTGCTTCTACGTGCGCCAGGCCGAGGCGCTCGGTCTCGGTCACGCCGTGCTGTGCGCGGAAAAGCTCGTGGGCGGCTCGCCGTTCGCCGTCATTCTCGCGGACGATCTGCTCTACAGCCCCACGCCCGTCATGAAGCAGCTCGTGAACACGTTCAATCACTATCACAGCTCGGTGATCGGCGTGGAATCGATTGCTCGCGAACACAGCGCGTCGTACGGCATCGTCGATGGCCGCGAGTGGGAAGAAGATGTGTTCAAGCTTTCCGGCATCGTCGAGAAGCCGGCGCCCGAAGTCGCGCCCTCGAATCTCGGCGTGGTGGGCCGCTACGTGTTGATGCCCACGGTATTCGACCATCTGCGCGCGCTGAAGCCGGGTGCGGGCGGCGAGTTGCAGCTTACCGACGCATTGCAGTCGCTCCTCACCGAAGAGCAGGTGCTTGCGTATCGCTACATGGGCACGCGTTTCGATTGCGGCAGCAAGCTCGGTTACCTCAAGGCGACGGTCGAGTTCGCGCTGCGCCATCCCGAGGTGAAGGATGAGTTCGAGGCCTATCTGCAAACGCATCTGCCGGCCGCGCTGGCCGCGGCGGCTTAACACGCCACGGCGGTAAAACCACGCTACGGGTTGTGAACAAGCGCGCGGGCTCGATGCCCGCGCGCTTTTTTATTCATCCGTCGCCGGGAGCGCTTTGCAAGCGTGCCGGGTGTATAACGATTGTGTTGGGCACGCGGAATGCGCACTGCGCTTCGTTTGCGCTCGCGCCGCGCTGCCGGCCGCTCCTGCGGCGGCGATGCGGCGTGGATGCGGCGTAACCAGGGCGCCAGGATTCCGGCACAGGCAAGCGATTCAAGAAGGAGATACGGGTTATGACCAGGCACCTTCCCGTGGCAGGCAGTGAACATCCCGCGCCCGCTGGCGCACAGTGCGTCGGGGCTTGCGACCCGGCGGAAAGCTTCAAGATCGTGCTGATCCTGCGGCGTCAGGCAGCGGCCGAATTTCACGATCTGGTGGATCGGCTTACCGCAAACGATCCCGCCGCAAAACCGGTTTCCCGCGAGGACTACGAACGGCGCTTCGGCGCGAGCGCGGCGGACATCAAGCGCGTCGAGCAATTCGCGAGCGCGCATGGGCTCGCGGTGGACGCGGCCGACGCCTCGGCGCGCCGCGTCGTGCTCTCGGGCACGGTGCAGCAGTACAACGCCGCCTTCGGCATCGACCTCCAGCGTTTCGAGCATCAGATCGGCAAAATCACGCATCGCTTTCACCAGCCGAACGGCCCGCTGCATTTGCCCGACGACATGCACGAGGTCGTCACCGCCGTGGTGGGGCTCGACAATCGCGCGAAGGCGCGCCCGCACTTTCGCATCGTGCCGCCTTCGGTGGCAACTTCAGCGACGCAGGAAGCGCGAGACGCACCCATCCATCCGCCGATCCGCGCCGCGCGCGCGGTGAGCAAATCGTTCACGCCGTTGCAACTCGCGGACCTTTACAGCTTTCCCCCGGGCGACGGCAACGGCCAATGCATCGCGCTCATCGAAATGGGCGGCGGCTATGACACGGCGGACCTCCACGCGTATTTCAATGAGTTGGGCGTAAGCGCGCCGCGCGTGGAGAACGTTTCCGTCGATCAGGTGACGAACGCGCCGACCGGCGACCCCAACGGCCCCGACGCCGAAGTCACGCTCGACGTGGAGATCGCGGGCGCGCTGGCGCCGCGCGCGCTCATCGCCGTGTATTTCGCGCCCAACAGCGAAGCCGGTTTCGTGGATGCCGTGAGCGCCGCGCTGCACGACAGCCAGCGCAAGCCTTCGGTCATCTCGATCAGTTGGGGCGCGCCGGAATCGGCGTGGTCGAAGCAAACGCTCGGCGCGCTGAACGACGCGATGCGGACGGCCGTTGCGCTCGGCGTGACGGTGTGCGCGGCTTCGGGCGACAGCGGCTCGTCGGACGGCGTGGGCGACGGCGCCGATCACGTCGACTTTCCCGCGTCGAGCCCGTATGCGCTCGGCTGCGGCGGCACGCGCATCGCGGCGTCGAACGGACGCATCTCGCAGGAAACCGTGTGGAGCGAAGGCGACGACGGCGCGACGGGCGGCGGCGTGAGCGCGACGTTCGCGCTGCCGGCCTGGCAAAAAGGCTTGCGCGTGGTGCGTGGCAGCGGCGGCGCCGGCGCGCTGGTGCGGCGCGGCGTGCCCGATGTCGCCGCCGACGCCGACCCGGCCACCGGTTACGAGGTGCGCGTGGCCGGCACGGATACGGTGGTGGGCGGCACGAGCGCCGTCGCGCCGCTGTGGGCTGCGCTGATTGCGCGCATCAACGCGGCGCGCGGCACGCCGGTCGGCTTCGCGAACGCAAAGCTCTATGCGCAGCCCAGCGCGTTCAACGACGTCACGAGCGGCAGCAACGGCGACTTCTCCGCGGCGCCCGGCTGGGACGCCTGCACGGGCCTCGGCACGCCGGTGGGCACCAAGGTGGCAAGCGCGCTCGGCTCGGCGTAGGATGAGCGCGGCGCGCTGCTACGAAAAAGCTGCGACGGGAAGTAAGCGGAACCAAAGCGGAACCAAGCGGCAGGCGCGATGCGGGTTGCATGAGAGGTTGCATTCGAAGTTGCCTTCACTGTCTCAAACGCGAACACAGAATGGGGAGACGACATGAACGACGAAGCGCAGTCCACCAGCGGTAACGGCGGCGCTCAAGGGGGCAGCCCCGCGAGCGGAAACGGCAAGCATCGCTCACAGGCCGACCAGCCGTGCTTCGATCCCACCGCTTACGGCAACGGTCCGGACGACTTCGTGACCGACATGACCGAGAACGCGGCGATCACGCATCACGCCATTCAGATCGGTAAGGAAGTCATTACCTACACGGCAACGGCGGGCCATCTCGTGACCGTCGATCCGAGCAGCTCGCAGCCCAACGCCAAGATGTTCTACGTGGCGTTCACGAAGGACGGCGTGCAGGCGCAGGATCGCCCCGTCACGTTCTTCTATAACGGCGGCCCGGGTTCGTCTTCCGTGTTCGTGCTGCTCGGCTCGTTCGCACCCAAGCGCATCAAGACTTCGATGCCGGGCTTCACGCCGCCCGCGCCCTATGCGCTCGAAGACAATCCGGACAGTCTGCTCGACAAGAGCGACCTCATCTTCATCAATCCGGTGGGCACGGGCTATTCGGCCGCGATCGCGCCGCACCACAACCGCGACTTCTGGGGCGTCGATCAGGACGCGGATTCGCTCAAGCAATTCATCAAGCGCTACCTTACGGCGAACGATCGCTGGAATTCGCCGAAGTTTCTCTACGGCGAATCGTATGGCACGGCGCGCAGTTGCGTGCTCGCGTACCGGCTGCACGAGGACGGCGTGGATCTGAACGGCATCACGCTGCAGTCGTCGATACTCGATTACACGCAAAGCGGCAATCCGGTGGGCGCGCTGCCCACGGCGGCCGCCGACGCGTGGTATCACAAGCGCCTGGGTGTGACGCCCGCGCCGAAGAACCTGGAGGCGTTCGCCGCGCAGGTCGCGCAATTCGCGCGCACCGGTTATCTCCAGGCGCTTGCGAAGTTCCCCGATCCCAAGGACAAGAGCATCGCCGCGACGCTCAAGACGCTGTCGCAATACACGGGCATCGACACGCAAACGCTGGAGTCGTGGAATCTCGACATCGCCGCTTACGACAGCCGCGGCAACTCGCTTTTTCTCACCACGCTCATGAAGGACAAGGGCGTGGCGCTCGGCTCGTACGACGGCCGCGTGACCGCCATCGACACGGGCATTGCCGGCAACATCGACCCGAACTCGGGCGGCAACGATCCGACCATGACGGCGGTGAGCGGCGTGTACACGGCGATGTGGAACAGCTACCTGAACGAGCAGCTCAAGTTCCGCACGAATTCGTCGTTCACGGACCTGAACGACCAGGCGTTCCAGAACTGGAACTTCAGCCATATCGACCCGACGGGCGCGCAAAAAGGCATCGATGCGCAAGGCAACATCGTGCTCTATACGGCGGGCGATCTGGCGGCGGTAATGGCGCTGAATCCCGATTTGCGCGTGCTTTCGGCAAATGGCTTTTACGACTTCGTCACGCCGTTCTACCAGACGGTGATCGACTTGCAGAAGATGCCGCTTCTCGACCAGAAGGTGCGCAACAATCTGAGCGCGCGTTTCTATCCCTCGGGGCACATGGTGTATCTAGACGCGGGCTCACGCACGGCGCTCAAGGCCGACCTCGCGAAGCTCTATCAGGTCGCCGTGACGGACCGCCCCGCGGTGGCGCGCATTCGCGCGCTCCAGCGTATGAGCACGATGAGCGCCATGCATCATTGATTCCCTGGTTCGCTCTGGCGCACGCGCTTATGGCGTGCGCCCCTGCGCCATCGCTTCGAGACACGCGCGCGCGTCGCCCTGCACGAGGCGCGCCGCGCACGCGATCATCAGGTTGCGGGTCAGGCCGAAATCTTCCACGAGATAGCCGCGTTCGCACACGCGCCCATGCGCGTCGGGCGCGGAAGGCACGCGTTCGATGAGCGTGCCTTCGTCGGACATGTAAGCCCAGATTTCCTTGCCCAGCGCGGCCGCATAGCCGATTTCGAATGCGGTGCCGGAGTCGGGTTCGCCGGGGCCGCGAAAATCGTTGACATTCGCCATCACGATATCGGCGGCGCGGATCGCTTCGACGTTCGCGCGGTAGATCCATGCGGCCTGGCGCGGGCCGTCGAGGTCGGCGGGCGCCTGCGCGTCGAGCGGATACACGCCCTCGAAGCCATATTCGGCACACGCGGCGACGAGGCGCGCGCCGTGTTCGAGCGCGTCGCGCCGGAACACATCGAAGCCGGCGAGATACACGCGCGGGCGGCGGGGCAGCGGGGTGGAATTCATGGCGCGCGGTCCTCCATGCAGGGGTTTCGTCGAGAATGAATTCGACGATTCTAGCGCGCGGCCCCGCCGCAGCGCCGTTTCGGGCGGCTGCCAGGCGCTTACAAACGGTTGACAGCCCTTGTCGCGCCTCGCTACGATGATGCGCTTTGCATGCAGCCGTGCGGGAGTGACGAGACGCGGGCGCGTGCAATTCGTTGTGGGCGCAACATAGTGGGGAAGGACCCTCGGGACAGTTCCTTATGGAAGCATCCCGCCCATGCGCCCTCGTTTTCCTTGGCCTTTGCCCGCGCGGCACTGGCTTTGCACCATGTTGGAGACCATGAATACGATCGCCGGCGGCCAGTCGAAGGCCGCACTACACAACCTCGAGACGCGGGCCTATTCCAGGGCTACGTTGCGTCTGCTGCCGTTTCTCTTCCTCTGCTATGTGGCCGCGTATCTCGACCGCGTCAACGTAGGCTTCGCCAAGCTGCAGATGCTGAGCGACCTGCAATTCAGCGAAACCGTTTACGGTCTCGGCGCGGGCATTTTCTTTATCGGCTACTTTTTCTTCGAAGTCCCAAGCAATATCCTCATGCACCGCGTGGGCGCGCGCGTGTGGATCGCGCGCATCATGATTACGTGGGCCGTGCTATCGGCGGCCACGCTGCTCGTGCGCACGCCCACGCAGTTCTATTTCGTGCGGTTTTTGCTGGGCGTGGCCGAGGCGGGCTTCTTCCCCGGCATCGTGCTTTATCTCACCTACTGGTTTCCGGCTCCGCGCCGCAGCCGCATGAATGCGCTTTTCATGATCGGCATTCCCATCGCGGGCGTGCTGGGCGGCCCGCTTTCGGGCTGGATTCTCTCGGCTTTCAGCGGCACGAACGGCTGGACGGGCTGGCAATGGCTCTTCCTCATCGAGGCGGTGCCTTCGCTCGTGCTGGGCGTGATTACGCTGTTCTATCTGCCTAACGGCATTCGCGCGGCGAAGTGGCTTTCGGAAGACGAGAAGGCCGTGCTCGAACGCAATATCGCGCAGGACCAGGCCGGCAAGGGCCACGCATCGATCGGCTCGGTATTCGCCAATGGCCGCGTGTGGCTCATGGCCGTGATTTACTTCTGCTGCATGATGGGCCTCTACGGCATCAGTTTTTATTTGCCCACGCTCATCAAGGCGAGCGGTGTGAAGAGCGCGCTCGACGTGGGCCTGCTCACCGCCATTCCGTACGCATGCGCCGTGTTCAGCATGCTGTTCGTGGCGAAGAGCGCCGACCGCACGGGCGAGCGCCGCTGGCACTTCGCCATCGCCTCGCTGGCTTCGGCAATCGGCCTGTATTTCAGCACCGTGTTCGGCAACAACGTGCCGCTCGCCATGCTCGCGCTCTCCGTGGGCGCGGCCGGCATGCTCGCCACGATGCCCGTGTTCTGGACCTGGCCGAGCGCGATTCTCGCGGGCGGTTCGGCGGCCGCCGCCATCGGCATGATCAACTCGATCGGCAATCTCGCGGGCTTCGTGAGCCCGTCCATCATCGGCTGGATGAAGGACGTGACGCAAAGCACGAACGCGGGCATGTACTGCGTTTCGGCCGCCATGGCGCTGGGCGCGGTGCTGGCGTTGCTGCAGCCGAAGAAACTCGTCAACGGCTGACGGCATTGGCTGCGAAGTGCAGCGTTGAACAGGAAAAGCAGCGGCCAGGTCCGCTGCTTTTTTTTAATCGACGGATTAATCTCCCTGCGAACCTTGGTATTTCCCGCATGTTGCGCGATGATCGATTGTGGCGGCATATGTAGGCTTTGACCGCGCAAGACAACGACAAGAGAAGAAGAGGATCCGCCCATGAACCGAGTGAAGTGGCTGTCGCTGGCGTGCCAGGCCATCGTGCCGTGCCTCGCGCTGCTGCAACCGGCGGCCGCCCAGATCGCGCAGCCCACGCTCGACAAGGTCCGCTCGGCGAACAGCATCGCCATTGGATATCGCGAGATGTCGGTGCCGTTCTCTTACGTGGTCGGCGACAACCAGGTGATCGGCTTTTCGCAGGACATCTGCGACAAGGTGATCGACGCCGTCAAGGTGCGGACAAAGCGCCCGAACCTGCAGGTGCGTTTTATCCCCGTTACTTCGCAAAACCGCATTCCGCTCGTGCAGAACGGCACTGTGGATCTCGAATGCGGCGTCACAACGAACCTGAAGGCGCGCGAGGCCGAGGTGAGTTTCTCCGATACGTTTTTTGTCGCGACCACGCGTTTGCTCACGCGCAGGAATTCGGGCATTCGCGACTTTCCCGATCTCGCGGGCAAGACGGTGCTCACGAACCAGGGCACGACGTCCGAGCGCATTCTACGGCGCATGAACATCGAGAAGCAGATGAACATGCGCATCATCAGCGCGCGCGACTACGGCGAGGGGCGCGCCGCGCTCGAATCGGGCCGCGCCGTGGCCTACATGATGGACGACGTGCTGCTCGCGGGCACGCGCTCGCTCACGGCAGCGCCCGCCGAATGGGTGATCGTGGGCACGCCGCAATCATCGGAAGCGTATGGCTTAGTGATGCGCAACGGCGACCCGGAATTCCGCCAGCTCGTGAACGATACGATGGCGAGAGTCATGAAAAGCGGCGAAATCAACGCGATGTACGCGAAATGGTTCGAAAAGCCGGTGCCGCCCAAAGGCGTGAATTTCGACTTTCCGATGAGCGGGCAATTGCGTGCGCTCTATGCCGCGCCGAACGACCGCGCTTTCGACTAACGCATCGTGTGCGCGCGAACCGTGAGATGATCTCGTTCCTGGCGCGGCGGCCGGCGTGGATTGAAGTATGCGTATGAGCCCTCGCCGCCGATGCGCGCAATGAATCAATCAACGCTGCACACAGCGAGGAAAAAGCGGGAGCGGACATGCAAGAAGACGGCAGCACAGTGGTGATCGTTGGGGCAGGGCACGCGGGCGGCAACGCCGCGGCGCTGCTGCGGCAATATGGATTCGGCGGCCGCGTCGTGCTGGTCGGCGAAGAACCGGTGCCGCCGTATCACCGGCCGCCGCTCAGCAAGGCCTATTTGAAGGGCGAGTCCGACGTCGAGCGCCTGTGGCTGAAGCCGCGCGCGTTCTACGACGAGCAGCGCATCGAGCTGAAACTCGGCGCGAGCGCGCAGTCGCTCGACCGCGCGAGCCGCACGCTCACGCTCGCGGACGGCAGCCAGGTTCAATACGACAAGCTGATTCTCGCCACCGGTTCGACGCCGCGCGCGCTGACGGTGCCGGGCCACGATCTCGCGGGCGTGATCGCGCTGCGCTCGCTGGCGGACGCAGATGTGCTGCGCGAGCGCGTGAAGCCGGGCGAGAAGCTCGTCGTGATCGGCGCCGGTTATATCGGCCTCGAAGCGGCCGCGGCGGCGCGCCAGCTCGGCCACGAGGTCACGGTGCTCGAAGCCGCGCCGCGCGTGCTGGGCCGCGTGACGGGCGAGACCGTTTCCACGTTCTACGCGAACGAGCATCGCGCGCAGGGCGTGGAACTGCGCCTGAACGCAAAGATCGAGGCGCTCGTGGGCGAGAGCGGCAAGCTGACCGGCGTGAAGCTGGCCGGCGGCGAGATCGTGCCCGCCACGCTCGCGCTGGTCGGCATCGGCATTCTGCCGAACGAGGCGCTCGCGAAAGCGGCGGGCATCGTCTGCGCCAACGGCATTCAGGTGGACGACGACGCGCGCACGAGCGACCCCGATGTGTTCGCCATCGGCGATTGCGCGCACCGGCCGCTTGCACATTATGGCCGCGCGGGGCGCCTGGAAAGCGTGCACAACGCGGTGGAGCAGGCGAAGCTCGCGGCGGCGGCGATCGTCGGCAAGCCGCGTCCCGCGTGCGACGCGCCGTGGTTCTGGTCCGATCAGTACGATCTCAAGCTGCAGACCGTGGGCCTGCTCGAAGGCTACGACGAGGCCATCGTGCGCGGCGACCCTGCCGCGCGCCGCTTCGCCGTGTACTACCTGAAGGACCGCGTGCTGCTCGCGGTCGACGCCGTCAATTCGATGCCCGATTTCCTGTGCGGCAAGAAGCTCGTGGGCAAGGGCGTGAAGCTCGACGTCGATGCGCTGCGCGATCCGGCCACCGACATGGGCAAATTCGCCGCGGCGGCGCTGGGTTAAGCCGTGAAGCGGGGGGCGTGACGCCCCCGTTATTTTCGCGACCGGGATACGCTGCGCGTCGGATCAACCGTCCCCGCATCCCGATCGCCTCATGAATTCCACCGTCAATCCCGCCTCCGGCGCCCAGCGCGGCCTGCAGTCCGCCACTTTCGCGCAGCCCGGCGCGCCCGCGCTGGCGGGCCCGGAGGGCATTCGCTACGACTTCAACTTCGGCTGCCGCGTGCAGGTGCCGAAAGACGGCTGGCGCGTGCGCATGCACGATCTCGACACGGCCAATACGCTGTTCGACGAGGTCATGAACGCGGGCGAGATCGCCGCGAGCCGCCGAAAATACTACGTTCGCTTTCTGCTGGAAGTGTTCGACGGCGCGCGCCTCGTTTTTTCGCATTCTTTCGATGCGGCGGGGCGTCGCGTGCGCGTGGAAGTGGGATCGAATGCGATTGGCGACGCGATTGCCTGGATGCCGGCATTCGAGGCGTTTCGCGCGCAGCATGACTGCGCGCTGACCGTGTGGATGGCGGCCTCGCTGCATGCGCTGTTCGCGGCGAGTTATCCCGCCATCGTATTCACGACGGGCGCCGTGGAAGAAACCGGCGAGCCCGTCTACGCGACTTACCGCGTGGGCGCCTACCGGCCGCTTTCCGACCGCGACCACCAGCCTACCGACCTGCGCGTGAGCAATCTTCAGGACTTTGCCTCGTACATGCTGGGCGTACCGGCGCTCGAACGGCGCCCGCGCGTTTCGGTTGCGAATCCGGAGCGTACGATTGCCGGGCGCTATGTGTGCATCGCGACCCAGGCCTCGTCGCAGTGCAAATACTGGAACAATCCGCACGGCTGGCCCACGCTCGTCGCGCACCTGAAGGCGCGTGGCTACCGGGTGCTGTGTATCGACCGCGACCGCGAATACGGTTTGCCGGGTGAGCTGAACGTGATGCCCGCGGGCGCGGAGGATTTCACGGGCGCGCGGCCGTTGGAGGAACGCGCGAGCCTGCTCGCCCATGCCGACTTTTTCGTGGGACTCGGCAGCGGCCTTTCGTGGCTCGCATGGGCCGTGGGCGTGCCCGTCGTGCTGATCAGCGGCTTCTCGCACCCCAAGGCCGAATTCCACACGCCGTGGCGCGTGATCAATTTTCACGCCTGCAATAGCTGCTACAACGACACCCGCTACGAGTCCGACGACAGCGACTTCGGCTGGTGCCCGCGCCATGCGGGCGACGCGTTCCGCTACCAGTGCACGAAGGCCATCACGCCGGCCCATGTGACCGGCGTGGTGGACCGGGTTATCGCGGCGCTGGGGGCGGCGCATCAAGACGAATAAAGTCTCGTTCCGTGCCTCGTTCCGCGCTTTGATTCGCACAGCCTGCAGTCTCGGCTAGAATGCGAACGCGGCGCCACCCTCCGGGCGGCCAAACCAGCGACTCAATCCGATAAACAAGCCGCGCCAAACCGGCGTTCGCGTCCAGCCGAACGCCGCCACTCGAGGAGAGTGACGCAATGGAACAACGCTCCCGCTTTGGGGCGAGCCTGCTGCCGTACCTGCTCGTCGGCCCGCAGCTTGCGGTGACCGTGATCTTTTTCCTGTGGCCGGCCGGGGTCGCGCTCCTGCAGTCCACGCAGGCTCAGGACGCCTTCGGCACGTCGTCCGTGTTCGTCGGCTTCGACAACTTCACGCGGCTGCTGCACGATCCGCTCTATCTGGCCTCCGTCCAGACAACGCTGGTTTTCACGGCCCTCGTCACGGTCGGCGGCCTCGCCATCTCGCTGTTTCTGGCGGCCATGGCGCATCATGTGACGCGCGGCAAGCGCTTCTATCAAACGTTTCTCATCTGGCCGTATGCGGTCGCGCCCGTCATCGCCGCCGTGCTGTGGGGCTTTCTGTTCAACCCGAGTATCGGGCTCGTGACGTTCGCGCTCGCGCGCTTCGGCGTGACGTGGAATCACGCGCTCAATCCCGGTCAGGCCATGGCGCTCGTGGTGATCGCCTCGGTCTGGCAGCAGATCAGCTATAACTTCCTGTTTTTCTACGCGGGCCTGCAGTCCATTCCGCCATCGCTTTTCGAAGCGGCCGCCATCGACGGCGCGGGCCCCGTGCGGCGTTTCTTCGGCATTGCGTTTCCGCTGCTTTCGCCCACGAGCTTTTTCCTGCTCGTCGTGAACGTGGTCTATGCGCTCTTCGACACCTTCCCCGTCATCGACGCCGCAACGGGCGGCGGCCCCGGCCAGGCCACGCGCACGCTCGTATACAAGATCTTCGACGAAGGCTTTCGCGGCCTCGACATCGGCAGTTCGGGCGCGCAGTCGGTGGTGCTGATGCTGATCGTCACGGCGCTCACGATCTTCCAGTTCCGCTTTATCGAACGCCGGGTGCAGTACTAAGGGTTGCTAACCAATGGTCGAGAACCGCAAATACTTCAACCTGTTCTGCCACGTCATGCTGCTGCTCGGCGTGGCGGTGGTGGCCTTTCCCGTGTACGTGGCGTTTTGCGCGGCCACGATGAACGAGAAGGAAGTCTTCACGGTGCCGCTCTCGCTCGTGCCGGGCACGCATCTGTTCGAGAACGCGGCGACTGTGTGGAACACGGGTACGGGCAGCGCGGCGAGCCCGTTCAGCACGATGCTCATGAACAGCGTCATCACGGCGTTTGTGATCTCCGTGGGCAAGATCGCCATTTCGATCATCTCGGCCTATGCGATCGTGTTCTTCCGCTTTCCGTTCCGGCGCCTCACGTTCTGGCTGATCTTCGTGACGCTCATGCTGCCCGTGGAAGTGCGCATTTTCCCCACGGTGCAGGTCGCGGCCACGCTGCATCTTCCGAACACGTATGCGGGTCTCACGCTGCCGCTCATCGCCTCGGCTACGGCCACGTTCCTGTTCCGCCAGTTCTTCCTCACGCTGCCCAACGAGCTGGTCGAGGCGGCGCGTATCGACGGCGCGGGGCCGCTGCGTTTCTTCTGGGACGTGGTGCTGCCGCTGTCTAAAACGAATATCGCGTCGCTGTTCGTCATCACGTTCATTTACGGCTGGAATCAGTATCTGTGGCCGATCCTTATGTCGAGCACGGCCTCGATGACGACCGCCGTGGTGGGCATCAAGAGCATGATTTCGAGCGGCGACGCAGCCACGCAATGGCATCTCGTGATGTGCGCGACGATGATCGCCATGCTGCCGCCGCTCGTGGTGGTGCTGGCCATGCAGCGCTGGTTCGTGCGCGGCCTCGTGGACGTGGAGAAGTAAGCATGGGTGCAATTGGGGAGACGGCATGGCGGCATTGAGCATAAGGGGCGTCACGAAGTCGTACGACGGCGCGCGACAGGTGTTGCACGGCATCGACGTGGACGTGGCGGACGGCGAATTCATGGTGCTCGTCGGCCCTTCGGGCTGCGGGAAATCCACGCTGCTGCGCATGGTGGCGGGGCTGGAGACCATCACGTCGGGCGAGATCGCCATCGGCGAGAAAGTGGTCAATCGCGTGGAGCCGAAAGATCGCGACATCGCGATGGTGTTCCAGAACTACGCGCTGTATCCGCACATGACGGTCGCGCGCAACATGGGCTACAGCCTCAAATTGCAGGGGCTCGACCGCGCGACCGTCGATTCGCGCGTGGCGGCGGCCGCCGAAATTCTGGAGCTGGGCAAGCTGCTGGAGCGCAAGCCGCGCGAGCTTTCGGGCGGCCAGCGCCAGCGCGTGGCGATGGGCCGCGCGATTGTGCGCGAGCCTTCGGTGTTCCTGTTCGACGAGCCGCTTTCGAACCTCGACGCGAAGCTGCGCGTGCAGATGCGCCTCGAAATCCAGCGTCTGCATGCGCGTCTGCGCACGACGAGCCTGTACGTCACCCACGACCAGATCGAGGCGATGACGCTCGCGCAGCGCGTGATGGTGCTCAACGGCGGCCGCGCCGAGCAGATCGGCACGCCGAGCGACGTGTACGACCGGCCCGCTTCGATGTTCGTCGCGAGCTTCATCGGCTCGCCGGCCATGAACCTGCTGCGCGGGCGCGTGAGCGACGATGGCCGGCGCTTCGAAATCGCCGGCAACGGGCCGCATCTGCCGCTCGGTGACGCACCGGCCTGGCTGCCGAAGGGCGTGGAATGCGTGCTGGGCGTGCGGCCCGAGCATATGCACGCGCGCGGCGCCAACGAGGCGGTCACGCTCGAAGTCGAGACCTGCGAACTGCTCGGCGCGGACAACCTCGCGCACGGCCGCTGGGGCAGCGCGGACGTGGTGGTGCGCCTGCCGCACGAAACGCGGCCCACGCCCGGCGAGCGCCTGGCGGTGTATTTGCCGCCGGCGCGCCTGCATTTCTTCGATCCGGCTACGGGGCGGCGTCTGGGCTAGGGCGTCCCGATTGTCGTAAACTGTCGCATCGCGCGGGCGCAATTCCGCCCGCGCATTTCGTATCGGTAAGTACCGGCATCGAACACGAACACGCGACATGGCCGCAACTCCTTTTCTCCGCTTTCCCGCCCGATTTACCCAACCCGTGCCTGACGTGCGTCCCGCGCGCCGGAGCCTCGCTTGAGCGCGCGCGAACTGCCCACGGGGCTGATGCTCGTTCACGGCAATCAGCCCGAGCGCCTGCGCGACCTGATCGTGAACTGGATCGGCCAGAATCCGGTTGCGCCGCTCGAAAAGGAAATGTTCCTCGTGCAGAGCAACGGCATCGCGCAGTGGCTCAAGCTCGCGTTTGCCGCCGACCCCGGGGAGGGCGGCTGCGGTATCGCGGCGGCGTTCGAAATGTCGCTGCCGTCGCGCTTCCTGTGGCAGGTGTATCGTGCCGTGCTCGGCAACGACGCAGTGCCCGCGGTCTCGCCGTTCGACAAGTCGCGCCTTACCTGGCGTCTCATGCGCATGCTGCCCGCGCTGCTCGACCAGCCGGGTTACGAGCCGCTCAAACGCTTCATGGCCAGCGACGAGGACCAGCGCAAGTGCTTCCAGCTCGCGCAACGCGTGGCCGATCTGCTCGACCAGTACCAGGTTTATCGCGCGGACTGGCTCGCCGCCTGGGCCGCGAACGACGACGTGCTGATCGACGCGCGCAACGCTCGCACGCCGTTGCCGGAGGAGGCGCGCTGGCAGGCGGCGCTCTGGCGCGCGCTGCTCGCGGACGTGAGCGCGCAGGCGCAGGACGGCATCGGCCTGCGCGACACGGGCCGCGCCGCCGTGCACGAGGCGTTCATGGCGCGCGCGCAGTCGTGGCAGGAGGGCGACGCGCGACCGCAAGGCTTGCCGCGGCGGCTCGTCGTCTTCGGCATTTCGAGCCTCGCGCGGCAGTCGGTCGAAGTGCTCGCGGCGCTCGCGCGCTGGAGCCAGGTGCTGATGTGCGTGCACAATCCTTGCATGCACTATTGGGCCGACATCGTCGCCGATCAGGATTTGCTGCGCGCGCGCCACGCGCGTCAGCGCCGCCGCGCGGGCGCGCCGGACCAGCTCGACGAGGCTCAGTTGCATCTGCATTCGCAGCCGCTGCTCGCCGCATGGGGCAAGCAAGGGCGCGACTTCATCGGCCTGCTCGACGAATACGACAGCGACGAAGCGCGCGAGACGTACACGCCGCATTTCACGCGCATCGGCCAGCGTATCGATCTGTTCGACGGCGAAGAAGCGCTCACGCTGCTCTCGCAGTTGCAGGACGACATTCGCGACCTGCGGCCGCTCGGCGAGACGCGCGAGCACTGGGAGCCCGTGAATGCGCAGGAGGACGAATCGATTCGCTTTCACGTTGCGCACAGCGCGCAGCGCGAAGTGGAGATCCTGCACGATCGACTGCTTGCCGCGTTCGCGGAGGACCCTACATTGCGCCCGCGCGACGTGATCGTGATGGTGCCCGACATCGAGGTCTACGCGCCGCATATTCAGGCCGTGTTCGGCCTGCTTGACGCAAACGACCCGCGCAGCATTCCCTTCAGCGTGGCCGACCGCGCGCAACGCGCGTTCGACCCGCTCGTCGGCGCGCTGGAAATGCTGCTCTCGCTGCCGTATTCGCGCGTGACGGTGAGCGACGTGCTCGACCTGCTCGAAGTGCCGGCCGTGCGCGCGCGCTTCGGCATAGACGTCGAAGACGTGCCCACGCTGCGCCACTGGATCGACGGCGCGAACATCCGCTGGGGCCTGCATGCGGGGCAGCGCGCGAGCCTCGGGCTGCCGCAGGCCGACGAACTGAGCGCGCCCAACAGTTGGGCGTTCGGTCTGCGGCGCATGCTGCTGGGTTACGCCGCTGGCGAGCGCGCGGGTGCGTGGCGCGGCATCGAGCCGTACAGCGAAATCGGCGGCCTGGACGCCGCGTTGCTGGGCCCGCTCACGCGCCTCGTCGATGCGCTCGACCACGCGTGGCGCACGCTGCGCGAGCCGGCCACGGTTGAAGTGTGGTGCGAACGCCTGCGCGCGCTGAAAGCGGCCTTTTTCAAGGCGCAGGACGAAGACGCGTATACGCTCGACCGCCTCGACGGCGCGCTCGAAACGTGGCGAGAAGCGTGCGAAGAAGCCGCGCTGACGGACACGCTGCCGCTCGCCATCGTCGCGGAGAACTGGCTTGCGGCGCTCGAAGGCGGCGGCCTCTCGCAGCGCTTTTTCGCGGGCGCGGTGACGTTCGCCACGCTCATGCCGATGCGGGCCATTCCGTTCCGGCGCGTGTGCCTGCTCGGCATGAACGATGGCGATTATCCGCGCAGCCGCACGCCGCTCGACTTCGACCTCATGCGCCGCGATTATCGACCCGGCGACCGCTCGCGCCGCGAAGACGACCGCTATCTGTTCCTCGAAGCGCTGCTTTCCGCGCGCGACCATCTGCATGTTTCGTGGATCGGGCGCAGCGTGACGGACAACACGCCGCGTCCGCCCTCGGTGCTGGTGGGACAGTTGCGCGATCACCTGAAGGCCGGCTGGCGGCTCGAAGGCGCGGACGATGCCGATGGCGAAGCGCTGCTCGACGCGTTGACCATCGAGCATCGCTTGCAGCCGTTCAGCGCCGACTATTTTCCGCCGCGCCCGGAAGAGGCGAGGCTTTACACGTATGCGCACGAGTGGAGCAAGTCCGCTGACGTGCAGCCTGCGGATGCAGGCAACGGGGATCAGCTTGACCCGCCCGAACGCGACGAGCCGCTTTCGATACGCGAGCTTGGCGAATTCCTGCGCGAACCGGTGCGCGGTTTCTTCCGGCAGCGTCTGCGCGTGGCCTTCGAAAGCGAAGACGCCGCGAGTGAAAATCACGAGCCCTTCGAGGTGGATGCCTTGCAGGCGTGGCAGTTGCAAGGCGAACTGATCCGCGCGCAGGTGCTGGCGATGGAGCGCGGCGAGGACGATCTCGAACCGGCCGCGCTGGCGCGCCTCGAGCGCATGCATCGCAGCGGCGATCTCGCGACCGGCGGCTTTGGCGAAGTGATCGGCGAAGAACTGCTCGCGCCCATGCCCGAGCTTTTCGCCGAATATCGCAAGGCGCTCGCGCGCTGGCCCGAGCCGCTCGAGCATCAATACGAAATTCGTCTCGATGCGACGCTGGACGGCCGCGTCGTTTCGCTCGACGACTGGCTCGACGATTTGCGCGCGGGCCCGGATGGCGCGCTCGGCCGCGTGATTCTGGAGCCCGGCACGCTCGTGAAGGACAGCCGCTACCGGAGCGATCGTCTCGTGCCTTATTGGGTCGCGCACGCGGCCGCGCAGATCGCGGCCGGCCCGGTGACCACGGTGATCGTGAGCAAGGTGGGCGTGGCGGAGTTCTCGCCTCTTGACTCGCAGGTTGCGCGCGACTATCTGCTCGCATTGCTCGCCGCATGGCACGACGGCGCGCGCCGGCCCTTGCCCCTCGCGGTGAAAACCGCGTTTGCGTGGCTGCGCAAGTTGCCGGATGCATTCGACGGCGCGCGCGCCACGGTGCCGGCCGAAGCGTGGGAAGCCGCGCGCGCGGCCTATGAGGGCAATGGGCGCACGCCCGGCGAGCGCGAGACGAATGCCTATTTGCGCCGCGCGTTCCCCGATTTCGACGCGCTCGCCGCTCACGACGCATTCATCACGCTCGCCACGACGCTGCTGCTGCCGATAAGCCGCGCGCCGCTCGCGTCGTCGCGTGCGAAGCGGGCCGCGAGCGAGGGGGGAGAAACGGCATGAATGCGCCCGAAAACATGGACGCCCAGGTACTGGAGCCGCTGCGCTTTCCGCTTTACGGCAGCCGTCTGATCGAAGCGAGCGCGGGCACGGGCAAAACCTTCACGATCGCCATGCTGTACGTGCGCCTCGTGCTGGGTCATGGCGCGCTTAATGCCTTGCGCGACGATCCGGACATCGGCAGCGAGTCGCGCACGGCAGGCCGCGCACTCACGCCGCCGGAAATCCTCGTCGTGACGTTCACCGACGCGGCGACAAAAGAACTGCGCGAGCGCATTCGTGCGCGCCTCATCGAGGCCGCCGAATGCTTTCGCGCCGACCCCGCAGACGTGCCTGGGCGCGAGCCGGGCGAAGACTTGCTGCATGACCTGCGCGAGGACTACTCGCCGGAACAATGGCCTGCTTGCGCGCGCCGCCTGCAACTCGCAGCCGAATGGATGGACGAGGCCGCCGTTTCGACGATCCACGGCTGGTGCAACCGCATGCTGAGCGAGCACGCGTTCGACAGCGACAGCCTCTTTTCGCAGACGCTCGAAGCCGATCAAACGGAATTGCGCGCCGAAGTCGTGCGCGACTACTGGCGCACCTTCATGGCGCCTCTCGACGCGGCGAGCGCCGCCGAAGTGAGGACGTGGTTCGCGAGTCCCGACGAATTGCACGACGCGATACGCGGGTTGCTCGCGCACGCCGATCTTTTGCCGGATGCGTGCTTGCCCGAAGCGGCGCTCGCAGATGCACGGAGGCGCGCCCGCGACGAACTCGAAACGCTGAAAGCGCCGTGGCGCGTGTGGATCGACGAAGTCGAGGCATTGCTCAATGCGGCGCGCGCGGCAAAGCAGTTCGACGCCAGAAAGCTCAATTCGAAGCACTCCGAAACATGGATCGGCAAGTTGCGCGACTGGGCCAACGATCCCGAATCCGCGCGTCCGGGCTTCGACGCGAAGGCGGCCGTGTGGACGCGCCTCACGCCCGCGGGTCTCGCCGAAATCTGGGTGAACGGCGAGCCGCCCGAGCATGCCGCCTTCATGGCGATGGAAACCCTGCGCGAGTCGCTCGCATCGCCGCCCGTGGCCAAACAGGACTTGCTGTGCCACGCGGCGCGCTGGATTGCGAAGCGCTTCGAAGAGGAAGAGGCGCGCCGTTCGCAAATGGGCTTCGACGATCTGCTCACGCGGCTGCGCGCGGCGTTGCAGCGCGAGAACGGTCCGCGTCTCGCGGAAATCATCCGCAAGCAGTATCCGGTCGCGCTGATCGACGAGTTTCAGGACACCGACCCGGTTCAGTACCAGATTTTCGACGCGGTGTACCGCATCGCCGAAAACGATACGGGGACGGCAATCGTCCTGATTGGCGACCCCAAGCAGGCAATCTATGCGTTTCGCGGCGCGGACATCTATACCTACCTGCGCGCGCGGCGTGCCTGTGAAGGACGGCTCTATACGCTCAAGAAGAACTTCCGCTCCACGCGTGCGATGGTCGATGCGGTGAACCGCTGTTTCGAGGCGGCAGAGTCGCGGCCCGAGGGAAGTGGGGCGTTTTTGTTTCGTAGTGCCGATGGAAGCGGGAACGCATTGCCGTTCGTGGCCGCCGATGCGCACGGACGGCCCGAGAAGCTCGTCGCCGCCGGCGCGGCGCTGCCCGCGCTCAACGTCTGGTGGATGCCGCCCGCCGCGGACGGCAAACCGCTCAGCAAGGGCGCGTACCTCGCGGGCATGGCCGGTAGCTGCGCGACGGAGATGGTGCGCCTGCTCAATCTCGGCCAGGAGCACGCGGCGGGTTTTTCGGGCGACGGCGGCATGCGGCCGTTGCAGCCCGCCGACATGGCCGTGCTCGTCAACAACCGCAGCGAAGCGCAGGCGATACGCGAAGCGCTGGCTGCGCGCGGCGTGCGCAGCGTTTATCTTTCGGATCGCGACTCGGTCTACCAGACGCCGCAGGCCGAAGAACTGCGCTACTGGCTGGCGGCCTGCGCCGAACCCGACGACGGCCGCCTAGTGCGCACGGCGCTCGCTACGCCCACGCTCGGGCTCCATTGGAACGAACTCGACCGGCTGGGGCACGACGAGATTGCGTGGGAGTCGCGTGTGCTGCAATTCCGCGAGTACCGCGAATGCTGGCGAAGGAAGGGCGTGCTGCCGATGCTGCGCCGCCTGTTCAATGACTTTCAGGTGCCTCAGCGCCTGCTTGGCGACCTGGCCGGCGCGGGGCTGAACGGCGAGCGTGCGCTCACGAACCTGCTGCATCTGGCCGAATTGCTGCAGCAGGCGAGCACGCAGCTCGACGGCGAACACGCGCTGATCCGCTATCTGGACGAACAGCGCGAGGACGAAAGCGCGGGCGGCGGGGGCGACGCGCGGCAGTTGCGCCTGGAAAGCGACGCGGGACTCGTGCAGGTGGTCACGATCCACAAGTCGAAGGGCCTCGAATATCCGCTCGTGTTTTTGCCGTTCGCGTGCGCGCACCGCGCCGTCAAGCCCGACGACGTGCCGTTCAAGTGGCACGACGACGAAGGCGAATTGCGCGTTACGCTAGAGGCCGATGCGCGCGTGCTGCATCAGGCCGATCGCGAGCGCCTCGGCGAAGATTTGCGCAAGCTCTATGTCGCGCTGACTCGCGCGCGTTATGCAACATGGATCGGCTATGGGCCGGTGCAGGGCGTGGAGGCGAGCGCATTCGGTTATCTGCTGGGCGGTGGCGCAGCCGTACCCGCTCAGGAGACCGAAGCGTTTCTCGACGCGTTGCGCGGTCCGTGCACGGACATCGCCATTGCGCCCGCTCCCGAAGCGCGGCGCGACTTGCTCGCGTTGCGCGATACGGGCGCCGTGCGCGGCGAGGCGCGCACGCTCGGTTATCGCGAGCGCGAACGCTGGTGGATCGCGAGCTATTCGAGCCTGAAGACGGCCGAAACGTCGATCGGTTCGGCGGTTCCCGTCGAAGCGGACGACGCGCGCGGCGCGCCCGACACGCGCAGCGAAGACGTGTTCCTCGAACTGCTCGAAGCGAGCGTGCCGCCCGAGGACGACGAGGCATTGGCAAGTACCGGGCAAGCACTTGTCGCCCCCGCGCTTGCGCCGATGCACGGTTTCGAGCGCGGCGCGGACGCGGGCACTTTTCTGCACGAACTGATGGAATGGGCGGCCAACGAAGGCTTCGCCGAAATCGCGCAAGACGAGGCGCGCGTGCGCGACATGGTTGCGCGGCGTTGCAGCGTGCGCGGCTGGTCGCACTGGATCGACACGCTCACGGCGTGGATGCTGGAACTCGTGCGCACGCCGCTGCATCTGCCGGACATCGAAGGCGAGTGCGTAGCGCCCGTGGCGTTCGCCGACTTCAAACCCGGCGCGTATATGGCCGAACTGGAATTCTGGGTCACGGCGCATGCCGTCGATACGCTTGCCATCGATACGCTCGTCACCGAATTCACGCTGGGCGGCGAGGCACGCCCCGCGCTCGACGCCGCTACGCTCAACGGCATGCTCAAGGGCTTCATGGATCTCGTGTTCGAGCACGAAGGCCGCTATTACGTGGCCGACTACAAGTCGAACTGGCTCGGCCCCGACGACGCTTCGTACACGCCAGCGAAAATGCGCGCGCAGATTCTGCATTCGCGTTACGAGCTGCAATACGTGCTCTATTTGTTCGCGCTGCACCGTTTGCTGAAAGCGCGCCTGCCCGATTACGACTACGACCGCCACGTGGGCGGGGCCGTCTATCTGTTCCTGCGCGGCGGCGGCGCGCCGGGCCAGGGCTTGCATTGCGAGCGGCCGCCGCGTGAACTGATCGAACGACTCGACGCGCTCTTCGCGGGGCGCAACGCGCTGGAGGATGTGGCATGACGAGGCGCCGCACGAAAGGGCAGGACGGCCTCACCGGCGATCTGTTCGAGAATCTGGGCACGCAGGAACCCGCTCCGGAAACGAGGCCCCGCGCCGCGCGCGAAACGGCCGACCAAATGTTAGTCGTGCTCGACAACTGGGTGGAACGCGGCTGGCTGCGCACACTCGATGCCGCATTCGCACGCTTTTTGTGGACCGAAGCGCCGCACAGTCCGCCGCTGTTGTTGCTCGCGGCTGCGCTTGCTAGCCATCAGCTTGGGCGCGGTCATGTGTGTCTCGATCTGAAGGCCACACTGGAGGACCCGGCGTTCGCGCTTTCCCTGCCGCCCGACGGGCCGCAAGTGCTGGCCGCGGTGCCCGCGCAGCCGCCTTCCGAAGTGCTTGCGGGCGTCACGCTCGCGCAATGGCGCGCGGCGCTCGCCGTGCCCGATCTGGTGGGAGAAGAGGCCACGCTCGCCGATGTTGCGCAAGGCAACACGCCGCTCGTGCTTGCGGGCACGCGGCTGTATTTGAGGCGTTACTGGCAATACGAGCAGGACGTGCGCGAGGGGATCGAGCGTCGGCTCACTCGCGCTTCACAACTTGAAGCCACGTTGCCGCTCGACGTCGCGCGCGCGGCGCTCGATGCGTTGTTCGCGGCGCGCAACGGTCAAGCTGCCGACTGGCAGAAGCTCGCCTGTGCGCTTGCCGCGCGCAGCGCGTTCAGCATTGTCACGGGCGGCCCGGGCACGGGTAAAACGACCACGGTCGTGAGATTGTTGGCACTCCTGCAGACACTCGCGCTCGGCCGGGCGGGGCAGAACGCGCCTGCCGCGCGGCCGTTGCGCATTCGCCTCGCCGCGCCGACCGGGAAGGCCGCGGCGCGCCTGAACGAATCGATTGCGGGCGCGGTCGAGCGCCTGCCGTTCGATGCGCTGCACTCGCACGTGGATGCCGCCACGCTGCGCAATGCGATTCCGACCGTCGTGACCACGCTGCATCGGGTGCTCGGCACGCGGCCTGGCAGCCGGCGTTTCCGCCACGACGCCGCGAATCCGCTGCCCGTGGACGTGCTCGTGATCGACGAAGCCTCGATGGTCGACCTCGAAATGATGGCCGCGGTGCTCGACGCGCTGCCGCCCTCCGCGCGGCTCGTCCTGCTTGGCGACAAGGATCAGTTGGCTTCCGTCGAAGCGGGAGCCGTGCTGGGCGAACTGTGCGACCGCGCGCGCGAAGGGCACTACACGCCGGCCTCGCGCGCGTGGCTCGAAGCGGCCACGGGCGAGCGCATCGGCGACGCCATGCTCGACGCGCACGGCCTACCGCTCGACCAGGCCATCGCGATGTTGCGCGAGAGTCATCGTTTCGCATCGGAGAGCGGTATCGGCGCGCTGGCCGAACTCGTCAACACGGGCGATGCGGTGGGCGTCGCGAAGATCTGGTCGCACGGATACGACGATCTCGCGCGGCTCGTGTGCCCCGCGGACGATGACGGCCCGTTGCGCGCGCTCATCGTCGATGGCCGCGTGGGCGAACAAAGCGCCGCGCACGCGCAGCGCCAGGGCTATCGCCACTACCTGGAAACGATGCGCACGACGCGGCCCGAACCCGGCGCGCCGCCCGAAGCGCTCTCAGCGTGGGCCGCGGGCGTGCTCAAGGCGCACGGCGCGTTTCAGTTGCTGTGCGCGCTGCGGCGCGGTCCGTGGGGCGTCGAAGGCCTGAACCGGCGCGCGGCGCGCCTGCTGCACGAAGAAGGGCTCATCGACCCGCACGGCGACTGGTACGCGGGCCGGCCCGTGCTCGTCACGCACAACGACTACGAGCTTGGGCTCATGAACGGCGATATCGGCATCGCGCTGGACTTGCCCGTTGCGCAAGGCGCGCCGCCCGTGCTGCGCGTGGCGTTCCCGGCCGGCGACGGCTCGGGCGGCGTGAAGTGGGTGTCGCCTAGCCGGCTGCAGGGCGTGGAGACCGTGTTCGCGCTTACCGTCCACAAATCGCAGGGCTCGGAGTTCACGCACGCCGGGCTCGTGCTGCCCGACACGTACAGCCCGATTCTCACGCGCGAACTCGTCTACACCGGCATCACACGTGCGCGCGCGTATCTCACGCTCGTGCTGCCCGAGGGCCGTTCCGTGCTCGATCGCGCGGTGCTCGCCAAGGTGCAGCGCGCAAGCGGCCTGATGGCAGGGCTGGCGCGCGACGCGCAGGCCGCGTAATGCGCCCGTGCGTTGGCAAAAAGCCGAGGGCCGCTCATGGCGCCCCTCGACACGTGCGGCGTAGCAACCGCGGTTAAACGATCGTCAGCGTCACGTCGATGTTGCCGCGCGTGGCGTTCGAGTACGGGCACACGACATGGGCCTTGTCGACAAGCGCCTGGGCAGCCGCGCGATCCATGCCCGGCAGCGAAATCTTCAGTTCCACCTCAATGCCGAAGCCATTCGGAATCTGGCCGATGCCGACATCGCCGGTGATCGAAAGATCGGCGGGCAGCGAAATCTTGTCGCGCGCCGAGACGAACTTCATCGCGCCGATGAAGCACGCGCTATAGCCCGCTGCGAAAAGCTGCTCCGGGTTCGTGCCGTCGCCGTCCGCGCCGCCGAGTTCGCGCGGCGTGGTGAGCTTGAGGTCGAGGTTGCTGGCGGGAATGACGGCGCGGCCGTCGCGGCCGCCGGTGACGTTGGCTTCGGCGCGGTACAGGACTTTTTCGATCGACATGACAAGCTCCTTTGAGCAAAGACGTTGGGTTGAACGTACAGCGGGTACGGCATTCAATGTAGCGGTGCAATGCGACAGCCAGGGGCACCCCATGATGCTCCTGCTTCCAGCTATCTATCAGAAGATAGAATTAGTGGCCCAATAAAAGGGCGGCGAGCCGCCCCGTGTTACCGGAAAGAATCCTTCACGAAGCCACGCGCCACATGGCTTCCACATCTTCGAGGCGCGACTTCGTATGGAACAGCCGGCTCGCCAGCACGCTGCCTTGCAGCGCCGCGAACAACGTGCGGGCCGCCGTTTCAGCGTTGCCCCTCACCACCAGCGTGCCTTCTTTCGCGCCCTGCGCCAAAACTTCGGCCAGCCAGCTTTCGTTGGCGCGGAAAAATGCCTGCACCGCCTGACGCACGGTTTCCGGCAGCGACTCGATGTCGGCGGCGAGCATGCCGCACAGGCAGATCTGGTTGCCGTCGCCCAGCGTTTTGCCGAAGAGCCGCGTGTAGGTCGCGAGCTTGTCGCGCGCCGGCAGCGTTGCGTCGATGGACTGCAAGCCCGCCATGACTTCGCCGCTGTACTGGCTCACGGCCTCCAGCACGAGGTCGTCTTTCGACGGGAAATAGTAGTGGATGCTCGACGTTTTCACGCCCACCAGTTCAGACAGGTCGCGATAACTGAACCCGTTGTAGCCACGCAGCATCATGAGCGTGATGGCGTGGTCGAGAACCTGCTCCCGTACTGTCAACTTCGTATCCATGGGTTTCAATTTATCTACTGGAAGATAGATTGTCAAGCGCCCGCGCAAAAAAACTATGGGCCGGACGCGAACTCAGATCCCGCGATGCCCGGCGCCGAGAATGAGGCGCAGGCCCAGCGCCGCGATGGCGCCTGCCGCGATGCGGTCGATCCAGCCCTTGGCGCGCAGATAGAGATCGCGCGGACGCTGGCTCGAAAAGCACAGCGCGACGACCGTGTACCAGCCGGTTTCGATCGCGAACACGAGCGGCGGCAACGCGAAGTAGCACCACAGCGGCGGGTTGTGCGGCAGCAGCGCGACGAAGATGCCGCCGTAGGCAATGGCTGTTTTCGGATTGCTCAACTGGGTGGTGAGGCCGCTCCAGTACGACCTGCCGGGGCGCTCGCCCGCTGCGGCCGTCCTGCTCACCGTGACCGGCATGCCGGCGCCGCGCCAGATGCGCGAAGCGATGTAAAGCAGATAGACGCCGCCCGCGATCTTGAGCGCGGCGTACAGCCAGGCAACGGTGGCGAGCAGCGTGTAGAGCCCGGCGAGCGCGATGCCCGCAAAGCAGATTGCACCGGTGCCCATGCCTAATGCGGTGGCGACGCCGTCGCGGCGCGACAAACCAATCGAGTTGCGCGCGACGAGCACGAAGCTCGGCCCGGGGCTCATCGCTCCGAGCAGAATGGCGAGGAGAATGCTGGCGACGGCGGCGAGGGGAGACATGCTGGCGGCTCCTTGCGGGCGGGAGTCTCGAACACTAACACGCGCCGCCGCGAGAGTCCCGCATCGGCAGCGCGGGCCTGGTTATTCCGGTCGATTCCGCTCGTCGCGCTCGCGACTCCAGTGGCGCAGCAGCACGCGCGTTTGTTCCGCGATGCTCGCCATGAGGAAGTCGGCCTTCGCTCTGTCGATGTCGTCCCAGTCGAGCATCGAGAGCGTGGAGCGGCGCGCAATGAAGAACAGCAGAAACTGCCCGTACAGGCTGAACATGCGCACCACGGTGAGCGGATCGTGGGCTGGCGTGCCGGTAATGCGCTCGAGCAGTTCCGCGTTGATGTTGTTCAGCGGCGAGCGCACGCGCTCGCGCAGGATTTCCGAGCCGATCTCCGGTTCGCCGCCGCCCTGTTCGCGCGCGAAGAAAAGGCGTTGGTCCGGCCCGTGCTGCTTGACGAAACTGCGATCGGCCACGGCCGACTGGATGTCGAGGAAGGCGTTAATCAGCGCCTCCGTGTCCGCGTTGCGTTCGAGCGCCGCGCGCGCGCGCTGCATGGCCGGCTCGAACGAATGCAACGATTCGTCCGCGATCGACTCCGCGCAGGCGCGGTAGAGGCCTTCCTTGTTCTCGAAGTAGTACTGAAGCGCCGGTGCGTTCACGCCCGCGCGCGCGGCAATGTCGCGCGTGGAGGCGCCGTCGAAACCGTGCTGCCCGAACAGGCTGATCGCCGCCTCGATGATCTTGCGACGCGTTTCATCGCCACGCGCATAGCCTCCCTCGGGCGAGCGTCGCAGTTTCTTACCTTCGCTCATGCGTTTCCTTTCGTATCTCCGCGAAATATAACACTTGACACAATTTTTCCAAGTGGAATAATTTTGCCGACTGGAATAATTTGAGAAACAACAACATGTCTACGACTGCAGGCGCGCCCGGGCGCGACGTGCCGGAAGCCGCCGCCGCGCCCGCGCGAAGCGGCACGAAACGAAACATTCTGATCCTGCTGGTCGTCGTGGCGCTCGTCGCCGGGGCGGTGTGGCTGGGCCACTGGTGGGTTGTCGGGCGCTTCATTGAATCCACCGACGACGCCTATCTGCAAGCCGACAGCGTGACGATCGCCCCGAAGGTGAACGGTTACGTGACGGACGTCTACGTGACCGACAATCAGACCGTGAAAGCAGGCGATCCGCTCGTGAAGCTCGACGCGCGCCAGTATCAGGTGGCGCTCGACCAGGCGCAGGCCACCGTCGACGCGCGCACGGCGGACATCGAGCATGCGCAGGCGCAGATCGAGCAGCAGCGCGCGAATGTCGCCCAGGCGCAGGCGCAGCAGGAAGTCGCGCAGGTGAGCCTGCGTCACGCGAACGACGAAGTGGCGCGCTACGCGCCGCTCGCGGCCACCGGTGCGGAAACCACCGAGCGGCTTGCCGAACTCAAGAGCGAACGCGACAAGGCGCAGGCCACGCTCGCCGCCGACGCTGCCGCCGTGACGTCCGCGCGCTCGCAGATCTCGGCGCTGAACGCGCAGCTTTCGCAGGCGCGCGCGCAACTCGAAGCTGCGCGCGCGAACGCCGCGCAGTCGCAACTCGACGTCGACAATACCGTGGTGAAGAGCGCGCTCGCGGGCCGCGTGGGCGACCGCACCGTGCGCGTGGGCCAGTACGTGCAGCCGGGCACGCGCATGCTGACCGTCGTGCCGGTGCAGCGCACCTATCTCACGGCGAACTTCAAGGAAACGCAGATCGGCCGCATGCGAGCGGGCCAGCCCGTGGAGCTGCACGTGGACGCGCTGCCCGGCCACACGCTGCACGGCGTCGTGGACAGCTTCTCGCCGGGCACGGGCGCGCAGTTCGCGCTCTTGCCGCCCGAAAACGCCACCGGCAACTTCACGAAGATCGTGCAGCGCGTGCCGGTGCGCATCCGCCTCGAAACCGGGCCCGAAACGCGTAGCGTGCTGCTGCCGGGCATGTCGGTGACAGTCGACGTCGACACGCGTTCCGCGCGCGAGGACGACCGCCGCATCGAGCAAGAGAACCACCATGGCTAATACGGCTGCGGCAGCGATGCCGCATCCGCCTGGCGAGCGCGCGAGCGTGGCCGACTGGATCGCCGTCGCGGCGGGCGCGCTCGGCGCGTTGATGGCTACGCTCGACATCTCCATCACGAATTCGGCGCTGCCGCAGATCCAGGGGCAGATTGGCGCGACGGGCACCGAGGGCACGTGGATCTCCACAGGCTATCTGATGTCCGAGATCGTGATGATTCCGCTCGCCGCGTGGCTCACGCGTGTATTCGGACTGCGAAATTTCCTGCTCGCGAACTCGGCGCTCTTCATCGGCTTTTCGATGATGTGCGGGTGGTCGAATACGCTCGGCATGATGATCGCCGGGCGCATCGGCCAGGGCTTCACGGGCGGCGCGATGATCCCCACAGGCCAGACCATCATCCGCACGCGCCTGCCGCTTTCGCAGTTGCCGGTGGGCATGACGGTGTTTGGCCTGATCGTGTTGCTGGGGCCGCTGCTCGGGCCTGTGGTGGGCGGCTGGCTCGCGGAAAATATCAGTTGGACCTGGTGCTTCTTCATCAATCTGCCGGTGTGTCTCGCGCTCATTACGCTGCTGCTTGTGGGGCTCGAACCCGACCGGCCGCACTGGGAGGCTTTTCTCAAGGCCGACTGGCTCGGCATAGCGGGGCTCGCCATCGGCCTGAGTTCGCTGACGGTCGTGCTCGAAGAAGGGCAGCGCGAACGCTGGTTCGAATCGCACTTCATCGTCGCGCTCACATGGGTTTCGCTCGCGGGCATGGCGCTCATCGCGCTTTCGCAGTTCATTGCGAAGAAACCGATTCTGCGGCTCTCGCTCATGCGCAACCCGCGCTATGCGAGCGTGATCGTCATCGTGTTCGCGGTGGGCGCGGGGCTGTACGGCATTTCGTATCTGCTGCCGCAGTTTCTGAGCCTCGTTGCGGGCTACAACGCCCAGCAGTCCGGCGCGATCATGCTGCTCTCGGGGCTGCCCGCGTTCCTCGTCATGCCGATTCTGCCGCGCCTGCTCGGCAAGGTGGATTTTCGTATTCTCGTGGTGTCCGGGTTGCTGCTCTTCACGCTGAGCTGCATGCTCGACACGTCGCTCACGGCGCAAAGCGTGGGCCACGATTTCGTATGGTCGCAGCTCGTTCGCGGCGTGGCGCAAATGCTCGCGATGATGCCGCTCAACCAGGCGTCGATGGCGGCGGTGTCGCGCGAAGATTCCGGCGACGCGGCCGGCCTCTACAACATGGCGCGCAACCTGGGCGGCTCGGTGGGCCTCGCGATCATCGGCACGCTCATCGACCGGCGCGAGGCTTTTCATTCGGCCGTGCTGCGCGAATCGCTGAGCGCCAATTCGGTCGTCGGCCAGGAGCGTGTGGCCGCGAGCGCGGCCAACTGGTTCACGCAGACGGGCGACATGGCGCACTCGCAGATGCAGGCGCTCGGCCAGATCGCGGCGCAGATCGCGCAGCAATCGATGGTTATCACGTACTCCGAAACATTCTGGGTGCTCGGTATTGCACTGGCGGCGTGCGTGCCGCTCGCACTCCTGCTCAAGAAGCCGCAGCCGGGCGCACAAGCGCCGTCCGGCGGCCACTGAAGATTCTCACTGACTCATGACGGCAACCCGTTACTCCCGAATTCCCCACGCCGCGCTGGGCGCGCTGGCCGCCTGGGCGCTTGCCGCCTGCACCGTGGGCCCCGACTATCGCGGCGCACCGGCCGTCGCGCCGGAAGCGGCGAGCGCCGCGTCGTTCCTGCGCACGCCTGCGCAGGGCGTCACGCCCGCGCGCGCGCCGAGCCAATGGTGGCTCGCGCTCAACGACCCGCAACTGAATACGCTGATCGAAGCGGCGCTCGCCCACAATCCCGATGTGCGCGCGGCGCAGGCGCGCTTGCGCGCCTCGCGCGCGCAATTGCAGCAACAGCGTGCCGCCGAACTGCCGAAGGTGGGCGCGAGCGCGGCGGCGATCCGCATGAGCCAGCCGGACCTGGGCGCTTTGACGTCGTCGGGCAGCGGCTCGGGTCAGGGCGCCTCTTCGGGCGGCGGCCCGATTACGTTCTACACGGCGGGCTTCGATGCGTCGTGGGAAATCGACCTCTTCGGCGGCACGCGCCGCGCCGTGGAAGCGGCGAGCGACGAAGCCGACGCCGTGAACGCCGATCTTGCGGACACCCAGGTGTCGCTCGCGGCCGAAGTCGCGCAAGCCTATATCGACCTGCGCGACGAGCAGCAGCGCCTCGCCATCGCGCAGCGCACGGCGCAACTGCAGCAGGAAATGCTCACGCTGACCGAGCAGCGCCGCGCGGGCGGCACGGCGGCCGAGGTGGACGTGCAGCGGCTCACCACGCAGGTGGAAAACACGCGCTCCACGATCACGCCGCTCGCGGCGCAAGTGGAAATCTCGCTGGATCAACTGGCGGTGCTTACGGGCAAGGCGCCCGGCGCGCTCGATGCGGACCTCGCCACGGCGCAACCGCTGCCCGCGATGCCCGCAAGCGTGCCCGTGAGCGATCCCACCACCATGCTCGCGCAGCGCCCCGACATTCGCGCGGCGGAGCGGCGTCTCGCCTCGAGCAATGCGCAGATCGGCGAGCACGTGGCGGACTTTCTGCCCAAGCTCACGCTGTTCGGCGATCTGGGCTTTTCGGCCGCGGAGCCGGGGCATCTGTTCCGCAAGAGCAACTTTAGCTGGGTAGGCGCGCCGTATCTGCAGTGGAACGTGTTCGACTTCGGACGCACGTTGGGCGCGGTGCGCGGCGCCGAAGCCTCGCGCGACGAAGCCGAGGCGCGCTACGAAAAGGCCGTGCTGGCGGCGTTGCAGGACGCGAATGCGTCGCTCTCGCGCTATGGCTATCAGCGCGAGCATCTCGTGACCTTGCAGAAGGTGCAGGTTTCGGCCGAGCGCTCCGCGACGCTCATGCGCCAGCGCTATCGCGCGGGAGCGTCGAGCCTCGTCGATCTGCTCGACACGCAGCGCACGGAATTCGCCGCGCAGCAGAACGTGGTGTCGGGTCAGGCCGATCTGCTCAAGGACTTCGTGTCGCTGCAAAAGAGCCTGGGCCTCGGCTGGCAGACCGCTACGGCGGCCACGGCCGCGGCCGCCAAGCCGGCAACGCCGGGCTAACCGGGTTCGGCGGGCGCGTGCTCGTGCGCGGCCGGCTCGCAATAGCCGAGCCGCGCCGAGATCGCCGCGCCGGCACGCTTGAGCAGCGCGACATAGTGCGCTTTCGTGTCCGCGCCGCAGCGCATGGTCGGAAACGAGATCGAGAGGCCGGCGATCACGTGCCCGAAGCGGTCGAACACAGGAACTGCCAGGCACTGCAAACCATCTTCCTGCTCTTCGTTGTCTTCGCCATAGCCTTGCTCGCGCACATGCGGAAGAATGTTCAGCACCGCATCGGCGGACGTGAGCGTTTTTTGCGTCGACTTCCTGAATTCCACATGCGAAAGCGTGTCCGCCGCGTCGGCGGTTGGCATGAACGCGAGCAGCACCTTGCCGATTGCGGTGCTATGCAGCGGATTACGCCGCCCGATGCGCGACTGCATGCGCAGCCCGTAATCGCAGTCGATCTTGTGGATATAGATGATCGCGTCTTCGTCGAACGCGCCGAGGTGCACCGCCTCGCGCGTGGCCTGCGCGATGCGGCGCATTTCCATGTCGGCCTCGCGCACGAGGTCCACGCTTTCGAGCGCCTTCGCGCCCAGTTCGAACAGCCGGATCGTCAGGCGATAGCGGTCGGTTTCGACTTCCTGCGCGACATAGCCTAGCGCCTTCAGCGTTTGCAGCACGCGGTGCACGGTGGTCTTGGAAAGCGCGAGACGCTGCGAAAGCTCGCTGATGCCGATCGGCCCGTTTTCGCCCAGCGCGCCGAGGATCGCGAACACGCGGCCGATCGACGAGACCGATTCGCCTTTTTCCGTGCTGCTGTCCGTTTCGTTCATTGCGTGCTCCATTGTTGCCGGTCCCCATCAATCCATCACGGGAGCATACCGCGTCCCGCGCGCGCCGCGTGGGCTAGCGCGCAAGCCAGCCGCCGTCCACGGCGAGCGTGTGGCCATGCACATAGTCCGATGCCGCCGAGGCGAGAAACACCACGGGCCCCGCGAGATCGTCCGGCGCGCCCCAGCGGGCGGCGGGAATGCGGCTGAGGATCTCGCCGTTGCGCTGGGCGTCGCCGCGCAATGCCGCGGTGTTCGCGGTCGCCATATAGCCGGGCGCGATTGCATTGACGTTGATGCCGTGCGCGGCCCATTCGTTCGCGAGCAGGCGCGTGAGGCCCAGCACGCCGCTTTTCGAGGCCGTATAGGAAGCCACGCGAATGCCGCCCTGAAACGACAGCATCGACGCGATATTGATTATCTTGCCGCCGCCGCCCTGCGCGACGAACTGGCGCGCGGCCGCCTGGGCGAGAAAGAAGACGCTCTTGAGGTTGACGTCCATGACGGCGTCCCAGTCGTCCTCGCCGAAGGCGAGGGCGTCTTCCCGGCGAATCACGCCGGCGTTGTTCACGAGAATGTCGATTCGCCCGCAGGCTTCGACGGCCGCGCGCACGATGTCTTCCACTGGCGCGATGGTGGAAAGATCGGCGCGCACATCGACGAAGCGGCGCCCCGAAGCCTCGACGCGCGCGGGCGTGTCGCCGGGCTCGCCCCTGCAAACGCCGACGATATCGCAGCCGGCCCGCGCGAGTGCGAGCGCCATACCTGCGCCGAGGCCCGTATTGCTGCCGGTGACGACGGCGATCTTGCCGCTGAGATCGAACGGATTGAACGTGCTGGATGCCATGAATGCGCGGGCCTCGTATCGTGGTTCAAAGCCAGTGCGTGGTTCAGCGCAGATCGCGCACGGCGAGATGGTCCATGTCGCCGAACACCTGGTTTTCGCCGACCATGCCCCAGATGAACGTATAGGCGCGCGTGCCTACGCCGGAGTGAATCGACCAGCTCGGCGAAATCACGGCCTGCTCGTTGTGCACGAGAATGTGCCGCGTTTCGTGCGGCTCGCCCATCATGTGGAAGACCGCGGCGTCGTCGGCCACGTTGAAATAGAAGTACACCTCCATGCGCCGCTCGTGCGTGTGGCACGGCATGGTGTTCCAGAGGTTGCCCGGTTCGAGCTTCGTCATGCCCATCGAAAGCTGGCAGGTGGGCAGCACCTCCGGCACGATGAACTTGTAGATGGTGCGCCGGTTGCTCGTGGCCGCGTCGCCGAGCGTTTGCGGCGATGCTTCGGATAACGAAATGGTGCGGGTGGGATACGCGGTATGCGCGGGCGCGCAGTTGAGGTAGAACTTCGCGGGCCGTGCGGGATCGCCGCTGCCGAATGCGACAGCCTGCGCGCCCTTGCCGATATAGATCGCCTCCTCGTTGCGCACCGCGTGGCGCACGCCGTCCACATCGACCCAGCCGTCGCCGCCGATATTGATCGCGCCCAGTTCGCGGCGCTCCAGCAGATAGTTCACGCCAATCGACTTGCCGAGCGTGGCGCTCACCTCGACCGCGCGCGTGGCGGGAAACGCGCCGCCCACGATGATCCGGTCCACGTGGCTGTAGGTGAGCTTCAGCGCGTCGGGTTCGAATAAGCGGTCGATCAGGAACTCGCGGCGCAGGCCCGTGGTATCGAGCGTCTTCGCGTAATCGCTGTTGAGGCTTTGTCTGACTTCCATGCCATGTCTCCGTCGGATGGGGCGGTGCGGCCGCTGTCGTCGACTATAGTGCAAATTCGTGCTTTCGGAACGTCGGTCCGGAAATGTTGCGACGCCACAGCGCGCTTGGCAAGGGGAGTGTCTAGATACCGAATCATTCGCGGGTAAACGTGGACGATTTTGGACGCAAAAATCGGAACAGCGTTCCTTTCACGCTGCTATCCTGTTTCCGGAAAGGGAGCACCGCGAGAAAAAGCCGGACGCGCCAACGTGCCGATCCGGCGACGGGATGCAAAATCCACGGAGGAGGCATGAAGCTAAAGAAGGCGATAGACCGCATACCAGGCGGCCTGATGCTGGTGCCGCTGCTGCTCGGCGCCTGTGTTCATACGTTCGCGCCGGGCGCGGGCAAGTACTTTGGTTCGTTCACCAATGGATTGATCACGGGCACCGTGCCGATTCTCGCGGTGTGGTTCTTCTGCATGGGCGCGACCATCGACCTGCGCGCGACCGGCACCGTGCTGCGCAAGTCCGGCACGCTGCTCGTCACGAAGATGATCGTGGCCTGGGTCGCCACGCTCATTGCCGCGCGTTTCATTCCCGTCGACGGCGTGAAGACGGGGCTCTTCGCCGGGCTCTCGGTGCTCGCCATCACGACCTCGATGGATATGACCAATGGCGGACTCTACGCTGCCGTGATGCAGCAATACGGCACCAAGGAAGAGGCGGGCGCGTTCGTGCTGATGTCGATCGAGTCCGGGCCGCTCGTCAGCATGATCATTCTCGGCGCGACCGGCGTGGCCTTCTTCGAGCCGCGGCTTTTCGTCGGCGCCGTGCTGCCGTTTCTGGTCGGCTTTGCGTTGGGCAATCTCGATAGCGACCTGCGCGAACTGTTCGGCCGCTGCGTGCATCCGCTCATTCCGTTCTTCGGCTTTGCGCTCGGCAACGGCATCGATCTCAACGTGATCGTCACGAGCGGCATTCCGGGCGTGTTGCTCGGGCTGGGCGTGATCGTCGTGACCGGCATTCCGCTGATTCTCGCCGACCGCCTGATTGCGGGCGGCAACGGCGCGGCGGGCCTCGCGGCTTCGTCCACGGCGGGCGCGGCGGTCGCGAATCCGGCCATCATCGGCGAGATGATTCCGCGCTTCAAGCCGCTCGTGCCGGCGGCAACGGCAATGGTCGCCACCGCCTGCCTCGTGACCGCGATCCTCGTGCCGATGCTCACGGCACTATGGGTGCGCCGGCGAGGCGCGCGCGACGCGCTGCTTCAGGACCTCATGGAGCCGCCCGTGCCGCCCGTGGCCGGGCGCGACGCTCACATATGATATGCACGAGAGGTTCCCGCGCGCGGGGACCTCGCTTCATCGCTTACCCGCGTACTTCGCCGCGCGCCATGCTGGCGAGCACGCCGTCGCGGCGAATGAGCGCGTGAAAGAGCGCGGCGCCCAGATGCAGCAACACGGTCGCGTAGAGCGCCATGGCCAGCCACGTATGCGCGGCGCGCAGCCACGCATAAAGCGTGACGTCGTGCGGCACGATCGGCGGCAGGTGAACCCCGCCGAACATGACGATGGGATAGCCGCCCGCGGACAGCATCGACCAGCCGATCAGCGGCATCGCGATCATCAACGCATAGAGCACGAGGTGCGAAGCGTGTGCGGCAAGGCGCTGCCATACAGGCAGATCGGCGGGCAACGGCGGCGCGCCGCGCGTGAGGCGCACGGCCACGCGCACGAGCACGAGCGCAAGCAACGCGATACCCAGCGGCCGGTGGAACGCGATCAGGGTGTCGTGCAGCCGCGATACGGTCGAGACCATCCCCACGCCAACGAATAGCATCGTGACGATCAGGACTGCCATCGACCAATGCAGCAGGCGCTGGAGTGCGCTGAAGTGTTGGCCCGGTTGCTTCATGGTTGCGCGCCTCCATGCGTGGGCGCGAGGTTCGCTTCCTCGCGTGTGCGTCGATTGAACGAAACGGAATACGCTGCCGAACGCGCGGCGAGCAAGGGGTCGTCGGAAGGCTTCAGGCCGTCGGGCAGGATGGTCGGATCGTAGTTCACGTCGCGGCACATGCCGCCCGCTTGCGGTTCGGCGCGCTGCAATACCAGCGTGCCGGCGTCGATCTGCTGGCGGTCCGTGGGCCATCCCTGCGTGGCGTCGTTCGTGGGGTCGCCGGGGGCCGCGACCGTGAGCACCAGATGCCACCGTAGCGGTCCCGCTGCGAAGCGCGTGGAAAAGTCGTCGGCCAGGAAGTTCGGGTCGGCTTTTTCCGCGGGCGTTTGCGGCGCATAAGCCACCTCAGGCACGGTCTGCCAGCGCACGGCATGCTGGTTGCCCGCGGCATCGGTCGCGATGAATGCGTTGACGCTGTAGAACGCCGTGTTCGCGAAGCTGGAGGAAGGCGGGTTCGCCTTCAGCCAGTTGCGAAACGGCAGCGTTTCCGGGTTTGCCTTGAAGAACGCGTCGAGTTTCGCGGGATCGGGCTTGCCCGTCGCCGGGTCAGGCCTGCTGGCGACCAGTTGACCATAGAACTGCTTCGGGGTGCGAACGACGAAGATGGGTACGGAGTTCATGCCGGTGCGCCACTGTTCGCCGTCCTGCAACTGGAAGAGGAGCGCCATGCTGCGCACGGGCGTGCTCGCGTCCGGCGCGGCGGGGTTGCTGCCCGGAATGGCGAAGCGCCCGATGACGGGCGTGCGTCCCGGCGCGAATACGGCCGCGCGCGAGACTTGCGCGCCGTTGCCGTTGCTTTCGAACCAGCCCTCCACGCAGAGCCCCTTGGCGTGATTGCGCCGAAAGCCCGGATGGACGCCGTAGTTCGACTCGAACGTATTGATGATATGCGGCGCGCTGAGGCGTTCCGGCGTGAGCCAGCCGGCCGTCCATGCAAATGCCGCGCCAGCGCAGCCCACTACGGCCGCAATGGCCGCGAGCCGGCATGGCACGCAGATCGAGGCGCGGTTCACGGGCGTACTCCCGTGCGCGCGCGCCGCAACGCAATCGAAACCGAAAAGTGTGCGAATGGGTGCATGATGGGTCCAGTCGATGGCGCGAGGGCCGTTACTGGCGTCAACAACACGTGGTTGCGATTTATTCCACGCGCGAGGCGAAATCTTGCGATAGCGCGTGCGACTGTGTTCGGGAGCGCGTACTTACAGCGCTGAAAGCCTTAAGCGGATAGATTAAGCGGACAGAGACGCGAAGGAGAGAGCGATGCTGACTGGCGGCTGCTTTTGCGGCAAGGTTCGCTACGAGATTTCGGCTGCGCCGATCGGCAGCACCGTGTGTCATTGCGTGGATTGCCGGCACGCAACGGGCGCGCCGTTCGTCGGCTGGATCAGCGTGCCGTGGAGCGCGTTCCGGCTCGTTGCGGGCGCAACGAAAACGTATGGGTCGAGTCCCGGTGTCGAGCGCGCGTTTTGCGCCGGTTGCGGCACGCCGCTCACGTACCGGCATGCGGCGTTCGCGGGCGAGATCGACGTGGCGACGGGCACGCTCGATAATCCCGACGACGCACCGCCCGAGCATCACACGTGGACTTCGCAAAAGCTCGCGTGGGTGCAACTCGCGGACGGCTTGCCGCAACATCCGCGGGCGCATCCCGGACCGTAAGCGTCCGAAAGCGGGCCAGGAAAGCGCCCGCGTTTCAAGCTGAAGCGATCAACGATGCTCGGTCACGAACTTCGTGACGAGATAGCCTTCCATCGCCTCGCTGCCGCCTTCCGAGCCGTAACCCGAATCCTTCACGCCGCCGAACGGCGTTTCCGGCAGGGCGAGGCCGTGGTGGTTGATCGACAGCATGCCGGTTTCCACGTCGTCGGAGAGCGCGGCCGAAGTCGCGCCCGAACGCGTGTAGGCGTACGCGGCAAGACCATACGGCAGACGGTTCGCTTCGGCGATCGCGTCCTGGTAGCTCGAGAAGCGCGAGATCGGCGCGATCGGGCCAAACGGCTCTTCGTTCATGATGCGCGCGGAAAGCGGCACGTCGGTGAGCACGGTCGGCGCGAAGAAGTAGCCTTCGCGGCCCACGCGCTCGCCGCCCGTGAGCACCTTCGCGCCTTGCTCGCGCGCGTCGGCCACGAGGCGTTCCATGGCCGCGAGGCGGCGGTCGTTCGCGAGCGGGCCCATCTGCACGCCCTCTTCGAGACCGTTGCCCACCTTGATCGCGCGCGTGGTCGCAACGAAGTGCTCGACGAATTCGTCGTACGCGGCGTCTTCCACCAGGAAGCGCGTGGGCGAAATGCACACCTGGCCCGCGTTGCGGAACTTGGCGCTCGCGAGCAGCTTCGCGGCGCGCGGCACGTCCGCGTCGGCGAACACGATGGCCGGGGCGTGGCCGCCCAGCTCCATCGTCGCGCGCTTCATGTGCTCGCCGGCCTTCGAGGCGAGCAGCTTGCCCACCGGCGTCGAGCCCGTGAACGAGATCTTGCGGATGGCCGGATGCGCGATGAGGTACGACGAGACTTCCGAAGGCACGCCGAACACGAGGTTCAGCACGCCGGCGGGCAGGCCCGCGTCGGCGAACACCTTCACGAGTTCGGCGCAGCTCGCGGGCGTTTCTTCCGGTCCCTTGAGCACGACGGTACAGCCCGAGGCGAGCGCGGCCGACACCTTGCGCACGGCCTGGTTGAGCGGGAAGTTCCACGGCGTGAACGCGGCGACCGGACCCACCGGCTCGCGCGTGACGATCTGGCGAACGGCGTCGGTACGCGACGGGATCACGCGGCCATAGGTGCGGCGGCCTTCTTCGGCGAACCAGTCGATCGTGTCGCCGCCCGCGAGCGTTTCGAGCTTCGCTTCGCCGAACGGCTTGCCTTGCTCGCGCGTCATGATCGCGGCGATGTCGTCGGCGCGATCGCGCAGCAGTTGCGCCGCGCGGCGCATGAGCTTGCTGCGCTCGAGCGGCGAAACCTTGCGCCATTCGCGGAAGGCGCGCTCGGCGGCGGTGGCCGCATCGGAGAGGTCCTGTTCGCTCGCGAGGCTCAGGCGGCCGATTTCCGCCTCGGTTGCGGGGTCGATCACGGCAATCGTCTTCGCGCCGGCGCGCCATGCGCCGTCGATATAGATCTGGGTGTTGGGATAGGGCTTCACGCTGGAACTCATGATGGGACGATCCTTTTCAACGGTTCGACGACAGGCCCCTCGCCGCGCGCCCGGCAATGCGTGCGCGAGAAAGCCGAAAAATGCGGAGCGCCCATTGTGCCACTGGATCGCGGATGCTGCAGGGCGCGCATGAGAAAAGGGCCAACGTCCGGGGACGTTGGCCCTTTTTAACCCGCGCTATGAGAAGCGCGGCAGCGGATCAGAATTCGAGCGTTGCGTTGGCAACGAAGGTGCGCGTGGCCGAGGGCATTACGTAATAGCCCCATGCCGCGGTCCAGTAGCGGCGATTGAACAGGTTGTTCACGCCCGCGCGCAGCGTGACGTCCTTGCCGGCCACCTGGGTTTCGTATTTCGCGCTCAGGTCCCACGTCGTATAGGCGGGGACGAACTGCGTGTTCGCGGCATCGACGGCCATGTTGCCCACATATTTGCCGCCGAACGCGACCGTGAGCGCGCGCAGGTAAGACGGGTTGTATTCCACGCGGCCCGTGAGCGTGAAGCGCGGCGTGGCATACACGCGCTTGCCTTCCACGCTCGGGTCGTCCACGTCCACGGCCTTCGTGTTCAGCCACATCACGCCGCCCATCAGGCGCCAGTCGTGCGCGAGTTGCAGCCAGCCGCTCGCGTCCACGCCGTCGTAGCGCTTCGTGCCGCTTTGCACGAAGACGTTGGCCGTATTGGTGTACTCGTAGCCCTGATCGACGCGGAACAGCGCGAGGTTGGCGCCCCAGTCGCGATGATCGGCCTTGAAGCCTGCTTCGTACTGCTTGCTTTTGAGCGGTCCGAAGGTCTGCGGATAGTTGACGTTCGTGTTGTTCGCCGCGCCGCCCTGCTGCAAACCTTCGACATAGCTCACATAGAGCGTCGAATTCGGGTCGAGCTTGAACATCAGCGCGGCGGTAGGCGTGACCGGGTTCGCGCTGTAGCTCGAAGCCTGCGACTGATCGGGGTTGTAGGTGGTGTCGCGGAACTGCGTGTAACGCAAACCGAGCAGCGCGGAGAGACGCGAAGTGAACTGCACGGTGTCGCTCGCGTAGAGCGCGGTTTGCGTGGTGTTCTCGTGGCGGTACAGGTCCTCGCCGATATGCACCGCGTCGTTCGTGAGCAGCGTGCTGCCGTAGATGTTGCCGATGCCGAGCGGATAGCCGTTGTTCCAGCCTTCGCTGTCGTCGTATTCGTTTTGCTGGCTCTGATAGCTCGCGCCCACCACCACTTCGTGCTTGAACGGGCCCGTGTCGAATTTGCCCTGCACGTTGGCATCGACGTTCTGGTAGAAGTAGCGCGTCAACGCGGCGTACAGCGTGTTGTAGTAATCGCCTTGCGTGTTGAACACGGAGAGCAGGCTATCCGAGTTGTAGCGGTTTTCCTTGGCGAAGCGGTACTTGATGTTCGCGTGCCAGTTCTCCGAAAAGCGGTAGTCGAGCCCGGTGCCGAACGAGGCGATTTCCGTTTCGTACCAGTTCTGCGGCTGCGTGAGCTGGTGCGTGACCGTGCTGGCGTCGGGAATGCCGAGCGGATTGCCGTTTTCGTCGGAGCCGAAATAAATGCCGAACAGCGTGCCGGTGGTCTTGCGTTTCTGGTAGAACGCATCGACCGTCCACGTGAGGTCCGGCGTGATGCGGTAGTCGAGCGCAAGCGACGCCACCTGGCGGCGCACGTGACCGTTCGCTTCGGCGGTGTTGCCGTCTTCGTTCACGAGATTCAGGCGATAGCCGAACTGCTTGTCCGGGCCGAAGCGGCCGCCCAGGTCGATCTTCTGGCTGAACACGCCCGCCGACTGATAGCCGATCGAGAAGCTGCGGTACGGGTCGTCAGTCGGGCGCTTGAGCACGTAGTTGATGATGCCGCCCGGGTTGCTGAAGCCGTACATGAAGCCCGACAGCCCCTTGAGCAGTTCGACCTGCTCGAACGGTTCGAGCGAAAGCTCGGTGTCCCACGAGGGGAAGTTCTGGCCGTCGACCTTCACGCCGTTGAGCATGTCGACCGGCAAGCCGCGAATGCTGAACGCGGAATTTTCGCCGGTCATGTTGTTGCCGACGTCGGTTACGGCCGGGTCGTACTTGAAGAGATCGTTGGCCGTGGAGGCGAGGCGGTCCTTGCCTTCTTCCGTGGTCACCACATTGGTCGAGAACGGTGTATCCACCTGCCTGCGGTTGCCGAGCGCGCCCGCGCTCACGCGCTCGGGCGAAGCGGCCTGACTGTCGCGCGCGGCGCTGACCTTCACGGTGGGCAGCGCCTGGTTGCTTCCGGTTTGCGCGCCGTCCTGCGCCTCGGCCTGAGCGTTTTCCTGCGCCCAAACGGACGAGCAGAGCGTGGTGAGCGTGATGCCGACGCTGACCAGCAACGCAGCGCTGAGTTGAGCGCGGCGGGCTTCGGGAGCGCATGAACGGAAACGGAGGGTGTCGAGACGAGAGCGGCGGGCGGCGGCAGGAATGTGCATGTTCTTTTGATGAATGGTGCGCGACGAGTGCGACGAGTGCGGCGAAAGCGACGAAAGCAGCGGAACGGCGAAGGCGTCCTGATGCGTAATCGCCCTGAAAGCGTCGGAATCTTAATGTAAATGATTCGCATCTACAACAAAAAGCATAAAGCCGTCCGTAAGGTTGCGAAATTGCCGCACTCCAGGGGCACTCCTTGCGCCATCGACGCTTTTATGCGTTCCGGGCGCGCAAAAAAAACGGCGCCCGAAGGCGCCGCGAACAGGAAACAGAAAAGAAACCGTAGGACTGGGTTGCGCGTCGGGCTCAGCCCAGTTTCGTGACCGGCGCGACGGCCGCGGGATCGCTGATGCTCGTCCGGCCGTTTTCGATGTGGCCGGCGAAGCGCCAGGCAAACGCCGCATCGTCGCGGCTCGTGACCGTCAGGTCGTACCAGTGATGGCTCGAAGCCAGAATCCACGGTTCCTCGATGAGGACGCCCGCCGGCACGACCACGTTGCGCTCGCGCGCGCCATAGGCGTTGTCGGTCACGTTCAGATGCGCCACGCCGCTGCCCGCGTTCGTGAACTTGAGGAAGAGGTTGCCGTTGGCCACGTCGTACTGCGCTGTCACGACAGGCGCCGGTGCGCGGCCCGACTTGCCCGGGCCCGATTGCGCGGCCGTGCCCGCAAAGCGGCGCACGAATCCGTTCGGGCCGTGCACCTCGAACGCGTAGACGCCGTTCGTCGCGCTTAGATCCCACGTCTCGTCGAGCGCCTTGCCCGCTTCGACCGTATAGCGCCACGGGCCGTCGCTGCGGTTCGTGCCGTACACGTAGAAGTGCGCGCCCTGGCGGCCCGTGTTCGCGAACGTGATCGACAGCGTGTTGTTGCGCGCTTCGGGCTTCGCGTTCACATGCAGCTCGTAGGGCAGCGCGCGCGCGTAGCGCACGCCGGGCTCCTGCGCGTCGATGGGCAGCGGCGTGGCCGGAACCGTGGGCGCCGAGTTGGCCGAGCACTGGTTGTCGGCGAGCGCCATGTAGTTGCTCGTGTCGGGCAGCGTGGGCATCGTGGCGTCGGGCGTGCGGAAGTCGAAGCACGTGGTGAGGTCGCCGCACACCGCGCGGCGCCATGCCGTGATGTTGGGCTCCTCCACGCCGAAACGCGCCTCTATGAAGCGGATCACCGACGTGTGGTCGAACACCTGCGAGCAGACGAAGCCGCCTTTGGTCCACGGCGAGACGACCGTCATCGGCACGCGCGGCCCGAGGCCATAGGGCAGCCCGTCGGCGGTGTACTTGCCGCCGCGCAGCGGGTTGACCACGTTGTGGATCTCGCCGTCCACGCTCACCGTCGACTTGCCCTGTGTGGACGTCGCGGGCGGCTGCGGCGGCACGATATGGTCGAAGAAGCCGTCGTTCTCGTCATACATGATGAAGAGCACGGTCTTGCTCCACACGTCGGGGTTCGACGTGAGCGCTTCGATGATCTGCGAGGTGTATTCCGCGCCGTAGGCCGGCGTGTACTTCGGGTGTTCCGAGAACGCCGCCGGCGGCAGCAGCCACGAGACTTGGGGCAATTTATTCTGGAGTACGTCGTTTTTCAGGTCGGCGATCGTACGCACCGTTTGCGCGCGCTCGTAGAGCGCCGAGCCCGGTTGCGCGTTGATGAAGTTCGCGAAATTCTGCAGGATGTTCGTGCCGTAGTTGCCGTTCAGCGGGTCGCTGCCATTCGTGCCCTGCTGATAGATTTGCCACGAAATGCCGGCGGCCTGCAGGCGCTCGGGATAAGTCGTCCACGAAAGCAGTTGATACGTGGGCGGCGCGTCGCCGTCCACGAAGTCGTTGTTGTCGAGTAGCGGGCCGCCCATCGTGCCGGTCGGATCGACCATGCCGCTCATGAGATACGCGCGGTTCGGGTGCGTCGGGCCGGGCAGCGAGCAGAAGTAGTTGTCGCACACGGTGAAGGCATCGGCCAGCGCGTAGTGGAACGGAATGTCCGCGCGCAGGTAATAGCCCATCGTCATGTCGGTCTTATACTGCGGCCACTGGTTGTACAGACCGTTGTTGATCGCGTATTGCGTGGGATACCACGAGTGATCGAGGTCGCCCACGCATTGCGCGCTCGTCTTGAACGTGTCGAGGTGAAACGGCAGTACGGGCTTCGTTGCGTCTTCCTTCGACGGCTGATACCACACGGGCAGACCGCCCGGCAGCGGAATCGGCAGACGGTCGTTATAGCCGCGCACGCCGCGCATATGGCCGAAGTAGTGGTCGAACGACCGGTTCTCCTGCATGAACACGACGATGTGCTCGACATCGCGGATCGTGCCCGTGCGCGAATTGGCCGGAATGGCCAGCGCATTGCGGATCGATTCGGGAAGAACGGTCATCGCTGCGGCGGCGGCGCCAGATTGCGCGACGGTTTGCAGGAAACGGCGACGGCTGGTTGACGTCATTGTTGTTCACCTTTCTGCTGGGGGTTGGAGTGTCGTGCCCGACGGCGTGCGGGCACAGGTGCACACGCGGTGCAGTGCTTCAATGGCTGGAGGTTGCTGGACTGCTGGAATCGTTGCCGTTGCTGGCCTGGGCTTGCGCGCTGTCTCCAGGCGCGTAGCTCATGACCGGCGCGACCTGATCGGCATCGGCGGCGAGGCTGGCTCGTGCGCTTTGCGCGGGGTCGCTCGCCGGGTTCGCAGCGAGCGACGCGTTCGCGCCGTAGGCGGGTATGGCGCTGGGGTTCGTTGCGCTATTCGCAGAGGCGTTCGCCGACGCATTCGTGTCGGGCGTTGACAACGGCGTTATCCGTGCGCCATTCGCCAATGGCGATGCCGTCGCGGCGCTCCGGTTTTCCGGTGCATCCGGCATCGACGAAGCCGCGGACGAGCCATAGCCCGGGCCGCATGCAGCGAGCATGATGGTTGCGAGTACAACGATCGCCGCGGTCGACACGGTTGTCGACGCGCGGTGGGGAAGGCGTATTCTCATGTGCGCATCCGTTCTGTGGGGATGAGTCGCGCACAGTTTCGCCGTCGATGAAGAAAGAATTGTGAAATGCGCGAAAACGTTTGCACGCGATGAATTTCCCGTGCAAACGTGCCGCGCGAAAATCCGAACGCTGCCGGTTTCGGGCTAACGAATCGCTTTCACTTCGTAGGGTCGTTTCCGTTAGCGGGACGCAGCACGTCGGTCGCGCGATGCGGCATCTCCACTTGATCGATCAGAAACGCGTCGCCGCGCGAATGCTCCGTGCGCAACGGCAGAATCGCCTGATAAGCGCTGGAGCAATACCATGCGCGCGCGATCTCGCGGCTTGCGAATTCGATCATGATGAGGTCGCCGGAAAACTTGCCTTCGAGCTGCTCCACGCGGCCGCCGTGAATGATGAAGCGGCCGCCGAACGGGGCGAGCGTGGCGTCGATCTTCTCCAGATATTCGACGATGGCGGGGCAAAGTTCGACGTCGCGCAGATGGGCAATGGCGTAGGCGGTCATGGTAGGTCTCGTGAGCGTGAATGGGTGGGCCGACGCTTGCGAGAATAGGGCGCGTGAGGCGCGGAATCGATTACCTGGGAAGTAAAGCCGCCGCTACGCAAGGCTTAGGCCGAAGGCGTGCCGCGGAGTAAAATGCATGACATCCGCAGTCCGGATCCAGACGTTTTCGCTTTCCCCCACCGCCGCCATGAACCCGTCACCCGAGAACAAACCCGCGCGCAAGCAACCGCCCAAGTGGCTGCTGAACACCCTCACGGCGCTCGTGGGCGTGCTGACGCTCGCGCTGGGCATTGGCTGGATCGTCTACAAGTGGGTCGTCGATCTGGAGATTCCGTACTTCGCCATTCCGCTCGTGATGTGCGTGCCGGTAATCGCCGCCGTGGCGTTCCGCAACATATGGGATTGAGGGGCGAGGGGCTTCCTTAAACGCCGAACCGCTGCGCACACGCCACGCGCACGCGCTCCACTACGGCGCTCCATGCTTCGTTCATGCGCTGGCGGAACAGGCGCATCGTGCCCGGATACCACGGCGAATCTTCGCGCCCGTGCATCCAGCGCCAGTCCAGGTCGTATTGCGGCAGCAGCACCCAGCATGGCTTGCCGAGCGACGCCGCCAGATGCGCGGTGGACGTATCCACGCAAATCACGAGATCGAGTTGCGCGATGATGGCCGCGGTATCGACGAAATCGCGCACGTCGGTTCCGAGATGCAGCAGCGGCAAGCTCGCGGGCGGATGCTGCGCTTCGTCTTCTCCCTGACCTTTTTGCAGGCTCACGAACTGCGCGCCCGCCAGATTCCAGAGCGGAGCGAGCGCCGCAAGCGAAGGCAGCGAGCGATGCGCGTCGTTGAAATGCTTCGGGTTGCCCTTCCAGACGAGGCCGATGCGCGGCCCCGGCGCGAGCGGGGCAAGGCGCGCGCCCCAGTGCTCGACGAGCGCGGGCTCGGGCGTATACGCGAGCGGCGCGGGGATCGTTTCGAGTGTCGTGCCCAGAAGATGCGGCACGCTGATCGGGCTCACCCAGCAGTCGAACTGGCTGGCCGCGGCCGCGCCGCTTTCGTGGTCGAGCACGGCGTCGATGCCTTCCACGCCGCGAAAGAGCCGGTGCAGCGGCGGCTGGCAGGCGAACGCGACGCGCGCCGCGCCTTGCGCCTTGAGCACGCGCGCGTAACGCCCGAATTGCAGCATGTCGCCGAGGCCGTCTTCCTGCCATAGCAGCAGCGACTTGCCGGCCAGCGGCTCGCCCTGCCACGCCGGACACTGCAGCAGGCGTTGCGTCGCGTGATGCACGAAACCGGGCATCGTATAGCGGCATTCGTAGCGCGCGAAGCCTTCCTCGAATCGGCCCATGCTGATGAGCAGCGTGGCGAGGCGGAATTTCGCGTCGCCGTATTCGGGGTTCGCGGCCAGCGCGCGGCGGTAGCCGGCTTCCGCTTCGTCGAGTCGGCCAGATTCCTTGACGAGACTCGCGATATTGAAATGCGCCTCGGCGAAATCGGGACGCACGGCGATGGCCTGATGGAGCACGTCGAGCGCTTCGCCGCGGCGACCGAGCGCCATCAGCACGCAGGCGAGATTGTTATAAGCCTCGACGCGGCCCGGCAAGCGGCGCAGCGTCTCGCGATAGGCGGCTTCGGCTTCGGGCAGCCGTTCGAGCGTATGCAGCGCGACGCCGAGGTTGTAGTGCGCTTCGGCGTGGTCGGGCGCGAGCGCGAGCGCCTGACGAAAGGCCGCCTCTGCTTCGGGCACGCGCTTGAGGTCGGTGAGCACGCAACCCAGGTTGTTGAGCGCATCGACGAAATGGGGGCGAATCTGCAGCGCGAGGCGCGCCGCGAGTTCGGCTTCCGCGAGTTTGCCGGACGACTTGAGCAGCACCGCGAGATTGTTGAGCGCCTCAGGGTATTGCGGCTGGATCAGCAGCGCCTGGCGAAAGGACTCCGCCGCGTCGTCGCCGCGTCCCTGCTCTTGCAGCAGCGTGCCGAGGCCGTTGTGCGCTTTCGCGTGGCGCGCGTTTGCGGCAATCGCGGCGCGAAACGAGGCTTCGGCTTGCGCGCGGCGCCCCTGTGCCTGCATCAGCAAGCCGAGGTTGTAGTGCGCGTCGGCGTGATGAGGGCATTGTGCGAGCGCCGTGCGAAACGCGGCTTCGGCTTCGGCGTGCCGGGCCTGGCGCTGGAGGACGACGCCGAGATTGCTGCGTGCGTCGGCGTCGGCGGGCGTGAGGCTCAGCAGCCGTTCATAGAGCGTCTGCGCTTGCGCGAGGTCGCCGAGGGTCGCGAGGAGCGCCGCGTATCCGCTGTACGCTTGCGCGAAGTCCGCCCGTGCCGCGAGACAGCGCAGCCAGAGTGCCTGCGCACGCGCCGCGTCGCCCGAGCCCATTGCGCCGAGGGCCGCGAGATGAAGCGCGGGGGCGAGCGCGGCATCGTCGGGCGGCTCGCCGACGTGCGGGGCGAGCAACGCGAGCGCTTCGGCGAAGCGGTGCGTTTCGCAGAGCGCGTTGGCTTCGCGCAGAAGGTCGTCGAGGGCGGGCGCGAGGGGCGTCGTCATGGTCACAGTGGAAATCGCGGATTACGGGGCGCTGGCCAGACGCTGGGCGAACGGCGAGGCGCTACGAGCTTACGACAGGTCGCGTCCAGGCGAGGGCGCGAATTGAGCGCATCTGTTCCCCTTATTCGGCGGATAGAGCGGGCAGCCGGATCGAGTCTTGCAGTTCGCTTGCGGTTTGCGTGCAGGCGCGGGGATACGGCAGCGCTCGCTGTCGAAGCCTCTCTCGTCATCGGCAAGCGCATCTAAACGGCAATACGCGGACCATATATTACGGATTACTTATCATCGTTCGATTTAAATAGAGATAGACGTCGCAAGGACGCGTGTAAGATCCCGGCCTTTTTCGTCGCGAGCCCGCTGGCCTTGCGGCGACAACACAATCGGCTGCCAGGCGGCCTCTTTCACGCAGGGACGTAACGATGAGCGGCCTCTCGCGCCGAAGTTTTCTCAAGGCCAGCGTCATAGCCGGTGTATCCGTCTATATCGCGCCCATCGGCAGTCGCGCCTTCGCGGCGCTGTTCGAAGAAAAGATTCTCACGCCCGCGACATGGGACGCAGTCACCGGGCAGCCGAAAATGCGTATCGACGGCATTGCGAAAGTCACGGGCGCGAAGGTTTTCGCGCGCGACATGCGTGCTTCGGACATGCCGCATTGGCCCCAGCAGCAGGCGCACGCGCTCGTTCTGCGCACGACGCTGGCCGACCGCCTCTACGACGGGTTCACCCTAGACGTGCTCGGTGACTCGTTGCAGCCGGATCGTATCGTCACGGCCGACGATCTCGCGCGCGACAACATCCGTTTCCCGGCCTTTTACGGCGACGACATGCTGTTGCCGCGCGGCAAGACACCCGCCTACCTGGGCCACGCTGTCGCCATCCTGATCTATCACGATTTCGCGCGCTTTCGCCTCGCCAAAGATCGTCTTCAGTTCCGCGACGGCGTTATCCGCTACGGCGCGCAGACGGGCCCGCTCGAGCGCGATCCATGGGGGACGTTCCGCTTCGTGCGCGTGGGCGGCGAAACGCCGTACGACGACGACGTGTTTTCGAGCCTGAAGAACGCGCCCATTTTTCCGAGCGCGATGCGCAAGCACCAGCCCGTGTGGCCCGACGGCAAGGATCACGGCAAGCTCGACGAACAAGGCATGTTCCATGCCGGCGAAATCGCGGCGGAACTCGACCATCCGAATGCGGACTGGCTCGTGATGGAGCGCGAATACAGTACGCAATCCATCGACACCGCCGCGCTCGAACCCGACAACGCGAACTGCTGGTACGACGCGTCCACGGCTTCGCTGCACATGATCGTGCCCACGCAAGGCCCCGCGGAAGTCGCGGACAGCGTGGCCGAGATGACTTCGCATTGCCGCTTGCCGGTGAAGAACGTGTTCCTGCATCCGTGCTACACCGTGGGCTACGGTTCGAAGGATCACTTCAACATGCCGTTCTACGGCCTCGTCGCCGCGCTGTACGGCGACGGCCGCCCCGTGCGTCTGGCCAACGACCGCTTCGAGCAGTTTCAGACGTCGCTCAAGCGCCATGCGTTCAACATGAAGTACCGCATGGCCGTCGACCGGAAAACGGGCTTGCTGCAATCGTTCAAGGGCGATTTCGAGGCGAACGGCGGCGGCAGGATGAACTTCTCGCCTTCGGTGGCGATGGTGGGCGCGACCGCCGCGCAATCGATCTACTACTTCCCGAAGAGCGATCTCGCGAGCGTGGCGATTGCCTCGCGCGCGATCGACGCGGGCTCGGCGCGCGGCTATGGCACGTTGCAAAGCATGGCCGCCACGGAAATGATGATCGACGAGATGGCCGGGCAGTTGAAGCTCGATCCGATCGATTTCCGTTTGAGCAACGTATTGCGCTCGGGCATGAAGAACACGCAGGGCGCGATACCGGCGGGCGCCGTGCGAGCGGACGAGGTGCTGGAGAAAGCCCGGGCGCATCCGCTCTGGACAGGTCGCGCCCAGAAGAAAGCGCAGTTCGAGGCGGCGCATCCGGGGCAGCGCTACGGTGTGGGCTTCGCGTGCGTGCAGAAGGACTTCGGCACGGGCGCGGAGGCTTCGTTCGCCAAGGTCGAATTCAGCGAGGCGGGCGGAATCACGCTGCATCATTCAGGCTCGGAGATCGGCACGGGCATGTCGACTTCGCAGGCTATCGCCGTGGCGAAGTGGCTGGGGCGGCCCGCGAGCGAGGTTCGTTGCGCGCTCAACGAATGGCCCGATCTGCCCGTCGCGACGAGCGGCGATCCGTATCTGATGTCGCAGCAGGATCAGGATCGCCTTGCGCGCAATCCCCGCTGGTCGCCGGCGTACATGTCGCCGGCCAGCGCGACGAACTCCGCGTACTACTTCACGCACAGCACGCGCGAAGCGGCTCGCGTGCTGTTCCTGCACGGCCTGTGGCCCGCCGCGATGGCGATCTGGACGCAGGGCGCGGGCGGCGGCCAGGCCGCATCGTTTGTCGTGCGCGTGGAGGACGCGCGCTGGGTGAACGGCAAGCTTTCCGCCGACGGACTCGAAGCGCTGCCGCTCGAACGCATTGCGAAGAAGGCGCACGAACTCGGGCTCGTGACCGGCGCAACGGTGCATGTCTTCAATCGCTGGCAATGGAGCGAAGCGGAGTTCGATCTTGGCGGCGGGATCGAGCGCTTGCCTGTCGATGGCTTGTCGGTGCGTTACGGAAACGGCGCTTTACAGGACGCAAAGCAGGACTCGAAGCGGGACGCAAAACGCAGCGCGGGCACGCGCAATGGTTATCGCGTGCTCGATCGCAAGCAGGTGTTTATCGCACCCGTGCAGCGCAACAACGCCATGGTGACTTACTACAGTGCGGTTGGCGCGCTCGTCGAACTCGCGGTTCACGAAGGGAGCGGCAAGGTCGAACTGCTCTCGCATCACTCGATCATGGAGTGCGGCAATCAGCTATCCACGCAACTCGTTTCCGGACAGTTGCAGGGCGGCCTCGCGATGGGCATCGGCCACGCGCTGTACGAATATCTGCCGCTCTACGAGGACGGTCCCGGCAACGGCACCTGGAATTTCAACCGCTACCACCTGCCGCGCGCGACCGACGTCGCCGTCTGGACGCAGACCGGCGAGGTTCTGCCGCCCATCACCGAGACGGACCCGCCGAAAGGCATTGCCGAAGTGGTGATGATTCCTGTTGTCGGCGCGATCGTGAACGGCATCGCGCATGCCATTGGGCACCGTTTCCGTGATCTGCCCGTCACGCCACAAAAGGTTCTGGAGGTGCTCGCATGAACGCGGCCCCATCGCAATCCCCCGCAGCGGACGGCACGGCCGGGCCGGCCCCGGTCGAGCGTCCGCTCGTCCGCTTCGAACAAAAGACGGTGTCCATGACCGTCAACGCACGCGCAGTCGGGCCGTTCCAGGTGCCGGCTTCGCTGATGCTCGTCGATTTTCTGCACGAATACCTGGACCTGACGGGCTCGCGCCTCGGCTGCGGGCAGGGCGTGTGCCACGCCTGCGTCGTCATTCTCGACAAGCCCGATGGCACGAGCGAAGAAGTGCGCTCCTGCATTACCGCCGCGCATTTCTTCGACGGCAAGAAGATCCGCACCATCGAGGGCCACGCGCAACGCGGAGAGCACGGCGAGGTCGTGGCGCTCTCGCCGGTTCAGCAGAAGTTTCTCGAACACTTCAGTTTTCAGTGCGGCTACTGCACGCCGGGCTTCGTCAATGCAACGACGGTGTTGATCGAAAAGCTGCAGAAAGAGCCCGTGGAGCGCGGCCAGGTGGAGGAAACGATTACCGCGGCGCTCAACGATCATATTTGCCGTTGCACCGGTTACGTGCGCTATTACGAGGCCGTGAAGGACCTCGTGCTGAATACGCCCGGTCTCGTGAAGGGTGGCGCATGAAGAGTCGAATCACGGCGTCGATTCTTGCCGGCGCAATGCTCGCGCTCGCCGGGCTCTCGTTGAGCGCATGCGGCGACGGCGGCGCGCACAAGACCGACGCCACGGCACAGAGCCAGATGCAAAACGCCGATGCGGAGCAGATTGCGCGCGGCCGTTATCTTGCGCGCGCGGCGGATTGCGCCGCGTGCCATACGCGGCCCGACGGCGCGCCCTATGCGGGCGGCGTGAGGCTGCAATCGGCGTTCGGCACGTTCTATGGCACGAACATCACGCCGGACAAGGAGCATGGCATCGGTAAATGGAGCGCGGACGACTTCTATCGCGCGCTACACGATGGCGTTTCGCCGAACGGACAGCTATATCCGGCGATGCCCTATACGTCGTATCGCTCGATGTCGCGCGAAGACAGCGACGCGATCTATGCCTTCCTGATGTCGCGCGCGCCGGCTCCCGTTACTGATAAGGATCACGAACTATCGTTCCCGTTCAATCTGCGTTTCGGCGTGTGGTTCTGGAAACTGCTGTTCCTGAAGGATGCGATGCCGGATGCCTCGCAGGGCCACTCGGCGGACTGGAGCCGGGGCCGCTACCTCGCGACCGCGCTCGGTCATTGCGCGGAATGCCACACGCCGCGCGGCGCGGCCGGCCAGCTCGACGGCGCACAGGCGCTGTCGGGCGGCGCGATTGGCCGCATCACGGCGCCCGATATCACGCCGGCGGCGCTCGCGCAACGCGGCTGGACCGCCGCGGATCTGCAGACATACTTCGCGAGCGGCGTGGCGCCGCAAGGGTCGGCGTTCGGCGAAATGCATTCCGTCGTGCAACTGAGCACGCAATACCTGTCGCGCGACGATCTGCGAGCGCTCTCGGTCTATCTGCTCGGCGACTCGCCGCCTGCCGCGCAATCCGTGCCGGCGCAGATGTCGGCGAGCGCGGACAATCTCGCGGCAGGCCGCGGCATCTATCTGGCGGTTTGCGCGGGTTGTCATGGAGCCGAAGGCGAGGGCAAGCCGCACGTCGCCGTTGCGATGCGCGGGAATTCGACGCTACGCGAGCACGATCCGCACAACCTCGTCGTCAGTGTGCTCGACGGCATCGAGGCCCAGGCGTTTCCGGGCTTTGAGCGGATGCAGGACATGCCGGGGTTTGCGAAAACGCTGAGCGACGACGAAATCGCCCAGCTCGCGAGTTATTTGCGCGCGCAATGGGGCGGCCAGTCGCCCGACGTGAGTGCGCAACAAGTGCGCAAGCTGCGGCAGTAAAGCGAGGAAACCAGGAGCATGGACAGCGTGGATCTCGAAGTCCTGAAATCCAGCGTGCGCTGGCTCGACGCAGGCCATCGCGCGCTGCTGGTGACGGTGGTGAAAACGTGGGGCTCGTCGCCGCGCCCCGAGGGCGCCATGCTCGTGGTAAGAGGCGACGGCCACGTGGTCGGCTCCGTTTCGGGCGGCTGCATCGAGGACGACT